>CAVYHN010000024.1:0-102638 GCA_963768295.1 uncultured Gammaproteobacteria bacterium | reverse complement strand
TCCGCTGGAAGTGTCTATCCCTGTCGATATTCTGGCGGTAATTATCCTGTTATTGCCTGAAGTGCGTCAAGCTGTTGCCGATATTTCTCCAGGTTACTGCGATGGAGCTTTGTCAGGTTCTGAATTTTCCATTTCACGGACGGATATTCCTGAAAATCATAAATAGACCAGTCAGGCTCCAGTCGATTGAAGCTCAACAGAAATGACTTATCATTATCATCAAGTTGTTTTTCGATAGCCTGAATGAGTTCGAAGCGTGTATTTTCGAAGTCTTCATAGGTAAATTTCATCCGGGACATCCCTTCAAACTGATTGGTGAATGCAGTTGATTGATCGATCAGGTTGGGAGAAAGTAATTCATGCGTTGGCCGGTTACTGGAGACTAGTGCGTAGATAAAACCATGCTTGACGTAATCATTAAAGCCCTCGCTATCTAACAGCAACCTCACGTCGAATAAATCCCTGGGATGTTGCCGATCCAGAGCAGCACAAAGTTTGCCACCGTAGAGTTGCCCGACAGGTACGACTGGAACAGCACAAAAAACCTCGTATTGTTCCTGGGCCGCGGCACAAAGCTGCAGCTTCGAGGCTTCACCGAGCAAGCCACGTGCGATCATGTTGACCTCGATCTTAACCAGCACCCCCTGGTCGGAAACCCGCAGTTTGCAAGCATTGGCATTGTGCTCAATCTGGGCCGCGGGGCGCAGAGCTTCAATACGTTTTTTGATTCGTACCAGGGCTTCATTAATGGCATTGATCGCCTCTTCCCGTTCACCCAGTTCGACAAAAGTCAGGTCTATATCTATAGACAAACGCGGCATATCCCGGACAAACAGATTGATCGCTGTGCCGCCATGCATCGCCAGGCAGCTTTCTTTGGCGACCTCGGGCAACACGTCAAGCAGCAGTCTTACTTGCTGCTTATAGGCATCGTTCACATTGTTTCTCCCAGTTCCTTCGGGATTGTTATTTGGTATCGGGGCACATATACACCGTCTTTTACGATGCTTCGTTTGCCCGACCCCAAATCGATTTTTTCCAGATTCAGATAACTTAGCCAGTCATGACCAGCCTTGTCTGCCATAAACAAAAACAAGCGCTTTACCTTAACCGATCTGCAGGTTTCGAGTAATTGCTGCGTCAATGCCGGTCGCATGTTGTTCAGACCTTCCATCAATTCAAAGGTTTCCTGTAGCGGCTGTGACCTGGGCGCGAGATACAGACACTCCATGATGGCCCTTGCGGGGCTTGATACTTTTACGTTGAAGTTTTTGTGCTCTACTTCAACCAACCCAAGGTCAGCTGGCAAAAAATTAGTGGGCTTATAGTTCACACTGACTTTCCAATCCCGATTCTTGAACCACTGGGGTAGATTTTCGTTTTGACTGCCGAAGAGCTGAACCCGTTTTGTAGAGAGCTCCAGATAATGCGATTTTCCCTGCATGGACAAAGCAGTTTTACCTGCGGGATGTATGGTTTTGCCCAGCTGTGACTGCAAGGCATAGATGCCACCGAGATAATCCACCTGATCAAACCGGCGTATCATCGCCCCTGTGCCTATGGATTCAAACCACCGACTCTTTCTGTAACGCTTTTGCAAATCCAGGCTATAGCCGTGGTTTTTTAGCCACGAAGAAGAAAAGACAACTCCCGAGGGTTGAGAGTTGAGCAGGGTGTTTATTTTTGATTCGATTTTGGTACTCACAGTACCAAATTACAACAATAAATAAACCAGGTCAAAGAAATAGTTTATAATTGTTTAAGTTTAGGTACTTATAGTACCTAAATAACATAGTACGCAAACTATAGTACTCAGAGAACTCAGGGACAGACACTAATGACACAAAGTTAAGGATGTCATCCCTGCGAAAGCAGGGATCTTGTAGGCGTGCCACCGTTGTGAGATCCCGGCTCTGCGGCCGGGCGGTCCGACGATTCGGTGACTCGTTAAATTTGTTATCTTAGAGAGAACTCAGAGTGCCATTCGGGACAGACACTCTTTAGTCTTATGAATCGCCGCGGATTTGTCGGCGGCCGTGAATGTTGAGATGATAGGTCCCCTATTTCGTGAGACGGTTACGCGGGGATGACATCATGAGTTACCAGGACATCTGTTACCTGTCGGCGACCGAGGCGCTGGATCGCTTCAGGCGCCGCGAGCTCTCACCGGTCGAGCTGATGCAGGCCATCATCAAGCGCGCCGAGCGGATGGAGCCAGGCATCAACGCGTTCACGGCGACGTTTTACGAGCGCGCCCTCGAGCAGGCAAGAAAGGCGGAGGCGAAATACATGCGCAAGGGCGCCCGGCTGCGCGCGCTCGAGGGATTGCCGCTCGCGGTCAAGGACGAGGTGCCGGTCAAGGGCGACCCCATCACCTCCGGTTCACTGGTGCACAAGCACGACGTGGCGGAGCAAACGGCCGTGTTCGCCCAGCGCCTGTTCGATGCGGGCGCCATTTGCCACGCGCGCACGGCGACACCGGAATTCAGCTGTGCCGCCGTTACGCATACCCGCATTCACGGCGTGACGCGCAATCCCTGGAACCCGCGCTACACGCCGGGCGGCTCGTCGGGCGGTTCTGCCGCGGCGCTGGCTGCGGGGACAACGCTGCTTGCCACCGGCTCGGACATCGCCGGCTCGATCCGCATTCCGGCCTCCTGCTGCGGCGTGGTCGGCTTCAAGCCGCCGTATGGGCGGGTCCCGGAAATGCAGCTGTTCAACCTGGATTTCTACTGTCACGAGGGGCCGCTGGCACGCACCGTGGCGGATACGGCGTTGATGCAAAACGTCATTGCCGGGCCGCATCATTCCGACATCGCATCGCTTAAACCCAGGGTTCGCATTCCTGAAAAGCACAAGTCCATGCGCGGCGCACGGGTCGCTTATTCACTCGACCTCGGATACTTCAAGGTGGACAAGGCGGTGCGCGAAAACACGCTGCGCGCCGTCGAGGCGTTTCGCGACATGGGCTGCAAGGTCGAGGAGGTCCAGGTGCCCTGGACGGAAGAATCCGCCCGCGCCGCCTGGAACTATCTGTTACACCTGTTCGGGGCGAGCTGTGCGGATTACCTGAAGAAAGGAAAACGCGAACTGCTGACCGACTACGCGCGCGCCTTCATCGAGCAGGGCAGGAAATCGAAGGCGACCGATTTCGTCGCATCGCTCGCCACCGCCTGCGACATGTACGACTATTTCGGTGACCTGATGCGCGGTTACGACGTGTTCGTCTGTCCCACGCTGGCAAAGCCGGCACTGCTGGCGAACGCCAGCCTCGACTACGACAGCTGGAAAGCGGACGGCAAGGCCATGCCGGACGCGCTGGCCTGGTGCATGACTTATCCGTTCAATATGCTGAGCCGCTGCCCGGTCCTGTCGGTACCGTCCGGTTTCGCGAGCAACGGCGTACCGACCGGCATTCAGATCGTCGGGCCTGCCTATGAAGACGCCAGTGTTTTCAGGGCGGCGATTGCTTACGAGCGTGCCATGCCGTGGGCCTACGACCGGCCGAAAAACCGGCCTGCTCCTCGGAAAAAGTAATACGGTGAAAACCGGGACCATGGGGTGCCGAGAAAGCTTATTCGGTCCTGGTGATATCGAGTTCTGTATCCGACTCCGTGTCGTCTTCAAAGTCTTCGCCGAACAGTTCCTTCATTAATAGTTTCTTGTCTTTCCTGGTCTGAATTTCCGTTTTGTCTTCGTCTTCTTCCATATCTGGCATATCAAGTTATCTGACGACGTTAAATATAAGCAAAATCGTGATAATTTCTGTGACAGCGAACAAATTTATATACAGAGCGTGTGGCCCCTCAAACTTGTGTTCCCGGAATACCTTTCCTGGATCGTGAAACGTGACGCAACGGTTTCCCGGCGGTTGCAGCACCGGCCCAACGGGATACACTTGTTATCAGCGCATGCGCTCTTAATCAACTAACCGGCCTGTACCGAACAAACAATGGCAATCAAGCAACCATTTCCGATTTTTTCAGAGTTCCATGAGATAAAGGGCATCTATGAGCCCTCGGCGGCCGAGCAACTGCCGGACGGCCGCGTCTTTGTTGTCGAGGATGAAATGGCGCACGCCGTGGCAATCCTGACCATTCAGGGAGACGGCAGCTTCGAGGTGGAGCGGCTCGACGCCGATACACTTGTTATCAGCGCTTGCGCTCTTAATCAACTGACCGGCCTGTACCGAACAAACAATGGCAATCAAGCAACCATTTCCGATTTTTTCAGAGTTCCATGAGATAAAGGGCATCTATGAGCCCTCGGCGGCCGAGCAGCTGCCGGACGGCCGCGTCTTTGTTGTCGAGGATGAAATGGCGCACGCCGTGGCAATCCTGACCATTCAGGGAGACGGCAGCTTCGAGGTGGAGCGTCTCGACGCCGAAACTTTTTTCACGCCGATTCTGGACCAGAAAAACCCCCGGTTACCCGACGACTTTGAAGGCATAGCGGTCGATAACGACGGCTTCGTTTACGCCATCACCTCGCACTCGCGGGAAAAGGACGGCAAGGTTTATGCACAACGGGAACAGTTCATCCGCTTCAGGCTGGACGGGAATGAACCCAGGGAGATGGTAGCTTACGGCAATCTGAAGTCAGACATCGCCGCCGCGCATCCACTCCTTGCCGAGTCCACCGCGATTACCGACGTCAAGAATGCGGGCGGCTTCAACATCGAAGGACTCTCCTTTGACCGGGATGAGCGAGCAATGCTCATCGGATTTCGCAGTCCGCAGGCAGATGGCAAGGCCGTGCTGGTGCGGCTCGAAAATCCACGGGACCTGTTCGAGAGCGGCGCTCGGGCCGTAATCGGTCCCGAAATGATCTTGCTCGACATGAAGGGTGACGGCGTACGGGGCATGGCTTACGACCCTCGGCTCGAGGGCTTCCTCATCATCTCCGGTCCGACCAGCCGCGCCCGCTCCCTGAATTTCGGTCTATGGTTCTGGAACGGAGGGGCTGGGAATGAGCCTGTACCGATAGAGGTCCCGGTTCCCGCGACCGCGATAAGACGGGGAGAGGGCGTCAGTCCGATCCGCTGGAACGGTAACGACCTGGTGCTCCTGATAAGGGATGACGGCAATAGGAAAAAAGATAAAAATGCGCATTATATGTTTCTGACATATGACCAGATAAGGACGCGATCCCGCTAGGCAACAGGGGTTCCGAAAATCCGGAGACGGTATACCTGTTTCAGTTTAGCGGTCGAATTTTTGGGCTAATCATAATTCCGTGCTACGGATTACGGGACTTTTGATCGTTTTCCTGCGGCTGCTATTCTAGGCGGAATTTCAACCCATTGACCTGGCCCAAACGATGAGCAATTTACTCAAGGACGTTTACTCCGCAGAATTTTACGAGCGCCTCTGCGACGTGATGGAAACATCGCTCGAAGGTTTCGATCGGGCGCGTTTCCTGGCGCGGATTTTCAACCCGGAATTTGCGGCAATGGAACTGAAGCAGCGTATGTCACACACCATCGAGGCGATTGCTGAATTCCTGCCCGGCGATTTCGAAGCCGGTGCGCAGAGCCTTTGCCGCTTCGTAGGCGACCTTAAAGGTGCCGGCATCTCGGAACAGGGTTTCGAGTTCATGTTCCTGCCCGAGTACATCGAAACCCACGGGCTCGACCACTTCGAAACCTCGATCGACAGTTTCGAACAGGTCACGCAATTCACCAGCTGCGAATTTGCGGTGCGCCCGTTCATCCAGAAATACGGCGCGCGTATGATCGAGCGCATGGTCGACTGGTCGACACACGACAACCACTGGGTGAGGCGCCTCGCCAGTGAAGGTTCGCGTCCGCGCCTGCCATGGGCGATGGCCTTGCCGGCGCTGAAACTGAACCCGGCCCCACTGCTGCCGATTCTCGAAAATCTGCGTCAGGACCCAAGTGAAACCGTACGCCGCAGCGTCGCCAACAACTTGAACGATATCTCGAAGGACAATCCCGATTTCGTGGTCGAACGACTGCGCGCCTGGCAAGGCCTTGGCCCCGAAACTGATGCCCTGCTCAAGCACGCCTGCCGCACGCTGCTGAAACAGGCAGAGCCACGCGTCATGGCGATGTTCGGTTATCGTCTCGAGGGTTTTCTCACCCGTGATTTCGAGGTTTCAACGCCAGCAGTGGAGTTCGGCGACAGTCTCGAATTTTCGTTCGTGCTTGAAAATACCGGGACAAGCTCGCTGAAACTGCGTCTCGAGTACGCCGTTCATCACCTAAAGAAAAACGGCGATCATACCAAAAAGGTGTTCAAAATCAGCGAGCGTGAACTCGCAGCGGGCGAAGTCCTGAGAATCGAACGCCGTCATCCGATCCGGCCGATCACTACCCGGGTTTACTACCCGGGGATACACCGCGTCGCGGTCATTGCGAACGGGGTCGAATCGCCCGCCACCGACTTCGAACTACGAATGTGATAGAAAGTGTCTGTCCCTGTCGACACCGCGTTTACTGACTAGAAACCGTAGAAACCGGGACAGATCTATTTATGGACGAGCGATTAAATAAATCTGTCCCGGTTATCCCCGGCTATCCCCGGTTATCCCTATCCCAATCCACTATTTGGGACTGGGAAAAGGGTGCCGAAGATACAACGCGGCACCCTTTTATGGGGGTTGCTAAGCCGGACTGCAGGACCTGGCAGGGAGGTCTATTTTTGGGATGGCGAGTCGTCCATAAAGCGACGAAACTCCTCCTCGTCGGCACGACGTTTCGCATCGGATCGGAAATCGGTAAAGCGGCGTGCACGTTCCTTGATTTCATCCTTGATTTCGCGAATACGATCGAATTGCGTCTGCTGATATTCGTTGAAAATCTGGTTGTCCGTTCCACTTGCCTCAGTGGCATCATTGCCTTTGAATCGGCGCCATTTTTCAGCGAGGTGACTGCGCATGTCCATTACGTTACGGCCCTTGAAAATCCAGTACAGAATGAACAGGCCGATTGGCCAGAACAGCACAAATCCGATAACCATGGCAACGATGTTGGTGACGGACCAGTTGGCGCTAGCGCCGAATCCGCAGCATCCGCTGCCCCTATCGTGATTTCCATTGTTATTCATTGTGGCGGTTGAAGATGTCATTTCGATCTCCTGAATCGACTGTTTAGGCAGTGTTCTTGTCCTGCCGGGTTAAAAATTGGTTGACTTATGTGAACAACGTTCGCATATAATATGCCTATATTTATATAGATTTCAAGTAAAATCAGAAAATAAAGTGAACACTGTCCACATAACAAGGGGCGTTCTCGAGAAATGAGCTTCAAACGCAAGCAAAAACGCGGCTACCATCATGGCAACCTGGCCGAGTCATTACTGGATGCGGTGGACGAATTGGCAAGCCAGTTCGGTCTCGAAGCCGTTACCCTGCGTGGCTGTGCCAAACTTGCCGGTGTCGCTCCATCATCGGCATTTCGTCACTATGCCGACAAGCGCGCGTTGATTACCGCATTTGCAGCTCGCGCATTAAATGATCTTTCGGACCACATGCTGGCAACGGCGGAGCGCGCGCGACTCGAGGGCGCCGATTCTTTTCGAGCGGTCGGCCTCGCCTACATTGAATTTGCGCTCGACAAACCAGCTTTCTTCCGCGCCATGTGGTACGAAGAAGGTATCTATTCCAACGATCCCGTGTATCTCGAAGCGACCAGAAGGCTTGGCGATCATCTGCGCGGGGGATTCGCCGACACCTTGCCGGATGATGACCATGCCGCCTTTAGTCCGCAGGAGTTATTGGCCTGGTCAGCAGTACATGGCCTGGCGAGCTTATTCATCGATGGCCCGATCGCCCGTCAGCAGGAAAAGTCGGAAAAAATGCAAATGGCTGCCAACATGCTGAAAGCCGTGCAACCCTCCCTGACGGGTTAAAAGCGATGAAGGTCTGGATTTCCGGTTGAATCGAAGTGGTAGTTTTAAATAATGGGACAGATATATTTATGACATATATTTATAAAAACCGGGACAGATCTATTTATGATTTAGCGACCTTTACGATTAAATAAATCTGTCCCGGTTTTCGCGGTTTTCGTGATAAATAGATCTGTCCCGGTTTTCGTGATAAATAGATCTGTCCCGGTTTTCGTGATAAATAGATCTGTCCCGGTTTTTGAAATAGCGGTTCGCAGAAATAGAAGTGTGTGTCCCTTACGATCCCTTACGATCTCCCTGGATTCCTTACCTACTCGTTCCGACAGCTATGATTCAAACTCTGTTTTCACGCACTCTTGTCCAGGGCTTGCTGGATATCCGTCATCAGGTCATCCAGGTTTTCAAGACCTACGGATATGCGTATCAGGCCCTCGCTGATACCATGTTGCATCCGTATTTCCGGTGGGTAGGTAATGTGGGTCATACTGGCTGGATGTTGCACTAGTGTTTCCGCCTCTCCCAGACTGACAGCACGCATCGCCAGTTGCACGCCGTCCATAAAGCGTATCCCGGCTTCGTAACCCCCTTTCAACTCGAAAGCGATCATGCCGCCAAATTTATGCATCTGGATCTTTGCCAGTTCGTGTTGGGGATGAGATACCAGACCCGGGTAGTAAATTTGCTCCACGCCAGGATGCTGTTCAATCGCTTCGGCGAGTTTTTGCGCGGTTTGGCAATGCCGATCCATTCTAATTTCCAGCGTCTTCAAACCCCGGATGGTGAGATAAGCGTCGAAGGGAGAAATAACTGCGCCAGTCATGTGCTTGACACCGAAATGATGGACATGCTGGATGTCTTCGCCTGGCCCGATGATCGCACCGGAGACAAGGTCACCATGGCCGCTGAGATATTTCGTCAGCGAATGCACCACAAAATCAGCACCCATTTCGATGGGTCTCTGCAGGTAGGGGGTGCAATAGGTGTTATCGACTATTACCCTGGCCCCGATCTCGTGCGCCATATCACAGACCTTCGCGATATCGATGATACGCATGTTCGGGTTGGAGGGCGTTTCAAAAAACAGAAACCGGGTCTTGCTACTGAGCACCTGTTGCAGCTCAGCTGGCTGGGTAAAGTCGACAAAACGCGGTTCAACGCCGAATTTCTTTATGCCCTCGGAAAAGAAGGAAAAAGTGCATCCGTACAGCGTTTTATCGATTACGATTTCATCACCAGGTTCAACGTAGGACCATATCAGGGAGGTAATCGCACCCATGCCGGACGCTACGGCAAGTGCAGCCTCTCCTCCTTCGAGGTTCGCTAGTTTCTCCTCCAGAACCGTCTCGGTTGGATTACCTACGCGAGAATAAATGTAACCGGGCTCCTCACCCAAAAATCGTTTTTGTCCCTGCTCGGTGGATTCAAAAGCGAAGGTTGCATTTAGATAGACCGGGGGATTGAGCGCACCGTGATGTTGATGTGGGTCATGCCCTTTATGTATTGCACGAGTGCTGAATCCCTGACCAGTGTCTTTTTTATCAATATTCATGTCTGCAATAATTCGTAGATTGTGTATCTAAAGGTTAGCATCGGTTAAATCCATGTAAATTCGTGGTCAGTATACCCGACCTTGCCCTGACCGAATCCCCGTAGCTGGTCTGGGATTTAAAAATTATTACCCAGTGCCACGGTGATTGCCTCGCCGCTGACGCCACTGGATTCTTCGGATGCAAGGAAGGCGATTAACTCGGCCACTTCTTCGGGTGTCACCACCCGGCCTGCCGGGTAAAGCGCTGCTCTTTCCGTCCACACCTCGTCCGTGGAGACACCACGCTCTTCGGCTTCGGCCGCGGCCGACTTCTCAGCCATTGGCGTTCGCACCCAGCCAGGCAGCACCGCGTTGGAAGTCACGCCATACGACCCGGCATCCTGGGCAACCGAGCGCATCAGGCCCAGGAGACCGTGTTTTGAGCTGTTGTAAGCGCTGCCGGCGTATTCCGCCACTTGTCCGGCTGTCGAACTCGTGAACACCAGCCGACCGTAACCCTGTTCAATCATGTCTTTGACAATAAGCCGAGACAGGAAATAGGGGCCATCCAGATTGATGCGCATGGTTTCACGCCAAAGCTCCGCATCCTGCTCCCAGATCACGCGCTCATGAGCCGAACCGATACCGTGATTGCAAACCAGAATTTCTACCGGCCCCAGGTGCTTGCGTGTCTCCTTCACCGCGAGATTACAACCGTCTTCCGTGCCGAGGTCCGCGACGACGTAGTCCGTGCCGAGGGTCTGCAATTCATGCTCGCTGCGCGCGACCGCCATTACCCGTGCACCACGCGAAAGCAGCAGTTCAGCCGTTACCCGCCCGATGCCACGACCCGCGCCCGTTACCATTGCCACTCTTCCTGCTACGCCCGCCATAACACACTCCCATTCCGATGACTCATCCAGCTATCCCATGGTATATCTTGACAGTATTGAAATCATTCCCGCCCACCTGTTTCGTTGCAAGCCAAAGCTGCTACTAGTGAATAACGGGGTCAAGTCTTTGAGTTTGAATGTATTTACATGTGGGTACTAAAGCAACAAAAAGATACCGGCGTTATTTACTTGTGAGCATAACGACTTGTGGCAAAACCTAAGGATCTGACCCTGTTATTCTGGTGCCTGGAAAATATCGATCAAAGAATCTCAAAATGCGCATTACGCGGCTTGTTGCCGCAAATCGAGGTGATGTCCTGCGGGCAGGCGGAAAAGCAGATCACCAGGTCCATTTCGGCACGCATGACGATGTAATCGGCCTTTTTGCTGACGGGCGGATTGGGTTTGATTGCGCCATCGGCTTCGACCGGCGTGTTTTGCCAGAGATTGAATGGCGACGGCAGTTCGACGGGTTTCAGGCTTGAAGTAAATCGCAAACGGAAACGCCGAACACTTGCCGATGTGCGTATACTGCTGCGAATATGGCATTACCGTGTTCAACCCCGCGCTTGCAACCAGGCGCCACTTCAGCTGCGTGAAACAGTATGACTAACCCTTCGCCCGCTTCAATATCAGACTGGTCGCTGCAACCGACCATGGACTGGTTGTTCACCAAAGGTCGTATGATCAGCGATAACAATCGCTTTACGCATGAGCTGGCGACCCGGCTGGTCGAGTCCGGGGCACCGCTCGATGGCCTGCGGATCATGGTGCGCACGCTCAATCCGCAGGTGCTCGCCTACTCGGACTTCTGGTCCAGCTCGGACAATGCAACCCACACCGCAACCGCCCGGCACGGCGTCCGCAGCACGGATCGCTACCTCGGCAGCCCGCTACAGGTCATCCTCGAAGAACATCGCACCCTGCACCAGCCACTCGGCGACTTACCGGAAAACCCGCACGCGGCCTATGTCGAATTGATCGGCCATGGGCATACCGATTATCTCGGCATACCCATCGAGCTCAGCGACGGTGCCTTTTCCGCGATCATCTTCACCACCAAAAAAGCGAACGGATTTGATGCAGCCGACGTCGAGCGCCTGCACCGCCTGCGGGATTACCTGGCCCCGGTGCTCGAGTTGCACTCGATACGTCACACCGCGATATCGGTCATGAACACCTATGTCGGGCAAGGCACCGGCAGGAAGATACTGAACGGCATGATCCAGCGCGGCGATGCCGACCTGATCAACGCCGCACTGTGGTTCAGCGACCTGCGCAACTTTACGCATTTGACGGAAACGCTCCCGGCCCAGCAGTTGCTGGACATGCTCAACGACTATTTCGAATTCGTCTCGGCCGCGGTCAGTGCGCGCGGTGGCGAAATACTCCGGTTCATCGGCGATGCGATGCTGATCGTATTCCCGATCGACGAAAACACGAGCCACCAGACGGCCTGCAATGCCGCCATCGACGCGGCGCTCGACGCCTGCAACACGCTGGCGACACTGAACCACCAGCGCCAGCGGCACGCACAGCCGCCCATCGAATTCGGCGTCGGCCTGAATGTCGGCGAAGTGATCTACGGCAATGTCGGCGCCCCCGATCGCCTCGACTTCACCGTGATGGGCCCGGCCGTGAATCGCACCGCCCGGCTGGAATCGCTGACCAAGTCGCTGGATACGAACATCCTGTTTTCGCAGGAATTCGCGAACCTGATCGATGCGCCGGTGCAGGACCTGGGCGACCACCCGATGAAAGGCATCGATGGCCTGCAGAAGGTGTTCGGGCTGGGGATGGATTAAGGACCAGCCCTGGAGTTCGCGGCGCAGTATCCTTAATTGCGTAAACGGTGTTTGACGCTGACCCTTTCGCTTCAGCTAGTTAAGTAAACTGTCCCCGAAATTACAGGCGGGAATGCGGCTACCTGTCGAATTCAGGGTGTAAGACTTGACCCCCCCGATACGCTTTGTCCCGTGCTCCTGGCGTTTCCAATGTTAAGGGCTCATCGACCGCTGTTAACCTTAGTGAAGAGCTGCGCGATGACAGCAAAAAAGGCTTTCAGCAAGCAACTAGAATATGACCACCAATCTGGATACCCAGTTAAATCGTTTTAAAGATAAAAATAAGGAAAGCCCTGAGGTTGCTGTAATTACCTACGCTCCCAGCTATAGTGGTGGCGAGGGCAGTCCCAATTGGTGCGTTAAAAGCACTGCTTTTGCTGATCGATGCTTTATTTAGGTAAAGAATGAAAATCATTCACATCAACTTGAGTGACGTCATTTGCGTACCTTTGTTTTTTAACCGGGGTCGCTTGTCGTCATGATACCGCGTTGGCGAATCCTGGTTATTTTTTTGTTTTTCGCTATTGTCCTGTCTTCCTGCGTTATTCGGGATATGCGGCTGCCGTTTGTTGAGCCGACCATCAAGGAGGGGCAGCTGCTGGCCAATACGATTTATGATATTGGGCAATGGACGGCACGAATTCCTTATAAACTGGCACTGCCGATCGTTGCGCGTGCCAAGCTCAGAGGCATGGTCGAAAAGCTTTCTCTGGATGCCGCAGTTCATCAACGTGTCATGGCGCGCATTGAATCAAAAGGACTGGTTGACGAAATCATTCCTTTTCTGATTGCGATGCAGGATTTATATCTTCCTTCAGAAAACTTGATAAATAATCAAACGTTTGATTCCTATTTCCGCAATCATTATGCGCCAGCTCAATCACCACCCGGCGTTGAACATAGTATGTTCCAGTGGGCGCCTGAAAACGAACAGGCTGAAAGTACAGGCTTCGGGCTGGATGATTACATGGTCACAAAACTGGTCACGATCTATGACATCCTGTATTTGCAAGGTCATGATCCAGATGAAGCATTGCGTCAGCAACTCTCGTGCGAAGCAAAGATGCATGGACGTGAGCTTTTCAACTTCACCATGCAGATCAAACCGCACATGAAGGATGTGCTTGAGTACATTGTCACATTGTTGCCGGAAGGAAATGAGTTTCGAGGTCCCATCAAATATATCGCCAGTGATAACAACAAACTTGAGGCGATCAGCACCTCGGTCATTGAACTTGTCGATCAACAGGTTTGCAAACACTATCGCATGTTTGCCACCAGGATTTATCGCGAGCAGCAACTCAAGGACTGGATGCGAACTGCGCTCCACGCGGAGGAGGATGGGCGGGGTGATGGTGCATTATGGCAATTTCTTGATTATGCCAACATTGAACGCCGTTATGCCATGCACATCGTGGTCGATGGGTTGCAGGGTCAATTGATGGAGGCATTAAGCCAGGGGAGTAGTGATAATCCTTTTCTCCAGAAAATCACGCATGATCGTCAAAACGCCGCGGGTTTTGCACCGAAAAGGCAGCACAGCGAAGCCATTGAAGAGGTACTTGAGAAGGATGGCAAACCCGCTCAGCTTAATTTCCAGTTTATTGAACATGTTGCTCAACAGGGCTTTAACCATGCGCATTATCTCAACTTCTTCAAGGACCTGTTCAGCGACACGAATACCAGGGAACAATCCACACAGGATTGGAGAGTGCCCTATGGAGTCGTTGTTTCGGGGGTCTCAACTACGCCAACCATTAGCGTCCGCAATCTTCCCATTGCACAAACCGGAGCACCAGTTGCAGGAAAAGGCGCGACGGGTATTCCTAATTTTCATTTTGTCGATCGTCACTTTCGATTTACCGGTGAGCAGCGTGGTCGCCCCTATTATTTCTTCGGTAACGATGCCCTGCGCCTGGAAGAGCTGACGCAACAGGCCGGTATGAAAACCATGTTCGATCGATTGCCGCGCGCCATGTCAATGAACTGCGGTGCGCTGTATGACGCGCAGGCTTATTTTACGATTGATGCCTTTGTAAACCTCGGTGTGGGTGAGCAGGTCAGGGATTTCGGTGAACTCATTTGTTTGTCGGAGTTGCAACGGCGAGCAGTCAATGAACGCAGCCTGCGAGAAAAACGCCAGGCACTACTGGCAACAAAATCGATCATTCGTGCTCAACCTGAATTTTGGCAATGGCATCAGTTGTGGAACAAGCGCACTACGCGTCGATTGGCACAGCGCTTAATCGATCAGATCGCCAGGCTTGAGCAAGATACGATGCCCGAATATTTCCTTTATTATAATCCCTGGCCCGATCACTTTGCCCATTTCAAGGGGCCGTTCAGCGATGAAATTCTTTCCCCCTCGGGCGAACTGAACCGTCTCGATTACTGGTTGAACCGCTTTACCGAAATTTACACGGAAGCCGGTATTGATGAACGAACCTTATTTGGTATGGCCGGTGATCATGGATTAACGCCGATCTACCATGTGTTGAATCCTGAGATCGAAGTCTTTGAACGAATGCGTGAGGAGGGCGTCAACTTCAAGGTGGTCAAGATTTCTTCCGACGAAGGTGAAGGACCCAAGTTGAATAATCAGCTTGCGCCTCCGTCGATGAAGGGCATTGATATCGTTGTTGCATCGACCGCAGGCGGCAATTACATGCTTGATTTGTTTGTCGACCAGGATCAGTCTTTTACTCGGCAGCCTCTGTATGAAGATCTTCTTTCGGTAAAGCCGCTTACCGAGCAAGATGGAAAAACATCAATTAATATCATTCACGAAATTTACACGCGCCTGAATGAGTCTTTGGATTATCTCGCGGTTCGTGAAACCGAAAGTACCGTTGCAGGCGGTACGATCCGCCTATTGGGTAAGCGTGAAGGCCAGGCTGCCACGGGGCTGATTGAACGACGTGGCAGACGAATTTTTTACCAGTACACGCAGGCAGACCTGCTGGATACATACCGTGTCACAAGCTATGCCAGGTTATCGCCCAAAGATCGTCAGTCACATACTGACCTTTTACAAAAATGCCATGTGCGCAAGGTTGGACACGTGACCGGCGCGTTACCGTCGAAACAATCGACCTGGTGTACGGAAGAAGAATGGCGATTGCTGACCAGTTATACCGACCGCCCCGATGCCGTCGCACAACTTGCCCATCTCTATGATTCTGATCGGGCGGGTACCATAAATCTCTTCCCACGGCAGGGAATTGGTTACAACACCCGGGTACCCGGTCGACATGCGGGTGAACATTTCCATGAAAAGAATGCCTTCATGGGTTTGTGGGGAAAACCCGTTCAGCGAACGAGCGAACAGGGTCGTATCCAGACGGCGGTGATTGGCGCACTTCCCGCGACGCTATACGAGTACCTTGCGAGAGAGCCGGTGATCGAGGGCGAAAACGGCTGGGGCTTTACCTCGCTAGGCTCAGCGCTCCTGGCTGATTGAACGCGGGCAAATGGAGGGATCAGGCCTTACATTTCACAAGGAATAGAAACAGCAATGTCAATTGTAAGGCCTGACCCCGAGCCTCCTTTGTGGGAAATTACGTATAATTGAGGCACGGATTCCAGCAATTGATTACGCTGACAGGGTTTACCAATGCAGGTTTTCAACCACGAGATTGAAATGAAGTGACAGTTTACCTAATTCGCGCGCCTTTCTTTAAAATCACCCAAAACCGCTAACTGGCACCCTGCTTCACTAAACAAACAAGGTCAGCACGCCGGTAAAGCCGTACAGCGCACTTTTGTGGATCTCGCCATTGGCGAAAAAGCCGACCAGCGGAAAGTCGCCGAGCACGGCATGGATGAAGCGGGCCTCCTCCGAGTTGTCGCCGAATTGCTCCCTGCCACGGCCCAGGCAAGAGACATAAACGCCACCCTTGATGGTGGACGGACAGCGCTTTTTCAATTCCAGCAGCATGCGCTCCATGTCTTCCAGCGCCGTACTGCCATCGCGTTTGCAAAAGATGATCTCGTCGTTGTGCTCCAGGTAATCACCGATGGCGACGACCTTTGAGTCCGGATCGATGCCGACGAGCTGGCGGACCGAGTAATCGTCCAGATCGGAATTTTTATTCACGATACCGGCGAAAATATAGCCGGCTGCCTGCTGCCAGTCCTGCGCGATTACTTCACCGACATCCTCGGTTAAAACATCGAGTGCGGGTCGGTCATCGAGGCTGTGCAGGATATTGCGCTCGCACTGGGTGACGACATGGCGGGGCCCGATCGGGCTACAGCCCTGGGTGAGATTGGTCATGATCGGTACCGCCTGTGAAAACAGCGCGCCGCTGATGCCGCCCTGGAAGACCTGCTCGGCAAATTGTACCTCGCGCCCGCGCGACGAGCTTATCCCTCCAACCAGAAACGCAGCCGGAATATCATCGCCCAGCCGTGCCAGCAGGGTTTGCAGGTTTGGCGTTGCCGGATCGGCGTGCAGCAGGCCGACATTGAAGTCGTTGGCGTTGCACCAGTCTGCCAGCCCGGCGGAGAGGGATGCGTTATCCTCGCGCAGGTTCGGCAACAACTGATAATCGGCCTCGTTGAAACAGGCCAGCATGATCGCCATCGCCGGCTCATCGTAATACTCCGTCGCGCCGCCGATAATGCCGATGCCGGTTGTACCGACCCAGGCCATGATTCCGGTTGCCTGCTTGAGCCGCTCGATGAGGGGTTCGGCCTTATCGGCCAGCTGGTCACTCAGGTATAAAAAGCCGAAGTTGGCTTCGGGCGGAATGCTGCCCAGCTGATTGAGACAATCATCGAGTAGCTGGTCGCCAGGCTGGCCGGCGCCGTGCGCGAGCAGGAATCGATTCATCATGACGTGCTAGTCTACTGGAAAGCGAATTTACAGCACAGTTTATTGCCTGTTGGAAGACCAACAATGAAAGGGACATAGGTGTCAGAGAGCATTTTCCTTTAATATTGGAAACAATTGCTCTCTGGCACCTAATATGCAACCCCGCGCTTGCAACCAGGCGCCCCTTCAGCTGCGTGTAATAAATTGGGGACAGACCACGGTTAATTCGTTCCCCACTGGCTGCTCCCGACTGTTTGTTCCAGGGCCAGATCTTTTATAGCAAATCGAGGATATCCCGATGCAGGCTTGCGGGAATATCGATGCCCGCCTCGGCCGTTTTCTGACGGTTTTCGAATCTTCGACTTCCCGGAAGACGCGTGCCCTCCTGGGCCAGTACCGCTTCGAATAATTTCTCACCACGCGCCAGAAATCCTTCCGCATCACCATGCCTGGCGGGGTCGATTGCGATCATGAACTCCCCGCCTTTGGGTGGCCCTCCCTCGCCAGCATCGTCTTCGAGCGATTCGATACTCAGGAAATCACCGATCAACGCGCCCGCCAGCAGTTCCACCATGAGCGCCAGCGCAGCGCCTTTATAACCGCCAAATCCCAATTGTGCGCCCGCTAATACCACGTTGGGGTCGGTGGTCGCTTCACCGTCAGGACCGATACCCGCCGTTTCAGGTACCGGGTGACCATCGCGGGCACAAATCATGATTTCGCCGCGCGCCATGGAGGAAGCGGCCTGATCGAAGACCAGGGGTGGTTTATCCCGACGCGGCCAGGAGAAACCCATCGGATTGGTGCCGTACACCGGCTTGATGCCGCCGGCTGGCGCGACATAGGGATAGGACGGAGTGAATGCAAATCCGCATAAACCATCCATCGCCAGCCTTTCCACTTCGGGCCACATCGCGGCAATATGAAACATGTTGACCAGGGCGAGCGAGGCAATGCCGTTGCGACGCGCACAATCGACCAGCGGCTGGTGTGCGATGGCCTGCCCGAGCGGTGCAAAGCCCCCATCACCATCGACGCGGATGACCGCCGGGGCCAGCTGTTCGATCCGGGGCCGGGCTTTGCCATTGGCACGGCCCGATTTTACCGCGCCGCAATACCAGGGTAGCCGGAAAAGCCCATGCGAATGGCAAAGATCGCCTTCGGCCTGGATCATTCGATCGGCGGCGGCCCTGGCATTTTCTTCGTCGCAACCGTTAACGAGCAGGCATTTCGAGGCCAGATCGTGAGCTTCTTCAAGCGTTAAATGGATAGTGGTCAATGGCCTGCTCCGGGACGGATAAAACAGGCAGTATACTTAATAATCGGCAATTCCGGGGGCGGTATACCCCTGTTAGGGTTCGCCAGCAGCCGCGCCTGCAATCAACCTCGGGATTGTTCCATCGACTGTTTCACCGGGGTGTAGATTCGAATCGAGGAAGTAGGTGCCAGCAAGGCGCTGGCCACCTCGATGCGAACCGGGCCTTGAAGTTTCCAGGTATCAAATGGCCGAGCCTTCTCTCTGGATGGCAACCCAGGCTTCGATGTTTTTCCCGACTTTGATCGGCAGCACTTTCCAGAACATGATGAAGGGAGTGCCATCTTTCTTATAGTTGATGGCCTTGCCTTCGAATTTCTTGCCCGATTTCAACGCCGCGGCAAGACGATTGATAACTTTCTTATCGGTACCCACACCTTGAAGGATCCGGGGTGATTTGCCGATGACCTCGGACGTTTCATAACCGGTGAGTTTCCTGAAGGCTTTATTTGCGTAGATTATTTTCCCCGCGGTCGTCGCGTCAGTAATCAGGATCGAGTCGAAGCTGTTCTCCGCGAGCACCTTCAACAGTGCCAGGCTGGTTTCAGTTTTCTCAAGAGTGGTACCTATCGTGTAAGTCATTATTTGTTTCCAATATTTGTAATTGTCGTTTATATACGTGGCAAGGGGGGTGTTTGGGTCACAGCTAAGCCGAACAGGATTAGGGTTGTGATATCAGGGTGATATCAGTGGACACACACTTTGTTAGCGTACACCCGCTATCCTTGCAGCTGGATATCTGCGCTCGATACGAGATTTCGATTGAAGCCGCAGCGAAAGCGTGTGTCCCTGCGAATGTGAAGCTTCGCCAGCAGCCGCGCCTGCAATCACCCTCCGGATTGCCCCATCGAGGGTTCAACGGGGTGTAGATTCGATTCGCGCTGTTCCCGGTGACACCCGCCTGCAGCTCCGTATGAACCATTTCGCGAGCCCCAACGTACACAACAACGAGCTCAAAGCTCGGATCGTCATTTTATAACCTTTACTCGTTGCAAGGAGTCGTTCACATGACAAAAACAGCCACCACCATGGCCACCGCGGTATTGCTCGCGCTGAGCCTCCCGGCATTCGCCGGCAGTTGCCCGAGGGACATGAGACAAATCGACGCGGCGATCGCCGCCAACCCGGCCCTGAGCGCCAGCGACATGGAACGCGTCCAGGAATTGCGCGCCGAGGGCGAGCGGTTGCACAAATCAGGCAGCCACGCCGATTCGGTTGCGCGTCTCAACGAAGCGAAGAAACTGCTCGGCATCTGATAAATACGGGTCAGCAGGGTTGGCGGCAAACGCTTGAAACGCGTCGCTGTCGCCAACCCGCCGCCCCCGAAACCCAAATCGATCGGGGCCTGTTCATCAAGGGCAAGCAGGGAAACCGTCACGATATCCGTAGCTACTGCCCTCGTAGTCGAGGCCGGCAGGCATGCGCTTGCAGCGCGTCTCTATCCCGGTAATCGCCTCGGTGATCCAGCACGTCGATGACGCCGTATCCAGGGCGATATGAACAAAATAATCATCTTACACCGCCGCCCGCTTAGTGAGGAAACCACCATGAATGTATTACTTCCCGCTCTTCTCCTACTGTTTAGTCTGTCCGATGCCGCCGCCCAAACTGAACCCGGCGCTCCGATCGGCCCCCTGGCGCAGAGCTTCTATCCCGCCGAGGACGATGACAGGCCGGAGCTGTTCCTGCCCGCTCCCGGTGATAGCGATGCGTCGAATTTCGAGCCCGTGGACGGCGACAGCGACCCCGATAATTTCGCAAGCCCCGACCTGGATGAGCTGGCGCTACCTGCCCGCTTTCCCGGTCGAGCCCGGGCCTGAAGCGAATGGCAGAATCGATGGCTTTAAGTGAAAACCGGGACAGATCTAATTATGGGGAAACCGGGACAGATCGATAACCGGGACAGATCTAATTATGATGAAATAAATCTGTCCCGGTTTTAAATAAATCTGTCCCGGTTTTACGGTTTTAAATAAATCTGTCCCGGTTTTCCGGTTTTCCCGCCGGTTTTCCCTTTCCAATCATTGCACAGTGAACTATTCCCCGCAGCGTTTGCACATTCCGGGGACCGTATACCCGCTCTGCTAATTCACCCTCGGAGGCTGACTCGCCTGAAATGCGTATGCTGCCCCTAAAATTGGAGTGATGCTTTTTCGGAGGCGCCTCGAGTACCGCGGCCCTCTAATCCCTTACTGATTCCGTGGTTGAGCAGCGCCGCGACGCCCCCATATTCATTACCACAAACATATGAGACAGGAGTTTCAAACCATGTTTAATCCGATTACGATCCCGTTCGGCGCGGTCATGCTCTACAACGTCGTCAAGCTCAAGCCCGGCATCACCACCGGCGACGTCGAGGTGGCCATCGGCGAAATGTGCAACACCGTCAAGAATACCTATGGCGACGACAAAGGCGGCTTCATCGGCGGCCAGGTGTTCGAGTACACCGGTTTCGTCTCGCCGGAAGGCTCGTTCGACCCGGCGCGCAAGACCGAGGACCACATCGTCATCATCACTTACTGGAATTCGTTCGAGCAGCACGAAAAATCGCACGCCGATAGCGTGTTCAAGGAGAAGTTCGAAGCCCTCGCCGAGCACTGCTCGGAGACCTACGAGCTTGGTTACGAGATGCTCTGGCAGGGCGTGCCCGAAGAATAGGATTCCCGTACCGCGACGGCAAGGCGGCGGCGATTCGCAAAGATCCCGCCGTCGTCCGTCCCCGATGCGCCGTTCATAAGGTGCATAGGTGTCAGGCGTTGAGAGGTCACAATTGGGATGTTTCGATTTTCCATCGCCATGCGACACCAATGATTGCCAATAGCGTGATGATCTCGATAGTCATAAAAAAGATATTGTCCAAATCGGGAGAAAGATTCGTCATCACAACGATCATTATTGCGATCGGGCCAACGATCATGTTTACACAACGGTTTACCCTGTATTTCAGCACTTGCGAGAGAGCGACCATGACAATAAATATCTCTATCATGATGCCGCCCAGCAACATAAGTTCCTCCGTTATGGTTACCCCATCAACTACCCCGGACATCACTTGTTGCAACATCCCCGGTCTTCCGAGTTCGTGAAAATCCCGCGCGAAAATGTTAAGGATGACGAATATCCAGAGAGTAGAAAGCAGTGTTTGTGGACGAACGTTCATTCATTAGTTCCAGGCATATGCGATTGAATGTATTTAACCGCCAGGATTTCATGGCCCCGGTTTCGAATTAGGCCATTCTCGCCTGACTATCTGGTTCAAAACTCATCATCAAACCGATACACACTCCGAATTGTCTTAGTGAGTAAATAGGCGCACATCTGTTCCTCTGTGAATCTGGCTCTTAGTTCTTGTTCTATTTTTTTCTTCCGTATCAGTCTGTTTTCTACAGCTTGTGGCATCTCATATTCCTTCTTTGTTGTGTCTGACGATCCGGGTAAGGGGCCGAGCGATCAGTGAGGACCTAATGGCCGAAAGGAGTGTCCTCGAACCTGTAACGTTCAACCGTTAATATGAGTCTGCACCCCTTTTACTGTGTCCTATCAATGTTTGCATGCATCCTATAAATATTTGCAAAGGCAGTAGAATCGCTCTCCCTTTGTAAATCCTGAACAGCCAGTAAAACATGATGCACAGAACAAGGAGGGCGGGTAAGGCGACCAGGTAAGGCATTTGATCGATCGTTGAGTCAAGCATCTTGACGATTTTGTCGCTAAATGCCAAAGCTGCCCAAACAAGGGAAAAGGATATCCGCCAGATATGACGCGCCAGTTGGTAAGTTCGTTTCATGCCTTTCAACTGAATATTCCGAATGTCGCCGACGGCAAAAATAAGGGCCACGATCGCGTCAAATGTGAAAACACCAGGTTCTCTCACCCTGTCCCATTCAGGGTTGATAGACAGGGCAGCCAGCCCAAAAATGACGATATAAACCAGGGCAAGATATTCCAGCATGCCAATGACGGGTCGATGGTGGCGAACCGTCAACCAGGCTGTAAACACGGTATAGGACACAAGCGCAGCGAGAAACACATCTTCGACTGATCCCTTTAAAGCGCCGGCAATTCCTCCACTGATCAACATAATGAGCATGGCGATGGTGAATACCTGGCCGGCCTTTTTGTGCTTTGACGAGCCCTTCGGGTAATAAAAAGCGGCAAACGCAGCCAATATGGCCACTGTTCCCGTAGGAAAATGTATTAACCAGACGACTTCTTTCACTTTTGTTCCAACGCTGTACTTGTGTTATTGATGCCGCTATATTAATCAATACGTTTTTTTAATAAATTACCGAAAAATGCATTTTTAATATGCATATATGTATGGAATGGCGATCACTTAATTTTGACTGGAATATGGCGCGGGCCTTACTTGTAACGGTCGAGGAGGGCTCCCTGTCAGCTGCAGCCCGGGCACTCGGATTGACGCAACCGACATTAAGCCGTCAGGTCGCGGCACTGGAAAAGGAGCTGGGGGTTGTTTTGTTCGAAAGGGTTGGCAGAGGGCTCGAACTTACTCCTGGTGGTGCTGAACTTCTCGAACATGTGCGCGTCATGGGTGATGCTGCCGGCAGCCTCAAGCTGACAGCGGCGGGGCAGTCGGGCTCCATCGAGGGAAATATCTGTATCAGCGCCTCTGACCTGGTGGCGAACATCGTCATGCCCAGTCTGATTCAAAAGCTAAGACAACTGCACCCTGATATTTCAATTAAGCTGATTTCGTCAGATACCATGAGTGATCTGAAGCGCCGTGAGGCCGACATTGCCATACGTGCCATGCAGCCTGGAGATCAGGATCTGATTGCACGAAAGATTGGAGATATGACCGGACACCTGTACGCAACGGAACACTATCTCCAGCAGATAGGTGTTCCCCGGTCAGCGGAAGATCTTGCTGATGCCAATATCATCTGTGACAAATCCGAGATGATCATCAACATCATGGCAGGCTGCGGTATTGAGCTTACTCAAAGAAACTTTGCAATCACGTCAGAAAGTGTCATCACACAGTGGGAACTGGTAAAACATGGACTTGGTATAGCGCTTTTACCCGATCAGCTGGCAGTAGCGGAGCCGAAATTTCATAAGGTGCTACCGGATTTACAACCATTTAAAGGGCCACTATGGTTGGTAGTGCATAAAGAGCTCAGGACCAGTCGAAGAGTCAGGGTTGTATTTGATTTCCTTGTGGATGAGTTCTCAATGTGGTTGCAAACATAGAAATTTTACATTCTGATACTTGATACTGCGCACCAAAAATTGAAATAGTTGTACTTCAAGTTTTAATATCTACTCCTGGCCGTACTACGGAGCTCGGTACGCTCTTTTCAGAGCCTGCTTACGAGTAAGCTGATACTCGAACTCGACGCATCATAAGAACGGTTTGTGTTATCAAAAAGCAGGCGTCCTTCACCAACGGATAGCTAATGGTAAATCTGGCGCCAAATCTTTGTACAAGCCTTCCTGCTCTTCGTTGAAGATGAGCTCAAGTCGATGCGGCTCGTTAAGTGTTAGGGAAATTCCATCACAATTCGCGAAAGCCTGCAGCGTTGGAGACGGTCGCGCTACTGGAACGCTAATTCGCAACTCGGTTAGAGTCATATCTGGATTTTCTGTCCGCAGTTGAGTTTTAGGAAATGGAAAACCTGGTGGCATGCAAATACAAAGCGGCTCAGTGAGCCGATCCGAGTTCTTCCCCACACGAAAACACTGCTCAGCAGGAAAGTACTCTGGGCAATAGAGCCAAAAGGGGAACGTAACGTCTGTCGATCCGCTTGTTGCGTTAGCAATGAGCCCAAAAGGCGAAGCTGTGCAATCAGCAGTGCGATCTACGATACGCAATCGATTTCCAGGGCCATTTGCGGCTTCTTCTGTATCTCTTAAGTACAGTAATTCAAGCGCGGTATTTGAGAAAAAGAAACGACGGTTGGCTGTACCTTGCCCAGGATGACTGTTACCTGCCCCCTCAATTAGGCCAAGATCTGACAAGAGATCAGCTTGCGGAGCCCCTGCACCTGTGAGAATGAAAAAGTGATGTAGCTCAAGGGCCATCCCGGTAGTATGACACCAGAGCCAGAATGAAGTCGATGCCGGCAGGCTGGCCCTGGCACTTCAGAGCCAAAGAAGAAGTTAGGGGGCAGGCCTTTGATTTATGATATCACTCGACAGATAACCCAGATCCGAAGACCTGACCCGCAATCTCCCTGTGCGCCGGCTATTGACGACAAACAATCCGGTTAGGGCGGTAGCGAACAGCCAGATCGCAGCAGGCAGCGGTACCGGTTGCGGCAGCGGTGGCGATAAAGTGACCAATGGCTCCGGAGCACCGATCTGCAAGACGCGTTCCACCAAAAGAAGGTCTGTGGCTGTAATGCCGCCGTCCCGGTTTACATCCAGGGGATTTTCTGGTCCCACGGCAACAGGTAGTGTACCCGGGTCGTTCAGGTCATTGATAATCACCAGGGCGTCAAGTGGGGTTACTTCACCATCGCTATCCGTGTCGCCAAACATATGACCATAATAAAACGTATCAGGGGACCCCAGGCCGGTCGAGGCATTTGCCATCAAGGTGATTTCCAGCCAGGTGTTTTCCGCACCTCCGGTTAACCAGGACAGGTAAACCCGGTCGGAACCGCCATTGCCCGCACCTGAGGTCGTTCTGATAGCGGGAGCGATGCCAAGCGGAGCCCAGCTGGTTATATCGGTACTGTTGCCGACACGAAAACTCAGGTCGCTCGGGCGGATGCCACCGCCAGCAGGCAAACCAAGCACATCGATGTAGATACCGGTTATGCCGCCGAGGGAATTGGTGATATTGGCGCCGCTGCTGGTTTGTCCCGGTAACAGCCCGGATTTGGTGGGATCGATACCTGTCGCGTACTCGATGTGACGATCGACGACCAGACTTGCCCCCGCCTGCGAGGGTAATCCGAGCAGGGCCAGCAAAATGATTGACGTCGAAACAATCGACCTTGCAAGACTATTATTGATGACATTCAGTTTTGGCATGCTTTCGTGTCTCTATTCGAAGGTCCGGGATCGACTAAAGGGTTACCATATCGGCAGCTTAAATTAATCGTTCAAATGAGGCAAATGCGGTCACTAAACAATAGGGGATGGAGGAATTATGGTTTTATTCCTCCGCTCATTTTTTAAGAGTGATAACGGGGTCAGGTCTTTGGTTATATTTTTATTTTTTAGCAGGGATGTGCCACTAATTCAGAACCAAAGACCTGATCCCGTAATCTCCCACAGCAATTAAGTTAACTATCACTTTAATTCTTCATTTTTTTTAACCTGTTATTCCTTCTAGTGCATCAAGCTGTTGCCGATATTTCTCCCGATTATTGTGATGGAGTTTTGTCTTATTCTGAATCTTTCTTTTTACGGATGGATATTCCTGAAAATCATAAAAAGTCCAATCAGGTTCAAGGCGGTTGAAGCTCAACAGGAAAGCTATGTCTCTATCATCGAGCTGTGACCTGATAATCTGAATTAGTTCGGAGCGCGTGTTCTCGAAATCCTCATAAGTAAATTCCAGGCTGGACATCCCTTCAAACTGGTTGCTGTATGCTGCCTCCTGATCAATTAGATTGAGTGAAAGTAATTCATGCGTTGGCCGATTACTACAAGTCAATCCGTAGAGAAAGCCTTGTTTAACCTCATCATTAAAGCCTTCGTTGTCTAGTAGAAGCCTCACGTCGAATAAATCCCTGGGATGTTGTCGATCCAGCGCGGCACAAAGCTTGCCACCAAATCGGAAAACCGTAAAACCGGGACAGATCTAATTACGATGAAATAAATCTGTCCCGGTTTTCCCTGCGGTGATCTATCCCCTGAGGCATTACGTAATTTATTGGCTATTAAGATAAATTTGGCCGCGTCGCTGCAAATCGGTCGTGTAGACATATTTCCCTGTCGTGATGTCGCCTGCAAGTCGAGGTAAACGGCGGCAGAATCAGCGCCGCCCGTGGTGTGCGATGAGTAAAGAGATCGCGTGCCGATGCTTTCATGACCTGGTGCTACCAGGCATAACCAGGATAGATCAAACCGATGCAGCCCAACCTCGAACCGGACGCTAACAGAGCCACCCGCCAATTCGGCTTCGGCACGCAGATTCGCAAGTCTCCCTTCTTCGATGCCACGGTACGCTGGGGCGCCACCGGTTTTTCGGTTTATAACCACATGTACATCCCGCGGGATTTCGGCGACCCGGTGGCGAATTTCTGGAACCTTGTCAATGCGGCAACGCTGAGCGATGTCGCTGTCGAACGGCAGGTCGAAATCACCGGCCCGGATGCCGCGCGCTTCACCCAGTTGCTAACGCCGCGCAACCTGTCGCAATGCGCCGTGGGCCAGTGTAAGTATGTGCTCGTCACCAACGCTGCGGGCGGCATTTTGAACGACCCGGTGCTGTTGCGACTGGGCGAGAACCATTTCTGGCTGTCGCTGGCCGATAGCGACATTCTACTGTGGGCGCAGGGCGTCGCGGTCAATTGCGGCATGGACGTGGAGATTCGTGAACCCGACGTTTCGCCATTGCAGCTGCAGGGGCCGAATTCAGGCAAGATCATGCAGGCCCTGTTTGGCGAGGCCATCGGCGAGCTGGGCTACTACTGGCTGGATGGGTTCGACCTTGACGGGATCCCGTTGATCGTTTCCCGTACCGGCTGGTCCAGTGAGCTGGGTTATGAAATCTACCTGCGTGATGGCACGCGCGGCGATGAGCTGTGGGAACGGATCATGGCTGCCGGCAAACCGTTCGGGCTGGCCCCCGGGCACACTTCTTCGATTCGCCGGATCGAGGCGGGCATGCTCTCCTATCACGGTGACATGGACATAAATACGAATCCCTTCGAAATCGGGCTTGGCCGCCTGGTCGACCTCGACATGGAGGCCGACTATATCGGCAAGGCCGCGTTAAACCGCATTGCCCGAGACGGCGTCAGCCGCCTGCAGGTGGGACTGGAAATTGATGGCGAGCCGTTTGCGGGAGCGAACAACGAGTTCTGGCCGATCAGCGTATCCGGGCAACGCGTTGGGCAGGTGACCTCCGCCATTTATTCGCCGCGCCTTGAAGCCAATATTGCCCTCGCCATGGTGCACATCGAGCACAGCGCAATCGATACCCGCGTCGAGGTCGGCACGCCAGGCGAAAGTCGCAGCGCTCGAATCGTGCCGAAGCCTTTTTACGATCCGGGGAAAAACCTGGTGAAAAGTTAGCGCAACTTAAGGCGATCGACCGACTGCTTGCCGCTGTGAGCATGAAATCTTTGCGCCATTTGCGCTGCTCACCGAATCCCAACTAAATAAATCTGTCCCGGTTTCCGGTTTCAACTAAATAAATCTGTCCCGGTTTCCTCTCCCGGTTTTCCCGGTTTTCCCGAGGTTCAAAAGCAGCAAAAAGTAAAGAATCCGGGGGCACTAACATACCCGCAAAATTAACTGTTATCGTAAATTCAGAAGCGGGTATAATTTGCCGCAAACAATAACGGCAATCAGCTGGGAGGAGTCGATGTCACTAGAAGTTATCGGGTCTGGTTTCGGCCGGACGGGCACCATGACGACCAAGCAGGCGCTGGAAATGCTCGGTTTCGGGCCCTGCCATCACATGGTGGAAATTATCGAACATCCCGAGCAGTTGCGCCTGTGGAAAGCGGTGGCTGCCGGCGAGGCGGTGGACTGGGCCGAGGTTTACGCCGGTTATCGCTCGCAGGTCGACTGGCCCGGCGCGCACGTCTGGGAACAGTCTGCCAACGCTTTCCCCGACGCCAAAATCATTCACACCGAACGGCCCGAAGAAGCCTGGTGGAATAGCTTCAAAGGCACCATCGGCAAGTTCTTCACCGTCTTCCGCGAGCTCGATGTGCCAGCGCACATGATGGACCAGTTCACACTGATGCACGACTGGATGATTCAGGGCACCTTTACCGATTTCACCGACCGCGATGCAGCGATCGCCGCCTATCGCGCCAACAATCAACGCGTGCGTGAGACGATTCCGGCGGAACGGCTGCTGGTGTTTCACGTCGCCGACGGTTGGGAGCCATTGTGCGAGTTCCTCGATGTGCCCGTACCGGACGAGCCCTTTCCACACACCCACCCGAAAAAGGAATTCTGGGAACACTTCGGCGGCGAGCCCGGCTAGCGCGCGGTTGCTGCCGGATCGTCGATGCCACAAGAACCCCTGTCACGCCAACTCGCGGTCATCGTCCACGCCGATGTGGTCGGATCGACCACGCTGGTCCAGCAGGACGAAACCATAGCGCACCAGCGCATTCAGTCTGCGTTTCATCGCTTTTCGGAAATCATTGAAGCCTACGGTGGCAGCACCCGCGAATTGCGTGGCGATGCACTGATCGCAGAGTACGAACGGGCATCCGACGCGGTGGCGGCTGCGCTCGCGTTCCAGCAATCCAACGCAGTGCACAACGCCTCGCTCGAAGACGAAATTCGACCCGAGCTGCGCATCGGCATCGCCCTGGGCGAGGTCGTGATCGCGGACGGCACGGTCACCGGCGCCGGCGTCGTCCTCGCGCAGCGGCTCGAACAGCTGGCCGACACGGGCGGCGTGGTGGTGCAGGGCTCGATCGCCGAAACGGTTCCAGGGCGCATGCCGTTCACATTCGACAACCTGGGCGAACAAAGCCTGAAGGGCTTTGAGCAAACGGTCAGGGCGTTCGCGGTATCGCTCGAGGCGGGCAAGGCCATGCCCGCCCCGGAGGCGCGCGCGGCACGGCCGAATGCCGCACCGGAACCGCGCCCCGACGCCAACAAACCCTCGATTGCCGTGCTGCCCTTCAACAATATGAGCAATGACCCGGAGCAGGAATATTTCGCCGACGGCATCGTCGAGGACATCATCACCGCGCTGTCGCACATCAAACAATGGCGCGTGGTGGCGCGCAATTCCAGTTTCGTTTACAAGGGGCAAAGCGTCGACATCCGCGACGTCGCCGAAAAGCTCGGGGTGCGTTACGTGCTCGAGGGCAGCGTGCGCAAGGGCGGCAACCGCGTGCGCATCACCGGCCAGCTGATCGACGCCGAGAGCGGCACGCACCTGTGGGCGAACCGCTTTGATGGCGACCTCGAAGACATCTTCGAGCTGCAGGATAAGGTCACCGAGAGTGTCGTCGGCGCGATCGAACCGTCGCTGCGCATGGCCGAAATCGAGCGCTCGAAGCACAAACCGCCCGGCGACATGGACGCCTACGACCTTTATTTGCGCGCCCTGCCCGAGTTAAACGCGATACGCCCCGAGCAGAACAAACTGGCGCTGGATTATTTGTATCGGGCGATCGAACTCGACCCGAACTATGCGCTCGCGCTTGCGCACCTGGCCTGGGCCTACGAAGAACGGATAACCCGTGCCTGGGGTGATTATGGCGACGATGACAGGGCGGCCGCGATAGCGATGGCACAGCGTGCGATTGCCGCCGACCGTGACGACGCACTGGTGCTCGTGCTCGCCGGCTTCACGCTGATCATGATCGGGCACGACTACGAACAGGGCCTGCAGGCAGTCAACCGTGCGCGTGAAATCAATCCCAACATCGCCTTCGTGACCTTCCTCGCCGGCGCCGCGCTGATCATCTGCGACCAGGCGGAAGAAGGCCTGAAATGCGTCGAGGCCGCGATTCGCGTCAGCCCGGGGGACCCCGGCGCGTTTTTCTTCTACTCCGCTGCCGCATTAGCGCACCTGTGCTGCGACAGGCCCGAGCAAGCACTTGAATATGCGACTCGGTCGGCGGGTATTTACGACGGCTGGGATACGACTTACCGGATCATGGCCTCGGCCCTCGCGCAGCTCGAACGCATGGACGAGGCCGCAGCCGCGGTCGCGAGGCTGCTTGAACTCGCGCCGAACCTGACGCTATCCGGGCTGCGTGCGCGCTGGCCCTTGCGCAACAAGGACAGGCTGGAAATGATCCTCGACGGGCTGCGCCACGCCGGGTTACCGGAATGATCCGGCGCCCCTGCAAGTACGAGGGGATCTTCGGGTAATTCGTAGAAAACGAGAAAACGGGAAAACGGGACAGATCTATTTAATGACGAGCGATTAAATAAATCCAAGAAAACGGGACAGATCTATCCGGTTATCTATGACGAGCGATTAAATAAATCTGTCCCGGTTATCCGGTTATCGTGGTTATCTGTCGGGCTTCCCGGTTATCGAAGTAGCCCGCAGCTTCGATAACCAGTCATGATAATTTGCTAATTACCCCAATCCTGCCAATTATTCTGGGCAATCGTGCCTGGCTCGCTGCATCTGGCGCCAGGTGCCCCGCAACCGCGTCGATAAACCTGGTGTTCTGCCGCAATGCTTCAAATCGCGCAGCAAGTTCCTGTTTAACCTTTGGTTCGGCTTTCTCCAGTTCGCCGATTAATTCCGGCCTCCCATCCAGAACAGTGACGATATCTTCTATGTCGTGGCTCTGCATGTAATCGCCATTTCCACGACCCTTAAATGCATCGAGCTTGGTTATCAAAAAGAAAGGCGAAGTGATCAGGAAAATTGCATTACCACTCGGCAAGGCGAGTTTCACCGCATTTTCCTGTGCTTCCTGGTACCAGTCACTGCCAAAACCCAGAATGTCAGGGTCGATTGGCATCACGTCCAGAATAACGTTTTCGCCTCGCCACCGGCACATAGGCGCGCCTTCATCGGTATCTTCGCGAAAGCCTTTATCTTTGAGTTTCTCGGCAAATTGATAATACTCGGCTCGCGACAGCACTTGCGCGATAGCATCGACATCGTAGGTTGCACGCACTGGAGCCGCCGCTGGGTCGGTGAGTAACAGGCCGGTTGCGCAGCCCCCACAAAAACCAGGTCGTCAGTAAGCTCACCTAATTGGTGAATCGCTAATTCCAGAATCTCGAGATTAGGATTTTGCGTGCTCGCCATATCGGCTCAGTCTCTGCTCGAGCTCTTTGCGAGCCGCCGCTCTCTCTCTTGCGCTACCGCCTCGGATCGCATCGACCAGGGCTAAGAGCATGTATAACTTTTCATCCTTTTTTGCAGCGTTAGGCACCGATTTATGTAACGGTGCGAAGGATTCGCCACGAACCTCGCCATCCGGATCGGGCCATACCGGTGGCATCTCGTTAACCGAAATAAACTGATCCTTCAGAGGCGCAGCCGCATGCGCCGTCGGCATACCGCGAGTGATTCCTCCTTTTTCCGAAAAGAAGCAATACTGGATTCCGTGTGATAGAAATTCCAGCAAGTTTTGTGCGTGCACCCGGATTTGCTTTTCTGCTTTTATCCCGAGCCGACTCGCGACCGCGCGCCTTGCGGCATAGTGCACCTCGGATGGGCTCATATCGAGTTCCATTGCGAGGCTATTGTAGGTCCAGGATTGTTCCCCCCTGGCCACTAGCTTCAACAGGAACAATATGTCTTGGGGCATTAAGCGCATCAGTGTATTCTATATTCTTAATTCTAGAATATAGAATACACGCATTTTTATAGATTTCAAGGTAATGTTAAAAGGTCGGGCGATTCAGTCTCTTGTTCAAAATATGCCTCCGTTCATTAGTAATGTACGGGCTAATGAATTGGACAAATCTGGAATATGGGCCAGAGCCGTGTATTCCGGAATTTGTAATACCGATCCCGCAAATACAAGCTTCGCGATCGAGAATGACGATTATCTGCAATTGCAGTTGAGCCGGTATTTTTAGCCTGGAGAGAAAGGGTGACGGAATTGAGGCGACAGTTGCTCTGAGCGAAAAGTATCCTTAGCTGGCCAATAACGTTTTCTTCGCCAGATTTATTTTGGCCGCGAGATAAGCGGAACCGCCGCGGTCCGGGTGCAGCTTTTGCATCAGCCGCCGGTGCGCGTCGACAATCTCTGCTTCGCCTGCGTCGGATGACAATCCCAGTACCTGCAGCGCCTCTTCGCGCGACATCTCGCCCGCTTCGCTGGCGGCCTGTCGCTGCCCCTGCGCGCCGGCCTGTTGTTGCCAGCTGTCTGCATACACCCGGTCCAGGTAGGCCTGCAGCAACGCAACCGACTCTTCGTCGTCCTGGCATTCACGCAGCAATTGCAGCAACGCTTCGAGATTCAGTTTATCGAGCGTGCTGCCCTTGAACTGTCCGGCCAGAACCTCGCCATCGATGTCTCCCGAATCGTGGTTCAGCGTCATGCGGATAAATTTGCTTTGTACGGTAGAAGTTTGCCCGCTGCTCGGTTCGGGCCTTGATTTTGCAGCGCCCGTGCCGCCCAGCGCGCGTGTGAGCAGCGGAAGCAGAAAACCGCCGAACAACCTCAGCAAGGCAAGTACGAAGGGCAGCAATGCGGCAAACACCGCCGCCAGCCAATGCGCCCGACCCGTAAGCACCAGCACCAGCAGCCCCGAAGCGAGCAGGACCGCTATCCATTGCCAGCGAACTCTGGGCGGTTGGCGAAACAACCATTGCAAAAAGAGGAACAATCCAGCCGCCAGGCCGAGCAGCAGTACCAGCCGTGCCATGGGTCAGTCCTTGTCCAGCTGGCGGGTCAGTCTCCGCACAACCTCGCTGCGATCTTGACTGAAATCCTGCAAGGCTTTCTGACCGCCGGCGGCATAGACGGCAACCGCGCTCAACAGGTCGCGCAATTGCCCGGCGCTGGTCGCGTCGAAACAACAGTAAGCGCCGCGGGTCAAGCGCGCGATCTCCTGGAACGTCCGTTGCGCCGCAGGCTCTGCGCCTTCATGGAACAGGAATGCAGGAACCCCAAGCATCCCCAGCTCGCCCGCCAGATGGCACAACCGGTCTACGTCTTCCTCCATGCAGTCGCCGACGAACACGAGCGCCTGGACCTTCTTTTGTTTGGTTTGCTCGATTGCCTGACGCAGCACTTTTTCAATCTGCGTATGACCAGCCCGGCAAGACACGCTCGTCATGCGCTGCAGCAGCGCATCCGCCGAGGACAGCCATGGGCTCGCCTCGAATTCGCCAAAGCCGCGGTAATAGCAAAGCTGAATATCCAGGCCGCCGAGCGCCGCGGTTGCGGTGAACATCTCGGCCTGAATCTGACAGGCCCGGTCCCAGCTCGGCCCTCGACTGGCGGTGGCGTCCATGGCAAACATCAAGCGTCCGCGTTGCTGGCCGGATTTGATCACCGGCGTCGACCTGACTTGTTTCACAAACGCGTCAATTGCGGCTTTGCCCGATTTTTGCGGAAGATCTTTGTCTGCGCCTGCCATGAAATCCGTCTTTGCGTCACTCCGGGGACAGTATACCTATTTTCTAACCAACGGTTTTCAAGCCTGAGGCGCGCCCGCTCAGGAAAAAAACCGGGAATGCATGCCCCTTCCCCACCAGCGCATCAATAAACCGTCGACCGCCTCCTGCAAGACAATACCCAGTCGTTCCGGGAGCGGTTTCCGCTCCACGTACCTGACCTCGAACACGTCCGCTGCCGCGCAGGCTTTGGCGATGTATTCGTCGCTGGTGGTCAATTCGTCGACCAGTTCCTGGTCCAGCGCGCGCTGACCGAACCAGGATTCTCCGGTGGCGACCCGGTCGATATCGAGCCCGGGCCGGTGCTGCGTGACGAATTCCTTGAACAGCAGGTGAATGTCCTCAATTTCCTCGGTGAACTTCTCCCGCCCCTTGTCAGTGTTCTCGCCCAGCATCGTCAAGGTGCGTTTGTATTCGCCCGCCGTAATCATCTCGAAATCGATGTCGTGCTTTTTCAGCAGGCGATTGAAATTGGGCAGCTGGGCGACCACGCCGATCGACCCAAGAATGGCAAAGGGCGCGGCCAGAATTTTATTGGCCACGCATGCCATCATGTAACCGCCGCTGGCGGCGATTTTATCGACGCACACGGTCAAGCCGATGTTGTGTTGCTTGATGCGCTGCAATTGCGACGACGCAAGCCCGTAGGCATGCACCATACCGCCGTGGCTCTCCAGGCGCACGACCACCTCGTCGTCGGGCCGTGCCATCGATAACACCGCCGTAATTTCCTTGCGCAGGCGGGCTACTGCCAGGGCCCTGAGATCGCCCTGGAAATCGAGGACAAAGACCCGCGGTTTTGTGTCCGCCCGGGTTTCCCCTTCGGCGTCGCCCCTGGTGCTAAGCTTCAACGCTTTCCGGCGGGCTTTGCGCTCGAGCTTTTCCCGCCGGTGTTTTTGTTTGAGATGCAGTTTGAAGGTATCCGGGTCGGATACTGCGGCATCTAGCGCAATGCGCATGGCATCGATTTCGTCGTTGACCCTGGTTGTCTCGATATGACCTTTCCTCGATTTCTTGACCCGCCGGGTGGCCATAGCCGATACGACGACAACAACCAATATGGCAATAACGATGGTGGCCAGCTTGGCGGCAAACAAGCCATAATCAAAAAAGAATTCAATCACATTTTTTCTCCTGTTGTGCGGGTTGTATTTCCGCAGGCATGATACTCGGCGGTTGGCGCTTGTGATATACCTGACTAACCATGGACAACGGAATCGAATCATTTGTTCTATTGGCAAAAAAAGCGTGACCTGCGGGATGACTTTTTATCTGATTCTCGTTACTGGCCTGATCGCATTTTTACCTGCATGATTTACCTGCCGGACCGCTGATCCCACGGGGACACAACGAGGTTCTCCTGAATTCCACGATCTTCGGGTTTGCATCGACCCGGCCGAGCAGCGAAACTAACGCCCATTATTCACCACGGCCTGTGATCGATGGAACTCATTGTTTTTGACCTGGACGGAACGCTGCTCAACCGGCAATCGACGATCTCGGATTACACCAGCGAGACGCTGAAACTGTTGTCGCAACGCGAGATTGCCTACACCGTGGCGACGGGCCGCACGCTGCACGGGGCGCGGGCAATCCTGGAAGGCCATTACTTTCCCCTGCCGCAGGCTTACAAGAACGGCGTGATGATCTGGCATCCCGAGCAGCAGCGTTATTCGAGCAGCACCACGCTCACCGCGGCCGAACTCGAAAACGTCGTCCGGGCCTGTATCCACCAGGGATTGACGCCTTTCGTCTTCACCCTGGACGAAGACGATAAAAGCACGGTGTACCACCCCGTGTTGCAATCGGACGCCGATCTCGAGCTGGTTCGGGTCCTCGGTATCGACGGTCACATCAGGATGCGCGCGCTCGACGAATTGCCGGCAGATGCCGCAGTCACGCATATCAATTCGATCGGGCCGGTCAACGCCATCAAGGCGGTCGCGCACAGCGTCGAGGATGAAGCGCACCTGGTCGCGTATTCCGGTCTCGCCCGGGAGGGCGCCGCGTGGCACTGGCTGGATGTTCACCACAGTGACGCCAGCAAGGGCGGCGCCATCCAGACGCTGAAGGAATTGCTCGGCCTCGAACGCGTCATCTGTTTTGGCGACAGCGACAACGACCTCAGCATGTTCGAGGCTGCCGACGAGGCTTACGCACCGGCCAATGCCAACGCTGCCATCAAATCCGCAGCGACCGCGGTCATCGGGCATCACGACGAGGAAGGCATCGCCCGTTTCCTGCGCGAACGCTTTGCCCTCGACGAGTCCTGAGCCGTGGCGCAGATTAACGCTACGCTAAAGCGCAGCGTACTCGTCACCGGCTGTTCGAGCGGTATCGGCGAGTGCGTTGCTCAGGCGTTACATGCGCGCGGTTATCGCGTCTTTGCCAGCGTGCGCAACCCCGACGACTGCGCGGCTTTCGAACAGGCCGGTATCGAGTGCCTGGTGCTCGATTACGCGGATTCCGCGAGTATCAAATCAGCCGTCGAGCAGGTATTGGAACAGACCGGCGGGCATTTATATGCCCTGTTTAACAACGGCGCCTATGGCCAGCCCGGCGCCTGTGAAGATCTCAGCCGCGAAGCGATGCGCCAACAGTTCGAAACCAATGTATTCGGCTGGATGGAGCTGACCAATCTCCTCATTCCGGTCATGCGCGCCCAGGGCTACGGCCGTATTATTCAAAACAGCTCGATCCTCGGATTTATCGCGCTGCCGATGCGCGGCGCGTATAACGCCAGCAAATTCGCCATCGAGGGCTTCAGCGACACCCTGCGCCTGGAGCTTGCCGGGACGGATATTCACGTCAGCCTGATCGAACCCGGGCCGGTAGCAAGCCAGTTTCGCGCCAACGCCTACCGCGCCTTCCAGCAACACATCGAGGTAGAAACCAGTGTTCATCGCGAACGCTACACGAAAATGATTCAACGTTTTGAAGCCAGCGGCAAGGCCCAGCCATTCACCCTGCCACCGCAAGCCGTGTTAAAACGTGTGCTGCACGCACTGGAGAGCAGGCAACCCAAAATCCGCTATCCGGTCACTTTCCCAACCTACCTGTTCAGCTGGTTGAAGCGCGTGCTGAGCGATCGAATGCTGGATCGAATACTGCGCCGCGTCGGCTAAGATTTTCGGGGGACAGCATACCTATTAAGATTCGACTTTGGTTGAATTAGGTATACTGTCCCCCCGAATTTTCTATAGTCACCAGAGACGATGATTCTGGCAGCCACCCATACCCATTTATACCCCGGCCACAGTGGGGAGATTTCCGGCCTGGAAAAAGTGGCCAACATTCAATCCGGCCGGGATTGCCTGGTAGCGTTTTCCGATGGATCGGCGGCCACTGCCAGGATTTCGCAGTGCGGAAACGGCTGGCAACTCGATACAGACGCCTATTGTACCGCGGCCGGAACGGATATCGCGGCAAAGCGCTGGTTTGTTCGCCTGGAGGAGGACGGCGACCACGTGGCATTTCGCATCCTTAGTAAAGCGCAAAGCAACTAAAGGAAACGGACCACGCAAATGAAAATACCAGGGATATTGCTGGCATTAATTTGCACCTTTCCCGCGGTTTGCGCGGCCCAGGGCAGCGGCCCGGGGAATTCTGGGGACACAATACATATTTCAAAAAAGTTCGAATCTTTTGCCTGCTTTGAAATCAGTATTGTGTCCCCGTAATTTGCGTAATTGTTCCAGGCCGACCGGAAACACGAATAGCAAAATCATCATTGCGCTGCGACAGGGTAAGTTCGGTATCGCTACCAGGGACAGCGGCGCTGTCGACTGTTATCCAGGGGTTCGTAAAAGTGACTTATATGACCTTACCCTATAGATTCTGAATCCTTTCATGAGTCTCCTCACGATGCATTTTAGACTCTTCAGGCGCCTCTATCTCAAGCCTGGCCATGTTGTCTCCAACAGAGACAACCTTGATATTGACATTGTCGCCGATTCGAAATGATTCACGGTATTTTGGGGTGACAGATTTTGACACCCACTTGCGAAACGATTTGGACTCGTCAAGCGTTCCTATATTTAGCTCGACCTCGTTGCCCCTGACAGAGACGACAGTGACTTTAAAGTTGTCCCCGATCTGGAATGATTCACCGCCTCTGCGGGTGATTAATCGCATAGTGCTACGCTTTTTCCGTTGATTGGAGCCTGCATACTGCGCTTGATTGGCCTGAAGTGCAAAAGCTGATTACCCACGGGGCACAATACTGATTTCAGGTTGGCAATAGTTTCGGGCTATTTCGAACTAAGTATTGTACCCCCGGAATTCTCCCGCAATTCCACTGGGCCTGCCCGAACGGTGTACTTCAGTAAATCATAATCTCTCAAGTGAAACCATTTACGTGAAAAGATAAAATTGACCACTGATTCCGGTGACAGGCTGGTGACTTCGTCGGTCATGTTCTTTCTATAAAATGCCGTGCACCCGCCAGCTTGCCAAACCGTCAACTGCATGGTTTTTTTCATGTTTGCAACGTATTCGCTTTGCACATCGCTTTTAACATCGATGGCCTTGATGCTTTTGTCGCGTTTAATGGCACAAATGGCTTTAACCGTATAATTAACCATTGCCTCCATATAAGATATTTGTGAGCTATGACCTGTGCCGGTGTTGGGGCCGTTTACCTTGAAATAGTTGGGATAGCCTGAAACCGTAATGCCCTTATAGGAGGCAGCTTCCGCTTCCCATTCACGGTTCAGGTTCCGGCCATTGCGCCCATACACCTGGAACGAGAGTGCCTTTTTCATATCTGAATAAGCATAAAACCCGGTGGCGTAAATAATGATGTCCAGCGGGATGTCTTTACCATCTTTTGTTCGGATACCGGTTGCTGTTATTTCCTCTATCCCACTAATATCGACATCGACATTGTCTCGGGAAAGTGCGGGAAGGTATTTATTTGTCGGTATGACGCGCCTGCAACCCAATTCATAATCGGGCATCATATGCCGACGCAACTCGTCGTCATCTATATATTTTTCAAGATTCTTTTTCAGGTTTCGTGCATAGAGTGTTTTAACGAATTTACTGATTTTTGCAGTAAATGGATAACGGCGAAACGCAGCAAATCTAACCTCGTGATAACTAAATATAATTAGACGGTTGATATGACGTATTCCCGGCAGGTTCATCAAAAAGCGTTCTATACGGCTGTAATTTCTGTCTGAACGTGGAATGATCCACTGCGCCTTCCCCATAAACAACGTTAGCCTGCCAACCTGGCCTGCGATGGCTGGAACTACCTGGGCCGCCGAACATCCCGAACCAATAACAGCAACCCGCTTGCCTGCATAAGGCACATTGTGATCCCAGCGTGCGGTATGGAATTGTGCGCCCTGAAAAGATTCCGCTCCGTTAATGTAAGGCAGATGCGGGTTTGCCAGCACACCGCTGGTGTCGATAACAAAGCGCGCGCTATATCTCTCGCCTGACGCCACTTCAACATCCCACAAACATTTACTTTCATCGTAAGTCAGCCGGGTGACGGCCTGGTTGGTTCTGGTGTGTTTTCTGATCCCGAATTTTTCGATGATGTAGTTCGTATATTCGAGCAACTCGCTTTGCGGGGAGTATTTTTTCCTGAATTGATAAGGAACAAAGGAAAAAGAATACAACCCGGTTGGGATATCCACCTCGGCTCCGGGATACGAGTTATCCCGCCAGGTTCCACCGATATCAGAGCTTCTTTCTAACAGGACAAAATCATTAAAATTCATCCTTTGCAAACCGATAGCCGCTAGCAAACCTGAAAACCCTGCGCCGATTATCACGCTTTCAAAACGCTGCGGATCCTCTTTCGGGTTAGCGCCACTTTCTGTATTTTTGGTTGATAACTGCTGCATTTTCATAGGCTCACTATATTTTGGGATTAACCATTAGCTTTGTGTCACTGCAGACATTGCCGGCTTTCCCACTGCTTGGAATGTACTCGGATAAAATCCATTGACTTGACCGTGCCCTGTCCTGGCCAACCAGGGAGACCGACGATAAATAGCATTCGCATGGCTTTGATCCCGAAAAACAGCATGAGGGTACATCTTGTTTCTTAACTGAGTCTTAAATATCCTCCCATTGCTAATTTCGAGGGAATTCTGGAAATTCTAAATTCTGGGGACACAATACATATTTAAGATTGAGCCAAATATTTTACCTGGCTTGAAATCAGCATCGTTTCCCCGGAATACCCCCAGGCTCTAATCTGGCAAATATTGCGCAAAGCGCGTAGCATCCGGCTTCCCCTGAATTCCCCGAGACCTGGCGATGGAAAGTTTCTCCGACTTCAACCCCGATACGTTGCTGTGGCTGGGTATCTTGTTTTGCATTTCCCAATCGGCGATGTTTTCCGGCCTGAACCTGGCGTTTTTCTCTCTCAGCCGGCTGCAGCTCGAAGTCGAAGTGAAACAGGGCAACGAGACCGCCGCCAAGGTGCTCGCGGTGCGCCAGGATTCGAATTTCCTGCTGACCACGATCCTGTGGGGCAATGTCGGGATCAACGTGCTGCTGACGCTACTGTCGGATTCGGTCATGGCGGGCGTGCTCGCGTTCGCGTTTTCGACCGTATTCATCACCATCTTCGGTGAAATCCTGCCGCAGGCCTACTTCTCGCGCAACGCGCTGCGCATGGCGTCGCTGTTGTCGCCGGTGCTGCGCTTCTACCAGTACGTGCTCACCCCGGTGGCGCGACCCTGCGCGATGTTTCTCGACGCCTGGCTCGGTAAAGAGGGTATCGACTATCTCCACGAGAAAGAACTGGTGTCGATGATCCGCGCGCACATGGACGCCGACGACGCGGGCCTCGATCACCTTGAAGGCCGCGGCGCGCTCAACTTCCTCGCGATCGACGATGTCAAGGTAACCGAGGAAGGCGAACCGGTCGACGCCGATTCGATCATCCGCCTGCCGACCAAGGTCGATCTGCCGTTGATTCCCGATGTCAGCCGCGACGTGAACGATCCGTTCCTGAAGAAAGTTAACGCCAGCGGCCACCACTGGGTGGTGCTGGCCGACCTCGAGGGCCATCCGCAGTTGCTGCTCGACGCCGACGGTGCGCTCCGAGCGGCATTGCTCGACGTGGACCGACCTTACGACATCTATAAGTTTTGCCGGCGACCGCTGGTCATCCGCGATTCGAGCAAAACCATCGGCGAAGTGATCAGTTACCTGAAAGGCCTGCCCAGCTCCTCGCAGGAGGAGGATGCCGCGATCGATTACGACGCGGTGCTGGTCTGGGGCGAATCGCCGCGCATCATCACCGGCGCGGACGTGCTCGGGAAACTGCTAAAGGGCATCAACGCCGGGGATCCGCTCGCGGGCTAGCGTAAAAAATGCGGTTAATGGTCATTCTCGCGCAAGCGGGGGATGACCTCCCAGGTCAATGCCATTCCTCTCTGAGCCATATTTTCGGCTTCATCGAGTTGGCGACACCCAGGGTTTTTGTGCGACGAAAATTGTATGCCGGCTGCCCTTACCCGGACGGGCTCTTACCGTACGTAACTGGACATTAAAACCGGTTTTTTTAAGCCGGGTCGTGAATAGCTGATCCGCCCTGGCCGACCAGATCGTGACAATGCCCTCGGGACGGAGTTTTTCGTATATTATTTTTAAGCCCCCTGTTGAGTAGAGCCATTCGTTTGCGGAAGAAGTCATCGCCTCGGGGCCATTGTCGACATCGAGCAGGATCGCATCGAATTTCTCTGCTTGATGTTTTAATAGATCTGCCACGTCGCCCAGGTGTACGCGAGTACGGCCATCTTCCACTGGACGTCCCGCACATTGCCCCAGCAGACCCCGATTCCATTCGACGACAGCAGGCACCAGTTCTGCCACGATCACCTCGGCCGACTCCGGGACGGTCTTGAGCGCCGCCGCCAGCGTGAAGCCCATGCCGAGACCACCGATGAGTATGCGGGCATTTTCGATCGTGTTCAGACGGGCACAGGCGAATTCGGCCAGCGCCTCTTCGGAGTGGTGCGTGCGGCTATTCATCAGATCGCCGGGCACACCGGAAACACGAATAGCAAAATCATCATTGCGCCGCGACAGGGTAAGTTCTGTATCGCTACCAGGAACAGTGGCGCTCTCGATTGTTTTCCAGGGATCCATAGGGATTCGTAAAAGTAACTCGATTATCAGGGTAATTCGGGGGACAGTATACCGAACTCCGGGAAGACTACTTGCCACCAGTTATGCCTTACAGGGGACGGACCACGTTTAACTGGCCAACCAAAAGGGAATTTATTTTATCGTGGCCTGCTCCCATTGTTCTCGGTAAGGCAATGGGGTGGTCGTTGTGGCGGAAGCCGATTTTTTAATCTGACTGAATCAAGCTAACTTTCACGATGGCTCTTCTGCAATGTCTTGAAAAAACTGATTTCTGATTTCGTTGATCCGGCCGGACGCATCCATCTGGCGAAGCGAATCCGTTATCCTCGGGACCAACGCCAGGTGTCGTTTATGCAGGAAATGATATAAATCGATATGTACCAGGGGCGGTTCGAGCGCGTGGATGCCCTCGAGCTTCAATTTTTTAATGATGACCAACCCGTTGACGAACGGATTGATGACCACATCCACTCTTCCTTTGTCCAGCAATTGGAACAGTTGTTCGTGGCTATTTGCGCGGATGATCGTCATCCCGTCAGCTCCTCGTTCGGCGAACCTCATCCCTCTCGTGATACCGATGGTGTAACCCCTGAGACTTTCCCAGCCACGCAATTCTATTTCCCTGTTTTTCGAGAATACCGAGGCCCGAAGTTGGTTTACAGGCGCAGGAACAGGAATGAGATTCGGGTAATCCTGCTCGAAAGCTTTGACACGGCTCAATTCTCCGTCAACGTCACCTTCATTTGCAATCTTCAATGATCTGAGACCAGGATAGCGAAGGACTTCGATTTCAATGCCTAACGATGCATAGGCTTCTTCAAGAATGAGCGCCGACATTTCCTGGCCTGGCGAGCCTTCAAATGTCGCAAACGTCAGCCTCCCGCCCTGGGCAGCAGTCGCATATAAGCCAAAGGCAATCAGAGCTGCCCAGGTGAATTTGAGAGATTTGTTTTCTGCCATGCTGGAAATCAAACGCCGGACCGAGGGAAATTATCGGGACACAGTAAGTATATGCCAGAAAGTCGAATTGTCCCCGGGAAATCCTCTGCAATACTGGAAAATCTTGAGGCAGGGAAATCTGGGGACACAATACATATTAAAAAAAGCTGAATGTTTTGCCTAACTTGAAATCAGTATTGTGTCCCCGGAATACCGGCATCTTAGTCTCACTAATGTGAAACGACACCGAAAGAACGGGAGGTCGGTTCCGGTAAAATCACAATTGCAGATTTTTCACGGGGCCTGATTTTTCCCTATCGGATATCCCTTGGGTAACAATACAAAAAGCTGTCCCTGTTGCTTCATCAGACCCGCCATTTTTTCCGCTTCGTCTCCCCGGCCCCAGAAAACATCCGCGCGAACATGGCCTTTGATGGCGCCACCGGTATCCTGCGCCAGCATGAGCTGGTTGAGCGGCGACTGTTGCTCGTTCGGCAGCGTGGTCTGCAACCATACCGGCGCGCCCAAAGGAATCACGTTTCGATCTACTGCAATACTGCGACGGGGTGTCAGCGCTACGTTGAGCGCGCCAACCGGTCCGTCCGCCTGGGCGTCTCTCAGTTCGAAAAATATATAACTCGGGTTCTTCGCCAGAACCTCGTTCAACCGGGTCGGGTTCGACTTTAACCAGTCCTTGATTGTAAACAGCGTGACCTCTTCTTTTTCCAGCTCCCCCATTTCAATCAAAACTCTGCCGATGGATTGATAAGGGTGACCGTTTTGCCCAGCATAACCGACCGCTACCTTAGAACCATCCGTCAGTTGAATTTGGCCTGAACCCTGGACATGCAGGAAGAACACGTCGACTAAACTGTTCACCCACAAGATCTCTGTGCCCTGGAGCAAATCATGATCGTCATCCAGTTGCGCGCGATCGTAGTAAGGCACGACCCTGTTGCCATCCAGCTTGCCACGCAAGCGCAGGTTCTTCAGCTGCGGATAAACACGGCCAAGATCGACAATCAATAAATCCTTTGGCACACCATAAAGTGGATATCGGAATTCCTCGGACCTTTCCCAGCTACCTTCCAGCAAGGGCTCGTAGTAGCCGGTGATCAATCCCTGGGTTACACCATCCTCCGCGTAGACTGGCCGCACGTCGAAATGCGATTCGAAGAATTCCCTGGCCTCAGAATCGCTCAGGTCTCCGCTATTATTTGCGAGATGGCAGACTTCCCGCCATTGCTGGTGGCTGAGTTTTTGGCAACTCTTGAGAAATCCTTCCCACACGTCGCTTTGATTGTCCGCTGCCCAGTTCTGCAGGCTCGACCATTCAACCGGGTCACCTATTCCGGGCGGTCGCGTTGTACACGCGCTCAGCATCAACACACACAATACGAAAATCGACAGGGATCTATACATGGCGTGATTGTAACTTTGTTACCGGGATGATGGCGGTTTTGTTTTGCAGGCGTGGCATTGTCTGTTACTCGATCTGGATGCCGGCAAGCTTCGGCCGGCGGGTACAATTTTGCTGACGCCTGTTGGCCACTCGCCTTATTACCAGCGAAGACACCAATACAGGACCCGGCAGTTTGGGATAACGCTTTTGCTAACCCAGCGGATAATTCGTTCGACTACGACAACTAACTTGTAAACTGATTCTGAAATCAGCATGGCTAATGACACGGATGAGCCTGGGTTTTTATAGTCTGGCGGTTTCACTCGAGCGCCTCCGGCCCAGCTTTCGTCATTTTGTCGAGGGGCAAATAATAATGAATATTCTTCAGGCTGTCATTTTTAGGGCATTCCCGGGACAATTTACTCAATTCGCGTCCCTGCAGAGCCATGTGCACTGTCACCTCATTTGCACCTTATCTGGTCACTTTTCATGAGTTTGCTACCGCCGGGTATCTCAACATTGACAGAACCGAAATTTGTGGCATGCTCCACACTATCTGAAACAACGTAAAGGGGGTGATCTAGTGTCTACAGAGATATTGGAGAAAGGTGTCAAAACGCTCGGAGATACCGAGGTTTAAAAAGGCTGAAAGACTTACAGGCCGTTGGCCAGGCCCGGTTTAACCGATGCCCTTGACAGTCTTTCTCCCAGGTAACTCGAGGGGCCACCGGAAACGGTGGCCCTTTTTTATTCCCATTTTACAGGCGCATTCAGGCACTCTGGTACGCCGGCTAGCGGTGAGCTAGAAGAACAGTTTACGTTTTTAAATAGCCGCTTTTTAAAAGGTATACTGTTCACAAAATTCAAACATGGTGGATAGGAAACATGGCCCGCGCTAAAGCTAACAAAGATGTCTGTAAAACAACCATTCCCGCCAGGCATGCCAAAGCGGCATTTGTAAAAAAGCGGCAACACATCAAGGTCATCAACACGCATGGCACCCAGGTAGTCGATTGCTGGGCATTGAATGCCGACAACATGACCGAGTTTATGTCGATGGAACATTGCCGTGTTTCGCTGGAAAGCGTGATCCCGCGCAAGGGCGATACGATGGTGACCAATAGACGGCGACCAATTCTGAAAATAATCGAAGACTCCGCCAGTGGCACCCACGACACGCTATTGGCCGCTTGCGACCGCTACCGCTATGAACTGCTGGGGTGTAAGGAATATCACCGCAATTGTACCGATAATTTCTGGCAGGCAATGGTCGAGCTCGGCTGCAAACCCGTGGAATTGCCATCACCCTTTAACCTGTGGCAAAACACGCCGGTAGAACCGGATGGCTCGATCAAGCCCAATCCTCCGGTGACCCGGAAAGGCGATTACATCGTAATGCGCGCAGAAATAGACCTGGTGATATGCCTGTCGGCCTGCCCGCAGGATATTACTTCAATTTGCGGTAACAAACCGCGCAACGCTCATTTCGAAATATATTAGTTTCGAGCCGAGAAACTCCGGCAACAGAATCGCTGTTAAATGCCCGTGCCAAGCTTGAACGACTAGCGCGGGTGGATGAGCTTACCCCATGCCAGTGAACAAAAAAAAGGGAAGAGTAAAATCTCTTCCCTTTATAGAACTGCCCTAAGACAAAGTCCTACATAATATGCAGCTCGACACGACGATTCCTGGCGCGTCCCGCACCCGTTGAATTATCGGCAACAGGATTAGCTTCACCGTAACCTTTTGCTTTCATGCGGGAAGCCTTCACCCCGGCCTTCTGCAAGTAGGCCTTCACCGATTCAGCACGTTTCTGCGACAATCTCTGATTGAAATCCGCATTGCCTCTGTCGTCGGTATATCCCGCTACTTCGACATTGACATCGCCGTTCTTGATCAGGGTTGCGGCAACCTTGTCTAGCACGCTTCTGGATGCCCCGGTGATTTCATCCGAGCCGGTTACAAAATTAACCCCTTCAAGCACGAACGATTGCTTCAGCTCACATCCATCGGTATCGACATTTACCGCCGGTTTTGTACCTGGGCATTTATCTTTCGGATCTGCAACACCGTCGTTGTCGGTGTCTACAGGCTTGGGTGCCGCTATAAATTTTGCACAGCCTGAGCTATCCACTGCTACACCTGATGCGGTACCGGGACATTTGTCAGCTGAATCCATAATCCCGTCTTTGTCGGAATCTTTCGCGCAGCCTCTGTTATCGACGCTTACGCCTGCCGGCGTGCCGGGGCATTTATCCCTGCTATCGGCAATGCCGTCCTGATCGGTATCAGTAACTTTTACTTCCTCGATGCCTTCGCATTTCGGAATCGCGATTTCGGCCGTCCAATGACTGGTTCTTATACATTCTCCACTACTATTGAGAATTAACTTGCCATCTTTGTCGTGCACATATCCCAAACTACCTTGATCGTGAGCCTGCAACGGGGCATGGAATATACCAGCCAGCGCTAACAGACAAACCAGTCTTTTCAAATTTTGTATGGATTTACCCTTTTTTGCCGATTTCATGTTTTCCTCCGGCGTTAATTCATTAATACGTTTAAGAGCCAACCACGTTCCGTAGCTCAACAATGCAACACTAATTACATTTGGCCCGAGCGACAATAGCTCGGGACGATGTTTAACAATTCTTAACATTTGCCGTTGTTCCGTCGAGGGCTAGTTGCCGGGGTTGCGAATTCAAAATGGCTTACCCTGGTGACAACCAGGCTGGCTAAAATCACGCTGAACACGGACACCAGCGGTCAGCATGATACCGCTAGCGGTACCCAGGCTCGAACCAGGAGAATCGAGGCCGGAGCAAAATATTCCTGCCCTGACCTCGATTTATGCTGCTGCAGGCCGATTTTTTCGATGCAACAATCTACCAGGATTTTGGCGGGACCCGAATTTTTTGCCCCGGGTAGATCAGGTCCGGGTCTTTGATGACTTCACGATTCGCCTCAAACAACTTCGGATAATCCATTGCATTGCCATAATAATTTTTAGCGATCTTGGAAAGACTGTCACCGCTGACAATCGTGTAGTACTCGACATCTGGTGCGGGTGACGGTGCTTCCATGTTATCGATCTTGACTTCGGTTACCTCCTTCACATTGCCCGCAAGCAGCACCGCTTTTTCGACAGCGGCCGTGGAGTCAGCCTTACCGCTGAGGTCAACGATACCTTCGTTGTAGCCTACCCCGAGATCGGTGATGCCTGGATTGTTCTCTTCGATACTTTCCTTAATTTTTTCGGCCGGATCATCATCGCCACCGAATAATTTTTTGCCCATGTCTTTAGCAAAATCAAATAAACCCATTTCCATACTCCTCTTGAAAGAGCGTCGAAAATTACCTGAAACCCCGGGCAAAGGTAACCGCCTGAAAGTCTGTCAGGACGCAGCAATACTGCGCAGTAATCAATTTAAGACCTTACAAAACAAAGACTAAGCCCTGGTTTTTAATTAATCGTGAGAGGAATTATTTAACAATTGTTAATAATTCATCAATAAATGGGGCCAGTGTTATTTGAAAATCACTAACCAATACATTCAAAACAACCCTTTTGAAACTTCCTTAACTAAACGAATTCATCGCGTAGCTGGCTTGATTAAACGCATTTTCTACCGCAGCGGTAGCTCGGGTAATAAGGCTGGTAAACATATATAATGGCCGGGACAGGTTTATGACGTTGAACGGTACGATAAATCGAGATCTGTTCGATGCCCTGTGTTACCTCAAAAATTTACATTTGTTAACGTTCCTGTGCCTTTATTGTTAAGCTATATGTGGCAACATTTGTGAGAGATCAGGCTCTAAAAGGTATATTTTGTGCGCATTGGATTACTGGAAGACGACTTAAGTCAAATCGAGCTCATTAGCCTATGGGCTAATGAGGCTGGCGACCACTTGCAATCTTATACGACGGGTAAAAGTTTCCGTGAAGCGATGAGTACGGAAAGTTTTGATCTGCTGGTGCTCGACTGGCATCTCCCCGATACTACCGGCATCGACGAGCTTGACTGGTTGCGCGATGAGCGAGCCTCCAGTACCCCGGTCATTTTCATTACGAGCCGTGATAGCGAAGAAAGCGTGGTTGAAGCGCTGGATCACGGCGCCGATGATTACATGGTCAAACCCGTAAACAAAAGTGTCACGCTGGCCAGGATTAAAGCACTGCAGCGCAGGAATAAAATCAGGACCGTTGCTGAAGGCCTGGAGCCCGACCCGGATGACCGGCCTGAGATTGAAGTTTTTGAGCCCTACGAGATCAATGAATCAGAGCGTCGCATCTCGGTGAATGGTGAAGTGATAAAACTCACTAACAAAGAGTTTGAACTGGCCGTATATTTATTTCACAATGCGGGTTGCCTGGTTTCACGTGATTATTTACTCGAGTTCATATGGGGTACGCGGGCCGATTTGAATACGCGTACGGTAGATACCCATGTCAGTCGTATCCGCTCAAAGCTGGGAATTAGTCCTGCAGTCGGATGGCAACTCAGCAGTATCTATCAACGTGGCTATCGTTTGTTCAGAGTATCAAAAGAATAACTCCTGATGTTACGTCCAGTACTTACATTGCTATTAACGCTCGCAATCTGTTTGCCTAACCTGGCTGCGGCCGCGGAAGAGTATTGGGAATACACTTTCAGGCCCGGTGACAGCCTTTGGAAAATTGCAGAAAAATATACAACCTCGGTTAATAACTGGGGTGAACTGCTGAAAATAAACGATATGAAACTGGCGTCAGATCGCAGCATTCTTCCGGGTACACGCATCTCAATTCCGGTCTCGATGTTGAAGCTGCAGCCAACCCCAGCGCTGGTAATCGCGGTAAGTGGTGCTGCCTACCTGGTGCGTGCCGATGGGCAACGGGAAGAATTAGCCATTGGCATAGAATTATTTAGTGGAGACCGCGTGGTAACCGGCGACCAGCAAAGCTTGCGCATGCAGTTTGCAGATAAGTCGGAATTGCAGGTGCTACCCAATAGTGAAGTAATACTCGACAAACTTAGCCTTTTTAAGCAAACCGGCATGATCGACACGCGTATTCGTCTGAACAAGGGCGGGGTTAAAACCTGGGTAATTAAGCAAAAACCCGGTGATCACTACGAAATTAAAACGCCCGCGGCCGTAACCGCGGTCAGGGGCACTACTTTCAGGCTGTCATCGGATGACAGCCAGATTAGCAGGACCGAGGTTACACAAGGTTTAGTCGTGGTATCCGCTGACCAGGCGGAGAAAGATGTCAACGATGGCTACGGGATTGTCGCCGAACAGGGCAAGCCGCTGCCTGAACCGGTAAAATTACTGGCGCCCCCCGATATCAGCGCCAACCTGTCTGCAGACCAGAGTAAGTTGCAGGTATCATGGGTGGCCCTGGAAGATGCGGATTTCTATCGTTACCAGTTGGCAACTGATGAGAATTTTGACCAGGTCATGATTGATGACAGGACCGAGGACAGTGAAATTCGCATGGATGAGCTGTTGCCCGGACAATATTACCTGCGGATCAGAGGGGTTGATCAGTATGGACTGGAAGGATTTGATGCGGTCGGAAGCTATGTAATTCAGGAACCTTCTACCGAAGATTTCTATGCCTGGAAGATCTTGTTGCCGATAGGATTTTTATTACTCCTCCTGTGAACCTGTTAAAAACCAGGGGCGATCAGTCGGGGGTATTCGGACACTTCATGCTGGTTGCGATCCTGGTATTCGTTTCCGGCCTGTTCGTTCATAAAGCCGTGCTGTGGCGCTGGGATAACCTGTTATATGACGCCCATTTGTCATTCTGGACCCGGGCAGTTTCCGATGAAATCATCATCGTCGCCATCGATGACGAAAGCCTGCGTAATTTGGGACGCTGGCCCTGGTCACGATCAACACATGCAAGCCTGATCGATAAACTCGAGCTCGACTCACCTCGCGCCATCGGGCTGGATATCATTTTCAGCGAACCTGATGCCAGCAATCCTCAATCTGATGTACTACTGGCGCAGGCGATGCAGGCCAGCGGCAAAGTTGTGTTGCCGGTTTTCATGTCTCAGAAAAGCAATAATTCGTTTCCAATAGAGGCGTTACCTTTACCCGAACTCGCCAATAACGCCGCGGCACTCGGACACGTTCACATGGATATCGGTGCCGATGGTATTGCGCGCCGGGTATACCTCAGGGAAGGCATGGGTGAGCCTTACTGGAAGCATTTCAGCCTGGCTTTGCTGGGCATCACGGATGACGCTGCCGAACTCGAGCGCAAGGTCAATATTTCCGAGCAACAGAAGCAGTATTCATCGATGCAGTGGTATCGAGAATACCCCTTCCTGATACCCTTTGCCGGACCACCAGGGCATTTTCAACAAATCGGCTATTCGCAGGTCATGTCCGGGCAATACTCACCAGGGCTATTTCAAGACAAAATAGTATTGGTAGGAACCACCGCAAAGGGCATGAGCGATGCCTTGCCTACACCCCTGTCGGGTGATAGCGGCCGCATGCCCGGTGTAGAAATTATTGCAAACATTATTGATTCAATTCTTGGCGACCTGCGTATTATCGAACTGGAAATGCCGTGGCTGATACTGATCACAGCCATTTTCGTGGCATTACCCTTGCTGGTCTACCCTTACGTGAACCCTGCCAGTACTTTACTGGTGTTGCTTGGCATTGTCGCTGGCACCCTGGCCCTGGTGGCAATGCTGTTATGGTTATTTATGATCTGGGTGCCGGTATCCACGATATTACTGTTCCAGTTTATCAGTTATCCATTATGGAGCTGGCGCAGGCTTGTGCTCGCAATGCGTCACATTAATGTCGAGTTGAACCGACTTTCAGCCAGGCAGAAAGCATTGAGTATGCGTGGTGAGCGGAATGTTGCCGATGAGATCGGGTTTATTAGCTTGTTCATTCCGATCGATGGCTGGGTGTTAGCGGATGAAAATGGCATGCATCTTATCGCGCAAGGCTCGGCACCCGCTCCCTACCCGGGTCATTTAGCGTCTGAGGGCTGGTCCGTGGATGGCCGCTGCTACTGGGCCCGGGTGCCCTACAACAATAAATCCTGCAGGCTGGGTTTGAGTATCGGATCGGATGCGGAGATTACAGGAAAAGAAATGCGACTGTTGAATAGCCTGATCAATTCACCCTGGGAAGCCGCATCAGATCAACGCTCATACGTTGAAGACGTTCTGCAGTCGAAAATCACGCAAGTGCAGGCTTTGGGTAAGGAGTATGAAGAGCTCAGGCGTATCATTGACGACAGTTTGTCTGGTATGGCCGATGGCCTCCTGATATGCAGTAGTCGTGGCCAGATAATGCTGTCCAACCATCGAGCCGGGTGGTATTTGTATGATGACGATAATGCCGCTCTTGATGGCGATTCGGTGACCCATGTCGTGGAGCATATTCGTTTGAAAGACGGTGCCAGCTGGACGTCCTTATTGCAACAGGTACTGTTCGGGCAAAAGCGCGTGCTTGCAAATGCGCGGCATGATTCGGGGCGTGAACTCATGATCGAAATTAGCCCCTTGAGAATTATCGGTGATGTCTTCGATGGTTTCGTCGTCAATTTCACGGATATTAGCGTATTGAAGGCCAGTGAGCAGAAGCGCAACGAGGCGCTTGATTTTCTGTCCCACGACTTACGCTCACCATTGTCATCAATGATTGCCCTGATTGAACTGGCGAAAAACAAAACCAGTGTCGATGAAATGCATTCCATGTTGAGCAGCATGGAAAGTAATACTCACAAAACACTACACCTCGCCGAGCAATTTTTACAGCTGTCACGAGCCAATACCAGCGAGGATATTAATTTTTACGATATCGATATTAACAGCGTGGTGTTGAATGCAATCGATCAGATCTGGGCGCTGTCGAATAAGTTGAAAGTATCCATCATCCACGAATTTGACCATGCTGAGTTATGGACACATGCAGAACCTGCTTTACTGGAACGTGCAATTCTAAACTTGTTATCCAACGCAATAAAACATAGCGCAGCTGGCACTAGCGTCAGAGTTACGCTGAAACTGATCGCGAATGAGATTTCCTGTTGCGTTATCGATCAGGGCTCCGGTATTCCCAGCGAAGAATTGCCGCATTTGTTTGAGATGTTCAGGCAAACACGGGGCAGCGGTGTTGAACGTAAACATGGTATAGGGCTCGGTTTAGCTTTTGTCGATGCGGTAGCCCGGCGCCATTCAGGATCTGTGGACGTTGAAAGCGAGCTGGGCAAAGGTTCGAAATTTTGTTTGAAAATTCCGAGGCTTGAACCAGTCTATGAAATAGACGAGGCAGAGTAAGCACGCCGGTGATTTAATCTGTGCATCTGTCTATTACTAAACCTTGCCAACTGACAGTAACGATCGGGGCCTTTAGCTAAACCGCCTCCGCGGTCTCCCGCGCAGCCCTGATTGGCCGAACATCACGCAACTTATCCTGGCATTGCTTAAGCTTGATCCATTCCCCATTGTCGGCAAGCTTTGCCTGTAACATCCAGCTTTCAGGAACGGCCAGACGGTATTTCGGACCCGCGGCGCGGAGAATAGACTTTATCGTCGACAACTCGGTTTGTGACAGGGCTCGCCAGGTATGAATCCCTGCTTTATTCAATAGCACTTCGATCTTCGGGCCTATGCCCTCGACTATTTTAAGATCATCCTGGTTGTGTCTGTTGAGGCCGCTTTCCCTGTCTTTATAAAGCATGTTTTCCAGTTTGGATACGCCATCGATTTTTTGTAATTTGATGAGATCATCTACTTTACCCGCAGCTGCCAATCTTGCTTGCTCCAGCCAGGGCGCAGGGTCTATGATTCGATACTTGTTACCGTATTTATCCAGAATATCCTGCAACTCAGGCACGGTCCTGGCAGCTAATTGCGCCCAGGTTACAACACCGTTTTCCTTCAGCACCGCTTCCATTTTTGGACCGATACCTTCGATAACCTGCAAATAATTAGTCTCAATCGCCGTGTCGAGGTTGGGGTTATTAACAACCCTGGCCTTAAGCGCCATTCGATTGCATATTTTTCGTTTTATAAATCTTGCGAGCACAAGACCGCAGGCAAAACACAGCAGCAACAAAACAAGGGATTGTAAAATAAAGAATTTCATGTCTTTTCACCAGCTTGAGCATTAGAGAAGAAGCCCATAACGAGCCCTAGCAAAAAAGCCGATATCAACCAGGCCGACAGCTTTATAAATAAATAAGTCATAGTCGTTACTCTATCTAATTGGGTTTAAGTTTGAATTCGATTCTACGATTCAGAGTTCTGCCTTCACTGGTCTCGTTAGAAGCAACGGGTTGGCTCTCACCATAGCCAACACTACTGATCGGCCTGACATCGACACCAGCATTAAGAAAATACGCCTTAACCGCATCCGCCCGCCCCTGACTCAAAGCCAGGTTATAGGCGCCGTCTCCCTGGCTGTCCGTGTGCCCAGCGATGGTTAATCCATTTTCGGAAACTACCTGATTGCACTGTTCAAGCAGGCTGATAATCTTATCGAGCAATGAATTGCTGGCCGCCTGCACTTCGGCAGTATTCGAAGCAAACAAAACTTGATTTGCATTCATTTCAGCATCGAGATTTGATTGACAAGTCTTAAGCAAAATCGCCTTGGGATCGGCAACTATTTGTGGCTCAGCTGCATTCCCGGTCTCTACTACTGACTCGTTCGGCAATAACACTGCAATATCGGCATCGAGTTTTTTACCCAGTGATTTTCTAGCCCAACTGACCAATTTCAATCTCTCTCCATGCGATCCGACTTCAGCGATTAACTGGCTCTCGCTGTCAGAAATTTTGAGATGCGCAGACTTTGCACTAACCATCCTGGGTAGGAAGTCCTGGGTGGCGGCCAGCCAGTCCGCCGTTTTAACCTGGCCGCTGACGATTAGCTCATTTACAACCTTGTCGTTGCCGTAACTAGCTTTCGCTGCATCAACCACGGCATCGATAGCTGTTTGCGACGCCAATCGCCCACCGAGCAAAATAGCTCCATCTTCCTGCCGAATCGATAGCTCCGGTGAAATTAATGCTGGTTTAATATCAAGTTGATCATGAACGATGCGAACGCCGAAAGTGTTGCGTACGACATCGATGACAAGGTCGCGTGACTCGACAGATGACGCGACTCCCGTCAACAACACATCGCGACCACGCCCATCAAGCTCAACTGATATCCAACCGGTGCTATAGGCTGACAGCTGCTCGATTACCCTGCTTTTTATATCTGATTCGATTGACTCCTGCCTGGAGAAAACCATGAGGAAATAGAGCAGCGCCAGGGTAAATAAAGTGAATAACCACCAAATCCCTCTGGGCAACCCAGCGCAACTCATATATTGATTGCTAGTCATACCTGGCACCTTCCAATAAGCCGACAGTAGAGTTCCAGCGACACATTGCGCATCAATGCATCGCCCTGATAGCTGGCATAGTACACGTGATTTGGTGGCTCATTCGAAATCGAGTTTGGATTTAACAAACATTTAACAATGCATGATTTGTGTCGGTGGTCTGGATCTACTCCTGCTGGAGCAGGCATTTAAAACTCATTAGGATTTAGATGAAGCCGGACAATTGATTACTCTTACTCGGGATCGACGACGCGTGAATTGTAGGCCTGCCCTGCGTGCGAGCCAGGTCTTTAATTAAATCTTCAGGTGCTCAATTGTAACCAATTGTTAATTATGGCCTGGAGCCATTGCCTATCGTTATGGCCTTTCCTATAGTGCGCGGGCAACAAGCTGAATTACTAAATCTTGTGGCTTTTTTTAGCTAAAAGGGTGGTCAGATGGACTTTATTAAGGATTCTTTCAAGGAGCACGAGGGTGCTCTTATCGAGCAACTGAAAGTTGCAGGATTTTCTGTTGATCAGGCCAAACAATTTTTGCCCGAGGCCGCAACGGGAATTCTGGATTCTACGCAGGATGCAGGTGTAGAACAGATAACCAAACGGTTGCTATCGGGTGACCCATCAGAGTTATCAGGCTCGGTTGATATTGCTGCAATTGCCGCGAAACTGGGCATTGATTCTGACCAGGTGACAAAGGGTCTTGCAGCTATCGCACCGATTTTAGCAAGAGTTCTTTCGCAAAAAGGCGGTGGCCTGCTCGGTGCAGTGAGCTCTTTTGCACCGGGATTGTTCAAGTAATTTTGCCAACAGATTTCGAAATTGCTTAGTTTTGAAAATTTTTCTAAACAATACAGGAGAGACAATAATGTCTAAAAGTATCAAAGATGTGGAAGGTATTGGTCTGAAGTATGCGGAATTGCTTAGTCAGGCAGGTATTAATACAACGGGTAAGCTGCTCGAAGTAGGTGGTAACCGGGCTGGCCGAAAGCAGCTGGCGGAGCAAACCTCAATTACCGAGAAAAACATACTGAAATGGGTAAACATGTGTGACCTGTTCCGCATCAATGGTGTTGCCGGACAATTCGCCGAGCTTCTTGAAGGCGCGGGCGTTGACACAGTAAAAGAACTGCGCACACGCAATGCAGAAAACCTTGCAGAAAAGATGGCCGAAGTGAATGAAGAGAAGCGTCTGTGCAAAACGTCACCCGGTTCAAAAACTGTAACCAAGTGGGTGGCCGAGGCAAAAGAACTGGAGCCAATGGTCACTTATTAAACCGATGGCAAGCGTCGTGCTCTGGATATATATCCGTTGCTTGCACGCGTAAATTAGTGTGACCTAATCCTTACCGATAATTTCTGGCAGGCAATGGTCGGGCTCGGCTGCAAACTCGTGGAATTGCCATCACCCTTTAACCTGTGGCAAAACACGCCGGTAGAAGCAGACGGTTCGATCAAGCCCTATCCTCCGGTAACCAGAAAAGGCGATTATATTGTCATGCGCGCAGAAATAGACCTGGTGATATGCCTGTCGGCCTGCCCGCAGGATATTACTTCAAATTGCGCTAACAAACCGCGTAACGCTCATTTCGAAATCTACTAGTATCAGGCCGGGAAATTCCGCGGCCGGGTTATTTATCCTTCATCGATTCGCTGTTCTGTCGATTTGTCGAACAGGTGAATATTTTCCGCGGCGACGGAGAGTTTCACCGCTTGTGCGGACCGTGGCAGGCGATGAATACCGGGCAGGCTGGCCGTGAGCGCCTCGCCGCTGCCATTCAGGCTGCCGTGCAGCAGGGTATTGGCGCCCAGGGGCTCGGCGAGTCCGGCCAGCAATTCAAGTGGCCCGTTGTCGTCCGGATGCAGATGCTCCGGCCTGATACCCACGATCACCTCGCCGGCGTAAGCGCCGTGGTATGGAATCACCACCTGATTTTTGAGCCGTAACTTTCCGGCTTCGATCTGTCCTTCCAGCATGTTCATCGCCGGGCTGCCGATGAATTGCGCGGCGAACAGGGTTCGCGGGGATTGATACACCTCAAGCGGGCTGCCGATCTGTTCGGCGACCCCGTCATGCATGACGATCATCCGATCGGCCATGGTCATGGCTTCCACCTGGTCATGCGTCACGTAGAGCGCGGTGATACCGAGCTTCGACTGCAGTTCCTTGATTTCGAGACGCATCTGCACCCTGAGCTTGGCATCCAGGTTTGACAGGGGTTCGTCGAACAGGAATACGGCAGGCTCGCGCACGATGGCGCGTCCCATGGCGACACGCTGACGCTGGCCGCCCGACAATTGCCTCGGCTTGCGATCCAGGTAGGGTTCCAGCTGCAGCAATTTCGCGGCCGCGGCCACTTTGGTTTCGATTTCCGGTTTTGGCAGCCGGGCGATCTTGAGCCCGTAGGCCATGTTTTGCCGCACCGACATATGCGGATAAAGCGCATAGTTCTGGAAGACCATGGCGATGTTGCGCTCCATCGGCTCCTTCTCGTTGACCCGCTCGCCACCGATCAGGATTTCGCCCTCGCTGACCGACTCGAGCCCGGCCACCATGCGCAGCAGCGTCGATTTGCCGCAGCCGCTCGGGCCGACAATGACGATAAACTCGCCATCGGCAATATCGATACTGACACCATGGATGACCTGGCTCTTGCCAAAGCGCTTCTTGACGTTACTCAGTACCACTGTCGCCATATTATTTCTCGCTGTCGACCAGTCCACGAATGAACAGTTTTTGCATCGAAATCACGATGATGACCGGGGGAATCATGGCCAGGATCGAGGTGGCCATGATGACCGGCCAGTCCGCGGTATCGTCGCCCGACGGAAACATCTGTTTGATCCCCATGACAATCGTATTCATCTCCACGTCGGTGGTAATCAATAGCGGCCACAAATACTGGTTCCAGCCGTAGATGAATAGTATGACGAAAAGCGCGGCGATATTGGTGCGGCTCATCGGCAAAATGATATCGACAAAGAATCGCATGGGACTGGCGCCGTCTACGCGGGCCGCCTCCGCGAGTTCGTCCGGAATCGTCATGAAAAACTGACGGAACAGAAAGGTTGCGGTTGCCGAGGCGATCAGCGGGAAAATCAGGCCGCCATAGCTGTTGAGCATGCCAAAACCCGCGATCACCTCGTAAGTCGGTACGATGCGCACCTCGACGGGTAACATCAGGGTAATGAAAATCATCCAGAAAAAGAAAATGCGGCCGGGAAAGCGGAAATACACGATGGCGAAAGCCGACAGCAACGAGATGATGATCTTGCCGATGGCGATTCCCAGTGCCATGACCAGCGAATTGAACAGCATCGTATACACCGGCACGTTGACACCGGAAAACAGCGCTTTTTTGTAATTCTCAATAAAATGCCCGCCCGGCATCAAGGGCATCGGCGGACTAACGATCTCCGGCTGGGTCACGGTCGACGCGACGAAGGCCAGCCAGATCGGGAAAAATACGATCAGGACACCGACGATCATGAACAGGTGCGTCAACCAGAGCGCGCGCCCGCTTTTCTCGACCATTCCCGGCATGGGTTCGTGCTTCGATTCAGCCATCAGTAATGCACCCGCTTCTCGACGAACTTGAACTGCACCACGGTCAGGGCACCCACGAGCACCAGCAGAATCACGGATTGGGCGGCGGACGAGCCGAGGTCCTGGCCGACGAATCCGTCCGCAAAGACCTTGTACACCAGGATGGTCGTGGCCTGCTGCGGACCGCCAGAGGTAATGGTGTGGATCACGCCGAAGGTTTCGAAAAACGCGTAGACGATATTGACCACCAGCAGGAAGAAAGTGGTGGGGGAAAGCAGCGGCAGAACAATGGTAAAGAATCGACGCCAGAAGCTGGCACCGTCAATCGCAGCGGCCTCGATCACCGACCGCGGCACGGCCTGCAACGCGGCGAAGAAGAACAGGAAATTGTAGCTGACGCGCCCCCAGCCGGATGCGACGACGACCAGCCCCATGGCCTCGGTTTCGTTTAATACGTGATTCCAGTCGTAACCCAGTTGGCCGAGATACCAGGAGACCACCCCGACCCGGGTGTTGAACATGAAAAGCCATAACACGCCCGCAATCGCGGGCGCCACGGCATAAGGCCAGATCAGCATCGTGCGATAGACGCCCGCGCCCTTGATCAGGCGATCGGCCATGACCGCCAGGAACAGGGCCGGAACCATCGAGACCAGGGTCACCAGCAGTGAAAAAATGCCCGTGGTCAGAAACGAGGCCCGATAGAATTCATCGGTCAGCAGAAATTCGAAATTGCCAAGGCCGACAAATTTCGTCGACAGGCCGAAGGGATCGGGGATGAACAGGGATTGCCAGATCGCCTGTCCGGCGGGATAAAAGAAAAAAACCGCCGAAATGACAATTTGCGGAAAAATAAGCGCCAGCGGCAGCAACCAGCCTTTGAAGGTGACCAGTTTTTCCATCAGCAGCTCGCGGTGATCGGGTCAATGACGCAGTTTCGACGCCATTGACCCGCAACGACCCGCGTCGTTTACCGGTTTGCCTGTTCGAAACGGCGCAGCAGTTTGTTACCGCGCTGGACCGCACTGTTCAACGCGGTTTGCGCATCCTTGTCGCCCGACCACACGGCTTCCAGTTCTTCATCGATGATGCCGCGAATCTGATCGAAGGAACCGAGGCGCAGGCCTTTCGAATTCGCCGTCGGCTGCCTGGTCGTCATCTGGATGACCGCGATGTCGGTTCCCGGATTCTTCTGGTAAAACCCGTCGGCCCGGGTCTTCTCTCCGGCCGCGATGGTAATCGGCAGATAGCCCGTATCCTGATGCCATTTGGCCTGGATATCGGTCGACGACAGGAAGTTCAGAAACGTGGCGGCGGCCTTGTATTCATCCGCCTTGTGACCGCTCATTACCCACAGCGACGCACCGCCGATGATGGTGTTTTGCGGCGCACCTTTTACGCCGTCCCAATACGGCAGCGGGCGGACACTAAAGTCGAACTTGGCTTCAGCCTTGATGCCGGCGTAACCCGCCGAACTCTCGGTAAACAGGGCGCATTCGCCGCCACGGAAATTGGCGCCACCCTCGTTGCGGCGCCCGGCGTAGAAGAATTTGCCGGCCTTCGCCCAGTCGCCCATGGCCTGAATATGCTTGACCTGGACCGGGCCATTGAATGCCAGTTCGGTATCGACACCCATAAATCCATTGCCTTTAGTGGCAAATGGAATGTTGTGATAGGCGGACAGGTTTTCCAGGTGAATCCAGCTTTGCCAGGCAGTGGTCAACGGGCATTTGCTGCCCGAGGCCTTGAGCTTGTCAAGCACGGCGCCCACTTTTTGCCAGGTCGACAGGTCCGTATCCGGATCGATGCCGGCTGCCTTCAGGGCATCCCGGTTTACCCAGAGCACCGGAGTCGAGGAGTTGAAAGGCAGGGACAACATCTTGCCATCGGTGGTGGTGTAGTAACCCTTGACCGAGCCGATATAGGCGTCGGGATCGAATTTGGCGCCGGCGTTTGCCATCACTTCGTACACCGGGTTGATCGCGCCCCTGGCGGCCATCATGGTTGCGGTGCCAACCTCGAACACCATCAGGATGTGGGGCTGCTCCTTGGCCCTGAATGCGGCAATGCCGGCATTTAGCGTCTCCGAGTAGTTCCCCTTGTGCGCGGCAACCACTTTGTAATCGCCCTGGCTCGCATTGAAGGTTTTTACCTGCTCGGCCACCAGGTCGCCAAGGCGGCCGGTAAAGGCGTGCCAGAATTGAATTTCCGTGGCCGCGAACGAGGTAATTGGGGATGCCAGCAAGGCGCCGGCAAGCATGGTGCTGAATAGAGCTTTTTTGAACATTGTTATTCCTCCGGTTATGCGTGATCGGCCTTCGTGTGCGGGCCAGGGTCCTTTTGCCCGTATCATATTTTATCCCGATGCCCGGGAATTATTATTAACGAAAGATTACGGGGATAGCATTATATCGGAGAATACCCGGACCGGCATCCCTGAAAAGGTGAATCTTGCGCAATAGCAATTCCGGGCAGTCCTGGGGACAGTATACTTAATTGCAGTACGCGACTGGAAAGCCTGGAGGCACGAATCGCAGTCGCGGCGTTGAACTGGCCGGCGAGGCACGGGCACAGATGGAAGCCGAAAGTGTTTTGCTGGCCGGCGGTATTTCGTACTGCTCATGGTCAGGCGATCATCCATCACTGGATGAGTTGCAGCGCAACGCTCAACTCGTGGGCGGTTGCTGTGGTTCTGGCGTTGCACATACTGCAGCGTTGAGAGAAAGCAGGCGCATCGGAAGCAGGTAACAGGGAATTCCGCACTCGGAATGCGCCCAGTCAAGCTCGAGTTCAGCCTTACTACTGGGCCAATTTTTAGAGATTTGGTGACAGTTAAGTTAATTCATGGCTCTGAATTAAGTAACTGTCACCAGAATAATCTTAAGGCAGAGTCACCACGTTTAGCTCGCGGAAGGTTTTGTTACCGAATTCATTAACAATACCCACGACAACCTGATACTCGGAACCCGACTTCATCCATTCCTCGGGTGCCCGGAAACCGCGCCCATCGGCCGGAATATCAACCAGTAATTCCTCTTCCAGATCCGAGTCTTCATTGACCAGTTCGACGATAAATTTCTTCGTTGGGTTTGTCACCGGCTCCCAGGTCACCTCAAAATCCCAGATGGATAGCTCGCTATCCGCTGCAGGGAATGTTATCGAAACATCCGGGAGAGTGTGGCTCAGGTATGCCTCACTCAGAAACCACTCTTTGGAAAAGGATTTCGCGACAAAGGTGTAGCGGCCCTCTGGATATGCGTTACGTACGATATCGGCATCCGCCGGCTCAGGGGATTCGACCACTACTTCACGGCCACCGATGTTATTGCTATTTTTCGGTGAACTGAATTTATAAACCACTTTGCCTTTCGGCCCGAACAACCAGAATCGCTGCATCCCGGCATCGGATTCCTCGAGTTTCGCGAATATGACGACTTCCGCATCGCCGTCGCTCGCATTCTGTTCGAAGAATATTTCAGCCTCGTCAAATGCAAAAACATTTTTCTTGTGCTTTAGCTTATTCATCAGCTGTTCGAAAACGCCGTTTTCATTATCGTTATCGTCGTCGTTTGATGCTCGAAGCGAAGCCGAACTTGCGGCGAAAATAATAGCCACTACTAATATTTTTATAAGATTTTTTTGTAACATGAGAGATCTCTAACCGTTGAAAGAGCCAGCACCATAATTGATCAGTCTTAGCAACCGCTTAAGATTGACGGCGGTTTTATCTTCATGGAAGTTGGTGCCAGCTGCGGGCTGCCTTATATTTTCAACAAGCGATTAGCGCTGTTCGACGAACGTTCTCTGCAGAACCAGAACCCATAGGGACGGGTCTCTAATTTCTGATATCGCTCAACAGATAACCCAAAAGCAAAGACCTGACCCCATAAACTCAATTCAATAATCAGCCTCGATCTCTGGATTCTCAACCTGTTTTGCGCTCTTTCGATAGCGACGCGTTCGATTTTTTATCTCCTGATTAAATTTTTAAGTAACTCAGGCAAGGCCTTGATTCATATATCATTTTACAATCCGTACAAAAGCACAGAAAGGCGAAACCGCGTGATCGACCCCTCGCCTGATGTGACATCTATCACTTTGACCGTGGTTTTTCGTAAATCTGACCTATTATTAATCTCGATATACACCTGATTAATCACGGATTCCGCAACCAACCGAAACCTAACTCATGTTTTTTTCCAAATCTGATACGAACAAGTCAAAAACTATCGAAGCACTGATTCCCATGGTCGATCTGTTCGCCGTGCTGGCGATCGTGTTCATGATTTACTCGAGTGATGAAATCATTGCCTCGCAGGAGAAAAGTCAGGAGATGATCGAGCAGATCACTGTTGATTACAAGAAACTGCAGGAAGAGGTTGCCGCAGCCGAACAGGCCAGGCAGGAACGTCGCGAGATACTGGCACAAAATGCCATCAAGTCGTTAGAGGAAATCGAGGTGGAGCGAGAGCAGAAAGCGAAACAGCTGGTCGCTCAGTTTACGCAAATGCTGTCCGAGCAACAAAGCCAGGCTGCATTGGAATACGAAACGCTCGTCGCCAAGTTCGAGGTCGAGCACGAGCAGGAAGTGGAAAGGCAAAAAGCCGAGATCGAAGCGGAAAAGCAAAAGGAACTGCAATTAAAGGTCGCCACGTTGGAGCAACAAAAGGAAGCGGAAGTATCGTCGGCTAAACAGGAATTCGAGCAAATCGTTTCCGCCAATGAGGCGCAACTCGAAACCACCACGCAGGCGATTATTGCGGCCGAGATGAAACGCGTAAAAGATTTGTCCCAGCAGCAAGCGCAACTCGTACAGCAGAAACAATTGATGGTGGCCAAGCTGGAACAGCAACAGATTCAACAGCAAGTGCAGACAGCACAGCAAGCCCAGCAACAGCAACTCGAAGTGCAGCAACAACAACTCGAAGCGCAACAACAACAAACCGAGGCGCTGGCACAGCAAAAAGCGGAAATGGAAGCGCAGAAACAGGCGGCGGCACAGGCAGCCGCAGAGGCAGCCAAACAGCAGGCAGAAGCCGAAGCTGAACAAACACTCGCGCAAGAGCTGGCGGCCCAGCAAGCCAAACTCGACGCACAAAAGGCACAGGAACTGGCCGCGTCGCAAGCCGCCGCCGAGCAAGCCAAGCAGCAGGCACTGGCGCAAGAACTGGCGGCTCAGCAAGCCAGGCTCGACGCGCAAAAGGAACAGGAACTGGCACAGGCAGAAGCGGCGGCCCGGGAACTGGCGAAGCAAGCGGCGCAGGCAGCCTCCGAGCAAACCGAGCGCGAAGTATTAAAGACGGCTAAGCAGCAGGCAGAGGCGGAAGTCGAGGCCGAGCACGCGCAAGAGATGGAGCAGCAACTGGCCCAGCTCGAGGCACAGAAGGATGCTGAGCTGAAGCCGTTTCTCGAGGCAGAGCAAGAAAGGCGAGAGGCGGAGAAAGTCAGGGAACAGATCGTCGACAATCTTCTCGAGAACTTCAAGGACTCTCAGGAAGGAGACGTCGATATCGACCAGAAGACCGGCAGGGTCAGGATCAACTTTCAGGAATCTTATTTCGTGCGCGGCTCCGCCGAGCTTTCGGATAGCATGAAAGACTTACTCCGGGCCATGATTCCGAAATATGCAAAGAGCATTTACGAAAATGAAGGTGCCGCCAAGCAGGTCGAGTCGCTCAAGATTTCCGGGCTGACCTCGCCCATTTTCCGCGGCAAGTATTTCGACATCGGCGATACGTCTGCCGAAGGGGAAGAGGCGCGTGAATACAATTTGAAACTGAGTAACGATCGCGCGCTCGCCATGTATAGCTTTATTTTCGATAGCGCTGAAATGGGCGAGTACGAGTTTCGGGCCCAGTTGAAAGCCGACCTGGGTATCGAAGCGCTGGGTTACCGGACTGCAACCCCGGTTCCCGCCGAGCTGGTGGGACAAAAGGCAAAATGTCTCGAGTACGACTGTAAGAAGGAACAGGCGTCTATTCTCGAATTTAAACTTTATTCGGAACAGTAAAACTCTATTTTAATCCTGGTATTGGGTTAGGGAGCAACAATGTTTAAGTACGTATTTTTAGGAATTCTAGCGGCGGTCGCGTATTTCGTGTTCGTTTTCGATATGCAGCTCACCAATCAAATGATCGGCAGAACATTTATCGGCGGCATATCGGCTTGTCTGGTCGTGTTTTTGTTTTTCAAGTTCGGCTTGCATTACAAAATCGCATCGCTGAACCGATTCGCGACGGCATTTTATTATGCGGTTTTCGAATACAAGAAGGTTCAGACGACGCCTTCGGATCTGTCTTACATAGACAGTGTAAGACAACAGGCCGAGGTGGCGCTCGCCGCCAACTTCGACCCGTCGCTGTCGGCTGGGCAGTTGGCGATCCCCGTTTCGCTGTATTCGGGCAAGGATTCCTATCTCGAGGAATTGCGGGCCAAGATCAAGGAAGCGGAAAAACTCAAGCTCCAGTCGCACCAGCTCGATACCAAGGCGAACATTCTGCTGGAAAAAACCCAGGAAGACATGGTGGAAAAAAACCTGGTTACCGGTGAGCAGCCCAAGTTACTCGACCGGTGGTTCGATATGGTAGACGGCACGGAAGCGATCATCGACCTGACGACCAACGAAGTGAAGGATCAGGGCTATGGTCTGGCGCCAGATTACGAAATGATCAGCCGCATCGCGCTCGACCGCAATCCGCACTTTGGCACGACCTACCGCTTCTTCGAATCGGAGGCGATTGCCGGCGTCCTGGCGCGGGCGCCCTTCATGATCATCTTGCTCGGCATTATCGGCACGTTTGCGGGATTTTACCTGGCACTGAGCCAGGGCGGAGACATCAAGGCCGGTGCTTCCGTGGCGATCGTCAGCTCGCTGGTGGGTCTGCCGACCGCGCTAATGATGGAATACATCAACACCCTGTTTCCGGATCAAGATCGATACGAACGCGGCTTCAACACGTATAAGGTCGCCCTGGAATTACTCTTCAATCACGAACAGGAGCTTTCGAGTATCAGGCAGGACCGCAGACAGGAGGATAAATTACCGGGGTCTTATGCGCCTGGAGATAACGATGCTGCGCAGTTTAAGGGGCCTAACTAGCGCCCGATTCCAAGCGTTTTAAAAAAATCAGGGGCCGGCGACAAATCAGTCGCCGGCCCTTTTTTATGCGCGTTTCCGATTACCGCGGTAAACGATATTAAGACAAATTACCTGCTTTCAGGATCGTGGCGGCAGTTACCCTGATTGGCAGACAAGTTAACTGTTACTTCCCTGACCCCTGAACGCCCCGGCCCCAATCTATCTCGACCAGTTAGGTATACTCCCGGAAATTGCCGGTCGCAGTCGTCCTAATCTTTACGCTTATCCACGAGTGACGGCGCCATGATCTCTTCCAGCGCCAGGCCGGTCAGGCCGTGAAGCTTGCGCCACAGCATATAGAAAATACCCAGCATCATGAGCATGGAGGGAATCGCGATCACCGGGTAGCTGATCAGGGTCAGCTGGCCCAGTTCCTCGTTGAAGGCCGCACTGCCCGCGGGGCTGACGACAATCCAACTGGCCAGCAGGTAATTCATCACCGCGGAAAAGAAAAACGTCGCGCCGAGCAGGTAAGTGGCCTTCAGCAGGCGGCTTTCGAACAGCTCCTCCTGCCCCCGGGCCTGGAGGATCGTCGAAATTCTTTCGATGTCCAGCAGCTTCGGGTTATACAGCAATAAGCGAATCACCGGGTAACCGAGCCGGGCAGAGACCAGCACCGCGACGCCCAGCAACGCGGGAATCGCCGCCTCCTTGACCGCGAGCCATTGCGCATCCAGTTGCAAAAGGCCGATGCTGCCGGTGAGCAGTACGCTAATCAAACCCAGCACAGCAATGTAGTTGGTGTTTCTGAAGCGAATTAACTCGTACAGGCCCAGGCCGACCGGAAAAGCCAGTGCAACGATCAGGGCGCCGCTGGCGCCCAGTTCGTCGGCTTCACTGAATTTCATCAGGATGATCGACGGAATGACAATGCTCAGCAACAGGTCGATCAGCGGTCGTGGTTTACGTTCCATAGTCAGTAATCCCGGTTTCTACATCGCGGCTGGCGAGGCCTCTGCGGGTGCATTTTCCATTGCCTCCGCCTGCGGCTCCGCGGCAAGGTATTCGCTGGCCTGGTCCAGCAGGCCCGCAGCCTTTTGCCTGGCCTCGAGCAAGGCGTCGTTAGCCGTCTGTCTGGCTTCGTCGATAGAGCCGGCCTGACGGGCCTCATCAATCGCCTGAACCGCGGACTGTTTTGCCTGCTCCAGGGCTTCGTTTGCGGCCTGTTCCACTTGTTCGCAACCCGTCAGGCTAACGAGAAAAAGGCCACCGAAGGTGAGCGGCAGAGCCAGCTTAAACCTGTTCATATGCGTTATCACTCCTGCATAACTTGATTATTCCGATTTCGAATCAGCCTGTCTCGTTTCGACCCGATAGCGCTGCCTGTGCCTTTCGCGGCAGGTCAGAGCAAAACCCGATTTCCGATTGGCCTGGACGCGCCAGACAACCTCCGGGGAAATTTCTGCGCGCGGCTGCGCGGTCTTTTCCGACATCGCGCAATCGTTTAACAGGAGCAATATTAACGTGAGCCCTGAATATAATAAATCCGATTAATTAGAAGTAATTATTCGTAAAAATCGAATCGAGATCGAATCTTCGATTGCGCGGACAGTATACCTGTTTAAAAAAATGGGATGGAGGGATTAGTATTCCTTTCGCTTTGCCAGGGCCGCAGCAATATTCAATCAGTCGCTGATTGATCCAGTCCTCGGGGAATGCGCTTCTCGGGATCGTAGAAAGGCAATGTGACGATCTCGCTATCGACCAAAGCGCCCTGCCCTGTCTCCATCAACAGGGATCTACCCGCCCAATCACCCGGCTCGTCGAACCTGACATATCCAATTCCACACTCGAGGTATGGCGACCAGGCGCCCGTTGTCACCCGACCGACGCCGGCAGAACCGTCAACTATCCCGGCCAGATCAGCGGGTGCGGCCGACGCGCATTTTACGCCATATATCAATGTCTGCCGGTCGGCGTTCAGCAATGCGGATCTGCCGATAAAGCCCGCTTTATCCAGTTCTATGAATTGACCCAGGCCCGCCTGAAAAGGTGTCATCGAATGATCGAAATCAGAAATATTGTCCAGTATCCCCGCTTCGATGCGACGGATTCCCATCGCCGCGAGGCTGCCGAACAGCATGCCCTGCGGGGCACCCGCCGCCTGCAGATGAGCCCATAGCCGCGGGTGATCGGTGGTTGCGCCATGCGAATATATTTCGTAACCCAATTCACCGGTCCAACCGGTACGCGAGACATACAGGGACTGCCCGCCGATGTCGAAGTGGCCGGCATCGAAATATTTCAGCTTCTCATCGACGGCGCCGTTACTGGCATCCGCCATGATCTTCATCGAGTTCGGTCCCTGCAGCTGCAGCACGCGTGACTTCGGATCGGAGATTTGTACATCGAATCCGGCCCGATGGGCCAGCAGCCATGCCTCGAGTGCGCCATCGGGTTGTACATACCAGAAGCGGTTTTCTTCCAGTCTGAAAAGGATGCCGTCCATGAACGCGCCCCCGTCGGGAGTGCAGGCGATGGCGTAGCGACCACGGCCGCTTGGCAGGTCTGCGATGCGCCGCGAGAAAATCTTCTCGAGGAATGGCAAGGCATCGGGCCCTGCGATTTGCCAGGGCTTTTCCGGCACATCGAAAAGAACGGCGTTACGCCTCAGGGCCCAGTAGGTTTGCCCCACATCCTCTCCGTTATACGAGGCGTAATAGCGGCCCGCGGCAACCCCGAATACCGTTTCCGGATTCACATAGCAATCGTGGTAGGGTGACTGCTCGAAACGTTTTGCACCGATGCGCAGGGTATTCCGCGCGCTGGAATGGTCTGGGCTACTCATCTTGCTGGTTTTCCGATTATTACGCGTTGAATCCGTGGTATTTGATCATTTGTGGCTTTAATTAGCGACCCTGGCAGTTTTTGTATAGTCATACAAAACTTCGATAAACCCGGCCAGCAGAATAGCGATTGCGCCCACCCATTGCAGCAATACCAGCCTTTCTTCCGGCATCAGGATGGCCCGCTGATAATAGCGACAATCGCTTCCGACAGGGTCAGGCATTGCCGCGGGTTGCCCCTACCGCCTGCTATCCGGCTGGGTGGCGAAATCGATCAGTTCATCGAAACTGCGTAAAACCCGGGGTCCAATTGCGCCCGGTCAATTCGAAGACGTGGCTTCAATGGCAACATAAGCGATCGCGGGGGATTCAGGGTAATACCTTTATCGCTTTTCTGTTGGAGTATCGACTCTTTTACGATGCGGCTGCCGGGAAATATATAACATGGATTTTAAAGAACTGATTTCGATTGCGGGTTATGCAATTGAGACGATCGGGGTTCTGGTCATTATTGCGGGCTCGACGCTATCATCGTTTCGATTCCTGTTGAATTTTCGCAAGGAGCCTGAAGGGGTTGCCTATGGCACGATCCGACGCCAGCTCGGACGTTCGATCATCCTCGGCCTGGAATTTCTAATTGCCGGCGATATCATTCGCACGGTGATCGTTGCCGACACCTTAACCAACGTAACGATACTGGGGCTGATCATCCTGATAAGAACCTTCCTCGGTTTTACCCTGCACTTCGAGGTGGAAGGACGCTGGCCCTGGGAGACGGCCAGACAGGCCGGGAAAGATTGAACGCACAATCCTCTAGCCGCTCGCGCGCCTGCGACTTCAGCCGGACGAATTGCGTTGCCTCAACCAGAGTTCGTAAAACCAGTGGCTGACGGGGCTAATTAGCGGCCAGTCGAGCATCCGCCACAGATAGCGGAATGGCGTATGATGCCAGGCCCTGATGTTTGCCTGCAGCCCGGTAATCCATTCGCCTTCAGCGGTTTTCAGATGTAGCCGTGATAACAGCAATGCTTTGTCTGGCGCGGCCTCATCGCCGTCAAAATCATGTATGTTCCTGACAATCAAATCGCCCTTGGCATATTTTTTTAGCTTGCCGATTTCCGCGTTGCACAGCGGGCAGGCGCCGTCGTAATAAAGCGTGTCTTTATCCATGTTGTTTTATCCGTTCACTATGCGCCAGAGAATTCCAGAAAAGGAAGAGTAGAAAAAAAAGCTGGATAAAATCCAGCCTTCTTCCGCTCGTTGTCGAACCCGTCTACTAGTTCGGCAGCACAACCTTGTCGATGACGTGGATAACGCCATTGCTGGTGATGATGTCAGCGGTGGTAACGGTTGCGCCGTCGACCATTACGCCGTTGGTGGCGTCGATCGACAGGTCACTACCCTGTACCGTGGCAACTTCGGCTGACTTGCCAGCGATGTCGCCCGACATGACCTTACCCGGCAGTACGTGGTAAGTCAGAATGGCAACCAGCTGATCCTTGTTTTCGGGCTTCAACAGGCTTTCGACAGTGCCGGCAGGCAGAGCCGCGAAAGCTTCGTTGGTCGGCGCAAACACGGTGAAGGGACCATCGCTTTTGAGGGTCTCGACCAGGCCGGCAGCTTTTACTGCGGCAACCAGGGTGCTGAACTGTTCAGACGAAGCGGCAGTGTCGACGATGTCGCCCGCTTTTACGCTAACGCTGGTGAAAGCCAGCGGCAAAAATGCAACCAGGGCCAGAGTGAGATTACGCAATTTGTTCATGATCCTACCTCCAAAAGTGAGTTAATAATGTTAATGCCCTGATTATTACGCTACGGTAATTGTGATGGATCACCAGGCGTTATAAAATCGTAATCCCTCAAGTGGAGAGTGACGTCAACTGGCTAAAAGCCTGGTCGTCTCGATGAAGTACCTGTGGGTCTTCGATCGAAAATCTGGGGCCAGGCCTTATAATTTGCAGGTTCTATCCAGGCCAGAAATCGTTACACTCTGTCAAAGCGCAAGATCTGATCCCACTCTATCTGAGCCCACTATCTCCTGCGCTTCCAGAATATTTTGCCGGATTGATCGGCAGCTTTTGCCGCAAAAAAAAGCGCCGGTTTTGCCAAAGCGCAACCGGCGCAACTTGAATATGACCTCAACGCCCAGGGGACTGTCGGGGAGGGGCCATGAAAACCAGCTGAATGGGCTACTCAGCTGTAGGGGGAAACGCTCACTCCTGGCCACCCATGAAACCGAGCAGGTGCAGCAGGCTTGTAAACAGGTTAAAGATTGCAACGAACAGCGTTACCGTCGCCATAATGTAATTGGTCTCGCCGCCGTGCACGATGTTACTGGTCTCGTACAGAATCAGACCCGCCATCAGCAGCACGAAGATCGCGGAAACCGCCAGCGACAGCGCCGGTATCTCGAACAGGACTGCGCCCAACCCGGCCAGGAAGCCGACCAGGATACCGACCATGAGGAACGAACCCATGAAACTGAAATCGCGACGGCTGACCAGGGCGTACCCCGAGAGACCAAGGAAAATCGCGCCGGTGGCGCCCATCGCGGTCATGACCACTTGACCGCCGTTGGCGAGTGCCAGGTAGGCGCTCAGTATCGGACCCAGGGTGTAACCCATGAATCCGGTCAGCGCGAATACGAAGACCAGCCCGAGGCCACTGTTGCGATAGTGGGACGTTGCGAACAACAGGCCGAAGTAACCGGCCAGCGTCAGCAACAACCCTGGATGCGGCAGGCCGAGCAACATCGATACGCCAGCGGTCAGCGCACTGAACATCAGCGTCATCGACAGCAGCGCATAGGTATTGCGCACAACCTTGTTGGTAGAAATCGCAGCGCTGGAACCACCTGCGACAGGGTTAAGCGTTCGCGTACTCATTTTTTCTCTCCCAAACTGAAATCTGGTGTTAGCAACGAAGACTATGATATGGGCGCCTTTTGTGAAAAAATATTCGAATTAATCATGTTATATATTCGTATTTCTCGAACTATTGTCCAATAATCAATTGCAAGCGGCTGCACTATTTCTGGGTCGTGCCCAAGCAGGGCGGCATCGCCCGGGCCAGCGAAGTCCTGCACCTGACCCCTCAAACCATCAGTGGGCAAATCAGCCTGCTCGAAGACAACCTGGGACAAGCCCTGTTTAACCGGGTCGGCCGCAACCTGGAGCTGACCGAGACCGGCCGGCTTGCGCTGAGTTACGCCGATGAAATCTTTCCCCTGGGTTCGGAGCCCGAGGAAAACCTGCGTAACCAGGCTGCTGATCGCCCGATGATGTTCAAGGCCTGAATCGCCGATGTAGTGCCGCAGACTATTGCCTATCGTCTGCTTTCATCCGCACTGGAAATGGGAAATCCGATACGAATTCAATGCCGCGAGAACAGCCTGGAAACCTTGCTGGAAGAACTCGCCCTGCAACGCGTAGACATGGTCATTGCCGACGGGCCGATTCCAGCCGGGGTCGACGTGCGCGGATTCAATCACCCCTCGGAGAAAGCGGTACCAGTTTTCTCGGCAAGCCGGAGCTGTTCCGCGATCTCGCAGCCGTTTTTCCGCATAGCCGCGGCGGCGCACCGCCGCTGATTCCTAGCAGTATCAGCCGCATGCACGATCGCCTGTTGCAATGGCTGGAAGGCCTCCGCGTCTATCCACGCATCGTCGGCGAATTCGACGACAGCGCCTTGATGAAGGTTTTCGGCCAGGCCGGCATCGGCATCTTCCTCGCTCCGACCGCGATTGCACAGGAAATCGAGGCCAATACGGGGTTGAAAAAATCGGGCAGACGGATGCGGTACGCGAGCAGTTTTTCGCAATCTCCGTAGAGCGCCGCATCTCGCACCCGGCGGTGGTAGCGATCACCGAGGCGGCACGACGCTGGTTGAATTAAACCCGGTAAGTCGAGTGCGCGCATCTGTAGCATCCCCCGAGTTTCCATCCAGCTTCGCGTCAAAGGAATAACTACGGCCTGGCTTTTTTGGGGTTGGCGTCGATCGGGAGCGGCAGCGAATCGATCGCTATCAACCCGCGATGACACCGATGACACCGTTTTCAAGCGGCTTTCAAACCCGCGGGTTTTGCTTGCTTCGGAAATTCTCGGAATTTGGAACACTTCGCTTTTTTCGAATAATCTGTCCTGATTATTCGAATTTTAAAATTATTGTCAGTCCCTATATTAGATTCTGTCGAAGCGGACAATTGGACAATCCATCAAACTATTGGGAGATCAAGCATGAAAGAAATCGAAGGTATATACAAGGTAGAAATGCTGGGGCCGTATGGCTGGGAAAGCTTTTCCACTGCATTTATTCAGGGCGGCAAGTTTCGCAGCGCGAGTGCCGAACATTTCGCCGTCGGCAATTATGCAGTCGAAGACGGGGGTTTCGCAATGGACGCCAACCTGACCCAGTTTGAAGATCACCGCCCGCTGTTCGGTCGCAATAACATCACGGGGCTGCCGATCAAATTTAACGCCAGCATCCACGATGACGTCATCGACGGGGAAGCCAGGGTCGCGGACGGCAGCAGGCATTCACTCCGTTTCCGCCTCAACCGGTTGCCCTTTCTAAACTAAGGCGGCGCAGTGGAACTCTATGGTGACAGTTAACTTAATTAGCAGTTAAGGTAACTGTCACCTTGAGACACGCTCCAACTTGCCAGGTCCTTTATTTCACTCAGCAGATAACCCGGAACCTATGACCTGACCCGACTATTCGCTGCCCCCGGAGGGGCCTCGGATTCGGTATTGCTTTATCTCGGCGCGGGAAATAGTATGTTGCGATCACATTCCAACCCGGGAGGACCTGAAAATGTTCGACAAAGGTTTGAAGTTTACCGTTTCGAAGGCTGTCACCAGCCTGCTGATCGTCAACCTGGTTTTCGCTTTCGAGACGGTTGTTGCAAATTCCGAATCCCCCTCTTCCGCGGCGGATACCAAATCTAAACTGGTCGATCTGTGGCAACCCGGCGATTCGGGTCAACGCATGAATATCCGCGGTCGGATCACCAGCATCGACGGCAGCCCGCTGGCAGGCATCAAAATTGAAATTCGCCAGCCAGACGGTGACGGCGACTGGATCGAACAGTACCAAGCCACGCTAACCACCGATGCAAAAGGGCGCTACCAGTTCGGGTCGGTCGTGCCGGAGAGTAATTATTGCGGCGCGCCGCACGTTCAGGTCAAGGTGTACCAGGACGGCTGGGAGTACTTCGATACCAACATCGTGTTCGAGGGCGATACGGAAGTGTACGAAGATGACGGCACGCCGGTTTTCCTCGAAGAGTCCACCGTGAATGGGGAAACCATCATGTTCGGGCGCTTCGACATCGTCTTGTCCCCGGAGTAATTCGCCCGCAATCGGCTCGTATAAACAAGCGGCTTCGTGTCGATTGGTGAAACGCCTGGTGCAATCGAGAATACAGGCTAAGACCTCACATCCCAGCATTCATCGGGATTTGCGTTTCATGGTTTCGAGAATCGAATTAGAGGGACAGTTTACCTGCTAAATGACCGCCGAAGTTTAATCGGTGTACCGTCCCCGGAATTCCTACCGTCAGCTATCGCGATGCCCTCCGCGAAAAGGGTCGGTGACAAACGCTTAAAATTCGCATTTGTCAGCGACCCCTTGTTTCGCTTAATTGGGCTGTCCACGCTTACCGTCAGACGACCAGCCTCAATATCCCGTATCGCGAAATGTCCACGACCGATTTGACGCGCGCTGCCGTCAATGGTTATATGACAAATCAGGGGTTCGAAACTCATTAATCGCCGGGGATCCCATGAACCCCTGGTTGAGTGAAACGGCGGTGCCGTTTCCGAGAACCGATCGCGGGTGCACTGCCTGTCGCCCCGGGGATCGCCGGTGAAGGAATAAGGTGGATATCATGACGTCAACTACCTGTAACCGGTGCCACGCCGAAACCGAAATCACGATTATCAGTTTCGCCGACGGCGAAGCCGAACCGTTACGCATTCGCCTGAAGGACTTCCCACTGCGCGCATGCCCCGGGGGTCATCGCCAGTTCGTGCGCCCCGATTTTGCCGCCGAGCTGTTGTATCACTTGACCGAGGAAGACGAACCCGCATTGCCGGCCGGCAAAGAAAAGGGCCTGATTATGAAAAAATATCTGTGCGCAAGCTGTGGCGAAGCGCTCGAGCCGAAGCCGGATCACCGGCATACCTTTTCGATCGAGGTCAGGCTCGAGGAACTCGACCCGTTCGGCGTCGACCTGTCGATGCCGGTGTACAAGTGCTCGGCCTGCGACAAGGAACAGCTGCATTCGTTGAAAGAGGTGCGCAAGTTAACGCCGGCGGCGATGGCGCATGCATTCGAGGCGGCCAATATCCCGCCGCCACCGGGTGCTATCTGAACATTTGTCTGGAATGAATTCAGGTAACTCCGTGGAACCCACAGGGTCAGGTCTCTGATTTTTGATATCACGCGACGGATAAACCAAAACCAGGGGCCTGACCCCGCTATTCTTGGTCTCTAGTCGCGCATACGCTCACCGGACGGATCGTATAGCGGCTGCGCGACAACTCGCGCCGGATACATCTCGCCGTTGATCTCGACCTCGAGCTCGGTGCCGTCGGCTGCAAGAGCGGCGGGCACGTAACCCAGCGCCATCGATTTCTGCACGTGGTGCGCGTAACCGCCCGAGGTCACGTAGCCGACGCATGCACCGTCCTGCAGGATCGCTTCGTCGTTGGAGACGTCGATGTCGTCGGTGTCGATCGTCATGGCTACGAGCTTGATCGTCGGACCGGCAGCGCGTTCCTCGAGCGCCGCCTGTTTGCCGATGAAGTCCTTGTCCCAGTTGATGAAGGCGTCGAGGCCGGATTGCGCGGCGGTGAAATCCGGGCGGAAGTCGAGCGTCCACGCACCCCAGTTCTTCTCCAGGCGCAGGCTCATCAGCGCACGCAGGCCATAGTGCGTGAGGCCCAGGTCTTCGCCGGCGGCGGTGATTTCCTCGTAGAGTTTCAACTGGTATTCGGGTTCGACGTAAATTTCATAGCCTAGCTCGCCGGAGAACGACAGCCGCGTGAGGATCGCGGGCACGCTGCCGACGAAACTGCGGCGGATGTCGCGGAACCTGAGGCCTTCGCTGGAAACGTCGTCACGGGTGATGCGCGAAAGGAGTTCGCGCGCATTCGGGCCCGACAGGCCGATGCCGTGGTAACGGCGCGAATCGTTGCTGTAGGTGACGTCGTAGCCGTCGAGCTGCGACTCGAACCAGCGGCGGTGCATTTCCTGCGCCGCGCCGGAGCCGAAGATCATGAAGTCGTCGTCGGCGAAGCAGGCGATGGTCAGGTCGCCGTAAAGCTTGCCCTTCGGCGTCAGCACCGGGCTTAAAGAGATGCGCCCGGGCTGCGGCAGGCGGCCCGCCATGACGTAATCGAGGAATTTGCGCGCATCAGGCCCCTTGATCGAGTGCTTGGCGAAGTTCGCGATTTCGGTGAGCCCCACCGCCTCGCGCACGGCCCTGACTTCGCGCGCGACGTAGTCGTGCGCACGCGAACGACGGAAGGTCGGTTCCTCGTGCGCGTCTTCGGGGCCGTCGGCATACCACAGCGCGGCCTCGAGGCCGAAGCCGTCGCCCCATACTGCACCTCTGGCTGTCAATCGATCATAAAGCGCGGTGCTACGCATGCGCCGGCCCTTGGGCAGGGTTTCGTTGGGGAAGGTCATGACGAAACGGCGTTCGTAGTTTTCGCTCGACTTGATCGTGCCGTAGTCGGGCGAGGCGTAGTCGCCGAAGCGCGCGATGTCCATCGCCCAGACGTCGATTTCGGGTTCGCCCTCGATCATCCATTCGGCGAGGCATTTGCCGACGCCGCCGGCCTGGCAGAAGCCCGCCATGACACCGACCGCGGCCCAGTAGTTACGCATGCCGGGCACCGGCCCGATCATCGGATTACCGTCGGGGCCGAAAGTGAAGGGGCCGTTGATCATGTCTTTAATGCCGGCCTCGGCCAGCGCCGGGATGCGCTCGAAGCCGAGCTCGAGGCGCTCGGCGATGTGCTCCAGCTGCGGTTCGAGCAACTCGTGGCCGAAGTCCTGCGGCGTGCCACGAACCATCCACGGCGTCGCCCTCGGCTCGTAGGTGCCGAGCAGCATGCCGTTGCCTTCCTGGCGAAAGTAAATGTTGCCCTCGTAGTCGATGCCTGCCGGCAGGCGTTCCTCGCGTTCTTCGATTTGCGGGATAGCCTCGGTGATCAGGTAATGGTGCTCCATCGGCTGCACCGGCAGGTTGAGCCCCGACAGGTGCCCGACCTCGCGCGCCCATAGCCCGCCGGCGTTGACGATGTGCTCGGCGTGGATCGTGCCCTTGCCAGTCACCACGTCCCAGCTACCGTCGGCACGCTGGTTGGTCTCGATCACCGCCGAATGCGTGTGGTAGCTGCCGCCCATTTTCTTCGCCGCCTTGGCGTAGGCGTAAGTCACGCCGGATGGATCGATATCGCCGTCGAGCGGGTCCCACAGCGCGGCGACATAGCGCTTGGCGTCGATCAGCGGGTGGCGCTCAGCGAGCTCCTTGAGCGAGATGAATTCCTGGTCGAGCCCCATGTAACGCGCCTTGGAACGTTCGCGTTTGAGGTAGTCGTACCAGTCCTTGTTGGAGGCGGCGTAAAATCCGCCGGTGTTGTGCATGCCCACCGATTGCCCGGACAGTTCCTCGAGTTCCTTATACAGGTTGATGGTATAGCCCTGCAGGCGTGAAATGTTCGGGTCGGACGAAATCGTATGAATCTGACCCGCGGCGTGCCACGAAGACCCGGAGGTAAGCTCGTTGCGCTCCAGCAGAACCGTGTCTTTCCAGCCAAACCTGACCAGGTGAAACAGGATCGAACAGCCGACAACGCCGCCGCCGATAATGACTACTCTTGCATGTGCTTCCATTGATCTACCTCTTGTCTTTAAATTCGTGTCTTTAACCTGTCATACCGTGGCTTGACCGGGCCGCACAGGTCCCGATATCCAGTGTTGTCGTCTGGCATAGTCCAGCCCGCTCTGGATCCCGCCGGTCCGACGCATCGGGTTGAAGCGCGGGATGACAGGGGTTGCGCGATAACGGGGAGTGTTTTTGTTAGTACCAGGCATCGGGAATTTCGGATTTGCGTTTTTCGACATAGGCGCGCAGCTCTTCGTCTTTCGCCTGATCCAGCGGCGGCACCTCGTAATCCGCGCAGAATCTGGTTCCAGCGCTCGAAGGCGCGTTGCGCCATATCCTTGCCGCCCTCTTCTTCCCATTGCTCGACATTGTTGCTGTCCGACAGCAGCGCGTCGTAGTAGGCGGTTTCATAGTTCGCCATGGTATGCGCACAACCGAGGAAATGGCCAGCCGGTTCGACCTCGGCATAGGCATCGCGCGCGAGCGCATTTTCATCCAGCGGCAGGCCCGACAGCATGACCTGGTAGGCGCCGAGCCGGTCGGCATCCATCACCAGCTTCTCGAACCCGGTACACAACCCGCCCTCGAGCCAGCCGGCCGCGTGCAGCACGAAGTGAGCGCCGCCGAGCGCGGTCGACAGCATCGAATCGGCGCTTTCGAAGGCGGCCTGTGCGTCCGGCAGCTTGGACGCGGTCAACGAACCGCCGCAGCGCAACGGCACGCCGAGACGGCGCGCCAGCTGACCTATGACCAGGTTGGATATCACCGGTTCCGGCATGCCAAAGGTCGGCGCACCCGTGCGCAGGCTCATCGACGACAGGAAGTTGCCCATGATGAAGGGCGCCCCGGGGCGCACCAGCTGGGTAAAGGCGCCGACCATCATCGCCTCGGCCAGCGCCTGGGCGATCGATGCCGCCGTGGTAACCGGCCCCATCGCGCCGCCGAGAATGAACGGCACCACCACCAGCCCCTGGTTGGCGCCGCAGTAAACCCGGGCCGCCTCGGTGACGACGCGATCGACCAGCAGCGGTGAGTTGGTGTTGACGTTGCCCATGATGACGCAGTTTTCTTCCATGAAAGCCTCGCCGTGCAGGATCCTGGCCATGTCGACCGAATCCTGCGCGCGCGACTTTTCGGTGATCGCGCCCAGGTGAGGCTTGTCGTTGTATTTCATGTGCGCGTAAACCATATCGAGATGGCGCTTGGAAACCGGCAAATCACAGGGCTCGACGATCACCAGGCCCGAGTGGTGCAGACTCGGCAGCTGGGAGACGATTTTTACCAGCTTCTCGAAGTCTTCGAAGCTGCCGTAACGCCGCCCGCCCTCGAGGTCGCGTACGAACGGTGGGCCATAAACCGGCGCAAATACCTGGGAGCTGCCGCCGATGTGGACGCTTTTGTCGGGATTGCGCGAATGCTGGATGAATTCCGCGGGCGCCGTCTTGCACAGGTCGCGCGCGACGCCCCGATCCAGACGCACCCGCGTGCCCCTGACGTCGGCGCCGGCCGCTTTCCAGATTTCCAGCGCCTGCGGGTCGTCGCGGAATTCGAGGCCGATCTCCTGGATGATCCAGTCGGCCTGGTCTTCGAGTTTTAGCAGGCCTTCTTCACCGAGAAATTCGTAATACGGGATTTCGCGCTTGATGTACGCGGGCGCGCTCACTTGTGGACGCGTGCGTTCGCGGCCGCCTCGACGGCGCCCCCCGCCACGAGGGCTTCTACCTTTAATTGCCTGGCTCACGCTGATTCCTCCCCTCAAGTGGAGAGACAGTATAGCAACGCGCTTCAGCCTTGTGACCGCTAAAAAAAATCTAAATTCGCATAAGTTCAATTTATGCTAATCTGAATAAATCCTTTGTTTTTGTCTATGGCTATTAATACAAATTATGCGACGTCACTCCACTGTAACGAGCGCACCAGACCAGGTGACAACGCCTGTCATACCGCGGCTTGAGCGGGCCGCGCGGTCGCGGTATCCAGCATCGATTGGACATTCGCTGCGAGCTGGACCCCGTCGGTCCGACGCATCGGGTCAAGCCGCGGGGTGACAACTTTGTTCGGGGATCAGCCTGGTTCGGAGTGACAGCCTCGTTCGGGGAGGCAGAGAAGTTCGGTGGGGCGGCGAAAATCGAGGCAACGAGACTGGATTATGCGTGAACTGCGCCGCCTGATTCATTCGCCGCACCATCTGTTTGTGTTCGAGGTGTGCGGGCGCTTGCTGTCGTTTACGCGCGCCGCCGAGGAACTCGGAGTGTCGCAACCGGCGGTCAGCCTTGCGATTCGCCAGATCGAACAGGCCATCGGCCAGGATCTGTTCGAGCGCCGTCACCGCGCGATCCGCCTGACCGACGCCGGCGAACGTTTTTACAACGAAGTCTCGGCGAGCTTCGAACGCCTGCTGCGGGGCGCGCGCGAGGTCAACCGCAACCCGGACACCGATCTTGTTACGCTATCGATTTCGACTGCATTCGCGAACTACTGGATCATGCCGCGCTTGACCCGCCTGCACCGCTCGCACCCGGACATCGACCTGCGCCTTCAGGTCGTCGACAAGGACATCGACCTCGAACATGAAAACGTGTCGCTCGGTATTCGCCGCGGCCGCGGTAACTGGGCCGGCTACGATTCGGCGACCATCGCGCGCGAGGAATTGTACGCAGTCGCAAGCCCGGCGTATCTCTCAGCCAACCCGGGACCAGCATCGATCGACGACCTGTTGCTGCACCAGTTCATTCACCTCGAGGAACCCTACCGTCCGCGCCCGAAATGGCGCGACTGGTTCGAATCCTTCGGCGTCGACTTCGTCGACAAAGGCGAGGGCCTGCGCCTCAACGATTACGCGCTCGTGATCCAGGCCGCGATGGCCGGCGAAGGCATCGCCATGGGCTGGCGGCACGTGGTCGATGCGCTGATTGGCAAACGTTTGCTGGTGCCAGTGCTGCCGCATAGCTGGGTTACCGGCGAGGAATTTCACCTGATCTGGTCCGACCGCAACACGCTAACGGAACCGGCGCAACAGGTGCGCGACTGGATCATCGAGGAAGCGCGCATCGCGTCGATGGTGCGCCTGCCCTGATCCTACGACGGCAGTCCGATGTGCGCTCCTGGAGCGGCGTTTTGCGCTTCGACGCGCTGCGGGGTAATTCTGGTGACGCCGTAAAATTTCAGCGATTTATCTATTTTGTCGCTCGTTTCGAAGCGCGCTGCGACCACGTCTGCGAGATCGGCGCGAGGTAATGCGCAAATTTGTGACCGATTCGAGTCAGCACTTCCCCCGGTAACCAATGCGACCGGCCCTTGTCCGGGAGACTTTGCGCTTGCTCCGCTTCGATCGAGGCCTGCCTGGACAGGCTCATCGTTTGCCAGCGCCTGATAAATTCCTGCTGCGCCTCCTGCCCCGGAATTTCTCTGGCGATTTCGAGCGCGAGGTTGTCTGCCGACGTGCTCCTGCTTTCATACTCTTGCATGATCATCGTCGCCTCCGGACCCAGGTAGTCGGCCAGCAGGCTCGTCAACCAGTCCATCTCGTCCCCGCTGGCCGGAAAGCCGTCATCCGATTCCTGGGATAGCGGAACCGCCGCCACAAAAGTCGGTACCTGTGGCTGATGCAGCCCGGGCAGTGTCTGCTTGATCGCGCGCATGAGTTCCGCCACCGATTGATAACGCCTGCTTCGATCAGGATCCAGCGCCTTGACGAGAACGGGAATGAAAGCGGTCGGGTAGAGCACCGAGTAATCCATTCGGTTGCCAGGTGGCATGCCGGGAATCCCCGGTAACTGCGAGCGCGGGCATTTCGTGCTGTCGGGCAACATCTTCAGCAACTCGAGAAACAACCTTGCCGCCGAGAACACGTCAGCGCGTGCATCGGCCTCCAACCCGAACCTCACCTCGGGCGCCATGTATCGCGGCGTGCCGATCAGGCTTCCGATCAATGTCAGGTCGGAATGCTCCGCGATCCTGGCCATGCCAAAATCGGCCAGCTTGATGTGATTACTGCGGCGCGCAATCAGGACATTGGACGCCTTGACGTCGCGGTGAACGATACCGTAACAATGCGCGGTGTGCAGGGCATTGAGCAGTCCCGACACGATTGCGAGGCTGCGCCTCAGGCTGATGCCGCGCCCCTGCCTGCACCTTTGCTTGATAAACCTGTGCACCGAGATACCGTCGACGTACTCCATGACGATGAAAGGCCTGTTCTTATGCTGCCCATACTCGAGGATGGAGACAATATTGGGATGATTACACCTTGCCGCCGAGATTGCCTCGCGCTTGAAGCGTGCCAGCAGGCCGGCACCCACCTTGCCGACCAGCAGATGCGGGTGCAGCGTTTTTATCGCGACGCGGCGTTCGATGTCGGGATCGTATCCCTCGAAGACGACGCCGGTCGCGCCCGCGCCCAGCATCGATTTAATCTCGTACTTGCCGATTGTTCGACATATCTCCCGCATCACGCTGGGGTCTGGTCTTTGCTCAATCGACATGGGGATGCCTCGTCTGCTGAAAGAAATCCAGTTGCGGAGTTTGTTCGTGGGCGGACACGTACTGCTTCATAAACTCACGCAGAACCTGTGACGCGGGAACGTCTTGCGCCTTGCAGGTATCGAGAAAATTTTTATGCAATTCTGGCTCGATTCGAATGCGAAGGGCAGCGGTCTTCCCCATTTGTGTCGCCATTGGATACACATAATTGAGGCGACAGTATAAAGACTTGGTATCCCCGGCTCAACCTGTTTCGGCGAATTACGCAAACGCCGGGATCAGGTTCGACCGGGAATAGTACCCGTGGGAATGCCCGTCACGCGTTTTGTGAAGCAGACCATTTTGTTTCAGGCCCCATCTCGTGGATACTTGGCGTAAACGCCGGTAACGACCACACGACAAATTGCAGATTTCAGCGACGCAAAAAACACGATTATCCAGGGCATCCTTACGCGCGCGCCTGGCTCTCGCCTGCGCAATCGCGGCAAGCCCCGGTGCTGCGGCGCAGGACCTGGCTTACGTCTGCGAAAACAACGGCCAGACCCGCTCGATCAAGGTTGTCAGGCCGCCGGGTTTCGCCTGCCGGGTCGAGTACCGCAAGTCTTCCGCTACGAGCTACCCGTGGAACGCACGCGGCGACCCCGCCTACTGCGCGCCGAAGGTGTTATCCCTGGTCGGCAGGCTGAAGTCCTGGGGCTGGCAATGCGAGTCCTCCGAAAGCGTACGTTCAGTGCTGGCCGCGCAGATTGAACGCTATCATCGACACATCAGGATTTTGAAAAATATCGGCAAGACCTGCGACTTTTACCCCGGCGAGGTTCGCTATGGCAATCTTTGCGGCGACGAACGCCCCGAAGGCGCTACCGTCTACAGTTGCGACAACGGCAATGACGAATGGCGGCAGCACCTGGCCGTTTTCGTCGATACCCAGAACGAGCCGCTGATCATCGAAGTCGGCGACAGCCGCTCGCGCCAGGTGATTTCGTATTTCATCGACCAGGGCCGGGTGCTGCTGGAAACGCAATCGGTGCTGGCCGCCGAAGGTTCAGCGGCCGCCCAATCCGGGGCTGAAGACGTCTCGATTCGCTGCCGCAACGCTCCCTCCTCGGGCTGGGAACTCTACGAAAACTGAGGCGCAGCATTGGCGGCCTGGCTCATGTCCCCGAGCGTATGCCGCAATGCTTCTTCGGGTACTGGCCTGGCTTCTTGCTGCGGGACCTGCTCGAGGTCTTGCATCAGTTTCGGCGCCATCGCCGCAAGGGCCGCCTGCGCTTCACCTGCGCTAACGACCCGCTGCAGCAGGTCGCGATCGACCCAGGACATCTTGCCCGACTCCATGCGGGCATATACCCGCCCCGATGCCCGTTCGACGAAATTGATCAAGGGAATCTTTTTAGCGCACTGCACCAGGAAGTCGACGTTTGCCTGCGGCGCCATATCGTCAGGCGACGGGTAAACATCGTCGGGGTTATCCGCATTGATGTTGATCTTGGTGTAACGCACGATATCGAGCATGCATTTGAAATCGATGATGTACATTTCCCCGTTCAGACCGAAGGCGATGGTCCTGGGCGTTTGCTTGTGCGCCACGCTGTTGTCGAGAAACTCGTAGAATACGGTTTTATCCTTGCGCAGCGACCAGGTGAAAAACAGCAACGGGATACCGGTAAAGGCCTCGATATTGTGATGCAGCAGATCGTCCACCGCCTTGTAACGCCCGACCTGCAGTCCGCGTAACCAGGCGCGCTCTACCGTGGACGGCGGCGGCGTGACCATGAAGATCAGGTAAACCGTGTGACCGAAACGGGTCAGCAGATTACTCCCCTCTTCTTTATCGCGCCCCGGGGCAAAACTGTCGAATCGAAAGCGATCGATCAGCAGATGCGAAATCTTTCCCGCGGCTGCCTTGCCGTCGATATAGCGATCGAGTTTCTGGTCGACGACCGGGATTTCGTCACCGGCCAGGGTACCCGCATACTTGTAGGCTTCGCCCAGCGCGTCGTAGTCGAGCAGGTACTTGCGCCAGATATCGGGGCTGATCAGGGCAAAATCCTGCCAGTTGAGTCCAAGCCTCTCGGTGTGCAGCCGCTGCAGCGGACGCATCGTGCTTTTACCCGCTGCGGAGGCGCCCTTGACGTTGATGACGACCGGCTCGGCCTGCGCTGGCAGAACACGATAACCCTCCTGCGCCGAGGCCTGCTCAACCAGTGGCGCGATCATTTCACCAATCATTTCGCTGCCGCGCTGGTTGCATACCAACCCGGTCACCAGCGAAGTCAGCAGGGATTTTTCGCCAATGATGCGACCGTGCCTGATGATGAGCGCGTTGGCAATGACGGCCAGCGCCGCGTAAACCGCGCTCGATAGTGCATCGTCGGCTGCCGCGGCTTTTTGCTTCCAGCCGGCAAGCATAGCCTGATGCCGCTGTTCCAGGGTTGCACCCGCAGCCGGCTTTGGTTTTACCGGCTTCTTGCCGAACAGTTTTGCCAGGCTGAACCAGGCCGCGTCAGATTTTTTTTCCTGCGGCGCCGCGAACAGGGTCTCCTCCAGTTGCGCTGTAACCATGTTGTTGCTTTGCTGGCGCAACTGCTCGAAGCAATCGATAATCTGCGCCATCTGCGGTTCGATATAGCCGACCAGGATTTGATCCACCACCGCGCGAAAGTTGACGCCCAGGTCTTCGTACTTCGAGCCGTCGTCGACGAAGATATCGGCCGAAACGCGGATCAGCAATTCGTGCACCACCAGCCGTTGCGGGCGAAAGCAAATCAGTTGCTGGATCGGCAGCCCGGTAAAGTCGCTCAGTTCGTGCGCGGTTTCGATACTGGTAAATACGTTTTCGGGCCGAAACAGGGTCGACAGCGGCAGGTACTGCGACGGCAAGGTCGACTTGATTTCGGGGCTCCAGGCGCCCGCATTTTGATCGTCCAGAGATTTTGTTGTCATAGGTTCAGGCTGTTTTTACCATTTATACCAGAAATTGATGCGGGTCAGTTAACCGCGCGGCATTCCGCGAAATACTAACTGCCTTGCAGGCTGCCCGGACGTGAACTTATAGTAATTCTATATTGGTTCAGCGCTACCCGAATTGGGTATAATCGGTGCATTCGGGCCGGATTGACGCAGCCTTCTGATTTCAGAGTAAACATAATGAGAAACCACCAACTTCCAGGCCGTTCGGTCGTGATGTCTACCGAGGCGATGGCCGCCACCAGTCAGCCGCTGGCCACCGAGGCCGCGTTACAGATCATGCGCGACGGCGGTAACGCGCTCGATGCAGCCATCGCGGCCAGCGCGGTCTTATCGGTCGTCGAATCCTATTCGAGCGGAATCGGCGGCGACTGCTTCATCCTTTACCACGAAAACGCCAGCGGCAAGCTGCACGCGCTGAACGGCAGCGGCCGCTCCCCGGCAGCCGCTAGCGCGGAGGCAATCCGCGCGCGCGGTTTCGACAGTATTCCCGAGTACAATATTCTCGCGGCTACCGTACCCGGCGCGATCGACGCCTGGTACCGGGCAAACCGGAAGTACGGCAACCTCGACTTTGCAGCATTGCTGCGCCCCGCAATCCACTATGCCGAAAATGGCTACGTGGTGTCCCCGGTTATCGCCCACAACTGGCAAAATTCCGAGCAACTGCTGGCGCAAACCCCGGAAGCGAGTGCCGCCTACCTGGTCGACGGCAAAGCGCCGGCTGCCGGCAGCGTGCATCGACAGCCCGACCTTGCCCGCAGCCTGCACCGGATTGCAAGCGAGGGTCGTGACGGTTTCTACCTGGGTCAGATCGCCGATGAAATCGTGCGTTACAGCGATTCACAGGGTGGCCTGATGACGCTCGACGATCTGGCAAACCATAAATCCGAATGGGTCGAGCCGATCAGCAGTCACTATCGTGGCTACGAGGTTTTCGAAATTCCGCCCAACGGTCAGGGCATCACCGTCCTGATGGCGTTGAATATTCTCGCGCAGACCGAAATTTCGCAACTGCCTCACCTGGGCGCCGATCACGTGCACCTGCTGAGCGAGGCCTTTACCCTGGCGATGGCCGAGCGCGACCGATTCGTCGCCGACAGTGGATTCAATCCATTGCCGGTAGCCCAGATGCTGTCGCAGGAATTCGCACGCAACCAGTTTCAGCGCATCGACATGAACCAGGCGCTGGCCCAGCCGGTTAAATCGGCCATGCCGAATCATCGCGATACGGTTTATATCAGCGTGGTCGACAAGGAGCGCAATGCCTGTTCATTTATCAATAGCGTATTCCATTCCTGGGGCTGCGGCCTGGTCGCCGGCTCGACCGGCATCAACCTTAACAACCGCGGTGCGGGATTCGTGCTCGAGGAAGGTCACTTCAACCAGCTCGAAGGCGGCAAGCGCCCGATGAACACGATCATCCCGGCGATGGTCTACCATGACGGCAAGCCGGTGCTGTGTTTCGGCGTCATGGGCGGCCAGTACCAGGCGATGGGACAAACTTACGTGCTGTCGAACTGGATCGACTACGGCATGGACATCCAGCAGGCGCTCGACGCGGCGCGCTTCCTGCTTTACGACGGCGTGCTCGACCTTGAAACCGGCGTACCCGCTGCGGCCCGCAAAGGCCTCGCGCTCAAGGGTCACCAGGTCGCCGACGAAAATGGTCCTCACGGCGGCGGGCAGGCGATCGTCATCGACTGGGAGCAAGGCGTGCTGCAGGGTGGTTCCGATCCCCGCAAGGACGGCTGCGCCATGGGTTATTAATCGAAAAACAGGCAACAGGAATACGCATGAAAGCAATCGTTCTGAAGGACTTCGGCGGGCCCGAAATGATGGAGTTCGCCGAGGTGGAAACCCCGTCACCCAAAGGTGACCAGATCCTGGTCAAGGTCATGAACGCGTCGGTCAACCGGCCCGACGTGATCCAGCGCCTGGGCAATTACCCGCCGCCGCCGGGCGATTCGGAAATTCTCGGGCTCGAAGTCGCCGGCACGGTCGAAGCGATGGGTGCGGATGCCACGCGCTTCAAGGCGGGCGACCGCGTGGTGGCGCTGGTCGGCGGGGGCGGATATGCCGAGTATGCGCTTGCCTACGAAGAGCACGCGATGACGATTCCAGATTCGGTCAGCTTCGAGCAGGCCGCCTGTATTTGCGAAACCTATATCACCGCTTACCTGAACCTGTTCATGCTGGCCGAACTGGAGGGTAAAAATTCGGTATTGATCCACGGTGGCGGCGGCGGTGTCGCAACCTCGGCGATACAGCTGTGCAAGGCGTTATCGCCCGCAACGACGATCATCGTCACCGCGTCCAGCGGCAAGCTCGAGCGGGTATCCGCACAGGGTGCCGATCACGTCATCGATTACCGCGAACAGGACTTCGCCGAGGAAATCCGGCGTATCACCGAAAAGCGCGGCGTCGATGTCATTCTCGATCACATCGGCGCGCAGTATCTCGCAGCCAACATGAAGTCGCTGGCCCTGGCCGGCACCCTGATGCTGATCGGCGTGATGGGCGGCATCAAGGCCGAACTCAACCTGGCGACGATGATGGTGAAACGCCAGCGCATCATCGGTTCGGTATTGCGCTCGCGCCCGGTGACCGAAAAAGCCGCGATCATCGACCAGTTCGAATCGACGGTCATGCCGCTGTTTGCGGCGGGTACGATCGAACCCCTGATCGACGCCCGCTTTGCGCTGAAAGACGCCGCCGAGGCCCATCGACTGATGGAACAGGGCGGCCACTTCGGCAAGATCGTGCTGCAAATCCAGGACTAGCGCGGGAATAAACAGGCGCAACAATACCTGGTTCTATGAATTGATTAATGCGCCCCGGGAATTAAGGCCATATGCCGCGCATCAGGGTCGCATGCGCCACGCGCTCGATGGCGATTATCAGCGCAATGGTGCGAAAATCCGGCAGGTGATTCTGAACCGGCGCCTCGCCGACAACGAACTCCTGCCAGCGATTGAATACCGTATCCATGGCCACGTGGATCTTGGCGCGCATCTTTTCGGTGACCCTGTCGTAATCCCACTGTTCGTTGATCTGGTTCTGCACCCATTCGTAATAACTCACCGTCACCCCACCCGCGTTGACCAGGATATCCGGCAGCACATGTATTCCACGCGCCTGCAGGATCCGATCGGCGCCCGGCGTCGTCGGATTGTTCGCGCCCTCAACCACCAGCCTCGCCTTGATGTTGGCCGCGTTGCCGGCATGGATCTGGTTGCCCAGCGCCGCCGGCAGCAGGATATCGCATTCCAGTTCCAGTAATTCCTGGTTGGTGATCGTCCTCGTATCCGCCATGCCGACGACGCTGCCCTGTTCGGCCTTGAAGCTTTCGACCGCTGCCGGGTCCAGGCCCGCAGCGTCAAAGATTCCACCCTTGCTGTCGCTGACCGCGACGATTTTCGCGCCCTGGCGATGAAACGCGTTTGCCGCGACCGCGCCCACGTCGCCGAAGCCCTGGATCGCAACGCGCATGCTGGAAACGTCCTGGTGTTCCGGAATCAGCGCCTTTGACAAAAATCGCTGGGTGGCAAACAGGCAACCGTTTCCCGTCGCTTCGTAACGGCCATACGAACCCCCCATCTCAATCGGTTTACCGGTAACCACCGGCCGGTTGTTGAACCCGGGGTGCAGCACGTCGTAGGTGTCGAATATCCAGGCCATGGTTTGCTCGCTGGTGTAGAGATCGGGCGCCGGGATGTCCTGATTCGGGCCGAGCTCGTCGAACAGTTCGGAGGTAAATCGACGCGTAATACGGCGTAATTCTCTTTCGCTCAGACTCTTGGTGTCGCAAACCAGCCCACCCTTGGCGCCACCAAACGGGAGGTTGACCAGCGCGCACTTCCAGGTCATGAGCTTGGCCAGGGAAATCACTTCCTCCATGGTGACATCCGGGTGATAACGGATACCACCCTTACTGGGCCCAAATACACGGTTGTGCACGACGCGATACCCGGTGAAGCTGCGCACGCTGTCGTCGTCCATTTCAACCGGAAAATTCACGATATTGACGCGTTTGGGTTTTTTCAGGAATTCCACCAGGCCTCGTTTAAGGCCCTTGACAAGAACCGCCGCGCGGTTGAACTGCTCCTCGCTAATGGCGATGGGGTCGAGGTTTTCTTCGCTATCTTCCGCTTGCCTTGTTTTGCTGGGCATGACCTTAGTCTACAAGTTGCTATCGAGCGCATCATTGTAACCCGCTAATTCACCGGCGGTCAGTAAACGCCCAGGTGCGCAAAGCCGTTTTTCGGGAAGTTCTTGATCAACGGCAACAACAATGACAAAAACAGGGCAATCAGGATTCAGCACGGCGCTGAAAGCCCGGGCGCAAGCCAGCTTAAAGATAAAGATCCGAGTTTATGTCGAGCCGCAAACTGCCGTAACCCAGGTTATCAATTCGCAGTTGATCAGGCGGCTTCGAGTCGGATCGCGCAGAACTTGAATTCGGGAATCTTGCCGAAAGGATCGAGCGCCTCGTTGGTCAGCAGGTTCGCCGCCGCTTCGTGGTAACAGAACGGGATGAACACTTCGCCTTGCTTGAGTGCACCGTCAGGTCGCGCGTAGGCGCGCAGTTCGCCTCGACGTGATTTGGCGACGATTTCGTCGCCAGCGGCCACGCCCATGGCTTCCAGGTCCTGCTGATTGACATACACCACCGGCACCGGTTCGATCGCGTCGAGCACCTGCGCCCGGCGCGTCATCGAGCCGGTATGCCAGTGTTCGAGCTGACGCCCGGTAATCAACACCAACGGGTATTCTTCGTCGGGTTGCTCATCCGGCGGAATCGATTTGGCCGCAACCAGCCGGGCCTTGCCGTTCGCGGTCGGGAAATTCTCGACAAATACCACGCCCTGGCCGGGATCGTTTTCATCCGCGCAGGGATAGGTGACCGACGAAGCCTGATTCAGGCGCTCCCAGGTGATGCCGGTTATGCTCGGCATGGCGCCGCGCATTTCGTCGTAGACTTCGGACACCTGGCCGTAGTTCCAGTCCAGGCCCAGCCCCCGACCGATATCGCGGATGATCCACAGGTCCTGGCGCGCCTCGCCGGGTAAGGGCACCGCGGCCCGGCCAAGCTGCACGCGGCGATCGGTATTCGATACCGTACCGTCTTTTTCGGCCCAGCCCGAGGCCGGCAGGACCACGTCGGCAAATGCCGTGGTTTCGGTCAGGAACATATCCTGTACCACCAGGTGATCGAGCGCCGCCAGCGCGGCGCGCGCATGATTCAGGTTCGGATCCGACATCGCCGGGTTTTCACCCATGATATACATCCCCCTGATATTGCCCTCGAGAATGCTATGCATGATCTCGACCACGGTGAGACCTGCTTTTTTGTCGAGCTCGGAATCCCAGTACTCGCTAAAGAAGGCGTTGGCCTCGGGATTATCCACACGCCGGTAGTCCGGGAACATCATCGGGATCAGGCCCGCGTCGGACGCGCCCTGCACGTTGTTTTGCCCGCGCAGCGGATGCAGGCCGGTGCCGGGGCGGCCCACCTGGCCGGTAATCATCGACAGCGCGATCAGGCAGCGCGAGTTGTCGGTGCCGTGGATATGCTGTGAAATTCCCATGCCCCAGAAAATCATCGATCCTTTGGAGGTCGCGAACAACCTCGCGACTTCGCGCACCGTAGCGGCATCGATACCGGTCACCGGCGCCATTTTTTCGGGACTGAAGTCGGCGACATTCGCCTTCAATTCCGCAAAATCGGTGGTGCGCTCGGCGATGAATTTATCGTCGGTCAGGCCTTCATCGATAATCACGTGCAGAATCGAATTCAGCAGCGAGACGTCGGTCGATGCATTGAACTGCAGGAAGTGGGTCGCATGCCGCGCGATATCGGTCTTGCGCGGGTCCAGCAGGATCAGTTTCTTGCCATCCCGGATCGCGTTTTTCATGAACGTCGCCGCGACCGGGTGATTGGTCGTCGGGTTGGAACCGATCACCAGGAAAACCTCGGCGTGCTTGACGTCCTCGACCTGGTTCGAAACCGCGCCTGAGCCGATACCCTCGAGCAATGCCGCAACGCTCGACGCGTGACACAGCCGCGTACAGTGATCGACGTTATTGGTGCCGAAACCAACGCGCACCAGCTTCTGGAACAAATACGCCTCTTCGTTGGAACCCTTGGCCGAGCCGAAACCGGCGAGTCCGGCGCCGCCGAGCTCATCCTTAATTTTCTTCAAACCGCCGGTCGCGAGTTCCATCGCCTCTTCCCAGCTCGCCTCGCGAAACATTTTCGACGGATCGCCCGGATCGAAGTGTTCGTTCAGCCCCTTGGGCACGCCCTCCTTGCGGATTAGCGGCTTCAACAGGCGCTGCGGGTGATTGACGTAGTCGAAACCGTAGCGCCCCTTGACGCACAGGCGACTGAAGTTGGCCGGGCCGTCGCGGCCTTCGACGCGCTGGATTTTGTCATCCTTGACATGGTAAGTCAGCAAACAACCCACTCCGCAATAAGGGCATACCGAGTCGACCTTGCGATCGGCCTCGAGCAGGTGCGCGCCAGTGGCGTTGCTGAGGGCGCCGGTCGGGCAGGCGGCGACGCATTCGCCGCAGGCGACACAGGATGACTCACCCATCGGATCGCCGATATCGAACACGATTTCGGCGTGATGACCGCGGCGCGCGAGGCCGATCACGTCGTTGACCTGTTCCTCGCGGCAGGCGCGCAGGCAGCGTGTACACTGAATGCAGGCGTCGAGATTGACCGCGATCGCCGGGTGCGACAGGTCGGCCGTTGGCTGATGCCGCGGTTTGAACCTGGGATTTTTTACTTCGAGCTTGTCGGCCCAGTAGGTCAACTCATTGTCGAGCGTATAGGCCTGTTCAGGCATATCCGACAACAAAAGTTCGAGCACCAGCTTTTGCGATTTTTGCGCGCGCTCGTTGTCCGAGTTGACCACCATACCCGGGGTCGGATTGCGGCAGCAGCTCGGTGCGAGCACGCGCTCACCGTCGATTTCGACCATGCAGGCGCGGCAATTACCGTCGGCGCGCAAACCGTCGCTGTAACACAGGTGCGGGATTTCGGTGCCGCTACGCTGCGCCGCCTGCAGGATGGTTTCACCCGGCAGCGCTTCGACTGAGCTGCCGTTCAGCGTGAATGCGATAGTTTCGAAGATGGAATCCGGATTGGCGGCCATTATTGTTGCTCCTCGATTCCCAGTTCATGCGGGAAGTACTTTATGACCGACAAAATCGGGTTCGGTGCCGCCTGCCCCAGGCCGCAGATCGACGCGTCGATCATGACGCTGGACAGGTCATTCAACTGCTCGATATCCCAGTTACCGGTCTCCATGATGCTGACCGCCTTGTCGCAGCCGACCCGGCAGGGCGTGCACTGGCCGCAGGATTCATGCGCGAAAAACTTGAGCGACGTCAGCGCCGCCTGCTTCGCACTGTCTTGATCCGAGAGCACGACCACCGCCGCGGAACCGATGAAACAGCCGTACTCCTGCAGGGTATCGAAATCGAGCGGGATGTCGCTCAAGCTTGCCGGCAGAATGCCGCCGGATGCACCGCCGGGAAAATAACCGTAGAACTGATGGCCATCCAGCATGCCGCCACAATACTCGTCGATCAGTTCCCTGATCGTGATGCCGGCCGGCGCCAGGTGTACCCCGGGATTGTTAACCCGACCCGAAACCGAAAAACTGCGCACCCCCTTGCGCCCGTTACGCCCCTGCGAGTCGAACCACTCCGACCCCTTTTCGATCACATCGCGCACCCAGAACAGGGTTTCGCAGTTATGCTCCAGCGTCGGGCGACCGAACAGGCCAACCTGCGCGACGTAGGGAGGGCGCAGACGCGGCATGCCGCGCTTGCCCTCGATCGATTCGATCATGGCCGATTCCTCGCCGCAGATATAGGCGCCGGCGCCACGCCGAATCTCGATCAGCGGCAACTCGTAGCCGGATTTCTGCTGCAGATCATCGAGCGCATTTTTCAGGTTTTGAATGACCGAAGGATACTCGTCACGAATATAGATATAACACTGCTCGATGCCGATCACCCGGGCCGCGATCAGCATACCCTCGAGAAAACGATGCGGATCGGAGAGCATGTAGTAACGGTCCTTGAATGTGCCCGGTTCGCCCTCGTCGATATTGATCGCACAAAGGCGCGGAGCCGGCTGCTCGCGCAATATGCTCCACTTGCGCCCAACCGGGAACCCGGCGCCGCCGAGTCCGCGTAACTGGGTGCCGTTCAGGGTTTCGATAATTTCGTCACCGCCGATTTCACCGGCCAGCAGCCTGTCGTACAGCTGGTAACCGTCGGCTGCCCTGTAAGCTTCGAAATCGATGCTGTCATGCGGCATCGGCTGCTCGAGGTTACCGCCATCGACGGCGGACTTGACCGCCTCCGGGGTCGCATTATCGACCGTGTACTGCTTCACCACCGCGACCGGTGCCTTGTCACAGCGGCCGACGCAGGGCACGCGCTGCACACGCACACCGTCGCCAAGCGAGGATTCGAGTGCAGTGATTAATTCTTCGCTGCCGGCCATTTCACAGCTGACCGAATCGCAGACGCGCACGGTCAGGGCCGCGGGCACCGATTCGCCTTCCCTGACAACGTCGAAATGGTGATAAAAAGAAGCGACCTCGTAGACTTCGGTCGTGGACAGGCGCATTTCATGCGCCAGCGCAACCAGGTGCGGCGCCGACAGGTGGCCGAATTTATCCTGAACCTTGTGCAGGTGCTCGATCAGCAGGTCGCTTGCGCGCGCTTCGTCGCCGAGCAGGTTTTGCACTTCGAGCAGCGCGTTTAAATCGACCACCCTGCCCTTGGTTTTACCGCGACGGCGCTGTTTGCGATTATCGACCGCTTCGGAATTGAGCTCGGGCTGTGACATAGGTCTTCTCTGGGGTTCGGTTTAAAGAAAGAAAATTCCCCGCTCGTAACGAGCGGGGCAAAGTTTAACCCAAGGAGGAGCTAGCAAAAACATGGGAAAACGCCATAACGGTGCTTTAATGCGCCATCACGGTAATGATGTTGGTATTGTTCAACAGGTAGCTGGTAACGCCGCCAAACAGTCGTTGCCGGGCGCGGGTATGGCTGAAACCGCCAACCACCAGGAATTCGGCGCCGATATCGGCGCAGGTGTTCAGCATCCTCTTGCCGACGTTGGTCCCGCGACTGGTCATCATGTGGTAATCGGCCTTACAGCCATGCCGTTTGAGGTACTCGACGACTTCGCCAACCCCGGCTTCACGTTTCCTCGACACCAGCACCGATACTTTTTTCATCTGTACCAGCCAGGGCAGGGTCATGGCCAGCGCGCGGCTCGCCTCGACGCTATCGTTCCAGCCAATTGCGGCATGATCGGCGCGATGCGCCGTCCAGTCGGGCGGTACGATCAGCACCGGACGGCCCGAATGCAGCATCAGCGATTCATGCAACTCGCCGATGCCGGGACCGCCGATACGATTCGTGGTCGGTCGCGCCATCGCAATGACGTCGACCAGGCGTGCTTCCCGGTCCAGTACCGTTTCAATATCACCCTTGAAAACATCCAGCGAGGCGGTAACCTCATCGGCTTTCGACAGTTTGGCGGTGACCTTGATACCACCCGTTTCGCAAAAATTCTGGAACTGCTGACGCACCGTGTCGACCACCGAGTCGACCGCCCTGGTGCTCATTTCTTCGAATTCCTTGCGATACGAAGCCGGAATTCCACCGAACATGAAGGGCTCGCTGGTATGCTCACGCACGTGAACGACCTTGATATGCGAGTTGAATCGCCTGGCAATCACCAGCGCGGTGTCAAGAACTTCCGCACTAAGCTCGCTGCCATCTAAAGGTACCAGGATAATTTTTATCATTGGATCAACCTCTCGTTAGAACAAACCCTGAATCAGGCCGTCGTCATCGATGTGAATCTTGTCGGCGGCGGGCACCCGCGGCAGACCCGGCATGGTCATGATTTCACCACAGACGAAGACCAGGAAACCGGCGCCTGCGGATAAACGTACCTCGCGTATCGGCACCACGTGCCCGCTGGGCGCGCCCTTCAGGTTCGGATCGGTAGAAAAACTGTACTGCGTCTTGGCGACACAAATCGGCAGGTTACCGAAGCCACCCTCCTGCAACTGGTCGATCTGATCGCGCACCTTCTTGTCGGCGATGATGTCTTCGGCGCCGTATATGCGCGTCGCGATGGTGTGCATTTTTTCCCAGATCGGCATGTCGCTGTCGTACAGGGGTGAGAACTGGCTGTTGTTCGCGTCGGTCATCTTGACGACATGATGCGCCAGGTCTTCGGTGCCGGCGCCGCCGTCTGCCCAGTGCGTACAGTCGATCGCGGTGACGCCATACTGCTCGGCCGCCTCGGTCACCTTGGCGACCTCGGCGTCGGTATCGGCGCTGAAGCGATTGATCGCGACCACCACCGGCACGCCGAAGGATTTGACGTTGCGAATATGTCGCGCCAGGTTGGAGCAACCCGCGGCGACCGCTTCGACATTTTCTTTACCGAGATCGGCCAGCGCGACCCCACCATGCATCTTGAGCGCGCGAATGGTGGCGACAATCACCGCGGCAGCGGGGCTCAGGCCCGCGCTACGGCACTTGATATCGAAGAATTTCTCGGCCCCGAGATCGGCGCCGAAGCCGGCTTCGGTGACCACGTAATCACCCAGTTTGAGCGCCGTTTTGGTCGCGATAACCGAGTTACAACCGTGCGCGATATTGGCGAAGGGGCCGCCGTGGATGAAGGCCGGATTGTTTTCCAGCGTCTGCACCAGGTTGGGCGCGATCGCATCCTTGAGCAGCACCGCCATTGCGCCGGGCGCATTGACCGCCTCGGCGGTAACCGGTTCGCGCTCGCGGGTGTAGCCGATAATAATTTTGCTCAGACGTCGCTGTAAATCTTCCAGATCCTTCGACAGGCAGAAAATCGCCATGACCTCGGAGGCAACGGTAATATCGAAGCCGTCTTCGCGCGGAAAGCCGTTACCCGGGCCACCCAGCGAATTGGCGATGCTGCGCAGCGCGCGGTCGTTCATGTCGACTACTCGTTTCCAGGCGATACGGCGCGAGTCGAGCTGTGCCTCGTTGCCCCAGTAAATATGGTTGTCGATCAACGCCGACAGCAGGTTATGCGCCGCGCCGATAGCGTGAAAGTCACCGGTAAAGTGCAGGTTGATGTCTTCCATCGGAATCACCTGCGCGTGCCCGCCGCCTGCGGCACCACCCTTCATGCCGAAGCAGGGACCGAGACTCGGTTCACGCAGACAGACGATCGATTTCTTGCCGATACGACTCAAGCCGTCGTGCAGGCCAACCGAGGTCGTGGTTTTGCCTTCCCCGGCCGGGGTCGGGCTGATCGCGGTGACGAGAATCAATTTGCCGTCGGGGCGATCCTGCAGGGAAGCAATGTAACCGGGATCGATCTTGGCCTTGGTATTGCCGTAAGGCATTACCGCATCGCCGGGTATGCCTATTTTTTCAGCAATATCGCAGATCGGTAATGCGTGAGCCGCGCGTGCAATTTCAATATCACTCATTTTTATATCCTCGGACCGGCTTAGCGGTCGACAGGTTTTATCGGAGGTCGGCGAGGCTCAGGAACCCAGCTTCGATCCCACTTCGAGGCCCGCAGCGGCCGCGTATTCCGCGGTCGTCAGCTTGCCGGCATCGGCCCGCACCTTGATCACGCGTACCGCGCCATCGCCGGTTGCAATCACGGCGCCGCTGTCGTCGATCGACAGCACCGCGCCCGCCTCACCGCTCCCCTCAGCCTTGCGGCTGTCGAAAATCTTGACTTCGTTACCATTAAACGTGGTCCAGGCGCCCGGCTGCGGGTTAGCGCCGCGGATGGTGTTATAAACTTCGTCGGTGCTCTTGCTCCAGTCGATCTGCACATCGTCCTTGCGGCACCAGCCTTCGTAACTGCCGTCGTCCGGGTCCTGTACCTCGCGCGGGGCGTTGCCGTCGCGCACCAGGTCGATCGACTCGAGCATGGCGTCGACCCCCATCGGGAACAGGCTGTCGAAGTAAATCGAGCCCAGCGTATCGTCGGGCCCGATCTCGACTTCTTTTTGCAGCAGGATCGGACCGGTATCGAGCCCGTTGTCGGGCCAGAAAATCGACAACCCGGTCTTTTTCTTGCCCATGATGATCGGCCAGTTGATAGAGCTCGGACCCTTGTGCCAGGGCAGCAGCGACGGGTGATACTGGATCGAGCCGAATTTGGGCACGTTGAGCGCCTCTTCGGGTATAAACAGCAGCACGTAGGCCATCACGCAAAGATCGGCGTCGTGGCTGGCGAGTTGATCCCAGACTTCAGGATTCTTGTAGGATTCAGGCTGATACACCGGTAAACCTTTTTCCAGCGCAAATTCCTTCAGCGGATCCAGCGGCCGGCCCTCCTTGTCGGGGGCGCAATATACCGCCACAACCTCATCGACAGCCTTATCCAGAATGGCTTCGAGTACCGATTTGCCATAGGCCTGCTGGCCATGAACGATTAATTTCATCTATCTCTCCGTATGACTTCGATCGACGTCCATCGCTCGAAGTTAATCTCTATACCGCGCCAGATTCTCTTAGCGCCGCAATTTCCTCGGCGCTATAGCCAAGCACTTCACCCAGAATTTCTTCGGAGTGCTCTCCCAGCAAGGGGGAACGCTCGACCACGACGTCGTTGTCCGACAGCTTGACCGGGCAACCCACGCTCAGGTAGGGCCCGCGTTCGGGATGATCGACCTCGACGATGGTGCCGGTTTCACGCAACGAGGGCTCTTCCGCCAGCTCTTTCATCGACAGGATCGGCCCCACCGGAATATCCAGCGGATTGCAGATTTCCATGACCTCGTACTTGGTCAGGGTCATAGTCCATTCCTCGATCACGCCGAAAATTTCATTCAGATGCGGCAGGCGTGCCGGCGGCGTCGCGTAATCCGGGTGTTCCTTCCATTCCGGTTTGTCGATGACATCGCAAATTTTCTGCCACACCGCGGCCTGGGTGATGAAATAGGTGTAAGCATCGGGATCGGTTTCCCAGCCCTTGCACTTCAGTATGCGACCCGGCTGGCCACCGCCCGAATCGTTACCGGCCCGCGGCGTGGCTTCGCCGAAGGGCACGCCTTCGCCGTACTGCGAGTATTCCTCGAGCGGGCCGGCCTTGAGCCGCTGTTGATCGCGCAGCTTGACGCGGCACAGGTTCAGCACGCCGTCCTGCATCGGCGCCAGCACGCGCTGACCGCGGCCGGTTTTCTCGCGATGGATAAGCGCGGTGCAAATACCGAAGGCGAGGTGCAGGCCGGTGCCCGAATCGCCGATTTGCGCACCCGTCACCAAAGGCAGGCCGTCGCGAAAACCCGTGGTCGAAGCCGAACCGCCGGCACACTGTGCGACATTTTCGTAAACCTTGCAGTCTTCGTAAGGCCCGGGTCCAAAACCTTTCACCGATGCCATGATCATGCCCGGGTTCAACTCCTGGATCCGCTCCCAGCTAAAGCCCATGCGATCGAGCGCGCCGGGGGCGAAATTCTCCACCAGCACATCGCAGGTCTTGACCAGGCGTTCGAGAACTTCCTTGCCTTCGGGTGTTTTAGAGTTAAGCGTCAGCGATCGCTTGTTGTGATTCAGCATCGTAAAGTAAAGGCTGTCAGCGCCTTCCACATCCACCAGTTGCTTACGGGTCGCGTCGCCGACGCCGGGGCGTTCCACTTTGATCACGTCCGCACCCATCCACGCGAGCAGCTGGGTACAAGTGGGGCCAGACTGGACATGAGTGAAGTCCAGAATTTTTATGTGATCGAGAGCCTTAGACATTACTTACCTCTGTTATACGTTCAACGTGTTACTGAAATACTTACTTGTACATGGTTTGCGCTTTGGTACCCGGCGCGTATTCGTTCGGATCGACCCAGACGTTGACCACGGCGCATTTGCCGGTCTTGGCGATGGCTTCACGCGCGCGCTGCATGGCAGGCTGAATTTCCTTCGCTTCGTGCACCTCTTCGCCGTAACCGCCGATCATTTCGCCGAACTTGCGAGAACGGCACGTCGCCGAGCTTGTTGCCGATATCGCCGCGATCCTGGCCGTACTTGGCGAGCTGGCCGTAACGAATCTGGTTCATCGCCGAGTTGTTGCCGATGACGGCGAGGTAGGGCGCACCGAATCGCTGCGCGGTTTCCATGTCGAACGAAGTCATACCGAAGGCACCGTCGCCGTAGAGGCAAACAACCTCTTTGTCCGGATGGGCAAGCTTGGCCGCCATCGAAAATCCGGTGCCGACGCCGAGCGAACCGAGCGCACCCGGATCCATCCACTGCCCGGGATTGCGCGGGCGCACCGCCTGCGCGGAAATAGTGACGATATCGCCACCGTCGCCGATATAAATGGTGTCTTCGCCGAGAAATTCATTGATTTCGTAAGCCAGTCGGTACGGATGGATCGGATTCTGATCGGTAGTAAACATCGGCATCAGCCTTTCCAGCTTGGTGGCCTCGATGTCGCGCAGTTCCGCCATCCACTTCTGCCGTTGCTGGCGCGCGCCGTCGTCGATACGACCCGAAGCCGCCTGCGCCACCGCCGCCAGGATCGAACCCGGGTCACCGGCCAGGCCCAGGCCGATATCGCGGTTTTTGCCGACCGTGGCATAGTTCTGATCGATCTGCACCAGGGTTGCGTCTTTCGAAATGCGCTTGCCGTAACCCATGCGGAAGTCGAACGGCGTACCGACAATCAGGATCACGTCGGCATTCTTGAAGGCATCGCTACGGGTGCGGTCAAAATGGTGCGGGTCGCCCTGCGGCAGCATGCCGCGGCTGGCGCCGTTCATGTAGGCCGGAATATCGAGTGCGCGCACGAAATCGATTGCGGCATCTGCGCCCTGCGAGGCCCATACCTGCTGCCCGAGCAGTACCGCCGGACGTTGCGCCTTGACCAGGATATCCGCCAGCCTTTCGATATCGGCGGGATCGCCGATCGATTTGACCGAGGCGCGATAGGAACCGGGCTCTGGAATGATGGCGCTTTCGATCGGGATTTCACGATCGAGGATATCGCGCGGGATTTCGAGGTAAGACGGGCCGTAGGCCCCGTTGAAGCACTCGCGAGCAGCCATCGACACCATGTCGGCGACGCGTTCGGTCGAAAACACACCCGAGGCGAACTTGGTGATCGGCGTCATCATGTCGACATGCGGCAAATCCTGCAGCGAGCCCATCTTGTGTTGCGACAGCGAACTTTGCCCACCGATGTGCAGTATCGGGCTTTCCGAACGAAACGCGGTGGCGACGCCGGTAACCGCGTTGGTGCAACCCGGGCCCGCGGTGGTGACCACGCAGCCGAGCTTGCCGGTCTGGCGCGCATAGCCGTCGGCGGCATGCGCGGCGGTTTGCTCATGACGCACGTCGACGATACGGATGCCTTCGTCCAGGCAACCATCGTAAATATCGATGATATGTCCGCCGCACAGCGTGAAGATGGTGTCGACGCCTTCGGCCTTGAGCGCTTTCGCGACCAGGTGACCACCGGAGATAACCGATCCATCTTTGGTTTTTGCCTTCAGGGTATCCGTGGCGGTATCCGATACCGGTGGTTTTTCAGCTACAGTTGACATTGCGTTTACCTCATCTTTGTTGGCCCTGAATTGCTGATAAACGGGCCATGGTTTTGTTTCGGAAAAGCAGCCCTGGGGCTACTTCACTAATTTGTTGATCCCGGTTTTAATCCAGGTAATCGACATAACGTTCTATATGCTTCGCCAGCTCGAGCGCATGGTCCCGGACCAGCTGTTCGGCGTGGTAGGCGTCTCTTTCTTCGATCGCCTCGATGATACGAGTGTGGTCCATCACCGATTGTGCGACCCGATCGCGATCCTTGATCGTGCTCGCCCGAATCGCGCGCATGTGAAAGAAAAGCTGATCGGCCATCTGGGTAATCAGTTCCGAATGCCCGAACCTGATAATCGTCTGGTGGAACTCGATATTCGTATCCGAGTACTCATCGATATGGGCGCGCGCATCCTCGCCGTCCATCGACGTGAATTTCTTGCGCAGCTCGGCTATTTCCTCGTCGCTGGCGCGGCCGGTGGCCAGGCGCGCGGCCATGCTTTCGAGCGCCGCCCAGACGTCGACGATGTCGAGAATTTCCTGTTTGTTCTTGCGCACGACGAACGCACCGCGACGCGCAATATTCTCAACGATGCCTTCCTGCTCGAGGCGCGAAATCGCTTCCCGCACCGGCGTACGGCTAACGCCCAGTTGCTCGCCGAGGGCGCGCTCGTCGAGTCGGACAGGATCGTTGTTGCCGTAGATATCCATGTGCCCGATCAATTCCCGCAAGGCTTCGTAGACTTGCGTCTTGAGCCCCTTGGATTGCTCCAGCGGAACGATGCCACTCAGGCTCATCGCACCACCCTCCAGACCGTGAACAGACTACGCATCGCCAGCGATACCTATTCCGCCTGCGCCTGGGCCTTGCGCAGACGGTCGTAGACCTTCTTGAACAAGGGCAGGAACAGCAGGATCAGCGCGGCGATCATGATCGGACCGGCATAAACGCGCTCAAAGAAAATCATGAACGAGCCGTCGCTGATAATCAGCGACTGGCGCATCGCGGGTTCAGCCAGCGGGCCCAGCACGATCGCCAGTACCGCCGGCGCCAGCGGGTAGTCGAGCTTGCGCATCAGGTAACCGACGATGCCGAACACGATCATCAGCCAGACGTCGTGCATGTCCTGGGTCGGGGCGTAACCGCCGATCAGGCACAGGGTAAAAATGATCGGCGCCAGAATGGTAAACGGCGTTTTCAGCACCTTGATGAAAACCGGGATAAAGGCGATATTGATGATGACCGTGAACAGGTTAGCGGCATAAAGTGAGGCAATCAGGCCCCAAACGAATTCGCTGTGATCGACAAACAGGCGCGGACCGGGTTCCAGGCCCCAGATGACCATGCCACCCAACAGGATCGCGGTTGTCGGTGAACCGGGAATACCGAGGGTCAGCATCGGCAGCATCGATCCGGTGCTGGCGGCATTGTTGGCGGCTTCCGGCGCAACCACGCCCTCGATTGCACCCTTGCCGAATTTTTCGGGCTCTTTCGATATCTGTTTCGCAATGCCATAGGCCATCAGCGAACCCGGCGTGGCGCCGGCTGCCGGCAGGATACCGACGAAGTAACCCAGCAGGGAACCCATCACGCTGGTCTTCCAGGTCTTGAGTAATTCCTTGAGCGCAGACATGGTGCGCGCCACGGTTACGGTCGCGTCCGACAGCATGCTCTTGCCGCCGCCGAGTGCGTGTTCCTCGACGGTCCACAGCATCTCGCCGATGCCGTAGATACCGATCGCCAGCACCAGGAAGTTGACGCCGTGCAGGAAGCCGGTGATGTCCCACAGCACCAGCCGCGGCTCGCCGGAAATAATGTCGAAACCGATCGCGCTCAGCACCAGGCCGATCGCGATCGAAAACAGGGTCTTGAAGATGTCGTCGCCGCCGAGACCGACGAAGGTGGCAAACGCGAGCATCATCAGGGCAAATTCTTCGGGCGCGCCAAACACCAGCGCAACGTGCGCCAGCGGTGGCGCAAAAAAGGTGAACAATACGACTGAAATCGTGCCGCCGACAAACGAAGCCATCGCAGCGGCAATCAGCGCCTTGTCGGCCATGCCCTGTTTCGCCAGCGGGCGGCCGTCGAAGGTGGTCGCGACCGCGGTCGAGGCGCCCGGAATACCGAGCATAATCGACGATATTGCGCCGCCGTACATGGCGCCGTAATAAATCGCAGCGAGAAAGATAATCGCACCGGTAGGCGGCACCAGGAAAGTCAGCGGCAGCAGAATCGCGACGCCATTGACCGAACCCAGCCCCGGCATCGCGCCGATGAACAGGCCGAGGGTACAACCCGCGATAATCAGCAACAGGTTCTGCGGTTCGAAAACAACGACGAAACCTTGCGCCAGGAGTCCTAGAATTTCAAACATAGTACCGCCTCTATTCTCAGCCGAGGATTAAGGGTGCTTACAGGAACATCTTGTAAAGCGGGAGGAAAAGGGGTTCGGTAATCCCTTTTGGCAGAATAATACTCAGGGTTATTTCGAAGAAATAAAAGATAACCACCGGGATCGCCACGGCCAGTGTCGCCGTCAGCGACCAGGAGTGCTTACCCATAAATCGAATGTAAAAAATCAGGAACAGCGGCAACGCGCCGTAAATGCCGATAAACGAGAACAGGGCAACCGTGACAATCAGTGCGCCGGCAACCGCGGCGACATCACCGAGCACGTGCGCTTCGATGTAGATTTTGTTCGAGGTAGCGACCGATCCCTTCTTACGAAACCAGTTGTAGAGGATACCGCCACAGGAGATCAGCATGATGGCCGCGAGCCAGAACGGCCAGGTGCCGCCACCCGGTCCTTCTTCCTCGATCCAGCCGATCGGAAGTTCGGCGCTTTTAACCATCAGGTAGATAGAGAAGACCCCCATCAAGATTGCCATCAACAATTCTGCAGTTCTGACTGTC
>CAVYHN010000023.1:0-264796 GCA_963768295.1 uncultured Gammaproteobacteria bacterium | reverse complement strand
ATGACGTTCATGGGGCCATTCCCCTACAGCCTGTTTGAACCAGGCGCGGTGTAAAACCGGCAAAAAATACGCGGCATTCAGCAGGCTGCTGCCGATCAGAATATAAATGACCCAGTTTTGCCCGGCATTGAGTGCACCTAGTCCCAGATACCATTTACTGATAAATCCAGCCAGCGGCGGCGCACCAATCATACCGAAAGCGCCAATCGTGAATGCGGCCATGGTCCAGGGCATGCGCCGGCCAACGCCGTCCATTTCAGTAATTTTATGTATGCCCAGCGTTTCGGCCAGATTGCCCGCACAGAAAAATAGCGTAATTTTCATGACGCCCTGGTGCACCAGGTGAACCAGCCCACCAATCGTCGCGATCGGTCCCGCCACCGCGATGCCGAGGGTTATATAAGATACCTGGCTGACCGTGGAGAATGCCAGGCGGCGTTTTAAATCGGTTTGCAACAGCGCGCGCACCGAACCATAGATAATCGTCATCGCCGCCAGTATTGCGAGCGGCAAGGTCACTCCCAGGCTGGCGGCAAACTCGATACCATAGACATCGTAAACCACGCGCACGATACCGAATGCGCCAGCTTTAACCACCGCGACCGCATGCAGCAGTGCACTCACCGGCGCGGGCGCCACCATCGCCTGCGGCAGCCAGCTGTGCAGCGGTATCAGCGCTGCCTTCACGCCCAGGCCGGCTATTAGCAGCACAAATATTATTATCAGCGCCGCATGCTGCGTATCCGGCAGCCCCGCTACAAATCCACGATGGGTAAATTCCAGCGATCCCGCCACGCTATATAGCCAGACGGTTCCCACCAGCAATAAGGCACCGCCCGCTAACGTATATATCAGGTAAGTACGCCCGGCCTGGTGGGCCGCATCGGTTCCTCGATGCAGAATGAGTGGATAGGTCGCCAGCGTCAGAAATTCATAAAACAGGATAAAGGTAATCAGGTTGCCGGCCAGGGCTACGCCTACCGTCGCCGTAACACAAAAACTAAAAAATCCGAAGAAACGACTGCGGTGGGGCGAGTCCTCCAGGTAACCGATGGCATAAACGGTTGTCACCAGCCAAAGTCCGGCAGACAGGGTAACGAACATGATCGATAGCGCGCCGATTCGTAAAACGAGGTCGAGTCCGGGTAAGAAAGGTATGCGTGTTTCGTAGTGCTGGCCATTGAATACCCCGACCAGAACAATGCAGACGAGAATCACCTTGAGCAGCGCGCCGCCAAGGTTCAAAACAATACGGGTGCGCACCCGCTCCTCGGGCAGGAAAAAAATAATCAGCCCGGGTGCCAGCGAGCTGGCCAGAATCATCAGTGGAAAAGCCACGGGCCAACTCATTCGGAAACGCCCGAATTCAATCGCATTTCAAATGGCAAACCAATGTCCATCAGTAGCAGCAACCAGGGCGCAACCAGGCTGAGCAGCACGGCAGCCAATGCCAACGCAAACGCGGACCACTCCATCGTCGCCGGGCATTCACCCTTTTTACGGCGGACTCCCGTCTGGGAAAAGCCGAGACTGACAACCTTGAAAACATAAGCCGCGGCTAGCAGGCTGCCCGCAATCAGAATGCTGGCCCACCACCATTGCCCTGCCCGCAGGGCAGAATCAAGCAGCAACCATTTACCAACGAAGCCGCCGCTTGGCGGTAGCCCGATAATACTGATACCAGCAAGCGCAAATGCGGCGAGTGTCAACGGCAGGCGTTGCGCAACACCCCCCAGGTCCGGGATACGATCGTGCCCATTCAGGCGCATGATATTACCCGCCGCCAAAAACATTGCGGACTTTGCCAACGCATGCGAAAACAGCAAGTAAAGCGCACCCTTCCAGGCCAGGTTGCTGGCCAGTGGAAACGCGATAAACAAGTACCCCAGTTGCGCCACGGTCGAATAGGCGATCAACATTTTGAGCCGCGTCTGACGCAGCGCCTGCACGCCACCCCAGATAACGGCAGCACAACCGAGTAAGCCCAGGAACTGGCCCAATGCCGCATCCGGAAGTGGAAATATCTCCAGCCAGAGCCGCAACAGGATATAAAACGAGCCTTTTACGACCAGGGCTGACAACAGCGCGCTCACCGGTGCCGGCGCACTCGCATGCGCGGGTGGAAGCCAGAAGTGCATGGGGAATAAAGCGGTCTTGAGCAACAGACCCGCGCTGATCAAGCCGAACGCAGTCCAGGTTATCGGAGCGGCTTCAATCCCGGTGGCGACGATCGCCAGGTCAACACTTCCGTTGCTATGGTAAATCAGGGCTACACCCAGCAGATAAAGCAAAGAACCGAGTAAACTGACCAGCAGGTAACGCATCGCGGCGCCGAGCGCATTGACGCCGCCCGCCAGGGCAACCAGCGCCACCGCCGACAGCCCCATAAGTTCGAGCGTGATGTAAAGATTGAACAGGTCCGCAGAGACGAACAGTGCATTGAGCGCTGCCCACAACAGCATCCAGATCGGCCAGAAGTGCACCGCCTTGTCGATTTTAAAATAACCCTGGGAATACACGCTGATTCCGAGCCCCACCAGGGATGCGCTCAGAAGCATTAGCAGGCTAAGGCCGTCCACCCATAAATTTATACCCAGCGGTGCACCCCAGCCGCCGATTTCATATCGCTGGACGCCACTGGTCGCTACCTGCCAGCCGAGCGCGAGCACACTCGCATTGATGGCCAGTGCGACCGCCAGACCGATTAGCCTTGCCCGTTGTGGCACTAAAAAACACAACACCGCCCCGATCAGCGGCAGTGTAACGACCATCACCAGCCAGGGTGCGTCGAGATATTGCGCTGACAACATGCGCTATTCCTGCTTCTCGTCGGGAAGCTCAGCCTTGCCACCAGCGCCCTGCAAGCGGAGCATCAACACCAACGCCAAAGCGGTCGCGGATACCGCCACCACTATGCCGGTAATTACCATCGCCTGGGGCACAGGATCCGGCGTCGACTGGGCGCGCGTCGCCAGTGCAATCAGCAGTAGAAAAACACCACTGCCCATCACGTTTATCGCCAGAATCTTGCGTAGCAGGTGAGGCTGAATAACGAGCGCGTAGAGTCCGAGGATAAACAAGGCAATCCCGATCAGCGCATAGAAAAAAGCGGTGGTCATTTTTCGGCCTTCGACTCTGATCGCGAGCCCGGACTCTGGTCCGGCGAGGGGCGACCGCCTATAAACAACGCAACCAGGATCAAACCGATCGACAACGTAGCCGCGGCCTCGATAACCAGTATCAGGGCGCCGGCATAAGCGGGTGGAAATTCAAGAAAGCGGCCACCATGCAGTATCATCGCCAGGCCTGCCAGTACGAATACTGCCAATCCCCCCACGACAGGAATGCGTAGCGCCAGTCCCGTAAACCTGGCAGCAAAACGCCAACCCGACAGCACCAGCAACAGCCCGGCGGCTGCCAGTACCGAGCCGGCCTGAAACGCGCCACCGGGTGCAAAGGCGCCCACCCACAGCAGATACCCGGCAACCAGGAGCAGCAACGGAACCAGCAAACCTGTCAAATAACCCAGCACCTCGCCCGGCGCTACCTCGCGTCGTTGCGGCACCGAACCCAGAGACCACACCACCAACAGGGCCAGCAGTAATACCGCCATTTCGAGCAAGGTATCGTAACCCCGGAAATTAACCACCACGGCCGTTACGGGATTATCGACCCCGCTGAACTCGATATTATCCGCGACCCTCTCGCTCAATCCGGGCGCTTTCGCAGGTAAACCCAGCACGGCATAGGCGAGGCCTGCGCCCATGACTGACAGCAATATCACCAGCAAAATACGCGCTACTACCTGTTTATTCGAGATTTCAGTCATGCCGCGGCGCTTGCTGTGGAGACGTCTTGCCAGGCGGCACCCGGGATTCCAGCGATGCTGTTTCACGAGCGGAATCTGATCCATCGGCCGGCGTCGATTCCAGCCGCGCCAGCGCCCCCAGCAACAAGGCGCCCGTAATCCCGGCTCCTATGGCCGCCTCCGCGAGCGCGACATCCGGCGCCTCCAGTCGAACCCAGGTCAGCGCCATTACCAGACCGAAGGTAATAAACAACACGATGCTCTTGAACAGGTCCCCGCTTGACAGGGTTAGCCAGGCCAGCCATACCAGCGTAATGCCAAGCAGGGCGTCGAAGCTCCATAGCAGGATTATTTTTTCCATATTTCCAGCCCATTTCGCTGTGCGGCGCGGGCCACCAGGTGGGCGACACTGGCGCTGGCAAGCATGACCAGAAACCAGATTAACGGCAATCTGGCCACCTCCGCCCAGGACTCCGCCTGGAAGGCAAGCCCGGCAAGCACCAGGCCGAGACCGAGATTATCAGCCTTGGTCAATGCATGCAGGCGGGTGTATACATCGGGAAATCGCAACAGCCCAATCGTTCCCGTGATGAAGAAAAATACGCCGGCAATCACGAATAGTATCGTCAGCAGGTTAGCTATCCCCATGGCCCGCTTCCTCGTCGCTCAAGACACGACGCACAAATGCAACCGAGGTAACCGCTGCCAGCAGGGCAAAGACCAGTGCGACATCGCGTAACGCCACGCGCTCGAAAACCTGCGACAGCAACAACACACAGGCCACTGCGGTAGTGCCAAATAACTGTGCTGCCAACATGCGGTCGGCGGGGGTCGGACCACGTATTACGCGCCACAATCCCCCCACCAGCGTCAATAACAGCAGCACTGCCATGCCTAAATAAAATTCATCCATTACCCTGCTCGTTTAATTGCACTTTATCGATTATCGAAAAAAACCTGCGATAGTAAAAATCATGCCCGTGGACAGATCTGCTTCAGGCCTGGCGATCAGTTATGTCCTCCGGGGATTCCGTTCGCGCAATTCCCAGTATCAGGTTTTCCAGTTGCAGCATTTCTTCGGCGAAATTCCCGGTTTCATCGAGGACATGAATACGCAGGATTTCTGCCTCTAATTCAACGCTTAAGGTACCCGGCAGCAGATTGACCGTATTCACCATGAAAACCCGGGGTAATCCAGGCGGGAGTCGCAAACTGTATTCATATAACACCGGCGATACTGGCAACCGTGGGTGTAAAACGATGCGAGCGACGTCTATGCCACCACGTATCGATTGCCATAAGAAAAAGGGGATAAAACGCAAGATTCGGCGCAGCGACCAGGATGAGGCTGGTAACATCACCAGGCTAACCATCGTTGCCGCCAGCACCACGGGCACCCCAATCAGCCACGAGCCGATTGCCCCGTCGGTAAGAATCCACCATATCGAGGCAAACAGTGCGCCTCGAACCAAACCGACCTGTAAAAAATGCGCCGCTGCGCTGCCAGTATTCTGCATTAAAGGCTTACCCGTCTCATCTGCTTGCGTCTGTCGGCCCATGATAAGTTAACGCCACTCGCCTGAATCTGGTGACTGCAAGTCGGGTTCCTCGACTTTCCAAGTAGCCGGGAACAGGCCATATTCAATAATCCTGCCGGCCCGGTGAGCGATGGCGGGCGGCCTCCACGCAAGCTTCATTCCTCTGGTTTCTGCTCGGTTTCCGGATGGGAGATGGAATCGACGCTGGATACCGTCAGCCCCACACGCATCGCATCGGCGAAAGAAATATGCTCTGCGACCGGCGCTACCTCCCGGCGTTGCAGGCGGTGGAAGACATATCCAATCATGCTGGCATGCACCAGAGCGCTGAAGGCGAACAGGCCGCCAGGGCCGAAAAGGTGCATGAAAACCGATGCAACGATCGGCCCGATCACCGCGCCCAGCGCATAGACCAGCAACAATCCGCAGGCGACTTCGACGTATTTCGCTTCATCGGCAAAATCGTTGGTATGCGCGACGCACAGAGAATAGAGCGGAAACGCGAACAGTCCATAGGCAAACGCGGTCGGCAATAATAGCTTATCCATGGACGGGTTTAGCAGAGCCAGCAAAATGCCGGCACACATCGCGCCGGCGCAGGTCAGCAATATCACGCGCCGCCTGTCCATGCGGTCCGACATTCGCCCCAGCGGCCATTGCCCCACGGCACCGGCGATCACGGCCACGCTCATAAATATCGCAACCGTGGCAACATCCGTCGAATCACCCTTGGCAAACACCGGCGCCAGCGCCCAGAAAGAGCCATTGGCCAGACCAACCGCCAGGCAACCGATCACGCCTACCGGCGAGGTCTGGAAAAGTTCACGGAAGTTGATCTTGACCGACTGGATAGGAGCCGGCTCCGCCGACTTGGAAAGCGCCACCGGCACGGCGGCGAGCGATACCAGGATCGAGGCAAACGAAAACAACATGAAATTGGAAGGTTCGTCCAGCACCAGCATCATCTGCCCAAGGGTTACTACGGTCAGGTTGATGATCGTATAAATCGAAAATACCGTGCCCCGGTTTTCGTTCGTGGCTTTCTCGTTTAGCCAGCTTTCGATGACCATGTATAAAACCGCAAAACACATTCCGGTGGCGACACGTAACAACCACCAGACCCCCGCGTTCAGGACGAAGGCATGCACCAGTACGGCACAGGAAGCGATAGTCGCCATCGCGGTAAAGGTGCGAATGTGCCCCACCCGGCGCACGATATAAGGGCCGTAAACGCAACCCGCGGCGAAACCCAGGAAATAGGCGGAACCCATGATGCCGATATCCATCGCGGAGAAGGACTCGATACTGGCGCGGACCGGCAGCAAGGTGTTTTGCAGGCCATTGCCCATCAGCAACAGGGATACGCTCAATAACAGGGCTAATATCGGAGTAACAATTGCAATCATTCGTATACTTCCAACTGGTCAACAATTTCGCAGATTCTAGTGTCGAGCGATACGACAAAATTTCACGAAAGCGTTGAGACTACTGGTACGGCCGGCCAGGAGCGTATCGCGGTTGCCGGGAAACATGATAGGAGCTGGTTTTATAATTTATTATCAGCCGACGCTCACTACGAAACTCTACAGTGCCGGGATTTTAGTCGATTGCGCGGCAGAACACCACGCAATCGGGAATGACGATGATGGCATCAGGCAATAATATTGGGGCCCGAAATCATGTTCCATCCGAGCACGGGCGGGCTGTAAAACCCATGGCCGCCTGGAGTAAGAAAATAAATTTGCCGCAATCACAGTTCAGGCAACAGGCTGGCATTGCCGGCAATGCGCTGAAGTCACCTGGCTTCGGGCAAGAGTCAAAGAATCGGAATGCGGCTGTTGAATTAGTTGCGCTATCTGGCGCTCGGAAAGGCTATACTGGGGCGCTTTTATTTTCATTGTTATTGCGCGCAAAATGGATTTAGAACCACACAATTAGCTATCTGACGATGTCCGATTTTCCGAGAAATAAACTTCCAGTCCCGGTTACAGGCAGGCCTTTATATAAACGCCATTTCGACCTGTTTCTGGTTCTGCTCCTGTTCACATCGCCCGTCTTCGCGGAACGTCCGCGGATCGGCCTGGCGTTGTCCGGCGGCGGCGCCAAGGGCAGCGCGCATATAGCCGTGCTGGAATTACTGGAAGCAAACCATATTCCGGTCGACTACATAGCGGGCACCAGCATTGGCGCCTACGTGGGTGGTTTGTACGCGCTCGGTTACAGCGCAGCCGAAATCAAAAAGATAATGTATGAGGCCAACCTCGAACGCGGTTATTCGGACACGATCGATCGGCAAGACCTGCCTTACCGGACCAAGCAACAGAAAGACAGGTTCAACGTTCCAGTTGAAATTGGATTTCGCGCCGGCAAAGCCCGGTTGCCGGGCGGTCTGCTGTTTGGACAGTCTATATCGTCTATTTATCGCAGTTCAGTCGGGAATGTGACAAATTTTGATAGCTTTGACGATCTGCCCATCCCGTTTCGCTCGGTCACGACAGACCTTGCCACCGGGCATACCGTGGTCCTGGCTAGCGGCAACCTGGTCAAGTCCATGCAGGCCTCGTCGGCGGTTCCCGGAGCCCTGGTTCCAGTCGAGCTGGAGGGCAAATATCTGGTGGATGGGGGTTTGTCGGAAAATCTGCCCATTAGCCAGGTGAAACAAATGGGCGCCGATTTCATCATCGCAGTCGACATCAGTTCGCCGCTGCAGGATAAAGAGGCCCTTGGCAATAGCATCGCGGTATTACAGCAGCTGTCAAGATTTCTTACCCTGCAAAATATCGAGGGACAGAAAGAATTACTTTCCAGCGACGATATTTATATTCGTCCCGATGTCGGCCAACTGAGCGCCACCGATTTCGATGCTCTACCAGAAGCCTTCGAAGCGGGTAAATTCGCGGCCGAACTCAAGCTAAAGGAGCTACGCAAGCTTAGTATTGATGCCGATGAGTACCGGCAGTACCGCGAGCTCAAACGGAAAAAACTCGACCTCATCAAGCGTGCTGCCAGGCAACCGGTGGTTAAGGTCATTCTGTCGAACCGATCTAGCGTGAACGATAAATTCCTGATGACAATCCTCGGAATTCCAGACGGCTCGTATGTTTCCGAAGATGAACTTGCAGCGGCCGTAAACCGGCTCTACGCGCTGGACCGTTTCGAACGTGTCGATGCAGAATTTGAATTGCGCAAACAAGGTAAGGTATTGAAAGTTGATGCCAGCGAAAAATCCTGGGGGCCCAATCACTTCGAGATGGGGGTAGGTTGGGAAGACGACTTTACCCTGGATTCGGTTATCAATCTCGACTTTGCCTATATCAGAAAGAATATTACCGATAATGATGGCGAGTGGCGCGCCGAAATTGGAATCGGCACCAATAAGAGTTTCGCCAGTGAGGTTCATTTACCGCTGGGCGACGCGCAGCTTTGGTATCACTCCGCATCATACGAGTACCAGAACGAAAGCCGCGATTATTTCATTAGTAATCAACCGGCAGTTTTCTTCGAGTTCGATACCCATCGGGTAGATTTAAGCATCGGCTATAATCTGCAGAACGAGAGCATAATCGAGACTGGTTTCACTTTTGCAAAGGCCGACTACGACAACGAGCTGTCGGTGCAGGATGATCTGCGCTACGACAGCCCGGGCATATTTCTAACCTACGGCTTCGACACACTCGATCGGCGCAGCTTTCCAAGCCGGGGGGATCGCATTACCCTGAGAATTATTCACTGGGAGGAAGATGTTCGCGGAGATCTGATAACCGGCGCGGAATCGATCGCAGACACATACCGCAGCACCCAGTACCTCGCAGACTGGAAAACCGCGACCAGCCTGGGCGGTCATGGCCTGGTCGGCAAGCTGTCATTCGCCTATACGGATAGCGAATCCGACCAGAGTATTCATTATTCTCAGCTCGGTGGTTTCCTCAACCTTTCCGGCTACCATAAAAACGCGCTGATAGGTAACAGCAAGATCTTCGCCGCGCTCGCATACCAGTATGACCTGGGGAAAAGCCTGCTGGGTTTAACCGGCTTTCCGGTCTATATCGGGGTTAGCATCGAATCAGGTAACGTGTGGCTAATCGACGAGTCGGTCAAATTCGATGACCTTATTCCCGCCGGCAGCATTTTTTTGAGCACCGACAGCAAGCTCGGGCCGCTCGCGCTGGGAATAGGTTTCGCGGACGGCGACAATAATTCAGTTTACTTTTACCTGGGCAAAAATATCTAGTTGCCGGGCAGTTGCGGCCAAGCGGGCGGGCGGACAGTTCACTGCACCGAAATCGCGCCGGTTTTTTTAATGTTAATCATCGGGTAGAAGGCGCCCACATCGATTTGCGCATTGAACTCAAACTCAATCTGGTCGCTAGGCGCGGCTAACAGACCAGCGAGCAAATTAAGCCCGCCAAATAAATCGGCCGTGGCATGCAGTGTGACATTCTCTTCGCCATAGGCTGCTATTTTCGGCAGTTCACCAGCGACGCCTTCGATCACCTTATTGCCCTCCAGGTGAATCGTATAAGACAGCCCGGCTACCTTCAGCGGCGTGCGATTCGGGTTGGTTACCCGGAGCACGATTTCGAATTCCGGGCTAAAGCTATTCCAGTCACCCGGCGTGACCGACACTACGGCCACGCCGGGTTGTACAAAGTCGGTCGGAATCGTGGCGCAACCAGTTAGAATCGTCGCTGCAATAAGTTTGAAAATTAATTGTCGAATCACATTCATTACGGACTTCCCCGGCAGAGTCAGATTCAATTTCTGGCTGAATCAAATTTCGTAAAATCGGCCGGTTCTCGCTACCGAACACTGCATCGGCACGCAGCCACTCGATCGAAACCCAGGCAAGCCTGAACGAACCGGCGCGCAATCCCACCGAACCCGTGCGTTTCCACAATTAAAAACGCCCGGGCGGCCGCTATTTTTTCCTGGTAGCGCTTTTCGGTAGGATATTTTTCACCGCGGCCCGCTTCCCAGGTGCCGCTTTCGCTGACGCAGCTTTCTTTTTAGGTGACGTCTTCTTCACCGCCGTCTTCTTTACCGCCGTCTTCTTTACCGCCGTCTTCTTTACCGCCGTCTTCTTCAGCGCCGTCTTCTTCAGCGCCGTCTTCTTCAGCGCCGTCTTCTTTACCGCCGTCTTCTTTACCGCCGTCTTCTTCAGCGCCGCCTTCTTCACCGCCGCCTTCTTCACCGCCGCCTTCTTCACCGCCGCCTTCTTCACCGCCGCCTTCTTCACCGCCGCTTTCTTGCCGGCAGCTTTGCGAGCCTGCTTCTTTTTCGGTGGCGGGGTTACCACGGCCTCGCGCAGCTGGTTGAATTTTGCGCTGATGCCTTCAATCAGGCCTTCCGCAACAGTCTCCACATCGTCAGCCAGTTCGCGAATCAATTCTGCCGGATGCGCTTCACTGAACGAATCTTTTACGCTTTCCGTCGCTTCGGCAGCCATCTGACCCGCCTTTTTCGCTTTCTTGCTGACCGCGTCAAATCCCTCCCGAATCTCGCGCACGGCCGTTTCTTTCGCTTTGTCAATGTCCTCGGCAAAGGCTGCCGCGGCATCGCTGACACTGTGCCTGATATTCTCCAGACCGGATTTAGATACAGCGGATTTTTTAGTTTGCTTGACCATTTTCATTCTCTCGCTTGGTTGGCTTAGATGCGACTAGAACCTGCACCGCATCGAAATTAAAGTTAACTTAAGATAATTGGATTTCATCGAACAGGCTTCACGCCGTTGATTTCGGACGAACCATACGCTGAATAACCAGGCATGCCACCATGTCACCGGTGACATTGACAACTGTGCGCAGCATATCGAGCGGCCGGTCAACGCCCAGAATAATGGCGATGCCGGCGGCTGGAATTCCCACCGTGGTAAGAATTGTCGCCAAAATAACGATGCCGACGCCGGGTGTGCCCGGAGAGCCTATTGCCGCACCAGTAGCCATAACCACGATCAACAGCATGCCCGCAAGTCCGACGTCGACATCGAACACCTGGGCCAGGAAAATTGTTGCGATTCCCTGGTAGATCGCGGTCCCACCCATATTGATGGTTGTGCCAAGTGGAATAACGAAGCGGGCGACAAAGGCGGGCACGGCTAATTTTTCCTCAACCGTGGACAGGGTTACCGGCATGACGGCGGCAGAACTCGAAGTCGAAAACGCCAGTAACAGGACCTCTCGGGTGTGACCGATAAATCGACCGGGACTCATGCCCGACGCCGCCCAGCCAATCAGAAGATATAGTAGAAACAAAAGAGCTAATCCACCAATCGCAACCAGCACGTAAATTCCCGTTCCAATTAACGTGGTAATCCCGACCCTGGCGGTAATTTCAGCCAGCAGTCCGAACACGGCAAGGGGCGCAAAGCGAAGCACCCATTTAACGATAACCATGCAGACAGACTGAAGAGACGCCAGTAAATCCATCAAGGGCTTGCTCTGTTCGGTCGGCATGGACAACAGGGCGATGCCAAATATCGCGGCAGTGATTACAATCTGCAGCATGTTCCCGCTGACGATGCTTGCCAGCGGATCACGCGGAAAGAGCGCGGTAATCACGCCGGGAATTTCGGTCACGCCAGGCATGCTGGCAGACCTGGCCGCGACCGGCTGCGTATCGGAATAGGCCAACTGCATCGCTACCCCATCGATGAAACTTCCAGGCTGGGTGAAATGCGCGATGGTCACGCCGATTAAAACTGCCACAACGGTTGTCCCAAGAAAGAATGACACCGTCCATCCGCCAAGCCGGCCAATATCCCCGGCCCCCTGGCCTGAGCAAATTCCACGGATTACCGACGCGACCACCAGCGGAATTACCACGAACTGGATCGATAGCAAAAACAGCTGACCCGGCAAAGCCACCCAGTTGGCGACCAGGATCGCAATACGCTGCGGCACCAGGTCGGCCGAGGGACCGATCAGAATACCGGTGGCAATTCCAAGGATCATTCCAAAAAGCACCTGCAGCCACAATCTTTCGCGCAGCAGGCTGGTCAGTTGGTCACTCAGATTAACTAATGATCGTGATAGTGGCATGGTCTCAATCGTATTTTTGATGAACTAAAGCGCAACGCGACGAGTCAATACGCGCGATCCATGGCTCGCAGGGCCATCTGTATTGGGTCCATTTATGTTGCGCTACAAGCATATTGATACGTCAGGCAATGCCATACACGGCCGAATTTCCTCAACCCTCCAGGAGTCATGCCCAAAGCCCGGCTTAATCCAGCGGATCAATCGCCTGCCTGCGCTCCTCATCGGTCGGGTTGCTGCTGGTTTAACAGGGTAATACTGCCGTCGAGATGCACGTCCCGTTGCGGGAAGGCGATGACGATGTCATCTTCCTCGAACAGCTCGACGATACGAAATCTGATATCACTACGAATCACGCGCAGGTTGCGTTCGGCGGTGGCGTTGACCCAGAAGTAAACATCGAATACCAGCGCGCTATCGCCAAAGTCATCGAAAACCACGCTCGGGGCAGGATCCTTCAGCACCGCCTCCTGTTCCTCCGTCGCCTGCAAAATCAGCTCGGCAACCCGTTTCACAGGCGAACCATAAGCCACGCCAACCGTAACGATGGTGCGCGTCAGGTTGTCGATCAGCGTCCAGTTAACGACCGTGTTCTCGAGCAGCGCGCTGTTCGGAATCAGCATGTGCACGCCATCGGTGCGGCGGATTCGCGTGGAGCGCGTATTGATCGCTTCCACCGTGCCCTTGTCCGCCCCAACCTCGAGATAATCACCGATGCGAATCGGGCGCTCCCACATCAGGATCCAGCCGCTGATGAAATTATTGATAATATTCTGGGCGCCAAAGCCGACCCCGATCGCGATTGCACCGGAGACAAAAGCAAAGGCGGTCAGCGGCACATTGAGCAGATCCAGTGTCGTAATAGCCAGGACCGCCAGCGCGATAACATAGAAAATCCGCCGCACCAGGTGCACCACGTCGGCTTGCATGTTACGCGCCACCAGCCGATTCGTAATGATGCGCGCCAACCACTGGATTGCCAGGTAACCGACAATCAGTACGGTCGGGATAAGCAGCATCTGACCCAGCGTAAAGCTCTGGTCTGAAAACGTAAAAATCACATCATCGAGTGCCATATTCTTTACCGATTAAATTGTTCGAAAGTCATGTACCTAGTCGTCCTCTGGCTTGTCGATCAGTTTGAGTTTAAAACCCCATTTTTGCTGTTGCGGCAAATATAACTTTATTCCCACGTTATTGTTTTCATAATCGCGCAAGATCTCGGCCTGTCTTTGTTGCTTAAGCGTACTGCCGGAAGGAGAGATAATCCGTACCTCGTCAACCTGGTCCGGATCGACAGGTATACTGACTTCGATAATCTGCAATTCCTCGGCGCTGAGATCGGATACGCCGATGATTTCGGCGCCCAGCACGCTGCCCGTGTAACCGGGAGTAGCTTCGAGATAACCAGTGTCCAGCGTCGTCATGCCAGGCGGCGGTGGCACTGCCTCCGGTGAGTCAGGACTCGCGGAGCCATTGCTCGAGGCACAGCCCTGAAGCCAGACAGCAACAAGAATAATTCGAATAAAATTTTGTTCAATAACCATCGCGACCTCGCTTGGCGCTGGACCATGACATCAAGCCATAGTATTCAGGTTGAATTGCTTTCTCGCCCGCCGCATTAACCCTTTCGTTATTCATCGGGCAAGCCAGCCATTTTAATTTTTAACCCGGTTCTACTATTACCTGGCAGCGTTAGAATTATACCCACTTTACTGCCTGCATGACCCCGAGATATTTTCGCCTGCGCTGCAACGAGTCAGTCCGCCGACTATCAGACCAATGGTGGCTCGTCATCCTCGTCATCGCTGCCGTTGGGTGACAACCTCTCGTGGTGGGCGTCGATCCGACCCGAAACCAGGTCCAGCGACTCATAGGCGGCGATATTGAAAATTGCCTCACCCTCGAACACGAGCGGCAAGTTGGTCTTGCCGATGATAATTCCATCCATGGGGCTCGATAGTTCGCTGTGATTTTCACCCAGTGGGTCATTGACATAAGCAAGCGTATCGCCAATCTCGACCTTGGCGCCGATGGCCGCCACCGCGCGCAGGATGCCGCTCTGAGGCGCGCGCACCCAGCGAGTAGTGTTGGCAATCATGCTTGCCGGCAGAAGGCGCTTTTTATTTTTCAGACGCATATCGAGCGACGCCATCACGTTGAGCACGCCTTTGACCCCGGCGCGGATTGCAACCTCGTTAAAACGCAGCGCCTCCCCGGCCTCGTAGACCAGCATCGGGATTTTCAGCGCGTAGGCGGCAGCCCTGAACGAATCATCCAGCAGGTTGGAATCGAGAATTACCGGCACGCCGAAGGCGCGCGCCAGCGCTTCGATCTCCGGCTCGTCACTCAGCTTGGCGCGAATTTGCGGCAGGTTCTCGCGGTTGACCGCGCCGCTGTGCAAATCGATGATGTGGCTGCAGTGAGGAATGATTTGCTGCATCAGCACATTAGCCAGGCGCGAGGCCATCGAGCCGGATTCGGACCCAGGGAACGAGCGATTCAAATCACGTCGATCGGGCAGGTAGCGTGACTTCGAAACAAAACCGTAAACGTTGACTACCGGAATCGCGATCAGGGTGCCGCGAATTCGATCGATAAACTTGTAGGCCAGCAGGCGCCGAACTATTTCGACGCCGGTGATTTCGTCGCCATGAATCGCGGCGCTTACCAGTAACACCGGTCCGGGACGGCGTCCGTGCACCACATGCACCGGCATATTGACGCTGCTGTGGGTGTAAAAACTCGGCAGCGGGATATCCACCGATTGCCGGCTGCCAGGCTTGATGCTGACACCGGCAATTTCAATGGCCGCCTGCTTGCTAGCCCTTGCCACGGGTTCTGGTCCTGCCGGGCTTCAGTTTTTCGAGGTTGGTAATAATCATGCCGGCGACATCCTTGCCGGTGGCGCCCTCGATACCTTCGAGCCCCGGGCTGGAGTTGACTTCCATCACCACCGGGCCGTGATTGGAGCGCAGCAGGTCGACACCGGCCACGTTCAAGCCCATGATGGCGGCAGCCCTGACGGCCGTGGAGCGTTCTTCGGGCGTAATCCTGATCAGGCTGGACGACCCGCCGCGATGCAGGTTGGAGCGGAACTCACCCTCGGCGCCCTGGCGTTTCATCGCCGCGGCCACCTTGCCATCGATGACGAAACAGCGAATATCGGAACCACCGGCTTCCTTGATGAATTCCTGGATCAGGATATCGGCCTTGACGCCCATGAAACCCTCGATGACGCTTTCGGCCGCCTTTTGCGTTTCCGCCAGCACCACGCCGATGCCCTGGGTACCCTGCAGCAATTTGATCACCAGCGGCGCGCCGCCAACCATCTTGATGACGTCCTTGATATCGTCGGGTTTGCTGGCATAGCCGGTGAGGGGCATGCCAATGCCCTTGCGCGACAACAATTGCAGCGAGCGCAGTTTATCGCGCGAACGCGTAATCGCCACGGATTCGTTGAGCGACACGACCCCCATCATCTCGAACTGGCGCAGTACCGCGGCGCCGTAAGCCGTTACCGACGCACCGATGCGCGGAATGACGGCTTCGAACCCTTCCAGGGCTTTACCCCGGTAGTGAATCGACGGTTTATGCGAGGCAACATTCATGTAGGCGCGCAGCACGTCGATGACGACGATTTCGTGCCCCCGACTTTCGGCGGCTTCGATGATGCGTCGCGACGAGTACAATTTTCGATTGCGTGAAAGCAGAGCTATTTTCATGATAATCCCGACCTCAGGTTATGCAGCTTATGCTGTCTTGATTCAATGTGAGATCGATAACGCTTTCATCGATCACCCGGCGACCCTGGAGCAGGTACACAGCGCCGGCCTTCGCAAAGGCTCTACTGCTGCTGACGTAAAGGTCAGGCTAATAGACGCCAGGCGGCCCACGGAAGTCACATTATTTAACCACGAAGGATAACGCAAGCGCCTCTGCGTTACCGAAATTTACTCGAAATCCAGGTTTATTTAGAATCCGTGCATTGCTAAAGACCTGTAGAATAAAGGTTCCGATTGCACCTGGCTCAGGCTTTGCATTACATTCGACCAACGACCGGAGTAATCGACTGAAGCATTCAGCCCTCTTTCTGCACAAACTCGCCTGCTTTGCCGGCCTTATCCTGCTGCTTGGATCCTGCAACCAGATTAGCAACGAGGCACAGCAACCGACGCGCAGTCTCAAGCAAATTCAGGAATCCGGCAAGCTGATCGTGCTGACCCGCAACGCGCCCACCAGTCTGTACGTCGATCGCGACGGCAAGCAGAGCGGCCCGGAATACGACATGGTTGAATCCTTTGCCGCATCGATGAATCTTGCAGTCGAGTACAAGACCCGAACTTCGATCAAGGAGATCATCAGCGGCATCGAAAATGCGCAAGGCGACCTTGCAGCGGCGGGCCTGACCATTACCGGGCAGCGCCGGGAAAAGTTTCTGTTCGGCCCAGCCTACCAGGATGTTACCCAGCAAATCGTTTGCCGGCGCGACAATGTGCAACCGGAATCGATTTCAAGACCTGCTCGGGCTGAACATCGTCGTGATTGCCGACAGCAGTTACGTCGAGCAGCTGAAATCGCTGCAACGGAAGCAGCCCGCGCTGACATGGAAAGAAACCGACACCGAGGACACCGAGCAATTGCTGTACTCGGTGTGGCGACGAAAAATCGACTGTACCGTCGCGGATTCAAACATCGTCGATATCAACCGTCGCTATTACCCGGAACTGATTGCACCGCTCAACCTTCATCAGTCGGAATCCCTGGGCTGGATGATGTCGGGTGAGCGCGACGACCTGCAGGCCGCCATCGAGGCATGGTTCGAGTCCTTCCGCAAAAGTGGCGAACTGGAGTCCTTGCAGGAACGCTACTACGGTTTCTTCGAGGTATTCGACTACGTGGACACGCGTAAATTCATTACTCGAATCAAGCAACGCTACCCGAAATATCGAAAAGTTCTTCAAGGAAGCGGCTAAAAAATACGATCTCCCACACCTGTTACTGGCTGCCCAGGCCTACCAGGAATCACACTGGCGCGCCAATGCGCGCAGCCCGACCGGCGTTCGCGGAATCATGATGCTGACCCTGGTAACCGCGCGTGCAATGGGCGTAAAAAGCAGGCTCGATCCCCGGCAGAGTATCTTCGGCGGCGCCAAATACATGTCTCACCTGATCAATGACCGTTTCGCGGACGAGGCCGAAGAGCCCGATCGGACCTGGCTTGCGCTGGCGGCCTACAACATCGGTCGCGGCCACCTGCACGATGCGCAGGGCCTGGCGCGCGAGCGGGGCCTCAATCCTTATCTCTGGGGTGACGTCAAACAGGTGCTGCCGCTGCTGTCCGATAAAAAATACTACAGCAAACTGAAGTATGGCTATGCCCGCGGCAACGAACCGGTGCGTTACGTGCAAAGCATTCGCGAATACCAGCATATCCTGGAAAACGAGTTAAACAAGCTCAGCCGCCAGGATCGGCCGTGATCACTCAGCATCGCTATTGGGTGCAAGTCGATGCGGCGGCGAATCGCCTGTTGCCAGAATAGCGGCGTCGCGAAGACCCAACGACCTGTCAGGACAACAGTTGCGGCATGAACAGGGTTGCCAGGCTTAACACAAGAAAAAAGCCCGCCATGTCGGTAACCGTAGTCAACAATGGGCCCGCGGCCACCGCCGGGTCGATACCGAAATTTTTCAGTATCAGCGGTACGGTACCGCCAATCGAGACCGCAACAACCGTGTTAATCGAGAGCGCCAGACCGATGACGAGGCCAAGATATCCATTATCTTTCCAGACCCAGGCCACAATCCCGATCAGGATTCCGAGCGCTATCCCGTTGATGACACCCACGCCAAGCTCCTTTTTCAGGACGTGAAAGAGATCGGCCGGCCGCGTGAGCCCGAGTGACAGTTCACGCATGCTGACGCCGACTGCCTGATTTCCCGAACAGCCACTCATGTCGGACACCATCGGCAGAAATACCGCGATGGCGATGACCGCCGCGAGGGTTTCCTCGTAGGCGGAAATCACGCTCGCGGCGATGATGTTGAGCACGATATTGGAGGTCAGCCAGGCGAGCCTGCGCCTCGAGCGCAGCAGGGTCGGCATCGAACGCAACTCATCGCTGATCTGTTGCCGCGCACGGCTCTCATGCTCGGCGCGTTCCAGCTCGGCCTCCGCAAGCTCGAGTCTCGACACCACGCCCAGCAGTATGCCTGCGTGATCCACTACCGGGATACCGAGAAAGGGGTTTTCATGAAACAGATCAGCCAGCTCATCCTGGGTTGTCTCTGGCAGCACCGAAATCGGCGGATGCATGACATCGGCCAGCGGCACCGCACGTCGGTTTCTCAACATGTCACGCAGCGACACCACGCCAATCAGCTTGCCGGAGTCATCGATAATATAGGGATGCTGCCCGCGATGTCGCTCGAAGGCGTCGTCGCCTTCCACCAACCTTTTAAGCACGGTGCCTACTGTTTCGCTGACCGCAAAGGAAAACACTTCCAGCTCCATCAGGCCGCCGGCGGTATCCGGCTCGTACTGTGACAGCATGCGCACGCCGTCGGCGCGCTCGGCGTCCATCGCGGAAAGTATGGCTTCCGAATCCTCCCGCTCCATCTCCTGAACGATGTCGGCCTGCGTATCGGTATGCAATTCCTCCATGATTTTGGCGGCGACGGAGGAATCCAGATCCTGCATCATGCTCACTGCCAGTTCTGCAGGCGCCTCTTCGATCAATTCGGCCGCGGACTGCGGTTCCAGCAGCGAGATTAAATTGTCGCGTTCGACAGACTCCATCCTGGAAACCTGGCGCAAGGCTTCCTGGCTGGAAATCGAGTCGACAATTTCCTCAACCTGCTGCTTGTCCGCGGCGCCAATGGCCTCGTGCAGCGTGTCCTCGAGCTTTTCAAGCTCGGCTTGGGTTTCCTTTTCTGGCATGTCGCTCATGAGCTTTACTCCGGTTCGTCAGTCAATGACCTCATCGACCGCGCTATTAAATCATAAGGAGATGAGATACCGGATTGAACTTTTTGACCAGTGGCTCAAGTCCTCTTGACGTGCTGACTTCTTTGGTTGAAAACGACAAGAGATGATAGTTCGGAATCTAGGGGCTGAAGCTGCATTGAACTGCTGGTCGAGCCAGCTGCCTTAATTTGACGCAAGCGTTAACAAGCTGCGCGCCAATCTCGCTGCGAGGTTTGCTATCGCTGCTCGGAGGCTGCCGCGGAGCGAATCGATTTACGCGTTTGCCCCGATACTTTCCCTCATGTCACGCAATGTTCGAAAGCCGGTTTGCCTGGCATCCGCTTATCCGCCCTGTGGGCGAGTACCCGGAACATTATCATTCAATACGCGTACTTCCCGCTGCGGGAACGGGATTTCAAAGCCGTGCTCGCGAATCGCTTCCAGGATCATCAACAAAAGATCGCCGCCGACACGGTTTTTGCCATCGTCGATACCGTCCATCCAGAATTCGACGAACATGTTGATGCCGGAATCACCAAAGCTGTCTATTTCACAATCCGGGCGCTCCTCGAAGGGCACGTCCTCACCACTGAAAACCTGGGGATGACTGGCAACCACCTGCTTTACGATCTCCACCAGCTGCCTGACATCGGAATGATAAGCAACCGAAAAATCGACTCGATAGCGCTGGCTCTTGTCCTTCTGCGTCCAGTTGGTAAAACTTTCGACAATGAATTTTTCGTTTGGCACCACGATATCCTTGCCATCGTATGTTTCCAGGGTAGTAGAGCGCATGTTTAGCGCGCGCACCGTTCCCGCGCGACCGTCTTCCAGTTCGACGTAATCTCCGATCGAGACGGATCGGTCGAGCAGAATAATGATCCCGGAAATAAAATTTGAAGCGATTGCCTGCAAGCCAAAGCCTAGACCGACGCCCACCGCCCCGCCGAAAACGGCCAGCGCGGTCAGGTTAATCCCCATGACTTGCAGCAACAGCAGGAAGAAAACGAAAAATATCGCCACCTCGAACAACTTCGAAGCGACTTCGCGCGTGCGCAGTTCCAGGTTTTCCTGCCGGCTGATAATCTCGCGACCGGTTTTGTTGGATGCGCGCCCGAGCCAGAATAACAGCGATCCAAAAATGGCGACGCGGGCAATACCATAGACCGAAATTTCGATATTGCCGATGCTGACTGACATGGACTGGAGTATTTCGATTAATCCATCAAGCAGACCCAGCAGATGCAGCGCCAGCAGCGGTATACCGAACCATCGGAGCACGCCCGCAACGTTTTTTTGCGTGATAAAGTCACGAATAATCGAATTAAATAAAAGCAACATCGCGACCACGAGTGCAGTTTGCACAACCGCGCCCTGGCTTAACACGCTCTCGCTTATTTCGACGGACACCCGCAGCATCACGATGGCGCTTAGCGGAAAAATCAGGCCGCCCAACTTGCTGATAAATCTACGCCAGGGAGGGACATCGTCGCCTTCAATTTTGATATCGAGAAACGGGGTGTGTCGCCTGATCCGATTAGCCAGCACGAAAGCAATCGCGTAGATACCGAGAATAATGCCTATCTGCGTGTAGGTTTCCGGCTGGGATAGGACAGCCCTTGTTTTGTCGCCAAGTTGTTCGACGACTTGAGTGAGTTTGTCTAACGCCATTTTCAAGAACCCCCCGGGGTATCGGTCAAACCGTAGCGGCTAACGCTGCACGCATGAATCGATCTATGCTTATTGGACTCGACCAGAGTTCACATAAGTCACAAAAATCTATCGTCCAGGTCGGCCGCTAAATCAGATGAATCAATCGCTTGCTGGATTATTTAGTCATCTTCAGTCTCATCGCGCACCAGTTCATATCCCTGGTCTCGCACTCCCTGCAGCAACATTTCCGCGTTGCCCGCCGGGGCGCCCACCATTTGCAGCGCGATAGCGCCCAGGCGCAGGCTCGCTTCGAGGGTTTCGGGAAACGCCTGGGTGACGCCCGCCGCGAGCAGCTGGGCGCATTCATCCAGGTCCCTGGCGCGCGCAATAATCGGCACCTTGGGGTATATATTTCGTAGATGGGAGACCGCCTGCAGGGCGGTGGGGCCGCGGTTGATCGTGAGCACGGCCAGGGTGGCTTTTTCCGCGTGCGCGGCCGCGAGCAATTCGGGATCGGAAATGTCTCCATACATTACCTTGTGGCCACATTCCTTGCCCTGGGCGATTCGTTTCGGATCGACATCGAAAGCCACGAACGGGATCCCGCTGGCCTCGAGCAACGCGGCAATGGTGTGGCCCACTCTTCCGTAGCCCCCGATCAAAACGGCCTGTTCCGGTACCTCCAGTTGCGCGCTGTCGACAGCCGGCGACGCTTTTGAACGATCCTCGAGACGATCCGCAATCGTGTTGCCCAATCGCACCAGCAGCGGGGTCAGCAACATGCTCATGGATATTACACCCACGGCCATGACAAAGATTGACTCGTCGATCACCTCCAGCACCAGCGCGGAGCCGAAAAGCACGAAGCCGAACTCACCCGCCTGGGCCAGCAGGAAGGTCATACGCAGCGCGTTGCCGCGGGCGTATCCGAAGGCGATCGCGAGCGGGAATAGGATGGCAAGCTTGATGCCGATCAGGACGGCGGTATGCTGCAGGAATACGAGCGGCTGCTCAGCCAGCTTACCCAGGTCTATCGACATGCCCACGGCAACAAAGAAAAGGCTCATCAACAGGCCTTTGTACGGCTCGATGAGAGCGCGAATCTGCATGTTGTACTGTGACCCGGATAGCAGCATACCCATCAGAAACGCGCCCAAAGCCATCGACAATCCCACCTGGTGCATGGCCCAGGCCGCCAGCAAGACCGCCAGTAAAACGACCAGCAGAAAAGCCTCCCGATTGTCGTGGCGCGCTAACCACTCGAGCGCGTAGGGCACCAGGCGTAGCCCAAAAACGAACAGCGCGGCGAACATGCCGACCAATATGAGCAACTGCTCCCAAAGTGGGATACCCGAGCCGATCGCCGCGGTTTCAGATAATAAAGGTACCAGCGCGAGCAATGGGACGACCGATAGATCCTGCGCCAGCAGAACCGCGAAGGCGCCGGTCCCGTGTCGACTGGCGAATTCGCCTTTTTCCTGCAGCAACTGCATGACGAAAGCGGTAGAAGACAGCGACAGACTGAGCCCGATCAGTAACGCTGTTTTCCAGGAATCGGTACCCAGCGAAACATAGAGCGTGATCGCGAGCCCGGTTAGCAGGATCTGTAACGAGCCAAGACCCAGCAAGTCCCGGCGCAACGACCAAAGGCGACCCGGTTTAATCTCCAGGCCGATGACAAACAGCAACAACACCACGCCCAGTTCGGTGAAATGACGAACATCCTCGACGTGAGGGGTTATATAAGGACCCGGAGAATGAGGGCCGACCACGACTCCGGCAATCAGCAAACCCAGTACCGAACCGAGGCCAAAATGGCGAAAAAGCGCGACCGCGACCGATGTAACAGCCAGCAGGAGTAAAGCGGATACTACGAATACTTCCAGGTGCACGCTAACCCTCGATAGAGTCGAAAAGCTTCACCGATCATACCGGTCCGTTTAGATATGGAGAAGTTTTATCCACTGGAAAGTTCGAACATTTGTGCCTGCTGCCCAGGAACGGGATGACTACGAAACCACCTTTTGTTATTCAACCTCTGCTGCGGCGAATCTTCCCTGAAAAAGTGCTGCACCAAACCGGCATTCATTCAACAGGTATCTTTTCCCGCAAAAGCCCGGGAATGAACTTGCTGCCGGCGCGCGCGGTCTTACCCTTTTAACTTACTGATTCGGATAACAGACATGCGACCCTTGATTCTAATCTTGCTTGCCCTGTCGTTTAACGCATCTGCGGCTAATCCGCCAGCTGAAAGCTTCGATCGAATGAATACTGCCTTTCCCGATATCCTGTTTGTCAATCCAGAGGGAAAGAAGTCCCGACTGTCCGACTACCAGGGCAAGGTAGTCGTGGTTAAATTATGGGCCACCTGGTGCGGCGTTTGCCGGGCGAAGTGGCCAAAACACCAGGCTCTTTATAATACGCTCAAGGAAGACGCTAACGTGCAGTTGATTACGCTTTCCGTACTCGAGGATCCGCAGGTAAGCCGGGATTGGGTGGACAGCCAGGGTTTCGACGTCCCGCTGTTCGAAAACCTGGTCACTGACAGAGGCGCCGTTGCGGTGACCGACGGGTCCTACTATTTCATCAAGGGAACCCCGATGACTTTTCTGATAGATAAAAACGGAATCCTGCGTAAAAAAGCGGTCGGCGCTGCTGCGGGCTCGATCACCGAATCCGACATCCGCGGTCTACTTTGAATGCAAACGCACGCAGCGTTTAAACCTGGAGCGTGGATACCACCCGGGTATTGCTGCAAAGAAAACAGAAAAATGGTCCCGTCACGGGCGCGCTACCTTCGTGCCCGGTGATTTACAGCCCATGTAATCAACGCCGTGATTCGCAGCTGACGATAGTCACCGATCCAGCGCCGCGGCAGGCTGATTCTTCTTTTCGAACATACGCCGCCGCCGCTCCTTGATCGCGACATCGCCCGCCGGGGTGCCGTCGTGGAAACTGCCGAATACCTTGTCCCAGGGCGTTTCATAGGAGCCGTAATTACAGTCGAAATAGCGATGGTGTAACTGGTGCATGAAATCACCGAGCTGCAGGCTGAAAAACCGCGTTAGCCGCACGCGGTGAAAACCGCAATGCGAGGTCGGGCCAGCCACGGTATGCAGCATGGCGTTGAAGATGACGTGGATCGGATGGCTCGCGACCAGGAAATAAATCGCCAGGTCCGAGTACAGGAACAGATGCTCGACGGGATGCATGGCGTGCCCGGACCAGGGACCGGTATTGATGTTCTTGTGATGCCAGGAATGAAACCAGCGGTAAAACGGCTCGACGTGCCCGAGACGGTGATACCAGTAGAAATGAAAACCGCTCCAGATCGGGATCAGCAGCATCAGGCCGATAAACCAGGCCGGGTCCTGTGCAAAGGTAATCAGCGTGGCGTGGCCGTTGGCGTAGGCCCATAACAGCAGGCATTCCCAAAGGGTACCGATCGATACCGAGCCGCACAGGGTCCAGAAGATGTTATCCCAGACCTGGTTACCGAAATGGAAGACCCTGGACTTTTTCGCGAGCGGGCGGGCATCGTAGCGCTGTTCCTTGCCCTGTTTGGCAAAGGTAAACAGCAGCAGGTGCAGCCCGCCTGCCACGACCAGCACGATCACCAGGTTACGTAGCGCGATCTCGAGCATCCAGTCCCACTGGAAACTACTGGCTCGTTCAAGCCCAGGCGTGAACCAGGTCCATACCGCGATCGCCAGCACCAGTAACAGGAAACGCTGGTTGAAAGGTCGCCAGATGTTGAACAGGTATTTAAGGCTGTCGCCCAGGCTGAACGGCAGCTCGAAATAAGGCGCCTGGGTAAGCGGTAATTCCGGGGTATAGTGCCAGGCCCGGCGAGATGATCGTTTTTGCCCCGTTGCCGCAACCTGGTCGCCGTCTTGCAAATCGTCAGACATGTCATTAACACGAAAAAATTAAACCTGACGCAAATTGAAGCAGCGATAGTGTTAATTAACAACCTGTGTTTTACTATGGTTTTGTTAAGTAAAACTTAACCTCAATCGCTCATCGAGAATCATGTCATGCGCCGCCGCATTCCCTCGCTAAACTGGCTTCGAGTGTTCGAGGCGGCGGCTCGAATGGAAAACTTTGCCCGCGCCGCCGAACTGCTCAACATGAGCACATCGGCCGTCAGCCAGCAGATCAAGGCCCTCGAAAGCCATCTCGGCACGAACCTGTTCGAGCGCGGCCCCCGGCACGTGGCACTGACAGATGCCGGGCACGCCTTCCTGCCGGTGGTTCGACAATCGCTGATTACCGTCGAGGAAACCGCGGACTCGTTATTCGGTCGGGAAAAGGACAATACCCTGATGCTGCAGGCCGACCTGATATTGACGACCGCGTGGCTGGCCCCGAGATTACCCGAGTTCGCCAACCGCTATCCGCGCGTGCAACTGCACCTCACCGGCGCCTATCACGATCTCGACTACCAGCGACCCGGTGCGGAACTGAAGATCCTGTTCGGGCCGGTACATCGTAGCTGGGCGCAGTGTGACCGCTTGTGGGAAGATACGATCTACCCGGTCGCCCGCGCCGAGATCGCCGACGCGATCAATTCTGCCGACGATTTCCTGCAACATCGACTGATCCAGATTTCCTCGCACCGCATCAACTGGAACCAGGTCCTGCAATCGGTCGGAATCGATACGGCGCCGACGCGGCAGCTAAGTTTCGCGGATAACACCCAAATCTCGCTGGCGATGGCTGCAGCGAGCTACGGCATCGCGCTGGCGCGATCGCCGACCACCGACGAGCTTGTCGAGCGGCTGAATCTCAGGCCCTGCCCTCACTGTCCCGGGGTGAAAAGCAGCGAAGCCTATTACCTCGTGTATCAAAACCTGGAAAGTCTGTCGGGTGCCGCGCGAAATTTTCGCGCGTGGTTACTCGAAGAGGCCGGGAAGTATAACCAGGTCTCCTGATGGGCGGCCCGGGGCGGCCTGCAAACGGCGTGCGCAAAGGTTGCGCTATAGACAAAAAATACTGGCCCCCGATCCGCAGATAGATAAATACGACATATCCAGATACCGCGCGGATTAGTTATTTTTATGCAGGCACAATTTACATTGAATTGTGTTGCCCGCTAAAGTTGGTCACAATCAGCCCAAACCCCTGGCTACCCCGGAGAACAACTATAATGTTGGACATTAATCCTTTTGCCGAGCTTTCGGCCACGATACCGGCTTCGGCCATGCAAATTTATGTTGTGCTGATGTTCCTGGCGGTGGTCGGCGGCACCATCATCGACACACTTCACAAGAAGAGCGCCCAATACTTCTTTGAAAACGCACAAAAAGCTCAAAAATCTGCAAAACGTACCGTATCTGGCGGCGAAAAGGTCTCACTGGCTGTTTCTACCCTGGCCAATGAAGTATTGACTTCTTCCGAGTTCGCCAATCCACAGCGTCGCATGTCACACTTGTTGACGATGTACGGCTTTATCATTTTCGTCGTCACGACGGTGACGCTGATTTTCGGTTACCCGACACCTGCCGAGGCCGCCCCCGCAATTCTATCGGTGCTCTGGCATATTGCTGCCCTGATGGTCTGTGTCGGCGGTTACTGGTTCTGGTTCTTCATCCGTTGCGATGTGAATTCCGAAGGCAAGCCCTGGTACCAGCTGGTACGTGCAGACCTGTTTATCCTGTCTCTGCTGATGACCACAACCTTTGCCCTGATCTGGTCTTTCACGCGTGGCGCTGACGCCTTGAACATGGTGTTCTTTGTGATCTTTATCCTGGCCTCCACAACCCTGTTTTGTACCGTGCTGTGGTCGAAATTTGCCCACATGTTCTTCAAGCCGGCGGCCGCTTTCCAGAAAAAACTCATCATGGCAGATGGTTCGCAAGAGAATCTGCCCGACCTTGGCGAGCTTGCGGATCCGGCCGTTCAGGCCAGGTATCCGGATATCCCGGAATACATGGGTGAAAAGCCACCCTACATGGGCCTTGGTATCAAGCGTGAATCTCCAAACCATTACTAAAACTTTGATTAACTGATTAATTAGAAAAGAGAAATATTATGCCTACATTTGTATATATGACTCGTTGCGATGGTTGTGGACATTGCGTTGATATCTGTCCTTCGGACATCATGCACATCGACAAAACTACTCGCCGTGCATACAACATCGAGCCAAACATGTGCTGGGAGTGTTACTCCTGCGTCAAGGCCTGCCCGCACAATGCGATCGACGTTCGCGGTTATGCAGACTTCGCCCCGCTGGGGCACTCGGTTCGGGTAATCCGGGACGAGGAAAAAGGTGTCATTGCGTGGCGGATCAAGTCCCGCAACGGTGAAACCGACATGAACCTGCTGGCGCCTATCACGACAAAACCCTGGGGTAAGCACATTCCCAAACTGGCGGATGCGCCCGAGCCCTCCCAGGAAATGCGTGACAGCCAATTGTTGTACAGCGAGCCAAAGTATATCCGCATGGATGAAGGTGATATTCATACATTGAAGTCCAACGGACTGACGATGAAATCAGGGGTTTACTACTGATGCCTAAAACTATCGTAGAAGACAATATCGATATCCTGGTCGCGGGCGCTGGTCTTGGTGGTACCGGTGCTGCTTTCGAAGCACGCTACTGGGGCAAGAAAAAGAAGATCGTTATCGCCGAAAAAGCCAACATCGATCGTTCCGGCGCCGTGGCACAGGGTCTGTACGCGATCAACTGCTACATGGGAACCCGTTTCGGTGAAAATAATCCTGAGGATCACGTCCGTTACGCACGTATCGACCTGATGGGTATGGTTCGCGAAGACCTGTTGTTCGACATGGCGCGTCACGTCGATTCCACGGTACACCAGTTCGAGGAATGGGGTTTGCCGATCATGCGCGATCCCAAGTCTGGTACCTATATGCGTGAGGGACGCTGGCAGATCATGATTCACGGTGAGTCCTACAAGCCGATCGTGGCTGAAGCCGCAAAGAAATCGGCTGACAAGGTATTCAACCGTATCTGTGTCACCCATCTGCTGATGGATGATGCCAAGGAAAACCGTGTCGCCGGAGCCGTCGGCTTCAACGTGCGTACCGGTGACTACCACGTATTCAAATCCAAAGCTGTTATCGTCGCTGCCGGTGGTGCATCCAACATCTTCAGGCCAAACTCGGTTGGTGAGGGTGCGGGGCGTGTCTGGTATGCGCCGTGGTCATCGGGCTCGGCCTATGGCTTGATGATCGAGGCTGGCGCGAAAATGACGCAGATGGAAAACCGTATCGTACTGGCTCGATTCAAAGACGGTTACGGTCCGGTTGGCGCCTACTTCCTGCACCTGAAGACTTACACTCAGAACTGTAATGGCGAAGAATACGAGTCAAAATGGTTCCCTGACCTGCAGAAAATGGTGGGCAAGGAATATCTGGATCCGGAACTTTCGCACGCGACTCATAGACCCATCCCGACCTGTCTGCGTAACCACGCGCTTATCAATGAGGTGAATGCTGGTCGTGGTCCGATCCACATGGTGACCATGGAAGCCTTCCAGGATCCGCATCTGGAAGAGATCGGCTGGCACAACTTCCTCGGCATGACCGTTGGTCAGGCCGTATTGTGGGCGGCAACCGATGTCAACCCGAAGTACGAGAACCCGGAACTGACAACCTCCGAGCCATACGTCATGGGTTCGCACGCGACCGGAAGCGGTGCCTGGTGCTCCGGCCCTGAAGACGTGTCTCCTGACGAGTACTTCTGGGGCTACAACCGTATGACCACCATCGAAGGCCTGTTCGGCGCCGGTGACGCCGTCGGCGGCACGCCACATGCATTCTCTTCAGGTTCGTTTACCGAAGGTCGCCTGGCTGCCAAGGCCGCCTGTAAATACATTGACGACGGCAAGGCCGAGGGTATTCGTGTTTCAGAGGAGCAGATCGATCGTCGCAAGACCGAGATCTTCAAGCCGATGGAGCATTACAAGGTTTACCGCAATGAGATAACCGCGGGTAGCGTCAACCCTAATTACATCAACCCGCGCCAGGGCCTTGATCGCCTGCAAAAGTTGATGGATGAGTATGCCGGTGGTTCAACGGTTAACTACATGACCAACGACAAACTGTTGAGTATCGGTCTGAAGAAACTGAAGCTGCTGGAAGAGGACCTCGAGAAGGTTGCCGCGGAAAACATCCACGAACTGCTGCGCGCGTGGGAACTGAAGCATCGTCATCTTGCTTCCGAGTCCGTCGTGCAGCACACGCTGTTCCGTAAGGAAACCCGCTGGCCGGGCTACTACTACCGTGGCGATGCCCTGAAACTGGATGATGAGAACTGGCACGTACTGACCGTTTCCCGGCGTGATCCAAAGACTGGCGAATACACCATGGAAAAAGCGCCTTGCTATCACATCGTGGGCGAGGACGAATAATCCTCTATGTGAAGGGGAGGCGTCATCCAGGCCTCCCCGAGTAATAAAAAAGATCAACAGTCATGTTGATCTTTTTTTATTTGTCCATTGCTGTTTGATAAAATTGCTCTCCTCGGAGAGATGGGCTATCGACAGCTGACGTTTGTTTATTCCAGAGAGTTTGTATGAATATTATTGACAAGACCGATGCAGAGCTTGAGGAAATAGTTTTTCCCATGTGGGATGACCTGATCAAGTATTCCAATAAAGGACAGTATGGTAAATTCATCCTGAACTTTTCCTATGACCTGTTACTTGGCCTTAATGAAGTTGAACTCGGCAAGCAATTTGCCAAAAGCGAACTGACGCGTAACCTTTCACCAGAATACGATTTTTTTGGCTTTATCCGTCGCGGCGAGCACGTGACTTGCCTGTTCAGGGTGCGCAGTACCAAGAAAGAAGGTGAATGGCTGGGACGCATGGTCATCGGTTATGAAAGAGGCGAAGTCAAAATTTTTGCGGCTTCCATTTTCTAAAGGACTGATTGATATGAGTAACGAAACGATTGCAGACGGCAGGTATGTCGAACTGACCTACAAGGTTATTGACCAGAATTCCGGCAGTGTACTGACACAGGTGGAATTTCCGCTCGGATATGTGCATGGCACAAACGAAATACTGGCCCCCGCGGTCATGACTGAACTGGAAGGAAAAAAAACCGGTGAAGTAATTGAAGTGCCTATCGATTGCAACCAGATATATGGGCCACGTGACGAATCCCTGGTAATTACCGAACGCATTCAAAACGTCCCTGAAGAATACCGCGAAGTCGGCATGGCCATCCTGATGGAGAATGAACAGGGACAAACCAAGACCTTTCTGGTTACCCGGATCGATGCAAAGTCGGTGACTATCGACGGTAACAATCCACTGTGCGGTCGCGAAGTCATCTTCCGCCTGGAGATATTGCTGGTTCGTGACGCGACTGACGAAGAAATCGAGTACGGCGGCAAGATAGAAGAAGGCCCCGATCTCGAAGGCGTCACCCAGGTACCAATTAACTAGCCCGCATACTGCACCAAGGCGGTGCAAACTTATGAGAAAGAATTTTGAAATCAGAAGCTTATTTGAATATTTCCAGCAACTGCTCGAGTACCGTTTGTGCCTGAACAAGATGCTCGGCGCCTACCTGCGCCTCGCCTCTTCGTGCAATATGCAGGCTAGTCAATCCGGTCTCGCGAGAAAATCATGATTGAACAAACTGCGCTCGCCGATCACGAAGAGTGTCGCTTCTGCCTAACCAAACCCGGACGTCGCATTATGATCGAGGGGGAATACGGCTTCGCCGCCTGGGACCGGCATCCGGCAAGTCCGGGGCATTTCCTCGTCATGCCGTATCGGCATTTTTCCGACTACTTCGATATCAACGATGAGGAACGCGAAGAACTGTGGCGGCTGGTCGCCGAAGGCAAGAAAATGGCCGACGAAAAGCATAACCCCGACGGTTACAATATCGGCATCAATGTAGGCCTTTGGGCCGGACAGTCGATTCCCCACCTGCATATCCATGTCATTCCCCGCTACAAGGGAGACGTGGAAAACCCGAAAGGCGGGGTACGCGGCGTCATTCCCCAGAACAAGCTCTACACCTTCACTCCGGATTAACCCGCCGGACAGACGCGGTCGCGGCCTTGCAATCGTGAGGCGCAGCAGTCCAAAAAAAAACCGCTGAGGATTCTGATCCTCACCGGTTTCGCGATACTTTTCCCTACCTTACAGGTTACACCAGGCCTTGCGGCCTAGCGTGACCGAATTGGTTCAAGGACGCTTAGGCGTTTCGTATTTGACCTCTTTGTGGAATGATTCCCAGACGGTTTCATAACCGACGAAACCCTTTTCATTGGCCTCCATCTGGCGGGTAACAACATAGCGTGATTTACCATCGGGAACCTTGGGTCTGGTTTTCTTTTGCTCGCTCATAAATAACCTATATCTATCAGTTTAACTGTTGCAGTTCATCCGGGATAGCGAGCACAGAAAACTGTCGCTCCAGGCCATCCAGGGTCCGTAATACGGCTTTTTTGATAGCGAGGATTATATCAATATCAGGCAAGAAGTCCCATCACTCCTTTTTATGCACTGAACACTGTATTGAATGGGACTTGCGCTGCGCGCATGCTGTATTAATTCGTCTTAACAGTCAGAAACAGTAATAATTTCAATCAGGTACAGGAGTAAAGATGACCTGCAATGCTCTCCATAAATACCATAGTATCCGTAGCAATCCTGAAACATTCGCTGTCGAGCCAGAGTCTGCCAGGGAAACCATGGCTGCCCCGGGAATGTGTTTACTAATAAACCTTTATATCCAGAAATAATCGAGTAAAGTTCGCTAATTAGTCAGGTAATGAATCACCAAGGCCTGCATTCGAACTGGAAAGAGCAGTAATGAGCATGAAACTGGTACAAAAGAATTTTTTAAAAGGCAGCAGGGAATTTGAAATCGTCGATGATGCGGTTAATGTTCGCATCAAGACGCCGTTTAAAGAAGAAAAATTGACCGTAGACCTGTCAATACTCAACCCCGAGCCCGAAGTGAATGCGCCGTTCCTGGAATTCCACAGCCGCGTTAAATGTGGTCCCTTACTGTCACTGTTGATAGATAAACCTGATACCGAAAAATTTAATACCTTTGTCGACGAACTAAAACGGCGGGCACGTGAGGAATACAATGCATTTGCCGGACTCAAGGCTGGCGCAAAATCTGGAGGGCTGGCCGGGAACGTTTACGAGGAGCCACCGGACTTTGAGGAGCCCGCGAAAAATCGGTCTGGAAAGACCGGGAACCCGGTCAGGGTCGCGGATATCGAGATTGCAATCCAGATGCTGAATCGGCATCTGGATGACGCGGAGATCAAACCGTTGCTGACTGCCCTGGAAGCACTTAAAGAAGACCCGGAAAATGAATCCTGTTTCGATCAATTGGTCAAGGCATTCGACGATCTGGGGCCGCGACAAGGCGCTGTTCTAACCTACGCACCCTATGTCAGTATCCTGCTGTCTGATGACCCGTTCGGGTTTTAGGTAACCTTAAACCTTTACCTGGAGATGCTTCACATTCTCCAATAACTGTCGAAACCAGCCTTCGGTGTTTCTTTGTCACTAGCACTCGTTCCCGCGGCATGATGGCGCGCCCAGTAAAACCCGCGCGACGATGTGCGGCGAATCTTTCCGGAAAAAGCGCTGTACCCGGCCGTTACACATTCTCGGAATTTACCGTTTCCCCGGTTTCGAGACCGGGTTCGATCACGCATCAGCTTCATAGCAGATACAGCGCCCGCTCCCGGTCGCGACAGACATGCGGCAGATAGACAATTCTGTACCCCCCTTCTCGCGCTAATAAACATTCCAATGATCCTTACCTGTCGAGCAGACGTACTACTGTTAGATATCAACCTTCAGGAGATTCTAAAGTTGCGTTTGACCGGGAAAAAAGTGATCGCAGCAGCGCTACCCGCCGAGGCAATGCCCGATGATTTAACCACCGCAACCAGTACAAGCGCATTCCAGGCCGGCCCGTTGAATTTGCGGGAGGCGCAAAGCTTCGATCTCGAATCCGTTAATGAGCTCATAGCTGCTGCAATGAATACCTGGAACCTGACTAACCGGGTAAAACGCATAAGTCTACCCCTGTATCGCTACCAGCTGCATGACCTGGAGTACCTGCAGATCGTGGTCGCTGCAACCGTAGATTCTCGCATTACCGGTGTCGCCGCTCTCGAACGGGCCCACCAAACAGACCTCCCCGACGGTCTCTCTGCGTCGATTCTCCATGGGCTTTACGTTACGCCAGATTGGCACCGTAAAGGCATTGGCAGCCTGTTGCTGGAAAGGATCGAAACAATTGCGCGCTCAGAAGGTGCCGCCGGCCTGCTGGCGAAGGCCAGACCCGAGGCAATGCCATTTTTCGAATCCTGTGGGTTCGAAAAACTGCCCGTCGAAGATCACGCTCGTGACTACCCTCATCGATTCTACAAGCACTTCTGAATTTGCGCCGCACGGGAAATTGCGCATTCGGGGACGAACGTTCTATCACCCGCCATCTTTGGCGTCGTTGTAAAAAATATATCATATCGGTTAGAATTTCTTAGACAAAACCTGTTCTATTGAGGCTCAACATCATCCTGGCGGTTATAAAATTATAGACAGGCCATCTTTTTCGGAGATTCTTCCCAGCATGTCTGATACTCAAAATTCCTCGACCAAAGACGCAGCAAAATATCGTATTGGTGCCGTTTGTCGCCTGACCGGCTTATCGCAGCACGTGCTGCGAGTCTGGGAAAAACGCTACCAGGTGGTTACACCCGAACGCAGTGAAAGCCAGCGCCGCCTCTACCGGGAAAGCGATATTAATCGGCTCACCCTTTTAAAGGCGTTAGTCGACCGCGGCCAGGCAATAGGCTCTATTGCCGATCTCGACAGCGCGGAACTGGAACACCGCCTGCAGCAGTCTGCGGGCGCGCCGCGCCTAATCAGCGCCAGCGAAAAACCGCGCCTGGCACTTTTCGGCGAGTCGTTTGCGGCATATCGGGAAGCCTGCACCACGAGTGAAATATTTGCGCTATGCGGGCATTTCGGCGACATCACTGATTTCAGCCCGCAAAAACCGTCGACGCGTCTGGACGTCGCCGTGATCGAGTGGCCGAGCCTGCATCCTGATTCGGGTATCGAGGCAACCCGCCTGGCAAACCGGCTCAACGCCAGGCACCTGATCCTGGTTTACGACTACGCGCCGCGCGCCGCGCTGCAACGCCTGCAAAGCGATCGCATCACGGCGCTGCGCTCGCCGCTGGATATCGCCGCGCTCGAAGCGGTAGTTGCCTGGCGATTCGGTTTTATTCCATCGCAAGAGGCGTCATTCGCAAATATCGGTGGCGTCATCCCGTCGCGAGAATTTAACGATCGCCAGCTCGCCTACCTGGCCACACAGAGCCCGGCCATTGCCTGCGAATGCCCGATGCACCTGGCACAGCTAATTACCAGCCTGGTCCGTTTCGAAAACTACAGTGCCGAATGCGAAAGTCGCAGCAGCGAGGATGCGGCCCTGCATAGCTACCTGCACAACACGACCTCGCATGCACGCCACATGATGGAGCGCGCCCTGGCCCGCGTCGTCGAATTGGAAAACCTGTCGCCACTGCCAGATTCCTGATCCGGCTTGAGCCTCACCGGCTCGATCAGCCGTTTTTCCCATTCCGCAAAAGACCACGCCCGCCGCGTGGCGCCGGGCGTGCATACCTTACTAGCTATCAATTTTTACCTGAACTACCCCCCGGTAAAAAAGATTGCCATCCGGGGCTTTTCTAACGAGAGGATGAGATGCATTAACGATAAAACACTATTTGATAATATTTAAAATAGACATTATCTAGATTTATATTACAAATTAAACATAATTTTATTAATTAAGTGAACTTTATTTAGACATATTGCGTAATTATTCGAAAGGAGAAACAGATGGCTAACATTACTCGCAGAAATCTACTTGGCCTGACAGCCTCGGCCATAGTCGCAGGCCCGACGATCGCCCTGAGCAGCGGGCTCGCATTTGCCAGCGACGAACCCAGGCTGGACCCCAGCGATGCGCAGGCTAAAGCGCTTGCCTATATGCACCAGTCAGAACAATCCGGCAGCAACTGCGCTAACTGCCAACTTTACAGCGGCGGAGCAGACGCTGACTGGGGACCCTGCGCAATTTTTCCAGGCAAGCAGGTTGCCGCCGCAGGCTGGTGTAGCGCCTGGGTGAAACGGGCTGGATAACATAGAACCGGATCCGCCGGTACCGACTCTGAACTGAACCTATAGAGGTAAATAAAATGGAAAACGATATTGCTTTCATAGCCACCGGATACGTTCTGGCCCGCATCGGCATCTTGATGGCGCTGGGGTACCTGGTATATCGCGTCTTGAGCCGCAAACCCTCCAGGGTTCGAATCCAGTCGCAGAGTAATTACGCGATCGAGCGCATGCACAGCAGCCACCTCGATCGCTAACCAATACGTCTCCGCCGGTATTCCGCTTCCCGCTCCGAACAGCCCGACCTCAACGGACTGTTTACCCTGATACCGGCGGAAGACGTTCCTCTAACCACAACGGCTTTTTGCGTGGACCAGCCATCAGGCCGGCAAGCCTACGGCCGCATTCACTATCCCTCAATAGCTCGAATCCTCATCCCATATCTCGTAAGCTAATCCCGATTGAAGCGCTCTCATTCAAGGAGATAACCGTGCCCGACGCCGCTAATGAAGCCCCCATCCATACCATTCGCCTGATCCTCGGCGACCAGCTAAACGATCGCCATAGCTGGTTCGAACAGAACGACGCGGGGATTCTATACATCGTTGCCGAGCTGGGCCAGGAAGCGACCTACGTCAAACACCACGTACAGAAACTCTGCGCTTTTTTTGCCGCGATGGAAGCGTTCGTCGACTTAATCGCTGCCAGGGGCCACAGCATCGCTCACTTGACCCTCGACGACACCGTCAGCTTCGGCAATATATCGGACTTCGTCTTGTCGATTTGCAGTCGCCACCAGGTGACAGGCTTCGAGTACCAGTCTCCGGACGAGTTTCGATTGCGCCAGCAACTGCGGTCGCTGGCGTTGCCGGAATCGATAACAGTGCGGGAATTCGACAGCGAGCACTTCCTGCTGCCGGAAACCGAATTCAGGCAGTACCTGGCACCAGGCAAGCACAATCGCATGGAATCGTTTTACCGCAAAATGCGCAAACGCCTAAACCTGCTGCTGGATGGGGATCAACCGCAGGGCGGCAAATGGAACTATGACAACGAAAATCGCAATAAACTGAGACCGGCCGATTTACGCGAGATTCCAGCCCCACTGGTTTTCGATAACGACGTCGGGCGATTCCTGCGACGCATCGACAAACACGGAATCGAACACTTCGGCAAGCGCCGTGCATCCCTACCCTGGCCGGTAGACCGGGCACAGGCGCTCGAACTGCTGACTCACTTCTGCCAACATTGCCTGCCCGGATTCGGTCGTTTTCAGGACGCGATGACCTGTCAGCACGAGCACCAGTGGAGCCTTTACCACTCGCGCCTGTCGTTCGCGCTCAACAGTAAAATGCTGCATCCGATGGAAGCGATCGAAGCAGCGATCCAACGCTATGAGGATCGCCGCAGCGATATCTCGATCGCGCAAATCGAAGGCTTTATACGCCAGATCATCGGCTGGCGAGAGTACGTGCGCGCGGTCTACTGGATCAACATGCCCGGCTATGCCAGGCTCAACCACCTCGCGGCGACGCGCGACCTGCCCGGCTATTTCTGGCAAGGAGAAACGCGCATGAATTGTATGCGCCAGGCACTGGGGCAGTCGCTAGATTTTGCCTATGCGCACCATATTCAACGCCTGATGATCACCGGGAATTTCTGCCTCCTTGCGGGCATCGATCCGGCACAGGTCGACGCCTGGTATCTTGGGGTCTACCTCGATGCAATCGAATGGGTGGAAATGCCCAATACCCGGGGCATGAGCCAGTTTGCGGATGGCGGCCTGATCGCTACCAAACCCTATGCCGCAGGCGGTAACTATATCAACAAGATGAGTGATTACTGCAAACACTGCCATTACGACGTCAAGCAAAAATCGACCGATGCAGCCTGCCCGTTTAACAGTCTTTACTGGGGCTTCATGATCCGCCACCGTGAAAAACTCGCCACCAATCCGCGGATTGGAATGATTTACGGCAGCTGGGACAGGAAAAGCCCGCAAGAACAGGAAGCAACGCTCGCACGCGCAAACTGGTGTCAAGCCAACCTCAATGCTCTTTGACAAAAATTATTCTTGATGTCTATTTATTATCTATTATTAATGAAATCCAAATTAGACAAATATTCGTATATTTATCTCTGATCAGGAAAAAATTGAGATGAAACAGCAAATTGAAATGACGTGGAACGCCGTAATGGATTACCGCCACAACCCACTAAAATACATGGATCTCGCCTCGCGACACTACGTAATGCAGGTGCTCGCTTGGATGTGGAGCATGATTTTCTCGCTTTCTTTCCTTTCCATCTACTATTTCAGCTACGTCTGGCTGAGCCACCTGCTGCTTGTCGCCGGAGTCTTCATGACTATCACCATCTTCAAGCGCGCGGAAACGCGGCGTAAGAAGCTGGCGCCGGTGCCGATGCTCAGTAGCGCCTCGAAATGCGTCTGGCAAATGGACCGCGAAGCCTGAAGCTGGCGTCCGTTTCAGGGACCCGCACTGGTGTGGACACTCAGAGCTCAATCACACCGAGAGCGCTTGTGCACGACTACTCAAGATTCAGGCTTTTTGAAATCGACGATGCGGGTGGTTGCGCCATCATCCGCGAAAACCGGCAGGTCCGGAGTTTGTTTAGCGCTCAGTTCGCGTTCGCGCGCCGCGATCAGGGCAAAGCAGTCACGAATACCCTCGATGGTCCGGGACGATAGCGGGTTAGGCCTGCCGGGAGCCGGCGTGACATCGCGAACCACGCTTGCCAATACCTGGCGCACCTGTATTAGAATTCGATGTTCGAGCGTCAGGTCTTTCGCTTCATTATCTTGATCGGTCATTATCCTGATCCATTGATTCAGCTGATATTTGTGCGGCGGCAGGGCGATCGGGCGACACAAATGCTAGCATGCCTGATTCATGGCACGAAATATCTATCCTCGAAGGGTTAGGACGGGCATTTCAATTAGCGCTACAAAAGACTGCCTGGACGATCCGCCACCTGTGCCGCAATCGATCAACGAAATAGCCAGAAGATAAAATTCATAAGCTCATGTCCGCCGAAACACGATGCTGGTTTGAAAAAGCCCTGATCTCCGGGCCAGGGGAATGCGCCCAGGCTAAACGCCTGGAGATTGGGGAACGACTCGTTTGCGTCTGCTGCTCGGCTGCGGCCGCGCAACTATGTGATCGGTATTTATCATTGCTCAGAGAAAATGCGCGGTTCGTTTTTCGCCAGGCCGAAGCGCGCGATTCAATATTGTCCAACTACCAGGAAATTCGTTTACAGTGCGGTGGTCTGCAGGGCCTCGCGGCCATGATCTACGGAGAGCAAGCCGCTACCAGGTTCGATATTAACTCCCTGCTGAAAACGGTCGAAAACGAAGCTCAGGGCATCGAGAATACCCGCCTGGACCGCATTATCCCTCATATTGCGGCCTATAACCCAAGGCCCCACAGGAAAAAACGATAGCAACTGGCTATTCCCGAAGTGGCGCAGCTGTTTTATCAACCACGGAAAGATACGCTCGAATTAACTGTAATGTCGTTTGGCTCGATTCGATAGCGCCTTCCAGAAAACCGCCATTGCGTTCATTCGATGTCGCGCTTTCACTACCTGACCAGATTAGTTTTTGCTCCCATTCGGACTCCGCGGTTTGCCGCAGGCGATGGGACGAGTGTACATTGGACATTTCCTGATCGTATTCGGTGGCGGTTTCAGGATCCCTGGCCCAGTCCTTGATGAACACGTCCAGCGGCTGTTTTGCCGGACCATCAAATAAACGCGCCAGCTGGTTAAGCGAGGCTTCGATAATGGAATCCTCTCGATCACCTCGTTGCGCCGCGGGTGTCCCCAGGAAACCGAACAATGCAAATGGTCCGACGTTATCGGGCGACGCATCATGAATTTCCCGCAATGGACCCCGTTGACTGATCACATCACCCGAAAAACCCTGGTTACGCCAGAAGGGTTCGCTATAGATGGCAATTACTTTTGCGTGCCCGGCCATCCAGGTTGGAATAGCGCTGAGTTCAGATTCCCGTTGCTCCGACAACGCCGGAATCAACTGAATGGAATCGATTGCCAGCCGGGGCGGCAAAGCCATAACAGCAAGCTTCGCCTCAATTTCGGTTAATTCCCCTGCCACCATGACACTGGCATGGAGACCGTCCGCGCCCTTCTCCAGCCGGGTTATGCGTGCACCACGGCGTATGTTTGCAGGCGCGATTCTCTGCTCCAGGGCGGCAACGATCTGGCGCATCCCACCCTTCATGCGATAGGACCCCGCCATCGATATCCCGGCAATCCCTCGACTCACAGAGTGCTCGTCTTCGTAGAGCGCATCGCCTGACCCATACTGGGTGAAAACCGAGTCGACCAGATCGAGTTCTCGCACCAGCCCCTCCATCCGCGACTGTCCAGGCCAGAACCACGCGGGTCCAAAATCGAACCCCGCCTGGTCACTGCGATAGGAAACGCCATCGGCATTGAAAGATAATATTCTCCCGCCAAGCCGCTCGCGCGCTTCGATCAGGATGAAATCGATTCCCTGTTGAGCCAGCTTACAGGCCGTATGCAGTCCGCTTAAACCGCCGCCTACGATTAGTACTTCGGTACGCACTGGAACAACTCTGTGACTGCAGGAATGTCGACGCCATAACTGATAGATGAGGAGACTAGCGGCACATCGACAAGTCCCAGGTTGGGCATAACCTGGATAAGCGCGAGCTTGCGTCGATCTGGATTTTCAGTCATAGGGGATTGTCGTGGCAGTTAACTGGTAAATTGGTGTGCATTATAGTGACAGTAACCCCAATCCCTAATTAATCCGCCTCAAAGTTTCCCGGTTTGGAACGCTGCGGGATATCAATCGAGCAGCCCTTCGCAAATTTCCAGGATTTTTGTATAACGCAGGTATTCCACTATATAATCGACCGGCTTAGCGCATATAACCGATGGAAATGGCTGGAAAGCTACACGAGGTAAAAAATCTATGAGTTCTGACTCGGATTGTATCTTCTGCAAAATAATCGCCGGCGAAATTCCGAGCTTTAAACTGTTCGAGGATGAAAACACGCTAGCATTCATGGATATCAATCCGGCAAGTACCGGACATGCGCTGGTCATCCCGAAGGAACATGCCGCGGATGTATATTCGGTTTCCGAAGCCGCAATATCGCAAACGGTAAAGACGGCAAAAATGATCGCGCTGGCAATCGACAGGACATTGAACCCGGATGGCCTGAACCTGCTGCAGTGTAACGGACCCGCGGCTGCACAATCGGTCATGCATTTTCATATGCACGTTCTGCCGCGGCGCGAAGGCGATGAGCTCAAGCTCAACTGGGGCCTGGAACCCGGCGACATGGACGCCATCGGCGCGCTGGCGGAGCGCATTCGCAGCAACCTGTAATGAAATGCAAACTCTGGGCGGGTTACCCGGATCATATCGATCGGTAAAAATGCCCGGGCCGCCCGCAGCCGAATCCCGAACCTGGCGATAACAGGATCGAGGCAGTAAATTAACCCGGTCGCTGGTAATACAGCAGACGCCCCTTGCAACGCTGTCCGCCGTCAAGCTGCTCATCGAATTTTTCGAATTGGTGACTGTAGCCCAGGTCGATCATTTCGCGCGTAAAGCGCGCCCGGTTCTCCCGGCCCGGATCGCCAATCATTACTTCCACGTTATCGTTTGCATGGCGATCGATAAATTGGGAGACATGCCTGGCATGCGCCGGTTGATACAAAACATCACTCCCGATTACATAGTCGAATTTGCCAAGCTCCTGGTTTTCGGTTTCCCAGTTACCGGTTTGATATTTGATCGGCAGCAAGCCGTTACCCAGCACATTTTTATCCAGAAAACTCCGGGCAAGAGGATGGTAGTCGCTGGCGGTGATATCGACGCCCATGCGATGCAGTACGATACTGCACAGACCAATCCCGCAACCGATTTCGAGCACGCGTTTGCCGGCCATCCGCCACTTATGAACATTTAGCGCCATGACCACCGAAGTCGGCCAGATCACACCGAAAAGTGCCCAGGTTGCCGAGGAGATCCCCAGCGCGTTCGCCTCGTGATCCTCTGCGTCGAACTGTTGTCGATCTTGCAACGAGCTAATCGAATATTCAAATTCGTTAATCGTGACGATTTCAGATTTCAGCTGGACACTATTCACCGGACTGAACATCCAACCCGGGACTATCGAGAACGCTCGGCGGCGAGCGAACGGTCCGGCGTAAAAGCGACATGGCTTGTTGATTTCCCGCAATCCAGTCATCGATTCGCAACCTCTGCGACAGAAACGAACCAGGCTGATTGACTTGTTAAGCTGGGTGAAGGATCAGGAGGGTTTGTCGTCGCGATGAAGACAATGACCGACAAGCCCTGGAGAAGTAAACCGCAGCATACAGGATTTCTGCCGCAGCAGGTGCTTTGTATCGAGCCTGTAACCGGCTCAACCAGGACCAGTCCACAGGACCGTGGTCGATAAACAGGGACACTGTTCCCGGAACTAACCGATCGGGCAAAGCAAAGCCACCGACTAAAGCCTCATTCATCTGCAGGGAAATCGATATGGATGTGGTTACCATCCGGATCCCAAAGATTGACCTGGATGATGTTGAACGAAGGAATATCAAATCGCTGGTAGCGCTCCTCCATGGCCTGCAACTTCGCCTCGAAGCGTGTGCGCCCCGTCGCAGAAAACGCAAAATGTTCGAGCTTCAGATCGGTCTCCGCTCCGCTTGCCGGCGTGCCGTCGCTGCCGACCATATGCACGGCAGACGCACTGCCGGCATACATCCACGCACCGGGAAACGGAAAGTCCGGGCGATCTCGGCGGCGCAGACCCAGCACATCGGTGTGCCAGTCGACCATAATATCGAGTTGGGTGGTGCGTAAATTAACGTGGTCCAGCTTTCCAATTTGCATCGCGACTATCCAGTAAAGTTTGCTTTCCAGGTTACGACTAGAGTACTCCGCACAGGCTGTCTTCCACGCTAGCGTCGCATCAGCGCAAACATCTTTCCAGTCGGCCCTTTTGCTGGCAACTTCGGTTGTCTGGTTGAAGCGACGTTGGAAGTGATTGGAGGCAAGTGGAATTGATTGTCTCGCTGGATAGCCTGGCTTATGACTCGGCGCTTACCCTCTGTTATTATTCCGTATCCGAATCACCTGCGTAATATTCTTCACCCGCACGAAGAGATCTGCTTTTTATGGCCCAACATAGTATCGATCTGGCGCTCCAGGGGGGTGGCTCGCATGGCGCTTTCACCTGGGGCGTACTCGACCGTTTGCTGGAAGACAGCGACATACGGATAGGCGGTCTGAGCGGTACCAGCGCGGGCGCAATGAACGCGGTCGTGCTGGCTTCCGGTCTTGCGAATGGTGGCCGTAATGGGGCACGCGAATCGCTAACCGCTTTCTGGAAATCGATCGGTCGCGCAGGTTCACGCAGCCTGCTGCGGCAGACACCGTTGGACGCACTGTTCGAGCCGTGGATGCCTAACGGATCGCCGATGGCCAAGTTTTTTGACGTCATGTCGCGGCTCGTCTCTCCCTACCAGCTCAACCCCTGGAATATAAATCCGCTGCGTAATTTACTCGAAAAGCACGTCGATTTCGGCGCGATACGCAGTCTCGAAGAACCCAAACTGTTCATCAACGCGACCAACGTGAGTACCGGTCATAACCGGATTTTCCGGAATGCCGATATCAGATCTGGATGCCCTGCTGGCGTCAGCCTGCCTGCCGGTGCTGTTCCACGCCGTGGAGATCGAAAACGAAGCCTACTGGGACGGCGGTTACGTGGCCAACCCGGCCCTGCTGCCGCTGATTGCGGAAAGCGAGCCGCACGACCTGATACTGGTACAGATAAATCCGTCGGAACGCCCAGGCATTCCGCGCACCGCACCCGACATCATCGATCGCATCAACGAAATCAGTTTCAACAGTAGTCTGAACCAGGAGTTACGCACGGTCGCCCTGATCAAGCGGCTGCTCAAGGAAGAGGAGGCTTCCGGCCACAGCTATAACGCCGCGCTGTTCGGGAAAATCGACGCCCTGTGTGTTCATCGGATCGAGGCGCAGAAAGAGATGAGCCCGTTTAGCGCGTCCAGCAAACTCAATTCGGACTGGAGCTTCATGCGCCGGCTGCACGATATCGGTTATCAGACTGCCGATACCTGGCTGGCAAACAATCGATCGAGTCTGGGGCGGCACTCCACCATCCAGCTACTGGACGACTACGCCGGCGGCCCGGATGACGGTTTCGCAGAGGAGACCGCATGAGCATCGCCGGCATAGCACTGGCACTGGGACTGCTGATCTATCTCGCCTACCGCGGCATCAGCGTTCTGGTGCTGGCCCCGCTGGTGGCCGTGGTAGCCATTCTGTTCGAGGCTGGTTCACCCCTGCTGGCGAGCTACACCCAGATCTTCATGCCGGCGGCGGGCCGTTTCATCGCGCTCTATTTTCCCCTTTTTCTGCTGGGCGCAATCTTCGGGCGTTTCATGGAGGACTCCGGCGCCGCTGCCGCGATCTCGAATCGCTTCGTGGATCTGCTGGGTACGCGCAACGCGATACTAGCCATCGTGCTGGCCTGCGCGCTGCTCACCTATGGCGGCGTATCGTTGTTCGTCGTCGCTTTCGCCATCTATCCCATCACCACCGCAATGTTTCGCGCTGCCAATCTCCCAAGGAGATTGATTCCGGCGACAATTGCCCTCGGCGCTTTCACCTTTACCATGACCGCGTTACCGGGAACGCCCGCGATACAGAACGCGATCCCTATGCCCTACTTCAACACGACGCCTTTCGCCGCACCCGGTTTGGGAATCATCGCCGGCCTGATCATGTTCGCTGTCGGTATCGGCTGGCTCGGTTACCGCGCACGCCAGGCTGCGCATGCCGGGGAAGGCTACGAGACACTTGCCGTCAAGGTCGAACGTCCGCCCCTGCGCGAGCTGCGCGAGCACGCACAGGGAGAAGGGTTCGATATTATGGAGGTCGGTTCAACCGAAACGGCAAGCGTTGCCGGGCAACCTCTGCCATTCTGGCTGGCGGCCTCGCCTATCCTGGTCGTGGTGCTGGCCAACTACCTGCTGTCGGGCATTCTGTTTCCACGCCTGGATACAGCTTACCTGAGCCTGCCCGAGTTTGGCGCGACCTCTATCTCCTCGGTCAAAGGTATATGGGCGATAATCTGCGCCCTGTTGCTGGCCAACATCTATCTGGTCATTGTCAGTAAGCGCCTGCGGGAAGGTTTCAAACGCAGTCTGGACGATGGCGCAAACGCATCTGTGATGCCAATATTCAACACCGCCTCTCTAGTGGGTTTCGGCGCGGTGATAGCGTCCCTGCCCGGCTTCGGCACTATCCGCGACACGGTCCTGGGAATAGCCCCCGACAACCCGTTGGTATCGCTGGCGGTGGCAGTCAACGTCCTTGCCGGCATTACCGGATCCGCCTCGGGCGGCATGAGCATTGCACTCCAGGCGTTGGGCGACACCTACCTCGCGCTGGGCAAAGAGGCAAATATCACTCCGGAACTGCTTCACCGCGTCACCTCTGTCGCAACTGGTGGTCTCGATGCCCTGCCCCACAACGGCGCGGTAATCACGTTACTGTCTATCTGTAAACTGACCCATCGCCACGCCTACCTGGACATCTTCATGGTCGCGGTAGCGGGACCGATCATCTCTCTGGTCGCGCTCATCGTACTGGGCACGCTGTTTGGCACCTTCTGACCCGGGGATTCCGGGGAACCGTATACCAATTTAACCGCTACCGCAGTTTGGCTGGTTTTTTCGGCGTCAGCTTCTGTCTGAAACTTTATCCAGCTTGCGTACACTTGGTATCGTTCAACAGCCTCAGGATCAGGGCATTATGATGCAAAATTTTATCGCTTCCAGGTGTTTGGCTGCCTTCGGGAAAACCGGCTAATTGCTTAGCGCCATTCGGGTCTGTCCCCTATTACTCTATACCCTCTATAATTCCGGTTATTCGCTCAAAGATTCATGATTCTGCGCCGGTCAACCGGCTGGCTAACCAGGACGCCAATGGATCGTACTTCCCCTTCTGCCAGTTCAAATGGCGGGCGTGCATGAGTCCAGGCAATATTGTCCAGTAGCGCGATATCGCCCGGCTGCCATTTAATGGGTACGGAATGACGTTCAAACACCCGGTCCAGGGTGGCGAGATCATCGGCTGAAAACTCACTGCCATCCGCATACCGGAGATGGTAGGGCCTCTGGTCTCCTGGCAAGTCGTTATAGGGTGGCCAGTTGTCAAATGCGCGACCCAGTCGGGCCATCGAGGTGAACAACAGATTCTTGCCGCTGACGGGATCAAACTCGTACCCCTGCTCGGGATAGGATACCTGGACTGATCCATCCGGCCGCTGTAGCAGGTTCCAGCCAGGGCCTGCGCAGTAGTCCTCGAGCTCCTGCCAGCTCTCGAAACCAAACGAGTCCTGCCAGTGTTTCATGCTGGGAATGCTATCCGGGTAATTGCGGTCAGTAAAATTGCGGATGTAACAAATACCACGCTGCAGTATTTTCTGTTCCACCCCGGTGCCGACAAGATCCTCGGTGACCCGGCAGTTATCCGCGATCACCGTATCGCCGCCGCGGGCGGGAATACGCTCGCAACCAAACAGGATCAATCGCGGATAAAACGTCCAGTAAGCCATCTCGTTATGCGGGTCTACATTAGTGAAGTGCGGCTCGCTACCGACTGACAGTACACCGGCGCCCATGGGTTCTCTGAACCCGGTTCCGTAACTGTAGTCCATTTGTTCGGCGCCGATGAAGCTCGCCCATTCCGCCATTTCAGCGAGTCGGGTCATGCCGGTATTGCGCAGCAAAACCGCCCTGTCCCGCTCCAGCCGGGACTGAATGGCAGCGTTGAGCTGCGGCGTCATTTCGGCGCCACAATCGACGATCAGGTCATCGAGGGTTACAGGTGAAAGCATAACTGGCACTGGATTTGATCAACCTGAAATATTATCCCGGCCGCGTGTGGCTCACAATATCGTGACGCTACTTTTAGCGGATCATTTGCAACGATTTCTTTTTCCGGAAACACAGGGTGAGGTATAATGACCCCGGAATTGCCGCAAAACTTAATCGGCAGACCAGGTCAAGGCGAAAGCCTGAATTAACGCTCACCATGTCCCCGAGAGTTGCTCACTTTATAGAGCGCCGGTTTTACCGTAGAATTGCCGCATGGCAGTCTGGACACTGCCTGCAAATAAAGAAGGGGACCCGAGATGAATATCTGCAACCAATCCGCAAAAGCGCCTGCGCTGACGCTGTTTTTGCTTTTCGGCTTAAGCCTGTTGGCATGGAGCCAGGGCGGCCACGCCTCACCGATCACCGGGATAGCAAGCCCGGGACAACCCATCTTAATCGACTGGAGCGGGCAGGCGGATAGCGACGACACTGGCGTTAAAATATTGAACCAGGAAGTTTCCGGCGACAACAGCATATCGATCGAACTCTTGCAAAACGATCCCGTTCTGAATTTACCCGGGCCCGAAGGATTCGTGCTGCTGGACAACACGCTGCGCGTGACTTCGACGAATCCCGCCGGTAAACGCCGCATCCGCATTCGCATGGATTACGGGCGCTACCTGCGTGACGGCCACCTCGCGGGCATCCGGGCCAACTCGATACGCCTGTTGCGCACCGACGACCCGGCCTCAGGCCGCTGGTCACCAGCGGTGCGGCGAATCAACGAGCAACGCATCGCCGATGTTCGCTACCTGCGCATTCTCGAAGACGATGATTTTGTACTCGGACATCATGGTATCGACTTGAAAAGGGCGTTCGCGTGGGCGATTACCGACACGCGCGGCGATCAGTTTTTCGCCATCGGCGGACTCGCCGTCATCCCCGTGCCGGCGGCCTGGCTGCTGTTCCTGAGCGGCTCCGGACTGATGTGGCTGGTCACGCGTAAGCGCCGCCAACCGGTAACGGCACTATAAGTTTCAATCAACGTCGTCAGCGGCTCCTGACCGGCCTGCTCGCCTCGATACTCGCGGGCAGCGGATTGGCCCTGTTGCTGCAAGCCTATTTCGCGAGCTCGCCGGATGTACATCTGCTCGCCGACAATCGCGGCGAGATCGAACTCGCCGTGCTCAGCGTCAACAGCGCGCGCTCGTCGTCGTTGCGCAACGCGGAGCTGACCAGCGCGATCATCAATAGCCTGCCCGAGAAGGCTAAAATCGTAATACTGGCCGCCGATCGCGAAGCCTTTACCGTGTTAACAAATCCGTGGCCTGAGCGCATTCGCTTTGTCGACATGCCGGACGACTACTCGCTTACCATCTGGCCACAGGACCCTTTCGTCGTGCTGCGCGATGAAAACGGCACACGCTTGCTGGCATCGCCCGAGTTTGCGCGCGCCGACGATCGCGAAATGGCGCGACTATTGTCCGGATTTCTCAATCTGCCGTTCGAATATGCGCCATTTGCCTTCGAGGGCGGCAATATCGTCACCGACGAATCCCATGTTTTCGTCGGTGCCAACACGATTCGCTTCAATGCCATCGAAAAGAACCTGCCCGAGGAAGAAATAGCGCGCCTGTTTCAGGACGAATTCGGCAAGGCGATAATCGTCGTCGGCCCGGCCCCGCAACTCATCGGCCATATCGACATGATGCTGACGCCGCTCGGTGACAAGCGGCTGCTACTCGCCGACCCGGGATGGGGTGCGGCACTCGCGCAACAGGATCTGGACGAAAATCCGCAGGCAGTAGCGACATTCGAACAGGGCAGCGAAAGCAATTTTTTCGGCCTGCCCGAGATCACCGAACTGAAAACCCTCGACGGCGACAACATTCGCGCACCCGAAATCATCGGCGCCACCCGCTTCGCGATCGAAGACAGCAAGGCCATTGCCGAGGCGCTCGATCAGGTCGGCACGAGCCTCGAAAAACTCGGCTTCGAAATTTTTCGGGTTCCCTACCTGTACCGCAAAGCGGACTGGCCCGAAGCCATCGCCGATGGCGAGACGATCCCCGCCAGGCCCGGCTACCCGCAAATTACCTATAACAACGTACTGCTGGAATCGGACGGCGCGCAAAACACGGTGTACCTGCCGAGCTACGGCTGGCCGCACCTCGACCAGGCCGCGATCGGCGCCTGGCGCGAGCTCGGCTATCGGGTTACGCCCATTCCAGGCTTTACCACGACGGCGATGTACGGCGGCGCATTGCGCTGCTCGGTCAAGGTACTGTCGCGAAACTAAACGTCACGACAACTCGAAGGGCGGTCTGGGTTGCGAGATCAGGAAATCAGAGTCACAGTTCACTTAGTTCACCCTGAGTAAGGTGATACATCAAAAACTGGTTGTAAATCCGCACCCGTCTGTGGACAATTCACAGTAAGGGACCTGCTCTTCCCGGAACACAATAACAAACCAACAAACGCGCAAAGGAGCAATAAACAATGAAAATCATATCCCTGTCGCTTGTCCTGATTGGATTTGCGATCCCGTCAATCGTCAAGGCCATGCCTTACGATTTCGATAACGGCAATGCCGCGGTCGAGGTGGTGATACAGAACATCGCGCCAGTTGTATTTACAGACGTTTCGCCGTCAGGCGGAGATGCGACGCTGGTCTTGCGGGTAACAACCCTGGTCACCAATTCGTGGTTCGATGCGACCGCGCCCTATGCTGCGCCGGCAGTCGGTGTTTATTCACGTATTCCGCATCGGCCTGCTGCCGAATCGGCGACCAATGCCAACCTCAATATCGCCCTATTGCACGCGTCTTACCAGGTGCTCAGCCACCTGTTGCCGAGGCAACAGCAAAACTGGCGCGATATGCTGACCAGCGTGGGGCTCGATCCCGATGATAGCAGCACCGACCTGACCACCCCCGTTGGCATCGGCAACGTCGCGGGTCGAGCCGTGGCACTCGGTCGCGAACGCGACGGTATGAATCAGCTCGGTGATGCAGACGGACGCAGTTACAACCCCGAGCCGTACAAGGATACTACCGGGTATAAACCCGTGAACACTGCCTATGAGCTGATCGATCCATCAAGCTGGCAGCCGGATTTGCAGCGGCAGGGCATGGGCTTGTACAAGATCCAGCAATTCGTGACCCCTCAGTTTGGCCTGACCGAGCCGTACTCCTACGACAACCCGAAAAAATTCCGGGTGCGACCACCGATCAACAGCAATCATCACCGCTTCGGTCGCTACAAGCGGCAGGCCGACGAGGTGCTGGAAGCCTCGGCGAATCTGACCGAACTGCAAAAACTAAAAGCCGAGCTGTTCGATAACAAGATCAACAGCCTCGGATTCTCGGCCGTCTTCGCCGCGCTGTCCCAGGGACTCGGTTTGCGCGAGTTCATCGAAATCGATTTTCTGACCAACATGGCCGCGCATGATGCGGGCGTTGTCATCTGGCAGGAAAAACGACGTCATGACGCCGTGCGACCTTTCAGCGCGATCAGTTACATTTACGGCGACAGCCCGGTCACTGCCTGGGGCGGTCCGGGCCAGGGCACGGTCGACGACCTGCCTGCCAACGAGTGGAAAAGTTACCTGGACGAAGCGGATCATCCCGAGTATCCGTCGGCATCCGCCTGTTTCTGCCAGGCTCATGGACAGGCGGCGCGCCTCTATCTCGGCAACGACGGGCTGAACTGGTCGGTTCCGACTCCGCAGGGTTCTTCCCGCATTGAGCCGGGCATTACACCGGCGGCGGATACCAGCCTGTTTTTCTCAACCTGGACCGAGTTCGTCGAGGATTGCGGGCAAAGTCGGGTCTGGGCAGGTGTGCATTTCCAGGACGCGGTTGACCAGAGCCGAAAACTTTGTGGCGTGTTTGGCGACATGGCCTTCGATTACCTGCAGGAGCTGATTGCGGGCACCGCGCCCGAGCGACCGCCCGCGGCCGGGCTCGGCAAATAACGCAGCAATTGGGGACGGACCACGACTAGACAATTAGATTTCTGACGGGGACTTTGGAAATCGTGGTCTGTCCCCTTTTCGCGATGCTGAAATTCCGGGGACACGATACTTAATTGCGGGAAATAAGTATTGTGTTCCCGTATTATGCTGTGAAAACCGTGTCGCCGGTTATTCCTTGAATGCGCCTTTTTTGGCTAGCTGCGCTTCCATAATTTTCAGTTCCTGGTCTCCGCGAATAACAATATCCGGATTTATTGTAAAATCGAGCGAGCGGGCTCGTCCACGATATTTGATCTGATTGAGTATCAGTTTGATGGTTTCCAGGCGTGCAAGATGTTTATCATCGGAACGAATCATGAACCAGGGGCTTTCCGATGAATGCGTTTTTTTCAGCAACTTATACTTCGCCTCGGTGAGTTGATCCCACATATCCTGGGCCTGCAAGTCCACCTCGGACAGTTTCCAATGACGCAAGGGATCGTTCTTTCTGCGTTCGAAGCGCCGGGCCTGTTCTTTTTTCGAAACCGAGAAATAAAGCTTTAGCAGGTGTGTTTTGCCATCGCTGACAAAGCTATTTTCGTAGTCGTTAACCCGGTCCATAAACTGACGATACTGAGGCCTGGTACAAAACCCCATAACCTGCTCGATCATTGCGCGGTTGTACCAGCTACGGTCGAATATTACCAGCTCTCCTGCATGCGGGAATTGTTCGATATAGCGCTTCATATGAAGCTCGGTGCGCTGCACATCGGAAGGTTTCCCCAGGGCGAGCACTCGATAGTGTTTTTCGTTCATGTAACGCGTAACACGACGAATAGTGCCCCCCTTGCCCGCAGCATCGCGCCCATCGAACAGGAGGATCGCCTTTTGACCCGTGTTTTCAAGATGGACTTGCATCTTAATGAGCTCGGCCTGATATGGTTTCAGAGCTTCGCTCTGAAGATGGCCGCTCAAGGCCGCCTCGATGATAGAGTTCCGCTGCTTTGACTTGAGTCGATTCAGTAACGAGCGCGCTTGTTCGGCATGGTTTTCAAAGTCATCGAATTCACTAAGATCATGAATGATTTCTCGAATACTCGCGATTTGCCGAGTGGATTGCAGGCGATCGCTTCGCCAATTGATTATTTTGTCAGCCATTGATTATTTTTTGGGTCACATGCAGGTATCAATGTTGTGCCCATCTCCCAGAACTATCCTACCACTTGATCGGGACAGCAATTTGACTTACATCAAGATGGCCTAACATGGACACATGACACTGACCCCCTGGAGTCCCTGCGAGAAAACAAAAAGCGGGACTAGTTACAACTACTCAATCCATTTATCCAGCTAGTTAGCAAATTTATTCCACTAGCGTCCACCAGGTTGGAACCCAGCGGTGGCATGCCGTGACTATCGCGTCGACCAGCCCTTTCGACGATTAAGGAGCGCGCTGCATCACCGGGCGCGATAAGACGGGCAGAAGCTATGCCAAGATCTCCCTCCAGTGGTACCACGTCACAAGCATTAGTATTTGCAAGTGAGGTAGCATATCGGAGATCCATTACAGAAGGTGTTGGCCCACCTGGCCGATGGCATTGCGCGCAATTCGTATGCAGGTAAGCACGTGCACGCTCGGAAACACTGGCACCAGAATCGTCAGGATCAGTCAACATCGGAAGACTCGAGACTGGCCCAGGTAACGGCGAAGTGAACATCATGATATGGTCAATTGTTGCGAGCTGGTTAGCCGTTCGCGAGGTTGATGGATAGGTAAGGCCTTTGTTGAGCTGAGCTGTTTCCGGTCCGAGCGCAAAATTTGCCAGCACTGGTGTGACATTCCATGCATTGACTCTCGGAGGGAAAAGTCCATAGCTGGCCATTTGTGAAAACGGTCTTGCCACCCTTTACGCGAGTGGCCTCGGTTTGCAGAGCATTCCATTCGTAGCTGTAACCCGCCCAGACGCCATCAGGGTGTCGCATTAAATGCCGCGTCTCGACCAGATTGCCATTAAGGCGGAAGTTTTTAACGATTACGGTACCGTTCGGAAATTCCCAGTCATCTTCTGCATTGCGGGTTATTGTTGTGCCGTTGGGCAGACCGATGTAGCGATCCTTTTGTGCGCCGTCGGACCAGAATGGCGCGTTGATATCGTAAGGCAATAAACCCGTGTAAGGCTGGGTAATATCAGCTGGATCCGTGCAACCGGTATCTACAAGCAAAGTCGGTACCGTGTCGGGTGTCGGCGGCCCGGCAGGCACCAACTTGCGCAAGCGGCTATTGTTGATGTCGGTAAAATAAAGCTCGCCAGATTGATCAACACCAAACGAGGTAGGGCCAAAATTCGTATCGATTAATAGGTCACTCGCATATCCGCCCAGACCATCTGATTGTAACGCCCAGAAACGACCTGATCCGTAATCGGAGAACAGGTAGCGGCCAATCAATCCGGGAATTGCTGAACCGCGATATACGTGACCTCCTGTAATCGAATTGCCCTGGCTGCGAGGATACTCGAAAACCGGATCTATAAAGCCAGTGCCACATCCTGTGGAATTGTAACTATGAGCGCCTTCGCGACAGCGCCATCCGTAATTCCCACCGCGCTCGATGACATCGACTTCTTCATAAGCGCCCTGACCTACATCCGCGAGCCAGAGGTCGCCGGTCGCTGAATCAAAACTCCAACGCCACGGATTGCGCAAGCCCCATGCGTAAATCTCGGGGCAAGCATTCGTATTTGCTCCAGGTCCGCATTTGCTGTTACCCGCAAAAGGATTGTCGCCGGGGATATCGTAGGGATTAACAGGGTGGGAAACGCCGGGCCCCCGTACATCGATACGCAGCATCGAACCGAGCAAGCGTGAAGTGTCCTGGGCACGATTGTTGGGATCGCCACCGCTACCACCGTCTCCGAAACCTATGTACAGGTATCCATCAGGCCCAAATGCAATATCACCCCCGTTATGGTTGTCAAAGTCCTGATCTACTCTCAGTATTACCTGTTCTACGGTTCCGCCACCGGGATCAGTGACATTGTCTAGAATGAAGCGAGAAATGACTGAGCGCATCGCAGGACCGCTATGGTCGATCGTGTACGAGAGGAAGATTTCGGGCGTATCAGGGTAATCGGGGTGAAACGCCATACCGAGCAAACCGCCTTCCGATGAAGTGCGCACAATCCCGGAAAGATCTATGTAAGTCGGAATCGCGGTTGCATTATCGGGATCAAAAGTTACCAACTGACCCGATTTTCTCAGTATGAACCAGCGTGGATCGACAGTAGGCTCCAGCAGCATCTTGGTTGGCTGTGGGATATTGGGTAGACCGGGGAATGGATCTATTACGGCAACACTTGAATCTTCATTGGGCCGAGCCGGGGCAATGCAGGTCTGATTATCCGGACGATTGTCGAGACCTGGCAAGCTTGAAAAATCATCATTGGAAATAATGCCCGTAGCACTGGTTTGAAAAATTGTGGCGTTAACCGGTGCTGACAAGGTTACAACTAAAGTTTCATTGGCTTCAATTTCAGTGTCACCTTCTATCATGACGTTTACCGTTTGATCAAGGGTGCCGACAGCAAACTGCAACGAACCATTGGTTGAATCTTTCGTTTTCGAAGACAGATCCGACCATACCGCGTGACCAGAATAGTACGATCGTGAAAGGAGTACTCAGGCGGTAAGACGGGATACGTCGATCAGGTACATTTGTCGTAGCTGTTCATGCACCGAGTCGATGCAGACCTGGCGTGAATCGGGATTCCAGCGCGGATGAAGATCGCATCGATTCGGTTTACCGAGATTCGGGTCGGTGTAAAAACTGCCGATATCGTATCTCCGGTCGTTTTCGACATCGTACAAAATTAACAGCCGTTCGTTGCTGACGCTGTCGGGGTAGGTATCGGAGAGTATCCATTTTTCGTCGCTAGAATAAGTCATGTGGCCGTTTTCAGTCAGACAGTCCGCACCGATGACCGCAACCTCACCCGTCAACTCATCGTAGAGATGATAATGAATACTGCCCTTATGTGGCCCCCAGACGATAATCTGGTGATCGTTCTTCCATGCGGGATGGGAGATCTGGTATTCGGACTTCTCGTAATCAAAAGTTCCGACCGCATTGACGTCGAAACCTTCGGCAAGCTGCGGCAGGGGATGATCGGTACACTCCAGCAATCTGAGATCAGTTCCGTCGGGATTGGCGCTGAACAGACGGTGCAGGAAACAGGTTTCATCTTCAACTCTTTCGGTCCATCGATGGATAAATAAAAAGCGGGTTGATGCCGGATTGATCTCCAGGTGCGTGACCCAGTGAATCGCTCGATCCATTGATTTCAGCGGCTGGAAGTTTTTAAGATCCTGCAAACTGAGAATCAATTTGCGCGTCACCGCTTTCAATGTCCATGCGGTAAATGCCGTCATCACCGGGCGCATTGGCGAGCACCGGCTCTACCCGGGTCGCGGCATAGCCAATGGTCGGGTGGGTAACCTGAAAACGCGAATAATCAACGCAAAGCGCCCATTCACTGTCCGCTGCGACAACGTAAACCGGCAACGGTAACTGGCGTGAGGTCTGCGTTTCAAGACTATATACGGTCGAGCAGAAATCGGGTAAGGATTGTTTGCGTCAGCCGTTACTGCGCGCGAATTGTAAATTAACTGACGATCGGTTGTGCCCTGCAGCCACTGTAACTGGCTCCCCATCTGCCAGTTCCAGGCCGAAGTCTCGCCGATCGAATAAAACCGGTCGTTGTCCTGCAGATCGAAGAAGCCGACTTCTGCGCTCTCCTTGCCGGTTAAATCGGCGCTAAACATCGGTACCTGCTGAGCCAGCAGGTATCGCCCCGAGTAATCCCAGGGGTGCTTGTTGTAGTAGCCAAAGAAATGATGTCCGGGACCGGCGCCAACCCGGCGTATCGGGCAATACTGCGCAACGGAAGACGGTTCAGACATACTCGAGCTGAAATGTGTCGATCACGGTTACGATTGTCTACCGGCCCCGGTTCGCGCCATCGTTGCGCTCAGTGCTCCAGGATTTTCGACAGGAAAATCTGCGCGCGTTCGCCACGTTCGCTGGTGAAAAAATCTTCCTTGGAACAATCCTCTTCGATGCGCCCTTCATCCATGAAAATAACCCTGTCCGCGACGCGACGCGCAAATCCCATCTCGTGGGTAACGACCATCATGGTCATGCCATCGCGCGCCAGTTCCACCATGACGTCGAGCACCTCGTTGATCATTTCCGGGTCAAGCGCCGAGGTGGGTTCGTCGAACAGCATCGCTATGGGATCCATGGCCAGCGCCCTGGCAATCGCCACGCGCTGCTGCTGCCCGCCGGACAGCTGCGCGGGGTGTTTATCGGCCTGGTCAACCAGGCCCACTCTTTCCAGTAAACGCATGGCATTTTTCTGAGCTTCCTGCTCGCTGCGCCCGAGCACCTTCAGCTGCGCCAGCTTGATATTCTCGGTCACGGAAATATGCGGGAACAATTCGAAGTTCTGGAATACCATGCCGATATGCGAGCGTAACTTTGGCAGGTTTGTGCCTTTATCACCGACCGAGGTGCCATCGACAAATATCTCGCCCTTTTGAAACGGTTCGAGGCCATTAACGCATTTGATCAGGGTCGACTTACCGGAACCCGAGGGGCCGCAGACCACCACAACGTCGCCTTTTGCAACCTGGGTACTGCAGTTGTCGAGCACCTGAAAGTCGTCGTACCACTTGCTGACATTTTTTAGTTCTATCACTGAGCGAATTTCCTCTGCAGGCGCTTGACCAGCAGCGAGCCTGCCAAACAGATAACAAAATAGACCAGCGCCACGGTGGTGAACATTTCCAGAATTCGATTTTCGCGATTGGCAACCAGGTCAGCGCTGACCAGGAAATCCTTGACCCCGACGACATACACCAGCGAGGTATCCTGAAACAGGATAATGGCCTGTGTCATCAGAATGGGCACCATGTTTCTGAACGCCTGCGGCAACACCACGTAGCGCATGTTCTGTGCGTAGGTGAGTCCTAGCGCCTGACCGGCGTAAATCTGGCCCTTGCGCACGCTTTGAATTCCGGCGCGCATGATTTCGCAATAATAGGCCGCCTCGAACATGACGAACGCCACCAGCACCGAATAAAATCCACCGACCGGTCGGCCGACGATATGCGGCACCAGGAAGTAGAACCAGAAGATGACCAGGATCAGCGGCATCGAGCGAAAGAAGTTAACGTAAGTGCCCGCGATAAAGGACAGGGGTTTGAAGGGCGCCAGGCGCGCCAGCGCAAGCAGCGTTCCCAGCACCAGGCCGCCGCCGATCGCGATCACGGTCAGTATCAGAGTTAACTGCATGCCCTCGATCAGAAAATGTAGATTGTCGAATATTACGCCGGTATCGAATTCACCAAACACGTTACTTGGCTCCTAACGAAATCATGCCCGGGATACGCACCCGGCCTTCGATCAGTTTCATCAACAGCATGACGGTTGAGGTCACGACGATATATAGCAGGGTGGCCGCGGTGAAAGCCTCGAATCCCTGGAAGGTATATTCCTCGATCTGGCGCGCCTGGGCGGTGGTTTCGAGCACGCCGATAGTGAGCGCGAGCGAGGAATTCTTGAAGATGGTGAGGAATTCGCTGGTCAGCGGTGGAACAATTATTCGATAGCTGACGGGCAGCAAAACATACCGATAAACCTGGGCAGGTGTCAGGCCCATTGCCAGGCCCGCGTTGCGTTGCCCCTGGCCGATGGCCTCGATGCCGGCACGAACCTGTTCGGCAACACGCGATGCCGTGTATAGCCCCAGGCAAACCACCGCCGTGGTGAATTCGGGCATGGGCAATTCGCGTTTAACCCACATGCCGGCATCGTCCGGCAGCAGCTCGGGGAATACGAAATACCACAGAAACATTTGCACCAGCAGTGGAATATTACGAAAGGTTTCCACGTAGCAGGTACCAAAGCCACGTAAAATCTTGCTGTCGGTTGTGCGCGCGATACCGACGACCGACCCAATCGAGAAAGCCAGAACCCAGGCCGCCATCGAAACTGAAATCGTCCACAGAAAGCCTGAAACCAGCCATTCGAAATATGGCTCACGGATCAGTACACCCCAGTCCCAGTTATAATTCATGCCTGTCCCGGCTTAACAAGGGCATTGAGCCGAACCTGCTGCAGTTCGACTCAATGCCCTGACAAGGATTATCTGCGTTAGTGCGGCAGCGCCTGGATTTCAAATGCGGTTTTCAGCGTGTCACTCATCGGCATGTTGATGTTGGTGGGCCCAGGGTTAAACCACTTGTCATAAATTTTCTTGGCTTCACCCGAACGCATCAAATCGGCAAGCGTTACAGTACCGATTCGACGGTAGAGCGAATCGTTCTGCGGAACCATGATGCCGTAGGGATCAAAACTCAGGAAACGGCCGGTAACATGGAATTGATCCGGATTTTTTGACTTGGAGATGAGGCCATACAGCAGCACATCATCGGAGGCATAGGCATCGGCACGACCCGATTCAACCGCCAGCCATCCCTGCGGATGATCCTTTACCATCAGGGTTTTGATGTTGATACCGTTTGCCTTGGCAACCCGTTTAATGGCTTTTTCATTGGTGGTGCCAAGGGAAAGCGCGACAGTTTTACCTTCCAGGTCTTCGATTTCAGTAATACCGGATCCTTTCTTGGACGCAATCTTGGTGCCGGTAATAAACGTGGTCGACAGGTAATCGACCTGTTTCTGGCGGGTCAGATTATTGGTGGTCGAACCGCATTCGAGATCGATCGTACCGTTGGCCATCAACGCGATACGGGTTTGCGAGGTCACCGGCACCAGGTTGACTTCCAGATTGGGCATTTCGAGTTCGGCTTTAACCGCGTCGATAAACTTCATGCACAGATCGACGGAGTATCCCTGGGGTTTGCCATCCTTGCCGATGTAGGAAAATGGCACCGAAGATTCGCGGTGTCCCATATTGATTGAACCGCGTTCCTTGATACGCTTAAGCACCATCGATTCGGCTGAGAATGCCGGCATCGCCGAGCCTAGTAGAAAGGCCGCACCCATAGTAATAAGACTAATTTTTTTGAACATGTCATGCCCTCAAGTGGTTGTTTTTATAAACTTCAATGCTTTTTTTATGACAGTCGTTGATCGTAAAAATCCCGACTGCGGCAGAAGATACTAGCGGATGGCCCAATTTTAAGCAAACGCATCACCCTGCTCGCGCAGCGACGCGGCAGCGGGCGCAAAACAGGTATACTGTCAGCGCAATGGCGGCCCGGATTCTCCGGACTCGATTCCTGACAAACAAGAGAAACGAATGAGCATTCTTTCAAGCAAACTGTCCGCGGTAAAACCGTCGCAAACCAAGGCAATGACCACACTCGCGGAGTCCATGCGCGCCGAGGGTAAATCGATTATTACGCTGAGCCAGGGCGAGCCGGATTTCGACACGCCCGCATGGATAAAACAGGCCGCCATAGAAGCAATCCATGCCGGGCATACGCGATACACGGCCGTTGCCGGCATAACCGCGTTGCGCCAGGCAATCGTCGACAAGTTTAAACGCGAAAACGGTCTGGCTTTTTCGATAGACCAGGTCACGGTCGGCTGTGGCGCCAAGCAACTATTGTACAACGCCCTCGTGGCCACGCTCGACGAGGGCGACGAGGTGGTATTCCCGACGCCCTGCTGGGTGTCTTATCCGGAAATGGTAAAGCTTGCCGGCGGTACCCCAATCGCGGTTCCCGCCCGCGCCGAGAACGGCTTCATCATGCGCCCGGACGAGCTTCGTGCCGCGTTGAACGGAAAAACCAAGTGGTTGATGCTGAACTCTCCGTCCAATCCTACTGGCGCCGTGTATTCAAATAGAGACCTGGAAGCACTGGCGGGCGTGCTGCGGGACTTCCCGAATGTCTGGATACTGAGCGACGACATCTACGAGCACCTGGTCTACGGCGACGTCGAGTTCGCCACCCTGGCCGCGGTCGCACCGGACCTGGCGGCGCGTACGCTGACGGTTAACGGTGTATCGAAAGCCTACGCGATGACCGGTTGGCGCGTGGGCTATGCCGGCGGTCCGCTCGAGTTGATCAAGGCGATGAATACGGTCCAGGGTCAGTCGACCTCGCATACCTGTTCCATTTCCCAGCATGCCGCGGTCGAGGCCCTGAACGGCGATCAATCCTTCCTCGATGATTTTCGTGATGCATTCAGGCAACGCCGCGACCTGGTCGTCGGCCTGGTCAACGCTATCCCGGGACTGTCCTGCGATACGCCCGACGGTGCGTTCTACGTGTTTGCCGACTGCAAGGCTTTACTGGACAAGGTCACGCCCGCGGGCAAGGCCCTGGCAATCTGATATGGACGTGGCCATGTACCTGATGCAGGAAGCCGGCGTTGCGGTCGTGCCGGGATCGGGCTTCCTTGCCGACGGATTCATTCGCATCTCGTACGCCGCATCCGCAGCGGACCTGTCCGCGGCCTGCTCTGCCATCCACGCAGCCGTCGATAAACTGGCTTAAGCAAACTGGACAGGCAGCAGTCAAAACGAAAAGGGAAAACAAACCTCATGAGAAAAACCAGCAAGAACCTGCGTGAAATCGTCACCAATGGTGACCTGGCCAGAATCATGGCTGCCCATAATCCCCTGTCCGCGATGTTGGTCGAAGAAGCGGGGTTTGACGGGATCTGGGCGAGTGGCTTTGAATTGTCGGCAGCCAACGGGCTGCCGGATGTGAGCCTCGTATCGATGACCGAACACCTCTCCACCATGCGCGCGATGGCCGAACGCACGAGCCTGCCAATCGTCGCCGATGTAGATACCGGCTACGGCAACGCGATCAACATTCTGCACACCATCGAGCAATACGAAGGCGCCGGCGCGGCCGCGGTCGTGATCGAGGATAAAACTTTCCCCAAGGTGACGAGCCTGATTGCCGGCGGACGCCAGGAGCTGCTGCGGATCGAGGAGTTCCAGGGCAAGATCGAAGCCGCTGTGCATGCGCGCAAGGATCCGGATTTCCTGATCATTGCCCGCGATGAAGCCTTGATCGCCGGGCTCGGCGAGGAAGTCGCGCTGGAGCGGGCGGGCAAGTACGCCGCAGCCGGTGCCGACATGATCCTGATCCACTCGAAGCAGAAAACCCCGGACGAGATCGAGAGCTTCATCAACGCCTGGGACGGTCCGGTCCCGCTTGTTATCGTACCGACGGCTTATCCGCAGATGACCGAAACACGCGCCATTGCGTTAAACAAGGTCAAGATGCTGATTTATGGCAATCACGCGATTCGCGCCTCGGTCACCGCCATGCAGAAAGTGTTTGCGCAGATAATCAGCGATGGCGGCATTCAGAATGTGAACGATGAAATCGTACCCGTCGCCGAGATCTTCAGGTTGCAGAAAATGGATGAAGTGAAGGCTAACGAGAAGCGGTTTTTGCGTTAGGTAGTTTGTAAAGCTCGCAGGAGGTGAAAAGTGCAAAATAAAATGAATGTATTCGATGGGCCCGACGCCCTGAGGGATTTCCTCGATCCGGGTAAACATCCTGATTTACCCCTGGTAGAACTGCCCGCAAAGCTTAATCCTTTTGCCGCTGACAAGGTCCGGATATTTGCCAAACTTATGAGCATGTTGCCCCTGGGGAATGTTAAATCAGTGCCTGCATTTAATATGATCCGGGAGAAATATCGCCAGGGAGAATTAGATGGCGTAGAGCGGATTGTAGAGAATTCATCTGGAAATACGGTTTCGTCCATGGCTTTGGTCGCCAGGCAATTCGGCGTCGATCAAACTCAATCCTATGTGCCCAGTGAGATATCCTGGAACAAAATGCTCATGCTGTTGTTCTACGGGATTGAGCCGATTGTTAATCTGGAGCCAACCGATCCCTCCGAGACGGATCCTCAAAGCGGCGTGTATAAAGCCAAAAGAGATGGGGAAGAAAAAGAAGCTATAAATCCGGGTCAGTACCACAACGAAGATAACCCAAAGTCACATGAAAGATGGACCGCCCAGCAAATTTGGGAACAAACCGAGGGTAACATCGATGTTTTTTGCGCCGGTCTTGGAACAACCGGAACGGTGATCGGGAACTCCAGATTTTTGAAAAGTAAAAAAGAATCCCTGCAGGTTGTTGGGGCCATGCGCGCACCCGATCAATATGTTCCGGGAGTGAGAACAGAGAAGTTATTGAAGCTTGTAGGGTTTGACTGGCAAGAACATGTGGATAGCATCGAGAGAGTTGAGACGACTGTGTCATACCGGCTAAGCATGGAACTCAGCAGGCAGGGACTCGTGGTAGGCCCCAGTTCCGGTTTGGCGCTGGCAGGCTTGTTGCAATACCTGACGGGATTAAAGCAAGACAATAAACTTGAAGAATTGAGAGACAATCAAAGTGGTGACGTTGTTTGTGTATTCCTCTGCCCTGACGGGCCGCTGCCTTACTTGGATGAATATTTTAAATATCTGGATAGCTCACATTTTCCAGCAATACAAAACGAGGAATTAATGCTGAATAAACCATAGCCGGTGCTGCGGGTGGCACTCATTATTTATGGCTAAAATAGCAATAGCAGGGCGCGGGTGCCGCTGCGGTCGTGATTAATACCGGGCTGATAGCGCCTAAAACTCCAATGTAAATACAGTTTTCGATAACGCCCTCTGGGGAACTACAATTCCCCTTGCAGAGAATAATACATTTTTATATAGTATATCGACGATTAACGATATATACGGAGATAATCTCTGTGCATGCTTCTACCCAGGCGTCCCGCCCGGCCAAAGATCAGCCTGTCGATAACGGCATAGCGGACGAAGATATTGCATTGATCGCCAAGGCCCTGTCGCATCCGGTGCGTATTCAAATCATCCGTTTGCTGCTGAGCAAGAAAAGCTGCATCGGCGGCGATATTGTTGACGTGGTCGGTCTGGCCCAGTCTACCGTGTCAGAGCATTTGCGCATTCTTAAAGCCAGCGGCATCATTACCGGCGAAATTACCCGACCACGGGTTTGTTATTCGCTTAATCCCCTGCGCTTAAACCATTTCATGGATTTTCTCGGCCTGATTCTGGACAGCGATGCGGAAGCTTCGAATGCGGAGTCTGCCTGCTGGGTATCGCCTGAGAAAAAACAATAATATTTCGAAGACTTAAGGAAACAATAAATGAAAACTTTAACTATTTTTGACCCTGCCATGTGTTGCTCCACTGGAATTTGCGGCGCTGAAATTGATCAAAAGCTGGTGGATTTTGCCGCCGACCTCGACTGGTTAAAAAGCGAGGGGATCGAAGTCAAACGCATTAACCTGTCGCAGGAACCTGCCTTGTTCGCCGAAAACGCACAGGTAAAATCCGTTCTGGAAAATTCCGGTGTAGAGGGTTTGCCCGTTATCCTGGCGGATGACGAGATGCAATCTTTTGGACAATATCCCGACCGCGTGAAATTAGCACAAATGGCCGGCGTGACGCCTGCGGAGACTGTTGCTCAGGCACCGGCGGCCGCAACGGGCTGCTGTGGGCAGAGTAACGACGCAGAAAAATCATCACCAGGCTGCTGCTGATCTGCAATCACTCCATAAGCGGAATAAATCATGTTCACGGATCTGCCCAAATTTGTTTTCTTCACCGGTAAAGGGGGGGTTGGAAAAACCTCGCTTGCCTGCGCCACCTCGCTCAATCTTGTCGCTGCGGGGCATCGGGTTTTGCTGGTTAGTACCGACCCTGCCTCTAACGTGGGCCAGGTTTTTGAAACCGATATTGGCAACAAAATTACCCCAATCGGCAGCGTATCTGGGCTTGACGCAATCGAGATCAATCCTGAAGAGGCCGCAGCGGGCTACCGCGAACGCATCGTCGGGCCGATGCGCGGTATTCTTCCGCGGATGCGCTGCGCAGCATCGAGGAACAACTATCGGGTGCCTGCACCACTGAAATTGCCGCCTTCGATGAATTCACCGCGCTTTTGACCGATAACGATCTGCTGGGGCGTTACGATCACGTGGTTTTCGACACCGCGCCCACGGGCCACACAATCCGCATGCTGCAACTACCCGGCGCATGGTCCGGGTTTCTGCAAGCCGGCAAGGGTGACGCATCCTGCCTTGGCCCGCTGGCAGGGCTCGAGAAACAACGCACACGCTACGCCACGGCAGTTGAGCGCTTATCCGACACGGCGTTAACACGCCTTATCCTGGTAGCGCGCCCCCGCCAGTCCGCCCTGACCGAAGTGGCGCGCACCTCGAAAGAGCTGGCCGACATAGGAATTAGAAACCAGGAGCTTGCAATCAATGGAATGATGCCACAGGAAACGGCTGGCGATCCCCTGGCGGAGGCATTGTTGCAGCGTGACAAAGACGCACTGGCCGCAGCCACAGAAGAGGTTGCCGCCCTGCCACGCACGTTATTTGAGCTGCGCTCGGAAAATCTTGTGGGCCTCGACGCGCTACAACGTTTTGCCGCCGACGCAGCCGATAATGTCGACGACGCGCAAGTCACCGCAATGACAGATAAGGATCTTCCAGCGCTTGGCGCCCTGATCGATGATATCGAACAACCCGGCAAGGGTTTGATCATGTTCATGGGCAAAGGTGGGGTCGGCAAAACCACGATGGCCGCCGCCGTGGCCACGGAACTGGCCGCGCGTGGCCATGAAGTGTTGTTGACCACGACCGACCCCGCGGCGCATATCATGGAAACCCTGGCAGGCGAGCTAAACGGCCTGACCGTCAGCCGTATCGATCCCGCGCGGGAAACCGCCAGATACCGTGATCATGTCATGGCGACCAAGGGCAAAGAGCTGGATGACCAGGCGCGCGCAATGCTGGAAGAAGACCTGCGTTCGCCGTGCACCGAAGAGATTGCCGTGTTCCAGGCGTTTTCACGCGTCATCCGTGAAAGTTCGAAACATTTCGTGGTGATGGATACTGCCCCTACGGGCCATACATTGCTGTTGCTCGATGCAACCGGGTCATACCACCGCGATATCATGCGTCACACGGGTGACGCGCCGGGCAAAATGATAACGCCCATGATGCGCCTGCAAGACCCAACGCAGACGAAAATCATGATCGTGACGCTGCCCGAAACTACCCCGGTGCTGGAAGCCGCACACCTGCAAGACGATCTGCAACGCGCAGGCATCGAGCCCTGGGGCTGGATTATCAATTCCAGTCTTGCGGCGGCAGAGACGCATCATCCGCTGTTGCAAAAGCGAGCCCAATCCGAAGGCGAACAAATCGCCAGGGTACGCGACGAACTTTGCAGACGATACGCGGTTGTGCCGATGCAGGCAGTCGAACCGGTTGGCGTTGAAAAGCTGAAAAGTCTTTGTGAAACATCCGACAATTCTGCCGCTGCCTGAAGATAAAGCCCCTGAAATGACCAACGAGGCGTCGCAACAACAAATCTATCCCCCAACCCTGGCGGACGATCAATAAGGAATTAAGACATGCTACGTAAACTGACAGCGGAATGGATCGGCACATTTTCGCTACTGGCAACCGTTGTCGGGTCCGGCATCATGGCTGAAAGACTTGCCGGTGGAAATGTCGCCATCGCCCTGTTGGGAAATACCATTCCGACGGGGGCAATCCTGGTTGTGTTGATCATGGTCTTTGGCCCGATTTCCGGCGCGCACCTGAATCCTGCGGTAACCCTCACATTTGCCATCCGCCGGGAAATCTCTATACAGAGTTCGGCGCTTTATGTCCTTGCCCAGATTCTGGGCGGGATATCGGGCGTTCTGGTCGCGCACATCATGTTCGACCATCCGCTGTTTGACCCATCCACAACCGTGCGCACGGGAATTGGGCAATGGGTCGGGGAATTCGTCGCTACTTTCGGGCTGGTCGGCACCATCCTGGGCTGTCTGAAGTTCCGCGCGGAGGCCATCCCCTTTGCAGTCGGCCTCTATATCACCGCGGCCTACTGGTTTACCTCTTCGACGTCATTCGCCAACCCGGCCGTGACCATAGCGCGCGGATTTTCGAATACTTTTGCAGGCATTCAACCCACCGATGTTGCTGCTTTTGTGGGTGTGCAATTACTTGCGGCCTGTCTTGCGACGTTCTTTTTCAAGTGGCTACTGGAGGAATAGGTCTTCCCGATGGTTCAATCTGATCCCCTTTCCCCGCTAGATGAAGAGATAAACCGGCGCGATGTCCCTGCCCTGAAGGTCCACCCAATGGTTGTCGGGCCGGATGGCGAAAACCTGTTTGCCGCGGGCGTGGCGGACATGGATTTCAAGGCCGCGCCTCCCGTGCTGGACGCCATGCAAAAGCGGCTGGATCACGGCGTGTTCGGCTATGAAACGGTGCCGGCAGGTTTGCTACCCGCACTCATGAGATGGCTGCAGGAGCAACATGACTGGGAGGTGCCAGAAGAGCATATTCTCACTTCCCCGAATATCCTGACCGCCCTGGCGATGGCTGCATCCTTGTTTACCGATGAAGGGGACGCGGTCATCGTTCAGCCACCCGTTTTCTTCGATTTTTTCGATGTAGTAAACGAGAACCACCGCGAGATCGTGCACAACCCATTGATCCTTGATCAGGGGCGTTACCGGATGGACTTCGAAGATCTGGAAAACAAGGCGTCCAACCCGAAGACAAAAATGATTTACCTGTGTAACCCGCACAACCCGGTCGGACGCGTGTGGAGCGCAGAAGAGTTACGAACCCTGGGTGACATTTGTAATCGACATGGTGTACTGGTTGTTACCGACGAAATGCACGGCGATCTTGTGTTTGGCGGTAACAATTACACCCCATATGCATCGCTTGGGGCGGAGTATGCCGCGAATTGCATTACCTGTATTTCACCGGCAAAGACCTTCAATATCGCGTCTTGCTGCGCATCGTTTACCTTGATAGCCGATGATGACATGAGAAAGGCGTTCCAAGTCGAAAACAGCCGCCTTTCGGTTAACAAGAATAATCCGTTCGCCAATGTCGCCATGGAGGCCGCCTACTCCAGTGGCGCACCCTGGCTTAAGGCGGTTATATCCTATCTGGAGAGTAATGTTGAAACGGTACGAGATACATTGAGTCATATTCCCGGTATCGAACTGGTCGAACCCGAGGGAACCTTTTTATTATGGGTAAACTTTAACGGACTCGGACTGGGGCTGGACGAACTATACGCTTTCCTCAGAAACGAAGCGAAATGGTCGGTAACACGCGGCCATTCATTCGGGAAAGAGGGCAATGGCTTTGCCAGGGTCAATATTGCCTGCACTCGAAGCAAACTCAAAACCGCGCTTGCTAGTCTTGAACTCGCGGTTGGCAAATTGGATTCTTGATGCACACTGCAAGCAAATAAATAACTACACTTTATTGTCTCTCCAGGCACAAACTCCGGCCAGCCCGGGATTTACATGTTGTCACATAGATTTCTAATCGTGCTCTGTCGCCTGGTCTTTTCCGCGTCGACCGCCCCGATGGGATGGTTTTTCGGCGAATTGCAGGTTTATACTGCTCATACACCCACCAAACAATCAGCTACCAATTCAACCAATGTCAAAATACGATTTTAGCCAACCGCTTTCGCGGAAAAAATCATGGAAATGGGAATATGAAAGCATTGTAGATGGTCACCGGGTTTTACCGATGTCGGTGGCGGATACCGATTTTGTTTCTCCGCGCGAAGTCACCGAAACACTGCGAGAAATAATCGACGGTGGGGAATTCGGATACCCTTCCTATCCCGACGATCATCGAGCGGTATTCGCCGCCTGGCAAAAGAGACAACACGGCTGGGAGCTGGATCCTGACAATGTCATCATAGCCAACGGATTGCTGAGCTCCCTGGTTTTGATGCTCGACTGTGTCTCGGCTCCGGGTGAAGGCGTGATCATTTTCACCCCGGTTTATCAGAATTTTTTTGAAGTCATAACCGGCGCCGGCAGAGTACCGATCTGTTGTGATCTGATGTGTGACGACAACAATCACTGGCGCGTGGATATTGCGGCTTACCAGAGGCACTGTGAACATCCCGCTACCAGCGCGGTTATAATCTGTAATCCGCACAACCCGGTTGGCCGGGCCTGGCGGGCCGAGGAACTGAGTTCCCTGGTCAGCATCGCCCAGGCTAATGACGTGATCGTATTCAGCGACGAGATACATGCCGATTTTGTTTACGATCTGCCATTTAATCCAACCATAAAAGTGGCCGCTAATCCGCAGGGAATAATGACGCTCAGCTCGGGTGGCAAAATATTCAACATCGGCGGGTTATTCGCGTCCTACGCGATGACCGAAGACGACAATCTCAAAATGGCTTTACAACAAGCGCTCGACAAACTTCACTGGGAACAAGATACGTTTAGCGCATGGGGGTCGTACACCGCTTATAAGTATGGTTTTCAATACCGCGACGAAGTGGTTCGTTATATTCGACAAATGCAGACCAGGCTGGTCGATGCTTTAAATGAAATGCCGTTTCCGGTTAAAGCCAGTTTGCCCGAAGCCACTTACCTGCTGTGGGCAGATTTTCGCGGCACCGGCTGGACCCAGGATGAAATTCAACGCTTTCTGGTCGAGGACGCGGGCCTCGGTGTCAATCGAGGAGATTCTTTCGGCGCTAGTGGCGCCGGTTTCGTGCGGATAAACTGCGCTGTTCCGGAGAGCAGGATTGACGAAGCAATCCAGCGATTGAGGCATGCATGCTAGCCGCAAAACGACACAGGCAGGTCTGCAAAGGACCTCAATTTACCGCAGAAAAGATTTCTAACCGTGGTCTGTCCCCTATTCGCACTTATATCATGCGACCAGTTTGGGCCGCATCACCCGTTTAGGGTAAACCCGGCGGCTGCCAGACAGGAGCAAAGCCGGTATTCCGGCTACCGCCAGGGGTACCGCGGTGCGGCGATCCCAGACAGGGCTCTGACGTCGCATGATTTCCGGAGGCGCTGCGTCAGCTCGCTTGAATGGCTATAGCGACCCGGGATTATTACTGCAATGGAAAGCGGTGGCGACGTTGTCTTTACGACAGAGGATGGAGGAAGCCTGGCCCAGGCGTGATTTATACCCCCGATGACGCGGTATTTTCACGCGGCAGTTACGTATTGGGATGCCGGTTGCTTGATCCCAGGACAGGCGCCGAATATCCAGCTGCCGATGTGATCACTTTCGATGTCATTTAAGATTCCGCGGCATCAGTGAGCGAAATGTAAAACGAACTTAAAATTGCCGTCTGTAAAGCTGGTAAAACTGAGACTGCGAGACACCTGGGGCGGAGCAGTCCCGGGCGACAAATATTTACCCGGTTGGCTCTGCTTATGTCTGGAGTAGCTCGAATCCAATCCCGAAGCGGAGCCCGGGTATCGAGGATTTGATCTTCAGATGAGCTGATATCGGTAATCGATACGGAATCGAGCCCATGAAACCCGAAGCGGCCAGATCGGATGCACGTTGTTCATTTGACAAACATCCGGTAATCTCGACTGATTGATCAAAGGTTTATGATGAACTTCCTGCCACCACGCATAATACCTGCTCTCATATATGGATGCATAGTATGGATCCAGGCTATCCCTTGTTCGGCGCAGGACGGGTTTGAACTTGGCCTGTCTAATGATCAGGTTTCGCTAAATGCGGAAAACGCTGAATTAAATCTCGTATTGCAGGAATTGTCCGCACAAGCCGGATTCAAATTATGGCTATCGGATAATCTGCCGTCACGGCAAGTCAATCTGCAAACGCAAGGCCAATCGATCGAAGCGACGCTGCGCCAGTTGCTGGCGGAGAGCAGTTACGCCCTGGTATATGACGACAACTCGATGGTGTCGGCTCTGTATGTGGTACCGCCAGGCGAGTCGCAGCCCATAAATCTGGAACTTGAACCCGGCGTTAACGATATCCAGCAGTCGGTGTTGCAAAACGCATTAGAGTCCAAATCATTGCCCGACAATGTCAAGGCGGCGCTGTTGAATCAGTTTAACGTCAATCGTAAAACCAAACTTGAATCGCTGGCCCTGCAACCGACTGAATCGATGCAACGAGTCATCGAGCTATTAGAGCAGATCGGATCGGCGAGTCCAACGACGATGGAACAGCTGCGTAATAAACTTGAACTCAAGAATACGCAACAGCCCGAATAACCGTTCGGGACCGATCACTGTGGAACAAACATTTACTGAATGAAGGAAGGGGGCTAGACCATGAAATCATCGACAATCCTCAAAATTAAGCACTATGTATTACTGGCAATACCGGGACTCGTATTGGCATTTATGCCTTTCGGCGGCGCCCAGGCTCAACAGGCAGTGGTTGGAATGGGAGACAGCATCGGTGAGGGTGTTCAAGGCGGTGATGCCGCCTGGCAAACTCAGGTATACAGCTATCTCAACCTGGTCAATTTCGTGATCGGCGGAGATCTAACCCTGCCTTATATTCAGTCAGGATTGTTAGGCGTAGTTGGCAACCCTGATGGGCGGCAACGAATTTACCCGAACAGTATAAATTCCAACGTGGCGGTTTCCGGTGCAACCATTAACTCGCTGTTAAACGAGCGTGCGAATGCATCGAACGAAGCGCAGATCAGCAACGAGACGGAACTGGTCCTGTTTCCGCGACAGCAAACCCAGATGGAGTATGTCGAGTCGGAGCAACCGGCCGTGATACTTTGCTGGATCGGAAACAACGACGTGCTTTCGGCTGCCATCGCTTTCGGCAATATGAACGCTTCACAACTGACCCCTATCGCCGAATTTGAGCAAAACTATATCGCGATGACGGATCGTTTGAGCCCATTGGTGGTGGGAGGCAGCAAGGTCGTGTTTGCCAATATACCCGATGTAACCAGTATCGGATTTCTGGTAGACCGTGCCACGGCCGAGTCAATGACTGGTTTTGCCGTACCCCTGCCCGACGGTCACTACACTTCGATTCTTGGCGTGTTATTAATGAACTTCCTGGGCAATGCAAGCCTGGTTAGTGATCCGAACTTCGTACTGGATGCCGCCGAAGTGGCGACAATCCAGAACAGGACCCAGGTGTTTAACAGCATCATACAGCGGGAAGCCAACAGAATTGGTATGCCAGTGGTTGATATAAACGCCAAATTTAACGAGTTCATCGCCAATCCTCCGGTTTTTTCAGGTTTCTCGCTGAACAATAGAATACTCGGCGGGCTATTCAGCATCGATGGTGTGCATCCATCCAATATAGGTCATGCCCTGATCACAAACGAATTTGTCAAAACGATTAACCAGGCATTCTCCGTTAACGTACCCGAAATACCTCCACAAGATTTGAATACGCTGTTTCTGCTGGACCCGAGCATCGATAAGGATGGCGACGGCAGGGCTAGCGGGCGCCTCGGGGTAGGGTTGATAGAAACTCTGGCTTTTCTGTTCGGGCTAACCGGTGATAGCAATGATTTTCAGCCGAATTAGGCGGATATAACCAAATCAAGGCTTGCTGACGGTGAATCGTGTTTTCAACGATGCAAACAAACGCACAGCCTGCGCTTGCATGGACGTCTGCCTTTCACTGAATGATGTAACACTGGTTTACGAATATGAAGAAGCGGGAGACCTGATAATCAAGGCGGCACAAGGGAGTTGTCGATGAGATCGAATTGAGTGCCTGGTTGCGCTATAAGGCACGACAATAGTCCTGATTCCATGAGAAAAATTGTGTCGGCACGGGGAGACGAAACCGACTATCAGGCAAAGAAAAAGCCCCTTCATCAAGGGCTTTGAATTGGTGCCGGCACCACGCATCGAACGCGGGCCCTACTGATTAAAAGTCACAGCCACATTCGTTATAAATAAACAGCTCAATCCCTGTCCTTTTGTGCACTTTTGCGTTCTTTGGGGTGGTCTATCAGTAAATTGGAGGATTGCTCGATGACATGCACATCGACCGCCCCGATGGGGTGGTTTTTCGGCGAATTGCAGGTTTATACTGCTCATACACCCACCAAACAATCAGCTACCAATTCAACCAATGTCAAAATACGATTTTAGCCAACCGCTTTCGCGGAAAAAATCATGGAAATGGGAATATGAAAGCATTGTAGATGGTCACCGGGTTTTACCGATGTCGGTGGCGGATACCGATTTTGTTTCTCCGCGCGAAGTCACCGAAACACTGCGAGAAATAATCGACGGTGGGGAATTCGGATACCCTTCCTATCCCGACGATCATCGAGCGGTATTCGCCGCCTGGCAAAAGAGACAACACGGCTGGGAGCTGGATCCTGACAATGTCATCATAGCCAACGGATTGCTGAGCTCCCTGGTTTTGATGCTCGACTGTGTCTCGGCTCCGGGTGAAGGCGTGATCATTTTCACCCCGGTTTATCAGAATTTTTTTGAAGTCATAACCGGCGCCGGCAGAGTACCGATCTGTTGTGATCTGATGTGTGACGACAACAATCACTGGCGCGTGGATATTGCGGCTTACCAGAGGCACTGTGAACATCCCGCTACCAGCGCGGTTATAATCTGTAATCCGCACAACCCGGTTGGCCGGGCCTGGCGGGCCGAGGAACTGAGTTCCCTGGTCAGCATCGCCCAGGCTAATGACGTGATCGTATTCAGCGACGAGATACATGCCGATTTTGTTTACGATCTGCCATTTAATCCAACCATAAAAGTGGCCGCTAATCCGCAGGGAATAATGACGCTCAGCTCGGGTGGCAAAATATTCAACATCGGCGGGTTATTCGCGTCCTACGCGATGACCGAAGACGACAATCTCAAAATGGCTTTACAACAAGCGCTCGACAAACTTCACTGGGAACAAGATACGTTTAGCGCATGGGGGTCGTACACCGCTTATAAGTATGGTTTTCAATACCGCGACGAAGTGGTTCGTTATATTCGACAAATGCAGACCAGGCTGGTCGATGCTTTAAATGAAATGCCGTTTCCGGTTAAAGCCAGTTTGCCCGAAGCCACTTACCTGCTGTGGGCAGATTTTCGCGGCACCGGCTGGACCCAGGATGAAATTCAACGCTTTCTGGTCGAGGACGCGGGCCTCGGTGTCAATCGAGGAGATTCTTTCGGCGCTAGTGGCGCCGGTTTCGTGCGGATAAACTGCGCTGTTCCGGAGAGCAGGATTGACGAAGCAATCCAGCGATTGAGGCATGCATGCTAGCCGCAAAACGACACAGGCAGGTCTGCAAAGGACCTCAATTTACCGCAGAAAAGATTTCTAACCGTGGTCTGTCCCCTAATCCTGCTATATAAATCAAATTCATAAAACCCTCTTAAAACACCCTTTTGTACCAGCGTTTTGGAGGGATATATTCATAAACTTTCCTAACCGATTTTGATCAGCAAATTGAGTGTCAGTTCAACCGCTCGATGCAATATCTAATCTCTAGCTATAGCAAGGAGGAGGCTGGAAATGAAACAGCAACCAATTGAATCCACAGTCGTTATCTGACTTTTTGAGCTCCGATTGCCAGTGCTGGCTTTTTCCCGGCTTTGGTGGGACTCGCCCACACCGTGAGGATAAGATAACAGGGGACGAGGGGATTAAAATAATTCCCTCCGTCCCCTTTTTATCCTATTCTTACGCCCGAATCATGGCCGTGTGCGGCCAGCTGCGGCTGGCCCAGCAAATGCGGTTATTCGCGTCGCCACCAGAATAGGTCGGAAGATCCGTGCGACCGCTTCTACGCTGTCGAAGCAGATCGAGCCACGCCGCAGGCAGGAAAAACTGGTGACCGAGACCCACTACATCGTTGATATCCTGGTGCTGCTCGCCGCAGCCGTGATTGCTGTACCACTGTTCCAGCGCCTCGGTCTCGGTGCAGTGTTGGGTTTCCTGGTCAGCGGCGCCCTGGTCGGCCCCTGGGGACTGGGCTATATCGTGACGGTGGATGAAATACGGCACCTGGCCGAGTTAGGTGTCGTCTTCCTGTTGTTTGTCATTGGCATCGAGATGAAGCCGTCACGGTTGTGGATCCTGCGCCGCAGTGTATTCGGACTCGGCACGGCCCAGGTGTTGGCGACGGGGACGCTATTCACGCTGCTGGCCATTGCGTTCGAATTGCCGACACGCTCGGCGCTAGTCGTTGGCTTCGGGCTGGCACTCTCCTCTACCGCCTTCGGCATCCAGGCACTGAGCGACAAAGGGCAACTGGGCACACCGTACGGTCGCACGTCCTTCTCCATACTACTCCTGCAGGATCTGGCAATTGTCCCCCTGATGGCGCTCCTGCCCCTGCTCGCGCAGCGGGAGCTGTCGATCACCGAAGACGTGGAGCTGGCGGCGCTGGAATCGGTGGCCATCATTGTCGGCGTTTTCCTGCTGGGCCGCCTCCTGCTGCGGCCTGTACTGCAAATGGTTGCACGGAACCGCCGAAATCCCGAGATATTTACCGCAACCGGTATATTCCTGGTGCTTGGGGCCGCCTGGCTCACCGACTGGGCCGGCCTTTCCATGGCGCTTGGCGCCTTCCTCGGCGGCCTGTTGCTGGCGGATTCCCGCTACCGCCACCAGATTATGGCCGACATCCAGCCTTTTCGTGGCCTGCTGCTTGGCCTGTTTTTCATGAGCGTGGGCATGTCCATCAATTTTGGGCTTCTGGGTCAGAAGGGCCTCCTGGTAGCAGGCCTGGTAGGTGGACTGCTGCTGATCAAGGCTGTTCTGTTGTGGCTGTTGTGCCGGATAACCGGGCGCTCCAATGCGGAGTCCCTGCAGGTTGCCCTGCTGCTTGCGCAGGCGGGTGAATTCGGATTCATCCTGTTCGGACTGGCAAACATGCTGGGCATTTTGGACGACGAGCTCTTCCAGTTGTTACTCGTAACAATTTCCCTGAGCATGGCGGCTACTCCGCTGTTTACCAGGCTTGGGCAATCGCCCGTGAGCAAGTCTCCCGCCGGGTCCCAGTCAATAAAACCGATCCCCGCTTCCCGAAACCATGTCATCGTCGCCGGTTTCGGTCGGATGGGAAAACGCCTGGCCCGAAATCTGGCCCAGGCAAAAATCTCATATCTCGCGCTGGATAACAACCCGGAGCGGGTAACACGAGCCCAGGCGCTTGATTATCCAGTGTTCTTCGGAGATGCCAGTCGGGTGGAGATCCTGCGTTCTGCCGGTGCTGCCGACGCCTCGATGGTGGTATTTGCCATGGACCACATGGAGAGCATCGGCCAGGCAGTGGTGGCAGTGAGGGAGGCCTTTCCCAGCCTGCCTGTGTATGCCCGCGCCTGGGACGCAAGAATGGCACAGAGGCTGACCACGCTGGGTGCAAGCTACGCTGTCCCCTCGACACTGGCATCCGGGCAACAGATGTCCCGAGAGGTCCTCAAGGCATCGGGTGTCTCGGCCGAGGCCTCTGACCGGATCATCGAGGACGACCAGGATTCGCAGCGCAGGAAGATCACCAGACTTCACGCAGCCGACAAGAGAGTGGGGTATCGGGATATCCTGCTGGTGATGACGCCAGGAATTGATGAGCGCGCTACCCTCGAATATGCGGCGGCCCTGGCGGAGGACAGTCGGGCAACCCTTACGGTGGCGGAAGTCGTCTCCGAGGTCGCGATGGACGTTGAGGTAAGCATCTCATCACCGGATGAGCTGGAAGAACAGATGACGGAGGAACGGCGAGCGCGGCTGGAAGCGCTTGTCGCTCGACTGGATATCGATCTCGACATTCAAACCAGGGTGCTGATCGGCCGCCCGCACGAAGAGATTACGCGTGATGTCGTCGCCAACGAAAGGGACCTGGTGGTGAAGGCGGCAGAGGGTGGTAAAGGGCTCAGGCAGCAGCTGTTCGGTGACAACGACTTCCGCCTGTTGAAGGCATGTCCCTGCGCCGTACTTCTCATCCGCGAGATACCACCGAAACCCTACCGTCATCGCCGGGTCTGTGCCGGTGTATACCAGGATGAGAATCCCGGGGGACCCAAAGACGACCGCTACGCCATCAACCGCAGGATCCTGGAACAGGCGACCTGGATTGCCACCTCGCAATTTGCCGAACTACACATTGTTCATGCCTGGGAGGCCTACGGCGAGCAGGATATGAAAAGCGGACGTTCATTCCTCCATTTCGACACCGCAAACTACGTTGCCAGCGAGCAGGAGAGAAACCAGCTTGCACTGAACAGCTGCCTGTCCGAACTGAGGGAGTCGATGGAAAGTGGTCTCCTGCCCGCGTTCCAGCCCGAATGTCACCTGGTAAAGGGGAATCATCGCGAAGAGATCATCAAGGTCGCCACCAGGATCGGGGCGGACCTCGTCGTTGTCGGTGATCTGCCACATTCGAGATTGACCCGCCTGATCATGGACAGCACTGCCGATGCCGTCACCAGGCAAATGAGGTGCTCTGTGCTGGTGGTGAAATCAGCGGAATTCGTCACACCGATCGTCGTGGATGAGAATTGATCCGCAGGGGCCATCAGCTGAAAGTAAAAGGGACGGAGGGATTTATTCATAAAGGATTTAGCGGGGCAATACACTTACTAAACAGCCATCGCAATTTAATGGGTATACTGCTCCCGGATTCCGGGGAATACCAACTCCCTATTTCACTCATCCAATCTCGTCCAATTCCTGGGGTACCATACTTATTTCCCGTAAGGTATGTAATGTGTCCCCTGATCTCCAGTTTACTGATTTCGATTTCGAATATTTCCGATTGTGACAGTCCGGGTTCATCGAGTAGGATACTGCCAAAAAGGACATACTAATCCGGCGCATGCTTTCCACCGTGTGTGGTTTGCGCTGATTCCCTTATCGGCTGGATAGATTACTATAGATATACTCTGGATATTGTTTGCTTTTGCCTGCGGTTTCGGCATCAAGCAACTCGGCCTGCCGCCGCTGATCGGATACCTGGCTGCCGGATTCCTGTTGAATCTATACGGCGTCAGCATCACGCCCGGCTTGCAGGAAATAGCCGACATCGGCGTCACACTGATGTTGTTTACCATCGGTCTCAAGCTCAATATCAGGGACTTGCTGAAACCTGAAACCTGGGTCGGTGCGCTTTCCAACATGGGCTTGTGGACCCTGTTGCTTACCGGCCTGGTCCTGTTTCTGGGCGCATTGTCGGCACCGTTTTTCTCCGACCTGAGTTGGAAGTCGGCCGCGTTACTGGCCTTTGCACTGAGTTTTTCGAGCACCGTTTGCGTGATCAAGATGCTCGAAGAAAGCGGCGAAATGAGCACCCGGCACGGTAAGTTCTCGATCGGCATCCTGGTCATGCAGGATGTCATTGCCGTGCTCTTCCTGGTGCTTGCCGAAGGCAAGGTGCCGTCACTCTGGGCCTTGCTGTTGCCGGGGCTTTTCTTCCTCAGGCCATTGTTCGGCAAGGTGCTGAAGCTGAGCGGACATGGCGAGCTACTGGTTTTGTCGGGTTTCATGTTCGCACTCGGGGCGCATGAGCTTTTTTATCTGGTCAATATCAAGGGCGACCTCGGTGCGCTGCTGTTCGGGGTGCTTCTGAGCCAGCATCAAAAAGCCGGTGAATTATCCAGATCACTGTTGGGATTCAAGGATATCTTCCTGGTCGGCTTCTTTCTGTCCATCGGACTGGTTGCCTTGCCCGATATCTCAATGATCGCCATGTCGGTTCTGCTGATTCCGCTTTTATTAATCAAGCTGGCCCTGTTTTATCTGATTTTCATCCGCCTCAGGCTGCGTTCGCGCACCGCCAGCCTGTCCTCGTTGCTGTTGACCAACTACAGCGAGTTTGGCCTGATCGTGATGGTGGTCGGCGTCGACCTGGGATTGATCGGAAAGGAATGGCTGGTCATTCTGGCGCTGAGTATCTCACTGTCTTTCGTCATCACCTGCATTTATTACCGTAGTGCGCACAGCATTTATGCCCGTTTCAAGGGGGTCCTGCACCGACTGGAACACGACGAACCATTGGTGGAAGACATCTTCGTGCAGCCGACCGGCGCAGAAATATTGATCGTTGGTACGGGGCGCATCGGTTTGGGCGCCTATCGCGCCTTGTACAATGAGTTGGGCGATCGCGTCTGGGGAATGGACGCCAATCATGAACGCATAAACCAGCAACTGCAGGAAGGTATGCATGTGTTTGCCGGCGACGGCGAGAGTGCCGATTTGTGGGAAAGCCTGGACCTGGCTCGCATTGAGCTGATTTTGATTGCGACGCCGGTGACCGATGATGTTCGAAACATCACGGAACAGTTACAGTTCGCCGGTTACCAGGGGAAAATTGCCGCCATTGCGCGCTTCGAAGACGATCGCGAAACGCTGCTGAGTCACGGTATCGACAATGTATACAATTTCTTTATCGAAGCCGGCGCTGGATTTGCGGAGGACAGCCTTCGCCTGATCGACCATGAAAAGAAAACATTGAAATAAGGACAATAGGGGATAAACCGGACTTTATATCCAGCCAAAGAAAAAGCCCCTTAAACAGGGGCTTTGAATTGGTGCCGGCACCACGAATCGAACGCGGGACCTACTGATTACAAGTCAGTTGCTCTACCAACTGAGCTACGCCGGCATAATCGTTTCGAATAGCCGTCGATGCGGCTACGTGACGGGACTATTCCTGCCCCTTGCCAAGGGCGCGAATTCTATTGTTTTTACCTGATATAGGCAAGTTTTCAGATAATTGGTGTTAAGTTAGCGGCCATTTTGCCGAAACCAATTAGATGAAACGGTGCAACATTCGATGTTGCCGCTATCTTGCCACGGCAAACCGGTTTTGGACGATAGTTGAAGGTTCATGTGCGAATGGAGTAAATCTATGGAACCTCGTAATGTGTCCAGTCCGGTTATTCGACCATGAGACGGGATTTCCGGCATGAACAAACATGACTGAACTGGCTTCAATACGGAAGAGCAAGATCGCCCGGCGACTGGTCATTTATATCTTGATATTCAGCACCTGCGTCACGCTTGCACTTACCCTGATCCAGCTTTACCAGGAATATTATTACGATATTTCTCGTATCGACTCGCGTTTCAACCAGATCGAAGAAACCAACAAGGCGGTGCTGGAAGAAAATATCTGGTTGCTCAACTATCAGTCCATCGATTTACTGTTTGACGGGATCCTCAGGGACCGTGATATCGTTTACCTGGAACTTGTCGATGAACAGGGCGATCAACTGCTTGCCAGCGGCAGCCTGCCCGAGGGTGATTCACGCGAGGTGATATTCGACCTCGCATACCGGGACCGCAGCATTTCCTATCCGCTAGGAAAACTGAAAGTCATCGCGACCCTGGAGTTCGTTTACCAGCATCTGATCGAAACCGTGCTGATAATCCTGGTCAATCAGGCGATTAAAACCTTCCTGGTCACGCTGTTTATCGGGGCGCTGGTATGGACCCTGATTACACGGCATCTCGATCGCATTAGCGATTACGTGGTGAATCTCGATCTCGCCGATACGCCCGAGACTTTTAAACTCGAGCGTCATGAAAACTACTGGACCCGGGACGACGAGCTGACCCGGGTGGTCGATTCGCTGAACATGATGCGACAGGAGTTGTATCAAACCTATCGCGACATGGAGCATCAATCGCTACACGACCACCTGACCGGACTGCCGAACAGGCATTTGCTGGAGCAGCGTCTCAGGTATGAGCTGTTGCAGAGCGCGCGGCGCGAACACTACGGCGCGCTTTTGTTTATCGACCTGGATAATTTCAAGCTGCTCAACGATTCGCTCGGCCATAGCGTCGGCGATCAATTGTTGTGCGAAATTTCGAGGCGTTTCGAAAAGGCAGTCAGAAAAGGCGATACCCTGGCCCGGATCGGCGGCGATGAGTTCCTGGTGCTACTAGGCATGCTGTCCTCCGACCATAACCAGGCCGCGCGCGAAGCACACAACATCGCCTTGAAAATTCAGCAGCAGCTGGATCGGGAAATCGAACTCGGCATTCATCATTACCGCGTAACCACCAGTATCGGTATCGAACTGTTCCGTGGCGATCTCGAGGATTTCGAATCGATTCTGAAACACGCCGACAACGCGATGTACCAGGCCAAGGCCGATGGCCGCGACGCCATCCGCATGTATCACTCGCAGATGCAGGAGGCGGCCGATCATCGCCTGCAAACCGAACGCAAACTAACCAGGGCGATCAACAATCACGAGTTCGACCTGTACTACCAGCCCAAGTACAACTCGAATCGTGAGATCGTCTCGGCCGAGGCGCTGGTGCGATGGATCGAACCCAACGGAGACGTGATTTCGCCGGTTAGCTTTATCAGCATCGCCGAGGAATCGGGGCTGATCATCCCGCTTGGCGAGGAGATTTTGAGACTGGCGTTTCAGTACGCACAACAGGACATCGGTGTAATGCAAAGGGCCGGCCTCAGAAATATCGCAATCAACGTATCCCCACGCCAGTTCAACGACCCCGAATTCATCAAGACCATAATCTATGAGGTCAGTAAGTCCGAACTCGACCCGAGCATGTTCACCCTCGAAATTACCGAGGAAGCCGTGGTCAGAAACATCGACGAAACCATCGAGTTCATGAATATCCTGAAACGGCACGGGTTTAACCTGTCTATCGACGACTTCGGCATCGGTTACTCGTCATTGCGTTACCTCAAGGAGTTTCCGCTCGACGAGCTCAAGATCGACCAGTCTTTCGTCAACGAGATTGCCGAAAGCAAGGACGACGTCGCGATCGTATCCTCGATTATTTTGATGGCGCAAAACCTCGGACTGGACGTGGTCGCCGAGGGTGTCGAAGAAGAACAGCAATTCGACCTGTTAAAACTAAACGGTTGCCAGTATTTCCAGGGTTACCTGTTCTCCAAACCGGTGCCGCACGGAGAATTCGTCGAGCTTATGCAGAAACAGATCAAGTCCCGGATTCGGGCCGTTTGACGTGATCTCTTAAACGCAGTTTCAGCGCTGGCATTCCTCGATCGCAGCGTTCAGCTGTTCGACCAACATTCCCGCCTGACGGCTTTTCTTCGACACGTACAGTGACATGGGAATCGTTCCGAACTCAGTTCTTTTCATGCCTTCGAATAGCGCGGGATCAACGTCCTTGATGACCGGGGCGGGAATCACCGCGCCGTCAAAGCGGCCCAGCTGAGCCAGTTGTAGCGCCTGCACCCAACTGGTGACTTCTTCGAACTGGGCATTACGCTTCGACACCAGGTTGGCACTGGCCGAGGAGCGTAATACGGCAAATTTATAGCTTGAAATATCACCCGACAAATCAATCTCCCGCTGCGTGTATGCAGCAAACGGAATGTCGGCCATTTTGCGCGTGAATATTGCATATTCGTCACGCTCCGATGAATGCACCAGCGGCAGTGCGATATCGATTTCACCTTTTTCCAGGAGATATAAACTTCGAACCTGCGGTAGCAGGCGTAGATCGAATTTCAGGCCAGACCTGTCGAACGCGCATTGATAATGATGGGCCAGAGCGCCAACTAATCGCCCATTCTGCAAACCGAGCGCCTCGCCATTGCGATCTCCGACCCCGACTATGATCTCAGTCGCGAGACTGAAACCGGACGCGCTCAAAAGCAAAACCAAAACCAAACCTCTGGTTATATTCCTGGTTTGTTTGGTAAACATTCAAGCATGACCTGGATCGGGGGTTCGTCGAAGAATACTCTCATACCGCAAGTTAGATAACATTACTCTAGTTCAGAAATACCGCGAGTGCTGCGACAGTCACTTTACGCTTGCGGGCCGGACAGGGGCTGTAAAAAATAATGCGCGCGTCAATGTCGATTCCGACACCATCACAACCGATACCAGTATTTCAACCAGGCTGGAGTGCAATATCGCGATGCCGAAAACAAAGCAGGCCCGGCTAACCCGGCAGGCACTGCGTCGGAATCTGGCTGATCCCGCTTTCGTTGTCGGTAGATTCGAGTAACTGCAACACGTCGGCTTCACTCGACTGTTCCGCGTACAGCCAGTAAATCGTACGTTCACGGTAGCGCGCCTCGGTTTCGACCTCGAAGTCCATTTTTTCGATGCGCGCCTTGAGCCGATCGGCGTTACGTTTCAAGCCGAAAACGCCCAGCGACAGAATATTGGATTGCTCCGGGTTGTTGACGATGATGTGATCGGTTATACCGTTGGCGGCAAGCCGGCTCGCGGTTTTCACCGCCTCGGCGCGGGTTTTATGCCCGGCGATGTAAACCATGACCCCCTGGTACTCCTTTTCCAGGCTAGACTTGATCGCGGTTACCGCTTTCTTGCCGCTATAGCGCCCGCTGATTTCGATCGCCCGCGCCTTGTCCTTGATCGGCCCGATGGTATAGCACACACGTTTATCGCTGTTATCCTCGGTCACGAGTCTGGCGCGCTCGGCTTCGACTTCCTTTTCGATTCTCGCCACCGCCTGCTCCAGGGCGTCGGTCTCCGCTTCGACCTTGGCGACAACCTCGGCCTCGCTGACGACCTGGGTGTTGGCATCGGTCAGCAACTGCAGCTGTTCCGCGGGCGGAACCTTTTTCTTTTCGACAAACAGCTGTTCGTAGGGCAGCAACCACTGGAATACCGCGAAGGCGATATTGACGATTAACAGTAATCCGAAAAATACTTTCATTGCTCAGCCAATCTGGACATGCCCAGAAATACCAGGTCAGGAACTATCCGACCCGGCTGCGCAAGTTCGGCCTGTACGCTGGACGCATCCCCCCCGGCCAGCAAAACGCTTGCATCCCGCTCAAGGTGTTGAATCCAGCGTGTCACCAGTTCGCACAGCCGCTCTATCGAATCCCGCGGGTAGTCTATCTGAATCGCGGCCTCGGTTGAACATCCGGGTTCGTCGCTTGCGCCAATCTCGGGGTCGCTGAAATCGATATGGCTGAAAATCTGCTGGAAGCGCTGCAGTGAAGTGTTAATACCTGGCAGAATTGCGCCGCCCAGGTGCTGGCCGTCGCCGCGTAACAGATCGAGCGTTATCGCGCTGCCGGCATCGATCACGACGCAGTCGCCGTCGACCAACCCGGCCGCGCCAATCAGCGCCAGCCAGCGGTCCACCCCGAGCCGTTCGGGTTGCCGGTAACCGTTGATCACGCCGCCGCCACGCGGCTCTGACCTGAAACGCGTCACGGCTGCGCCAAATCTCGCCGCCAGGCAGTCATCGAGCAAAGCCTGGCGCTGCGGCTCGAGTACCGACGACTGATAGCAACGCGTCGCGCCCGTAGCACGTAACCAGTGCCCCAGCCGTTGGGGCCAGTTGACGGCATAGGAGCAGGCATAGCTGGCCCGCACACGTCCGCAGTCCCGCAGCTGCGCCTTGAGCGAACTATTGCCGCAATCGAGCAGAATCATTCGGCGCCGACCCGCAGTGAAATTTCCGCTGCCGAATGCAGTTGCAGGCCCTGCGCGGTCTCGAGCTGCAGTCGCCCGTCCTGGGCGATGCCACGATTGATTCCGCGAATGCGCTCCTGACCGCTGACCACTTCGACTTCCTGGCCATGAAAGGCGTCGAATGCCTCGAACTCGGCGCTCAGCGCCTGCGCCTGCAGCGGGTCGAAGTCGCGGATCGCCCGCACCACGGCGTCGATCGCCGCCGTCAAAACCGCGCTGCGATCGAGCGGCCGTGCCGCTACCTGCTCGAGGCTGGTTGCTGGTTGCGCGATGGCGGCGAGATCCTCGCCAGACATGAACACGTTCAGGCCGAAGCCGATCACGAAATAGAATCGCCCGCTATCCTGCGGGCGCGATTCGATCAAAATACCACCGAGCTTGCGCCCGTCGGACAGCAGATCGTTCGGCCATTTCAGGCTAACCGCGGCCGCGGCGGAATGCTGCAGCGCGCGGCACAACGCAATTCCGGTGACGATGCTTAACAGGCCCTGGGCGTTGGCCGGCAGCGTCTTGTACAGGCCGATAGTGCAGTAAATATTGCGCGCGTAGGGTGAATGCCATTGCCGACCACGCCGGCCACGGCCTGCGGTCTGCGCTTCGCTGACCGCGGTCACTTCACGTCGATGCCGCTCGAAATGGCGCAGCACATCGCCGTTGGTGGATTCGGTTTCATGGCTGTACTGCCAGTCGAGCCCATGATCCGTCACCAGCTTTTTTACCATGGCCTGATCGATCGGCATCCCGACCACTAGAGCTTCAGCCAGGATCGCAGCTGCGCGTTCGGTTGCTCAGTCACTTTGAGCACGAAAGTATCGTTCTCGGCCGGCCGCAGCTCGACTTCGAACCGATGCAGTTCGTCTCGCCGGAATGCATGCACCCGCCAGACATCGCCCGGGCTGGCGCGCTGCAGTTTGTTTTCGATTTTTCCGAGGTCGAGCCTGAGGCCGTCGATTGCAACCAGCGAGTCGCCCGCGGCCAGCCCGGCGCTTTGCGCCGAGCCGCCCTCGGCGACGCGCTGAATGGCGACCCCGCCTTCGTCGGCCTTGAGCATCGCGCCAAAATCCACCCTGGGCAATTCGCCGGTCCCGTCCTTGCCGCCCTTGTCCTGCAGATTGCTTGCCGCGCGTTGTATCACCTCGACACCGGCCGCCTCGAGCAACTCGGTCAGCGGCAGGTCGCCGGTGCCGTAAATCAGATCATCGAGAAAATCATTCAGATCCTGACCCGTCATTTCACAGACCAGCCGTTGAATATAACCAGCTTCGACCCCCGGCTTCAGTTCGAGATAGTCTTGCCATAATTTGCGCATCACGTCATCGAGGCTTGTTTCCCCGGCGCTCAATTCACGCATCCTCAAATCGATGCAGGCCGCAATCAGGCACCCCTTGGCGTAATAGCTGACAATCGCGTTGGCCGCGTTTTCGTCCTGTTTGTAGAATTTGGTCCAGGCATTGAAACTCGATTCCGCCGCCGACTGACGGCTGCGCCCGCGACCGCGTTGCACCCGCGTCATGGTTTGCGCCAGTAGTTCGAGGTAACTCTCCGCGTCAATCAACCCGCAGCGGCGCAACGCCAGGTCATCGTAATAAGAAGTGATGCCTTCGAACGCCCATAGCAGTTCGGTGTAAACCTCCTGCTGCAGATCATAAGGTCGATAAACCTCGGGTTTGATGCGCTTGACGTTCCAGGTATGGAAATACTCGTGGCTGCAAAGCCCGAGAAAATCGCGGTAGTCGTCGTCGACCCTGTCCTGCCCCGATTTTGGCAGGCTGTCGCGTTTCGCGACCAGGCTGGTGCTGGCGCGATGCTCGAGCCCGCCATAACCCTCGCCCACCACCATCACCTGGAACTGGTAGTAATCCATCGGCGCCGGTTCGCCGAAAAAACGGATATGGTGTTCGCAGATAGTCTTCAGATCCGCGGCCAGGCGCGCCTGGTCGCATTCGAAGCGGCCGCTCAGGATGATGTCGTGGGGCACGCCGCAGGCCTCGAATGGAATGCGGGTGAAATTCCCCATTTCGACCGGATGATCGATCAGGTCGTCATAATCGAGCGCCTGGTAGAGCCCGAAGCCGTAGGGCTCGGCCTGTTTGCGTTTGAGCGATGTCGCGAGCTGCCAGCCAGCGCAGTATTTAGCGGGCGGTTTTTCGATTAGCACCTCGCAGGCCTGTTCCGACTGGCCCAGCACTTCGAGGAAAACGCTGCTGCCGTTGTAATAACCGTGCGTATGGTCGAGATGCGCGGCCCGCACCGACAGGTCTTTGGCATAGACCTTGTAGGCGATCGTGAGCGCGCCGGAACAGGCGGCAACGCGCCAGTTCGATTTATCGGTCTGCTCGATCGCCAGCGGCTGATCCGCGCAGCTCGCCCCCAGGTCGAGCAGGTTGCGCGCGAAGTCGCGAATCATGTAGCTGCCCGGAATCCAGTTAGGCAAACGCAGCGCCTGCCCGGCCGGGTCGGGATCATCGACCCGGATCGAAACATCGAAATAATGGGTCGCGGGATCGAGGCTGGTAATCTGGTATCTGATCATTTACAAAAACTACTCATCAATGGAAGCCAAAGTGTATCATTGGCGGCTTTGACGCCAAACGCCATCGGCCTGAAATATGAACGACTCGCTGAAACATCTGGATCGCCACTCCACGCCTGCCAAGGCGCTGGTCGACCCCGCACCCGATGACAGGCAGCTGAGGTTAATCCTCAAAACCGCGATGAGCGCGCCCGACCACGGCCGTCTGCATCCTTACCGTTTCATCAGCATTCGCGGTCAGGCGCGGCACAAGTTAGCGGAAGTCTTCGGCCGCGCGATTCTGCAGCGCGAACCGGATGTGGATCCTGCCTACCTGAAGAAACAGAAAGACAAACCGCTACGCTCACCGTTGATCGTGGTGGTCGTCGCGCACCTCATCGAAAGCCCCAAGATCCCGGAAATAGAACAAATGCTGAGCGCCGGCGCCGCCGCGCAAAACATCCTGCTGGCGAGCAATGCGCTCGGCTTCGGTTCGATCTGGCTGACCGGCGACAACGCCTACGACCCCTATGTCTGCGGCGAGCTCGGGCTGGCGGAGAACGAGCGCATCATCGGCTTTATCTACCTCGGCACCCCGGCGCTCGAAATACCGCCGCGCCCGATTCCCGAAGTATCGACTCACCTCAGCCACTGGGAATAAGCGCAACAAGCGCCGCGCGCATTATGCAGGGGTAGTCATCCCTCTGCCTGTGGATCCGTGCCCCCAGTTTCCAGTGTCTTCCCGCGGCTAGCTTACCGTCATCCCGCGTCTACCTTACTGTCATCCTGAGGCTACCTTACTGTCATCCCGCGTCTACTTTACCGTCATCCCGCGTCTACCTTACTGTCATCCTGAGGCTACCTTACTGTCATCCCGCGTCTACTTTACCGTCATCCCGCGTCTACTTTACCGTCATCCCGCGGCTTGACCGCGGGATCCAGTTTGACTTGAATACCACCGGTCCGACGCATCGGGTCGAGCCGCAGTACCACAGTGTGCACTGGATATCCCCAGCCACTGGGAATAACCACCCTTCGAAGTCCTGACCAACGGGAGTATCAAACCGGCAAATCGTCGAAACAGTCTCAGGCGAGTGCGCGACAAGGTGAAACCGGGCGCAAAAGCGCAGTGTACTCGCGAGTACATGAGCAACTTATCGCTCGACTTCAACGCAGTATCGCGCCGGCCGAGACTGTTTCAGAGCTCGATGCGTTCCTCTTCGTCGGGATGCCCGTAGGCGCATAAAAACCCGCCGACGAACTCGATCGCAGGGTCGAACGGATCGCCCGGACCCACTTTTGCCTCGACCCTGGCGCGGTAATCCTCGGCGCTGTCTTTGGGTTTGTAACCCAGGTGCGCAACCTTATGATTGGAGAAAAAGGCCTCCTGATTGTCGGAAATTCCGTAAACCACGGTATGCCCGATGCGCTCGGATACCAGGCAGCGCTCTACCAGGTGCACCATATCGTCAAAGCTCAACCAGGTGGCGAGGTGGCGGCGATCGGCAGGTTCCGGAAAACAGGAATTGATGCGCAGGCAGGCGGATTCGATGCCGAACTTGTTGAAATAAAGCTTCGCCAGGTCTTCGACAAAACACTTCGAAACGCCATACAGCGTATCCGGATTATGCGGCGTATCGGTATCGGCACCGACCTCACGGCGCTCGTAACCGACCGCGTGGATCGAACTCGCGTACACGATGCGCTTGACGCCGTGACGCCGCGCCGCCTCGTAAACGTTGTAACCGCCCTTGATCGAGCTTTCGAGAATCTCTTCCCAGGGACGTTCCACCGGCGCGGCGCCGAAATGCACGATGGCATCGCAACCCTCGACCACTTTCATCACCGCGTCGAAGTCACCGAGCTCGCAGGACATGGTTTCTTCATGCGCCTCCGGCGGCGCCATTTCGCCCCGATCGGTCAGCCTGAGCGTGGTCGCCAGCGGCGCCAGTCCGCGCCGCAGTTCGCGCCCGAGGTTACCCGCGGCGCCGGTGATTAACAGTCGATTGAAACGTGGCATAACTTGCTCCCGGTAAAAAATCAGCGCTTATTGTAACTCAACTTGTCTGCCTCATCTCGCGGCGCGACCGCCCTTCCCGTCATACCGCGGCTCGACCCCCCTTCCTGTCATACCGCGGCTCGACCGCGGTATCCAGTTTAGCGGGACACTTCCTTCGACCCTGAACCCCGTCGGACCGGCTGTATCCGGACCGACGCGAAGATCGAGTCAAGCTGGATCCCGCCGGTCCGGCGCATCGGGTCGAGCCGCGGGCTGACATAACGGGTAAACCAATTCAGCTTTAGCCCCGGATCGGTTAGAATCCGGCGATTCGATTTCGAAGCAGAACACTCAATGTCCGATTCCAGCGCCGACACCGGCGAAAGCTCCAATTTTATCCGCGATATCATCGACGCTGACCTGGCCAGCGGCAAGGTATCGACCGTCGTTACCCGCTTCCCGCCGGAACCCAACGGCTACCTGCATATCGGCCACGCCAAGTCGATTTGCCTCAATTTCGGGATTGCGCGCGACTACGAGGGTTACTGCAACCTGCGTTTCGACGACACCAACCCGGAAAAAGAAGAGCAGGAGTACATCGACTCGATCAGGCGCGATGTCGAGTGGCTGGGTTTCAAATGGCATAGCAACCCGTTCGCGTCGGATTATTTCGACCAGCTGTATGACTATGCAATCGATTTGATCAAGCAGGGCAAGGCCTATGTCGACAGCCAGAGCGCCGACGAAATCCGCGCCAACCGCGGTACTCTGAAAACCCCGGGCGTGGATGGCCCCTACCGCAATCGTAGCGTCGAGGAAAACCTGCAATTGTTCGAGGCGATGAAGAACGACGAGTATGCCGATGGTGAACACGTGCTGCGCGCGAAAATCGACATGCAGTCGGCGAATATCAATATGCGCGATCCGGTGCTGTACCGCATCCGTCACGTGACGCATCACAACACCGGCGACAAATGGTGCATCTACCCGCTGTACGATTTTACCCACGGCCTGTCCGACGCAATCGAAGGCGTCACCCACTCGCTGTGCACGCTCGAGTTCGAAGACCATCGCCCGCTCTACGACTGGATTCTGGATAACCTCGAAACTCCGTCGCGTCCGCAACAAACCGAGTTTGCGCGGCTGCAGCTCGAGTATTCGCTGACCAGCAAACGCAAGCTCAATACGCTGGTCAACGAGGGCCACGTCAGCGGCTGGGACGACCCGCGCATGCTGACGATCTCGGGCATGCGGCGGCGCGGCTATACCCCGGAATCGATTGTCAGCTTCTGCGACATGATCGGCATCACCAAGAAGTACAGCACTATCGAAATGGGCGTGCTCGAAACCGCGCTGCGCGACGACCTGAATACGCGCGCGGTCAGGCGCATGGCGGTAATCAACCCGCTCAAGGTCGTCATCGAGAATTACCCGCAGGAGCAGGAAGAATTCTTCAGCGGCGCCAACCATCCGCAAAACCCGGACTACGGCAGCCGCGAAGTACCCTTCGCGCGTGAAATCTATATCGAACGCGACGATTTCATGGAAGACGCGCCGCGCAAGTTTTTCCGCCTGAGCCCCGGGCGCGAGGTGCGCCTGCGCTTTGCCTATTACATCACCTGCAAGGAAGTCATCAAGAATGCCGACGGCGAAATCGAGTCGCTGATCTGCAGCTACGATCCGGCAAGCCGCGGCGGCAGCAGCCCGGACGGGCGCAAGGTCAAGGGCACGATTCACTGGGTTAGCGCGCGCCACGCGGTGGCGGCGACGGTGAATCTTTACGACCGCCTGTTCACCGTGCCGAACCCGGGCGCGGCGCAGGATTTCCACCAGGCGCTTAACCCCGATTCCAGGGTCGTCATGGATAATGCCAGGCTCGAACCCTCGATCGAATTGACGGATAACCCGCTCGCCTACCAGTTCGAGCGCCTGGGCTACTTCATCAGCGACTACGACTCGACCGGCGAAAAGCCGATTTTCAATCGCACCATGACCTTGCGCGACAGCTGGGCGAAGATCGAGCAATCACGCTAAATTGGGTAAACCACTCCCTCAGCGCTCGCTCGAACTGCTCTCGCATTTTTCGCTAAGGGCCCAGTATCGGCTTGGCGATATGATCAGCCTGGTATTGCGCAACACGTCGAACCAGGTTTCACGGCAGGCGCGCGAGAATATTCGGCTGTGCTTCGCCGATCTGGACCGTGCCGGGCAGCAGGCGCTGTATCACGAAGCCATGCGCCATACCTGTTACGCGATGACCGAACTGGCGGCGATCTGGTGCTGGCCGGTGGAGCGGGTGCTGGCCAGAATTACGTCGATCGACGTCTGCGACGAGTTCGAGCAATCGAGCCAGAGCCGCATCATCCTGGTGCCGCATCTCGGCAGCTGGGAAACACTGGCTGTCTGGCTCGGCCGGCACTACAACGCGATCATGCTCTACAAGCGGCGTAAAAATCGCGAAGTCGACAGCTTCATCAAGCAAGTCCGCGCGCGCAGCGGCGGCGAGCTGGTGCCGACCAAGAAACACGGCCTGCGCCAGCTGCTGATCGGTCTGAAGGCAGGCAGGAGCCTGATGATTTTGCCCGACCAGAGACCCGGCGGCAAAAAGGCCTACATCGAATCCAGCTTCTTTGGTTTTAGCGCGCCGACAACCACGCTGGTGCAAAACCTGTGCAGCAAGATAGACTGCGACGTATTTATTGCCAGCGTGTGCCGCAGCGCACCGCCGGGTGAGTTCAGTCTGCGGATTCGCCCGCTCGAGCAAGCGCGGCTGGCGGCGGACGACGTCGACAGCGCACAGTATATGAACGACCAGATCGAAGCGCTGGTACGCCAGCACCCGGCGCAGTATCAATGGGGTTACCGTCGATTTGATTCCAGGGCTTACGCCGCGGCAAAGTAGGGATATCGAAGCATGTTTTCCAGGTTTATATGGGCTTACGACCGGCTGGTGCTGAAACAACCGCTGGTGACACTGATCGCGCTAACCGCCGTCATCGTTTATTTCCTGCTATTTATCCCGGACTTCGAGCTCGACGCCTCCGCCGATTCGCTGGTACTGGAAAACGATAGCAGCCTGAAATACTACCGCAGCATTCGCGAGCAGTATGGCTCCGACGACTTCCTGATCGTTACCTATAGCCCGCAACAGGAACTGTTCAGCGCTGAAGTACTGGCCGATATCACCCGTCTGCGCGGCGAGCTGAGCGCGCTCGAGCAGGTCGATTCGGTGATCAGCCTGCTCGACGTGCCACTGGTGGACAGCCCGCCGATGACGCTGGCCGAAATCTCGCGCAAGGTGCGCACGCTGGAAAGCGACGACGTCGACGTCGAACTCGCCGCAAAGGAAATGCGGCACAGCCCGCTGTACGAAAACCTGCTGGTCAACAGCCAGGGCGACACCACCGCGATGCAGGTGAACCTGGCGAGCAATCGCAAGCTGATCGATTTGATCAATAACCGCGACAAGTTATATGCCCAGGCAATCAGCATGCCCGAGGTGCGCGCGCGCCTCGATGAACTGTCGGCGCAAATCAAGATCGAAAACCTGGCGCAAAAACTACGGCTCCAGATAACCATTGCCGAGGTGCGCGCCATCATGGACGGTTATCGCGGCAAGGCCACGCTATACCTCGGCGGGGTGCCGATGATTGCCTCCGATTCGATCGAGTTTATCCGCAGCGACCTTAAGGTTTTCGGCGCCGGGGTGGTGCTGTTTATCGTGATCATACTCGCGTTTTCGTTCAAGCATCTGCGCTGGGTGGTGCTGCCGCTGGCGGTTTGCCTGACCAGCGCGATGGTAATGGTGGGTTATCTCGGCTGGGCGCAGTGGTCGGTGACGGTGGTGTCGTCGAATTTCATCTCGCTGCTGCTGATTATCACGCTGTCGCTGATTATCCACCTGGTGGTGCGCTACCGCGAGCTGGCCATGATCAAACCCGAGGCGGAGCAGTACGAGCTGGTCAGCGAAACCGTACACAGCAAATTCAGCCCGAGTTTCTACACCGCGATCACCACGATGGTCGCCTTCGGCTCATTGCTGGTCAGTGGAATTCGTCCCGTCATCGATTTCGGCTGGATGATGGTCATCGGCATTTCAGTCTCCTTCGTGCTCGCCTTCACCCTGTTCCCGGCGGCGCTGATGCTGCTGCCGCGCCTGGATACCCATATCAAGAACGACGTCACCGGCAAGGTAACCGCATCGATTGCGGATTTTATTCAGCATCGCACGCGCGCCACGCTGCTGATCTTTGTCGGGCTGGTCATCGTCGCGCTCACCGGAATACCGCAACTCTCGGTCGAGAACCGTTTTATCGACTACTACAAGGACAGCACCGAAATTTACCAGGGCATGACGCTGATCGACACCAAGCTCGGCGGCACCACGCCAATGGACGTGATCATCGACGCACCCGCGGACGAAATACTCACCGAAGACGAGCTGTTCAGTGGCGGCGATATCACGACCAACAGCTACTGGTTCAATCGCGACGGATTGGAAGAGGTGGCCCGCTTCCACGAATACCTCGACAGCCTGCCGGAAACAGGCAAGGTACTGTCGGTGCATACCGGCATCAAAATGCTGGAATCGCTTAATGACGGCAAACCCTATAACGACTTCAAGCTCGCCGTGGTTTATAAACGCCTGCCTGACGAGGTCAAGCAGGCGCTTATTGCGCCCTACCTGTCGGCAGACGGCAACCAGCTGCGCTTCAGTATCCGCCTTTACGAGTCCAGCGAGACGCTGCGGCGCCAGGCGTTGATCGAACAGATTTACTTCGACCTGACCAACGAATACGGCCTCGCGCCGGAGCAGGTCACCGTTTCGGGAATGGCGGTGCTGTACAACAACCTGCTGCAAAGCCTGTTCCGTTCGCAAATCCTGACCCTCGGCGCGGTTTTCATCGCGATCCTGCTGATGTTTATCGTGCTGTTTCGCGCGGTGCGCCTGGCGCTGGCCGCGCTGGTGCCGAATATTATCGCCGCCGGCCTTATCCTCGGGCTGATGGGCTGGCTCGGCATCCCGCTCGACATCATGACGATCACCATCGCCGCGATCAATATCGGCATCGGGGTCGACGACTCGATTCACTATATTCACCGTTTTCGCGGCGAATTCCTGCAGGACCGCAATTTCTGGGGGGCGATCAGGCGCTGTCACAACAGTATCGCGCGCGCGATGTATTACACCTCGGTCACCATCGTGCTCGGGTTTTCCATCCTGTCGCTGTCAAATTTCATCCCGACGATATATTTTGGCATCCTCTGCGGACTCGCGATGATCGCCGCGCTGGTCGCGAACCTGATGCTGCTGCCCATACTGATCGCACGATTCCGGTTGAGCTAAGCCGGCCGCGCAGTTAATATTGCCGGCCTCGAAAAAGACCAGCCAAACCATGAATGAAATTCTGATTCCGATTTCTCCCGGAGAATTGCTCGACAAGATCACCATCCTGCAAATCAAGGCGGAGCGCATCAGCGACCCGGCCAAGGTGGCCAATGTCAAAACCGAACTCGACCTGCTGAGCAAGGTATGGGATGAGACTGTCGAGGCCGACGCCGAAATCACCGCGCTGTCCACGGAACTCAAATCGATTAACGAAGCGCTATGGGAAATCGAGGACGATATCCGCGACGAGGAGCGCCACCAGCGCTTCGGCGAGCGTTTCATAGAACTGGCGCGTGCAGTTTATGTCACCAACGATGATCGCGCCAACGCCAAGAAAAAAGTCAACCTGCACCTGAACTCGAGCATCGTCGAAGAAAAGTCATACCAGGACTACAAGTGACACCGCCCTAAGGCGGCCTGCGTGGCTTTAGGCCCCGCGGATCCCGGCGTATCCCGCAAACGCGCCAGCGTTACCGCAGCGTCGGACCGCCGCGATCTCGCCCCGATCGACAACAGTGCTAACGCCCCGGCCCCAAACCACGACTCTGCACAGGCGGTGTCATCCCGCAAGCTACGTGGTAGTTTTCCAGATTATCGTAAGCTCGCCCAGTTGAATAAGCTTCCTTTAACACTGGATCCCGCCGGTCCGACGCATCGGCTCAAGCCGCGGGATGACAACTGTAAATTTTGGCAGCCCCCCTTTTGCACGAGGATGACTTCTGGGCTGTTCGCTCGCGTTAATATATCATTCGACGAAATAATTCCTCGCCCGCTTATGCCTGACTCTCACCCGCTGGTTTGCCGCTTCGGCGCCTTTGGCGATATGGTCCTGATCACGCCATTGCTGAAACAACTCTATCTGCGCGGCGGACTGCCCTGTGATGTCGTCGCCGTCGGCGGCTGGAACAAGCTGCTATTCGAGCAAATGCCCTATGTGCGCCAGGTGCTTACCATCGATTCCCGCTCTGCGCCTTACTGGATCAACCGCAGTCAACGCCAACTGGTAAGCGAGCTCCGGGCGCAGCCGCATCGATTCGTCTGGGTTTGCGAGACCAGCGCCAAATCCTACCGTTTGCTCGCGCGCGCCGGCATCAGGCGTGATAACAGCATCAACCAGCTCGACCTGCCGGTGGTAGAAAACGAGCACTATTGCGAAAAATGGTTACGCCTGGGCAACGAATCGCCGCCGGGTTTCGACTATGCGCCACAAACACCGCCACGGCTCGATACCGAACTGTTTGTCAGCGCCGACGAGCTGGCGCAATGCCGCCAGTGGCTGGGTCAAAGGGGACTCGACCCCGACAAACCGCTAGTCTGTATCCAGGCGGGCAGCAAGCGCACTACCCGCCGCGGCAAGGCCGACCGCAGCAGCAATACCAAGTACTGGCCGGAACAGAACTGGGCCGCGGTCATCGACGCGGTGATCGCCCAGCTTCCGGGCACGCAGGTGTTGCTCTGCGGGGTCGCCGCGGAGCTCACGATGTGCCGTGCAATCGAGGCCCATTGCCGGCAACCCGAGGCCGTGCAATCGGTTGCCGATGATTTACCGCTGCGCCGGTTGCTGGCCTTGTTGTCGCTCGCGCACAGCTGTATCTCGGTCGATACCGGCCCGGCCCACGCCGCCGCCGCGCTCAACTGCCCGCTGGTGGTATTGTTCGGCAAGGCAAGTCCCGCTCGATTTCGCCCGCTCAGCAGCTTAAGCCCGGTTCGCGTAATAGTGGGTCGAGCACCGGCGGCCGACAATGCAGAACCCGATATCAACCACATTACGCCGTCACAGGTGCTGGCCGAGTGGCAGGCATTGGCATAGGGTTTTCCGCATTTCAGACGTTCCGCGGGTAACTCGAGCGTTCCAGCGATGGCAAGACCCGCGATTTCGTTTCTGCCAGGCGAAACGGCAAAACCGGAGCTGGCGGATAATTCACCTAAGGCAGTCTGCGGCGCTGCGTGCTGCTGCGGGTGGTATTGCGGATCGCGCGTAACAGGTTATTGATGGTTCGAATCTGCATGCGCCGAACCGGGCCAGGCGGACTATGCTCGTCCGGAATTTCGGTACCAAATCCCGGTTCGTCGATGGTCACGCTGCCGAACTCGTTGAACACTTCGATCGCGGTATCCCTGCCGTCCTCGTCTTCCAGCAACATAATCCTGGCGGACGCCTCGACGACCCCGTCATCGGTCTCGCCACGCGCGAAAACCTCGCCCGCCACGTCGGTTCCGCGGATTCCGATAGTACCCACCGATACCTTCACCCTGACCTTCTCCGGCTTATTCCTGGCCAGCAGACCCGATACGAAGCGAAACGCACCCTGCAGAATACTGGTCGCAAAACTGGTTTCGGCCGCCTCGGTTTCGTTATAGCTGTCGATATTCATGCTGGCCTCGGGCCCGAGCGCAAAAAATGTCTTATCGAGGAAACGCATCTGTAGATTGGTTTTTTTGCCGGTGCGTACCTGGTCGCCAGCGTAGATTATCGAACCGGTATCCAGTGGGTTGCTAGCCACGCCTTCCTGCACCCAGGCCGTGCCCTTGAGGAAAGTGACCTTGGCGGCGACATCTTTGGCGTATCCCGGGTTGCTGATTACGAAACAGGCCAGAATCAGGGGCAGGATTCTGTACATTAAGGTGGATTGCATGGCTCGCTCTCCTTCGGTTGCCTGGTCTTTCCAAATCCATTGGGCCGTATTCTACACCCCCCAAGTATAAATGGCACAAGCGGAACCTGGGTCGATTATCCGGCAAAGATTGCTAATCCTGCCAGTTTGGAGCAGGCCAGCGCTATCGCCCAGGGCTGCCTCATCGTGAAAGCGGAAGGTTCGCTGGAGATCGCCCAAGCCATGCAGATGTAGCTAGCCTGCATAGTCTAAGCAAGCTGCCCTGGCAAAGAGATAAGACATTGATTTAACGAGCATAATAGATAACTGGCCTGCGCTACCCTCGCGCGACATGCGGGCTAGCCCCGGTAGGCAGCAACTTCGGCGGGACTCAGCTGGTCATTCATTACCAGGTCACTAACTTGTTGGGAAGATGATCGATTCGGTTCATGTAGACGACGTTATGCGAGCCATCGACAAAATCGATGCGCGATATCGAGGTATTGTGAAACGTCCAGTTGGCGACCCAGTGGTTAGCGTAATTATGCCGATGCCGCTCGACGCCCATGAGTTCATTGACGAACTGGTCGATAAAATCGCCATGCACGACCATGGCGATACATTCGTCGCTTTCGTCCAGCCTTTGCCTGGTGTCGGCAACTACCTTTTTTATACGCTCGACAAACGCGGCCTCTTCCTCGAAGGGACGATTCCACCACCCGTCCGGATTAATTTCCTGCGGCAGGCCGAGTCGCGGAAAGCGCTGCTCGAAATAAGCGCGGCCCGGCCCCGGCAGGCCCTCGAGATTGCCGTCACCGTCGGCATCGTAGATGCCGTGTTTTTCGAAGATATCCGGCAATGCCTCTAACTCGAGATCACAGGCCGCGGCAATGTATTCGGCGGTCAGAATCGAGCGCGTCATCAGGCTGCAATAGACATGGGTTAAACCGAAGCGAATCTCCGCGGCGGGCACAAACGGATGCTGGCGCGGCTCGGCATGCGGATGCGCCAGGTGCTGCCCGAGCGTTTCCGCCTGGCGATGGCCGATTGCGGTGATTTCCGGATCGGGATCGCGCTCGGGATGGTGATCGCTGCCGTCCCAGGTTTCATTGTTGGCCGACTGCGCGTGCCGGATCAGGTAAAGCCGTGCCATCGCTATCTCGCGATACCGAGACGCTGCGCGGCCTGGGCCGGCGTCGCGGGTTCGCGCCCGACTTCGCGGATGATACGCACCGCGCGCTCGACCAGCTTCAGATTGGTGGCGAACTCGCCTTTATCGAGGTAGAGATTGTCTTCGAGGCCGACACGGCAATTTCCCCCTTGGCTGGCGGCCTGGGCGACGATCGGAAATTCCATGCGCGCAATACCGAACGCACTCCAGTTGGCGTCGCCCGGCAGGAGTCCCTTCATGACATTGAGTATCTCGGGCGTCGCCGGCGCGGCGTGCGGAATGCCGAGACAAAGCTGGAACATCGGCGGCCCGTCGATCAGCCCTTCCTCGATCAGCCTGTGGGCGAACATGATGTGACCGGGCTCGAACACCTCCAGCTCAGGTTTCACGCCGAGTTCCCGGATGCGCTCGGCCATGATGCGTAAATGCGCCGGCGTGTTGACGAAGATGGTTTCGCCAAAATTAAAGGTGCCGACATCGAGGGTGCAGATATCGGGACGCAGTTCCTCGACGTGATGCAGGCGCTCCAGCGGCTGCACCAGGGTAGTTCCGGGGCCGCCGATCGCGGCGTTATCCTCGCCTGGTGCAAAGCGCGCGCCCTCGCTGGTGGTCAGGTTGATCAGCACATCGCTGCCGGAATCGCGAATACGCTCGACCACCTCGCGAAACAGCGCCGGATCGCCGGAGCGCATCCCGGTTTCCGGGTCGCGTACGTGAATATGCACGATCGCCGCACCCGCCCTGGCGACATCGATGCAATCACCGGCGATCTGTGCGGGGGTAATCGGGTAATCGGGATGTTTGTCATGGTTGTTGTGGCCGCCGCAAACGGCGCAGGTCAGAATGACTTCGTTCGACATGGCTCTACTTCCCCTGGAATTGTGCTGCTCGTTTCTGGTTGAATGCCCGTACCCCCTCGCGACGATCTTCGGTCGGAACGGTGCGATTATAAGCTTCGATTTCGAACGCGAGCCCATCGGCTAGCGACATTTGCAGACCGCGATGAATCGCCTGCTTGGCCTGGCGCACCGCGAGCGGTGCATTGGCGGCTATACGGCCGGCTACCTGCAGGACCTCATCGAGCAGATTTTCCGGCGCATGCACCGCGTTGACCAGGCCCCATCGATGCGCCTGCGCGGCATCGAAACGCTGGGCCGACATGATCAATTCCTTGGCGCGCCGCTCGCCCAGCGCACGCGCCAGGGTTTGCGTACCGCCGGCGCCCGGAATGATTCCGAGACTGGTTTCCGTCATCGCGAAACGGGCATTGTCGGCGGCATAAATGAAATCGGCCGCGCAGGCCAGCTCGCAACCACCGCCAAAGGCGGCGCCATTGACGGCGGCGATCAGCGGGATTGGGCAGTCGATGACGGCGCGGATCATGCGTTCGTATATCAGGTGCTGGGCAGTCCAGGCTTCGTTGCTCATGCCATCGCGCTCCTTGAGATCGCCGCCGGCACAAAATGCGCGCTCGCCGGCGCCGGTGATCACGATGCAGCGGGTATCGCCCGCATCCATGGCCAGGGCCTCGAAGCAGTGCATCAGGTCGGTCGCCATTTGCGTATTGAAGGCATTGGCGAACTCGGGTCGATTCAGGGTGATTTGCAGAACCTGCGTTTGCGGATTAGCTAGCGCGAGCGTGGCGTAGTTTTTATCGATCATACACGGTGGCAATTTGTCGTCGGCTTCGGCACTATATAGTACTTTATTAAATATCCGAGAGGGAACAAAACATGAATCCAGATCAAGACGATAAGACCACGACCAAACACATGGTTATCACTTTCGTAGCGTTCGTCGTGCTATGCGTTCTGTTAATCATCGGCGCCAATATGATCGGCTAGCAAGCGGCACTATTATCTTAACTCGAATCCAGCCAGCTGCCGTCCCCGAGTCGGCGGCGCCATTCAGCCAGGTGGTGCTGGATGACCAGTACGCCTTTCTGTCGGGACTGGTCGCGGCGGACTTCCCCGCCGGTCTCGAGGCGCTCGGTGACGTCGCCGCCGAAACCCGCGCCGTATTATCCACGATCGGCCAGATTCTCGACGAACTGCAGCTATCCAGGGAACGTATCGTCAAGGTCGAGGTACACCTTGCAGATCTCGATGACTTCGATGCAATGGATGCCGCCTACCGCGAATTTTTCGGCGGCAATGCCTATCCGGCGCGCACCACCGTCGAGTCGAAACGCCTGTTCGGCGACAGCAAGGTCGAAATCACCTGCCAGGTCAGGCGCTAGTCAATAAGCACGCCCTGGTTTAAGCAGTTTTATAGTGGCGGCAGCAATCAACGGAGGTAAGCAATGACCGAATACTGGCGCTTGAGCGCAGCCGAAATTGCGACGCGGGTCAAAAATCGTGACCTGTCTGCCAGCGAGGTAATCGCAAGCTCGCTGCGGCGATTGCAGCAGGTCAATCCGAAAATCAACGCGGTCGTGCAGGAGATGCCCGATCAGGCGCTCGCCGCGGCGCGCGCGCTGGACGACAGGATCGCGGCCGGCGAAGCCGTCGGGGCGCTGGCCGGAGTGCCGCTGACGATCAAGGTCAATATCGACCAGCAGGGCTGCGCCAACACTAATGGCATTCGCATTCAGCAGGACCTGGTGGCGCAGCAGGACAGCCCGGTGGTCACGAACCTGAAAAACGCCGACGCCATCGTTGTTGGCCGTACCAATACCCCGGCATTTTCGATGCGCTGGTTCACGCGCAACTCGCTGCACGGGCATACGCTCAATCCGCGCAACGCCCTGATTACCCCGGGTGGGTCTTCTGGCGGTGGCGCCGCGTCGGTGGCCGCCGGCATCTGCGCAATCGGGCATGGCACCGATATCGCCGGTTCGATCCGTTATCCCGCCTACGCCTGTGGACTGCACGGCATTCGCCCCAGCCTGGGGCGCGTGCCGGCGGTAAACCTGTCGCTGCCTGACCGCCACATCGGCGCGCAACTGACCGCGGTATCGGGCCCGATGGCGCGCAGTATCGAGGACCTCCGGCTGGGACTCGAGGCGATGTCCGCCGCAAGTTCATTAGATCCCTGGTGGGTGCCGGTCCCGCTCACGCAGTCGCCACTGCCCAAACGCGCGGCCCTGTGCATTGCGCCGGACGGATTAGAGGTTACCCGGGATGTCGAAGCGGCGCTGCGCGAGGCCTCCAGACAGCTCGTTGAAGCAGGCTGGGACGTGACCGAGGTCGAGCCGCCACCCATGCGCGAAGCCATGCACCTGCAGTTGCTGCTGTGGATGTCGGAGTATGCTTATAACGGCGGTGAAGCGGTGCGGCGAGAGGATGACCCGGACGCAAATTTCGTCTATGCGCAGCTGCGCGAAAATTGCCCGACTCCCACCATGGAGAGCCTGATGGAAGCACTGCAGCAACGCGTCGGGCTGGCACGTGCCTGGCAGCAGTTTCTGACCGAATACCCGGTGCTGCTGTGCCCGGTCTCGGGCGAGCCGCCTTTCCCGGATCAGCTCGACGTCGAGTCGGCACAATCATTTCACCGGGTGCTGCAGGCCCAGATGACGCAGATAGCGCTGCCCCTGATGGGCATGCCCGCAATATCCGTGGCGACCGGCGATTCCCTGAAAGTCCCAATGGGCGTGCAACTGGTCGCGGCGCGCTTTCGCGAGGACATACTGTTTGCCGCCGCGGCCGATATCGAGGCGCGCAATCCGCCGCTTGAAATCGCAGATCCCGATTGAATACGACGGTTGGTCGGTGCAGAATAGCAGCCTGGAAAGAAACCCGGTAACAATCATGGCCACAGGCTGGGCACGTGACGGTGCAGTGCAGGATCAGATCGACGCCAGCGTCGAGGACGCGGTCGAACTGGCGCGCAGCCGTTTACCCAAGGGCGAAAGTCTGACCCACTGCGAGGAATGCGGTAACGAGATTCCCGAGGCGCGGCGCCAGGCCATTGCCGGCGTGCGCCTCTGCGTCGGCTGCCAGCAGGAAGTCGACCGCGAACAGGCCGGCCAGGCCGGCATCAACCGTCGGGCCAGCAAGGATAGCCAGCTTCGATAAACCCGCCAACCGAGCAGTCCGCCATGTCAACCAACCTCGCCTGCACCGATATCATAAATCACGCCGCCTACCCGATCGACGCAGCCGACAGCCCGGCTCGCCAGAAGGTCATCGCTCAGGTCAGGGCCGAACTGGCGGAGGATGGCTGTGCGGTGATACGCGATTTTTTCAGCGAGAATGGCTTGCAGGCTTTGCTGGCGGAAGCAAATCAGCGTAAAGCGGAAACCTACTATTCACCGCGCAAACTATGCAATGTTTACCTGAACGATGGCAATTCCGAATTTCCCGCAGAACATCCGCTCAACCTGTTTATCCCACGCACCAATGGCTTTATCACCGCCGACCTGTTTGGCGCGGAGACCACGGCGCATCGGCTTTACTATTGGGAGCCACTGAAGCAATTCCTCGCCGAATGCCTGGGCAAGGACGAACTTTTTATCTACGAGGATCCAGTATCCAACATGATCGTCAACGTCGGCAAACCCGGGCAACAGTTCAACTGGCACTTCGATACCAATGAATTCACCATCACGATGTTGCTGCAACCCGCCAGCTCCGGCGGGATATTCGAATACATTCCAGCCCTGCGCAGTGCCGAGGACGAGTGTTACGACGAAGTCAAGGCAGTGCTGGACGGCGATCGCAGTCGCGTCAAACGCCTGCAGCTGAACGCCGGCGATCTGCAATTTTTCCTGGGGCGTTTTTCGCTGCACCAGGTGACCGAAAATACCGGTGACAACGACCGCCTGCTGTTAATCATGTCGTTCAGTGAAAAACCGGGCATGGTCGGCAGTCGGGCAAGGATTTTAAACCTGTACGGCAAGGTCACCGAGGCGCATGCCGAAACCACGGTGCGCGCCGACAGCCTGGTCGACTAGGCGGGACTATCCCCACCCTGCGCGCGCGCCGGGAAGTATCGGGCCAGGCATTCGGGTACCGGCTGGGTTCGATGCTGCTTCATATCCATTATCAGGCTGGTGACGCTGCCGTCGATTGCAATCCTGCGGTCCGGCTTGATGATTTCATGCGCCAGCGTGAAACTCTTGTTACCGCGCTGCAATGGCCGGGTGATAATTTCGAGCGCCTCGTCGAGAAAACATTCGAGCCGGTAGTTGATATTGATATTCAGTACCAGCGTGGCGAGTACCTCGTCACCGCTCCAGGCGCGCCCTTCCCATAACCCGGCCGCCGCATACCAGTCGTCTCGCGCATACTGCAGCATATCCACCGCCGACACGTGATTGAGATGTCCGAGTTCATCGACCTGCGCGGCCGCCACCGTTACCTTCGATATAAAATCCATAGTCTTTCCGGCTCTTTCTATCCTGGTTAATTTGCTGAAGATATCTCAAACCTCGATTTTCGGAAACCCTGGGAAGCCGGTTTAATTTGATACAATTCCCCGGTCGAAGCGTAATCTTAAGGACCTGATAAATCTTGAAAAAACCTGCAATGAAATTCAATACGCTGGTTCTTGCCGGTGCCATTGCCCTGCCCGTGCAGGAAGCGGGGAACTGGCAGCTGCTGGAATACGATCGCCTCGATGCTAACGAGGTGAGCTTCACTCGCGAGGGCATGTTGGTAACCGTAGACCGGTCGGCGAGCCCGATTATCTATCCTCTCGATGGGCCGAAAACGGTCAGCAGGGTATCGGTAACGGGAAATCTCAGTAACCTGCTGAACCTGCCTGCCGACACCCAGGGCGGTCCGAACAAGGACGACTTTTCCCTCAAGCTCGGACTCGTGATTGCCGGCGAGAAAACCCTGAATCCGCTGCAGAAATTATTCAGTGCAAAGTGGATCAAGACACTCTTCGACCTTGCGCCGAAAGGTGCCGGCATCGAGAAGATATACTTTTTGAATGCTGTCCAGCAACAGAACCTGCTGGGGCAACAGCGCCAACATCCGTTGTCCGAGCTCATTTATGAAAACAACGTATGGCTGCTGGATAAATCCGGCGATTTCAGCTTCACCTACGAACTCGAGATCCCGCAGAAGGTTATCGCAATCTGGCTGTCAATCGACGGCGACGACACTCGCTCGCGGTATACGACAACAATAAGCAGCCTGATTCTCGAGGATTAGTTCGGGATACAGCCGTGCAAACTCGAGCATCGGCTCGGATTGAGTCGGCTTTCTACTCGGATCATCCTAATCACCTGCCCAATCGCCAGATACCCATGCAACAGCCTGATCACTCGGGCGCGACGCCACCATAGGCAACACCGGCAAGATTCGCCATCTCCGGCTTCCAGCTGGTCAGATCGTCGACGCAGAACTTGCCCAGGTGATCGTGCCCGCAGGCGCGTGCCATGACCTGCATCAGTTCGGTCGCGGCGCGCAGGAAGTTATCCAGTTGCTGCGCCCCGGTTTCGATCTTGAGGCGTTGACGCAGATGCGGCTGCTGCGTCGCAATACCAACCGGGCAATTATTGGTGTGGCAGGCGCGCATGCCGAGGCAACCGATTGCCTGCAGCGCCGAATTCGAAATGGCGATGGCGTCCGCGCCAAGCGCCATGGCCTTGACGAAATCCGCCGGCAGACGCAGCCCGCCGGTAACGACCAGCGAAACGTCGCCACGCCCCTGCCGGTCGAGATAGCGGCGCGCACGCGCCAGGGCCGGGATTGTCGGCACCGAGATATTATCTCTGAACAATAGCGGCGCGGCGCCGGTACCGCCACCGCGCCCATCGAGGATGATGTAATCGACGCCTATCTGCAACGCGGCCTCGATATCACGCTCGATATGTTGCGCGGAAAGCTTTACCCCAATCGGAATGCCGCCGGTCGCTTCACGCACCTTCGCGGCGAAGTCGCGATAGTCATCGACATGCTCCCAGTCCGGAAAACGCGCCGGAGATATCGCCGCTTCGCCTTCGGCCAGGCCACGCACTTCGGCAATTTTTCCCTTGACCTTGTTGCCGGGCAGATGACCGCCGGTACCCGTCTTCGCACCCTGCCCGCACTTGAAATGAAACGCCTGGCAGCGCTGCACCTTGTCCATCGAGTAGCCAAAGCGCGCCGATGCGAGCTCGTAGAGGTAGCGGGAGTTGGCAGCCTGTTCATCCGGCAGCATACCGCCTTCACCTGAACAGATGCCGGTACCGGCCAGTTCCGCACCCATCGCCAGCGCAACCTTGGCTTCCTCCGACAGGGCGCCGAAGCTCATGTCGGAGACAAACAGGGGTCTTTCCAGCAGCAACGGCTTTTTCGCATTCGGCCCGATAACGACTTCAGTACCGACCGCGGCTTCGTCCAGCAGGGGAACCTTATGCAGTTGCGCGGTGAGAATCTGGATATCTTCCCATTTGGGCAATTCGTCGCGGGCAACGCCCATCGCGCTGACCCGGCCGTGATGCCCGACTTTCGCTAGCCCATGCTCGGCCAGGTGCTGGATGTACTGGGTATGCGGCTCTTCCGCTGCGCCGTGTAAATCCTGGTAAAGGCCCTGATAGGCGTCGCGATTATAGGGTTGGGGATTATCGACGGCCCAGGCGCGGATTTCGTCCGCGTCGACCCAGACCTGGCCATCTTCAAGCCAGGACTCGAATCGATGCAAGCGCTCGCTCGGGTTGTACGAACTCACGCCAGTTTTGTAACTGTAGTCCCAGTTATGCAGTCCGCAGACCAGGTCACCACCGCTGACATGCCCGTCGCACATCAGCGCACCGCGATGCAGGCAACGGCCGTATAGCACCGAAACGCCGTCTTCATCCTGCCAGCGAACGATAACGAGATCGACGTCCGCCACCAGCGCATAGGCCGGTGCGAGCGGCTCCAGCTTGTCCCATTCGTAAATTGATATCTTGTTCATGTCTCCCCTCTGTTAATTAATCCAGGACATGGTGCGGCGCCAGCAGGCCGATGACACCCCGGCGATGCGACAGCGGCCAGGTTATTTTTCAGGTGTCGGCGGGCAGCTGCGGCGAATTCTACGCCTGCGCACAAGCCCATCTCGATAATAGCAACGGGTGAGCGATGGCGGCTTCCAGTTTCATGCCCGAGTATGCAAACCTGGCACGCAATTGCAACCGCGCCTTCAGGCTCCGGCTTGCAACCCGGCATTGCATGCGAATGGACTTTGACAAACGCTCAATCTTTTCTGTGCCTTACCTCCACGGAAGCGGGCCGCAAGCCTGTAACTGGCATGCATGATATAGCGCCGGATTTACCGATCATCGCCTGTGCCGCGCTGGAAGACAATGTCAGCCGACTGCAGCATTGTGGCCGTCGAACGTGCAGGCGAGATGGTGATGGATTTCCCGCAGGAGTTCCGCCTCGAGCCAGGCGACGAAATCCATGTTTGCGGCACCATCGAAGCACTGAATCGTTTTTACGATAATTACCAGCAGGGAGAGCAGCCACTGGTGACTGCTCCCGTGTAATCCCGCTGGCAGTGACCCGCTAGATAATCTCGGCGAGTTTATCGAGGATATTGCCCCATCCGCCCGCGTGATCCGAGCGCGCTTCTTCGTGCAAGAACTTCACGTGGGTTAACTCGATGTTGGTTGTGTTCGCATCGACGGCGGTAAAATCCAGGGTGACGCTACTGTCATCGGTCGAAAAAGCCGATTCCCAGCTGAACGCCAGCCGGCGTGGTCGATCGATCGTCAGGTAAGTACCGCTATGCGGCAGTTTATCTTCACCGACAAACATAACGATCGTGAATCGCCCACCCTCCCGCGGGTCATTTTCGACCTCGGGTTGGGGCATCGCGGGATCCGGCAGTATGAATCGCGCCAGCATTGACGGATCGAGCCAGGCATCGAAAACCTTTTCGATCGGCGCGTTGATGGTCTGGTTAATGTTTACGCTCAGGTCGGTCACTCTTCTTCTCCTTTATTTAAAACGTCTTCGAGTCGATCCAGGCTCAGCGCCCAGATGGATTTCAGCGAAGCGAACCAGTTCGACATCAATTCAACCTGCTCCAGGTCGGCTTGGATCAGATGAGTGCGACCCAGGGTGGTGCGTTTTACCAGCCCGGCCACCTCGAGTACTTTGATGTGTTTCGAAATCGCGTTGAGCGACATATCGTACTGGTTCGCAAGGTCGGTAACCCGGGTAGCGCCCTGTTGGCAGAGTCGGGTCAGTAGCGAGCGACGAGTGCTATCGCTAACCGCCTTGAGCAAGCGGGAAAGCTTTACATCATCGATATATTCAACCATAGAGTTGAATATATTTGTTTACATCAAATTAGTCAACTAATTGGTTGAATTATTATTACTGCTGACCGAGAGATATGACTTGGCTCGAGCATAAGCAAAGCTCAGGCGATTTCCCGCGTGGTAAACTAGTCGCAATAACAGAAATTCACGCACGGGTGAAAAATGCCAAATGCAAATCGATCCATGTTTGATCTCGACGGTAAGGTCGCGCTGGTTACCGGCGCCAGCAAGGGCATCGGTGAGGCGATGGCGCGTGGCCTGGCCGCATTTGGCGCAAAAGTCGTGCTCAGTAGCCGCAAGCAGGAAGCCGTGGATGCCGTGGCCGCAGCCTTCAGGAAAGATGGCTTCGAAGCAACCGGTATTGCGGCCAATGTGGGTAGCATCGACGAAGTAGAGGCACTGGTGGACAACACCGTCGAAGCTTACGGTGGACTCGACATCGTTATTAACAACGCCGCCGCCAACCCGGTCTACGGGCCGCTGCAAAATACCGATGAACGCGCCTTCGACAAGATTATCGACGTCAATCTGAAAGGTCCCTTCGAACTATGCAAGCGCGCCTACCCGATCCTGCAACGGCGCGGCGGCGGCTCGATTATCCACATCAGCTCGATCGGCGGCCTCAACCCGGAACCCGGCATTGGCATATACAGCGTGAGTAAGGCCGCAATCATCAACCTGACCAGGGCGATGGCGCAGGACTGGGGTGGCGACAATATCCGCGTCAACGCAATTTGCCCGGGCCTGATCAAAACCAAGTTCAGCGAAGCATTGTGGAGCGACCGGGAGACACATGACCACTTCATCGGTAAGCTGCCGATGGGACGCATTGGCGAGCCTGACGATTTGGCCGGGCTCGCGGTTTATCTCGCCTCCGACGCCTCGGCTTACTGCACCGGCGGGGTTTACATGGTCGATGGCGGTTATGCCGCAAGCTGACATGCCCGCAACAGAAAAAAAGGGATTAACATGAAAAAAATTCTAGGTAGCATGACGTTCGGCGACCAGGTCGATCAGACGAGCGCGCAAGCTCTGATCGAGCAGTTTGCCGCGGCCGGCAATCGCGAACTCGACACCGCCTATGCCTACTGCAAGGGCAAAACCGAGGAAATGCTGGGCCGGCTTTTGCCCGCACAGGGCGGAAACAATCTCTACCTCGCTTCAAAGGTAAACCCCTGGAATGACGAAGGTTTACAGGCGCAACAGGTCAAACAACAGTTCGCTGAAATACTGCGCCGGCTGGGTCGCGACCGTATCGATCTGCTGTACCTGCATTCGCCCGACCTCGACACGCCGGTCGCACAAACCCTGGAAGCCTGTTTCGAACTGTATCAGCAGGGCAAGTTCAAAGACTTTGGTTTAAGCAATTACGCCGCCTGGCAGGTTGCCGAAGTGGTCGAGATATGCCGTCACAACGGCTGGATGCAGCCAACGGTTTACCAGGGCATGTACAACGCGCTCACGCGCGATGTCGAGCGCGAACTGTTTCCCTGCCTGCGCCACTACGGCATCAGCTTCTATGCTTACAACCCGCTGGCGGGCGGCATGCTGACCGGTAAACATCGGTCGCAGAACGATATTCCTGATAGCGGCAGGTTCAAGCCGGAGCGTGGCTACGTCGATCGTTACTGGCGCGAGGATTATTTCGACGTCCTGCAGCAATTGGGGGGCGCTTGTGGCGATCTTGGAGTAAAGCCGGTCGAAGTGGCGATGAGCTGGCTGGTCAATCATTCCCTGCTCGATGCTGAAAAGGGCGATGGCATCATCCTCGGTGTCAGCAGGCCCGATCATCTGGCGCAAAACATGGCGGCCTGCGCCCATCCCCCGCTGCCTCCGGAGGTCCTCGATATTCTCGACCAGGGATGGGAAATCATCAAACCCAACTGTTTCAGATATTTCCGCCCCTGAGCCTCGTGACAATGGAGTCATCAGCGTGAAATTCGGCGACGTTTTATACCAGGCCCGTGAGCGGGTGACGACAATCACCCTGAATCGGCCCGAGTCTCACAACGCGATGCGCGAATCGGCTACCCGCCGGCGCGGGTCCGAGGTTGCCCGACCACGGCGATGTGGGTTTACCGGCTCGGTGCCGAACGTGACCCGGGCGATCCGATTCCCGGCAGTAAGTCCTGATGAAAAAAACTGCCTTGACCGAATCGCGCAAAATCCGGAAATTCGTGACTCGCGATAAATACCTGGCAGATAATTAGCCGATAGATTAAAACCAGAATCTGCAACTACGAGAAATGCCATGAAAATGAAAGCCGCCGTACTCACCACGCCGGGGGGCCCGGATACACTGCAGATCAGTAACGTGGACTTGCCCTGGCCGGGGTCGGGCCGGGATGTACTGGTGCGCCTCAGAACCACCGCGCTTAATCCGGCGGATGGATATTTTCGCGCCTTTGGTCCATACGTCGATAACGCTGGGCCCTGCATTCTCGGTCACGATGGCGCCGGCATCGTCGAACAGGTAGGCGCCGAGGTCACCCGCATCCAGCCCGGTCAAAGAGTCTGCTACTGCAACGGCGGCATCGGCGGCGGCTTCGGCAACTACGCCGAGTTCGCCGTGGTTCCCGAGTCTCAGCTGGCATTGGTTCCAGATTCGGTGGACGACGCCACCGCCGCGGCGCTGCCGCTGGTGCTCATCACCGCCTGGGAATCGCTGTACGACCGGGCCCAGCTGGCGGCTGGCGAGTTCGTGCTGATCCACGCCGGTGCCGGCGGTACCGGCCACGTTGCGATCCAGCTGGCGGCGCTGCGCGGCGCGCGCGTCGCGGCCACCGTCAGCACCGACGACAAGGTCGAGCTGGTAACGCAACTCGGCGTCGAACGCGCCATTCGCTATCGCTCGGAAGACTTTGCAGAAGTCTCGCGCGAATGGACTTTCGGGCAGGGACTCGGTGTCGCGCTGGATAATCTGGGGCCAGAGATTTTCAGGAAAACCATCCCGCTAATGGCGCCCTATGGCCGCCTGGTAACGCTGATGGGCACGCCCGGTGACGATGAAAACGAGACCGCCTACGTCAACAACCTGACCATCCACAATGTCATGATGCTGACGCCGATGCTGCTGAGCCTGCAGGACCACCTGGACAACCAGGCGGAAATCGTCAGGCAAGGCCTGCAACTGCTCGCGGCGGGCAAATTGCGCGTCGAAATCGACAGCCGGTTTACGCTTGACGATATAGCCGCGGCACACCGGCGGCTGGACGAGGGCAAGGCTAGCGGCAAGATCGTGATTTCGATAACCGAATAGGACCTGGGTATCTATTCGGGTAGCAAGGCCAGGCTAAGCGCCGGCCAGTAGGTAATGATCAGTACCGCGATCAACAGCACGACGAAAAACGGAATGGTCGCCAGGTAGAGAGTCATGACAGGCTTTTCGAAACGATAACTCGCGATAAACAGATTCATGCCCACGGGTGGGGTGAAATAACCCAGCTGCATGTTGGCGAGAAAGATAATCCCGAGATGCACCGGGTGGATACCGTAGCCCACGGCGATCGGCAATATGATCGGCACGATGATGACAATCGCCGAAAAAATGTCGAGCATCATACCCAGCGCCAGCAGGAACAGGTTAAGCAATATCAGAAAAGTCAGCTTTTCGTCGATGTGCTGCTGCACGAAGGCGAACATTCGGGTCGGAACCTCGGCGTCGATCAGGTAGTTGGTCGACGCCAGCGAAACCCCGACGATGATCAGTATGCCGCCGACCAGCATCATCGACTCGCGCATGATCTTGGGCAACTCCGTGAGCCTGATCTCGCGAATGATCAAAACTTCGACAATCAGCACATAGACCGCGGTTACCGCCGCTGCCTCCGACACCGCAAAGTAACCGCCATAAATGCCGCCGAGTACCAGCAAGGGCAGCGGAATTTCCCATTTGGCATCCTTGATCGCGGCGATTGCGACCTGCAAATCAAAAGCTTGTTGCCGGCTTTGATCCCGCGGCTGCAGCATCGAATAAATCGACAGGATAAGCAGCATCAGCAGGCCGGGAAAAATACCGGCCAGGAACAGATCGGTGATGCTCACCGGTTGGTCGAGATCCATTTGCTGCGCGACCACGCCGTAGAGAATCAGCGGTAAGGACGGCGCGAACAGCAGACCCAGGCTGCCCGAACTGGTGATCAGCCCGAGGTTGAATTTTTCCGGGTAGCCGGCCTCTTTCAGCGCCGGATACAACAGGCCGCCGAGCGCGACGATGGTTATACCGGAAGCGCCGGTAAACGCGGTAAACAGCGCGCAACTAAAGATGGCGACGATGGCGAGCCCGCCCGGCATCCAGCCCAGCAGACTGTTGCTCAGGTTTACCAGTCGCGTGGACGCATTGCCCTCGCCCAGCAGGTAGCCGGCAAAGGTGAACAGGGGAATCGCAATCAATACCGGCATTTCAGCGAGCCGGTATACCTCGATGCTGATCACCGAGAGGTCGATGTCCAGGCTATAAAAACCGAGCATCGCGCTGAGTGCGATAACCACGAACAGGGGTGTGCGCAGGATTGCCAGTAATAGCAATAGCGGTGCGGTAAAACTCACTTGATCGCCCCGTTCGCATCCTTGCGATGCCGCAGATACAGCCGCGCCCAGCCCACGACATCATCAGATAGCGCAGACCGATCAGCGTGAATGTCAACGGGATAATCACTTCCAGCATCCAGGCTGGAATGCCGGCAAACGACGTCAGGCCATCCAGGTAGTCGAGATGAATCCATTTGAACCCATACCAGGCTACTACCAGGCAGGTCCAGGCACTGACCTGACCCACGAACGACTGGATCAGCAGATGCGTGTTTTCATCAAAATACCGCGACAACAGGTCGATGCGAATGTGTTTATTATCGCGGGTGGCGACGGTAGCGCCAATCAGGCCGAGCCAGAGCACAAGCACCCGGAGCATCGGATCGATCCAGACAATCCCCGAATCCCAGAAATTGCGCAGCAGGATCTGCGTACTGGCCAGCACAATCATCGTCGTTAACAGGATCGCCAGCAGCGCATCTTCGGCGCTCTGGAGCCTCTTGACCCAGGTTTGCATTACTGGCTGTTGCGAAAAATTTTCAGGTGGCCCCTGACCTGGCCGACGATCTCACTGGAAACTATCCCTTGCGTAATCATTTCGTCGATCGATTGATCCGATATTTTTCGCCAGCGCTCGACTTCACCGGGCTTCGGGGTCACGAAAGTAATCCCCTGGTTCGCCAGCGCCGCGCTGGCCGCCCGGTTATCGTCACGATTCTGCTTGTCCATACGCTTGAAAACCTCGCCCATTTCCTGCCTGACAATTGCCTGGTCCGGCGCCGACAATTTGCTGAACGCCTGCCGCTGAACCGCGAGCACGCCGATGATATAGGTAATCGGCACGTCGGTCATATAGGCGGTGCTGGAATGCCATTGAAACGCGATCGCCGACGTCGGATTAACCGCAACGGTTTCTATCAGGCCCGTCTGCAGGCCGGTGAACACATCGGATATGGGCAAGGATATCGGGCTGATGCCAAGCGCCCGGAACACGGTTTGTCCGATCCTGTCTCCCTCGGGCACCCAGACTTTGCTGTTGCGAATCGATTCCAGGTCCCGCATTGGCTGCTTGGACAGAATGCGCACGAACCCGCCCTCGGAAATTCCCAGAACGACGAAACCCTTTGCCTCCATCTGCTGCTGCATAACCGAATCGATTCTCGGCCGTACATAGTCGACTTCTTCGTAGGACCTGAACATCATCGGCAACCCCAGCGACTGGATACTGGAATCGAACATGGCCAGCCCGCCGGGCGTAAAGGCGCCGCCATGCAGCTGACCGATCTTGATCTTGCGATGCACGCTCTTATCGTTACCCATGACTCCGCCCGGGTAGAATTTTAATTTCACCCGGCCTGCGGTACGTTGTTGTATCGCATCGGAGCCGGCCTTCATTTCTTTCATCCAGGTCGTGCCGGCCGGCGCGAGGGTGGCAATCTTGAGCCTCGTCGCGGCGACATCAGCACTCGTGACAATCGTCAGCATCGCCAGGCATATCGAGTTTATGAATTTGTTCATCGTGAGATCCTGATATCGATGATTGGAGCCTCCAGTACAGCGATAGGTTCCTAAAAAAAGTCTGCCGATTCCGCCAGCAGCCGCTCGGCTTCGAGTTTCGCCAGCGAATTGATCAGCGTATAACCAGCATAATTGGCCGCAGACTCCTTGACCGAAGTTAGCAAACTATCATGCAATTCCCGATCAAACACGTTTCTGGCGTAATGTTTCGCCATTAACACCTTGACCATCAGGTTTTCACCCGCCGAAATTTCGATCGCGCGTTCAAAATGCTGCCGCGCAATTTCCGGTTTGCCGCCGACGGCGGCCGGTAGCAATGATTTGATCACGCCGAGATAAACATGGGCGCCGCCGCCATCGTAGGTTTCATCGAGTTCGATACAACGCTCGAACAATGCCTCGACCTTCGCCAGGTCGGCCACGGCATTCCAGTCACTGGCGTTGATCTGTACCCAGGAGGCCCAGGCCACGCCAAATCCGTACAGCGTGGCAAGCCCGGATTGACCGGTTTTGCTCAGCGCGGACCTGAATCGCTCAAGTTTGTTGTCGCTGGCCGCGCATGCTGCTTCGTTTTCCAGGCAAAGCGCCGTCCGCGCATACAGCAGGGACTTGCCCGCCAGTCGTTGCGCGCGGGTTTCATCCTCGATAAATGCACTGGTATAGGAGCCGTAGAGTCGGGCGCCGGTTAGCAGTAAATCGGTGTTTTCGGGATCACCCTCGATCAGGCCGTCGATCATCAGCAGGTAGGCCGGCGCGCCATCCCGCACCGTCGCAGGGTCATCCTGGTTCAGTATTGCCAGCGAAATATTGTCCGCCATGCGCGTGGTCGCAGAGCTGATCAGGCTGGCGCAGCCCGTCAGCAAGGACAGTGCGAGTAATATCCACAGCGGTTTATGCATCACATTTGATCCACGTGGGCCTTCACCCTTTTATTTTCCATATCGGAATAGCCGTAAGCCTCGACGCTGGCGAGCATATCCCAGAATCCCTTGACCCAGGTTTCATCCTGCGTTCTAGCCGAGAGTTCAATCACGGCGTTTGCATCCAGCCAGTAATGTTGTTCCGCCGCCGGTGTGGCGATAGCAGCAAGCCATTTGGCGGCGCTACCGCTTGCTTCCTCGACAATGGAAAAAGCGTGCATATTGTCGCTATCGCGTAACGTCAATTCGCCGCTGGCAGAGATAAAAATATACATGGACTAACAGCCTGAATTCAGTGGCGCGATGTTAACCTACTGGGGGTCAGGGACAAAATAGTTATCCCAGCGGTGGTCCAGAACCTGGATACCCTGGTCGATAGCGACTGCGCCAAGCCGCCCATCCGACTCTTCCACCAGGCCGAGTGTCAACAACTTGTGCAGCGCATCGTCGATCTCGAAATCGATGCGGCAATTCCAGCGAGTCTCAAACCAGTCTTCAATCGCGCGATCTAGTTCCGATTTACTCAGCGCTATGTCGCTTGTCAGTAAAAAATAGTAGGCCAGAATTGCTTCCTTGGATTCTTCCTCTTCGGCGTCATTGGCGAGCCGATGAAACACACCCGCGTTATTGTCCAGGTTTTTGAAATAAAGGTTTTGCGTTAACGCCTGCATGAAACGGAGTTTCCGGTTTTTGAAGTTGCTGAACTGCTTCCACAGGTAGCCAGCCAGCGCCGCCAACCCGGCCAGCAGCACTAATATGCCGGCCTGATTCAATTCAGCAGGCTGCTTGCTGACCCCCAGCCAGTAGCCCAGCAGCGAACCGAGCAGGACCAGGGAAGCGCCGAGCTTGGTGGTAAACACGATGCCGCCGCTAACCAGTGCCGGAACGCCGATCAACAGCTTATCCATCAGGCGCATCCGCACCCGCGTGTTGGGGAACAACATTTCGAGGTCGGCCCTGGGTACGTTGCGAAACAGTTTGAGCAGCGTCGCACCGGCGCGACAGCTGGCGAAGTCATGCTTCGAGTGCTGGTAATCGTCGCGAATCCTGATGTAAACCACCACGCGTTCATAATTGGTGAATTCGATTGTTTTCGAGCCGAGCCCAAACCAGACGGGAATCTCTTCCTGTCGCTGCGACACGCCCCTGGCGAACAGGGAAACTTCGGAAAAGTCGTCAAACTCGACCTGCAGCCGGATCTTGAATAAAGACGACTCGGTAAGCGCCCGATTCAAATCGGATTCGGTGACGCGCTCGTAGTTAGCCTTTTCCAGCAGGCCATCGAGCAACTCGACGAATATTTTCGAGGTATCGTTTTCCAGCGTATCCAGACAGCGCGTATCGGCATCGGGATCGAGATTGGCATAGGCGTCTTTCAGGGCTTCGATCACCTGGTGGAATTCGAAATGAAAAATCTGTTCCAGCATATAACTCAGCTGGCGGAAATCGTCGGCAGCCGCCGTCAGCCGTTTCTCCTGCAGGCACATCTCGACGATGTCGCGCCGGCGATAGGGTATGAAGCGGTATTTACTGTTTTCTTCGGTCATCGAACAATAATGCCAGCATCGGCGGCCACGACAAAGTTTTAACTGGTTTTTGCTGTTAGCCTGACGCGGATGTTTTAACTGTAACGGCGCTCGGTGGCTTCTGTCGCCCGGCCACGGCGAACGGCCTGGAGCCTCCATCGGTCGAGATATTTTTTCTGTAATTTCTGCTCCTGCCCTGGAAACAGCAGACTACCAGGCACCCCGGTGTTTGTCGTTGGCTCCGAATATTGATATTGTTGGCGCCCGGCACGCCGCTAATTAACAGACCGTGTCATCTTTCTTCACAGACAGAAAAACAACGCTGACTGATCATTAATCCACAACGATATCGACCATAATTGAATGAGCAAATTACCGGAGGCGCAGCCACGACTGGTGGAACCGAATAAGCCAGGCGCGGTGCAGCTGGTGCAAATCACCGACTGCCATATCTTCGCGAGCGCGGATGAAAAACTGCATGGTTTAAACACGCGTCGCAGTTTCGAAGCGGTTAAAGCGGCTGTTGCCGCTACCGCCGGTGAGCCGGATATACTGCTGGCAACCGGTGATCTTTCGCAGGACGGCTCGGCTGACTCCTACCGCTATCTGGCCCATCAGTTTGACGAACTCGGCATTCCGACCTTCTGGTTACCTGGCAATCATGACGATAGCGCCGTGCTGGAAAAGAATTTCACTGGAAAACAGATTGATTCAGCCAGGCAAATACTGGCGGGCTGCTGGCACATTGTCATGCTGGATTCAACCATCAGGGGCGAAGTGCATGGACGAGTAGCGGAGGCCCAACTGGCGTTTCTCGACGCCGCCCTGCTGCAGTATCCAGACCGGCACGCACTGGTTTGCCTGCATCACCAGGCGCAGGAAACCGGCAGCGAATGGATCGACCTCAAGGGCCTGCGAGATGCCGAGCAATTGAGAGCGCGACTGGCCCGGCATCGCAATATCAGGGCGGTGCTATGGGGACACGTACACCAGGAATTCCATCGATCGATCGATGCGGTCGAATGGATGTCAACCCCTTCCAGCTGTGTGCAGTTCAAGCCGGGAAGCAAGGAGTTTGCGCTCGGCGAGGAACTTCCCGGTTATCGCCGTCTCAGGCTCAACCAGGACGGCAGTCTCGAAACCGCAGTGCACCGTATCGAAAGTATCGATTAGATTCTGATTATGCGCTGCGGGGTTGCTGATTCAGCGGTAATGAAAAGCAGAAACGGCGACTCTACCGTCGAGAGGGGATCCATCAGGGCGTTACCCGGAGCTGCTCGACGGCGCTATTTGACGTCGAACAGTGATTCCAGAATCGGGCAGGTTTCAGCGCTTTGTTCCGAACCGTCACAGAATGAGGAAATCTGGCTCAGGCGTTTTTTTATTTTTTGCAGATCACGGATCTTTGCGGCGATTGCGGCGATATGGCTCTCGGTCAGGGATTTTACGTCGGCTCGAGTATAATTTCCCCCAGGATCGGTCAGCTCGAGTAACCCCTGAATCTGCTCGCTGGAAAAGCCCAAGGCTCTGGCGCGTTGAATAAAATTGAGCCGCCGCAGGTGTTCGTCGCTATAACTGCGATAACCCGAAGCGGTGCGTGCCGGCGCGGGTATCAGCCCGATCGCCTCGTAGTAGCGAATGGTTTCGATATTGCAACCCGTCTCGGTTGCCAGTTTCCCACGTGTCAGAATTTTCATTTCTTCAAGTCCCGGGTCGCCTGGTGACAGGTCTCGCCCCATTTCTTTAGCCGCCAGCAGTCATACAGCCATGAAATTACAAAGCCGGCTTCGAGCTCAATCGAAATCATCCAGCAGCCAGAATTAATCTATCCATCCTATGCCCTGTACTAAATACAGGGTCAAGCAATTCAGCAAAATTAACAGCTTGACCCTGTAGTAGCTACAGATTTTAACATGATCGTTTTTCACCGTGGGGCGTTGTCGATGCAAATTGTTAAGCTGCTGGTCTTTTCCATCCTGTTCATACCCGGCTTTCAGGCGGCCGCGGCCGAACGCTGGTTCAACCAGGAAATTGTCGCTTTCGGCAATCAGGTATTCCAGCAAAACTGCGCGGTCTGCCACGGCAGCAACGCCGAAGGCACCCGCGACTGGAAACAAACAGACGCCAACGGCAACTATCCGCCCCCACCCCTCGATGGCAGCGCCCATGCCTGGCATCATCCGATCAAGCAGCTGGCAAGATCGATCAGGGAAGGTGGTATTAAACTGGGGGGCGTGATGCCGCCGTTTGGCGACAAACTTTCCGACCAGGAGGTGCTGGCGGCAATCGCCTTCTTTCAGTCAAAGTGGCCGGATAAAGTTTATGCGGTATGGCACGAGCGTTTCATGCAGTAAATCCTGTCTCTGATATGATAGGGCATCGCAGGCAATCACGGGCACATCCATGGCGCTAGGTAAATTTTTCAAATGGCTGCTCGGCGGCGCTGGTGGTAGCAATCAACCGCAAGCAACAGCGCCGGTCGACTACAAGGGCTTTGCTATCGAAGCCGCCCCGATAAACGAAGACGGCAAGTATCGCAGCGCGGGTTTCATCAGCGGCGAAATCGACGGCGAGACCAGGCGGATTCAATTTATCCGCGCCGATCAGAATAGCGATTTGCAGGCGGCAATCGATCATTCGATCGTCAAGGCGCAGCAGATCATCGATGAGCAGGGCAGCAATCTGCTCGAAAAATCTCATCTCTAGATTCAGGCCATAGGACAAAGCAGACGCCCCTCGGCTTCAGCCACCCCCTGGGCCGACCGCTATAAGCCTGGATGCCTGGATAAATTCTCAGCACCTCGATTATTCTACAAGCGCTTGCATTGATCTCGATATGAGCCGCTTGCGTGTCACCGGCCTGGCGAAGCGCACAATCTGAACTAAACTTGTTGCAAAACCCCTCTTAGACAACCTTCGCAACTTGAACATAGCCAGGAAACTCACGACTACGCACCTGCTGATGGCTTGCTCGGCCATCATCGTCGCGCTGGCGTTATCGCGCACAATCGAGTCTATCGATGAAGAATTCGAAGCCCTGCACGACAGGACGCTGGAAATTTCTTCCCTGCTGGAAAAAATCCGCTTTAGCAGCCTGCGCATTGTCTTTTCGACCAGCAAATTCCTGCTGATCGTTAGCGCCGATCATCATACGGGCGGCGCTGAAACGCAAAAAGCCGAGGCTTCGAAGGAAGTCAAATCAATTGCGGCTGCCGTTAACGAGTTAAACCAGTTGACCGCCCTCTACCGGACAATTGTAGTCGCCTATTTTCCCGATGAACTTGAGTTACTGGCAACCATCGAGCAAAACCGGGACAAGCTGATCGACCAAAGCCAGGCCTTGATTCGTTTGCAACCACAGGATTTCAATATTGCGATGGTGCTGGCGAGCGAGGAGGCGCTCGAGATTACCGAGCAAGGCTTGTTTGAAGCAATTGAGGCAGCACTCAGGCACGAGGCCGCCGAGTACGCACAAAACGAAGCCGAACTGAGGGGTACGATCAGGCAAACATACAATTTGATATGGCTTGGGCTTCTCGGAATCGCAGTCTTCGTTCTGCTGGTGGGCCACCTGACCATGCGCGGAATTACCAATCCCCTGGGCAGACTTGCGCAGGCACTCGAGAGCATCAGTAAAGGCGACTATTCACAGGCATTGAAAACCGGCCGCAACGATGAAATTGGCGGGCTCGAGATAGCCTTTGACGAAATGGCCGAACAGCTGCAGAGCAACCGGCAACTGCAACAGGAATTTATCGAACAGCTGGAGCAGAAAAACACCGAACTCGAGCGTTTTACCTATACGGTTTCACACGACCTGAAATCCCCGCTGGTAACCGTCAAGGGTTTTCTCGGGATGCTGGAAAAGGATATTCAGACCGGTGACAAGGATGCCATCGACAAGGATCTCGCCTACCTGAATGACGCTACCGATACCATGGGCATGCTGCTTACCGATTTGCTGGAGCTTTCGCGGGTCGGCAGAATTGTCAATCCCCCCAGCCTTTTTTCGATGACGGAACTCTGCGCGGAAGTCATAAGCTCGCTACAGGGTTCGATCGTGGAACATCAGGTAGAGATCACGCTGATGCCCGACATGCCGTCGGTATACGCCGATCGCACCCGCATCGGCGAGGTTATGCAAAACCTGCTGGAAAACGCAATCAAGTTTGCCGAGGAAGGGCGGCCGGCACGAATCAATATCCACGCCGAAACGCGTAACGATGCCGTGGTTTTTAGCGTCGATGACAATGGTAAGGGAATAGATCCACAGTATCGCGACAAGATCTTTGGCCTGTTCGAGCGCCTGGAAGCCAGCATCAGCGGCACCGGGGTGGGTTTGGCGCTGGCCAAACGAATCATCGAAATTCACGGCGGGAAAATATGGACAGAATCACCCGTCGGCGCGCACGGTTCCCGCTTCTGCTTCACGCTGCCGCATCCCGGAGACGAAGGCAAACATCATTCGGCGGGGGCGGCCAGTTAGGGTTGGGGTTTATAATCCCTGGGGCAAACGAATGGATTTACCGCGCGGGCAATATTTCCGCTTGGGCGACGGAGCAAGATGGTAATCCAGCCTGCCGGGGCGTCGCTGGCTAAGCAGAAGCCAGCCTAAGAAGTCCGCCGTTAAACCGATTCTTTTGCCAGTTCCCGTTTCAGCAATTCGATCCGGCTCGGCGCGTCGGATGCGTTGGGTTTGATTTCGAGCAGGCGTTCGAAGGCCAGGATGGCGCGCTCGAAATCACGCTGTGACCCAAGAATCATGCCCAGCCCCCAGATGGCGCCAAAATGCCGGGGCTCGAGCCGCAGCGTTTCTTCGATATCCGCCAGCGAACCCACATAGTCGCGTTGATAAAAGCGCACCGTGGCACGTCGGTTCCAGCCTTCGGAGAACCCGGGCATAGCCACAATAACCTCCGAGTAAATGTCTTCCGCGGCGGCCAGGTCGCCGCTGCTCACCAGGCTGGCGGCCCGCAGCATCAATGCGTCGACGCTTTCTTCGCCACTGTCGTACCAGATATCCCAGATCGCGGCCTCGGCTTCCAGCAACGCCGTCTCATCCTGGCTGGCTTGCAGGGTTGCGAATAGCTGATCCAGGCGCTGATCGGTTTGATCGCTGCTGCCAACTGCGGGCCAACAGATCGCCAGCGCCAGAGTCATTTTTAACAGGAAATTTATCGGCTTCATGGTTATCACTCCAGGCTGGTGTAATCGAATAATGCTAACAGCGTTTGTGCTCAGGAGCCAATCGCACGGCTCCACGGAGACAGGTCGCACCGGATTATTTTTACGACCCATACAGGCAACTTACGCAGCGGTCGATCAAATAGATTACACTTCTGCAAACCTTTCGCCGGCTGGTTTTTTACGATGACCGATAGCTACCTGCAAGTTTCCCGCAACGGGAAAATCCTCGAAATTGTCTTCGATAAGCCGAAGGTAAACGCCATTTGCGCCACATCGAGCCGTGAACTGGGCCAGGTTTTTGCCGAATTCCGTGACGACTCCGAACTACGGGTCGCGATCTTGACGACCGCCGGTGGTGGCGTCTTTTCTGCGGGCCTGGACCTTAAAGCCGCCGGGCGAGGAGAGGACTATCCAAGCGACCCCGGGATTGGCGGCTGGTGGGGATTCACATCGATGACCGACTTGCTCAAGCCGGTAATTGTTGCGGTAAACGGCCACGCGATAGGGGCTGCTTTCGAAATGCTGACACGCGCCGATTTCGTCGTCGCGGCGAATCATGCCGAGTTCTGGCTATCCGAGGTGCGGCGGGGCATTCCACCTGAAATTGCCAGCTACCTGTTACCCAGATTTCTGCCGCGCCAGAAAGCCATGGAAATACTGATGACCGGGAAGCATTTCAGCGCGCAGGAATTGTCGTCGCTGGGTTTGGTCAATGAGGTGGTGGCGGCGGAACAGGTAATGGATTGTGCTCGCCGACTTGCCGCGGAACTGGCTCTAGACGCGCCGCTGGCGCTGGCGGCAATCAGGGAAGTTGCCCAGGAGTCGGAGAAGATATCGCTCGAGGAAGACTACCGGTCGATGCGCGCCGACACCTGGCCGATACTGGACAAATGCCTGCATGGGGAAGATTTCAGGGAAGGCATAGCTGCCTTTGCAGAAAAACGTGAACAGAACTGGCGCGGCCGCTGAAGGATGCACCCGGAAAACCTGCAAAAACGGGCCAATCTGAACCGATTGTTGCGCCCCCGCCATATAGCCTATATCGGCGGTTCCCAGGTGACGGGGTCAATTGCAGCCAGCCGGGCCGCTGGATACAACGGCGAGTTGTGGGTGGTCAACCCGGTACGCGATGAAATCGGCGGCCTGCAAACCTTTGCGCGCATCGAAGACCTGCCGCAGGCACCCGACGCGGCGCTGATTGCACTATCGCCAGAGCGCTCGATCGAAGCGCTGGCGGCGCTGGCCTCGAGCGGTGCCGGGGGTGCGGTTTGCATGGCCGCCGGCTTTGCCGAACTCGGCGATTCGGGCGCGAGTTTGCAACGACAGTTGCAACAGGCCAGCGGTGACCTCGCCGTGATCGGTCCGAATTGCATGGGCGTACTCAACCTGTTCGACGGCGCGGCGATCTGGGGTGCGGCTGGACAGGTCGAACACCCGGGAAACCAGGGCGCCGCGATCATTTCACAAAGCGGCGCCTTTCTCTATGGTATTACCAACGTCGAGCAGGGATTTCCGCTGGGTTACGCCATCAGTACCGGCAACCAGGCCGTCACCGATATGGCTGACTGTATCGAGGCGGTTATCGCCGATGAGCGGGTGAGCGCTATCGGGATTTATCTCGAAGGCCTGAATGACGGCGCCGCGCTGGGCAGAGCTTGCTGGCATGCGGCGAAAAAAGGCATCCCCGTGATTGCGATGAAGGGCGGAGATACCGCCGCCGCCGAGGCGGTCGCCATGAGTCATACCAGCGCCATGGTCGTGGCGAGCGATTTGTGGCGGGCATTTACGCATCGTTATGGTCTGGTTGCCGTACCCACGCCAAAGGCCATGGTAGAAGCGCTAAAACTGTTGACCATCGGCGGCATTCCGCGCGGCAACCGCCTCGGCGCGATCAGCCATTCAGGCGGTCTCAACAGCCTGATTACTGCGCAAGCGCCCGAACTTGGCCTCGAGTTGCAGCAACCACTGGCAGACAACGCGGAGCGCATGCGCGCGCAGCTACCCGAGATAGTTCCGGTTGCCAACCCGCTCGACCTGAACCTGCCCTGGTCTTCGAAAAGCGGGATGTCATTACGGGACGGCCCGCAGATAGCCGATTGCCTGTGCTGCCTGGCGGCCGAGGTTGCCGACATGGCGGTCATGTTCCTCGACGTGCCACGGGCCGATGAACTCGGTTCCGACCGCGACTGGTATCCGAGCATGGAAGCGATGGCCCAGGTAAAGCAGACGCTGGATATCCCCTGCGCGGTGGCCGGCATCCTGCCCGAGGGCCTGACGCCGGAACTGCGCCATCACCTGATCGACCTCGGTATCGCGCCACTACTCGGATTTAGCGATGCCATGGGCGCGCTTTCGATCGCGGTTCGGGTTGGCGAAGCGCTGCGCCGGCACGCTGCTGCTGAACGGCCGGGTGATTTACTGACCAGTTCTGAGGCCGCGCCAGGCGCAGCGGTTGCGCTCATGCTGGACGAGGCAGAATCCAAAACCGCCCTGGCCCGCTGCGGATTACGGACGACCGAGTTTCGCGTCTGCCAGCCCGAACAGGCGGCGGCAGCGGCGCAGGAAATCGGTTTTCCGGTCGCGCTGAAACTCCTCAGTAATGAAATACCTCATAAGGCAAAAATGGGGGGCGTCCGGCTTGCGCTCGATTCCAAAGCCGCCGTCGAGGCCGCGGTTAGAGATATCAGCCTAGCGGCAAGGCGGTATAACGGCGCCGAGATTAAGCGCTTCCTGGTGGAAGGCATGATCGACAATCCCAGCGCAGAGTTCATTATCGGGATCAAACGCCAGCCCGCACTCGGCCTCGCGCTGCTGCTCGGGCACGGCGGCGTCAACGCCGAGGATCTCGAGCGCCATGCCACCCTGCTGCTACCGCTGGTTGAAAGTGATTTGCGCATGGCCATGGCCAGCATCGGCCTGACTGCATCGACATCCGGTTACGCATCGATGGTCGAGGCGGTTAAAGCAGTTGCAGCCTATGCGCTGGAGCAACGCGCCCGCCTGCAATCACTCGACGTAAACCCGGTCATTGTTAACGCGCAGGGTGATGCTATCGCCGCCGACGGCCTGATTGTACTTGCCGAGGAAAAATAGATGCCAGCAGAAGATGCCATAGGCCTGCAGGGGCCCGAGTATCAAATGGATATAGAGCGCGGCAAGATTCGCGATTTCGCGCGCGCCATGAACGCCCCCTTGCCCGAGTTTGTCGAACACGCACAGCCGCTGATTCCGGCAACTTTTCTGATTACCGCCGCCTACGGCTGGGGCTACTCGCTGGAACGGCCGCGTGGTACCGTGTTTGCGCAAATCGACCACGACCTGTCGGTGCCACTGCACGCCGAGGAGTCGTTTAGCTTCCACCGGGCGCTACCCCGGGCCGGCGATCGCCTGAGCTGCCGCGCGTCGCTGGAAAACGTATGGCGCAAACAGGGAGGCCGCGGCGGCGACCTGACTTTCCTGACGATGTTGACCGAATTTCGCAACCCGGCCGGAGAGCTGGTTGCCGAAGAACGTTCGACCACGGTCACCACCGAAAATGCGCCCGCCGCGGACGACTGGAGCGTAGACATCCCGGACTACCGACCCGACTACGCACGGGATCTCGATCCCGGGGATCCATTCGCGCAGATCAAACGCAGCGCCTGGGAGGGGGTCGAAGCGGGTACGGGCCCGGGGAAGATTGAAACCGGCCCGTTGCTGATTGGCGACATCGTTCGCTTTCAGAGCGTGGTTGGTGAAGATAACCCACTGCATTACGACCTGGTCTGGGCAAAATCCAGGGGCTACCCCAATGTGTTCGGCCTCGGCTCACACCAGGCCAGCATGCTGGCGGCCTATGCCGCGCACTGGCTCGATCCTGCCGCGCTGACATTTTTCAAGGCCCGTTTTCGCAATGTCTACTGGCCCGGAGAGTCCCTGGCCTATGACCTCGAGGTGGCGCACAAGTATCGTCACGAGGCAACTGGGCACAGGATGCTCGAACTGAAACTGCACTGTACCCGTAACGGCAGCGATCCAGTGGTCGATGCCTGGATGACACTGGACTTTGACGCTTGACGGCAGTTGAGTTTTTGAGCGAATTGAGGGGCAAGTCGATTTGTCACGTCCCCCATTTTCCATTATTCTAAATCGTCGATCAGGGAAAGGAAGTAAGTCATGATGAACAGAACCTTCCTGCATGGTATCAAGACGGCATTAGCCATCCTGTTGCTACAAGCCAGCAGTTCCGCCCTGGCCTTCACGATAATCGAAATTCCGGCTTCAAACACTTCGCCCAGCTCCAGCATTACCGACTCCATTACCTTTAACACTCAGATTCAACCCGTGATCGGCGCGATCCAGGCCCACCTGCTGGATGCACGACGCGGCGGTAAATCGCGCAATTCGGCGCAGGCCGGCAACGTACTTGCCAGCAATAGCTATCGCGAAACCATGAGTGACGTCGGTTTCCTCGAGGTTTCGTCTCATAGCCAGGACGACAGCGGCGGTTCACGCAGCCTGTGGCTGAATTCGACATCCACGACCTTTGACAATGATTTTTCCGGCACCCGGCATAACGGCGATCAACACATGCTGCTGGCCGGCTTCGACTTCACCTTTACCGAGCGCTACATCCTGGGCCTGGCGGTGAGCTTTGAGACCAGCAATATCAATACCGAATTCAACCTGGGCAACCAGCAAATGGATGGCTTCAGCATAAATCCCTATTTTGCTTACCTGATATCGGATAGCTGGAGCATCGATTTGAGCCTGGGTTACGGGAGTTTCGAAACCGATCAATATAGAACGCCAACGCCGCTCCTGATTCCCGCCACCGTCGACAGCAATTTTGATTCGACACGTGACTTTGTTGCATCGAATCTGAGTTACTCGGGGATTCGCGGCAACTGGTACCTGACGGGCTGGTTTGGGCTTTTACTGGCCAACAAGGACCAGGATAGCTACGAGGAAAGCGACGCTACCGCAGTCGACGGCCAGAGCATGGATATGGAACTCTGGAGCCTCGGAGGTGAAGCAGCCTACGGCAGCGGCGCCGCAGAGACTTACGTTAGCCTGGTTTACGAAGTGGACAAAGATCTCGATGAAATCGAGTTCACCACCGGTGACCAGCCTGCGAATGACGACGACAGCATGCTACTGAGCGTCGGCTGGCGCTATTACGGGGGCGATCTGGTAGCCAATATTGAATTCAATTCCCGCCTGGGGGCCGATGACGTCACGGAAAACAGTATCTCGTCGACGCTACGCATCAACCTCTAATCGACGGTCGTCAGGCTCGCAGCATACTTGCGTATTATCTTCGCCGCGTAGAACTCTACCGGGGCGTAATTATCGGTAAGTAAATCCGCCGCGGCAATATCCTCTGCGCCGGGTTTAATTTCAAGACTCGCAATCTGCCGCAATTGCGGATAGCTAAACTCAATATTCAGCGCCTGTTTCAAATCGACGCGTCTGCCGGAAGCGGTGTTTTTATGGCCGATAAAAATAAAATTCTGCAGCGACTCACCGACGGGATCGACCGTCGCAATTAAATAAACCTCGGCAAACACGCTGCGCATGGTTTTGTGGATCGAATAGACCAGCGGCCGGGTATCCACGGCCAGACTGCCGAAGTAGTTGGAAATAAGAACGCCGTTGTCGTTTAGCCGGTCTGCCGCCAGCTGAAAAAACTCGACCGTGGTGAATTGCATCGGCACCGCCGCAAACGAGCGGTAGACATCGAGAAAAATCAGGTCATAACGCTGCTGGCTGTCGTATAAAAAACGCCGGCCATCGATGACATGATTGCTGAGCCTCGAATCCCTGGGCAACCCGAAGTATTGCTGCGCCAGCCCGACCAGCGAGGGTTCGATTTCAGCCACATCGACGAGCGCCGAGGGGGAGTCACGTAAAATTGCCCTGGGCACCGAATAGGCTCCGCCTCCAATCGCCAGAGCCCGCTTCAAATCAGGAACGAACAGGCGATACAGATCGAAATACCGGGTGTAGTCAAAGGCCATACGCCCGTCGTCGAGATACATGCCGCTATTGATGTTTCGATCCTGTAACAATATGCGAGCCTTGCGTCCCTGATAGGGAATGTCACGAATGACTATTTTTTCGTAAAGGCCATCGGCGCTGTAAATGGCGGCAAAACTCTGCGCCTGGTGCATGCCATTGAGCACAAAACCGCAAATCAGTCCCAGCAATATCGCGCCGACCGCGACCGCCTTTCGACGCCCTGCCTGCAGCAACAGCCCAACCGCGCCCAACAGCACCAGGCCAAGCCCGACGCCGATCACGATTTGACTCACGCCAAAGGCTGGAATCAGCAGGAACCCGGCACCCAGACTGCCAACGATACTGCCCAGGGTTGACCAGAAGAACACCAGGCCAGCAGCATTGCCGACAGCCTTGTCGGCGCTGGAGCGGTGCAGCAACTTGATAGCAAATGGCGACAGCATGCCGAGCAACATCGCAGGTAATAGAAACAACAATACAGACACAAGCAGCGGGCCATCGATCATCGATAGTTCGTAGGCGATCGCGGGTAACAAACTGACGTTCAGTAACTGCAGTAACAAAACGCTGAATCCGGCAGCCACGATCACGACATAGAACAGGACGTCGGAAGGCTTGCGGTCGGCAATGCGCCCACCGAAGTAGTAGCCCAGGCTCAAAGCCGCAAGAATCGTGCTGATAACGCTGGAAAAGGTAAAAATCGAATTACCGAAAAACGGTGTCAACATACGGGTCGCGGTAATTTCGATAATCAACACCGCCATTCCGGTAAGCGTGACGGTCGTCAGCAGGCCGTATTGATAGCCTCGATGCTTCATAAATTTATACTTCCCGTGTCTCCGGCGAATCTTCCCGCTAAAGGTACATCAACCCGCAAGCTTTGCAATCAATCGGCGGCTCGCGGCGACAGGCAGATTTACCCAAGCGGTAAAATAGCACTAGAATAACGCTCTGATCCCTATCTAAAGAGCCTTACATGCTGCCACTTAACCTGTCTGACAATGAATGCCGCGTCATCGGTTGCCTGATGGAAAAATCCATCACCACGCCGGACCAGTATCCACTTACCCTGAATGCGCTGACCAACGCCTGTAACCAGAAATCCTCGCGCGACCCGGTGATGTCGCTAACGCAGGGCACGGTGCAGCATACGGTGCGCATACTGGAGGGCAGGCATCTGCTGCGGATAGAGGATAGTTTCAAACGCGGGACAGAAAAGTACTCGCAGCGTTTCTGCAACACATCGTTCAGCGAACTGCAATTCGACCCGGCCCAGTACGCGCTTGTCTGCCTGCTCCTGTTGCGCGGCCCGCAGACACCGGGAGAATTGCGCGCACGCAGTGGACGCCTGCATGAATTCGCCGATAACAACGCCGTGGTCGAATCGCTCGAAGCACTAAACCAGCTGCACGGCGACCCGCTGGTAGTGCTGCTGCCGCGCACGCCGGGGCGCAAGGATGCAGAGTACATGCACCTGTTCGGCGGCCCGGTGGACGTGGCCGCGCACGTTGAACAGGCCCAGATAAATAAGGCCGCCGATTCTCCGGCGCGCTCCAGTATCGGTGAACTCGAGCAGCGTCTGAGCGATCTCGAGACAGAGGTAGCCGAGCTGAAACGGCGACTCGAGTGACCACGGGTCATTCCCTGGCGACGAACTGTAACGACTGAAACGCGGTGCGCCTGGCCTGACGGCGCTTGAGCGGCGACTCGAAGAAGCGGGTCAATGCCGCCACCAGGATTTCGGCATCTGGCTGATCGAGGCCCTCGATTTCCTGTCGCACAGCCAGCGCCGTTTTCAGCAAATGCACCGCAACAATGTGTTCGCCCTGCCCGTGATCCAGCACGCGCTGCAGCAACGAACCCAGCTGCTGGTCGATATCGTCGGGCCGCCATTCCTCCAGATCCAGCGCGTCGGTGGTGAATGCGGCGTTGCGGCCGTTAAAGCAGGCCATTTGCAGCAGTCCTTGCGGCCATAGCTGCGGGAAGCGCGAACACTGCTGGCGCACGGCATTGGCAAAAGTCAGGCCATGCGTGAAATCGAGCCAGCCGACGTTGCCGGAAACCGAAACACGTATTCTGTCCTGCTGCGAGATATCGAAGCCAAGCAGGTTGATCGCGTTAGCCAGCAGCAGCGCATGGTAAAGTTTTTCCGGCGGGCTACCGCTGCAGTCGATCGTCATCTTCAGTGACTTGTTAATGCCCCGCTGTCGCCACAGCTCGGGAACGGGGCTTCGATCCTTGTGCCGGCCCCATTTTTCCAGCTGGCTGCTATAAGCGCGAAACTCCGGAATCCTGTCTTCACGCGAGGCATAAACAATCTCACGCAGCAGCCCCAGCAACAGCGGTTGCATGACTTCACTACCCAGGCGTTCTATCAGCGCGCCGGCCTTGGTGACGTAAATCAACGAGTGGCCGAAGTCATTGTAGTGCTGCAGCGCGGCACGCGAGAAGGCCTGTTCGAAATCCGCGAATTCCAGCCCGTCGCGAATGCCGCCGCGGATTGCCGCCACCGCCGCGTTCTCGTTCTCCGCTTCGATGTCGGCGACGAAGCGCTCTTCGTCGAAGGTCGTTACGTCGTCGCTAAATTCGTATCCGGGCTCGCGCCGCACGTCATAAGCGATATGCGCGACACTCTCGACCAGGCAAACCAGCCGTATTTCAGGGTCGTCCGGGTGTTCGTCGTAAAGCTGCAGCCAGTCCGCCATGCCGGCGTAGGCATGGGTCCAGCCAAACTCCATTCTTTGCCAGGACCAGTCGATGGCGAGGCGTAACGCGTCCAGCGGATCTGCGCCGAGTCGGCCCAGGCGCGCGATCTCCCGCGCTATTCGGTCGTAGCTATAATCATCGAAGGCATCGCGCAGGCTAGCGGTAATCGACAGGTATCTTGCCGCGTAGGGCAGCTCGGAAATATCGACCCAGATTTCGTCACCGCGAATCTCGAGCGGATAGGTACGCAGACGATCCCCACCATACAGGTTATCGCCGGTATCGAGATTAAACTTCCAGTTATGCCAGTTGCAGGTCAGGATGCAATCCGGCGACAGGCTGCCTTCCGACAACGGATAACCTTCGTGCGGGCAGCGATTATCGCAGGCCCTGATGCCAGCCGGGGTTTTGAACACGGCAATTTGCTTGCCGGCGACTCGTTTCATTTTTACCGACCGCGATTCGAGCTCGGTCAGCGACATCAACTTACGCCAGTGGCCATCATCGGCAGCTGGCTGCGGTGGCGTTTTCGCCATTGAATTCACCCGATCAAAAAAATTGACAGTAGTATAAAAGTTAAAGTTAACTTGAAGTCAAGCCCCCGTTCAGCCAGGACAGAAAGCATGAATGCCAGCACTAATTTCCTCAGCATCGGTGAAACCGCGGCGCGTAGCGGCGTCGCTACCTCGACTCTGCGTTTTTATGAAAGCCGCGATTTGATCAGCTCGCACCGGGTCGGCGGCAACCACCGCCGCTATCATCGCTCGATGCTGCGCCGCATTGCCATCATCCGCGTCGCGCAGACGCTGGGCTTGAGCCTGCAGGAAATCGGCAGCGCTTTCGCGACTCTGCCCGACCAACGCACCCCGACCAAAAAGGACTGGGGCCGATTATCGGCAACCTGGGGCCGGCAACTCGATCGGCGCATCACCGAGCTGCAAAACCTGCGCGCCAGGTTGAACGGCTGTATTGGCTGCGGTTGCCTGTCGATGAAGAACTGCGCGCTCTACAACGCGGGTGACGAGGCCGCGGACCTCGGCGCCGGCCCGCGCTACCTGCTGGGCGATACGCCGCCTGACCGGTTCGCCTGAGTAACTCGGGACCGTTTAGCTCCTGAAGGAGGAATCCTTCGAATCGAGCAGCCTCAGTACCGCGTTCCAGGCCAGATCGACGTGTTCCAGGTTCGAGGTCGCAGGTTGCCGGCCGTCTCGCGCCAGTTCGTCGACGACTTCCGTGGCCGGGGTTACGAAGTCTTTAGCGGATGCCAAAACGTCGACCTGCACCTTGCAGGCGTTTTCCACGGTGTACAAATAATAAAAGGCTTCGGCCACATTGCGCCCCACCGTCAACAGGCCGTGGTTTTGCATTATCATGATCCACTTGTCGCCCATGTCGCTGCCGAGTCGCTCACATTCCTCGCTGCCGCTGCGCGCGATCCCATACTCGTGATAACAAAGCAGGTCGCGGATTTCATTGGCCTGCTGGGTCAACGGCAGTAAACCGCAGGCCATACAGGAAACTGCCATGCCGGCACGGGTGTGGCTGTGCAGCGCGACATTGACATCGGGTCGCGCCTTGAGTAGCGCGCTATGGATGGCGTGGCCGGCCTCGTTATACGAAGAATCGCCGTCAATCACGTTACCGTCGAAGTCGACCTTGATCAGGTTGCTGGCGCAAATTTCGTGAAACAACAGCCCGTAGGGATTGATCAGGTATTGGCGCGGCTGATCCGGCAACCTTGCACTCAAATGGGTAAAGATTGAATCGGTCCAGCCGTAGTGAACAAAGGCGCGGTAACAGGCAGCTAACTGCACCCGTAAATTCCATTCATCTTCACTGTACTGGTTCGCCAGGTGGCGCGGGTCTGGATTGCTCATATTCCCTCCGAACGGGATTCAGCTTTTTGTCGTCTTGCTGGCACTGCCCTGGCGGCAACTCAGGTACTGGTAGAAATCCCGGATAGCACCCTCAAGATCGCGCGCCGCTAACGGGCCGGGTTGGTGTAAAAGGCCCCGGGAAGCGAAAACCCCTGCGCGTAACCCTTACCCCTGATCGCAGGCAGTGACATGCGGAACATCGGATTCACAGGGATCTTCGATTGCTGAGTCATCCGCTGGATTCCCGGGTTGAGTATTGCCCCGTGCCGTACCGAAACGGGCCAGGATGGAGCCATATTCTAGTTTATTTTGAAAACGCACTCACGCTAAATGTCACGCATGCAGGCGCGCTGTATCGCCAAGCATTTTGTGCGGGTTGCGGCTGGATCGTCCGCAATGCGGGACCCTCGACCCGAAATATGCAAATCCCGGGCTTCGATAGAAAAATTCAATAATGAAAATCCTGTGCTATGCTTTTTTTGTAATATCACAGTCAATTCCCGAGAGGAATCTCTAATGAGCGAAGCAACAATGAGCGCAGAAAATCCGTACACCGCACCCGACGCGGCTCTGGATACCGGAGATAACGCGCAATATCAACCCAGGGTGTTTTCTTTCAGTGGCCGAATTGGTCGAATGCGTTACCTGGCTTACAGTTTCGGCATTAGTTTCCTGCTTATGGCGATTGTCGCGTTTGTAACGGCATTCGCTGGCGCCATGGGCGCAGATGCTGGTAATTCGGTCATGGGGATGGTCGGGATAGGCCTGCTTGTTTTGGTCTACATCGTAGTGATCGTGTTATCGGTTGGATTTGCCAGGCGCCGGTTTAATGACCTGGATCGAAGCGGCTGGTGGCTGCTGACCTTTCTAATCCCGCTGGTTAACCTGTTAGCGTCTATTTACCTGATCTTTTTCCCGGGTGCCGATGGCCCCAATAAATTCGGCCCAGCCCCGGCAGCGAATTCGATTGGCGTTTTAATTCTCGGCTGGACGATTCCGTTCTTGTTCATCGTCGGCATTGCGGCCGCCATCCTGGTCCCGCAATTCGCAGGCGCGTAGCCCCGGTTCCGCAGTAACGCAAGCGGGAAGCCGAACCTCAGGCAAAGGCCGGCAATACTTCGGAACAGAACAATTCCAGCGAACGTTTCTGTTCCTTCTGCCCTAGCCCCATGCTGGCGTAATAGATGAACTCGTCGACCCCGAGCGCCTCATAGCGCTTCAGCTTGGCGATGACATCGTCGGGTGAGCCAAACATCAGGTTTTCCTCGAGCATATCCGCGTTGTACTGTTCGCGGTCGGTCAACTCTTCCAGCGGAATCTGCCGCGGAAATCCGTTATTCACGTCACCGAGATTGCGGAACAGATTCTCGAACTGGCCCAGCACCGTCTGAATCGCCCTGATAGCGGCATCGCGCCCGGCAGCATCATCGTACAACGCGGTATGGCGCATCAACGCAAACGTGGGTCGATCCGCATCGGGATAAGCCGCGATTGCCTCATCGAGCTGGCTCTTGTACAACTCGGCCTCGGCGAAAGGCCGCGTCAATGGCCACGACATAACGTGGCAGTTATTCTTGACCGCGTAGTCAAAGGTGATCGGCGAGCGCGCCGCGATCCAGATCGGCGGGTGCGGTTTTTGCACCGGCTTCGGCACCGAGGTCGAGGTCGGAAAGGACCAGAATTCCCCGTTGTGCTCATAGTCGCCGGCCCATAGCGCTTTCAGCGCCGGTAGCATTTCATGCATGTGCCTGTAAGCGTCGGACTGCTTGAGTCCGGGATGCATGCGATCGAATTCGCGCTGGTAGGCGCCGGAGCCGATGCCGAATTCAAGACGACCGCCGCTAATCAGGTCGGTCATCGCGGCCTCGCCAGCGAGATTGATCGGATGCCAGTAGGCCGCGACCGCGACCGCGGTGCCGAGGCGAATGTTATCGGTGTGACTCGCCCACCAGGTCAGGATCTGGAAGGGATTTGGTGCGATCGTCATTTCCAGCGCATGGTGCTCAGCGGCCCAGGCGATTTTGAAACCGGCCTGATCGGCCATCTGTACCATCTCCAGCGTATGCTTCGCGACGTCCTGCATATCCTTGCTGTCGTTCATGCGTTCGAGATTGATTGCTAAATGAAATTTCATCTTGTTCACCTGCTATGTCTTATGCACCGGGTTCGGGTTGTGGTTGATGTTAATCCTATTCTTTAAATTTCGAAACTGCTTCTATCAGAATCGGGGTCGATTTCGTGGAACTGCGCCCACAGCGGATTGCAGTCGCCTTTGGCCTTAAGGCATTTGCTTACGCCCGGACACGACTGCATCATCGATCCAGCGCGTCTTCGAGATATTCGGCGATGGCGGTAATGAAAAACGATGGGTTTTCGACCAGCCCCATATGCTGCAGCGCCGGCACGACGATCACCTGCGACCCGCTGATTTCGCTGGCGATGGACAGGCTCATATCGGCCGTGCTGCCACTGTCGTGTTCACAGGTAATGATCAGGGTCGGATGCGTAATCGGCGGTTGCGGGCGAATCAGCTCGATCACGCCGAAGGCGAGGACCCGTCGACAGCTGGCGTAAATTTCCAGGTCGTTGGCCAACACCCAGTCACGCACTTTTTTTATGTAATCGGGATTGGCGCTTATGAACCCGGGCGTAAACCAGCGGTCGATGGTTGCATCGAGGGTTGCACCCGGTCCGCCGGCGGCAGAATCAAGCGCGCGCTGTTCTACCAGTTTTTGCGCCGCGGGGTCGCGTTCGTGGGGAGAGTTCAGTATCGCCATGGCCTGCAGTCGTTCGCCATGGTCCATCGCGAAGCGGCGATTGATCATGCCGCCCAGTGAAAACCCGATGATCGAGCAGCTCTCGATCGCGAGTTCATCCAGCAAGCCCAGCAGTTGCTCGGAAAACATTGTCAGCGACGGCATTCCCGGCGGTGGCGCGCTCTCGCCATGGCCGTACAAATCGTAGTTTAAAACCCGGTATCGATGCGCAAAGCGCGGCACATAGCTATCCCAGACCTGTCGATTCAGTCCCAGCCCATGGACGAACACGAGAACTGGCGCATCGGTTGGGCCGCTGATCTCGTATGCGCTGCCGTTACTGCTGATTTCGGACATAACCAAACACTGGATTGCTGATGTGACCCACGTAATTTAACCCAGCCGACAAAAAATTGAGAGCGATTTTTCAACGCACGGCAAGTTCGGGATAGTCGACCGGATCGCCGGCGCCGCGGCGGTTGCGGCAGCAGCCTGGAATCACGGCAACAACTGCAGGCAATGATCACGCGTATCCCCGATCATCGCGGCGGGTGCGCCGCCCTTGGCGAGCACGCGCGATCCGAAATAGGCGCTGACGATGCAGGCCGCGAGCGAGGCCGCACGATCCTCGTTTTCGATTTGCGCCATGAGTGCATCCATGATCGCCACCTTAAGCCTGCGGATAGTTGTCTTGACCTCGCTTTTGATCTGCTTGTCGGTGGCCGCCATTTCCAGGCTGGCGTTGCATAGCAGGCAACCGCCCGCAAAAATACCCCGTTTCGTCGATTCGATGACGGTGTCGAACAGGCGCGCGATTTTCTGCCGGGCGCTGCCGGTGCCGTTGAGCATATCGATTCCCGCCTGGATTCGGGTGCGATCATAGTGCTTGAGCGCCGTGAGATACATTGCATGCTTGTCGCCAAAGGCGCCGTAAAGGCTGCCCTTGAGCAGTCCCGATGCGGCCACCAGGTCCCGCATCGAGGTCGCCTCGTAGCCCTTTTCCCAAAACACGTTCATCAGGCTTTCGATAACCTTTGTCTCGTCAAATTGCCTCGGTCTCGCCATTTCCAGATCCTTTGTAGAACTTTTGAACCAGTTATGAACCGTACGGTCAATAATGGTTATATTACTTAAATCGGCTGCCCGGTAGCCCTGATTTTCGACTAGTTTATGACCATTTGGTCAATAATTCAACAACAGAGGTCAAAGTTATGTCCAATCGATACGATATCGAACAGATCAAATCCGCCTATCGCGCGCCGGGTACGCTGTACGAAATCATCCTGAAGCGGCCAAACAACTTCGAACACCTGCTAAAACCCGGGGGAATGGTGCTGTTCGACAATCATCGCCTGCTACACGCGCGCCGCGCCTTCAATCCAACGGCGAGTGAACGCTGGATTCAGCAGCTGTCGGTAGACCGCGAGGAATTCCACAACCTCGCCAGCTCGCCGAATCCTGCGAGCGCGATGAGTTAAGCGCATGGGAACCGGACGCTGGCGCGCTGAGCCAGAGTCAGGACGGGGCCGGATTCTGGTATCTGTAGCGACGTTTCTGTATTAATATTTCCAGCCTTCTATAACGCGAGCAACCCGCATGAGCAGGATTCAATGTATCACCCCGGTCGACGGCAGCGTTTTCGTCGAACGCGAGACCGCCACCGGCGAACAAATCCAGCAGGTCGTCTCGACCTCGGCAGCAGCCCAGAAATCATGGCGCAACACCCCGATCGCCGAGCGGCAGGCCCTGTGCAGCAAGGCGGTCGATGCCTTCGTCGCAGCCAGGGATGAAATCGCGGCAGAACTGACCTGGCAAATGGGCAGGCCGATATCTCAGGCGCCTGGCGAAGTGGCTGGTTTCGAGGAACGGGCGCGCCACATGATCGCCATCGCCGATAGCGCGCTGGCCGATCTCAAGCCCGAGGCCAAAGACGGTTTTACCCGCTACATCCGGCGCGAACCGCTGGGTATCGTGTTCGTCATAGCGCCGTGGAATTTTCCCTACCTGACTTCGGTCAACGCGATCATGCCGGCGCTGCTGGCCGGCAACTCGGTAATACTCAAGCATTCGGCGCAAACCCCGCTATGCGCCGAGCGCCTGCAGCAGGCGTTTACCGAGGCGGGTTTGCCGCCAGGCGTGTTCCAGTACCTGCACCTGAGCCACAGCGATACCGAAGCCGTCATTCAGTCGCCGCTGATCAATTACGTCGCGTTTACCGGGTCGGTGCCGGGTGGCGAGATGGTCGAACGGGCCGCCGCCGGCCGCTTTATCGGCGTCGGCCTCGAACTCGGCGGCAAGGACCCCGCTTACCTGCGCCAGGATGCCGACCTGCAGCACGCGATTGAAACCGTAACCGACGGCGCCATGTTCAATTCGGGGCAATCCTGCTGCGGCATCGAGCGTGTTTATGTGCACACCGCGATCTACGACCAGTTCGTCGAAGGCGTGACTGCGTTGGTCGGCAGCTACCGGCTCGGACGCCCCGACGAAGCCGACACCAATCTCGGGCCGCTGGTCAAGACCGGCGCCGCCGATTTCGTTCGCGCGCAAATCGACGAGGCGGTTGCCGCCGGCGCCCGCGCGCTGATCGATCCCGCCGGCTTTACCGCGGATGAAGCTGGCACCCCCTACCTCGCACCGCAGGTGCTGGTCGACGTCGATCACTCGATGCGCGTCATGACCGAGGAAACCTTCGGTCCGGTAATGGGTGTCATGTCGGTGGGCGGTGACGACGAGGCGATAAAACTCATGAACGATAGCGAGTTCGGGCTCACTGCGGCGGTGTTTACCCGGGATGAAACCGCGGCCATCGAGATCGGCAACCAGGTGCAGACCGGCACCTGGTTCATGAATCGCTGCGATTATCTCGATCCGGCGCTGGCCTGGACCGGGGTCAAACATTCCGGACGGGGCTGTACCCTGTCCAGCGTCGGCTTCGAATATCTGACCCGGCCGAAGTCATTTCACCTGAAGCATGTTTAACCGTGGAAATTGAATGAAAACACGCATTACCGAACTTCTTGGCATCGAGCATCCGATCATTCAGGGCGGCATGCACTACGTAGGCTTCGCCGAACTCGCGGCGGCGGTATCGAATGCGGGTGGACTCGGGATCATTACCGGGCTGACGCAAACCTCTGCCGGCGACCTGGCGAACGAGATTGCCAAGTGCAAAGACCTGACCGACAAACCCTTCGGCGTCAACCTGACCTTCCTGCCCAGCCTGTCGGCTCCTGACTACCCCGGTTACATCAAGGCCATCATCGATGGCGGCGTCAAAATAGTCGAAACCGCCGGCCGCAACCCGCAGGAATACCTGCCGGCAATGCAGGATGCCGGCATCAGGATCATCCATAAATGCACCTCGGTGCGGCACTCGCTGAAGGCTGAAGCGATCGGCTGCGACGCGGTTTCGGTCGACGGCTTCGAATGTGGCGGTCACCCCGGCGAGGACGATATTCCGAACATGATTCTGCTGCCGCGCGCCGCCGACGAACTGACAATTCCATTTGTCGCCTCGGGCGGGATGGCGGATGCGCGCAGCCTGGTTGCCGCCCTGGCGATGGGCGCGGACGGCATCAACATGGGCACCCGCTTCATCGCCACGCGGGAGGCGCCGGTGCACCCAAGGGTCAAGCAGGCTATCGTCGCGGCCAGCGAACTCGACACCCGGCTGGTGATGCGCCCGCTGCGCAACACCGAGCGGGTGCTGAACAACAAGGCCGCCGAAAGCCTGCTCGAGAAAGAGCGCACGCTGGGCGCCGATCTGAAATTTGAAGACATCATCGATGAAGTGGCCGGTGTCTATCCGAAGATCATGCTGGATGGCGATATGGAAGCCGGCGTCTGGTCCTGCGGCATGGTGGCCGGTCTGATCAGCGACATACCGAGCTGCCAGGAACTGATCGACCGGATCATGCGCGAAGCCGATGCGCTGATCAATCAGCGGCTTGGCGGCATGACCAACGGCTAGCAGCGAAACGCCACTCGGGGTCGGTTGACCTGTTTCTGCACCAGCAGAACCTGGCGAGCTGGTTTAATCATGCGCTCGACTGATCGTTTCTCGATGGATGATATAAACGCCACTGCCGATAATCAGAAAAGCGCCCGTAACCGCATAGGCATCCGGTATATCATTCCAAACCAGGTAGCCGAGCGCGGCCGACCAGATCAGGGCCGTGTATTCGAAAGGCGCAATCAATGACGGCGAAGCGATCGCGTATGCCTTGGTAACCGAAAACTGCGCGATAACACCAAACAAAGCGACGGCGGTAACCAATAAATAATCCTCCAGGTTGAGCGCGCTCCATACCCAGTACTGCGGAACCAGCAGGATAAAAACGAAACCGATCAGCGTGTAGAACAGCATCGTGCTGGTATTCTCTGTCTCCCCCAGAATCCGCGTCATACCGGCGACCATGGCCCAGGTCAGGGCCGCGCCCAGCATCAGTAAAGCGGGCACGGAAATGCCCGCGGCAGGATTGGTGATCAGTAACACGCCGATAAATCCGACGATAATGGCAAGCACTCTGCGTATACCGACGCTTTCGCCAAGCAGGGGCACGGAGATTATCGCCAGAAACAGGGGGAAGGAAAAAAACAGCGCGACCGCCGTGGCCAGCGGCAGGTATTTCAAACCATAAAAAAATAAAACCCAGCCCAGAATATTGATTCCGGTGCGGGCCGCCAGCAACCAGGGACGGTCGACTTTAAACGAAATATGTTCACCGGAAACAAAGGTGCTCGCGCCCAGAAATACGAGGCCGAACAGGCTGCGCAGAAATAAAACCTGCAGGACGGCGAACTCGGCGGTCAACCATTTGATTCCGGCATCCTGAATTGCGAAGCAAAGTCCGCCGATAACGGTAATCGAAATGCCGAGGCTGACTCGATTGGCTCGAAGAGATTCAGTAGTCAATGGTTGTTCGTGCTGCAGCCTGGTTTTGGGAATGGGCTTCTTGTCTGGCAAACATCGCCAGCGCAAACAGTTTACCTGATTCCGCCAGAAGCCGATTAATTATGCAGCGCCTGAAAGTAGATAAACTGTCCCCTGCATTTCGAAAACGGTGGCGAAAGATACTATCAAAGGCCGCAGGGGCCTGGAGAACTAGCACCTCGCGCGAAGGAACCAGCGCCACGGCGATTAGCCGGAATCGAGAACCACGCGTTCCAATATGGCGGGCAGGCCAGGAAAGCAGCCCCTTAGATGACGCCAGAAAATCGATCTGTATGTGGCTTCTTTGCCGATGGATATCTGGTCACATGAATTTTATACTCCCTGCACTTCTTTAACGATTACCGACAACAGCGTTTTGTCGCAATTCATGGAGACCCACCATGCAAGCGAAAGCCATCACAAGACATAACCGTCGCCGCTTTTTACGGCTTGCCGGGGTCACGACCGCGGCCCTGATGCTCGAGGGAATGCCGCTCGCGGCGCGCGCTGCAAATGCTGGCAAAATGAAGATTGGCATCGTCGGCTCGGGCAGAGTCGGCGGCGGAATCGGCGGCGTGTGGGTCAAAGCCGGGCACGAAGTCATGTTTTCATCGCGCCACATCGAGCATGATAAAGCGCTCGCCGCCAGGCTCGGGCCCAACGCAGCTGCAGGGACGCCGCGGCAGGCCGCCGCCTTTGGTGAAGTGCTGATGATCTCGGTTCCTTACGGCTCACTGCCCGCAGTCGGCAAGGATCTGGCGGCGCTGATAAAGGGCAAGGTAGTGATCGATACCTGCAACCCGTTCGTCTCGCGTGACGGTGACATCGCGACCTGGGCTCGGCAGCAAGGCGCCGGTCTCGCCTCGGCGGAATTGCTCCCCGGCGCCCGCATCGTCCGCGCCTTCAATGCCATCGGCGCCGCGCGGATGAGCGCGGCACACGCCGAGCCTGGACGCATCGGAATGCCGATCGCGGGCGATGACGCGCAAGCCATCGAAGTCGCTTCGCGCCTGATCCGTGACATCGGTTACGAGCCTGTCCTGATCGGCGGTCTCGTTATGGGAAAATACCTGATGCCTGGAACCCCGCTCGCGGGCGAGCACAGGCCGGAGGAGATCCGAATAATCGCCGCTACGCTCAACTAGTATTGCTGCTGCCGCTTAACGACCGGGCTCGGACGTACCGATCATTGGCGTCGATTCGAGCGCCTGGTTGGCGGTTTGTGCGTATGCTGCCCGCTTTTGAAAAAACAGTCGCCCAGATTTTTTTTCAGGGATGGCTTGCAACCACAGGGAGCGCTTCAACTACAACCAGAAATGCCTTCCTGTATTGGCGGGCATTTTACAGTTCCGAACGAGCAAAAAACGCAGCAATCGCCTGCGTTCGGCTTTAGTAGCCTGTGGCATGACTCGCACTCGTAATAATACTGGCAAGCATCCGTTGGCATAGTCTCCGTCTTGCGGTGGCCGCAATTTGGACAGGTTAAAGTTGATTCCAGGATTATCGCCGTCATTATTTATAAACCGCAATTCAAGGGTTAAGGCAGCAATTCTGTTTCATGTTTCGCGTTATTGTCTGTAACGCAACGACGATTTGCTGGCCAAAAGATATCCCATATGGACACAGCTAGCATTAATCCCAATGCGGCATAAATTGCATCCGTACGCCAGTAAGTGGCGAACCAGAAGTTGAGTATTAACAAGATAGTAACTGGCCCAATCACAGCCAGGCAGGACCGGTACCACTGACGGTGATGAAAATACCCCAATAGATTGACCAGCAGGGTTAGAATCGCAGCGCCTGGTAATACTTTCGTGAGCAAAAATCCTTCCCACTGCGCTAAAAACCCAAGCCCTATCGCCGCACCAGGGCTGGCAATAGCGGGCAAGCAGAATGAACAGCCCATGGCGGCAATCACCGCGCCAAGGGAACCCGATTTATCGCCTAGCCGGGTAACGTAAGAAAGAATACTGGCCATTCAGATCTATTCGGTCGTGAGCTACGAACAGGCACAATCTAAACTCCGTACCTGAGTACAGAGTCAAGCGATTCAACCAGGCTATTTGTCGTCCAGAAGAGTATCGATAATCGGGCAGTGTGCCTGATCGATGTTATTGCTACATTGGCTGACCAGGTCTTCGAGCACCTGTTCGAGACGTTGCAAATCCTTTACCCTGGTTTTTATGCCAATCAGTTTTTGGCAGGCAAGCGACTGGACATCGGCACAATGACCCTCCGACAAGACGAATAAATTTCCAATTTCGTCGAGACTAAATCCGAGGGTCTTGGCTTTCTTTATGAAGAGCAATCTCTGCAGGGCTTCGTTTTCGTATTGTCGGTAACCGATTTCCGGTTTAACGGGTCGCAGGATTAGCCCACGACGTTCATAGTAGCGAATTGTTTCGACACTGATATTTGCTTTGTTCGCCAGCTTTCCGATCGTTAAGCCCATGTTCCGTGGCATGCCTGCTGCGGTTGAAATCTGAAGATAGCATAAGAAGCAGGTCAGTTTTCTGTAAACGCGTATCCTGCCGCCGGAATACCAGGGAGACTTGAAGTCGACCAGGATCGAATAAATGGCAGTTCACTATTGGAACGCGGGAAACGAGGTAGTGATCAATCTGAACCCGCGCCGCAGGGGTTAAGTTAACTGACGCCTGATTTTGCGGCCTGCATTATATAATTGCAGCAGCGGTTAACTTATAATCGGCCCCTGTTCTAATCATCGACAACTAAGAGGCACTGTGGAATACGTAAACTCGGTTTGGCAAATTGGCATTATCGCACTGGTCGCCGGCGCATTGATTGGCGCACTGGCTTATCGGCTGCTCGCACCAGCGGTTAAACAGGCCGACAAAATCAAAACCGAACTGGACGTGACCAGGGAGGAATTGAACACTTACAAGGCCAGTGTCGATCAACACTTCAACAAGACCTCGGAACTGGTGAACGATTTGACGCAAAACTATGTCAAGGTCTACCAGCACCTGGCGGAGGGCGCGCAAACCCTGGGTGACAGCAAGGCTTTTACCAGCCTGCTGGAACATCATCAGGGCAAGCTGTCGATAGCGGTTGACGACGAAACAAATGTTACGGACAAGATTGTCGACGATCTGGTTGTCGATCCGGCGGTGACACAGGCAAGGTCGGAGGAAACCTTAGACGAGCATGCAGAGCCATTCACCGACGAGAATGCCGCTGTCGCAGACCCTGTCAGTTCGGAACATGACAGCGCTAAAACCGAGGCTTCGAAGTTATCGAGCGATCTCGGCGACTCGGCCGATGCCAGGGAACCCGTCCTTAATGTCGAGGCACTCGAAAAGGTCAGCAAGAACGCCGCCATCGAAGCCAGGGCAGAAACGAGTAGCGCTGTTGCCGAAGCCGAGGAAAAAACCGAAGTTAAAACTGGCGCCCATTGAGGCCTGAGACTGACTCGCGAGGACCTGGCAGACAGGGCGCTAATACTCGGCCCGTCCCTGACTCGAGCGGAGATTGCGCTGACAACTACTTCTTTTTTTCAAGCATGGAGGCGAGGTCCGCAAACGGTTTGTGAGTAGATTCTACTTTTTGCGCATCGCTCCCGGCATCACCGTAACCTGCGTCAGTATAGCGGGAGTGCTCGTTATCATGACAATAGACGCATAGCAGCTCCCAGTTGCTGCCATCGGCAGGATTGTTGTCATGATTGTGGTCACGGTGGTGTACGGTCAATTCCTGCAGGTTTTTCTGATTGAACTCGCGGGCGCAGCGGCCGCAGACCCAGGGATACATTTTTAAAGCCCTGCCGCGGTAACTCTGCTCCCGCTCATCCCCGGCAGCGCGAGCCTGTGAAACAACGCGATCAAGCTTGTCAGTGGAATTATTGGAAGACATTGTGGCTGTAATCACCTGGCAACGATGTGCGCGCACATCATGGTTTCTCGTTAAATGGCAAGTATACCATGCTCGTAAAACTAGAAGCGGGCTTCACGCTGACGAATCACGACGGTCAGAACCTCGTTGTAAGGTGTCGGGATGCCGAGCTGTTTACCGAGCTCGACCGCCATGCCGTTGATCGCATCGATTTCGGACCGGCGTCGGGCGTGATGATCGAGCAGCATCGACGGTCGCGCGTCAGGCATCTTGTGACCGAAGGCCTCGACGTACGCGCGCGGATCGTCAAATGTAAAGGCGATGTTTTTCGCCTGCCCCAGGGCATAGACTTCAAGCGCACAGCCCTGCGCGATCGACCAGGCCGCCGGATCGGCCATTAATTCGCCGAGACTATAGTCGAACACGGTGCAGGGGCCGCTGAAAGCAACGTTGCAGATGTACTTGCCCCAGATCAGTTGATCGATGTCTGCAAAGGCCTGGGCGTTAAAACCGGCATCCTGCCAGACCTGGGTTATCTCTTGCAAACGCGCGCTCATGCCGCCGTTCATTTCACCGACGCGGATCAGGTTCATCGCGTTGTGATGCACCTGGCCCGGCCCCTTCATCGACGCACCGAAACCGTCAGCGACGCCGAGTAACACCCGCTCGGTATCCATGAAGCGGGCAATTCGCTCGCCCGCGCCCAGCCCGTTCTGGATTGTGATAAGCATCGACTCTGGCCCCATTAGCGGCGCAATCATCTCCGCGGCGGGACCGACGTCGGCGGCCTTGGTCGCGAGCACGTAAAGATCGCAGACGCCGACGTCGGCCGCGTTAGACGTCGCGTGAATGCCCGGCACCACGCGGTCGCCGCTGGCGCCTTCGACGCGCAGGCCGTTTTGATTGATTGCATCGACATGCGCCTGCCAGATATCGACCGCCCAGACCTCATGACCGGCCTCGGCCATCAACCCGGCGTAAATCGAACCCATTGCGCCCACGCCAAAAATTGCTATTTTCAAGCTGCCTCCATTTCCGCTCGCGGCAGGCGGATATCAAATTGATCGCGCAATTGCGCATCCAGCTCGGCCGTAATATGGGCCGGATAATGCGTCTGCAAGATCTGCCGAGTGCGCGCGCGCGCGACTTCACGTATGTCCCTGCTGCCATCCGCTTCCCAGTCGTCGATCGTGCGCCGGTCGCCGATATCCGGATAAACAAAATCAGACTGCATGCGTTGCAGTGTTTCCGGCCGGCCGAGAAAATGCCCTTCGCCGTGCACCACTTCATCGATAGCGTCGAGCGCGAGGGTTTCATCGCTGACCTCGATGGCGGTCAGCGATTTCATGATGCCGCCGAGCATATCGTTATCGATGACGTAGCTTTCCAGCGCACAACCCATCAAGCTGGCCTGCATGCCCCCGGCCTGGGTAATCAGGTTGGACCCGGCCTGCGCCGCAAGCGTCACCGTCAGGCATTTCTCGTAGCCACTCTGCGCATCGGCGATCTTGCTGTCGGTGGCGCCGGCGATAGTCGAGTTTGGCAAGCCGTAATAGTTTGCCATCTGCGCACTCGCCGCCATCGCAATCGCGCCCTCGCCGCTGCCGCCGCTCATCGCGCCGGTGCGCAGATCGGTAACCAGCGGACGCGTCCCGAAAATAATCTTTGCCTGCGGATTGATCAACCACGCGAAGATCATGCCGGACAGGGTTTCGGCGATGGTCTGCGCGATGGTTCCCGCCATCGTCACCGGGCTCGACGCACCCATCTGCCCAAAGGTATTGGAATGCAGCGGTATGCCCAAACGGGCCGCCTCGGCGAGCACTGCGCAGGAATCCGCATCGAAGCGCAGCGGCGGCACCGGCGGATTGATGTTCAGCGACAGAAACGGGCGTTCGAGAAATGCCGCGCGCGAGCCGGCGATGCGGAAACACATCTCGGCGACTTCCTCGACATGCGCCGCCAGTGAGACCGCGGAAAACACGTGCTTGCGGGTCCCGGCGAGACAGGCATATGCGGTATTGATATCGAGGCTGTGCAGATCCGGCATGTCGCGCGCCACCAGCGAGCGGCTGAAGAAATGGATATTGTCGAGGCTATCGACCAGGCGTGCGGCGGCATAAAGATCGCGCAAATTCGATTCGCGGTAACGGCCGCTATCAAGATCGAGCACCAGCGGCGCGGCGCCACCGGAACCGACATGCACGCGACCGCCGCCGAGTTGCATATCATGCTCGGGGCTCTGCCCGCATAGCGTGAAGTCACGCGGCATGCCGTTCAGCGCCGACTCGATCAGCTCGGCCGAAAAGTGCAGGCGCCCGTCTGCGTCGAGATGGCCGCCGGCCGCGGTGACACGCTCGACAACGCTATCGGGCGCCTCCGACATGCCGACATCTACCAGTATCTTGCGCACCGCCTGGTCGAGCCGCGGCAGGTCCGTCGGATTCAACGGCTGGTAACGCCCGCCAACGATGCCGCCTGACTTTGGCGCAGATGTCGCCGCCCGGGACGACCCGGCACCGCGACGACGGCGTTTACTTTTGGCGCGTACGCCGGTGGCGGAATCAGTCATAAAAAGAGACTCAGACGGTTTGTCGGCGCTGTCGCCGCTTGCGCGCTTTCTGCGCCTGCAGCGATTCGCGGCTGCCGTCGTGCCAGCTGCCGAAAACCCTGTCCAGCGGCGTGACGGTGTTGCCGTAGTTGAAATTGAAATACTGGTGATGCAATTGATGATACCAGTCGCCGGCGAAAAAACGCTTGCCACCGATTGCGACAAAGTTGAATCCCGAATGCGAAGGCGCTGGCCCGATTGCCATGAACAGGCTCAGCAAAACAATGACGACTGGATGCACTGGCACCAACCAGAACAGAATGAATACGCTGAAATACAGCAGGTGTTCGAGCGGATGCATCGAAATGCCGGTCCAGGGCCCGGTATTGACGTTGCGATGGTGCAGTTCGTGCACAACTTTATACACCGGTTGCCAGTGCATGAAGCGGTGCACGCAGTAAAAATGGAAGGTGCCCCAGAAAAACACAAACAGTATCATGGCGCCAAAGTAAACCGGATGCTCGCCGATCGCAGGCACTGCCCGGTAGCCATTGGCGTATATCCAGAAAGTTATCGCTTCATAGGCGGTGCAGATCGTGACCCCGGAAACGATACTCCAGAACAGGTTGTCCCAGACCTGGTTGCCCCAGAGAAACAGCTTGCGATTGTCGGTTTCAGGCCACCTGTCGTGGTACTTGTAGCGGCGCTCCTGTCCGCGTCGCAGGTAGAGCCACCAGTGCAGGCCGCCCGCGACCAGCGTCAGCAAGGCCGCGTTGCGCAACCAGATCTGCGCAATCCAGCCGGGCTCAAACTCGGCCATGCTGGCGAGCGCGGGCGTCAGGTAGTACCAGGAAACGAAGGCCAGCCCGATATACAGGTGACCCCAGGGGAAAAGCATGTCGAACAGCAGGTATCGCAACGCCTTGAGCGGGCGCGGCGGCCAGGCGTAAAGCACCGGCAGACCTATGGTCGACTCGGGCTGGTACTCGCCGGTGGGGTTATAAGCTGTGGCGGCCATAATAAAAACTCTGCTATTGAGTCAATCCGGCGATTCTAGCCTTGTGCGGGCGCGGCGGCAAAGGCCTGGACGCGACAACTGCTGTTGCAACCATAGAGATGCCGACAGATAAATTAAATGCATGTGTTGTATCGATCGGTTGAGCTCAGCGTCATGTCCTTACGCGCGGAGAAAAACAAAACCCCGTCACTCTCAGGCGGGGTTTCATAATTGAAGCCCTTTAAATCCCTGGGACATTACTCAGCTTTGCGGCCGACCCAGTAGGAGAGAAAGCTCAGGAGATCCCCTTTCATGTGCTGGTTGTAGGTAACGCCATGACCCGACTCGGGGTAGATGATGACCCGCGCATTTTTGTAGCCGCCGACGGAAAGATGTGCCGCGCAGTTGCCCGTGTTTTTGGCGTAACCGGTGCTGTAGGGGGCATCCTTACCAAAGTAAAAGTCCCGGTAGCCCATGATGTTCAGCACGGGATCTTTGGATCTTGCGCCAACCTTGGGGTAGTCCGTGAAGTAACCGGGTTCGCAACTCCAGCTCAAAACGAGCCTGCCTTTAAATTCCTTGCCATGGTAGCGTGCCGCCGCCATGGCGCCTTCGGAAACACCAAGCAGGTACATCTCGTCGGTATTGGCGTAGCCTTGCTGAACCAGGCTTTGCGCCGCCTGCGCAATTTCGGCCTGGCGGATATTGTGCACGTGCTCGTAGTTCTCCTTCGGCACGGGCGAGCTGAAGGAAGGACGATCCTTCATGCCATAGGAATCCGGGGCAACGAAGATGTAGCCTGCCTGCGTGACCCATTCCGCGTATCCATAGTCCCACTTAAGTTTGGGGAAATCGCCTGAGCGGTCGATGGCCTGTCCGGAACCATGCATATAAACCACGACGGGCGCTTTCTTATCCTTAACAAAGTTGAGGTCCTTCATGTCCTCGTAGTGACCGTAGAAATCCTGGCCGCTTGCGAGCATAGAACCGGGAACCCCGACAACGGCGCGATTCAGGCTTTGTTCGAAGTCGGGGTAGGTCTCGGCCATCTGCGACGGATCGATGGCACCCAGGTCCAGCTTGGCTCCGATGGCAAACGAAGCCCAGAGTCCAAACACAGGTAAAACCAGAAAAGAAAGACAGCTACGTAACCTCATGACAACCCCCGGGAGTATGCATTGAATGGAATCAACTATCTTTAACCCTTATTCAATGCGATACAAACAACTTATTTTGTGCTCATGCATAAAAATAGTTATATTCATCGTTGGAGGAACTCCGACCTGAATAGCCAAAATCAACGCCTTCCATTAAACGCGCTGCGAACCTTCGAAGCGGCAGCGCGCCTGCAAAGTTTCAAACAGGCGGCGCAGGAATTAAACGTCACCCCAGCCACCGTGAGCAACCAGATTCGCCAATTGGAACGGGACTGGGATTGCCTGCTTTTCGTTCGCAAAACTCGCCAGGTGGTGCTTACCGAGGTGGGACGTTCGCTGGCCCGGACCGTTCGTCGTGCTTTCGGAGATATTAGAAGCGAAATCGAAGCACAGGTAACCCGGGCAAAAAAAAACGTAACCCTGGCGGTTGGTCCTATCTTTGCTTCACGCTGGCTAATCCCGCGACTCAATCGGTTCCGTCGACAGCAACCGGATATCGAACTGGTGCTGCATCACGGACCTCGTATAACAGGCGCGGAGAATATGAACACGGATGTCGCCGTGGACTGGGGCACGGGTGACTGGTCGGGGCTGGAGTCTACCCATCTGCTTAATATTCATTATGTCCCGGTTCTAAGTCCGGCCCTGGCAAAAGAAAAGGGGGGCATCGAGAAACCCACCGACCTGGTGCGTTGCACGATTTTGCACCAGTTCGACCGCAGCGAATGGGATGCCTGGTTACAACTTGCCGGAGTCCCCAATCTGGATTTTGCCGACGAAACCGTGATTGTCGATTCCAATGTTATTGTGCAGGCAGCGATAGACGGTCAGGGTGTAGCGCTTGGAACATTCCCTTTTATCCAGGCCGAACTGGATAATGGACGACTGATTTGTCCACTGGATATAGCGCTCGAACCGACACGTTCCTATCACCTGTTAGCCCGCGCGGGGGTGCGTGAAAATGCCGAAGTCGAGGCGGTGTGCAACTGGCTGGAAAATGAGGCAAACAGCACACGAGTCAACTAGCAGTTAACGAAGTAAAAGCAGAATTATTCAGTGGCATATTATTCACGATCGGCCTGGCTTTGACGCCGACCCGCGCACATGACGCGTCCCTACAGAAACCCGAAGCAATAAAGTGAGAGCGGACCTGCGGCCATTTCCAGACACCAGGCATTCTCGTTTATCCGGGTGTTGCACTAGCTTCAAGTCTAGTATCGTAGACCTACGCAATATTAAATCCAGAGCCCAGGGCGATTAATCCAATGATGCGATTTGACTTCACTAACAAACGTGTGCTTGTAACCGGCGGTACTCGTGGCATAGGCAATGCCGTTGTAAACGCGTTTAACAAGGCGGGCGCCCATGTGGCCATTAACGGAAGAAGCGTCGATTCAGTCGCGAAAACTATCAGCAGAATTTCGAACAATGAACGCTTGTTTGCGTCCCCGGGAGACGTGGGCACCGTTGCGGGTTGCGAGAGCGTCGTCAACAGCGCGATCGAAGTTCTCGGAGGGCTCGACATTCTGGTTAACAGTGCGGGCGTAGGCGTCGATATGCCGATTGAAGAAAGCGATGAATCCTTATGGGACACGACGTTGAACGTGAACCTGAAAGGCACATTCTTTTGTTGTCGAGCCGCACTGGGGGCCTTAAGAAAATCAGGCGGCAGTATTATTAATATCGCTTCCGATGCTGGATTAATGGGTAATCCAGATTCTGCCATCTACTGTGCTTCAAAAGGCGGCGTAGTTAATATGACTCGCGCCATGGCGCTCGAGCTCGCCCCGGAAATACGAATCAATTGCGTGTGCCCCGGGTATGTCGATACGGACATGGTTCGTCGAGACTGGATAGACAAGGGCGATGATCCGGTGAGCCTGGAGAAAATGCTGTGCGACTACGCCCCCATGAAACGCATGGCAACCCCCGAGGAAATAGCCAGTTCCGTATTGTATTTGGCCACAGCCGAGGCTGAATTTATTACCGGATCGGCGCTACAGATTGACGGTGGCTCCACGGCGGGGCACTGAACAATGTGCGCCGTTCGATCGAAGCATGCCTTTAAAGCCGCAGTTCCGGTCGATGGTCAAGCACTCAATAATGGATGCCCAGTCTCGGAGCATCAGCTTACTGATTAGGCCAGGAACAGACGCCAGGTTAAAAGCTGGAATCTATTCACACTGCCCCCTTCCATTTCCAGCTATAGAAATGCGGGGACAGTAAACGTATATCGTTATGCTGTCCCCGAAAACTCTTAACCCTTATTCTTTTTGTTTTTCTTCCTTTTACCCGAGCAGGAATTCTCTGTCCCCGCGTAGAACTGCTCGAAAATCGCCGCTTCGGGTCCAAAGCGCATGAACTTCGAGCCGTTATTTCTGAGCTTGCTGAAGTCTACCGGCTTCACCTTGCGCAGATCCTTTACTCGGGTATGCCCGCCGGCAATGCCGATAGTGCCGAGGATGCTCGGCGAATAAACGGTGCCGGTGTCGGCCAGCTCCTCGACGATCATCTCGATCTTGCCATCGCCGTAGATCGCGATCTGCAGCGTGTTGGGCTGCGTCGTACCCGCAGCCGTGACCCCCATGTAAGTGATCACCACGCGGTCCTCGACGTCATCGTAATAGGCGAATACGTCGTTGCCCGCGCTGCTGAGGTCTTTCATCAGCGCACCGATCGTGAACTGGGCGCTCAGCAACAGATGGCCTTTCATGTACCAGGGCGAACCATTGTCGTCGATAGCGCCGATGTCGGAGGTGGTGCGGGTCGTGATCACGCCGTTTTCATTGACAAACAGGTTCGTGATCGGATCGGCCATACCGGGTACCGGAAACGAGAACCCGGGGTAACTGAGGTAAGCTACGGCATCGCTCGCCACGTCGATCGCCTGGATTCCCGCATCGTACAGCGAGGCCCCGGAGGTCAGGCTGACGTCGTAGCCCGAATCGCCGACCGGCACGAAGCTGAGTTTGTCGGTGGGCAGCAGATCGATCGGTCGCGGTTTTTCCTTGAAACAGTCGACGTCGAGCTGGACCAGCGGGTTCGCTTTCTGGTTTTTCTTCGATTTGGTGAGGTAGCGCTGGTAACCCTTTTCCTTTTTCAGCGTATTGTTGAAGAAAGAAACCGCATACCAGTTGGTGGTGCGCGTAATCTCGGCGATCGAGGCCTCCGGCTTCAGCGGCATAGAACCGATCAGTTCATCGCGAACCGCGAGTATGTCGCTGTCGCCGAACAATACGTCAGTCAGCACTTCGTCGCTGAGGTTGTCGAACGTCGACGGCTCGCAGTAATCGTAAACACCGGAATTACGCGTGCCGGTATAGATCCAGTAAAAGGTCGAAGTAAAACCGTAGGTTGCGGCATCGGAGGGATCCAGGGTTTCTGGGGCGGAAAAGATCGTCGGGAAGACTGCCGGGTTGACAGCTTCCATCGAGCTTTGAAAGTCCTGGCACCAGCTGCTCTGGTAGCCGCCGACGTGGTGGTTGAAATCGGCGATATCGACGTGGTACTTGGTTTTCGTGCCGGTGAACTCGTTGAAGTTGTCATAGACGATACCGGTGTCGTTACCGAGGAACATCAGCGGCACCTCGGCGTTGGCGTAATCGTCAGTGTCGAGCAGCAGACCGTAGTTGCTGCCGCCGCCCATCAGCGCCGCCTTGACGCGACGGTCGGCTGGGTGACCCTGCGCGCCGATGCCGGTAACCGTCGCCAGACTGGTCATGCCGCCGAGCGAGAACCCGAGCACCCCGATCGCCTTTTTGTCGATCTGCCCGGTAAATTCAATGCCGGTCGCCTGGTCGAGCAGGCCGTCGAGCACCGCGTCGATGATAAAGCTGACGTCCTTGCTTCGTTGCAGGATGGTCTCGTCACCGAGAGTGGGATTCGGGCCAACAGGTAAATTGAGGAAAAACGGGTTGTTGAACAGGCTCGCCTGGTACTGGGCGTCGCTATTGCCGGTGTGTTCGATCGAGGCGATCACGTAACCGTGGCTGGCGAGTATCTCCAGCGTGTCGGGCATGTTCTTGGCGGACGCTACCAGGTTGCCGTGCGACGCCACCAGTAACGGAAACTTGCCCTTGCGCGCCAGCGGCGCCCCTTCCGCTATCGGGTTGCTGGAAACGCTACCATCCCAGGTCATCGCCGGCAGGTCGGGCAGCCCTGGGTAGACCAGGCTATCAGGATTTTCATTGTAAAGCGGGTTATTCCAGTCGTACAGGATACGCGCGTCTGTTTTCACGTCCGTTGGATACCAGATGTCGAGGTAAAGGAATCGGCCGTCGTCTTCGGGCGGTGTCGAACCGTCGATATTGCGCGAAGTATCGGTCAAAATCACTGTCGTATGGCCGATGGCGTACGCACCTGTTTCGTCCGGCGGAGTGACCTTCCTGTCTTTCGCGAACGCGGCATTGCTGCTCAGCAGGATTGCGCCGAGTAGTAGCGCCTTAACAAACATGGCGGGCTGACGCACTCCAGTTGATGCTTTCTTCATGATAACTCTCTCTTTTTATAAGGCGCATATCCGCTGTGGCCGGCATCCACGCCTGGGGTTTTATAGGGCGTTACGCGCACTGTTGCCGGGCCGCTGCAGGGGTTTTGGTGCCTGGACAAGACGATAGTGTGACGATTTGAACAACTTTTATTCTTACTGCGTTCGCCGGCCCTGTCAAGAATTTAGCAACTGAGCAAATAGATTCAGGATTCGCTTTATTCGAGCGCAAAGCTGCTTATAATCCGCCAATCTGGACTCGACGGAAGTTGCATGACATTCGAAACCATCGCGCCTGGCCAGCAGGGACCGGTCGCCCTGCTCGGCCTGGATCGGCCCGATAAACTCAACGCGATCAACGCCCCCATGATCGACGAAATCAACCTGGCGCTCGACCAGTTCGAACAAGATGACTCGGTGCATGCAATCGTCGTGCACGGCAACGGACGCGCCTTCTGTGCCGGATTCGACCTGCAGGCCGGTGTTGCCGCCAGGCGCGAAACCGAGGCCGACTGGCGCCAGGCGATCGACGCCGACCTGGACGTCATCATGCGTTTCTGGCACTGCAGCAAACCGACCATCGCCGCGGTCCATGGCTACGTGCTCGCCGGTGGTTTCGAAATCGCGCTCGCCTGCGACATGACCGTCTGCGATGCCAGCACTTTTTTTGGTGAACCCGAACTGCGCTTTGGCAGCAGCATCGTCGCGCTGTTGTTGCCGTGGTACGTCAATCCGAAACGCGCCAAGCAGATGCTGCTCAGCGGGCAGGATCGCATGCGCGCCGAGGAAGCGCTGCAGCATGGCATCGTCAACGAGGTCGTGGCAGAAGGTCAGGCGCTGGAACGCGGCATTGCACTGGCGCGCGAGGTCGCCCTGATGGATCCGGATTCGGTAAAGTTGACCAAGCAGGCGATTAACCAGACCTATGAAATCATGGGCCTCGGCAAGGCGCTGCGCATGGGCGCAGATACCTCGATCAAGATCGAAACCCTGGAAACCGAACTGCGCAAGCGCTTCAACCAGATCCTGCGCAGCGAAGGCATGAAAGCCGCGCTAGCCTGGCGCGAGGCGCGGCTCGACCAGGATGACTGAGCATTACCTGGATCCGCTGCTGAAGCCGGCCAGCATCGCGCTGGTCGGCGTCTCCGACAGGGCCGACAGCCCGGGCCAGGTGCTGGCGAAGATGGTGCTCGAGTCGGACTACGCGGGTGATGTGTACCTGGTCAATCCGCGCTCCAGCGAAATCCTCGGGCGACCATGCCATCCTTACCTGGAGTCGCTGCCGCTGACGGTGGAGCATGTCGTGATCGCACTCGGCAACCAGCACCTCGAAGCCGCGCTGCGAGCGACCATCGAACATGGCGCCAGGGCGGTCACCATCTACTCCAGCGGCGTACTCGAGCAGGATGCCGAACCGGTGCTGCTCGAGCGTCTTAGTGCGATAGCAAAAGCGGCCGGCATCCAGGTCTGCGGTCTCAACGGCATGGGTTTTTATAACCTCAGTCACGATCTCTACGCCGGCATCTTCCCGCGTGCCGCGGAAATCATTCAAGGCGAGATCAGCTATATCGCCCAGTCGGGGTCCGCTTTTACCACGCTGTGTCACAACGGTTGCCGGCTGGGTTTCAACCTGTGCGTATCGGCGGGTAACGAATTGACCACGACCGTCGCCGACTACATGGACTGGAGTCTCGAGCAGGCGGATACGCGCGTGATCGGCCTGTTTCTCGAAACCGTGCGTGACCCGGCAGGCTTCGTCGCGGCACTCGCGAAAGCCAATGCCCGCAATATCCCGGTGGTGATCCTGAAAATCGGCAAGTCGCCGCTGGGGGCGACCATGGCGCTGACCCATACCGGCGCGATCGCCGGCAATCACGCGGTGTTCCAGGCATTGTTCAAGCGTTACGGCGTGATCGAAGTCGACGACTTCGACGAGATGGCGTCGATCCTGATGCTGCTGCAATCCGGGCGCGAGGCCGCCGCCGGCGGTTTTGCCGCCGTCTTCGAGTCCGGTGGATTTCGTGAACTGGTCACCGACGAAGCCTACGACCTGGGTATCGAGTTTGCGCCGCTCGAGGATGCGACCAAAGCGGTCATCAAAGCACAACCTGGACCCCGGCCTGAAAGCCGAAAATCCGCTCGACGCCTGGGGTTCGCACGAGCGTTTCGAGGCGCGCTTCACGGCCTGCATGAACGCACTGATGCAGGATCCCAATGTCGCCGCGGGCGCGTTCATCAGCAATTACCGCGACGGCTACTACCTGTCGGAAGCGATCTACCGCGTGGTCGAGGCGGTCAGCAAAAAGACCGACAAACCGATCGCGCTGGCGACCTGTTACTCGGACCTGGCCAATGCCGCACTCTGCCGTCGCGCGCACCAGGCGGGGATCCCGGTAATCGATGGCGCCCACGAAACCCTGCTCGCTTTCCGGCACCTGTTCGACTATCGCAAATTCAAACAGCAGCGGCAGGGCGACGTGACTCCTCTCGAGTTAGACGGCGACAGGATCGCGACCTGGAAACAGAGACTGGCAGAGCATGCAACCGATGCACTCGGCGAAACCGAGGCGCTGGCCCTGTTGGCCGATTTCGGCATACCGGTGGTCAATCACGCCACCGTCTCGAGCGAAGCGGAACTGTTGACGGCCGCCGCGAAAATGGCTTATCCGCTGGTGCTCAAAACCGCGCAGCCCGGCATCAATCACAAGAGCGACAGCAACGGCGTGTTGCTGAACATCCAGTCCGAGCCTGAATTGCTCGCAGGCTACCATGATTTATGCGCGCGCCTCGGACCCGTGGCGCTGGTATCGCAGATGGTCCGGGAAGGTATCGAGATTGCGCTCGGCACGATCAACGATGCCCAGTTCGGCCCGATCGTCATGGTCGCCGCCGGCGGCATCCTGGTCGAGCTGCTGGCCGACAAGGCGCTAGCGATGTGCCCGGTGAGCGTGCTGCAGGCCGGCGAAATGATCGATTCGCTGCAAGCGAACCGGCTATTGCAGGGCGTGCGCGGCAACCCGGCCGCGAACCGGCAGGCCCTGATCGACGCCATCGTCTGCCTGTCGGCAATCGCCTATGAGTTCAGGCACAGCATCGCCGAAATCGATATCAATCCGGTCCTGGTCAATCAGCATGACGCGCTGGCCGTGGATGCATTGATCCTGCGCCAGCATAGCGACCGCCCGTGTTAAAACTGATTCGATCCGAGTGGCAGCTGCTGCTGTTCGGATTCCTGATGACCTTCTGGTCATCACCGGGTCAAACCTTCCTGATTTCACTGTTCAGCGGTGAGCTGCGCGCCGACCTTGGGCTCAGCGACGGTGAGTTTGCCGGCGTTTATTCACTGGCGACGCTGCTGAGCGCGATCACCATGATCTGGAGCGGCGCGCTGGCCGACCGGGTCGATCTGAAGAAACTGTCGCTCGCGATCGTGCTAGGTCTAGGGCTAGGTTGCGGCATGATGTCGTTCAGCGACAGCATCGTCACCCTGCTGGTCAGCCTGTTTCTGCTGCGCCAGCTGGGCCAGGGGCTGATGTTTATCGTCAGCTCGACCGCGATGGTGCGCTACCTCGACGCACACAAGGGCAAGGCCTCGGCGCTCGCCAGCATGGGTTACGCGGTGGCGGAAGCCGTCATGCCGAGCATGCTGGTGGCACTCCTGCTGTGGGTAGGCTGGCGCCAGAGCTGGCAGATAGCGGGCGTCCTGCTGGTTGTTTTCATGGTGCCGGCAATTCTCTACCTGCTGCGTGCACATGGCCAGCGCCACGACGACTACCTGACGCAGTTAAGGCAACCGGCGGTGGACGATCCCCGGGTCTACCGCCGCCGCCAGTGGACCCGCGCCGAAGTGATTCGCGACAAGTATTTTTACCTGTTCGCCCCGGGCCTGATGTCGCAACCGCTGATGTTTACCGGTTTCATTTTTCACCAGGTGCACCTGGTCGAGTCGAAGGGCTGGCCGCTGATCGGCTGGGCCGCGCTGTTTTCGCTGTATGCCGTGGTGTCGGTTGCGACCAAGCTCGTGTCTGGCGTGCTGATCGATCGCTACGGCGCGATACGGATGGTGCCGCTGGTGGCCCTGCCGATGGGCGTCGGCCTGATCGTGCTGGCGTTTTCGACCAGCCTGGTCGGGGCCGCCGTCTTCCTGGTGCTGACCGGAATCACGGTCGGGTATCAATCGACCACCACCGCGCCCTTCTGGTCGGAAATGTATGGCAATCAGCACCTCGGCGCGATCAAATCGCTCGGCGCCGCGGCCATGGTTTTCTGTACCGCGCTATCCCCGATCGTCATCGGCTGGCAAATCGATATCGGCACCAGCATGGATACGCTGGCCATCGCTGCCGCGGTTTATATATTCCTGACCTCCGCGCTCGCCTGGTACGCCTACCGCAGCCGGCCGAGATCCATGGTTTCGCAGCAGGCCTGAAATATCGACAAGGGTACAATCCCAAAGGCCATGCTCAGGCAACAAGCGTGATTCCGATACCGCAAGCTCCCGGTTTGCATGGGGATGACGCCGGAACTCCATCGGGCTTCAAATCCGTTACGAATATCGCGCAATAAAATAGTTTCTATCCTGACCCCGAATTAGCGGCCGACATGACGTGGTTGTAGATCAGCTCGGCGCATTCCTGCGGCCGGGTTTGCAGCAGCAGGTGCGGCCCATCGATATCGACCCGCGTAAAATGCGCCAGGTTTTGCTGCATCATGAGCGCGTCATTCTCGGAAAGGATTCGATCCCGCAGCGCGTGCAGATAGAGGATCGGCACTTCGATGTGCGGCAACAGCGCCGACACGTCGATCCGGCTAAACGCGGTAATCCGGCGTTTCAGCAAGCTGCCGTCGATTTGCTCCATCACGTTCATCGGCAGCGGCTGGGTTTCGGAAAAATCTTCGTCTTCGACCTCGTCGACATCGAGATAAAACTCGCTCATTGCGCCGATGGAAAACATTTGCTCGGGAACGTGACCCTCCATGCGCGTGAACGACGGTAACGGCGAACGCGCGAAAGTCGCGCACAAAACCGAAGGACCGACCTGTTCGGGGCGGCGCGCCATTAACGCCAGCGCGACCGGGCCGGAAAAGGATTCGGCGATCAGCGAATACCCAGGCTCCTCCGGCAGCTGACCCTGCGCGCAGTCGACATACTCGTTAAACGAATTGAGGTCGGGGTAAGTCACCACGGTCAGATCGAAATGCGGCTGCAGCAACGGGATGATCGGCGCAAACAACTTCCCGGTGCCATCGAGCCCGGGCATTAACACCAGCCTGCGTCGCTGATTCATATTCATGCTATCTATGGGGGACTCCGTTTTATTCTTGGTTGTAGTCACCATTAACCGGATTATAGTCGGTTGATAACTTTTTAACCGCTTTTACTCCGACCCGGAATAATCGATCAAATTCAGTCGACGATGAACACCTGCCCCGTCAGGCAACCTTCGACCGCCTTGCTGTAGGCCAGGCCGACCGCCTCGTTGGAGACGTGAACATGACCGCGGAAGAAGCCGTCGTACTTTTCACGCGATACCTCGAGCACTTCCGGGCTGACGCAGTTGATGCGAATGCCGCGCGGCATATCGACCGCGGCGCCGAGCACGAAGCCGTCGAGCGCGCCGTTGGCCGCCGCCGCGCAGGAACCGCCGGGGATCGGATCCCGGTTCAGGACCCCGCTGGTGAGGGTGAAGGAACCGCCGTCGTTGATGTAATCGAAGCCCTCGAGCACGAGGTTCACCTGCGGTAGCAGCTTGTGGTTGATGCCTTGCATGAATTGCTCGCTGGTCATGGCGTCGACCGCGCCGAAATGCCCGTGCCCGACCGCGCTGACCACGGCGTCGACCTTGCCGACCTGCTGGTACATCGCACGGATACTGTCGACGTCCTCGATATCGGCCTTTACGTCACCGCTGCTGCGGCCGACCTTGATGACTTCGTGGCGCGACGACAGGGCATCGACCGCGGTCTTCCCGACGGCGCCGTTGGCGCCGATAACAATAATTTTCACAATTTGCTCCCCGGTTAACAGAAACCTTATTTTAACCCTTCGCGCAGTAATCCGCGATCTTGTTTTTGAAGGCTGTGGCCAGCAGCGGCAACAGCGGGGTTTGCGGCTCTGCGAAAACATGTTCGTCGATCCGATTAACCGCGATCAGCTCGGCCCCGGTTCCGCTAAGGAAACATTCATCCGCCGCGATGAGGTCGGCGAGCCGCAGGCTGGTTTGCTCGCAGGGAATGCCGGCATCGAGCGCGGCATCGATGATCAGCGCGCGCGTAATGCCGGCGAGTAAACCGTCGCTAAGCGGCGGCGTCTTGAGCACACCCTCGGCAACGATAAAGATATTGTCGACGCTGCCCTCGCTGACGTAGCCGTCGAGATTCAGCAACAATGCCTCATCCATACCCGCGTGATTGGCCTCGATGCGCGCCAGGATATTGTTCAGGTAATTCAGGCTCTTGATTTGCGGATCGAGGCAGGCCGCGGGCATGCGTCGGGTCTCGGCAAGGTGCAGGCTTATGCCCTGGCTGATATCGCTAACGTCGACCACCGCCAGCTCGTCGGCAATGATAAACAGGCCGGGGCAGCCGCATTTGCGCGGGTCGATACCGAGCGAGCCCGGTCCCCGGGTTACCACCAGCCGCAGGTAGCCGCTAGCGGACGGGTAAGCGTCGACCAGCTGTTCGATCGCGACCGTGATCTGTTGCAGGCTATACGGCAGATCGAGATCGATGGCGCGGGCCGACTGCTCGAGCCGACGCAGATGCGCCTCGAGCATGAAGGTCTTGCCGTGATAAAAGCGCAGACCCTCGAAAATACCATCGCCGTAGAGCAGGCCGTGGTCGAACACCGAGACCGTGGCAAGGCTGGCCGGCTTGATGGACTGGTCGATCCAGCAGAGTGCATTCGGGTTCATATTTATAGGTCAATAATGATGACCTATAACAATCTAGCAAAACAAATTATAATGTCAATACTATTGACTTAAATTATTACGATGGCGAAGCGAGAACAGGAATTGAACCAGGCGCTGGAATCGATGCATTTCGGATTCCGCGCGATGATTTATCAGCCCGATCAGCGACTCGCCGAGCTCGGGCTGGCGCGCATCCATCACCGCCTGCTCTACTTTATCGCGCGCCAGCCCGATTGCAGTATCAATGAATTGCTGCAAATCATGCGCATATCGAAACAGTATCTGCACAAGCCGCTGAAAAAGATGATCGATCTCGGATACGTCAGGCAAACTGCCGATCGTGCAGACCGGCGCATCAAGCGTTTACGCCTTACGCCGAAGGGGAAAAAACTGGAGTTTCAACTGACCGAGGTTCAGCGTCAGCGCTTTGCCGGGATTTTCAAACAGGCGGGGCCCGCGGCGGAAAAACACTGGCGCCAGGTGATGGCTTTACTCAGCGAACAAATCGAATTCTGATAACGGCCGCGCTAGCTTCAGGCGCGGTTGCCGCCGTCCAGCACCAGTGGATAACCGGTGATAAAGCCCGCCGAATCGCTGCAGGCATAGAGCACCATGGCGGCCACTTCCTCGGCAGTGCAAACCCGGTTTAGCGGCACGCCCTCGGCGGATTCCCGCAGCCCGGCCTTGACGCCCAGCCCGCGATCGCGGAACTCTCCGCGCAGCATCGGGGTGTCGACGTCGCCGGGGCAGATCGGCACGATGCGGATGCCCTCGCGCGCGTAGTCGAGCGCCATTGCACGCGTCATCTGCAACACCGCGCCCTTGCTGGCACAGTAGGCGGTCAGGTGGTAACTGCCGGTCAGCGCCGCGTCGGAGGCGATATTGATAATCGTGCCCTTGCTCGCGCGCAAATGCGGCAGCGCCGCGCGACAAATATAAAACATGCCGTTGACGTTGACGTTCATCGTCTCCAGCCATTGCTCGTCGGTGGTTTCTTCGAGGGTCGCGTGGTAAATGATGCCGGCGCTATTGACCACGATATCGAGACCGCCGAGTATGCCCACGGCCTCGGTCACGATCATGTCGCACTTACCGCGTTTGCCGATATCGCCCGCGACGAAGGCGATGCTGCCGGCAGCGCCCTTGCAGCGCTGCATGATATCGCGCGCGCGCTCCTGGTCGCGGCCGGTGATCACAACCCTGGCGCCCGCCGCGACGAAGGCCAGCGCGCTGGCTTCGCCCATGCCCGAGGTGCCGCCCGTAATCAGCACGCGTTGCTTGCCAAAATCGAACTGGACGGATGCCGTACGCATTCGCTTAGCGCGCCCGCGAACCGGTAATGGCTTTCAGTTCGAGGAACTCTTCGAGTCCCCACTTGCCTTTTTCGCGCCCGTTACCCGACTGCTTGTAGCCGCCGAACGGAGTATCGGTGCCGCCACCGACGTAATTGATTGCGACCTGGCCGGCACGCAGACGCCGGGCAACCATCTTGGCGCGCTCCATTTCGGTTGAATAAACATAGGCGGAGAGGCCATAGACGGTATCGTTGGCAATCTCCACCGCCTCGTCTTCGCTGTCGTAGCCGAGGATCGCCAGCACCGGCCCGAATATTTCCTCGCGCGCAATCGTCATCTGGTTATCGACATTGGCGAATACGGTCGGCTTGACGTAGTAGCCGGTCGGCAAATGATCCGGACGACCGGTGCCGCCGGTAACCAGGGTCGCACCCTCGTCTATACCCTGCTGAATCAGCGCCTGGATCTTGTCGAACTGGGCCTGGTTGACGACCGGGCCGATGTGATCGCCTTGTTTCGCGGGGTCGTCGACGCCGATACTTTCCGCCGCGGCGCGCGCCGCCTCGATCGCCTCCTCCATTCGGTTATTCGGCACCAGCATACGCGTCGGCGCGTTGCAGGACTGGCCGCTGTTGCCCATCATGTAATGCACGCCCGCGGTAACCGCCTCGGTGACGTCGGCGTCTTTCAGAATGATATTGGCGGACTTGCCGCCGAGTTCCTGGCCGACGCGCTTGACCGTGTCCGCCGCGGCCTTCGCCACCGCGATGCCGCCACGGGTCGAACCGGTGAATGACATCATGTCGATACCCGGATGTTTCGACATGGCTTCGCCAACCACCGGGCCATAGCCGTTGACGAGATTGAACACACCCGCAGGCACGCCCGCCTCACGCAGCACTTCGGTGAATATCATCGCGTCCAGCGGTGACTCCTCGCTGGGTTTCAACACCATGGTGCAACCGGCGGCCAGCGCCGGAATTACCTTGACCGCAACCTGGTTCATTGGCCAGTTCCACGGCGTGATCATGCCGCAGACGCCGATCGGCTCGTAGCGCAGGATCATGTCGTCTTCGATGCTTTCGAAACTGAAGTTCAGCAGCGCCTTGATCGCGCTCTTGATGTGGCCGTGGCCGAGCTTGGCCTGCGACCCGCGCGCCAGGTCGATGGGCGCGCCCATTTCACTGGAAATCGCCTGCGCGATATCGTCGAAATAATCCTTGTAGATGGCGCGTATTTTCTCCAGCACTTCGAGCCGCTGCTGCACGCTCCACTGCGAATAGCTGACAAAAGCCCGGCGCGCCGCGGCAACGGCGAGATCGACGTCCTCCGGGCTACCGGCGCTGACCTGGGTAAAAGCTTGCTCGGTGGCGGGATTAATGACGTCGATCGTTGCCGGCGATACCGGGTCAACCCAGGCGCCGTCGATAAAAAACTTTAGGTGATCCATGTTATTGCTTTCCTGGAAGAGCGAGTGGGATTCGGTATGCGAAATGTGCCGTGAAGTGCTTGTTTGTGCAAGTAGATTCTCAAAAATCCTGCAATAAGCGGGTTGTTTCCGGGTCCAGAAATCCGGCCACCGTGGCATCGGTCTCGAGTTGCAGTGCGGATTCGATCGAAATCGTGGCGACCTGGTTCAATACGCGCTTGATCGCGCGCGAAGAATGCGGCGGCAGCGCGGCCAGGCGCACGGCCAGCGCCCGCGCCTCCGCCAGCAGCAAATTGTCGTCGACCACGCGCCAGGCGAGGCCCAGATCCTGCAGCGCAGGCGCGTCGTAGTGCTCGGCCAGCAACAACATTTCTCGCGCCTTGCCGAGGCCCACGATCGCCGGCAGCAGCGAGGTGATGCCACCGGTCACCAGCAGGTTGAGCGAAACCTCGGGAAAAAACGCCTTCGCCGTAGCGCTCCATAGCGAAAAATCACAGTTGAGCGCCCATTCGAAACCGCCGCCGACGGCCCAGCCCTGGATCGCGCCGACCACGATCTTGTCACCGAACAGAATTTCACGGGTCGCCTGCTGGATCGCATCGACAAATTCGCGCGCGCTGGCCTCGTCTGTGAAATGCTGATGCGCGCGACGATCGTCACCCGCGCAAAATGCGCGGCCCGCGCCGCAAAACAGAATCACCCGCGCCCGCTGGTCGGCATTGGCCTGGTGAAACGCGCTTGCGACATCGTCGACCAGTTGCCGATTCATCGCGTTCAGGCACTCCGGCCGGTTCAGCCGAATGGTTGCAATCTGATCACTGACCTCGTATTCCACTGTCTGGTAATTCATGGTATTCCTGCATGCGGTTGCTTGAACCCGATTGTCGTTGACTGGCGGCAAAAAATACATATCGAGACCCAGGTTTGATCACTATAATCGAGGCTTTTCCGCCTCCAGATCAACTACTGACGGTTAAATGAGCGAGCACCGCCTCTTTCCTTACCTGCTGATCCTCGCCGCCGGCGCCATCTGGGGTGCTACGTTTTCACTGGCGCTGATTGCCACCGCCAGGGACGCGCATCCGCTCGGGCTATCGGCATGGCAGGTGGTACTGACCGCCGTGTTTTTCCTGGCGGTATGCCTGCTGGGGCGGGTAAGGCTGTTCGATCGCAAACACCTGCGCCACTACCTGGTGCTGGCGCTGGTCGGCATCAGCGTGCCAAACCTGCTTTATTTCTATGCCGCGCCGCATCTGTCAGCGGGGATCCTGGCGATTACGGTTTCGACCGTGCCGCTGTTTACCTACGCCATCATGCTGCTGCTGCGATTCGAATCGGTGATCGCGCGCCGCCTGGCCGGCATCGTGCTTGGCATGATCGCAATCCTGCTGCTGGTTATTCCCGACCAGGGGCTTAGCAGCGACGACGCCAGTTTCTGGATCCTGCTGGTGCTGATCTGCGCGCTGCTTTACGCGGTCGAAAACGTTTACATCAGCCGCGGCATTCCGCATCGGATCGATATCCGCGAACTGTTGTTCGCCTCCAACCTGATCGCCAGCCTGGTCCAGTTCCCCCTCGCGGTCTATCTCGGCGTCGACGAATCCCCGGCCTGGCTCGCGACCGACGCGGGCCTTGCAATCATCGGCATTGCGCTCGGCAGCGGCTTTGCTTACGCCATGTTTTTCTACACCATCAAGGCTTCCGGGCCCGTGTTCGCCAGCCAGTGCGCTTACGTGGTCACCATTTCGGGCGTAATCTGGGGTATCATTGTTTTTTCGGAGCAGCATACCCTCTGGGTCTGGACCTCGGTGATCGTCATGTTGCTCGGATTGTTACTGGTCAATCCGGACGATGAGGATGAAGCCGATGAAAACAACGCAATCGCAAGCACCGAGTCATCTTCGTAGCGCTCGTTTCCCATGATCCTTACTTTTTACGGGGTACGAGGCTCGACCGCGGTTCCCGGACCGCTGACCGCGAAGTATGGCGGCAACACGTCCTGCGTGCACATCGAGCTGGAGACCGGTCACGACCTGATCCTCGACGCCGGTACCGGCATCCGCCTGCTCGGACACAAGCTCGCCAGAAAATCGACCCCGGCCAGCATTCTGCTGTCACACGGGCACTGGGACCATATCCAGGGTTACCCCTTTTTCGACCCGATTTACCAGCCGGATCGTGACATCCACGTCTACATTAGCGTGCAGGCGGGGCGCAAGTTGCTGAGTACGCTATTTTCACAAATGGACGGCACCCATTTTCCAGTCAGGGCCGAGGATCTGCCATCGAACAATTTCCCGAAATTCAAGGGCATCGAAAGCGAGTTGTACGAACGCGAGGGCATCCAGGTCGTCAAGCAAAACCTGAATCACCCGGGCGGCGGCGTTGCCTACCGGATCAACGAAAATGGCGCCAGTTGCGCCTACGTCACCGATAACGAACTCGAGCCGCCGAACAAGCCCGCCACCAGTTACGATAAATGGGTTAACTATCTGCACGGCGTCGACGTGCTGATTCACGATGCGCAATACACCGAAAACGACATGCCGCACAAACACGGCTGGGGACATTCGCTGATTTCCCAGGTACGCCAACTGGCCACCGACGCCGAGGTCGGCACGCTGGTCATGTTTCACCACGATCCCGATCGCAGCGACTCCGAACTCGACGAAATTCAGATCGAAAACGAAATTTACCTCAAATCGCAGCGCGCGCCGGCGCGCAGCATCTGCGCCGCGGAAGGCATGCGCATCAGTCTCACCAGGCCATTGCATGGCGGGCCAACCCGAATTAGCATCAACTGAACCGGATTTTTCCGAAAGATTGCATATGAATAAGCAGGAATTGATCGCGCGCCGGGCCAAAACGCTCGGCCCCACCTACCAGAATTTTTTCGACGAGCCCCTGCACCTGGTGCGCGGCGCGGGCACGGCCCTGTGGGATGCCGCCGGCCGCGAGTACCTCGATTGCTACAACAACGTGGTTTCGGTCGGGCACTGCCACCCGCACGTGGTCGAGGCGCTGTGCCAGCAGGCCGCCACGTTGAACACGCATACGCGTTACCTGCACGAGACTATAGTCGAGCTCGGTGAAATGCTGGTGGAAAGGCTCCCGGGCGACATCGACACCTGCATCTTTACCTGCACCGGCAGCGAGGCCAACGACCTCGCGGTACAGATTGCGCGCCACGTCAGCGGGCAGCAGGGCGTCATCGTCACCGAGTCCTCGTATCACGGGGTCTCGCATCTGACGCGGCAGCTTTCCACCGACAGTTACCCGCCGCAAAACCGGCCCGACTGGCTCGGCGTGATCGAACCACCCAACCTCTACCGTGGCCCGTATCGCCGCGACGACCCGGAAGCGGGCCAGAAATACCTCGAGCTGGCACGACAGGAGCTCGACCGGCTGGAGCAGCGTGGCTACAAACCGGCGGCGGTCATGATCGACCTGGTCTGGGACTCCAACGGTCCACTGGTCGCACCGCGGGAGTACCTGCACGGTCTCTGCGCCGAAGTGCGCAAGCGCGGCGGACTGGTAATCGCCGACGAGGTGCAGGCGGGTTACTGCCGCAGCGGCCAGAACTGGTGGGCCAGCGATAACTACGGCATAAAGCCCGATATTCTGACCTGCGGCAAGCCCATGGGCGGCGGTCATCCACTGTCGTTGATGTCGACCACGCGTGACATCATTACGGATTATTCGAAGCAGTATCACTACTTCAACACCTTCGGCGGCAACCCGGTTTCGGCCGCGGTCGGCAAGGCGGTTATCGAGGTCATCGAAAATGAAGCACTGCTGCGGAATGTGGACCTGACCGGGGCCCATCTCGAGGCGGGATTGCGTGAGCTGGAGCAGCGCCATGCGCTGATCGGCGACGTCCAGGGCTGCGGCCTGTTCTGGGGCCTCGACATGGTTTCCGATCCCGCGTCGCGCGAACCGCTAAGCGAGCAACAAATGCGACACCTGGGCAGCCTGATTGTCGAACAGGGCGTGATAACCGGCACCTCGGGACGCTACGGCCAGGTGCTCAAGCTGCGACCGCCGCTACCCTTTTCGAAAGCGGACGCCGACCGGGCGCTGGCCGCGATCGATGCCGCCCTGTCGCAACTGGAAGCATGAAAGCAACTGACGCCACCGGTTCGGCGGGATTCAGCCGCGCCGGCCTCGAAGCCATCGAAGACCTGATGCGGGACTACGTCGCCGCGGGCAAAACCGCGGGCATGCTGACCCTGGTGAGCCGGGGCGGACAGATCGCGCAGCTGGCCTGTCACGGTCACGCCGATATCGCCAGCAACAGGCCGATCCAGGCAGACACGATCTTCCGCATCTATTCGATGACCAAACCGATTACCAGCGTGGCCCTGATGACCTTGATGGAGCAGGGACATTTCGAACTGGACGATGCCGCCAAACGCTGGCTCCCGGCGCTGGCAAAGCTCGAGGTTTACCAGCAGGGCAAAATCGCGTCCGACATCACGATTCGCCAATTGCTGACCCACACCGCAGGTTTCAGTTACGGCTTCCGGCCGGACAAGTTTCCGGTCGACGAACTCTATGCCAAAGTCTGGCGCGGACGCCTGCAGGATCAGACCATCGAGCAGTTGCTGCAGATCCTGCTCGAATTTCCGCTGGTCGCGCAACCCGGCACCCTGTGGAATTACAGCATCGCGACCGACATCTGCGGCTACCTGGTCGAGCTGATCAGCGGCATGCCGCTGGCCGACTACCTGCAGCAGACGATCTTCGATCCGCTCGAGATGGTCGATACCGCCTTCGAGGTCGGTGCGGACAAGATCGAACGCTTCGCCACCCTCTACGGTTATCGCGAAGACAACCCGCTGGCGCAGCTCGAAACCAACGACAGTTCGCCGTTCATCTCGGCGCTTTCAGGCATCCCGGTGAAACTGCACTCGGGTGGTGGCGGGCTCACCTCGACCGCCGCCGATTACTGGCGCTTCGCGCAAATGATGCTGAACCAGGGGGAGTTGAACGGACGCCGTATTATCGAGGCCGAAACCGTGGCCCTGATGACGCGCAACCATCTGCCCGAGAACCTGCTGCCGCTGAGCTTCAACGGCGTTGCCGAGGGCGATTTCAGCGGCTATGGCTTCGGCCTCGGATACTGCATCAACCTGGATCCGGCCAACACCGCGGCGGCGGGTTCGCGCGGCGACTTCGCCTGGGGCGGTATGGCCGACACCTACTGTTGGGTCGATCCTGAACAACGTATGGTGGCAATTCTGCTGCAGCAGTACCTGCCGTCATTGCACCACGCCGGCAGAAAGGATTTTCGCAACGCCGTTTACCAGGCCTTAGGTTGAGAAGCAGTTTAAGGGGTCCAGTCATTCCTGTCAGATTAATTGCCCCGGGTCGTAACTGGAATCGGGCCAGCTTCGAAATTTCGAAAACTAACAATCCCGCCCATCTGCTGCTAAATTCAATAACAGATTCATTGACCCTGCGCAGGAGGCGGTTAAGTTCGTCCATGGTGAAAAATGCAGACAGATATTCCCGCTAGACAGATAACCGGGTTTTACAGAATAGCCCTGGCCGGTGTTATCGCCCTGACCGTCGGCGCGTTGATTTACACCAGCTATGGCGAAAAGCCGGAAAGCGGCACGATCGAGGCACCCCGGGTTTTGCGGATTGGTGTATTGCCCGACCAGAATCCCGAAATGCTCAAACAACGCTTCGAGCCAATACTGGAATATTTATCGGAGAAATTGCGCCTTCCCTGTGAATTGCTGGTGCCGGAATCCTATCAGGATTTGCTGCTGCTGTTTCATGAGCACAAGATCGATCTCGCGTACTTTGGTGGTTACAGCTACGTCAAGGCCCGACAGGACGATCGCGCCATACCACTGGTTATGCGCCGCGTGGATACCCGTTTTACCAGCCTGTTCATTGTCAATGCCAGCAGCCCGCTGCAAAACCTCGAGAGCCTGGAGAACAGGAGTTTCACCTTCGGTTCAAGCCTGTCGACCTCCGGTCACCTGATGCCGCGATATTTTCTACAGCAAAGAAACATCACTCCAGAGTCGTTTTTCGGCAGCGTTCAGTATTCTGGCGCCCACGACAAGACCGCCTACTGGGTGCGTGACGGCGTGGTCGATGCGGGTGCCGTCAACGCGACCACGCTGCGTTCGATGCTGGATAAAAATCTGATCGAGGCGCATGAAATCAGGATCCTGTGGGAAACGCCACCCTATGCCGACTACGTGTGGGCGATTCAACCACAGTTTGGCGAAGATTTTCGCACGCGGGTTCGCGATGCTTTCCTGCAACTGTCGCCCGATGATGCCGACCACGCCAGCGTTTTACGAAGCCTGGACGCGATAGGTTACATCCCGGCCGATCCCGACCTGTTTATCCCGCTGGCGTCGATCGCCCGTGAAACCGACGCCAGGCTTGCCGCGGGCAAGGCAAACTAGGGTTCTCGCTTGCGCGCAATATCCACATCCGGTAAGCAGCAGATTCTATTTGTCGGCATTACGCTATTTGTTCTGGCCAGCGCCATCGCCATGGTCTTGTGGCAGGAAAAAAATCAACGCGGAATATCGTCCATGGCGGCAGATCATCGATCGATCATCGTCAGCAGCATAAAAATGAAGGAAGAGCTGGCTAACATGCAGCTGCATCTGCTACAGAAAATATCTGCGCGGCCGGATCAGGATTCACAGGGGCAGGATTTATACGGTGGGCGATATAACCCGTCGGTCTCGCGCCACCGGCTTTATAGTCTGCTCGACTCGGTCAAAAGTATGCCGGCAAATAGCGGCCCGTCCGAATCTATTTCTGGCAAACTGCAATCCCAGCTCGATACGCTGTTTTCATTCGAGCTCGAGGCCGATCCGCAGAATATCCAGGTCCTCGATCGCGCCCGGCGACAGCTCCAAAGTCTGATCCTTAGCGTCGAACAACTCGAGGGCATTCATAATCTCGAGCACAAGGAACAAACCCGCAGGCTCGACGCCACTATCCAGCGCGATTACCGTAACCTGGTGATCTTCCTGCTGGCCCTGGCACTGCTGAGTTACCTGCTGAATCAGTGGGCCCAGAGGCTGATCAACCTTTCCCAGGAGCAACAACATTTATCTGAAAGAGACCTGCTACGCAGCCAGCAGCAGCTGAACAACCTGCTAAAGGCGCTGCCCGATACGGTAATGCGCCTGGGCTCTGACGGCAGGATTCTGGAATCCAGGGGCCAGCAGTCCATCCTGGCTTCAGCGAAGAATGGCATCGTCGGCAGAACCCTGGCAGACATGTCATTGCCGAACGATGTGCAGCAGGGATTAATGCATGCCATCAAAACCGAGTTAGCGACCGGACAGGTCTGCATTTATGAATTCGATCTGCCTGACGCGGAGCAAACTTTCGAAGCCCGTATCATCAGGTACGGTGACGACGAAGTCATCGGCATTATGCGCGACATTACCGCGCAGGAGGTAATCCGCAGGCAACGGGAAAATTTAACCACCGAGCTGGAAGCCAAGAATGCCGAGCTCGAACGCTTCGTTTATACCGTCTCACACGATCTAAAATCGCCGCTGGTCACAATTAGCGGATACATCGGCCTGCTGCAGCAAGCGATCGATGCCAATGACGCGGAGCGTATCAATAGCGATCTGGGCCAGATCACCAGGGCAGCTAACAGCATGGGGGAACTGCTCGATGGCTTGCTCGAATTGAGCCGCATCGGTCGCATCGTCAATCCGCCCGAGGTCGGATCGCTGGGCTACCTGGTCAATAATGCGGTAGATATAGTCCGCGAAAAGCTGGTTGCACGTGGCGTCGAACTCGAGATAGACGACGATTTGCCGCAGTACTGGGGAGACCGCCTGCGCCTGTTGGAGGTGTTGCAGAACCTGCTCGAAAACGCGATCAAGTTCATGGGCGATCAGCCCAGGCCGCGCATCAGGATAAGCGCGCTCGAAAATGGCGCTGAAATGGTTTGCAGGGTTCAGGACAACGGTATTGGCATCGATCCGAGATATCACGATCGGATCTTTAATTTGTTCGAACGACTCAATCCTGAAATCGACGGTACTGGCATCGGTATGTCGCTGGTGCATCGAATCATCGAAGCACATGGCGGAACCATCGGTGTCGAATCAGCCGGCGAGAACCAGGGCTGCACGATTGTTTTTAGCCTGCCGCTGAAGCCCGATTAAATAAATCAGGCAACGGCCCCGCGCATTTTCACCGCCGCTGCGCCCGACCGTTAACTCAGTTCCCGGCGCGCAAATACTGCTCGTCGAGCGCGCGCATGATGTCGTGGCGGCTGATCTGTCCGACCAGGCGACCCTCGCGCAATACCGGGAAACGCCTGTAACTCGAGTGTAAAAATATTTCGGCAGCCTCGAGAATACTGCAATCGGCCTCGATATGTTCTACCTTGCGGCTCATGTACTGCTCGACCTGGCCGCCCCAGTCCTGGTGGTAGGCAGTGTTGTAGACGATCGCGAGACAGTCTTTTTGCGACAGCACGCCAACCATCTGCCCGTCGCTATCCAGCACCGGCGCACCCGACAGATGCCGCTGCAGCAGCGTCCGCATCGCCTGGATGATATCGTCGCCGGGCGCGAAACTGACCAGGTCGGTCGCCATGTATTGCTCGATACCCTGGCTCATGACCGAGCCTTGCGCATGATGCATTCACTGCAGTTGCCACAGCTGCCGCATAGCGGCTTCTGCCTCAGTATCACCCCCAGCGCCAGTCCGGCAACCGCGAGCAGGAATAAAGGTATCGCGATTATCAATGTCGTCATCTGTGGACTCTCCGCGTTTGGTTAACTGCCAAAATCGTCATAATGGATATTCTCCGGCGCAACGCCGAGTTCGTCGAGCATCGCCAGCACCGACTGCACCATCAGCGGCGGGCCGCATAGATAGTACTCGCAGGTTTCCGGGGCCGCATGCTGGAGCAGATAATTGTCGTAGGCAACCTGGTGGATGAACCCGGTCAGGCCCTTCCAGTTGTCGCCCCGCTCGGCCTCCGAAAGTGCCGGTTGCCAGCTAAAATTTTCGTGCTCCTGCTGCAGGCCTTCGAACAGGTCGGCATAGTAGAGTTCGCGGCGCGAGCGGGCGCCGTACCAGTAACTGATGCGGCGCTTCGACTGCTGGGTCTGCAGCAGATCCAGGATCTGCGCGCGCAACGGCGCCATGCCGGCGCCGCCGCCGATAAACACTAGCTCTCGCTCTGAGGGTTCGACCGCAAAGTGCCCGTAAGGCCCCCGCAGCGTGACCGCGTCGCCCGGCTTGAGCGAAAACAGCCAGCTCGAAACCACGCCCGGCGGCGCGTCGGCGTGTCCCGGCGGCGGCAGCGCGATACGTATGTTGAGGATGATCAGGCCCTGCTCCGCGGGGTGATTAGCCATGGAATAGGCGCGCGTGACCTCGCGCTCGCTGCCGGCTTTGAGGCGCCACAGGTTCATCGCGTCCCAGACGTCGCGAAATTCGGCTTCGATCTCCAGGTCCTTGAAATCGAGCTGATACGGCGGACTGGTCAGTTCGACAAAGCCACCGGCGCGAAACTCCATCGGCTCGCCCGCGGGCAGCTGCAACACGATCTCGCGGATCAGCGTGCTGACATTGCGCGCCTGCGTCACTTTGCAATGCCAGGTCCTGATATCGAAATAGGCTTCGTCGACCTCGATCGACATCGGACCCAGCACCCGCACCTGGCAGGCAAGCCGCCCGCCCCTGGCGGCTTCACGCTGGCTCAGATGCGCCAGTTCCTGTGGCCCGACCTCGCCGCCGCCGCTGACCACCCGCGCCTTGCACAGGCCGCAGGTGCCGGCACCGGCACAGGCGCTCGGCAAATGAATGCCGGCTTCCTGGCAAACGCCAAGCAGGCGCTCGCCGATCTGGGCCTTGACGGTTTTACGCCCGTTGATTTCGATTTGACACTCGCCGCGCGGCACCAGCAGGCGGCGCGCGCCGAGCACGAACAAGGCCAACAGCAGGACGATGCCGGAAAAGAACACTACGCCGAGGGTCGCTTCGAGCATCAGCCCATCCCTGCAAACGCGAGAAAGCCGAGTGACATGATGCCGGCAATGATGAAATTCATCCCCAGACCCTGCAGCCCGTCGGGTATATCGGCATACTTGAGGCGTTCGCGGATCGCGGCAAACATGACGATGGCCAGCGCCCAGCCGAGACCGGAACCAAAGCCGTATACCACTGACTCGGTGAAGCTGTAACTGCGCTCGACCATGAACAGGCTGCCACCGAGGATGGCGCAGTTAACCGTGATCAGCGGCAGGAAAATACCCATCGCGCGATGCAGTTTCGGGACGTGGAATTCGAGCGTCATCTCAAGCACCTGCACCATCGCCGCGATGACCCCGATAAACGCAATCAGGCGCAGGAAGGAGAGATCGAGATCGCCAAGCCCGGCCCAGTCGAGCGCGCCGGGCGCAAGCAGCCAGGTATAAATCAGGTTGTTGACCGGCACCGTCACGGTTTGCACGAACATCATCGCCAGACCGACGCCGAAGGCCGTATCGACGCGCTTCGACACCGCGAGAAAGGTACACATGCCAAGAAAAAACGACAGCGCCAGGTTGTCCAGGAAAACCGAGCGCAACAATAATTCCAGCAGCGCGTTCATTTGGATCTCTCCTCGGCGCGGTGCAGCGTAAATTCGGGTTTTTCCACCTGTTGCGGACGCTTGCGGCGGATAACCCAGATGATGCCGCCGATAATGAAAAATGCGCTCGGCGGCAGCAGCATCAAATGCAGCGGCTCGAAAGAGCCGCCCTGGCTGGTCGGAATCAGAATCTGCACATTGAGCAGGCTGCCCTTGCCGAAAAATTCGCGGATCGCGCCGACGATGACCAGGATCAGCGAATAACCGAGGCCGTTACCAATGCCATCGAGCACACTCGCGACAAAGCCATTGTGCATCGCGTAACCCTCGGCGCGGCCGAGCACGATACAGTTGGTGATAATCAGGCCGACGAACACCGACAGGCGCTTGCTCAGTTCAAAGGCATAGGCCTGCAGCACCTGGTCGACGACGATGACCAGCGAGGCGATGATCGTGATTTGCACGATGATGCGCACCGAGTGCGGCAGGTGGTTACGAATCAGGCTGACCGAGCCGCTACCCAGCGCGAGCACGCAAACCACGACAAAGCTCATCAGCAGCGCCGTATCCAGCGACGTCGTCACCGCCAGCGCCGAGCAAATGCCGAGGATCTGCAGGGTCAGCGGATTATCTTCGATCAGCGGGCGCGTCAAAATGCGCCATTTACTGTCCTGCATCAGAGTTGCCCCTCGCGTATGCGTTGTAAAAATGGCGCGTAGCCAAACTCACCGAGCCAGAAACGCAGCATGCCGTCAACGCCCTGGGCGGTGCGGGTGGCACCGGAAATGCCATCGACCTGGTACTGGGCATGCTCGCTGAAACCGCCCCCGGCGTGCGTCCTGACGCCGATGCGCAATACCCCGTCATCGTCGTAGGCCGGCAGGTCGCGCCACTTTGCTTCCCACTCGGGTTCTTCGATGCGAGCGCCGACGCCCGGGGTTTCGCCATGCTGGTAAAACTTGAGCGCACGCACCGTTCTGGCGTCGCCATCGAGCACCAGCCAGGCGCGCAGCGTCGACTGGTAACCGCGCCCGGAGACCGGCATGATGATCAAATCGACGCGATTGTCCGGCGCGCGCACCAGGTAAACCTGCGCCTGCAAGGCGCGGCGTTTGAGTCCAGCGAGATCGAGCTCGGCCGGGATTGCGACGCTGGTTGCCGCTCTGCCGGCATCCCTTTCCGCGTCGAAGCCGGCGGGATCGGTGACGGTATCGAATTGACCCGTGCTAAGCGTGAGCAGATGCGCCTCCAGGCTGTCGATGGTCTGCGTGCGCCCGATATCCGACAACGCCGCTAACACCAGCTCGAGTTGGGCAATGCGCTCCGCTTCGATGTTTGCCTTGTAGATCGGCCGCAGGCTCACCGCGACGACCGAAACCAGCAGGGCGCAAACGAAAGCGACCGCGAGCGCGACACCGAGCGCCCTCAGGGTACTGTCTTTAGCGCCGGCTTCAGACATGACGGCGCCCCCGCTGGCGTATGTTCCAGGCGATGACAACGTGGTCGATCAGCGGCGCCATAATCGACGCCAGCAGCATCGCGGGGATGACCGCGTCGGGATGCGTTGAATTCGCGACGCGGATCAGCACCACCAGCGCGCCGATCAGAAAACCCTGTATCCACCTGCCGGGGTTGGTGCAGCAGGAGGCTACCGGATCGCAGGCGATGAAGACCGCGGCAAATGCGAAGCTGCCCAGCAACAGGTGCCAGTGCAGCGGCATGGAGCTGGCGCCCGTATCCGCAGCGGTTAAATTAAACAGCGTGGCAACCACGGCCAACCCGATCAGCTGCGCCAGCAGCAGGCGCCAGGAAATGACGCGGTTAAGCAATAACAGGCCAGCGCCCAGCATCACTGCCAACACCGAAGTTGTGCCCAGGGTTCCGCTGGTGCTGCCGACAAAGGCCGTCCACAGGTCGATTCCGGCCTGCGCCAGCGCGGTTTCGCCGCCGCGATGAAACAGCGCAACGGCGTCGCTACCGGCGTACCCCGCGAGCCCTTGCCACAGCGGATGCTGGCCGGCGGCGCTCGGGAAACTAACCTGCACGATGGCAATACCAAGCAGGGCCGGACTTAAAAAGGTTTTGCCATCGCCGCCGAAAATTCCCTTGCCCAGCAGTATCGCGAACGTCATGCCATAGACGACGTGACTGAACGGCGCCGAACCCGGCAGCAGCAGGGTAAACAGCAGCGCGATCAGGATGAAACCGGGTTCGACGGCGCGCTGGCAGCGCGCCGCAATAATTCTTTCCCACAAACCGCCGATGACCAGCGCCAGCAGCAGTAACGGTAAAAAATGCGCCAGCCCTGCGGCCAGCCAGTCGTACAGCCCCGGATCGTCGTAACCGGCGCCAAGGCCCTGCGCCAGATTACTGCGCAAATCATCACCCATGCGCTCGGGTTCACGCGCGAGCACTGCCAGGTACTGGTAACCGCTGTTGAGTACGGCCGCGATGCTGACCGGCAGCAGCGCCAGCAATTGCAGCCTGAGAATGCGCGCATAGCCGCCTGCGGCCCCGCCCGGTGACGCCAGGGAAGCAGCCATCAGGACGCGGCCTCGAGCTGATCGAGCACCTTGCGCAACAGCAGGCCGTAATCGCTACCGGAATCGCAGGCGCGGCTGAGTGGCGCCAAATCCTCTTCCGACAGCTCCAGCGCGCCGAGTTCGCGCGCGCGTTCGGCATCGCTGAGCTGCAGGGCGCGCATCAGCGGCACCGGGAAAATTCCGGGTGGCGCCAGCTGCTCGAGCCTGTCGTTGGGAATCAACACACCGCCGCGCGCCGGCTTCGCCTCGGATTCATTGACCGCCAGGGACTCGACAGTGATTTGCCGCTGCCCGGCGCCGAGAAATTTCTGTTCGGGTGATAACGGGCGGCCATAGACCGAGGATCCAGCCAGAATACGCGTCGGCCCATCGCCTAACTCGGCGGCGAGCAGCTGGTCGATGGCGGCGCCGGGTGCAACCAGCAGGTTGCGCGGATTTTTGACCGCGGAGCCGCCGAGTGAAATCACCCGCTGTGTCCAGGGCGTGCCCTGCAGTAACAGCTGCCCCAGCGAAATAACATCCTGGTATCCCAGGTGCCAGACTTCGCCTCCGCCAAATCCGATCGGGCACAAGGCATTGATATGGATGCCGGGCAGCCCAGCCTGGTGTCCGCCGGTAAAAGAAATGCAGCGTAGTCCGGCGGATTGATCGATGCCAAGCGCATGCCCCGGTGTTTGACAGACGTAAAGCGGCGCCGCGCTAATCTTTGCCAATGCGCCCAGCGCGGCGGTGAATTCGTCAAGCCTGGCATCGATCACGGGACGCGGATCGGGCGCCAGCGGCTCGGCATCGAGCGCGGTGACAAAAATCGCGGCCGGTTCGGCATCGGGATTGGGGATATTGCCAAACGGCCGGGTACGCAGGCTGCTCCAGGCGCCGCTTTCGAGTATAAAACCGCGCAGGGTGGCAGGGTCTTCGGTCGCCGGTGGTTGGTAACTGGCTACGCCCACAGACTCGTCGACTTCGATTTGCAGCGAGACCAGTTTGCGCCGTGAACCGCGCTCGATGCGCGAGATTATGCCGGCCGCGGGCGCGGTGAATTTGATTTCCGGCCGTCGTGCATCGCGCATCAGCGCGACGCCCGCCTGAACCTCGTCACCCTCCTGGCACAGCAATTCGAAACTGACGCCACGGTAGTCCCGCCCCAGCAGGGCGACCGTGGTAACGCTTCGGGTTTCGAGGTCAATCGACCCGGGCATCTGAATTTCCGTCTAAAGAATACATGCGTGCAAATTTTAGCGAGCGCATTCCGGTTTTTACTGATCCACGTCAGCTTGTGACGGTGTTTTTATGGCTTCGGCAGAATAACCCGACAGGTTTAGTAATCGACCCTGGCCAGGGCGAGGGAAAATAAACAGGAGAGTCGATGGCATCCCGTATTCAAACTCTTTTGTGACCGCGAGGACTAGCTTACACGGTTGGACAGGAGCTGCTTCAGGGCGCGAATGTGCTCGGGGCCGGTACCGCAGCACCCGCCAACGATCTGCACCCCGTAATCGCGGATCCAGCCGTCGATTTCAAGCGCGTATTGATCGGGCGGGCTGACTTCTTCATAGCGCCAGTCGGGCAGAATCAGCTTGCCGGTTTCGGCATAGGCGAGCAGCGGCCCAGACCAGTGCTGCCGCAGCACTTGCAGCGCCGGTGCAATATTCTCGACCTGGGTATGCATGATACCTGCCGCCTGCCCGCCGAGCGGCTTCAGGGTCTCGACCATTTCGCCGAAATCATGGGCGCTGGTGGTATCGTCCGTGTTCTTCCAGCGCAGGCTGCGCACGTCGACGCCATTGTCGGCCATCATCGCGCTATAGCCGATCCATACCGGTAGCCCGGTCGATACCGCGGCCTTGATAACGATGCTCGCATTTTCGATATCGCGCATCATTTCGGCAATGATGACATCGACCCCGGCCTCGGCAAGACCTTCGGCCAGTTCCTGGTAACTCGAAACCACGTGCTCGCCGGTGGCTACTTCATGCTGATGGGTCAACGGCGGCATGCTCGACATCGAGCCCGCGATATATACTTCTTCCTGCGCTACGTTGTCACGCGCCTGTTGCGCCAACTGCACCGATTTCAAATTCAGTAACTTCGATTCGTGGCCAAGGTTGACGCTTTCGAGTACATGGCGCGCGGTGGAATAGGTGTTCGCGGTAATAACCTGCGCCCCCGCCCTGATGTAATCCTCATGCACCTCGCGCACCTGGTCGGGGTGAGTCTTGGTGGTCAGCCCGCTCCAGACATTCTTGTCCAGCGCCACGCCGCGGCGGCGGATCTCGGTGCTGACACCACCATCCAGCAGCAGGATTTCACTATTGTCGAGGCGATCGGTCAAACTGCTCATAACGGTTTCAATATTAACGGGCGTTGGCGCGCAGTGTAGCAGAGTTAATCCGCATTTCTCATCACCTGTCGATGGGCCGTCCCGAGTTACCGCACCGGGGTGGCGCGAAGCCAGGCAAGACATCGGCGGTTCACGCCAGGCGTAATGAAAGATGCCGGCTAGCGCTCGACAAATTACCGTGGATTGGGATACCTTTGTCGCGGCGAGAGCAGGAGAGCCCGATGATTTCTGATTTGCGCACGAACCGACTGTTTTGCGCGGTAACCCTATTACTGTTATTGCTCAACGGCTGCGCCAGCAAAAGCCCGCGGCTGGAGCTGCCGCCGAACGTCGCACAACAGCGCATCACCGAGTTGAACCTGGCGATCCTCGGCCTGGGCGATGACATCGACGCCAGCGAAGCCCAGCGGGCAGCGAGAATAGCCATTGATTACAGCTGGCAACTGGCGCGCGAATACGAGATCACGGATTCGGCGATCGTGCACAATCTCAAGGTAAACCTCGGCTTGAAGCCGCGCGGACTCTGCGTCCACTGGACCCGCGATCTACTGGCGCGCATGCAGGAGGAAGGTTTTTACAGCCTCGACCTGCACTGGGCGATCGCCAACTATGAAAACGCATTTCGGCTCGAGCACAGCACGGTTGTCATCAGCGCCCGGGGAGATCCGCTGCAACAGGGACTGATCCTCGATCCCTGGCGCCATTCGGGAAACCTGTACTGGGCGCCGGCGCTACAGGACCCCGGTTATCTATGGTGGCCCCAGGCGCAAATACACGCGCTCAAGCGAGAGATTGAAGCCGACGATAAACAGCGCAACTAAATCATCTAACCAGCATTGCAAATCAGACAGGTTTTTCGCCCGACACATGAGCACCACAATCGGACTCGTCAGCGACGTTCACTCAAGCCCGACGCCACTCAGGCAGGCACTGGACATTTTCGAGCGGGAAAAGGTCGACGCTATCATTTGCGCGGGTGACATCGCCGGTTACTACGACAGCCTGGCGCCAACCATCGGGTTACTGCAGCAGTCAGGCTGCAAGACCGTGCTGGGAAACCACGACCAGATTTACCTGGCCGGGCCCGCGCGTGAAGATGATCTCGCGGTGCGCGCTTACCTGCAGCAGCTGCCGCTAACGCTCAACTTCGAAATCGAGCAAACCAGGCTGTTGGTGGTGCACGCCAGCCCGCCGGCCGAACAGCATGGCGGCATCAAGTTACTCGATCAGCAGGGCGGCGTGATCGAGGAGCGCCGACAGGAATGGATTGCCAATCTGAGCGCAGTCGACTGCGAGGTGCTGATCGTCGGCCATACCCACCAGGTGTATGCCCTGCAGCTGGGCGATGTTTTTGTCGTCAACCCGGGAAGTTCGGTTTTCAATCACAGCTGCATGATCTTGTCCTTGCCCGACCTGACCGTGCAAAGCTTTGCGCTCGGCGGCAACGAGATAGTCAAGTGCTGGAACTTCAGCATGCTGTATAGCTAGCCCTTCATTTCCCAGGCCCCAGTTAAATCCGCGCGCGAGTCACTGGCGCCAGACCTATGCTCCGGAATTCCAGGTATGCATTAACGCATCCCCGGTGCAATTCGACGCGACCAGCATGCATGTCGACCGATGGGTCGAGCAATTGCAGCAGCGGGGACTGCCCGGCAAACCAACCGCTGCAAAACTGATCCGAAGCGCGGCGCTTTGCGTATAACCCGGCATGCTAATCACCTGCCTGCCACCTTTTAATGCCTGACCATCCGCAACAGATCAACGTCATCGGCGCCAGCGGTGGTATCGGCCAGGCCATGGTCGCAGCTGTTCTGGATCGCTACCCCGGCGCCCGCATCGCGGCGACTCACCACCGCAGTGAGGTTCCCTTCGAACACGAACGCGTCGACTGGCAGCGGCTCGATCTGCGCGACCCCGGGGCGATCGAAGCCTGGTCATCGGATTTCGAACGGGTCGACTGGATGCTGAACTGCGCGGGCTACCTGCACGGCGAGGCCGGCGGCCCGGAAAAAAACATCCGCTCGCTCGAGGCGGAATTCCTGCTGGAAAACATCCGGATCAATACCTTACCGACATTATTGCTGGCCAGGCATTTCGCGGCCGCGCTGAAAAACAGCAGCGCCCCTGTCCTGGCAACCGTTTCGGCCCGGGTCGGCAGCATCGAAGACAACCGCCTGGGCGGCTGGTACAGTTACCGCATTTCGAAGGCGGCGCTCAACATGGCGTTAAAAACGCTCAGCATCGAATGGAAACACAGCCATCCACGTGGCTGTGTCGCGGCGCTACACCCGGGTACCAACGACACCCGGTTATCAAAGCCCTTCCAGGCCAGGGTGAGCGCACAAAACCTGTTCGACCCGGATTACACCGCGACCCAGTTCGTCAACCTGCTAACACAACTCGATTCCAGCCAGAGTGGAAACTTCTGGGCCTGGGATGGAACCAGATTACCCTGGTAACTAACTCACGGAGAAACCATGAAACTATCCAGATTGCTTCTGATCGTCCCGCTGGCTCTGCTCGCCAACAGCGCAACCGCCGCCTGCAACTCATTGCTGGATTTCGAGGCGAGGAAGTTGCGTTCCGACGAAAATATCAACTTCTGCAGTAATTTCGAAGACAAGGTGCTGCTGGTAGTAAACACCGCCAGCCACTGCGGCTTCACCGGACAATTCAAGGGGCTCGAAACGCTCTATCAAAAATACAAGGACCAGGGACTCGAAATCGTCGGCTTCCCATCGAACGACTTTCGCCAGGAAGCCAGCGATGAAAGCAAAACCGCGGAGGTTTGTTACATCAACTATGGCGTGACCTTCACCATGCTTTCCCCAAGCGCGGTCCGCGGCAGCGACGCCAACCCGCTGTTCCGGCAACTGGCGGAAAAAACCGGCAGCGCGCCGAGCTGGAACTTCAACAAGTACCTGATCGAGCGCGATGGCAGGACGGTAAAACACTATGGCTCGATGACAAAACCGACCGGCAGCGCACTGGAAAAAGATATCGCGCAGACATTGCAGATGTAGGCCCTCGATGACTGGCGCGCAACGCATCACCAGCCTGCTGGGTTACGCCGGCTTGATTCCATTTGTCATCCCGGCGTTACTCGTCGTTTCCGCTTCCGAGTATGCAGAGCTGTCACTGACGGTAGCCGGAGCTTATGCCTTTGGCATCATCAGCTTTATTTGCGGCAGCTGGTGGGGCATGGCTTTGCACAACGGCTCGGTCAGAGCCCTGTTGTTCAGCAACCTCTACTTCCTGACGGCGTTATTGATCTTCCTGTTCGCTGCCCGCTGGTGGCCGCTGGCGGCTGCAATCCTGTTGATGAGCATCCTGTTCGCCGAACAGAATACGACGCTGTTCCCCAGGTTGCCGCATAGCTATCGAAAAATGCGGGTTTCGCTGACCCTGGTCGCGAGCGCCTCGATGCTAACCCTGCATCTTGCCGCCCAGGCCTGAACGCGCGGGTGATCCGAACCCCGAGTCAAGCCGTATTACTCGCAACATCACGAAAAAACCGACGCTCATGAACCCCGTTTCCAGAATACAATCGCCGGCCAGCCCGGCAACCATCAGCGAAGCCAGGATTAACATCAGCAACCTGCGCTTGCGTACCTACATCGGCTTCAATCCCGAAGAGAAAACCAAGCAGCAGGACGTCATCGTCAACGCCGAGATCTGTTACCGCGCGGACCCAGCATTCGTCAGCGACGACGAGGCCGACGCGCTCAACTACAAAAGCATCACCAAGCGCATGATTCAGCACATCGAAAACGGCCGCTTCCAGCTGCTGGAAAAACTGACCGCGGACTTACTGGCGATTGCGTCGGAATCGGAGCAAGTCAGCTTCGCCGAAGTCCGGGTCGACAAGCCGCACGCGCTGCGTTTCGCCGACTCGGTATCGGTAACGCTGAGCGCCAGCCGTCGTCGGACAGATTGACATGACCGGCATGGAATCCCCGATCATCATTACCGGCGGCGCCCAGCGGCTTGGCCTGGCGGCGGCGCTGGCATTGCGCGCAGACAATCATCCGGTCGTAATCACCTACCGCAAGCAGCGCCCATTGTTATCCCGGCTGAGGCAGCAGGGCATCGAAACCATGCAGGCCGATTTTGCCGAAGAAGACGGCGTTCTGCTATTCGCCGAGCAACTGCGCGCGCGCTTCAAGTCACTGCGCGCGATCATCCACAATGCCTCGGAATGGCTGCCCGAAGGTGGCGCCGAATCCGACAGCGTCGTGCTGCAGCGCATGCTGAACATCCACGTCACCGCTCCCTTCCTGCTTAACCAGGAATGCGGCGACCTGCTGCGCCGGCACGGGGAACTGCGGGGTTACGCCGACATCATCCACATGAGCGATTACGTCGCCAGCATCGGCAGCAAGAAGCATATCGCTTACGCCGCCAGCAAGGCTGCGCTGGATAACCTCACCCTGTCCTTCGCCAGCAAGTTCGCGCCTTTGGTCAAGGTCAACAGCATTGCCCCGGCCTTGTTGATGTTCAACCCCGATGACGACGCGGCTTACCGGGAGAAAGCATTGAAAAAATCCCTGCTTGGCGTTGCGCCCGGCGAAGTGGAAGGCGTTAACGCGATTCGATACCTGCTCGAAAGCCGCTACCTGACCGGTAAGACTATCGCTCTCGACGGCGGTCGCCACCTGGCACAGGCCAGCTGACTGTCGACATATACCCGACAACTCACTACCCGTAACTCAGCAAAGGAAGGACCATGAATAACAATCTTGCCAGCACCGCCACCGAATTTCCGTCTCCGTACACGCCAGAAGCGGACCTGGTTCGCCATGCCCTGCTGGAGCGAGGCCTGGAAACGCCATTGCTGCCGCATCAATACGAGCGCGATGAAAAGTACCAGCGAATCAAGGCGTCCTTCACCGACATCGCAAAGACCCTGGGCCTGGATTTAAGCGACGACAGCCTGTGCGAGACCCCGCACCGCATCGCCAAGATGTACGTCGATGAAATGTTTTCCGGGCTGGATTACTTCAACTTTCCCAGGATCACAGTTATCGACAACAAGATGGGCGTCGAAGAGATGGTAAAGGTTAGCGATATCAGCCTCACCAGCACCTGCGAGCATCATTTTGTCACCATCGATGGCAGCGCCAAGGTAGCTTACATACCGAAAGATAAAATTATCGGACTATCCAAGATCAACCGTATCGTGCGTTTTTTCGCGCAACGTCCGCAGGTTCAGGAACGCCTCACACAGCAGGTACTGGTCGCCCTGCAAACCCTGCTGCAAACCGACGACGTCGCTATCACCATCGATGCCACGCACTACTGCGTCAAGGCCCGAGGCGTGATGGACTCGAGCTCGCGCACGCAGACCACGGCGCTGGGCGGGATCTTCAAGGACCGCCACAAAACCCGCGCCGAGTTTCTCGCCTGAGCCGACATGGAAACGTCGACCATCGATCCGCAGGAGGTCGCCTACTACGATCGGCTGGCACAGCAGTGGTGGGACAAAAGCGGAAAGTTCTGGCCGCTGCACCGGCTCAATGAATTGCGCGTCGATTACCTGAAGCATTCGATCTGCCGACATTGCGGCCGCGCCGAGCGCAGCGCGGCCCCGCTGGCGGGACTGCGCGTCCTCGATATCGGCTGCGGCGGCGGTATCCTGTCTGAATCGATGGCGGCTCTCGGCGCAGAGGTCAAGGGTATCGACGTGGTGGAAAAAAGCATCAACGTGGCGCGCCAGCATAGCCGACATGGCGGATTGTCGATCGATTACGATTACGTCAGCGTCGAGGAGCTGGCCGAACGCGGAGAACAGTATGACGTCGTGCTCAACATGGAAGTGGTGGAACACGTCGCCAACCTGCCTGCTTTCATGTCCTGTTGCAACCGCCTGCTGGCGCGCAACGGCATCATGTTTATTGCCACCATCAATCGTAACCCCCTGTCCTGGTTATTTGCGATTGTCGGCGCCGAATATATTCTCGGCTGGCTACCCAGGGGAACCCACGCCTGGGGCAAATTCGTTCGTCCGCGCGAACTCAGGGAACTGCTCGCGCGCGACGCGTTAACGGTAACCGCAACCACCGGCGTCAGCGTCAATCCCTTCACGCGCCATTTTCGCCTGAGCAAACGGACCCCGGTCAACTATATGCTGTCGGCGACTTACGCCGCCGATAAAGCAGCCTAGGCCCGATTCAAGGATTGCACTGGATTTGCCAATCAAGTCACTCGTCAGCTTCCTTGTCGTTATTTTAGGCATGTCGGGGCAGCACTCGCTCGCCGACGAGGGACTGCTCGAAGGCTATACCTGGCAGAATCGACTGCTGCTGATTTTCGCCCCCAGGGCGGACGACCCCCGCCTGCGCGCGCAGAACGAAATACTGGCAACCGTCGAGCCCGCTTTGCGCGAGCGTGATCTGCTGGTCCTGAGACTACTACCCGATTCACCTGTCAGCATCGATAAGCGCCCCGTTGCGGGCAGTGAAGCGACAACGATTTATCGCGATTTCGCGATCGACCGCTCCGCTTTTGCAGTGCTGTTAATCGGTAAGGATGGCGGTGTCAAGCTCAGCAGCGAGACCAGCGTTGCGGCAAACACGCTTTTCGACTTGATCGATTCGATGCCCATGCGACAATGGGAGATGCAAAACAAAGCCGGCTCGAACCCGCAGGAATAACCTTCAATCCATGACTCGACCTCCTCGTCCCCAGCTCGCTCCCGCCGATGATCTGACGCAGGCGGCGGATATCGACATCAGTCAGGCGATCGCTCCATTGATCGAACAACGCTACCGCTCTCCGATAGTTCGCCCTTCCAGAGCCGTCGACGTCGCCGCGCTGATCGATGAAAGTTTTCCCGAGGGTGGTGATTCACTCGAACAGCTGGTCGCCCAGATCACCAACGCGACCGATCAATATCCACGCCGCAACACCCATCCGGGATTCTTTGGCTGGATCGCGCCTTCCGGCTTACCCAGCGATCCGCTCGCGCATGCCATGGTCAGCGTACTCAACGAAAACCTCGGCGGCTACTGGGCGTCGCCGGTAGGCACCACGGTCGAGAAAACGGTCATTCGCTGGCTCGCCGACCTGGCCGGATTTCCGCGACAGTCCGAAGGCGTCCTGCTCAGCGGCGGTTCAATATCCAATATGGCGGGAATGGCGAGCGCGCTGGCGAAACGTTTCGGCCCCGAGTATCGGGAGAAAGGCTTAGGCGCTTTCAGCAAGACCACGCCACCGGTGATTCTCTGTTCCCGCGCCGCTCACTTCTCTATCAGGCGCGCCGCGGTAATGCTTGGGATCGGCACCGACAATATTATCGCGATAGATACTGACGATGCGTTTCGCATGCGCGTCGACCGACTCGATGATGCCCTGCGACAGCAGCAAAACGTCGTCTGTGTCGTAGCCTCGGCCGGCACTACCAACACCGGGGCGATCGACCCCCTGGAAGAAATTGCTGCGCTTTGCCAGGCGCATGAAGTCTGGCTGCATGTCGATGCCGCCTATGGCGGGGGCGGTCTGATGTCCGAGGAATTGCGCCCGCGTTATCGCGGTATCGAGCGGGCCGATTCGGTGGTTATGGATATGCACAAGTGGTTTTTCCAGTCGCTCGGCGGCAGCCTGCTGTTATATCGCGATGCCAGCTGGGCCCGTCAGTTGTTCTTCGAATCCTCCGATTACCTGCATGCGGCAGCCGAATCGACGCCCGAACATTACATGTTTTTCCATATCGCGCCCGAGTTGTCGCGACGCTTTCGCGCACTGCCGTTTTATATTGCGATGCGCTGCTACGGCATCGACAAACTGGGGCGCAATGCACTGCACAACGTGCGGTGCGCCGAGTACCTGGCCGACCTGGTGCGACAACAGGATGAGCTCGAGCTGATCATCGCGCCCCAGCTGTCCATCCTCTGTTTTCGCTTCAAACCGGCTGGTCTCGACAACGCCGAGGTCGACCGCATCAACAGCGAGATTCGCGATCAGATCCAGCTCGAAGGCGACTACCTGATGTCGGCCACGCGCGTCCATGAACGACCGGTGCTGCGGGTCTGCATCATCAATCATGCAACCCGCGCCGAACACATCGAGGGATTACTCGAGAGCGTGCTGCGCAGCGGACGGTCGCTAACAAAGTCCTGACTGGCGCCATCACCCTGTCGAATCAACGGACAATGGTCAGGCAACTGTTTTTTGTTTTACACTGCCGTCACCGTAAAACAGAAATCATCACGCTAAATAACCAATGAAATTCAGCTTGTTTCAGCACCCAGGCGGCGATCGCCCCTTGACCGCGCTGGCCCTGTTACTGACGGCGGTGTTTGCGCTTGCGCTGCAGGATTCACTGGTCAAGCTGATGTCGGCCGAGACCTCGTTCTGGCAATTTCAAACTCTGCGCTCGATCGGCAATCTCAGCTTCATCATAATCCTCGCCCTGGCCAGCGGCAGCCTCGGTTTGATGCTGCCGAAGAACTGGCGCCCGGTCTACCTGCGGGCCGCCTTCCTGATGGTTTGCATGTTTTTCTTTTTTGCCGGTGCGCCGTTCCTGTCGGTGCCGCAAATGGCGGCGGGGCTTTACACCTATCCATTGTTTGTATCGCTGCTGGCGGGGCCAGTGCTAGGCGAGACCGTGGGTCCGTGGCGCATCGGCGCGTTGATGGTGGGCGCAACCGGCGCCGCCTTTGTGCTCAGCCCCTGGCAGGACGACTTTTCAGCGGTACAGGTATTGCCCATCGTGGCCGGATTCTTTTACGCCACCAACATATTGACGCTGCGGCGGGCCTGCCGCAACGAGAGCACGCTGGCGCTGGCCTTCGCGGTCGGTCTGGTATTCATCGTTTCCGGTAGCCTGGGCATTCTGCTGCTGTCGGCTTTTCCGCCGGCTGCCGAGGTACGCGCAGCAATACCCTTCGTCGCCATCGGCTGGCCCGAGCTGACCCTGACCGTTGCGCTGTTTGCGATCTTCGCCTCGGTACTCAACCTCACCGGCAATATCTGTCTCAGCCGCGCCTACCAGACCGCCGACGCGAGCTGGCTGGCGCCGATGGACTTCAGCTACCTGATATTCGCCGCCCTGTGGAGCCGCGTCATTTTCGATCAATGGCCAAGCAGCCAGGCGCTGATCGGCATGTCGCTCATCGGTAGCGCCGGGGTGATAACCGCCTGGCGCGAACGCGTCACCGCCACCGGCAAGCGCATGCTGCGCTAGCGCGGCTTGGAATTCGCGAGCGATCAGCTGGGACACCAGCCTGGATCGCAACTAATTTCCGCCTGCAGGACTTGCGCATCGATTTCGCCTCATGCAGATAAACCTGGCTGGTTTTTGATCGCCGCGCTACCTTGATTTGCGTCACGATTTTCACCACTTTACCTGACGCAATTGATCCAGCGACCCGGCAAGCGCGTACAAACTACATATGATTTCCCTCCACTCCAGCGCCGCGCGAACGCCATGATCGACAACTCGCTATTGATCGGCACCTGTGTGCTCGTATCTAGCCTCTTGCTGGGCGGCTGCTACACCCATTTAAACCAGCCGTCGGAAACGCAATCAAGCGCCGCAGAATACAAAATCGACCGAACCATAGAAGGCATCGTATATACCAGCGCAGAGTGGCCGCAGCCACTGCATGGCGATTTATATCTACCGCAGAAACGCGGCCCGCACCCCGTGGTGTTAATGGTCCATGGCGGCGGCTGGGCCAATCGCAGCCGTGACGATATGGCAGGCATTAGTCGCAAGCTGGTGCGGCATGGTTACGCGGTGTTCAACGTCAACTATCGATTTGCACCCCGTTACACCTGGCCCGCGCAAATGCACGATCTCAATCAGGCGCTACAATGGATTGCCGTTAACGCAACCGCATACCAGCTCGATACCGGGCGCATAAATGCCTGGGGTTATTCTTCAGGCGCGCACCTGGCGGCCCTGATCGGAAGCTTTGATCATCCCGCCGACAGCGCTGATCTGCCGCGCATCCGCGCGGTGGTCGCCGGCGGCATTCCCTCGGATTTGCGCAAATACAGCGGCAGTCCAATCGTGATGCGCTTCATGGGCGGCGACCGCCATGAAATGCCCGAGCGCTATGCCGAAGCCTCGCCGGCAAAGCACATTTCCGGCGACGATCCCCCGGTATTTCTGTACCACGGCAAGCTCGATTTTCTGGTAACTGTCGACCAGTCGACCGACTACTACGAGGCGTTACTGGCAGCCGGGGTCGATGCCGAGCTTTACCTGCACGGCTGGCGTGAGCATGCGACCATGTTCCTGTTCGGCGGTGACGCCGAGAACAGGGCCATTCGCTTTCTCGATCGCAACAACGCGGTTGAAGAGTTACTCGCGGTCGAGCAGAACTAGCCTACCGATTTACCGCACGCGGTGCCGCTGGTCGCGGAAATTTTGCTTGGGCGACGGGCTCCTGCCCGTTATGCTTCGAGCGACCTTAGCAAACTCGAGCCGCCGACATGGAACACGACGTATTCCCGCAAACCGAGCTAAACCAACGGCTGACAAATACCCGGCAAATCATGCAGGAACGCGGGCTTGATGCGCTGGTCGTTTCGGTGCCGGAAAATATCTATTACCTGACCGGCCTCGACCACTGGGGCTTTTTCGCCTGCCACGTGCTGGTGGTTCCGCTGCAGGGTTCGATGGCGCTGGCCTGCCGCGCGATGGAACGCATAACGATCGAGAACCAGGTCAAAAATGCCGAATTTTACGGCCATGCCGATACCGAGGAGCTGGCCGACTACGTGGTAGGAATCCTGCAAGACAGGGGGCTATCTTCGGCCCGGCTCGGTATCGAAAAACGCAGCCTGTTCATGACGCCGCGTATTTACGAAATGATCATCGCCGGCGCCGACGCGGCCGACTGGGTGGATGGATCCGGCATCATCGATGAGTTGCGCCTGGTCAAATCCCCCCTCGAGCAGGAATACACGCGCCAGGCCGCGGCCGCGGCGAATGCCGGTACGCTGGCGGCGATCGAGGCGATTCACGACGGCGCCAGCGACTATCAAATTGCCGCCGAATGCAATCGCGCGATGATTCTGGCCGGCAGTGAATATCCAGGGTTCGGACCCTTCATACGGCCCACCACCCGGCTCGGCGAAGAACACACGACCTGGCGCGGCGACGTGTTTCACAACGGCGACGCGGTTTTCCTCGAAATCGGCGGCGCCTACCGCAAGTACCAGGCGCCGATGGGCCGGCTGGTTTATGTCGGCTCCGCACCACCGGGCGCCGAAGCCTCCGCCGAGCTCGCGATCCGCGGCATGCAGGCGATCTGCGATGCACTGCAACCCGGCGTTACGGCCGGTCAGGTTTACCAGGCATGGAAGGATGTCGCCGACAGCGCCGGGTTGGTCGACTATCATCGACACCATTGCGGCTACATGGTCAGTATCGGGTTTCCGCCCAGCTGGACCGGCGGCAGCATGGTCACCAGCCTGCAGCCCGGCAGTACCCGCGTACTCAAAACCGGAATGACCTTTCACGCCCACTCCTGGTTTACCAACACCGACGTGGTGGATTATTTTATTTCCAATACGGTAATGCTTGGCGATAACGGAGCGGAGAATTTGACGTCTCGAACACCACAGACGCTGATGATTCGCTAGCTTGCGGGGGCTAATTCGGTAAATTTAGCAGGCATCGCCCGTGTCAATTCCCACTTTTCCAATAAGGATTTTGTCGAATCGATCGTTTTTTTAATTCCGATCGGGTAGTATTCGAACGGTGCAGGCTTGATATACACGGACTGCTTATGATATCCATCGGTGGCTTTAGTGAAATTTAGTCATTGTCCTCATAAGTTTACAGCCGGTATAGTCAGCAGTATGCAACGCCTCAATAAGCAGGCGGCATTGACATTCGAATGAAATAAAACCGAGGAGAGATTTTCGATGACCGACAGAACAAAAAAAGAATTCAAAGAGTTGCTCACCCAGGACGCGAAAAGCGGCAAACTGGGACGACGTGACTTCATGCGTTTCGCGGTGGCGGCGGGTATGACAATACCGCTCGCATCCGGACTCTGGAGCAGCGAAGTGGCCGCGGCCACGCCCAAGAAAGGCGGCAAGTTCCGGGTCGGCGTGCATGATATGAACACTTCCGATTCCCACGATCCGGGTACCTACCAGTCAGTAGGGCAAATCCAGATTGCGCATACCCATCGCAGTTACCTGACCGAAATCACGCCCGAGAACGGTTTGGGACCCGACATGGCCGATTCCTGGAGCGCGTCACCCGACGCCAAGACCTGGACTTTCGAGCTCAACAGGAACGCGACCTTCCATAACGGCAAGAAATTCAACGCCGCGGACGCAGTCGCATCGCTGAATCACCACCGCGGCGAAAAATCGACCTCAGGGGGCAAGGCGCTGCTGTCGACGGTTAAAGATATCAGGGCCAAGGGCGACCATGCCATCGAGATCGAGCTAACCCAGGGCTCGGCCGATTTGCCCTGGTTCATGACCGATTACCACCTGGTGATGGTACCCGCAAATGCAGACGGAACCGCGGACTGGCAAAGCGGCACTGGTGCCGGCCCCTATGAGATCGTCAACCACAAGCCGGGTATCGGCACAAACTACAAGCGTCACGAAGGCTGGCATCGCGAAGGCGCTTACTTCGATGAAATCGAGATGGTCGGCCTCAACGATCCGAATGCGCGCCAGACAGCGCTAATTACCGGTGACGTCGATGCGATCACCTCGGTCGACCTGAAAACCGCGGCCCTGCTCGGCCGCAATCCCAATATCGTGGTTGAAAACGTACCCAGCGGTTCGGCGATTACGCTGCCGATGTTTTGCGATCATGCGCCGTTCGATAACCTCGACGTCCGGCTGGCGCTGAAGTACGCGGTCGATCGCCAGGACCTGGTCGACAAGATCATGTTCGGCACCGCGACCGTGGGCAACGACTACCACGTTTCTGCCGGCATGCCTTACGCCCCGACCGATATTCCGCAACGACCCTACGATCCGGACAAGGCCAAGTTCCACCTGAAGAAGGCGGGCGTGAGTAAGCTCGAAGTGAGTCTGTCTGCTGCCGACAGCGTGCTGCCCGGCGCGGTCGATATGTGCGTGCTCTACAGCGAGCATGCCAAGAAAGCGGGCATCCAGATAAATGCCGTGCGCGAACCGAACGACGGTTACTGGTCGGATGTGTGGTTGAAAAAGCCCTGGTGTTTCGTCAAGTGGGGAGCGCGCCCGACGCCCGACCAGATGTTCACCCTGGCTTACAAGGACGACGCGCCGTGGAACGAGTCGCACTGGCAAAACAAGCGTTTCAACGAATTGCTGCTGATGGCCAAGGCGGAGCTCGATGAAAAGCTGCGCGCCGAGCAGTACCGTGAAATGTGTGTACTCGCCAGCGACGACGGCGGCACCGTAATACCGTTCTTCGCCAACTTTGTTTATGCGCGCACCAAGAAAGTGGCGCATGGGTCGAGCCTGGCAGCGAGCTGGGAGCTCGATGGCGGACGCGGCTACCACCGCTGGTGGTTTGCCTAGAACACGAACCGTTCTAGCCTAAGTAGTACAGATTGATCGGGTAGCCTGATACACAGGCTACCCGGCTAACCTGAAAAATTAATCGAGAAGCGGTAAAAAATAAACCGCACAAGGGGGATGCCTGCTATGGGCGATATCGTATCAATAGTTGCGAAAAGACTGGGGCTGGGACTGATCACGCTCCTGGTTATTTCGATCATCATATTCTTTGCGGTGGAACTGTTACCCGGTGACATCGCGCAGGCCGTGCTCGGACAAGGGGCAACCGAAGACAACCTCGCCGCGTTACGTGCGGAGCTCGGTCTCGACCGGGCCGCGCCGCTGCGTTACCTGGATTGGCTGGGCAGTGCATTGACCGGGGATTTCGGTAATTCGCTCGTGTCGAAAACGCCGGTAGCGGAAGCGATCGGTACAAGCGTTCGGCAACACCCTGTTCCTGGCCACGTATGCCGCGGTCATCGCGGTTCCCGCTGCCATTTTTCTGGGCGTGCTGGTGGCATTGTTCAGAAACTCGGTATTTGACCGGGTTGCCAACGTAGTTACCCTGACCTCGATATCCTCTCCTGAATTCTTTCTCGGTTACGTATTGATCCTGTTCCTCGCGGTCAAGACCGGACTTTTCCCGGCCATCGCCAAGATCGACGATGACATGACGTTGTTCGACAAGCTCAATCGCACCTTCCTGCCCGCGCTGACCATGGTACTGGTGGTGGTGGCGCACATGATGCGCATGACGCGCGCGTCGATCATCAACCTGCTGGCGTCGCCCTATGTCGAAATGGCCCGCCTCAAGGGTGTGCCGGCATGGAAGGTCATCGTCAAACATACCTTGCCAAACGCCTGGGCGCCGGTTATCAACGTCGTCGCACTGAACCTGGCCTACCTGATTACCGGGGTGGTGCTGGTCGAGGTGGTGTTTGTTTACCCGGGAATCGGGCAATTGCTGGTTGACGCCGTCACCAAACGGGACTTCCCGGTGGTGCAGGCCTGCTGCCTGATCTTCGCGGCAACTTTCATTCTATTAAACCTGGCAGCAGACGTGGGGTCGATCCTGACCAACCCGCGCTTGCGTCATCCGAAGTGAGGGCTGAATCATGAACTATTTTATTATTGGTTTTTACGCCCTCGTCATTGGCGCTTCTTCGCTGGCCGCCTTTTATCAAAAGCGCACCGCGTTTATCCTGCTGTTTTCGTTGACCCTGGTTTCCTTCGTCATGGGCATAGTCGGTGGCGAAGCAATGCTGTGGTCGGTCACCATACTGGCCGGGCTGATCGCTTTTTCCGCGGGCGTTTCCTACTCCTTCCGCGAATTTCTGATCATTATTCTGCCAAACGACATGGCCAAGGAAATGCGCACCGCGCCATTGACCGCCGGCTTCGGTTTGTTCGTTATCTTCACCTACGCAATTTCCGGCATTTTTGCGCCGATTATCGCGCCCTACGGCGAGGCCGAAGTCATCTCGTCCGCGTTTGCACCGGCCGATGAAAATATGCTGCTGGGTGCGGATCAACTGGGTCGGGACATGTTCAGCCGCATCATCTACGGGGCGCGTAATACCGTCGGACTGGCGCTGCTGGCGACCATCCTGGCATTTCTCATGGGCGCCACCGCGGGTTTGTATGCCGCTTCCAAGGGCGGCAAACTCGACCAGCTGCTGGGGCGGATAGTCGACGTCATCATGTCGATCCCGTCGCTGATCTTCTCGCTGCTGCTGCTGAGTATCTTCGGCACCAATACGACTACGCTGATCATCGTTATCGCGATCATCTACGCGCCGCGCGTATACCGACTGGCAAGATCGGTCGGCGGTAATGTCGTGGTGATGGATTACATCGAAGCCGCCAAGCTCAGGGGTGAAGGCACCTGGTACCTGATCCGCAAGGAGATACTGCCCAATTCGACCGCGCCGCTAGTCGCTGAATTCGGACTCGAATTCTGTTTCGTTTTCCTGCTGGTTGCCGGCCTCTCTTTCCTCGGTCTCGGCATCCAGCCGCCAACCGCGGACTGGGGTTCGATGGTGCGCGAAAACGCGACCCTGATTTCCTTTGGTGAAATCACCCCGCTGATCCCGGCTGGTGCGATCGCACTGCTTACGGTAGCCGTAAACTTTGTTGTTGACTGGATGCTTGACAGAACTTCCGGTCTGAAGGAGTAATCGAAATGAGCCAAGATAAATCTGTACTACTAAATATAAAGAATCTGATTATTGAGGGATACTCTGACGAAAAGTGGGTCGAAATTGTCCACGGGGTAGATCTGACACTTCACCGGGGTGAAGTCATGGGTCTGATCGGTGAATCCGGGGCTGGAAAATCGACCATAGGTCTCGCGGCCATGGGGTTCACCAAGGATGGCTGTCGCATTGGAGAGGGATCTTCTATCGAGTTCGACGGCATGGAGTTGACCACAACCCCGCCATCGGACCTGCAATCCCTGCGCGGCGCGCGCATTGCCTATGTTGCCCAATCTGCCGCGGCATCTTTCAACCCGGCGCATAAATTGATCGATCAGCACACCGAGGCGCCGTTGCAGTACCGCATACAGAAGCGCCTGGAAAGCCAGGAAGATGCGATGGAGCTGTACGAGAAATTACGCCTGCCAAACCCCAGGGAAATCGGTTTTCGATATCCGCACCAGGTCTCTGGCGGCCAGCTGCAGCGGGCGATGACGGCGATGGCGATGGCCTGCCGGCCCGACCTGATTATTTTCGACGAGCCGACCACGGCGCTTGACGTGACCACGCAGATCGAAGTCCTGTCGGCGATTCGCGATATCGTGGATCAGTTTAATACCGCGGCCATCTATATTACCCATGACCTCGCGGTCGTGGCGCAAATGGCCGACGTGATCAAGGTTCTGCTAAAAGGCAACGAGGTCGAAGAAGCCGACACCCGTACCATGCTGTCAAATCCACAGGATGATTACACCAAGTCGCTGTGGGCGGTGCGCGATTTCAAGCGCGACCAGAAACCGCGACCGACCGAAGGCGCGCCGTTGATTTCGGTTAAAAATGTCGATGCCTCCTATGGCGATACCCCGGTACTGTACGATGTCTCGTTCGATATCTTTAAGGGCATGACGGTTGCCGTGGTCGGCGAATCGGGATCGGGCAAGTCGACCGTCGCCCGCTGTATCACCGGCCTGTTGCCGCCGACCAGTGGCGAAATTTTGTTCCAGGGCACGGCGCTACCGGCGGATTACCGGGCCCGCAGCAAGGACCAGTTGCGCCAGGCACAGATGATCTACCAGATGGCGGATACGGCGCTCAATCCCAAGGTGAGAATTAGCGAGATAATCGGGCGACCGGCACAGTTTTACAGCGGGCTGACCGGCCCGGCACTGAAAAATCGTGTCGACGAGTTACTCGATTTGATCGAGCTCGAGCCAGCACAGTATTACAACCGCTACCCACCGGAACTGTCCGGGGGCCAGAAACAGCGTATCGGTATCGCACGCTCGCTGGCGGCGGAGCCGACGTTTATTATTTGCGACGAGGTGACCAGCGCACTCGACCAGCTGGTGGCGGAAGGCATCCTGCGGCTGCTCGACAAACTGCAAAACGAATTGAACCTGTCCTACATGTTCATTACTCACGACCTGGCAACGGTGCGCTCGATTGCCGATGAGGTCGTGGTCATGCAGTATGGCAAGGTTGTCGAACAGGGACCCAAGGATGAAATGTTCAAGCCGCCGCATCATGCATATACCGACCTGTTATTGTCCTCGGTGCCGGAAATGGATCCGGACTGGTTGACCACGCTGCTGGAAGAGCGCGGTGTCGATGACATCGGTGAGGCGGCAAAGGCAAACAAGCAGGACTGATACTCCCGGGGAGTTATTCACGGCTAAATGCCCACCACATGGTGGGCATTTTTTTGTTTCCTATCCTGCCTGTTTCGCAGCTTCGATAGAGCCGTCGATGCAGCCACTGCTGCTAAGTAAACCGGATTCTACCCGCCAATCTTGGGCACCGAAGCCTCAGTCGTCGTCATCGTCGTCGTATCCTGCCGGCAGCTTGTGTGCGATTCCCTTGTGGCAATCGATGCAGATTTCGCCAGTCTGCTGGTCGACGACTCTTTGCATTTTCTCTGCCGCGCGCCGCTTTTGTTTTTGAAAATCCATCGACTCGAAGGCTTGCATCGCCGGCATATTTTTTTTCCGGCAGGCCATTTTGCATCTTTTGAATAATTTCCCAGCGATTCCTGTTAGAAAAATTACCCAACGGCGGCATATCGTCCGGTTTTTAACACCTCAGGTGAGTCGGGCGCAGCTGTACCTGATCTAGGCTAAGTATCATCTTGTTCCAGACTTCGATTTCATGCTCGAGGAATTCAGTCCCAATCTTTGAAGCCAGACCCTGTTAAAGCGCGCCGCCCAGCCGTTCGCGTTCGTGACGCACCTGTTGACGATACCAGTCATTGCGGGAGGATAGATAACAACCGTTCAAACAGGGGCTTGACAGTGACGTCCGATTAAAGGAGCGGATGTTGATAAATAGAGATTGAGCTTGTCAAATCGGTAGCACGCGATCACAGGCACATGGCTTACCATTTTTCCAGTAGCCATCTCGGGTCAAATCCGTTCGCTTGAACGAGCTGACCGGGGCTAATACTGGAGCTCCTGCGATTCGCAATGGGCAGCCTGGATACTTGCCCGGGCCACTGTGTGAATTAAATCCCGAATAACGTCAGGATTGTCAGGGCGTGAGTCGGGGGGTCATCGGGTTGGAGTCGTACTGAGTCCATTGGTGTAGCGAGCCGTCGTAGACGCGTACGTTTGGTTTACCGAGAATTTCGTGTAATGCAAACCACACCGATGATGCCTCGTAGCCGCTGTTGCAGTACAGGATTAGCTCGTCATCGCTATCGATGCGCAGTGATTCCAGCAAGTCGGTGAGTGTATCACTGGGGAAATAGTCCATGCTTTGTTTGGCCGAGTGCAAAAACTTGTACGGCAGATTACGCGAGCCCGGAATGTGGCCATAGGCATAAACGTAATCCTTTTTATCGAGGCCAACGTGATAACGCAAATCCCGGGTATCGATCAGCGTAACCGTTTCCTTTCCCAGCGCTTGCTGCACCTGTTGCATGGTGGCGACTATCGCCGGTTGCTCGGCGCCGACGCGATAATTGCCCGGCTCGACCGGGTCAACCTCGGTGACCAGGTCTTCCAGCGCCTCAACCCAGCTCGGGTTGCCGCCGTCGAGCAGCGCCACCTGATTGAAGCCATAGAATTTCATGTGCCAGTAAAGGCGCGCGGCGCCGGTGACTTGACCGGGTTTTTCGCCACGATGGGTTAAAACCACGAGACTATTATTGTCGACCCCGTGAGCGCGCATGAATTGCTCGAAACTGGTCGCATCGGGACGCATGCGGGTCATGTTTTTATCACTGATTTTACGTTCGATCCGAATCAAATTGACATCGACCAGGATCGCGCCGGGAATGTGGCCTTTGACGAAGGTTTTGGTTGTCTTGCGTACGTCGAGCACTAGCGCTGCATTGCGATTTTCAACCAGCCATTCGGCGTCCACCAGCGGCCCCGGCAATTCGGCGGCACGCAAAGGTCCACAGCAGATAAATAAAACTAACAGAACTAGCTTACTCATTACAAAATTTTCAAACCTTTATATTAATAATGCGGTATTTAGTCATCATCATCATGACTTTGGTCAATTAAAACCATCGTGGCTGGGTTGGTTTTGAGTACATGAGAAAGAAGCTCTATTTTTATTTATGTTTAGCGGTGTTTTGCCATCGGCGGTCCGCCGTTTCGCTAGCCGACGCGATCACGATCTTTATCGCAAAAAGTTTTTTCGTGACAATCTTCGCCATGCAGATGCTCTGTGAGACAGTCAGCGCCTCTCGCTGAGATGTCGTGTTAATCGGTTATGTCTGTGACCTTAATTATTCTGCGGCCTGATACTGCAAACATGACTCTGTACAGCCTCGCGTCGCCGGGGGCACGCAAAAGACTCCATGTTAGTCACGCTATTCGGTTTTCCGGTTTTTGGGCATTTCCCCGGGGCGCTGCCCCCGATCGCCGCTGCCGCGGCGAATTTCACGATTTACCGCGAGACGCGTCGCTAGCGCAGCTGGATCGAGGATCGGTTCGGCCACAACGCGGGCCATTCCGGAATCCGAATCCCCGGGGAGATACTTCTGTCTCTGCGAAAACCGAGCGCGTCTCTCAGGCGGAACAACGCTCGCTCCGGGCCCCGCCTGCTATTCCTTCGGCAGGGTTTGCACGTACGATAGAATATCGACTGAGACCTGAAGGCCAAAGGCGCGCATTGCCGGCATCTCGGCATCGGGTTGGCCATTCATGATCTTCTGGATTGTCTCCCAGGGATTCTTGTGGGAAAGCGCACCGAGCGCGGGCATTCCCGCCGGTTCAGTACCTGATTCTGCATGACAGTTCGCGCAGACGGTATTGTAATAAGACTCGCCCTTCGAGCTGTCACCGTTTTTGGCCAGTTTCGATTTGCGATCGATTACCGCGTCGATATCGAATTGCCCCTTGGTCAGGAAATTGCCCAGATCGTTGAAATCCCGATCACCCATCTTGCCGGCAAAGCCATGGGTCGAATCTTTCATCGCAGCAATCACTTTCGAGTTCGAAGCGCCTTGCAGGTGCGTGAGTCCGCCGATACCGGTTTTATACGAGCCCGATGCATAGGCGCCATCCTTGCCCATTAAATCCCAACCGTGACATGATTTGCAGCGATGGGTGGTGGCGCCTTTCTTTTTGGTATTGGATGCGGGCCAGGCCGGGTGGGTGCCGTCCGGCTTGGCGACACCAGCAACCGTATACCATTTATCATACAACTTTCCCCCGCGTGCAATCGACGAGACTTCATCGGCATAACTGAGTTGTGAACAGGCTATAAATGTCAAAGCAAGGAACCAGCTTGCAATCTGTTTGATATTCATTAACGCTTCCCCCGAGTTTAAATTTTGATAATTCACGCAGTTTCCAAAACCAATAAAGATCTTACAAGTCAAACCAGGCATTTGTTTCGTTCGAGCTGACGCAGATCAAAAAAATCGGAGATATTTTGGCTGTTGTCCGGACCGGATTTCTATCCGCCGGCTTCGCGCAAGCAAACATGACCTCGCACTATCCGATCGAAACTCGCCTGGAAATAGACCTTAACACTTGTGGGGTATATACCTGACAGCCAGGGTAGTTTAAAGTAACCGATTACCAATGGCGATTTTATCGATTAAAATCGTGTCAATAGAGACTTTACCGGAGGCTCCCATGATCAGGAAAACATTTACCGCCCTCCTATTGGCCAGCGTGCTGTGGGCGGTACCGTCGATAACTTCTTTGTACATTAACTTACCGGGGGGTACGGTTGCGGCGCAAACGCAGCCCGTTGCGCCGAACTGGTTCGATCCTTCGACCTGGATGGCGATGCCAGGTGCGACGACGATGCCGGGTATGGCTGTAATGCCAGCAATGTCGGGGGCTCCGATGCAGTTGAATCTGGCCACACCGGGCGGTTGGTCGGCCTTTATGCACCCCAGTACCTATGGGGCTTTCATGAATCCGGCGACTTACGGGCAATTCATGACGCCGCAGTTCTACATGCAATTCGCCAATCCCAACAACTGGATGAGCTGGATGAACCCGGCAGCTTACGGCCCATGGATGAATCCGGGGACTTACATGGCCTGGATGAATCCGGCCGAGTACATGACGTTCATGAATCCAGCGACCTACATGCAGTGGATGAACCCCGCCGGTTACGCAACCTACATGAATCCCGCGACCTACATGCAATGGATGAATCCGACGGCTTATACGTCTCCAACAACCGCCCAGACGCCGCCGTTAAACTGGTTTGATCCCAACGCCTCGACCCGGATGATGCAACCGGGGCAGGCTTTGTTTAATCCATTCGATCCATCGACCTACATGCCGCGACCACAGGCCCAGCCGGAAGCCGGCCAGTGATAGAAGCGGCCATTGCGGCGTGCGCGTTGCAATGGGCGGGTTAAGACGGCAAGGAGGAAATACATGAACCATCATTTACACACTCGGTTGCTTGGGCTCGGCGCTTGCCTGGCGCTGATAACAGGGCCGATATTTGCCGACGAGCAACCGTCAACCGAGCGTTTGAAAGAAGGCTGGAGCGTATTTAATCGCACCTGCACGGTCTGCCACTGGCCCGGCGTGGGAGGCGCGCCGCGGGTCGGCGATAAAAATGCCTGGAAAGAGCGTATCGATCGCGGCAGGACGGTTTTGTATCAGCATGCGATCAATGGTTTAACCGGCAGTTCAGGCAAGCGTATGCCGGCGCGTGGCGGCAACTGGGACCTCACCGACGATCAGGTCAGGGCCGCGGTCGACTATATTATCCACAATTCACAGTAATGGACTTCACCATGACCAAACTTAATCAATGGTTCCGTGCAGCGCAGAGTGCGAATTTAGCCGGTGGTTTGCTTCTGATGTTGCTTGTGACGTTGTTCTCCAGCAATTCGTTGAAGGCGCAGGACCAGCAAACGACTTACGGCTCCGGTGAAGCTACTCGGGCCGCCCAAGTCATGGCCAAGACGATGGATCCCAATACCTGGGCCGTGATGATGACGATGTCGATGGATCCGCGCATCTGGGCCAACCCCATCAGCAGCTGCACGGCCTGTCACGATAACGAGGATACCGGTCGTTATCAGCAAGTTTTCGGGCCTTACGTCGCGGCCATGATGAACCCTGTGACGATGGCGAATCCGAACGCGTACAACAGCATGATGGCATCGATGCTGGACCCGAAAACCGCCGAGTACTGGCAACGCGCGGTCGAGGAGAAGTACGGCCTCAATCCGGGTGATCCGCTACCGGGCATGCACAGCTGGCCATGGGGCAACGTACCCGGCACCCCGATACCGCTGCCGCTGCCGCTGCCGGCACAATAAAACCTTACCCGTTCGGGATCCAGCGCCAGCCACCTCCGAGACCAGTCTGAGCGGTTCAGCGAATGACAGACAGTCGACTTGCTTTCGTCAGCGAACGGCATTCGCATCGTAAAAACAGGTAGCCGCGATGCCTAATGCGGTCGCATAATTAATGCTTTGGTTTCCTGGCCGGGCCCAGAGTAGTTGGATCGGATTGCGCTAAAGCAATCTGCACCTGTAAGCTTGCAAAATTTTCCGATCTAAATATGCTAGGCGTTATAAGAGATGATTATGAAACGGCTCATGCATCTTATTACTGCTTATCTGTTATCTGTGGGCCTTGCGCTAACTGCCGTTCCCGGGTCTGCCAATGATTACGACGGCCTGGTTAAACTTTGCGAGGGCTGTCACGGGCAGGACGGCAACAGCAGCCTGCCGTTATTTCCGAGTATCGCGGGTTATTCCTATGCGAGTTTTCTCGAAAAAATTAATGCATACCGAGAAAACGAACGCATCGAGGAGGAATATCAGCGTCCCGGCGAACCGGGAACCGTGATGGTCAACATTGCGCGAGCTCTCAGCGACGGCGAGGCGGATGCGCTGGCAAGGTATTTTTCCGCTCAAACATTTGTGCCGGTACGCCAGCCCGTAGACAGCGAACTCGCAAGTCGCGGCGCAATCCTGCACGCGGAGAGGTGCGAGCGCTGCCACACCCAAAATGGTGCGCAGCCGGTCGAGGGTGCGGCAATTCTTGCCGGCCAGTGGACGCCATACCTGCGACAGCAATTCGAGAATATTGCAAGCGGTAAACGTATCGCGTCGGTCAGTATGCGACGAAGGCTTAAAAAGCTCAGCCAAAACGAGATCGACGCGCTATTGAACTTTTATGCTTCGGCCGGCCTGCAATAGTGCCCGGGACTTATGCATCAGCCGGCTCGGTCAGTGTCTTTACCATGTCATCCAGGCTCCATTCGATGGCGCCATAGAAGGTATAAATAATCTCGCCGTTTTTATCCAGAATGAAATTGGCGGGTGCTGTAAAAATTTTCGCGCCCGCATATAGGCCGAAACACCTACTTGACCACACGCTCCACGGTATCCGATTCACCTTTGCTGTCTTCCCATTGCAAAGTCAGCGTATCACCTGCCTTGGCATCGGCGATATCGAGTGACAGATAAGGGTCCGCCGATACCCCGGGACCGAGGTTGAGCGTGCCGACATGCTCGCCGTTGATCGAAAATTTTACGTACTTGATGTAGTGAATCGGGATCTTGTTGCCGTCAGAATCGAGCCGATTGCCCGTTTCCATTGGGTGTTTGATTAAACAGGTTGCTCGAATGCCATTGCCCATTATTTCTGCTTTGAGCCGTGTACGTCTTCTCGCCATTGTTTAAATACCTCAATAAAATCAATGTTTTAGCCACCGCAGCCGCCGATCGCAACCCGTACTTCCTGCGAGGTAACGTACCACTGTCCGCCTGATTTGACATAAACCATGACGCTATCGGTACCAGCCATTTTAATCCGCATTCTGAAATAACTGCCGGTACGTGGCGTGGTCTCGATGACACTCAACAACGGTGTCGGATTATTGGCTACCACCACCGCGATTGATTCGGGCGACGGCAAGGTGGTGGACACCTCGATTGGGACCACGGCGCCGTTTTCCGCCTGCAACGGGGCATCGAGCTTGATTTGATCGCTAGCAGTTGCTTCCCGAGTACCAAGTGCCTCCATCATCGCCGTGTCGACATCCTTGGCCAGAAACGCTGCGTCTGGCCTGGTTGCCGCATTCGCCAGCGTCGAACTAAACATTCCGCTGCCGCCGGCAACCCAGGTAGCCGCTACCGCAATTGCGTCTTGCAAGAATGCTCTTCGTCTCATCGATCCATCAACCTTTTATTTACGCGAGGGTGGCGTGAACGCCACCCTTCCCATTGCCAGACATCGCTTGGTTCAACCGAAAGTGTCGGAGGTTATTGACTTGTACCAACCACGGGCATACTTCGCCTCGTTTTTGTGTATCCGATCCTTGTTCCCCACCTTGCTGACACCACCGGACACCTTGACGATGACTCCGTCCTTCAGGCGGTAAACCGCGGCTACCGAAATACCGTACCTGGGGCCGACCAGGCTGTAACAGGTGTTGGCATAGGTCGGCTCGGGCGGTTTGTCGCCAGCGAGTATGGAAACAATTGCGGCCGCACAATTCTTTGCCTGCGAACTGGCGGAATGGCCCGATTTGGGCATGGCGCCGGCGACGCAGGCATCGCCGATAATATGTACATCCCTGGCCTCGGCCGATTCAAAAGTACCCATATCGACGCTGCACCATCCATCCTTGTTGGTCAGACCGGCAGTTTCAACCAGTTCGCCCGCTTTTTGGTACGGGATCAGGTTGATTACGTCACCCTTGTGCTCGTCGCCAAAATCGTTGCGCAGAGTCATTTTACCCGGATCCGCGCTGGTGATGACGCCACCGTCGGTGTCCTTGATCCATTCGATCATGTTGCCGTATTCCTTTTTCCAGCCTTCGTGAAATGCAGCCTGCTTTGAATGGCTTGGATTGGCGTCAAGGATCAGGATTTTCGACTTCGGCTTATTCGACTTGAGGTAATGCGCAATCAGGCTGGCCCGCTCGTAGGGCCCGGGCGGACAGCGGAACGGCTTTTTCGGTGGTACGATGATGACGGTGCCGCCGTCGCGCATGGCCTGTAACTGTTTTCTCAGCAGCAGCGTCTGCTCGCCGGGTTTCCAGGCGTGTGGCATCGCTTGTTGAACCGCCGCACGGTCATTTTCGACCGAACCCCACTTGAACGCGATACCCGGTGATACGACCAGCTTGTCGAATTTCATCGAACCGCCATTCTGAAGGCTGATTGACTTGCCACCGGCATCGATAGCTGTGACCTCGTCGTGCACCACTTTAATACCCTGAGCGGCAATGTTGCCGTATTCGTGGGTGATATCGCTCATTTCCAGATTACCCGCGAGAACCTCGTTGGAAAACGGGCAGGTGATATAGCGGGTGTTACGCTCGACCAGTGTGACGTCGAGTTGGGGCCCCCAGCGTTTCAAATACCGGGCGCAGGTCGCGCCACCGAAACCGCCACCGATGACAATCACTTTACCGCTGGCAGCAGCCAAAGCCTCCATTGGCCATAACAGGCCGCCCAGGCCAGTTACCGTACCCGCAGCACCCAAAACCTTGAGGAAGTCTCTCCGATCATATGCATTCATTATCTTTCTCCTGATTTATTGGCGGCTGAAATATTCGGCGAGCAGCTTGAGCTCAGCCGCGGTATAACCCTGGGCGTGGCGGTCCATGATGCTGGTGGGTTCTTCACCGCTGGCAAAGGCTTGCATAAGGTCGACGAAATCTTCGGGTTCCTCGCCGGCAATCCCGGGAATGGGCTTGGCGCCCTTACCATTGGTGCCATGACAGGTAGTGCACATTGACGCCAGTAGCTCGGCACGCGGCACCGCATCGGCAGCTAAACCAGGAGCGAAACCGACGCTCCAAAGCAAAACGACGGCTATCCCGGTCACTCCTATTTTAGGTAGACTGCTCATGATTATGCTCCTCTTTTAATTTCCTGGTTATCATTGGTTTGAATTCTTACTCTGTTTACGACGAACTACTTTTAGCGATCAAACTATCGCTAGATTGCCGCAGCCCCAGAATCGAAATCCCGATCGCACCCGCTGGGCAAAACAAACCGGCGTCCTGACTGACCGGAAAGCCAACGTTTGCGGCAGTGAGCGCGGCGATATTAATTCCCAGAGAGTCTCAATCGCTGAGGGAAATATCTATCCACTTTATTCATTTACGTTATTAGATACTTAAAATAAGCGGGCCTTTTTGATGAAGGTCAATTTTCTTCAAGATCCTCGCAAGAGTTTTATTGATGCCTGTGGCAAACAGGCTTATCACCAATTTTTCGGTTTTACTCATATCCATTGCCTGGTGGAGAATCCCTGGCCGGCTACGAAGCGGGTTCGTTAAAACAAAACCCGGCATCCTGACTTAAGATGAACCGGGTGTTGTCCGGGTTACTACAGATTGCACACATATAACTGAGTTGATTATCAACTAGACGATGTTAATTTTTCGTTATCGGCTTCGACCCCCGCCCCCTCTTTGTTGATATCGATCATAGGCCTGTTACAACTGGCCTGATATTATTGCCGCAGAATAACTCTCTAACCGGGCATACATGAAATCAGTCAAGGCGATCTGGACGGCCCTTTTCGACAGCCTGCGTGATTTGCTGCCCATTATCGTTGTCATCGGATTTTTCCAGCTTGCGGTGTTGCAGCAACCGATTCCCAATTTCGGTGAAATCGCAATCGGCATTGCCTTCGTCGTGATTGGTTTAACCCTGTTCGTACAGGGCCTCAACATGGGCCTGTTTCCGATCGGTGAAACCATGGCTTATGCGTTTGCCCGCAAGGGCAGCACCTTCTGGCTGTTGTGTTTCGCCTTCGCCCTGGGCTTTGGCACCACCATCGCGGAGCCCGCTTTGATCGCGGTTGCCAAAGAGGCCGCCATCGTCGCCGCCAACGGGCAAATGATAGAAAACAACAAGCAGTCTCTGGACTCTTACGCGCAGGGGCTGCGCGTTACCGTCGCGATTTCGGTCGGCTTTGCGATCGTGCTCGGCGTGTTTCGCATCATCAAGGGCTGGCCGATTCAATACCTGATCGTCGTAGGTTACGTCGGCGTGGTGATCATGACATTTTTCGCGCCGCGGGAAATAATCGGTATCGCCTACGATTCTGGAGGGGTGACGACTTCAACCATTACCGTACCGCTGGTAACCGCGCTCGGTGTCGGTCTCGCGAGCTCCATCAAGGGGCGTAACCCGATGGTCGACGGATTCGGGCTGATCGCATTTGCGTCGTTGACGCCGATGATTTTCGTGATGGCTTACGGCATGGTGGTTTAACCCGATTATGCTACATATTCTGACCGATCTGATTTTTGTCATCGGCGCCACGATATGGGACGTGCTGCCGATCGTGCTGGTAATATTCGGGTTTCAACTGTTCATCCTGCGCAAACCAATTCCCAACCTGAAAAGAATAGTTACCGGTTTCGTACTGGTGTTGCTCGGCCTGGGGTTTTTTCTCGAGGGCCTCGAAGCCGCGCTGTTTCCGCTCGGCAAGTTAATGGCACAACAGTTAACCGACCCCGCATTCATCATCGGCGAGCATACCGATCGTGGCCCTCTGTGGTGGGACTACTACTGGGTTTACCTGTTTGCCTTTGCCATCGGATTTTCCACGACGATAGCGGAGCCGTCGCTGCTCGCGGTCGCGATCAAGGCCAACCAGGTTTCCGCCGGCAGTATCGGCGTCTGGGGCCTGCGCATCGCGGTCGCCATCGGCGTCGCGATCGGCATTGCGCTCGGCGTTTACCGCATAGTCACCGGTACGCCACTTTACTGGTACATCATTACCGGTTACGTATTTGTCCTGATTCAAACGATGTTTGCACCGCGCATGATCATCGCGCTGGCCTACGATTCAGGCGGCGTCACCACGTCGACGGTAACCGTACCCCTGGTCGCGGCCCTCGGTCTCGGCCTTGCCAGCACCGTACCCGGGCGCAACCCCCTGCTCGACGGCTTCGGCTTAATCGCCTTCGCCAGTTTGTTTCCAATCATGTCCGTGCTTGCCTACGCCCAGTTATCGGAGTGGCAAGCACGGCGCAGTATCAAAGCTAAAAACCAGTGAGGCATAAGCATGCACTTTAAACTCATCATTGTACTGACCGAGGATTCTATCACCGACAAAGTCGTCGAAGCCGCCAGGGGAAAAGGCGCCACCGGTTCCACCGTCATCTCCAGCGCCCGCGGCGAAGGACTCCGGGTTGCCAAAACCTTTCTCGGCCTGAGCCTCGAAACCCAGCGCGACGTGACTTTGCTGCTGGTCGAAGAACACCTGAGCCGCGACATACTCGAAACCATCGAGCTGGCCGGCGAGTTCGAAGCCAACCCGGGTTCCGGCATCGCTTTCAGTATCGACGTCGAAGACGCCGTCGGCGTAACGAACCAGGTCAACCAGTTATCTGAAATTGTTGAGGAAGAAATATGAGCGACAGAAAAATAGTACGCGTTCGCGACGTCATGAAAACGGGCTTCGACATGGTCGAGGGGATGGATACCGTGGCCGACGTCTTGCGCAACTCGAAACATCCGGAAACCAAGTGTTTCATCGTCAATATCCGCCACGAAGATGACGAGTACGGAATCGTCCTGCTGTCCGACATCGCCAAGCAGGTGCTGGCGAAAAACAGGTCCCCGGACAGGGTCAATATTTACGAGATCATGGCCAAGCCCGTGATCCACGTGGACCCCGAGATGGATATCCGTTACTGCACGCGCATGTTTGAAAACTTTGGCATGGGCCGAGCCCCGGTGGTGGAAAACAAGCGCGTCATCGGCATCGTCGGCTACACCGACATCGTGCTCGACGGCGTACGCGATCGCCTGCTCTAGCGGACGTCGATTCACCATGCCCGGATTATGCCGCGGGACCCGCTATCAAATGCCCGACAGATCCGGTCAGCTAATTTTCTGGGATTTCAGGAAATCGACTACCTCGTGCGCCTGTACCTCGGCGTTGCGCACCAGGTTGTCGAAGTGTCGCACCAGGATGCGCACATACTCGGTGGTGTTAAACGCGAAATACATCTGCCCGACATAAACCGCAGCGCGGCGTGCACCGAATATGGTATAGGGCACCGAATAGCGCTTGCGGCCGTCGAAAAGATAAAGCCGCACGCTGGGATAGAGCTCATCGAGCGTGTCGCGCATCGATTCGATTTGTTCCCGGCGCACCGCGTTGTCGAGATTGCGCCAGATCCCCTCACCCCGGCAAAAACCGATCAGATCGTCGATCGGCATGCAGATCTCTAGATCGTTATCCGGGCCACGCGAGAAATTCAGATGATGACGCGCCTGCTCCTTGGCGCGATCGACCGGGCGCTCGACCACTTCGCTGAATTCGAATTCGAGCACGCGGTCGGTCTTGACAATGTCCGGTAAATGCGCCGGCACGTAGCGAACCTTCAAACCCTCCGCTTCTTCATACCAGCGCTTCAGATTGTCGTCCGCCGGGCTCGGTTCGTGCGGCGCAACCTCGAACGACTGGCGCAGGATTTCAGCGCCGAATCGACTGTCCTGGCTCAGGCCGAGCAGCCAGTCGGTGCTGACCTGCAGCGAGCGTGCCAGCGCGGCGACGGTATCAGCGCGCGGCATGCGCAGGTTTTCACCGGCGAGCAATTGCGACAGCGTGGAACGGTCGACGCCGGTCTCACGCGATAACCCGGACTGGTTCATTCCCCGTTCCTGCATCGATTCGAGCAGGCGTTTGCGAAAGATTGCGACGATTTCCTGTTTTTTCATATCCAAACTGTCATTTATGTTTCGTGAATACTACACAAATTTTGTTTAGTAATCATTATTTCTTATATGCTGGCTATAAAAACGTCGACAAAACATGCCTTCGGCCCTAGATTAGCCAATCTCCACAAAAACTATAGGTGTTTAGCGCTTTATGGAATCCGGCACTGTTCGCGATGCGAATTTTAAATCTGCGACATTCGAATGGCCCACCTGGGTCTTGCTGGTTATCACCTATAGCGCCCTGTTTTCACTCACTTACTCCTGGCAGGACGTTCCCGGCTGGCTGCTGTGGCTAATCGGCGGTTACAGCGTCGCCCTGCACAGCTCGCTGCAGCACGAAGCCCTGCACGGGCACCCGACGAAAAACAGGAAACTCAATATCGCCCTGGTCTGGCTGCCGGTAACCCTGTGGCTGCCAATGGAGCTTTACGTCGAGAATCACCTGCGCCACCACCGCTCCGATCTGACCAGTCCCGAACTCGACCCCGAGTCGTTTTTCGTGACCCGGGAAAAATGGCAAACAATGGCTGGCTGGCAACAGCAACTGCTGATATTCAACAATACCTTTCTCGGCCGCATGCTCGTCGGACCCTGGCTCGCGGCCTGCGGACAGTACCGCGAAGAATTCGCGCGCCTGCGAAACGGCGACCGGCAACACCTGGGCGTGTTGATACGCCATGCGCTCAGCGTGGCGCTATTGCTTTACTGGGTCATCGCGGTTTGCCAGATGCCGTTCTGGGTTTACCTGCTGGGCTTTGCCTGGCCCGGCACCAGCATGATGATGATCCGCTCTTTCCTCGAGCATCGCTATGCGCCCGAAAATGCCCATCGCACCGTGCTGGTCGACGGCTGCCCGGTCACGCGCCTGCTGTTCCTGAACAATAATTACCACTGGGTTCATCACAACCACCCGCAACTGGCCTGGTACCGCATTCCGGCGGTGGCGCGACAGGAGCGTGACGAGGCATTGAGAAACAACGGCAATTACTGGTACACCGGTTACCTCACGATCGCCTGGCGTTTCCTGCTGACACCCTGGACCCACCCGGTCCACCCGGCGCACTAGCCCGGTACGCTGCCGGCTCAGGGCTGTGCGCAGCAGCGTTTGAATTTTTTGCCGCTGCCGCAGGGGCAGGATTCGTTTCTGCCGGGTCGCCATGGCGTGAAACTCGGCGCCAGCATTTCACCTTCGGTGTACAGCCAGCGCTTACCCTGCCTGATAAAACGGCTGTTTTCGTGCATCGCGTTTATCCTGCCATCCACCAGCAGCCTGGCCTCGAACTCGACTGTGGCCCGTTGGTCCTGCTGATCGGAGGATAAAATCGCAAGCCCAAGCCAGCGTACAGACTCGTCGAGCGTCAGCTCAGCGGGCCGGAAATCCGCATGCCAGCTAGCCTCGAGGTATTCGAGATTGCCGAGCACGTAGGCGCAGTAGCGCGACCGCATCAGTTGCTCGGCGTTTTCAGGCAGTGCCTCATGTGATATAAATCGACCGCAGCAACGGTCAAAAGTTTGACCGGAATGACAAGGACAGTTCATAAACAATGACAAAAAGGATTACTATATCACCATGTCTCAAGCACTCGATGTATTACGCAGCCGTTTTGGCTACGACGAATTCCGATTTCAGCAGCAGCAGATCATCGACGACCTGATCGATGGCCGCGACGCGCTGGTATTGATGCCGACCGGCGGTGGCAAATCGCTGTGTTATCAAATTCCCGCGCTGCTGCGCGACGGAGTCGGCATCATCATCTCGCCGCTGATCGCGCTGATGCAGGACCAGGTCGACGCGCTCGCGTTGAACGGGCTCAGCGCGGCCTTCCTCAATTCGACCCAGACCGCCGAGCAGCAGCGGCAGGTCAAGCAGCGCCTGCGTAACAACGATATCGATTTGCTCTACGTCGCACCGGAGCGAGCGCTCAATGAGGATTTCCTGCAAATGCTTGGCGAGTGCCGGATCGCCCTGTTCGCGATCGACGAGGCGCACTGCGTATCGCAATGGGGGCATGATTTCAGGCCCGATTACCAGAAGTTGACGCGCCTGCACGAGCGCTTTCCGGGGATTCCGCGCATCGCGCTTACGGCAACCGCCGATCAACGCACCCTGCGCGAAATCGAGCAGCAGCTGCAGCTCGAAGACGCGCAAAGATTCGTGCATAGTTTCGACCGACCCAATATTTTTTATCGCGTCACCCAGGGCGATAACAACCGCCAGCGGTTATGGTCTTTCATTCAGCAAAATCACGCCAGCGATGCCGGCATCGTCTACTGCCTGTCGCGCAAGAAGGTCGAGGAGACCGCTAAATGGCTCAGCGAAAGAGGCCGCCACGCCCTGCCCTATCATGCCGGGCTGGACAAGAATATCCGCGCCAGGCATCAGCGCAATTTCCTGCAGCAGGAAGGCGTCATTATTGTCGCGACCATTGCCTTCGGCATGGGCATCGACAAGCCCGACGTGCGCTTCGTCGCACACCTCAACCTGCCGAAGAACCTCGAATCCTACTACCAGGAAACCGGCCGTGCCGGACGCGACGGCGAGCCCGCCGACGCGTGGATGGCATACGGCATGCAGGATGTCATCACGCTGCGGCAAATGATGGCGCAAAGCGATGCCGACGAACAGTTCAAGCGCGTGCTGCACCACAAGATGGAAGCGATGCTCGGCTTTTGCGAGCAGACCGGTTGCCGGCGTCAGACGCTGCTGGCCTATTTCGACGAAACCCTGCCCGAACCCTGTGGCAACTGTGACAACTGTGTCGAACCGCCGCTCACCTGGGATGCGACCGAGGCCGCGCGCATGGGATTGTCCTGTGTTTTTCGCACCGGTCAGCGCTTCGGCGTCAACTACGTGATCGACGTGCTGATGGGTAACGCGAAGGACCGCATCCTGCAGAACCGGCACGACCAGCTCAGCACCTTCGGCATCGGCGACCTCGACCAGAACGAATGGCGCAGCCTGTTTCGCCAGTTGATCGCTCTCGGCTACCTGTACGCCGATATCGATAACTACGGCGCACTCAAGATGACCCCCGATTGCAAACCGTTGCTTGCCGGTGACCAGCAGTTGCGGCTGCGCAAGTTCGAGAAGTCGGTAAAAACACCCAAACCCGCGACGCAAAAGATCCGCACCGAACTGCGCGAGGGCGATACGCCGCTATTCGAAGCCTTGCGCATGCATCGCAAGCAGCTGGCACAGGAACAGGGTGTCCCTCCCTACGTGATCCTGCACGACAAGACCCTGGCCGCGATTTGCGCACAGCGACCCGACAGCGTCGAGCAACTCTCGATGATTCCGGGCATCGGTGAGCGCAAACTCGAACTTTACGGCAGCGAACTTATCCGCATAACCCGCGAGTATCCGAGCGACGGACCAGCCCCCTGAGCGGGCAGTGGCTAAAAAAACTGCGATTCACGGTTGTTTCTGCCGCGCTTAGACGACATAGTGCGCATCTATCCAGAGCCGATGTCCTGGATTACTTCCTGACCTCGGCGAAAAACAAAAATCTCGCAGCAATTAAGACAAAGAGACGATCAATGAAATCCGCATTTTTAGTGTTCCTGATTTTCGTCATCGGCGCGCCCGTGCTGGCCGACGACAAGCGCTATGTCATTCGAGAAAGCGATACCCTGGCATCGATCCTTCGCGCACAAAACTACGGCGCAGGCTATTCCGAGTTGCTGCCGTTTATCGATGAAATCCTGCAGGCGAACCCCGCTGTATTTCCCGACGGCAACGCAAACTTCGTAGTTCCCGGGTCAGTCATCGTCCTGCCTAAAAACCCAAACGAACCAGAGCCCGAACCTGAACCTGAACCTGAACCTGAACCAGCCGCGCAACCCGCAATAGAACCGGCCCCGGAACCGGTGCCCGAACCGGCCCTGATCATACCCACCATCGGCAGTATCGAGCCTGCTAGCGGACGCACCGATATCGAGCGAGACGGCACGCTACTGGCAGTCGTTCAATCAGACGATCTATACGCCCGCGACGTTGTTTTTACGCGCGCTAACAGCGCCGCAGAAATCGTCCTGCTCGACGACACGCGTATTTCCATGGGCTCGAATACCGAGTTCAGCATCAGCGAGTTCAGTTATACCGCACCGGCAAATCAGCGGGATAGCGCCCTCGGCAGCCTGATCGCTTCGATCCGCAACGGCGTCATTCGCACGATCACCGGTTTAATCGGCAAGGCGCAACAGAATCCCTTCCGGATCAATTCCAGTTTGAACGCGACGATCGGAATTCGTGGCACTAATTTCACCGTGCGCAACTGCAACGATACGGCGCAGTGCGGCGACCTGTACGGGGTAGCCGTCGCGGTAGAGGACGGCAGCATCAGCTTCGGCAACGATAGCGCCGTAATCGAACTCAACAAGGATGAATTCGCGCAGGTACAATCAATCACCGAAGGCCCGGAAAAGAAGCCTTTGCCAGAGGGTTTCTTCGATTTACAGCGCGACGTAAGCGATATCGAAGTGTCGAGTTCCTGGTGGGAAGAGTCGATTGACTATCTGAAATCGTTATTCTGAAATCCGGCGCAGCCATCCCAGGGGCGTGGGTTTTCATCTCCGGGTAATGGCTAGCCTCTGCTTGATATTGAATCGCTGCAGGGACAAGATGATGATTGGGGCGCAGCAATTACGCTCTTCGCAGGGTCATCAGCATGTCAAACCATTCGTTTCAATTACGCGCCACTTTCAGCTATCGGGGCGCCCACAACCAGATCGCCGCTATCGATTCAGAGCTGCTAACCGCCGATGGCTGGTGTAGATTCGAGCTCGCTAACACAACTCCCGGTTTTCTGATTTTCGTTTACTCACTGCTGATCTGCCAACGCCGCTATTTTTAGGGCAACTGTACCGCGCAGGAGTTGTTGCTCGATCATGCGCATACCGAGCCAAGCCTGCCTGCCGCAGACGACTGGAAGATCGAACGGATCAGGGTCGGCATAAAAGCCGGCTTACGCGGCGGTAACGCTGAACAGTCCAGGGTCGATTACATCAAACAGCGCATGCGTCAGTGCCCGCCATCGATCAACCTGCAGGAGCCGGCCGACTACCGGATCGAACTGCAATTCAGTTAGCTTCGCCCGGGGCTTGCAGCCGTTGCGCCAACGCCTCGATCTGCCGCAGGGTCTGGCGCGGCATTGCGATGCCGACCTGCCTGGTTTTGTCACGATACTCGCGTTCGCGTTCGCCCGGAATTTCGACGCGCTCGAAGTCTGGCGCCGGCGGGCAGTTGCGCAACTCATCGAGAATCTCTTCGGCTATCGCCTGCATCGCCGACGGCTCGCGATATCGAGTCGTATCGACGGTCAGTAACAGCCAGCCGCCTTCGGTCCGGGTCGGGCCCAGCATCGCCTCGGCGACGATCTCGGCGGCAAGCGCCAGCGCGTAGCCCTTGTGCCCGCCGGAAGGCATGATCGCGCCGCCGCGAAAGTAGTCCTCCGGGTCGCGCGAGACGTTGCCGTCTGGATCGAGCAAAACGTTATCGGGCAGGCGTGCCCCGGCGCTGCGCGCCGCGTATATCCAGCCACCGGCGATTTTCGAAGTTGCGAAGTCGAACATCATCGGCCCACGCTCACCACCGGGCATGGCGATGCTGTAGGGATTGGTTGGCAGCATCGCACGCTTGCCGCCATAGGGTGCTACCTGGCGCCATTTTTCGCGTCCGCCGCCGCCGAAACAGATACTGAGAAAACCGCGGTAGGCGGCCGCCTCGGTAAACGCGCCGAGACGACCGGTATGACCGACGTTGCAAATCGCCACCGCCGACACACCCTGCTCTCCTGCAACCCGGCAACCCTCGTCGATCGCGAGGCGCATCGCCGGGATGCCGATGCCGCCGTTGCCGTCGATAATTGTCGCGCCGCGTTCGCCGGTTCTGATTTCGGGTTCGACATCGGGGCGCATGTAGCCCGACTCGAACTGCTCGGCGTACTGCAGCGTGCGCATCAAGCCATGCGACTCCATGCCGCAGAGGCTCGCATCGGCGAGATGCTCGGCAACCTCGCACGCAACTTCTGCACTGCAGCCGATGTTTTCAAAAATACCGCTGACCAGCGCGATCATTTCAGCGACAGCGACGCTGATGCGCTCATCGTCGAGTTCAAGTTTACTGCGCACTTCATTCGGGCCACTCATCTACAGGCCCCTGCCACCTTGCTTATCCACATGATTTTCCCGTCGTTGCGCTGGTTTAGCCTAGTTCAGGGCCTGCGGCCAGTTATTGTTCGCGGCTCGAATGTGTCCTGGAATATCCTTTTGCCAACGCTTTTGCACGGCCAGGCTGAAGTTCAGATAAAGCTTGCCGTTGACAAGGCTCCAGGCTCCGGGATCGGTTTTCGCAATCGCCCCCTTCGACATGGCATAAGCGCAGTAGCCGCCGTATTGCGGTGCATAGCGCTCTGGATCGGATTTGAAAAGCGCCAGGTTGTCCGCGCTTGCGAACCTGTAAATCGCGCCCTGCCATTTTGTAGAATACTTGCTTTTGCCAGGGGTCGGTTCACCCATGATGAAATAGGCCACCGGATCGTAGCCTCGAATCGCGCCATCGCCGGTGGCGAACGTTGGTGGCTGGCCGGCGAAGGCAAGCGGAATAAACAGCAAGGCCAGTAGGCCTGTGCAAACAGATTTCATGTCATTGTTCCTGAAAGATGAATAATCTTGCCCTATTCCTGGCCGTCCAGCGATAAAAATTCAACCACAAACCGGAAAATATCACCCCACTTAATATGCTTTCAGGCCGTCCAGGAGTTGCCGGTCGAGCTGGCGTTCGATATCGGCTCTAAGGAGATTGGGAGAATGCTCGCAAACGTAGCCGAAAGCGACACGCCAAAGGTGGTCGAACTGTTCCCAGAAAAGTTTCCTCGCCTCGGGAAATCGCCAGCCCTCACCGATCACGATGGCATAAAACCCGATAGCCTCGTCGGTTAGCCAGCGTGTTCGAATGAAGTTTTCCAGTTCGCCCTGATCACTGATCGTCAGAATCAGGGGTTTGTTATTTTCGATCCAGCGCTGCATGACCGCCAGCATTAGCGCTGCCTTGTCGGGGAAATGGTTGTAAACGGTGGGTTTCGATACCCCACTCGCTCTGACCACCATGTCGATCGAAGTGCCCTTGAACCCATTTTCGAGAAACAGCGGCAAGGCGGTGGCCGCGATGAAGTCTTTTTTGGATCTTTGCGCCATGACAGGGTTGCTTAGCGAGAGAAATTATGCAAACTATACTAAACCGTTTAGTATATGTCATTACACAAAACCGTTTTGCGCCCGGAGGCCAGGATGATTCGCAGCGACAATGGATATTTTGGTGAATTTGGCGGACGTTTCGTCCCCGAAATTCTGTTACCCGCCCTCACCGAGCTCGAAGACCTGTTCTTCGGTTTACGCGACAGTCCTGAATTCTGGCAGGAGTTCGTGACCCTGTGCCAGGAGTTTAGCGGGCGCCCGACACCGCTAACGCCATTGCGACGCCTGTCGAAACAACTCGGCGGCGCCCAGATCTGGCTCAAGCGTGAAGACCTGAATCACTCGGGCGCGCACAAGATCAATAACGTGCTGGGCCAGGGTTTGCTGGTGCAGCGTATGGGTAAGCAGCGCGTCATCGCCGAAACCGGGGCCGGACAACACGGGCTCGCGACCGCGATCATGGCCGCGCGCCTCGGCCTCGATGCCACTATTTACATGGGTGCCGAGGATATTGAACGCCAGTACTCCAACGTGTTCTGGATGCGCCAGCTCGGTTCCAACGTGGTCGGGGTCACCACCGGCGCCCAAACCCTGAAGGAAGCGCTCGACGAGGCCTTGCGCGACTGGGCGGCATCGGTCGAGACCACTCATTACGTCCTCGGCACCGCCTGCGGACCGGCGCCCTTTCCCGAACTGGTTTCCTACTTCCAGAGTATTATCAGCGACGAGATAAAAGAGCAGTCGCAGCGACAAATGGGTCGCCTGCCCGATGAAATCGTCGCCTGCGTTGGCGGCGGTTCGAACGCGATGGGCGCCTTCGGTGCATTCCTGGAAACGCCCGAAGTAGCCCTGATCGGGATCGAAGCCGGCGGCACCAGCTTCGAAGACGGCCAGCATTCGGTGCGACTATCGCACAATACCGGGGAGACCGGCATCGCCCAGGGTTACAAGACGCTGTTCCTGCAAAACGATGACGGCCAGCTGGGCGATACCCACAGCATCGCCGCCGGGCTCGATTACGTCGGCGTTTCGCCGATTCTCGCCTACCTCTCGCAACAGGGCCGCGTAATCCCGGAATCGGCCACCGATGACGAAGTCACCGAGGCCTTCAGCCTGCTGATGAAAACCGAGGGGATAATCCCCGCGCTGGAGTCCGCTCACGGATTGGCCGGCGGTTTTAAGCGTGCAAAACAGATGCGGCCGGAGCAAAATGTCGTGATCAACCTGAGCGGTCGTGGCGATAAGGATATCTTCAATATCGCGCGCGCATTCCCGCAGCGCGAATGGACCGAGTTTCTGCAGCGCGAAGCCGCCCGCTCGACCGAGTTACTGGCGCAAAAAGGAGGGCATTAATCATGTTCCCGGCACAATATGACGATTTGCAGATCATGTCCCACGCGGTGGTTGGATTTCCGAGCCTCGAAGAAAACGAAAAGGCAATCGCCGGGCTGGCCGAGGCTGGCGTAAGACTGATCGAACTGCAGGTTCCCTTCAGCGATCCGGTCGCCGATGGCCACACACTGGTCAACGCCTGCTACGAGGCGCTCAAGCATGGCGGTTCGGTGCAGGCGACGCTCGACCTGGCGAGCCGGGTTTGCGCGCGTCACCCCGAGGTGACCTTTATCCTGATGAGCTACCTGAATCCGCTGTACCGATTTGGTCTGGATGAATTGTTCAAACAGGCCACGGCGGCTGGCATCAAGGGTATGATCGTACCCGACTGGCCGGTGGAGGAAATCGAACCCTGGCTGCCCCAGTTAGACGCGCTGGGACTGGCGCCGATCCTGATGGTGACACCCAATACCGCGCCCGAGCGGGTGGCAAAAATCACGCGTGCATCGCGCGGCATGATTTACGTGGTTTCGCGCATGGGCGTCACCGGTCACGAAACCCAGTGGGGCGAAAAATTTCAGAACTACATTACCGAAATCCGCAAGCATACCGACCTGCCGCTAGCGGTCGGCTTCGGCGTGCGCACCGCCGCTGATCTGAACGCGCTATCCGGCAAGGCCGAGGTCGCGGCGTTCTGTTCGCAGTACATCGAGTGGCAACGTGACGACGGTAGCGACATCGCCGCGGGCAAGATGAAAACGATCATCGAGGCCATTGCCTAGACGGAGGCAACGGCGACCGTGTCTGTCCACATCATCGACATCATCGCGCAGCCGTGACCGACAGCATGCCTGCTTCGACAATCGAGTTGCTTCTGGCGCTGCCGGTTCGTCCCGCAAGGTCTCGACCAATCGAATCGGCCGCTGCCCGGACAGGAAAAAAAACGAATCCCCTGAATCGCCAGTCGGGCAGCTTGTGCTAATCGGCAATGTTCAGTCTGGCTAACCTGTTGTGGCTGCTGCTGGCCGGCACGCTGGCGCTTTACTGGTGGCAAAGCGGGCAGTTCAAGGGCCGGGCGCGTGACCTGGCAACCGCGCATTGCCGCCAGCTGGACTTGCAGCTGCTCGATCAGAGTATGGTCATTGTCGGCTTCTGGCCGGTGCGCAGTCGCGCCGGCGGCCTGGTATTCCGCCGCAGCTACCAGTTTGAATTTTCATCGACCGGCGATCGGCGCTACCAGGGCAAGCTGGTACTCGAGGGAATGGTTCTAAAATCCATCGAACTGGAAGCCTACCGGCTACCCGAGTCCGACTAATCCAAAAACGCTACATCTATGTGAACTATTGTTAAGTTCAGATTCAGCCTTATCGTCTATACTACAATGCGTTCGAATTAACCTCCGCCTTTTTACCCAGAGACACAACATGAAAAAATTGTTCATCATGCTCACTATTGCCAGCCTGGCTGGCTTGTCAGGTTGCGAAACCTTCGACCCCTATACCGGCGAAGAGAAAACATCGAGTACGGCCAAGGGAGCCGGCATCGGTGCCGGCATCGGCGCGGTTCTCGCCTATCTCAAAAACAAGGACGAATCCAGCAAAAAGCGCAACAAGCGTATGCTCCAGGCGGCCGGCATCGGCGCGATCGCGGGCGGCGGCGTCGGCTACTACATGGATACCCAGGAAGCCAAGCTCAGGAAAACTCTGCGCGCTTCCGGCGTCAGCGTCGAACGTGACGGCGACAACATCAACCTGATCATGCCGGGCAACATCACCTTTGTTACCGCCGGGCACGATCTCAACGCCGATTTTTACGAGGTTCTGGATTCGGTGATCCTCGTCCTGCAGGAGTTCAACAAAACCATCATCGTCTCCGCGGGGCATACCGATAACCGGGGCTCGGATGAATACAACCAGGGCCTGTCGGAGCGGCGCGCCAACTCGGTGGCGCAGTACCTGCTGGCGAAAGGCGTGGTCGAGGCGCGTATCGAAACAGTCGGTTTCGGCGAGAGCAACCCGATCGCGGACAACGGCACTGCCGAAGGCCGCAGCCTGAATCGTCGAGTCGAGTTGTCGTTACTGCCGATAACCGAGGATTCCTAGCACGATATCAATCAATCCCGGGCTTTTATAACTCTTGCTGCAACCGTTGCGCCAGCCGCAACGCGCTCAGATAGGCCGACTCGATACGGCCGTGGATGCACCAGTCCCCGGCCGCGGCGAGTCGATTTTCTCGATCGATGAGGAATCCCTCACCCTGTTGCTTGCCGATATTGGCATAACGCCAACGATGCAGGCCGACATGCTCGACCTGGGAGATATCGAGATCAATGACGCGTGCCAGCTCGTCGCATAAACGGGCAGTCACCCATTCGTCATCGGCATCGATGTTGTTTTCGGCCCACCGGTTGGTCGAATGCACCAGCAGGCTGTAGCAATCCGGGCGACCCGGTTTGCTGCTGTCATTCGAAATCCAGCTTATATCGGCGCCACTGACGTAAGCCGCCTGCCAGTCGAGCGCCAACGCCTGGTCGAATCCGAGCATCAGCGAGTAACAGCCCAGCATATTTTTTTGTGCAAGCGGCGTCTGCAGCTGGCTCGATTCCGGTAGCAGCGCGGCAGCCTGCGCTGCCGGAATCGCGGTGACAACCCAGTCATAGGTCCCGAGGCTCGCCTGCTGTTGATCGCGTAATTGCCAGCCAGTCGCGCTGCCGACAACCTGCGCGACTCGCGTCGCCAGCCTGACATCGAGCCCAACGGCCATTTGTTTAGCCAGCATGTTCATGCCTGGCGCCGCGACATAATGCGCCGGACCGTCAGCCCAGCAGCGTTGGCCGACGAGGCCGCCTGCTTCAATTTCGACAAAATTCGCGTCCCAGCGAGCAACATGGCCGCGCTCGATAAAGGGCTGCAAAAACGCCATGAAGGCATCCGATTTCGCGGTAAAAAACTGCGCGCCATGATCGAACCGATACGGGCCGGCCTGGCGCGTGGCCATGCGTCCACCGTAACCACGCGATTTTTCGAATACCTCGACCTCGGCCAGCGGAGCCAGCTCTCGCGCCAGCGTGAGTCCGGCGATACCGGCGCCGATGACAGCAATTCGCGTCATGCCCGGGCCCGGCTGTTGCGCAGTTCCTGCTGGATCCTGCCGCTGAAGGCAAACAATAACAGCGCGCTGGCCAGGCCTATCCACAGCGTCGAGGTTAAAATTCCAAGCAGCGCCGGTTCGTTCACCGCGGCACCCTTTTCCAGGTCCGCCGCCAGGCCGAGTAGCAACAGCGCGAAAAACAGGCGTTCGGAGAGCCCCTGTAGCGACAGGTAGGTTGCCCGTTGCGCGCGCGTAATACGCGGCGCAATCGCAGCCCGGACCGGGGCGTGCACCAGCGCCATCGGGAAATTGCGCGCGCAGACCAGCGTCAGCACGACCGGGGTGACCGCGACCGCCATCGCCGCGACGATGCCCAACTGGACAAACATCGCGACCGCGAGCACCCCGATCAAACCCAGTTTCGATTGCCAGCGTATGCTGGCGCGCGCACCGATAGCGCCGCCGAACATCGAAACCGATATCACGACGCCCGAAATCAATGGCGCATAGTCCGATGCCGCAAGCAACGGCAGCTGTAACAGCGTGATATAGGGCTGGTAAAACTCATAGACGATATGCGCCAACGCATACAACACGATAACCACGCAGAAAATCCATCCCAGCAAAGGCTCGCGCAACCTGCCGAGGCAGCTTAATACGACGCTGCTGAAACTCGGCGGTAAGGCCACCGTTTCCGCGGCATGTTGCGGCTCGACGAAACGCCAGGCCATAAGCGCCATGATGCTCGCGCTCGCCAGCGAGAACACGTATGCCAGCCGCAGATCAATCAGGCCCAGCGCTCCGCCCGACAGGGTTGCGATGGCGAGCATGCTTAATCCCCATTGCTCGGCGCTGGCTTCGCGCTGGGCATATTCGCCTTCGCGGCCCAACGCCTTCAACGAATCATAGTGCAGCGCGGTATCGGTACCCGACTGCATTGCGATGCCGGCCGCCAGCAGCACCTGGCCGGCGGCGAACCACCAGAAGCCGGCGCCGATAATAAAACAGCTATAGGATGCGATCAGCGAACCCGCCGCGAGCAGCAGGGTAATACGACGGCCAATGCGATCGGAAAAATACCCCGAGGGCACTTCGAGTACGAACACCGACAAATAGTAAACCGCGGACAGCTCGATCACCTGGTCCAGCGGCAGGCTCTGGCTCATGTAGAGAAAAAAGACGGTGATCCAGGCATGACCGTCGGACGCGGCCCGAAACCAGGGATAAAGGCTCACGTTAAGCTGCAAGTTTGACAAGCTAATCGACTGAAATGCGGCGGATCGGCCTACTATATCGCACCCATTTCCGATGTATAGGATTTATCACGCCTAACCCGCACTCAGGACCAGCGAGCAGCCGATCGCCGACATGGCGCCTGATCTCGAAGCGGTAAGTGACCGATTCCCGGCCGACAATAATGTCGGAATTCGTGCCCTGCCTGGCTGCGGCCAGGCAGTTTCTGAATAGCTATCGCGACGAAACCTGGCTTATTGCCTCGCGTATCATGACGTCGGCCACGAAGCAGCCCTGCGGGGTAATCATCAAGGGATTGACATCCATCTCAAGCAGGCTGGCGTGTTGGCTTGCGGCAAAATCGACCAGCAGGCGAATGCTCGCAATAATGCACTCGATATCGGCGGCCGGCCGGCCCCGAAAGCCCTGCAACAATTTGAAACACCTGAGCGACCGCAACGCAGCGCCAATCTGCTCGTCGCTGGCCGGCAATAACAGCGTGCGCGCATCCCGGGTCAGTTCGACCAGCACCCCGCCGCTGGCAATCACCAGCAGCTGGCCGAACTGGGGGTCGGTATTGATGCCGACCATGAGTTCGGCGATGCTATCGTCGATCATCGCTTCAACCAGGAAGTGGCGGATTTGGATAGCGGGTGCGACGCGCGCCACCGATTCCCGCAGCGTCTCGATGGCGGCGCGCAGCTGCAGCGAATTATGCAGGTTCGTCTTCACCGCGCCCGCCTCAGACTTGTGCGGCAATTCGGCGGATATCGCCTTGAGCACGACCGGGTAATCAAGCGTTTCGATGACTGCGTCCAGGGCGTCGATTTCGATAAGCTGCCCCGCCGGAACCTCGACCCCGAATTGCCGCAGCCTTTGTTTTCCCTGCCACTCGTCGACGACCTGTGCCTCTACAACGTTGACAGGCGTCTCGATAATAACGAATTCCATGCCCACGATTGCAGCTCCCAGCCGCTCACGGATAGCGCCGTAACGACAGGCATTGGCGATGGCATCGAGACCCGCATCGAGGCCCTGCAGGGGTGCGACACCGCCGTTTATCATGATCTCTCGGGATTCGCGATCGATGTTTTCCGGCAGGTCGCTGCAGATCGCGCCCGGGATCGGGACCGCGTTGCAGGCCTTGATGAACGAAGCCGCGTCGTTGCGGTAATAACTGTTATCGGCATGAATATGACCCGGCGGAAAATCCTGGATCACGAGGGCGGCGTCATAGTCATCGGCCATCATGGTCGCGAACACTTCAGGCATGACTTCGGCATTGCCCCACAGCGGCGTGGTGTAATCGAGCGGATTGGCGACGGTGGCGATATCCGGCAACAGCTCGGCCAGCCTTGCCGCGGCAGCCGCCGAGGGTTGCGCCAGATCCAGTCCGACCTTTGCGCAGTAGTCGGCCACCAGCGCGGCATCGCCGCCCGAGCAGGTGAAGGCCGCCAGTCGATTTCCCCGGGGCGCCCCGGATACCGACAGGAATTTGAGCGTTTCCATCATTTCGACCGGCGATTCGACGCGAATCAGCGCAAGCTGGTCGAATAGCGCCTGGAAGGCCTCGTCGGTGCCGGCCAGCGAACCGGTATGACTGATGGAAATCTGCGAGCCGAGCTTCGATTTACCGGCTTTCAGCACGACCACGGGTTTGTCCAGGCGCAACGCCTTGATCGCGGCATCGGCAAACTTCTGGATATTGCGGATGCCCTCGATATACAGGCCAACCGCCCTCACCGCGGGCTCGTCGAGCAGGACATCGAGATAATCCTCGATCGCGAGCAGCGCCTGGTTGCCGGCCGAAACCACGTGCGTAATCGGTACCGAGCGATCGTTCATGATCATGTTGGCCGGCAGCATGCCGCTTTGCATCACCAGCGCAACGCCCTCGTGACAGCGATGATTGCCGGCGCCAAACGGCCACAACACGGCGCCGTTGGTGAAGTTTACGATGCCGTAACAATTCGGTCCGACCAGCGCCATGTCGCCAGCCGCCTCGACCAGTTCAGCCTCGGCGCGCCGGCCCGCCGCTCCCAGTTCGCCGTATCCGGCGGTAAAACAGGCCACCCCGCCGGCGCCGATGCGATTCAAGCGTCTTACGGTGTCGGTGGCGGCGGTACGCGGCGTCGCCAGGAACACCGCATCCGGCGCCTGCGGTAGATCCTCGACGCTCGGGTAACAGGGCACTCCGCCGAGGGTTTCGCGTCTCGGATTGACACCCCAGACCGGGCCATCGAACTGCGCGGCGCACTGGCGCGCGCTGAAATCGGCGTCGCTGCCGCCGATGAAGGCGATATGACGGGGCGACAGCAGTCTGCGTAAATTCTCGGGCGACGCCGGCATCAGGATTCAAAGGGGCGCAATAACGAACGCGAAATGATATGGCGCTGAATTTCCGAGGTACCGTCCCAGATTCGATCGAGACGGGCATCGCGCCACAGGCGTTCGATCGGCAACTCTTCCATCAACCCCATGCCGCCGTAAATCTGAATCGTGTTATCGGCGGCGCGCCCCACCGCCTCCGAGGCAAACAGCTTGGCCTTGGCCGCATCCTCGGGTTGCATGATGCCCTGATCGGCCTTGTCCGCGGCGTGCATCACCAGCAGATCGGCGGCCTGCAAATCGGTCGCCATATCGGCCAGTTTGAATGAAGTGCCCTGGAACTTGCCGATCGGCTGACCGAACTGTTTGCGTTCCGCGGCATAGCGGGTCGCGAGTTCGAGCAGGCGTTCGATCTTGCCGCAGGCGGCCGCGGCAACCCAGACGCGACCCATCTTGAGCCACTTGTCGGCCAGTTCGAAGCCCTGGCCTTCCGCACCCAGGATCTGGCCCTGATGCACGCGGCACTGGTTAAACGACAGCTGCCAGGTGTGGTAGGCGCGCTGCGCCGCACAGCGCGGGCCGCGCTGGATATCGAAGCCCGCGCTACCCCGATCGATCAGGAACGCGGTAACCAGCTTGCGCTCGCCGCGTTTGGTCTGCTGCACCCCGGTCCAGGCGAACAGGATGGCAAAGTCCGGGATCACCGGGCTGCTGATAAAATGCTTCGAACCATTGATAATAAAATCATCGCCATCGCGTTTGGCGGTCGTTGCCATCGACAGGATATCGGAGCCGGCGCCGGGCTCGGTCAGCGCGAAGACTTCCTTTTTCTCGCCGCTGACGCAGGGTTTGAGGTACTTCTCTATTTGCTCGCCGGCGCAGGCCATCAGGATTTCCGAGGGTCGATGGATATAGCCGTGCAGTCCGTAGCTGGTCTTGCCGAGCTCGCGCTCGAACAGCGCCAGCGTCTTGTAATCGAGTCCACCGCCGCCGATTTCGACGGGCAGGTTGGGCGCATAAAACCCCATCTCGAGCGCCTTTGCCTTGATTTGCTGCCCCAATTCCTGCGGCACTTCGCCGCTGCGATCGACCTCGGCCTCATGCGGCTCGAGTTCCTGTTCGCGAAAAGCGCGCAGCGAGCGGACAATCATGTCCTGTTCAGCGGTCAGATTGTAGTTCATGGGATCCTGGCCCGTGCAGCAACAAACGCAGCCAATCATATACCAATTGTTGAACGAGTCTACTAAACTGCGCGTGTTAGAAAACACGGCCAGCAAGGAGACAAAAATGATTCCGGGAGACGACGAAGTTCAGGTAAAAATCGATGGCGAGCTGTTGGTGATTACGATTAATCGGCCCAAGGCCAACGCCATCGATTTGCCCACCAGCCGTAAACTGGGCGAGGCATTTGTGTTCTTTCGTGACAATCCCGCGTTGAAAGTCGCCATCATTACCGGCGCCGGCGAAAAAATATTCTGCGCGGGCTGGGACCTGAAGGCCCTCGACAGCGGCGACACCCCGCTGGAGAACTGGTGGGAAGCCGAAGATCCCGAGCTCGGCGGATTTGCCGGCATTACCGAAATGTGGAATCTGAACAAACCGGTCATCGCCGCGCTCAACGGGCTCACCATCGGCGGCGGTTTCGAAATCGCGCTCGCCTGCGACCTGATTATCGCCGCCGAGCATGTCGAGTTTGCGCTGCCGGAGCTGCCGCTGGGGCTGATACCCGACGCCGGCGCGGTACAGCGCCTGCCGAAACGACTGCCCTACAACGTCGCCCTGGAAATGCTTTACCTGGGACGACGCATGAGCGCCGCGGAAGCCAAGCATTACGGCCTGATCAACAAGGTCGTGCCCGCCGATCAACTATTCGACTGCGCGCGCGAATGGGCCGAACAGATGGCGCAGGTGGCGCCGCTGGCGCTGCAGTCGATCAAGGAAGTGCTGCGCGCGATCGAATGCGAGCCGGTCGAAAAAGCCTTCCACAAAATGCGCTACGACGACCTGCCGACCTACAAGGCGATGCTGTCATCGGACGACGCTGGCGAAGGCGTCAAGGCTTTCGTCGAAAAACGCGACGCCAAATTCAAGGGGCAATAGGCATGCTGGACCAGGCACCCGAACAGGTTAAACGTGTTACCTGCATTGGCGCCGGGCCCATCGGTGGCGGCTGGGCGGCGCATTTCCTGGCCCAGGGTTACGCGGTAAGCAGCTACCTGCACGCTGAATCCGAGTACGACGCATTGATGCGTTTACTCGAAACCGCCTGGCAAAGTCTCGAGCAAATCGGACTGGCCGAGGGCGCCTCGATGGATAACTTCAGCTGGACTACCGACCTCGGCGCGGCCACCGAGAACTGTGAATTCATCCAGGAAAGCGTACCCGAAGTACTGGAACTGAAACAGGAGCTATACCGGACACTCGGCGATATGGTCGATCCCCGGGTGGTCATCGCCTCGAGCACTTCGGGACTGTCGATGACCGATATCCAGGCGCAATGCGCAACCCCGGAACGCACCGTGGTCGCACACCCGTTCAATCCGCCCTACCTGCTACCGCTGGTGGAAATGATCGGCGGCGAAAAAACCGCGCCGCAAACGGTTGAATGGAGCGAGCGGTTTTATCGCGTCGCGGGCAAGGCGCCGCTGGTGATGAAAAAGGAAATTCCGGGATTCATCGCCACGCGCCTGCAGGAGGCCATCTGGCGCGAGGCGTTGCACATGGTCGCCAACGGCGAGGCCACGGTCGAACAGATCGACCAGGCGGTGGTTAACGGCCCCGGCCCGCGCTGGGCGCTGATGGGACCCTGCGAGATTTTCCACGTCGGCGGCGGCGAAGGCGGCATGGCCTATTGTCTCGATCAGTTCGGGCCCGCGCTCAAGTTGCCCTGGACCCGGCTGGTCGCACCCGAGCTAACCGACGAACTCAGAAACGCGATGGTCGACGGCTGCGTCGAAATGACCGCAGGCCAGGATTTCGCCAGCCTAAGCAAAAAAATGAATGACGGACTGGTCGAAATCGCGAAAATGAAACGCACAGCGAAAAACCAGTCGACTTGATACAGGGGGATTTTGAAAATGAATAACGACGTCATCATTACCTGCGCCGTCACCGGCGCCGGCGATACCACCAGCCGCAGTAACCTGGTGCCGATCACGCCACGCCAGGTCGCCGATGCCGCGATCGAAGCCGCCCAGGCCGGCGCCGCGGTGGTGCACGTCCATGTGCGCGACCCGGAAACCGGACAGGGTTCGCGCGATCCCGCGCTGTTCCGCGAAACCGTGGACATGATCCGCGACAGCGGCGTCGACATGATCATCAACCTGACCGCCGGCATGGGCGGTGACTGGGTGCCGAGCGCGCAAGATCCATCGCTACCCGGGCCGGGTTCGGACATGATTGGTCCCGAGGAGCGCCTCGCGCACGTGGTCGAGTGCAAGCCGGATATCTGTAGTCTCGACTGCGGCACGATGAATTTCGCCGGCGACTTCGCCTATATCAATACCGCGCCTTTTTTGCGCCGCATGGCGGAAATGGTGCAGGAAATGGGCGTCAAACCCGAGCTCGAAGTCTTCGACCTCGGGCAGATTCGCCTGGCCCGCAGCCTGATCGACGATGGCCTGATCGACGCGCCGCCGATGTTCCAGCTCTGCCTCGGCATTCCCTGGGGCGCCGGCGCCGATACCGAAACCATGACTGCGATGAAGCAGGCGCTGCCGGCGGATGCGCTGTGGGCCGGGTTTGGCATCTCGCGCATGCAAATGCCGATGGTGGCGCAGGCGGTGCTGCTTGGCGGCAACGTTCGGGTCGGCCTCGAAGACAACATTTACCTCGACAAAGGCGTGCTCGCCAGCAACGGCATGCTAGTCGAGCGCGCGGTCGAAATCATCGAGCGCATGGGCGCCCGCGTGCTGGGCCCCGACGAGGCGCGCGCCAAAATCGGCCTGAGCTGAGTTGCACGCCAGCTGTTTCGGGCAGGGATAACGATCGCTAAAGCGCACTCAGGCAGAACTCTGCAGCTGCGAAACAGTTCGGATGCAGCGCTTCGAACTATTGCTATAATCGCTGGCGTGAAGACACGATAAATATGAGCGTAACCAACACACAATTTTCGATCGGCCAGGTGGTGAAACACCGCATTTTCGACTTTCGGGGCGTTATTATCGATGTCGATCCGGAATTCAATAACACCGAGGAATGGTGGCTCGCCATCCCTGAAGACGTGCGTCCGCGCAAGGATCAGCCGTTTTATCATTTACTCGCCGAAAACGAGTCCACGTCATACGAAGCCTACGTGTCGGAACAGAATCTGCTGATCGACGAAACCGGCGAGCCGGTCAATCATCCCCAGGTGGCCGAGGTTTTCGGCGAATTTCTCGGCCAGAGTTACGCCCTGCCGGACAGCTACCGCAACTAAACCGACCGTCTCTAACGCCTGCAAAAGGAGTAGCAAAGCTACCCCGTTCCTTTGGCTATATCAGCGCATAGCCCCAGGCAAACACCACCTCCATACTGCAGCTTTGCCGAATCACGAGGTTGACTTCACTGGCAGCGACTTCAGGTAGCGCCGGGCACAAAGCCGAGCACTTTATCGACCATATTGTTGAGCGGTTCCCCGGCGATGTAGCGCGTCCAGTTGGTCATGAACTGATCCGCCATCGCGGCCTCGAATTCAAAGTAGTCGCCGGACATGTGTGGCGACACCAGGCAATTCGGCGCCCGCCAGAAGGGACTGTCCGCCGGCAAGGGCTCTTCGACGAAAACATCGAGCGCGGCGCCCGCGATCTGGCCATCCTGCAACGCCGCGAGTAAATCTGCCTCGACCACGAGCGCCCCGCGACCAATGTTGAGAAAGCGCGCATGCGCCGCCATGGAGGCAAACTCGGCGGCGCCGAAAAGATTGCGGGTGGCGGGGGTCAGCGGCGTGATCAGGATGACGTAGTCGGCATGCGGCAGCTGCGCATGCAGATCGCCGATCGCGTGGATTCGATTAAAATCAGACCCGCCTTCGCGCGCGCTGCGACCGACGCCGTCGACCTTCAGGCCGGCCGCCTGCAGCAGCCGTCCGACCGCACGCCCGATCGAACCGACGCCAACCACCAGCGCCTTTTTACCGGCCACGGTTTCGGAGAGCCGGTGATTCCATTCGCATTTCGCCTGGAACTCGAGTGTCTGCGGGAAGCGCTTGGCGAAACCAAGAATCATGCCGAGCACCCATTCGGCCATGGGCCGATCGAAGATCCCGCGCGCATTGGTCAACTCGACATCGCTTTGCACCAGTTCGGCAAACATGGCGGCATCCACGCCGGCGCCGCACCAGTGGATCCAGCGCAAATCGCTGGCGCTAGCCCAGGCCTGGCGCAGGCTATCGGCACGGAAATTCCAGCCGAGCATGGCCTCAGCCCCAGGCAATACTGCACGCAGTTCGTCGGCTGAAGTCGCAAATCGAATTTCCGCCTGGTCCTGCAATTCGCCCAGGCGCGGCACTTCTTCAATACGGCTCGCGCCCTGCACAACTAAAATCGGTTTCATTGCTTCCCTCCCCGGGTCTGGTAACAGGTCGACGGGCATCATCGTCGATGCGCGCAAGCGACTGCGGGCCTAGAATAAACATTGTCGCTACTCCAGTCCATGCACCTGCCCACCGCGGATCCTTTTCTGGGCGCAGTACACGGATGGATCATTAACGCTTTGTGTGATACACCATGCGTCTGCTGGCCAACCGGAGTATCCCGATGAGCGACAAGAAGATCGACATAGAGCAGTACGATGCGCGCCTGGCCGCGGCCTATGCGCGGTCGGAAGACAAGCGGCAGCAGTACGACGAGTGGGCGGCCAGTTACGATGCCGACCTGGTGGATGACCTCGAATATGTAGCCTGGCGCGACGCCGGTGATATTTTTTCCGGCCTGGTTGCGGACCGCTCGCTGCGGGTGCTGGATGTCGCCTGTGGCACCGGACTTGCCGGCGAGTACCTCAGGTCGCTGGGCTATAAAAATATCGACGGCGCCGATTTCTCGCGCGAAATGCTCGCCCTGGCCGCAAAGCGCGAGGTTTACGATGCGCTGTGGCAACACGATTTCACCACGCCGAAAAATCTCGAACAGTTATACGAATGTCTGCTCTGCGTCGGCTTGTTTTCCTTCGCGGTGCCAAAAATCTCCGACCTGCACCAGGTCGTCAATTGCGTGCTGCCGGGTGGTTTGTGCGTGGTCACGGTCAACGGCGCCGCCTGGCGGCAGCTGGAGCTGGAACCCGAAGTTTATCGGCAAGCGCAGTTGCATGGATTTAAGCTCGAACAGGTAATCGAAGCCGAATATATTCGCGCCCAAGACATCGACGCGCGCGTCCTCGTTATCCGACGCTAGCCCGTCGCCGCGGCGTGGCCTCGCCGCATCCGCCTGATAAATTCGTCCAGTCCAGCTGTATCTTCCTGCATGTAGGCCAGCGGGTCGGGCAAGCCCGGCTCCCGCCCCAGGACTCCTTCCAGGGTCGCGTGCAGACAGTAGGCCGCATAGCTGATGGCGTAACCGCCTTCCTGCGCCAGCACCAGCCTGCCGGCGCAACACTCATCCGCCAGCGCGCGCGCACGCTTACCCAGTTCATAAAATCCTTGCATGCTCAGCAGCTGCCGCCCATTGGGGTCGAACTGGTTGGCGTCCTGGCCGTTGGCGATGAACAAAATTTCGGGGCGATGCGCGCGCACCATGGGCGCGACAATTTCGTCGAACACGCGGGCATAGGCGGCATCGCCGGCGCCGTAAGGCATCGGCAGGTTCAGGTTCTTCCCCAGACCCCGCCCCGCGCCGACTTCGTCGACCGCGCCGGTTTGCGGGTGCGTCTCACCCCAGGCGCCATGATTCATGTGCAGCGAAATCGTCAGGATATCCGGGTCCTGGTAGTAACCCTGCTGGGTGCCATTGCCATGATGCACATCCCAGTCGATGACGGCGGCCGATTTCAATCCGCGCGCGCGCAGGCTCTCTATGGCCACGCCGATGTTGTTGAAGAAGCAGTAACCGTCGGCCATCTCGGGCTGCGCGTGATGCCCCGGCGGACGCAGCAGCGCATAGGCAAGCTTGCCCTTGCCGTCGAACACATGGCTGGCCGCCGCAATCGCCTGCCCCGCCGCATTGCAGCAGATGTCGTAACTGCCGGGGCCGAACACCGTGGTGCCCGAATACCAGCGGGTTTCGTCCGCGGGATTCGACGCGAGCTCGTCGATATAGGCGGCCGTATGGAAGCGCTCCAGGTCCTGTCGTTGCGCCGCCACGCCAGCATGCCAGTCGAGCGCTTCGGCGATCGGCCCCTGCTGCAGCACCGCGAGCATGTTTCTGACGCGCGCCGCGTTTTCCGGGTGGGATTCGATCACGGGTAGATAGGGTGATTCCCGAGCCTCGAAAAAACCCTGCCCGGTGTCGTGCTCGAAGATGCAGGGATCAAAGAATACCGCCAGTCGTTGTGCCATTGCGTCTGTGCTCCACCTGAATTAACAATCTGACATGAAGAAACCAGGCTGATATTCTAAGCGCATTTCGTGGATTACCAAATCCTGCATCACTCTCGGAGGTGCCGTCATGGGACAAAATCGCGATCGGGTACTGGAACAGTGCAATCCGGCGATGGAGCTCGGGTTTTCGCTGGCCGAATTCAAATCCCGCTTACAGGCTATTCGACAACGCATGACGCAGGACAATATCGACCTGCTTTGGCTGACGGCGCCGGAAAGCCTTTACTATGTCAGCGGCTATACCTGCGAATGGTACCAGGCGCAAAGCCCGAAGCAATGGCCGGCCACCAGCGGGATCGCGATTCATGTCGACCACGACCGTTTCATCATGTTCGATACGCCGAGCGAAAGAGTCATGTGTCGATTCGTCACCTGCGCCGACGACATCCGCACTTTTCCGATCGATAATCGCCGCGACGGCATCGGTTTTATCATGGACGAACTCGCGGCCGAGGGCTGGCTCGACGGCACGGTCGGCATGGAACTTTACAGCTATCGTCCGAACCCCGCGATCAGCGCGCGTTTTCGCGCCGCTTTCGAAGCGACCGGCGCCAGCGTTTGCGACGGCAGCGACGTGTTGCGCGAGGTGCGCTGGGTTAAATCGCCGCAGGAAATCGCTTACATGGAGCACGCCGCGCGCATCACCGATATCGGTATCGAGGCCGCGCGCCAGACGATCCGTGCGGGCGTCACCGAGCTCGAAGTGTACGGCGAAATAATCCGCGCCATGGCGCGGGCCGGCGGTGAAAATCCGGCGATTACGCTGCCCGTGCTGTCAGGGCCCAAGGCCAATACCGGCCATTCGCTGGCCAGCCGCAAGGTGATCATGGCCGGGGAACAGGTCAACATCGACGTCAGCGGGGTTTACTGGCGTTATCACGCCAACGCGGCGCGCTCGTTTTACGTCGGCGAGCCGCCCAGGGACGTCATGCAATATCACGACAAGTCGGCGGGCGTGTTTGACGTCATCGGCAAAATTCTGCAACCGGGACTCACGGTTGGCGAGCTGGTCACCGCCGCCAGGGATTATTATGACGAGGTCGGCATCTGGTCCGATGCCGGCTGGGTCGGCGGCTACGAGCTCGGCATCGGTTTCCCGCCCGACTGGGTCGGCAACTTCGTCTATGAAATGTCGGATGGCGAGTCGGAAAAAGTGTTCGAACCCAGAACCTGTGTCAACTTCGAGAGCCAGTTCTTCAGCCCGCGCATGTCGGGCATTACCTATTACATCTGCACCCTGTTGTTCAAGGAGGATGTTGCGGAATTTCCGGTGCAGGCGCCGCGCCAGCTCGTCGTCATCGATTAACCCGGCAATCGTCTCAGCTATTGCGCGCCTGAACCTGCTGCATGAATCGATCACGGATGACCACCGGATCCATTTCGATGACCGGCACCTTGATATTGCCCGACTCGCATTTGCAGACGATGATGGTCATTTCGTCCGCATCCAGCGCCGCCTGAACCGTTGCGGCCGCCTGCTCCGCCTGGCATTCGACCACGTGCTCGCAACCGCAGGCGCTGGCGACTGCGGCCAGCGAGGTCTTACGCCCGGCGTAAGTCGGCTGGTCCCCGGTCGAGCCATAGCTGCCGTTATCGATAATCAACAGGATGAAATTATCGGCGACATTGTTGGCAATCGTCGGCAGGGTGCCGAAGTTGGTCAATACCGAGCCATCGCCATCGATCGCGATGACCTTCTGTTTTTGCGCCAGCGCAAGCCCCAGCCCTATCGAGGAGGCCAGGCCCATGGTGCCGAGCATGTAGAAATTGCTCGGCTGGTCATCCAGCAGGTGCAACTCCTGGCTCGGCAGGCCGATATTACAGACCACCAGTTGATCCGAAATAACCGGGATCAGGCTCTTCAGCACTTCGCTACGAATCATCTCAGGCCCCCTTCCAGAAACTGGCATCGGTCAAAATCGCGACCGGTTTTTTACTCATGAAACAGTACTTTAATATCGCGTCGAGCTCGTCGACATCGTCCGGGTGGTGAAAATGATAGGTCGGGATGTTGAGCTGCGCCAGCAGTGCCTTGGTGTGCACCGCCATTTCGACCTGGCAGGCGACCGGCTCGCCGATCTCACCACGATAACTGATCAACATCGGTAACGGTATGTGATAGTACTGGATCAGGGTCGCGAGCGTGTTGATGGTGACACCAATCGCGGTATTCTGCATGATGATCGCCGCGCGTTTCCCGCCCATGTAGGCGCCCGCGCATAATCCCATGCCTTCGTCTTCCTTGTTCGACGGAATATGAAAAATTTCATCGCATTTGTCGATGCCATCGATTACGCCGGCCAGCTGCTTGCAGGGCACGGTGGTGATGAAGGACACGTTGTTGTTTACCAGATCGGTAACGATCTTTTCATTGACTGACATGGTTTTCTGACACTGGTTCGGGAGCGCCAGTATCCAGTTAAACGCAATAATTGACAACAATAAAATTTGGATCGGGTCTTGATTTGGTTTTCGAAGGCGAAACCCGCTCCAGGTTGGTAAAATTCCGCAGGAATTGATCGGCAAATGCGTGTTTAATATGAATTCGTATTAATAACCCGGATGAGACCCGAAATGACTGTTGAAGCACACCAGGAGTATGACGACAACCTGATGGCATTACTCGAAGCCATCTGGGGTGAAGGTTTCATGTCGCCCGGCGGCACCGACGAAATCGACCGCTACCTGACTGGCGTCAATTTACAGGGGCTCGCGGTACTCGATATCGGTTGTGGCCTCGGCGGTATCGATATCCACCTGGTCAAACAGCATCAGGTCGCGAAAGTAACCGGCATCGATATCGAGCAGTGGCTGATCGACCGCTGTGACAGCCTTGCGCAGCGGCACCGGATCAGCGACCGCACCGAGTTTATCTGCGTCGAACCCGGGCCACTGCCGTTTGCCGACGCCAGTTTCCAGGCGGTAACCAGCAAGGATTCAATCATCCATATCGCCGACAAACAGGCGCTGGCGGCGGATGTCTACCGGCTGCTCGAGCCGGGTGGCTGGTTTGCCGCGAGCGACTGGCTCGCCGGTTACGAGGGCGAACCGTCCACCGAAATGCAGGCCTATATCGAAGCCGAAGGCCTGGATTTCAGGCTGGCCTCGGCGCAAACCTATCGCCAGGCGCTGGCAGCGGCGGGGTTTGTCGATATCGAGATCATCGACCGCAATGACTGGTACCGTCAGCAGGCGCGTCTTGAACGCGCGCAACTGGGCGGCGCGCTACGCGAGGGGCTAGCCAGCCAGGTAGGAACCGATTTTCTCGAGCGTCAAATCGAAGTCTGGGACAAGATGATTATTGCTGTAGATCAAGGACAGCTGCGTCCGACTCACTTAAGGTGTAAAAAACCGGAGTAAATCAACCTGACCCGATTTGCGGATGAAGATCACTCGTTACCTTTGCTGCAGTTTCGTCGCTGCCATAATCCTGTCATTCTCGACTGCCGCGGTCGCGATGGAGCCGATCCGCGTGGTGCTCGAATTCGTACCCGATCTCGACAACGGCCGCAGCAGCTTTGACATTTGCGCGCGCTGTCATCTGCCCGAGGCCTGGGGTAACAATGACGGCACCTACCCCCAGCTGGCGGGCCAGCATGTCAACGTGCTGATGAAACAGCTGCTCGATATTCGCAGCGGCCGCCGGGTCAACCCCGCAATGCAACCCTTCGTCCAGGAGCGCACCATCGGGGGTTATCAAAACCTGAGCGACGTGGTCGCCTATATATCGACCCTGCCGATGAATCCCGAGCATGCGCAAGGCCCCTGGCCGCCCGCGAGCCTCGAATACCGCGAGGGTGGCGAAATCTACCAGAAATACTGCGCCAGCTGTCATGGCGAGACCGGGGAAGGCAACAACGAACTCGCCTATCCGCGACTCCAGGGGCAACACTACGAATACATGGCGCGCCAGGCGCGCCTGGTCAGGCGTAACCTGAGAAAGGTAAAACCGAGCATGGCTGCACTGCTCGAGGTGCTTTCCACGGAGGACTTCGACAAGGTGTTGAACTACGTTTCCTATTTACCGGTTCCACCGGCGGACCTCGCGCCAGATGCCCAATGGCGTAACCCGGATTTCCAGTAAGGACGACCTGGCATGAAGAAGACAGACAAGTTCAGTCGCCGCCGCTTCCTGCAGGCAAGCGGTGCCCTCCTGGCAGGCAGCGCGGCGGGCAGCACGCCGGCCGCCGCCGCGGCAAGCGAAGCAAAGGACGCGGCAGCGCAGACGGCGCCGGCCTTGCAAAAACTGCTGCGCAAAGCCGCCGTTCCAGCAGCCAAAGGGGCGAGAGTAGTCATTGTCGGCGGTGGCTGGTCGGGCCTGACGATGGCCAAGTACCTGCGCCGCTTCAATCCCGCGTTCGACGTCATCCTGATCGACCGGCAGTCGGCTTTCGTTTCCTTCCCGATTAGCAACGCCTGGCTTGCCGACCAGGTCAGCCTGGATTTTCTGAGCCACAGTTTTTTCGACGCCGCCAACAATAATGCCTATCACTTCATGCAGGCAACAGTGCTCGGTTTCGATCGCGAATCGCGCCAGGTTTATACCGATCAGGGTTATGTCGATTATGACTACCTGGTGCTGGCGCCGGGTATCGAGTATGACTACCCGCGCATCGGCGTCGAAGATACCGAGGCGCAAAGCCTGTTATTTCACCGTTATCCGGGTGGCTTCGTGACCAGCTCCGAGCTATTGACGATCAAGCACAAAATCCATAATTTTTCGGGCGGCACATTTCTGCTCAACGTGCCCGATGGCGACTACCGCTGCACCGCGGCTCCCTATGAGCGCGCCTGCATGGTGGCCGCCGTGTTCAAGCGCCGGCGCGTGCGCGCCAAAATCCTGCTCCTCGATATGAACAGCGATATCAAAATCAAGAAAGCCGGCTTTTCCCGCGCCTACCAGCAGCTGTATGGCGATTACATCGAGTACCTGCCCAGTTCGCTGATCAGCAACGTGGACATCGAGGGTCGACGGATCGAAACCGAGTTCGATGAATACCCCTTCGACGACGCTATCATCTACCCGCCGGTGCGCGCCTCGCGCCTGATCGAGGAGGCCGGCATCATGGATCAGTCCAGTCCGCAGAAAGCGGCCAATACCGACCCTTTCCGCTATCACCTGATCGGCGACGAACGCGTTTACGTCACCGGGGACTCCCGCTCGCAACCGTTTTCCAAGGGCGGACATACGGCGCATTCTGAAGCGCAGTATGTCGCCGAGGTCATTGCCGCCCATGCGCTCGAGCAGGAGGTACACTGGCGCAGCCCGCAAACCATGTGTTTTTCGGCGGTGGATATCGAGCCCCTCAGGGCGATGAGCATCATTACCTACTACAAGTTCAACCAGCACAGCGGGCAGTTTGCCTTCGATCGCACGCATTTGATCGAAAAGTGGGACACGCAGGGCGGCCAGGCGAGCCTGGCCTGGGCCGAGGGTATGTTTCGGGACATGTTCTATTCCTGACCCCGGCAGGCAGCTGCGCGAGTACTGGCTTTCCGCTCCAGAAGAAGCTCTAACTTATAATTTTTTTACGACTTTTTACGACTTTGGGCCACGAAATATCACAATCCAGAACTAAAGGCAGCAAACTCCATGTGTCGTCCGTTGGACTCCGCAGCAGGGTATCTTTTTGTTAAAGCAAATGAGCCCGGCGACGGAATCGAATGGCAGATCTAAGTAATTGTATTTAATAAATAATTTGAAATTTTATTACCAAATATTACAACACTTATACCAACAAATTACGGCCTTTATCAGCGTTATCTTCGCCTTTCCATTATGTACATCTGATTTACATAAAATTTGAAAAGCAGACCCTGAAATTATTCCTATCAGCGGCAGAAACCGGCCACTTTCAGACGCTGAGCAAGCAATAAAAAACCCCGCCGCAGCGGGGTTTGGTTGTTGGCGCTTCGAGTTCAGACGTCGCAGGATTCGCCCTCTTCCATCGAAATGATCGAGCTGATCAATTCCGCGTCGCCGCCGAGGCGCGCGTTCGATGTCAGGCTTACCCATTGTGCATTGTCAGGTTGGTACAGCAGGCTGCCTAACGTCTCCATGTGGATCAGGCCGACGAGGTTGTTGGTGCTTAAATCCTTCAGCGCGCCCGCCATCGCGCCGCGCGTTTCCAGATCGACGATGACCTGGCCGCAGTCATTCCCACCCGCTGGAAAGCAGGTCGCGTTACCGCGTACGTCGGCGCGGTATTCGAGCGTGCCTGTTTCGGTCGCGATGTGGCCGCGTGTATACCCCTCGACTACGCCCAGCGACAGGTTGATGACCAGTTCCAGTTCCTGGTCAAAGGGAAAACGCTTGCAGCCCGACGCTGGCGGGTCGAACTCGGGCGGCAAGTCACTCGCGTCCAGGCTAAACTCGCCGGTCAGCCCTGTGGTTTGGATGCGCACCGTGTCATCGCCGATATTCTGGACATCGGCCAGCGCGAGGTCGGGGTTGGCATAGCGGCCACCAACCGGTACGAACAGGATGCCAGCGACAGCGATGGACGTCACCAGCAGCAGTGTGCTGGTCACGATGATTTTTATCCCGTTGTTCAAGCCGATCCTTGTGATATCGCTGCGCTTCGATGCCGCATCACACGTTTTAATAGTTGAGCCTTGCATGGGTCACTCCCGGTTCGTTTTTGATAATGAAACTAGTAGGAAAGTGAGCGAAATGGGTTAGGCGGCTATTACCTGAATTGTTATGTAGTAATACCGGGGAGCTTGTGAAATATTCACCTGGCCGAGTCTATCGCCGGTCGAATCGGCAAACTCGAATATTGGCGTCAGGTAGTTCAGGATCGGCTATCGCCGCTGATTCCCCGGATTTGAGGGTCTGTTTTCTCGAAAGCTGACGCTCAGATGAGCTTGCTGGGCTTCTCGAATCGGCCACTTTCGGACGCCCGACGATCGGGAAATGATTTGTTATCCGTTGAAAAACTTTAACTTCTAAGGCTAAATCCCCCGGGATAAAATATCTAAATTCGCAGAGGTGAGCACATGAGCGAAAGTAAAAAAGTAGTATTGATTGGCTGGAATCCAGCGGTCGTCGACTTCACAAAGTGGCCCAATCTCACGCCCGAGAAGCTGACCGCAGCACTGGAGGTAGACAAGGAGAAGCTGAATGGACTTGGCTACGAAACAACCCTGTTATTTATAGATGACGCTGAGACCGCCGATAAAGTGGTAAAAAGCAATCTAACCGCAGAGAATTATGATTGTGTGCTTATAGGCGCAGGGGTTCGTACTGTTCCCGAGCATTTTCTAGTATTTGAGCACCTGGTAAACGCCGTACACGAATCCGCACCAAACGCAAGAATTTGCTTCAACACCAATCCAAGTGATACTGCTGAAGCCGTCCAAAGATGGGTCTAGCGAGACTATTCAGCTGGTTGCTTTTTTGGCCAATCGCTAATTCTTAAATGCGCTCTATAGGAGACGCTCACGGCTGTGGCCCAGGCTTCAGGGATCGGCCAGAAGCGGCCTCTCGATTATCACAATAACTCTGCTCTACGGCAGGATCTTAGAGATAATTTCTCTAAGAATTTACAGATTTTTTCCTTTTGGTAAAACCAACTAGTCCAAGTAAAGCCGTTCCGAAAAGCCAGACTGCGGCAGGAATGGGAATGGGGGGTACGGCTTCCGCAAGACTCAGACGAACAAAGTCGTCTCCCAGATCGTCCAGAATGTAACTGACATTCCACATCAAACCGTCATCCAGGGCGTAGCTAAGCAGATCGAACTGGCCCTCGATGGTGTCCGCGGTCAAGATATCGAAGGTATCGCCCACGACAGGTTGGAACGGGCCGCCGCCGAAATCATACAAAAGGATGTCGAGTACACCGCCGAGCGTTGCGGTGCCGCTCACATTGAGCCAGTCATAATCTACGCCCTGCGTATAACCTCCCAGTTCGACCAGCAGGGTTGCGTTGCCGTCCTGCATAAAATTACCGTCCACGGTCAATGTCCCCGGCGAGGCGCCGGGACTGACAGTGCCAAATACACTACCAAATCCACTCAAATTGTTGACATCCCCCGTAATCGTCCCCGTACCGGAGAGCGTACCGCGATTGTCAATATTGGCATTGACATTGCCTCCCATCATGCGAAATTGACCGACATTTGTAATTTCATTCGCCGTCAGCGTTCCGTTATTCATGTGATAGGAACTGAGCACTGAGATAAAGAGGCTATCCGTGTTATTACTACCTCCGTTATGGGTAAAGGTTCCCCGAGAGACACTTTCCGTCTGCGCCGTAAGCGAGCCGCCTTGAAGGGTGTAGGCGCCGCTTCCGGAACTACCAAAGCCGATTCGGAAATCGTCGGTCGTGTTAGACCCGCCTAGCTGGGTCATCGAGCCCGATCCCGAATGTCCTATATATTCCTGGTCGGCCGACAGTGTTTTACCGCTCTCGAGCGTAAAGGCACCAGTCGTCCCTGTGTTGTACCCGACGCCAAAGGTATTGACCGTAATCGAATTACCCGAATAGGTGAGATTGCCTCCATCCAGGTTTAAAGCGCTATTCCCTGCGCCACCGATGATGTTACCGCCTATATTCAGCGCGCCGCCCGCAAGGTTGTAGGTACCGCGCGAACCGTCCTGTGTCGCCAGGTAAAGATTATTCGTTATCGAATTCAGCGACCCGGATTGGTTGAAGGTTCCGGTTCCCTCGTAACCTATGTATTCGTTGGTAGCCGACAACAAACCAGTCGTCCCGCTCAGGTTATAGGTCCCGCTGCCGGAACGCGTGGCTGTAGGGGACTGTCCAAAAACTGGAATAAATGATGAGATTTCGTACTTTTCATATCCAAGGAACAGGTCGCCTGAAACAGTATGCGTCGCATCCGAATGCTGGAAGGTTCCTGTACCCCGGTAACCGACGAATGCATCGCCGGTTACGCCGAGTTGGCCAGCGCTCAATTCATAGGTTCCGAAACTACGGTCGTAAATCAGTTTCCAGCCACCTGGGAACGTGTAGGTGTAATAACCCTGGTAACTCCGTCCGACGTACAAGTTGCTACCGATGTTGGTGACCGTTGAAGACCCGGTCTGCCTGAACTCACCGTCTCCGCCGACTTCACCGATATTCACTACACCGGCATTCAGGATACCACTGCTCATCCCGTATTCGCCGTACGATGATGGCCCGGTTCCGACGTGCAGATTCTGCGTCGTGATTGTTCCGCCGCCGCTATGTGTCATCCTGCCCGCGCCACTATCAGTGCCAAGGTAGATGTCCGGCGAATTCAGACTACCAGAGAACAGTTCGTATCGTGCGGTTCCAATAGAATCACGACCAATTACTATTCTGTTAGTTGCTGTATGGTTGCCTCCCAGGTTGGTTATCACGCTTTTATCGTCAATGAACAAGTAATCCGATTGCAATATCGAATTGGGCACTAGTCCGAGTTTTACCCAGCGATTGCCCACGGAGCCGAGCGTGATGTCACCGTAGCTCGGTCCGGTATTCAGGCCATAGGTTATCGTTATTTCCTGTTCGTAATCAGGATCGCCGGAACTCGTAGTATTCCTCAAAAAGACATCTTCTCCGGCCACGGGAATTCCCCCGGACCAGTTGGCAGAATCGTTCCAGTTGCCGTCACCGACCCCCCAGTAGCTGTCTGCACTCACTCTGATTGGAATCATTAAGGTTACGAAAACAGTCAGGAATAGGATGGGATTCAATACGTTTATTTTCACTTGCACCACTTGTATGTTGCGTTTTCCAGACATCAAAGTCGTTTGTAATCTGACTTCCCGTGAAGACAGGACTGTTATACGGTAAGAATTAATCTCGTATCGTTAGGCGCAGTCCGATTTGTTGACGCACCTTTTTAGTTCTCACTACAACGATTCTTTTATCATGCAAGAATATTGAGGGCATCACCCTTTTGGGTTAAATCAAAATAGAACTGGAGGATTTATTGATTTGCGTCAATTAGACTGGATTAACCAGGCCTACCAATAATCAATTGCCCTCGCGGAAATAAATGTCGGCTTTGGTTCGGTTCCGGGGTTCTTGCCCCTGATGTATCGAGTCTGAGCGTAGGTTTTCTCGTAAGCTGACGCTCATAGAGCTTTAGTGGGAGACAATTTTCGGCCATGAGCGGACGCCCTTGTTGCTGGGCTGGTGAGATCACTTAATCGAAGCAATGCTATATTTTCCAGATGTGTCGCATTAACTATATGCTTTGGCATCCAGGCAGCGCACATTAATATAACTTCTATCCTGCAAACGTATGGCAGTCAACTTACCCCCGTGGACACAACCATTATCCAAAGAAAACACATGCTTGGACTTAACCTTGCGAGAAGATAAAGACGCCCAGTGCCCGAAAATTATGGGGGTTTTCTTTAACGCTCGTTTGGGTACTTCATACCAGGGCACAAAGCCTCTTTTTTGCGCCTCTTTGCTCCCCACATTTAAACGAATTCTGCCCTTGCTATCACAATAACGCATTTCCGTAAAACTGTTGCTGATGAAACTCAGTCGCTCCATGCCCTGCAAGCCGGGGTTCCATTTTCTGGGTTTATTCCAGCTCGACATCTGTGCAAGAAAATCTCGATAGTGCTCGCCCTGCAACGCCGATTCCAGTTCGCGCGCACAGGCTTGTGCCTGTTCAAGGTCCCATTTAGGATAAATACCGGCATGAGCCATCATGTAATTCAGGGATGCATCGTAATACATCAGGGGCCGGAACCTGAGCCATTCCAGTAACTCGCCAATATCCGGCGCTTCCAGCATTCCGGAAATGGTATCTCTTTGCCGCGGTTGTAAAAAACCTTCGGCCGAGGCCAATAGCTGTAAGTCATGATTACCCAACACCGTAATCGCGCTATCACCCAGCGCCTTCACAAAACGTAAAACTTGAAGTGAATTGGGTCCTCTATTAACCAGATCGCCGGCAAACCATAAATTATGCTTGTCGGGATCGAATTCAATTTTATCCAGTAGTATTCTGAGTTCATCAAAACAGCCCTGTATATCACCAATCGCAAAACTTATCTTGGGGCCAACTGGTGGCAGGAACTTCTCTTCTACCAGATCCTCAAGCGTATCAAGCAGTTGCTCAAGTGTTTTTAATTTTCTCTTGTAACCCATACAGTGAATCAGTTATTGATCAACTAGTAATCACATGAAACACAGCAGCAAGTCATGTATTTGCCGACTTTTAGCATGTGTGGATCTCCTGATATGCAGAATAGTGCCTGTGCGCATATTTTGCCAACCCAGCGATGAACACCGTTTTTTGTCTGTGTTTATTTGCGTCCAATATTGATCCATCAGTTGTAATTAGTATTGACCCACTCAGCATAAGCCAAGCATCTGATCTCGAATCGAATTCTAAGTCTTTGCCTGGATCAATTATTCAATGCAAATTAGTGCTTAACTGGGTCAATCGGGCGTACAAATCAACAGATATTGGTCGAGACCCATTTCCTCGAGCCAGACGGTGACCTTTCCCGACATCGGCGACTACCAGAATTATCGTTACGACAGTATAACCAGCGGCAGCGGCGGCACCAACAGGCGTTTCCCGATCGGTGAATCGTTCAGGTTTCGCTCAAGGACAATTGGCTCCTTCCCGGGGAAATAATCAAAAGTATCAGACGCGGTGACTCATGCGAACATCACTAAAGCACTCTAACAAGCGCATGCAAAAGGTCTTTTCCACTCGCCAGGCCCACATTGAGCGTCTGTTGTGAGTCGGTTTTTGCCGCCTGGCTTGAAAATCTGAGCGTCAGCTTTCAAGGAAATCCTTTTATCAGCATGTATCGTTACCAGGGGTGGAATCGAGCCGGTCCGCGTTCGGCACCGACACGACGATTTTCAGTTTGGCGCAAGCAGGCCACCTTCAGCAGGTACAGGTCACGTTTTTGCTCAATCGATCACGATCAGGCTGCGCTGGACGTCACACAAACGCTCGCCGCCCTGCTCGGTTACGACAAAGGGTTCGGACACGGCGGCACCGAAGTTTTCCAGCCAGACGCCGGATTGAAAATGAAAACACATGCCCGGCTGTAACTCGGTTTTATCGTCGGGACGCAGGCTCGCGGTGCGCTCGCCCCAGTCGGGCGGAAAATTGAGGCCGATGGAATAGCCGACCCTGCTTTCCTTGTGATATCCGTTTTTATTCAGGACCTGCTGCCACACCGCCTCGACCGCCTCGCAGCTGACCCCGGGGCGAGCGGTTTCCAGCGCCGCATCGACGCCTTCGACGATAACGCCGGCCAGGCGCTCGATTTCCGCGGGCGGTTTACCCAGGTGCATGGTGCGGGTTAGCGGCGCGTGATAGTGACGCCGCGCGGCGCCGATTTCCATCACCACCAGTTCGTTGTCCGGCAGTGGCTCATCGCTCCAGGTGAGATGCGGCGTACTGGTACCCTCGCCCACCTGGATCAACGGACAAAGACTGGTGTAGTCGCCGAACTTGCCTTCCAGTCCGAGCACCTGGCCCTGGTAGACCGCGGCGATGATTTCGTTTTGCGGGATTCCAGGCCGGAGCATTTCGATTACCCGGTTCATCGTGCGGCTGCAGATTTGGCCGGCTTCGCGCATATAGGCGACCTCGGCATCGGACTTGATCAACCTGACCCAGTTGACCAGTTCGCGGTTATCGGCGATGCGCGCGGCCGGCAAACCATCGACCAGGTGGCGGTGCGCCCTGGCGGTATAGTAGTGCGCATCGAGTTCAACTCCGATTGTGGCGTCGGCCCAGCCGCGATCACGGATCAGCTCACAGAGTTCATCGTACGGATGCTGACTCGGGTGATGCACCAGCGGCTCCGAAAATGAAACGATATTTGCGGCTGGCAAATCAGTGGTGATCTGCGCTGACTTCGCATCCTGCGCGCGGCCGAACCAGATCGGCGCAGGCTCATCGACATGCACCAGCAAACACTGTGGCGTGTAAAAAGACCAGCCGTCAAACCCGCTCAGGTAACACATGTTTGCCGGATCCTGGCAGATGATCAGGTCGAAGCCGTCAACGGACATGCGCGCCTTGACCTGCGCCACGCGATTTTCGTATTCCGCCGTAGCAAAAGATTTCTGGTAAGCCATGTTTTAAGTACCCGGTTTGTTCGCGACTATCATAGTGCAAAGCGGTTGCGGGCGTAATAAGCGCGGGCCGAGTTTTCCTCTGAATAAGCCCGCCGCGAGATTTGTCGAACAGATTGCACGAATGCGGATATGTTTTGTGACTGAAAACGTTTATTCTGTCGCCTGCGCAGCGCCGCACAGCGCCGCAATCTTAATCCCTCTATCGAGTAAAGGCTCCGGGAGAAAACATGTCATCGGGAAATCAGGATCAGAATCTGGCGATCTTCTGTGATTTTGAGAACGTTGCGCTCGGCGTCAGGGACGCAAGAATCAAAAAATTCGATATCGACCTGGTGCTCGAACGCCTGCTGGTGAAGGGCAGTGTGGTCGTCAAAAAGGCCTATTGCGACTGGCAGCGCTACCAGGAATTCAAGGCTGTCATGCACGATGCCGCGTTCGAGCTGATCGAGATACCGCACACGCGCCAGTCGGGCAAAAACTCGGCCGATATTCGCATGGTGGTCGACGCACTCGATCTCTGTTACACCAAGCATCATATCGACAGCTTCGTTATCGTCAGCGGCGACTCGGATTTTTCACCCCTGGTCAGCAAGCTCCGCGAAAACAACAAGACCGTGATCGGCGTCGGCGTCAAGAGCTCGACCTCCGACCTGTTGATGAATAACTGCGACGAATTTATCTTCTATGACGATCTCGCGCGCGAAGACGAATCCAGCAAGCAACGCAAGCGCAAGCCGGCGGTCAAGAAGAAGGCCGCCAGTAAAACCAGCAGCACTAAAGCAGCTGACGTTAGCAAGCCCGAGGAAGAAAAAATTGACGAGGCCATCAGCCTGGTCATGGAAACCATCGAAGCACTCAACACCGAGCGTGGCGACCGCGAAAAGCTGTGGGGCTCGATGGTGAAGCAGGCGCTAAAGCGGCGCCGGCCCGGCTTCAACGAAAGCTATTACGGCGTGCGTTCCTTCAGTGACCTGCTGGAAGAAGCCGAGCGCCGTGGCCTGATAGGCCTGTCGCTGGACGAACGCTCAGGCGGTTACGTGATCCAGAAACTGGAAACCGACTAAACCGTTTGTTCACTGCCTGGTTTACCGTTTCACTGGCTGGGCGCGACGGCGGGTAAATGCTTTCCTACCTGCTGCTATTCGCCTCGGCTTTTCTTGCCGCCACCATATTGCCGTTCTACTCCGAGGTGTATTTATTTGCATTGCTGCGTGACGGCGGCGACCCCGTCATGCTGGTCATGGTCGCCACCCTGGGCAATACGCTGGGCGCGGTGGTTAACTGGATTCTCGGGCTATATTTGCTGCAATTTCAGGACCGGCGCTGGTTCTATTTTTCCCGTGAGCAGATCGACAGAGCCCAGCGCTGGTTTCAGCGTTACGGATTTTGGTCGCTGTTGCTGGCCTGGATGCCGGTCGGTGGTGACGCCCTGACCCTGATCGCGGGCATCATGCGCGTGCGTCTCTGGCTGTTCCTGCTGCTGGTCGGCAGCGGCAAGGCCCTGCGCTACATCTCGGTAGTCTACTTCACTAACTGGCTGTCGGCCTGATACTCGTGGTAACTCCGCCGCCGTAGCGGGTCGCAAGCATTAACCTAGGTTCTTATCATCCACTGCAACAGCGAACGGTGCCAGACGAACTCGACCGTTTTCGAGCAGATCCTTTCGTATAAAACCAGCCACGGATGCAGCACGACCGGCCAGCGATTTATCTCGCTGACGAAAACGCCGGTTTCGTTCAGGGGTTCAAAATTTTCCAGCACTTCGGTCGCGCGGGTGGCCGCCAGGTAATCGGCAGGTACCGCGGGCATCTGCTGGTAAGCGTCGATGAGATAGTCGAGGTATTCCCGGGTCGGTTTCAATCCATCCACCGCGCGCGTGGCCCGGTAAAAGTAAAATTCGAACCCATCCGCCTGCCGCTTCACTTTTTCATGCACCTTGAAAAATGGAACACCCTCGAAATAATCCATGCGCTGTGCGTCGCGCTCGAGAATCAGGTACATGCGGCCGTATACCACCTCCCCCTCGGCGGCGTCGGCCGACGCGTAACCGTGATCCCGGTAAAAGCCGGGTTGGCTGAAACACAGGCGGGCGTCCTCGATGAGGAAGTCGAACGCGTCGAAGACCTTGATTCGACGCTGTTCGAGCACTTCGTGGCAGAGATTTGCGCCAAACGCAAAGTAATAAACTTTGCGCTCTAACCGTGGCCACAGGGCTCGCCTGACGTGAGCCAGCTCGCAGCCGATTTTCCACAAGATTACGCGTAGCAAAGGCAACAGCCCCCAAAATCGATATCTACTAACCCGGCGACAATAGATGCCGTATTCAGAAATGACCCACAGGTTAGCCATAAATCTGCAGAATTCAAACAGAAATACACTCGGCAAACCGATTGCGCTTACGCTGGTCGTAACGCCCGCGGTGCCATTGCCGGTAGATCCAAAGGAAACTCACAACAACGCTGCAGACTGGGTATAATCGGCCTGTTTTTCTGGTTTACGAATTCTGGATCCCCATCATGTCACAATCGCAATCGACCTACGCAAAGGCCCTGGCGCTGATCGACGCCGCCAACCGCGAAGATCCCAACCAGGTTTCCGCCGACGGCAAGGACTGGCCCAAGGAGCTGCTCTATTCCGAGCGTATGTCGGATATGCTCGAGCGCTACGCCCCGGATGCCGACGACGCGATGAAACTCGCCATCCGCGCACAGCATATAGAACGCTGGAAGTCGCCGCGCAACGCCTACCCGATGGATCGAATCGGCTATCTAAAATGGCGCAAGGATTTGTACAAAATCCAGGCCAATACGGCTGCGAACTTGCTGGCGCAGGCGGGATACGGAGACGATGTCGTCGAGCGGGTGCGCAATTCCGTGGCAAAAAAGAACATCAAGGGTAATCCCGACACCCAGTTGCTGGAAGACGTGACCGACCTCGTATTCATGGAGCACTACATGCTCGAGTTCGTCGGCAAGCACCCCGACTACAGCGAGGAAAAATGGATCGAGATTATCCGGAAAACCTGGAACAAGATGTCCGCCGCCGCGCACGAGTTCGTACTGGCGGGTAAGGTGACTCTGCCGGAGTCGCTGGAGCCGTTAGTGCACAGGGCGGTGGCCGGTGATCCGGGTCAAGCCGGAGCATGAGTAGCGCCGACGAACGCCCACCGGTATGGATCGGGCACGTAGCGATGCATACCTCGAAGGTGGCGGCATCCAGCAAATTCATGCAGCTCATCGGCATGCGCCTGGTCGCTGGCGGCGACGAATTCGCGGTACTGGAAATGCGCGGCGGCACGCACCTGGTGTTGACCTCGGATACGGAATCCAGGCTTGTCAAAGGCAGCTTTGACCTGATGGTCGAAGATCTCGACGCCAGCCACGCTCGCTTTGCCGGGCTTGGACTGGAGCCGGGTGCGATCGAACGCGGCCAGATTCACGATTGCTTCGAGCTGCGCGAACCCGGCGGCAGCCTGATTACCTTCAACTCCAGCCACGTGGGAGATTTACCGGTTTGACGGCGAACGGAAAGCCTGTCCGAACTCCCGCCGCATCCGCTGCCCCGGGTTTTCGCGCCAGAGATTTTCCACCTCAGGTTGCTGGCATTTCAGCTAGACGCTAGCGACGCTGCCGCCGCGTCGCGCGTCGGCAATCCCATGTAATCCTTCCGCGGGCGACCAGTGCACCGCCTGCACGCCACCGAAATACATCGATGGCCCGTCGAAGGGTCGTGGTTCCAGGTTAAACATGGGTATTACCGGCAGGCCGGGCTCGAAGGCGATGCTGCCCGGACTCGCCGCGAGTTCCACGTGCAGGCGCGGATGGCTGACCGCATCCGCCAGGCTCATCTCCCTGCTGGCAAAGTTCGCGAGCACCTGGGCGATCGCGGTTGTAATGCGCGATGCGCCCGGCGAGCCCACTGCAAGCACGGCGCCGTCACTGCTCCGCCGCGCGATGGTCGGCGCCATGTTGGAGGCGAGGCGAGTACCCGGCGTCAGGCCGCTGACGCCCGTGGTCAGCAGATCGATCTCGCCGAGTGAATTGTTTAGCCAGAATCCTGTTCCCTCGACCATCACCCCGGATCCGTAGCCCGCGGAGGCGGTAATCGCGCAGGCCAGGCCGTCGGCGTCGACCGCCGAGACGTGACTCGTGGAAGGCGCACTGAGCAGGTCATGATCTCCGAGATCGGCCAGTTCGAGCATGCGTTCGACCTCGCGCGGCAATGCCTGCCGGGCACCGTCGAGGCGACTGGCGCGGTAACCCAGAATTGCACGTTGCGCGGTCACCATTTGTTCGACCGCGGCGCCCGGGTCGGCGCCAGGCGCCATGCGCTCGAGCAACAGCAGCATGCCCGCCAGGCAGGAGCCCCCGACCGCGGGCGGCGGGTTGGTCGCAACCTCCCAGTCGCCAACGCGCGCCCGCACCGGTGCACGCGCTACGGCCTCGTAGGCCTGCAAGTCCTCAAGCCCGAGCAATCCACCCTGCGCACGCACGCCGGCGGCGATGCGCTGCCCCAGTTCGCCACCGTAGAGCGCGCTCGCGTCGGCGGCGAGCGCGCGCAGGCTGTCGGCCAGGCAGGGCACGCGCACGATATCGCCCTCGCCCAGCGGGCTGCCGTCCGCGTGGTGCAATATGCGATAGCTGTCGGGGTGCCAGGAATAGATGGCTTCGTGGGTAAACGAGAGGTATTCGGCCGCGCCGCCGGTGAGGGGAAAACCCCGCTCAACCTGCTCGATCGCCGGTTCAAACAGAAGCGCCCACGGCAGCCGTCCAAATTGCGCGGAAGCACTGGCCAGCCCGGCGAACCCGCCCGGCGTCGCGATCGTGCCATAACCGACAAGCTGATGGGTTTCACCACCATAATCGAACACTACTTCATGCGCGGCTTCACCAAAATGCTGCTCGCCGTAGCCTCGCCCCGGCATCTCCGCGTAGCCATCGATCACGACCGGATCGCCACCCGCTGGCCAGATGGTTACGAAGGCGCCGCATCCGGGCGACATGATGCCGGTATCGGTGCAAACCGAAACCACCATTGCCGCAATCGCGGCATCGACCGCGTTGCCGCCCTGCGCGGCAACCGCCGCGCCCGCATCGGCGGCAATCCGGGTTCCGGCGGCTATCGTGACCTGATTCATATTTGACAACTCATATCCGGCCTTCAGTATCCAGATCAATGGAGCCTGGCACGTTGATCTGGCTCAATTCCCGCTCGAATCACTTTCGTTATGATCTTCCGATGGGTGAACATCGAGTGCATGACACGAAAGACGAGCTGCGTACGCGAGCTTATGTGCGCGCGCTGCTGGATGACATTCGGGCGCTCGAAGTCATGCTCGAAAAAGGCATGATCGAAAGCGATATCCAGCGGGTGGGTGTCGAGCAGGAAATGTATATCGTCAACTCGCATGATTATCCAGCGCCGATATCGGGCCGAGTGCTCAAACACGTTGCCGATCAACGGTTTAGCACCGAACTGGCGCGCTTCAATCTCGAGGCAAACCTCGATCCCAGCCCGATCGGCGGCGATTTCCTGCGCGCCATGGAGGCCAACCTGAAAGCCGTGGTGCTGCAGGCTGATCACGCCGCCAATGCCGTCGGTGCCTGTATCGTGCTCACGGGCATTTTGCCGACACTGCAGCCGGAACACGTCACGCTCGCCAACCTGACGCCGGAGGTGCGCTACCAGTGCCTGAACGACACCTGCATGGCGGCGCGCGGCGACAGGTTCACCCTGATGATCGACGGCGTCGACCATTTTGAATCCAGCCACGATTGCGCGGTGGTCGAAGGCGCCAGCACCAGTTTTCAATTTCACCTGCAGGTCGCGCCCGCTGCCGCCGGCCCCCTGTACAATCTCGCGCAGCTCATCACGGCGCCATTGCTGGCGGCAGCGGCCAACTCCCCGGTGCTGTTCAATCGCCGCGTCTGGCACGAAACCCGGGTTGCCCTGTTCGAGCGCACCTTCGAATATCGCTCCACGCCCCAGCTGGCGCGCGACTTCCCTACGCGGGTGGGATTCGGTGAAGCCTGGGTGGGTGATTCGGTCGTGGAAATTTTTCGGGAGAATGCGATGCGCCATCATGTCATCATGGTGCGCGACCCGGTCGAAGACCCGTTCGAAGCGCTGGCCGATGGCCTGGTACCCGAGCTGAGTGCGCTGACGCTGCACAACGGCACCGTGTGGCGCTGGAACCGGCCCTGTTACGGGATCACCGATGGCAAGCCGCATCTGCGCATCGAAAATCGAGCCCTGCCGGCCGGGCCGACCATCGTCGACCAGGTCGCCAACGTCGCCCTGTTTTACGGCTTGATGCATGCACTCGAAGCGGACGCCGGCAACATTCCACAACGTATCGCCTTCGAAGACGCCAGATTAAATCTTTTCGCCGCCGCGCAGCATGGGCTCGCGGCCCGTTTTACCTGGCTCGATGGGCAACGTGCAGGCGCCGCCGACTTGCTGCGGCGGGAGCTGATTCCTGCGGCAAGGGAAGGGCTCAGCGCCTTGCAGGTGCCAGCCGAAGACAGCGACTATTTTCTCGGCATTATCGAGCAGCGGGTAAGCAGCGGGCGCACCGGCGCGCGCTGGTTGCTGGACTCGCTGGCGAACGTGCCGGAAGACAAACGTGCCGCGGTGTGCAAACAGGCGGTCCAGATCGTGCATCAAAATCAGACCCGCTCGGTGCCGGTACACCGCTGGGACCTGATTACCCTCGAGGATGGTTTTGAAGTCGCAGAAACCATAAAAAAGATAAGCGATATCATGACCACTAACCTGTTCACGGTGCGCCCTGAAGACCTCGTGGACCTGGCGACCAGCATGATGGAATGGCGTCACGTGCGCCATGTTCCGGTCGAGACCGCCGCCGGTGAACTGGTCGGCTTATTGTCGACGCGCGAACTGCTGCATCTGCGTTCGGCGGATGCAGGCAAGCGGGATCGTCCCATTCCGGTCGCGGAAATCATGCAGCACAATCCAGCCACCGTCTCGCCAGACCTGCCGCTGCACCAGGCCTTTGCCCGGATACTCGAAAACGATGCCGGCTGCCTGCTGGTGGTGGCCGCCGGCCAGTTACTCGGGATCGTCACCGAACGCGACCTGCTAGCGGCAGCGGTGGCGCTGGTTCCGGCTCATCGGCAGTAACATCACCGGCAGGACCCAGCCCCGACGCGGGTTACATCCTGGCCTATCCCGGGTAAGATTGTCGTTTGTATACCCGTTACCGATCGAGGTTTTGGAGTTATCAGATGTCCTGGCAAAACAAAATTCTACGCGTCAATCTGAGCAGCGGCAGCTGTAGCGCCGAGCCGCTGCGGCGCGACTGGGCCCAGGCCTACCTGGGTCAGCGTGGCCTCGGCAGCAAGTACTTCACCGAGGAAGTGGATCCCGGCGTGGATCCAATGTCGCCAGAAAACAAGCTGATCTTCGCCACCGGGCCCCTGACCGGGACCACCGCACCCACCGGCGGGCGCTCTTCCGCGATCACCAAGGGCGCCCTGACCGGCGCTATCGCGGCATCCAATACGGGCGGCATGTTTGGCGCCGAACTGAAGCAGGCCGGCTACGATTTACTGATCATCGAGGGCAAGGCGGACTCCCCGGTCTATCTCTGGATTCGCGACGAGCAGGTCGAAATACGATCGGCACAGGCGCTGTGGGGGCAAACAGTGTGGCAAACCGAACCCTGGTTACGCCGCGAGCTCGGCGAGCCACAGGCAAAAATAGCGAGTATAGGCCGCGCGGGCGAAATCGGCGTCAAGTACGCCTGCATCGTCAACGATATGGATCGCGCCTTCGGCCGCTCCGGCGTCGGCGCGGTGATGGGTTCCAAACTGCTCAAGGCGATCGCCGTGCGCGGTTCCCGGGGGGTGCAGGTGCGCGACCCGGATGGATTCCAGCAAGCGGTGCGCAATACGATGGAGGTTTTGCAACCGAGCCCGGTGCGCAAGCGATTCACGGCGCGCGGCACGCACAACATGATGGATGTCACCAACCAGTTTGGCGCGTTGCCGACGCGAAACTGCCGCGACGTGCAGTTCGAGGGCGTCGAATCGATCAATGCCGATGCGGTTAACATCAGGCGCCAGAGCGACGGCAAACCCAGCCTGCAGGGCAACAAGGCCTGTTTCGCCTGCCCCATCGCCTGCGGTCGAGTCGCCACCATCGATCCGGTTTCACCACTGGTTAACGGCCCCGATCCGCAGGGCGGCGACCGCGCGCGTTACAAACTGCGCTCGGGCGGTCTCGAGTATGAAACTGCCTACGCCTTCGGTCCGATGTGCGGCATCGACGATCTGGACGCACTGAATTACGTCAACTTTCTCAGCAACGAACACGGCATGGACCCGATTTCACTCGGCGTCTCGATCGCCGCGGCGATGGAACTGTTCGAGGAAGGCGTGCTCACGCTTGAACATACGGGCGGCCTCGAGCTGAACTTTGGCAACGTCGAAGCATTGACGCGCACCGCCGAGCTGACCGCCCGCGGCGAAGGCATCGGCGTCGACATCGGTCTCGGCGCCGCCCGGCTGTGCGCGAAATATGGCCGACCCGAGCTGGCGATGGTGGTCAAGGGGCAGGAGTTTCCCGGCTACGATCCACGCGCGTTAAAAGGCATGGCGCTGGCTTACGCCACCTCGAATCGCGGCTGCTGCCACATGCGCGCGCGACCGCTGCTGGATGATTTCAGTAATGTCAGCACCGAGGGCAAGGCCAATCTGGTCAAATCCACACAGGATCTGGCGGGCGCCATCGACAGCTCCGGAACCTGCATGTTTACCAATGTCATGTTCCCGCCCGAACACCTCGCCGAGATGATCGACGCCGCCTGCGTCGGCGGCTGGGATCTCGAGCGAATGCTCGAGGTCGGCGAACGCATCTGGAACCTGGAGCGCCGCTTCAACCTCGCGGCGGGCTTCGGCAAGGCCGACGATTGCCTGCCCGAGCGCACCACCACCGAACCCGCGCGCGACGGCGCGGGCAGGGGCCAGGTGGCCGACCTGTCGACCATGCTGGCGGAATATTACGCGTTGCGCGGCTGGGACCAGGATGGCGTGCCGCTGGCAGCAACCCTCGAACGGCTGGAGCTTTGAGGCGCCCGGCATGGCGATCGAAATTACCCTGTTCGGCTTCGGCGAAGATCGACCGCCGCGCTTCAAGGGCGAGAACCGTCTGCAGCTGGAGATCGACACCCCGGCGACCCCCTGGGCGATACTGCGCGCCGCCGGCATCGACGACGAGGTCGGGCTGGTTTTGATGAACCGCGACACCGTCATTCCGGCACGGCACTGGGATGAAGCAATCATCCAGGACCAGGATCGCCTGACGCTATTGTCCGCATTCGAAGGCGGCTGACAAAAGCCGATGGTCTAAAAACACCGTCATCGAGAAAGCGCCGTAAATGGCTGAGCTCACTCGTTTTGAACGGCAAATGAAACCTGCGCCAAATGCGCTAACAATTCTGGCTCTCGGCAGTAATTTGCCTGGCGATAGCCTGCCGCCGCTATCCTGTTAGCGGAAACTACCATACTCAATTAATGGTTTACCTCACGATATTTGTAGTCATAATATATGGCCGTCGTATAACCAATTACACTGAACTATGATCTGCTACAAAGCAACCGCAGGACTCGCTGCATTAGAAAACCGGGGCCAGGAACAGATTACAGTTGAATCGACACGCCTTATACCGCGACGGCCATTGTGGTTAAAGCCTGCGGTTCTATCGGGCCTGGTCTTTTTCATCCTGTGGATTACTGCCTTAAACAATGCACGCGCTTGCGAGCGCTGAACTCGAATCACATTGTGCCCACTATCGTATGGACCCTGGCGGGAAGGACGGCATATTCTGTGTGCGCTACATTCAGGGCTTTATCGACGGCGCCGTCGCCACGGATGAAAGAGTGACGTTGAATGTTGCCGACGAGTACGAGAAAGAGGAATCCTTTTCCGAGCGCGCGATCCGAATACGGTTCGGCAGCCGAATCAAAACCTTCGGTTCTTCCTATTACGCCGAGTTTTGCCTGGGCGCGCGATGTCGTTTATCGAATCCTGCGCGAAAACTATCCCTGCGAAGCCAGCCAAAAATAGGGCGGCAAGCCCCGTGTCGAGACAAGTTTCGCAATGACTAGCAAACCGCAGCAATCCCCGCGCTACCGAAAGCTGATCCTGCTGTTCGCGCTGGCAGCCGTCTGGCTGCTGTGGTCGGGGATATTCACAGCCCTTACTGCTGGGCCTGGGTCTGTTCTCCTGTGTTATCACCTTCCTGCTGGTCCGGCGAATGGGTTACTTCGAGGATCACCTGTTCGCGCTGCGCTTCAGTTTTCGCCTGTTCGGCTACTGGGCGTGGCTGATGCGCGAAGTAATACGATCCAGCCTGGAGGTCGCGCGGATCGTCATCGATCCGCGACTCCCGATCAGCCCCAGAGTGCTGGAAATCAGGGCAACGAGTCAGACACCCGGTCGACCAGGTAATACTGGCCAATTCAATCACCCTGACCCCCGGCACGCTCGCGCTCGATCTGCATGAAGGCGTGATCCAGGTCCATACGCTAACCGAGGCCGGCGCGCGCGACCTGATGTCAGGCGAAATGGACCGTCGCGTCTCCCAGCTACACGCGAGCTGAACCCTGTATTACGCCGTCACCATTGCTCTGATTATTACCATGGCGCTTGCCCTGGTGCGCGCCATGATCGGGCCCAGCGTCTATGACCGCGTGCTGGCGGTAAACATGCTGGGCACCAAGACGGTCCTGCTGCTCGCCGTGATCGCGTTCCTGTTCGGTCGCCCTGATTTTCTCGATCTTGCGCTCGCCTATGCATTGATCAACTTTATCGGCGTGCTGGCCGTGCTCGAGTTTTTCCGCAGCCGCGCGGCGCGCGATACGGAATACTCCGGGGAGGATACCTGAGCATGGCGCAGTTTCTGGATATCGCCAGCTGGCTGCTGTTATCGCTGGGCGGCATCTTTCGTTTTCATCGGCGGTCTCGGCGCGCTGCGCATGCCGGACCTGTATACCCGCATGCATGCCGCCAGTATCACCGACAGCATAGGCCCGGTACTGATCATCGCGGGCATCATGCTGCAGGCCGGACTGACACTCGCCAGTATCAAGCTGGCGGCGATTCTGCTGTTCCTGTTGTTTACCGGCCCGACCGCATCCAATGCACTCGCCAGCGCCGCCTTACTCGCCGGCACCGCACACAAGACAGGCTAAACCGTTTACACCGGAGCCGTGCCGAATGACCGTCATTTTCGGCATATTTCTGCTGACGCTGCTGGTGATCACGGCGATCGCCATCGTGCAGGCGCGCAACCTGTTCGTGGCCGTCATGCTCAGCGGCATGTTCAGCCTGCTGCTGGCGGCGAACTTTCTTCCTGCTCGACGCCGCCGACGTGGCGCTGACCGAGGCTGCGGTCGGCGCCGGTATTTCGACCGTGTTATTTCTCGGTGCCCTGGTGATCACCGCGGAGAGCGAAAAGGCGCCTTCGACGAACCGCCTGGTCGCGCTGATCGTCGTCGTCACGACGATGCTGGTCGTGATTTACGCCACGTTCGACAAACCTCGGTTCGGCGACCCGTGCGCGCACCGGTGCACCAGCATGTGGCGCCCTGGTATCTGGAAAAGACGCGCGAGGCCATCGATATCCCCAACGTCGTGACCGCGGTACTGGGCAGTTTTCGGGGTTACGATACGCTGGGCGAGGTTTTCGTCGTCTTCACCGCCGGCATCGGCGTATTATTTCTGCTGGGTAGCGCGCAGGGGCGAGTTCGTTCAGCAAGGACCGGTCGACGCCGAACAAGCGGAGGGGCTCCGGCATTATCTGATACCCCGGGTGGTCGGCCGGCTGCTGATTCCATTCATTCTCCTGTTCGGGCTTTATGTTCAGTTTCACGGCGAATACGGGCCGGGCGGGGGCTTCCAGGCCGGCGCCATCGTTGCCGCCGCGATCATTCTCTACGCGCTGCTCGAAGGTGAGGATCGCGCGCTCAAGGTACTGCCGCGCGGCCTGCTGACCGGCCTCATCGCCGGCGGCGCCCTGCTCTACGGCGCGGTCGGTCTCGCGGGCATCTTTCTCGGCGGCAATTTTCTCGATTACTCGGTATTGTCTTCCGATCCGGTCAAAGGCCAGCAACTCGGTATCCTGCTGATCGAAGCCGGCGTCGGCATTACCGTTACCGGGGTACTGCTTGGTATTTTCCACGCCTTTGCCGCGCGCGACAAATTCTGATGGAACTGCTCGGACTTTATCACTACTGGGTGTTCGCGGTGTTGTTGATGATCGGCTTCTATGCCGTCATTGCGAAGCTCAACCTGGTCAAGAAACTGATCGGACTGTCGCTGTTCCAGGCCGCCGTGTTTTTGCTTTACATCACGATGGGCAAGGTCGAAGGCGGCACCGCGCCGATTTTCACCAGCGATAACGCGGAAAGACTGTTTTCCAATCCACTGCCCCAGGTATTGATTCTTACCGCCATCGTCGTCGGCATCTCCACCACCGCGCTCGGCCTCGGTATCGTGGTTCGCATCAAGGAGGAATACGGCACGATCGAAGAAAACGAGATTCAGGAGATCGATCGGCAGTGACCGGCTTACACCCGCACCTGCCGGCATTGCAGGTGATCGTGCCGATGCTGACCGCACCCCTGGTCATGCTGCTGAGGCAAAGACGCCTGTCCTGGGCCGTGGCAACCGCCGTCAGCCTCTGCGCCTTCGCCATCGCGATCACGCTCACCGTGGATGTGCTCGCAGAGCGTGAGATAAAGTATCTGATGGGCTCCTGGCCGGCGCCCTGGGGTATCGAGCTTGGCGTCGACGCGCTCAGCGCACTCATGCTGCTCATTGTCACCGGTGCGTCGAGCCTGGCCCTGCTCGCCGGCGCTCAAAGCCTGGACCGGGACATCGAGGCGGAACGACAGCCGCTATTCTATGCCGCCTGGCTGCTCGCGCTCGCCGGGCTGTGCGGCATCCTGGTGACGGCCGACGCTTTCAATATTTTCGTATTCATGGAAATCTCGTCCCTGGCGAGCTACGTGCTGGTTGCCGGCGGACCCGACCGGCGCGCACTGCCAGCCGTTTTCAAGTACCTGATCATGGGCACGATCGGCGCCACATTCTACCTGATCGGCGTCGGCCTGATTTACCTGATGACCGGCACGCTGAACCTGGCCGACATGGAGTTCAGAATCCACGACGTCGCCGATCAGAGGCCGATCCTGGTCGCTGCCGGTTTCATCACCGTCGGTCTGGCGCTGAAGGCCGCTATTTTCCCCCTGCATATCTGGCTGCCGAACGCCTACACCTATGCGCCGAACGTGGTCACGGTATTTCTCGCGGCCTGCGCGACCAAGGTTTCGATTTACATCCTGCTGCGCTTCGATTTTTTCGTGTTTCAGCCGAATCTCGAGGGACATGACTTCCAGTTTGCTTACTTCCTGATGCCGCTGTCGCTGCTGGCCATCCTGATCGCTTCCGCGGTCGCCATGTTCGAGCCGAACCTGAAACGGCTGCTGGCCTGGTCCTCGGTGGCGCAGATCGGCTATATCACGCTCGGTGCCAGCCTGGTCAGCGTGCCCGGCATTACCGCCGGACTGCTGCATATTTTCAATCATGCGCTGGCCAAGGGCGCGCTGTTCCTGGCGCTGGCCTGCCTCGGCATGAGCGTCGCGCGCATGCACATCGATAGCATCGGCGGCATTGCGCAAAAAATGCCCTGGACCATGGCCGCATTCGTACTCGCCGGGCTCAGCCTGATCGGGGTCCCGGGAACCGCCGGCTTTATCAGCAAATGGTACCTGATCACGGCCACCTTGCGCTCTGGATAGCCTGGGTTTCGCCCTGGTCGCCGTGATCGTCGTCAGTTCGCTGATGGCGGTGGTCTACATCTGGCGCGTCGTCGAAGCCGCCTATTTCCATGCGCTCGACCCCGAATCGACCGCCGTTGAAGCGCCCCTGCCGCTGCTGCTGGCGACCTGGGCTGCGGTGCTGCTGAATTTCTACTTTCGGCCTGGTGCCGGGTATCCCGGTGCAGCTCGCTACCAGCGCCGCGCAGATGCTGCATGGGCAAATGCCATGAGTTTCGGCATGACCATTGCCGCCTCGCTGGCTATTCCGCTGGCGGGAGCACTCGCAATTGCGCTTAGCGGGCGGATCAACGACAACCTGCGCGAGACGGTGACACTGGTAACCGCGGGCGCTCTGGCGCTCGTGGTCTGGAGCCTGGTGCCGGATTTGATGGCAGGCGCGCGCCCACAATTGCAGCTTTTCGAAGTGGTTCCGGGAATCGAGCTTGGATTTCGTATCGAGCCTCTCGGCATGCTGTTCGCCGCCCTCGCCTCGGGCCTGTGGATCGTCAACTCGATTTACTCGATCGGCTACATGCGCGCCAACAAGGAAGCCAAGCAGACACGTTTCTACGTCTTCTTCGCGCTATCGCTGGCGGCGACCATCGGCATCGCATTCGCTGCCAACCTGTTTACCTTATTCCTGTTTTACGAGGCCCTGACGCTGTGCACCTATCCACTGGTTTCGCACAAGGGAGACGAGAAGACCGTGCGTTCGGCCCGGGTGTACCTGGGGATACTGCTGCTGACCTCGATCGGCCTGCTGCTGCCCGCCATCATCTGGACTTATTTTGTCGCAGGCACCGGCGAGTTTACGCCGGGCGGCATCCTGCGGGGCCAGCTCGAGGGGCCTGCCGTCGGCTTGCTGCTCGGGTTGTTCGTTTTCGGCATCGGCAAGGCTGCCGTTATGCCCGTGCATCGATGGCTGCCGGCCGCCATGGTAGCTCCGACCCCGGTGAGCGCGCTGCTGCACGCCGTGGCCGTGGTCAAGGCCGGCGTATTTACCGTCACCAAGGTCATCGTCTACATTTTCGGCGTCGATTACCTGTTCGCAGAACCCAGCAGCGGCTGGCTGCTCTACGCCGCAGCCTTTACCGTGGTGGCAGCCAGCCTGGTCGCGCTGCGACAGCAAAACCTGAAGCGCCTGCTGGCCTACTCGACCGTGGCCCAGCTATCCTACGTGGTGATGGCCGCAGCCATCCTCAAACCGCTGGCGGAAATCGGCGCGTCGCTGCACATGGTGGCCCATGCCTTTGGCAAAATAACGCTATTTTTTGCCGCCGGCGCTATCTACACGGCGTCGAAGAAAACCGAAATCAGCCAGCTGGCGGGGATCGGCCGGCGCATGCCCTGGACCATGACCGCTTTCACCATCGGTGCCCTCAGCATGATCGGCGTGCCGCCCACCGGCGGCTTTGTCTCCAAGTGGTATATTCTCGCCGGCGCCTTCCAGTCGGACAACTACGTCGCGATTGCAACCATCATCGCCAGCACGATATTAAACGCCGCCTATTTTCTGCCGATTATATTTGCCGCCTGGTTCAGCAAAGAGGCTGCAGACAGTAACCTGCAACACGGTGAAGCCCCGTTGCCTGTGATAATCGCACTGACCACCACCGCGGTTCTGACGATCGGCTTTTTTATTTTCAACGGGCCGGTTATCGCGCTCGAAGCGCAAATGCTGGGAGTCGTCAAATGAAAGATCCCCGCGCGCAGGATCCGTGGCTGGTGCGCCCGGCGTCGATCCGGCTAATGTGGCGAATTCTCTGGGCGGTGCTGACGTTAACGGTCGCGTTGCAGTCCATGATTAAAGTCAAGGGCTACTTCGGTATCGACGGCTGGTTTGGCTTCGGCGCAGCCTTTGGTTTCCTGTCCTGCCTGCTGATGGTGCTGTTTGCCAAGGGCCTCGGCTACCTGCTCAAGCGAGACGAAAACTATTACCAGTCGGAGCTCGGCGATGATTGAGCTGCTGCCGCCCGCGTTCATCCTGATCGCCGCCGCAATCCTGATCGGACCGACGCGCGGCCACCTGCGCACGGCCATCCTGCTGGGCGCGCCGCTGGTCACGCTGTGGGCCATCTGGCAAGTACCCGACGGGGTCGTCTCTACCCTGCCGTTCCTCGACTATCGGATCGAACCCGTCGAGGGCAGCGCGCTGCGGCGCCTGTTCGCGACCATCTTTGCGCTGATGGCCTTTGTCGGCGGCCTGTACGCGTTCCGGCAGGCGCGCTGGTATGAGCTTGCCGCTGGATATGCCTACGCCGCAGGCGCTATCGGCGTCAGCTTCGCGGGCGATCTGATCACGCTGTTCCTGTTCTGGGAGCTGATGGCTTTATTCTCGACGGTGGTAGTCTGGTGCGGCGGCACCCCCGCTGCGCGCGCGGCCGGCATCCGTTATGCCATCGTGCACCTGCTCGGCGGCATCATCCTCAAGGTCGGTATCGAGGGCGTCGTCGTCCACACCGGATCGATCGATATCCAGCCCATGCTGGCCTCGAATTTCGACACCTGGATGATATTGATCGGGATCCTGATTAACGCCGCAGCACCGCCGCTGTCCGCCTGGCTGGCCGATGCCTATCCGGAAGCCAGCCCGACCGGGTCCGTATTCCTGTCGGCTTTCACCACCAAGACCGCGGTGCTGGCGCTGATCCTGCTGTTCCCGGGCGAGGCAATTCTGATCTGGGTAGGTATATTCATGATTATGTACGGGATCATCTACGCGCTGCTCGAGAACGACGCCCGCCGCATCCTCGCCTATTCGATCGTCAACCAGGTCGGTTTCATGGTTTGTGCCATTGGCATCGGCACGGAAATGGCGCTCAACGGCGCTGCCGCCCATGCGTTTGCCCATATCATCTACAAGGCGCTGCTGTTCATGAGCGCGGGCGTGGTCGTCTACCGCACCGGGTTGAGCAAGTGCACCGATCTCGGCGGCCTGTTTCGCACCATGCCGTTGACCACGATCTGCGGCATCATCGGCGCGCTGTCGATCTCGAGCTTTCCGCTGACGTCGGGCTTCACCACCAAGACCATGATCTCCCAGGCGGCAGCCGACGAGGGCATGCTCGCCGTATACTTGCTGCTGGCGGCAGCCTCCGCGGGCGTCTTCCTGCACGCCGGCATCAAATTCCCGTGGTTCGTCTTCTTCCAGAAGGATTCCGGCCTGAGGCCCAAGGACGCGCCCTGGAACATGGGCGTGGCGATGGTCCTGTTTGCGGCACTTTGTATCCTGATGGGCGTCTTTCCCGAGACTTTTTATCAATTCCTGCCATACCAGACGGACTATGTTCCCTACACCGCTGGCAAAGTGCTGTTCTACCTGCAGTTATTGCTGTTTTCCGGGCTGGCGTTTTTCCTGCTGTTGCCGCTAATGAAGCGCACGCTGACCATCAGCCTCGACACCGACTGGCTCTGGAGAGTACTCATGTTTCGTATCGGTCAGGCCACTTACAACACCATTTCCAGGACTGGAAGCACGCTCGAAACCGGCGCACTAAAGCTGGCTGGCGGCCTGCGCGCATTCGGGCAGCGCCATCTGGGGATCAGCGCCAAACAGGGGTCTCGCGGCGTATTCGCGCGCACCTGGTCGATCGGGACCACTTCGCTGTGGATAGCCGTGTTGCTAACTGCTTACGTAGTCGCATATTACCTGTAGGAAAATCGGCTCGGATAGTGGCGGCACTGGCCCGCCCCGGTTGCGCAGCAAGGCCCCCTGATCGATTACCGGATACCGAAAAACTGGCGCGCGTTGTCGAGCGATAACCGGCGTTGAACCGCCGGCGGCAGAGCGGCGATCCAGTGGCGGTGGTAGGCCAGCAACCGTTCGAAATAATCCCAGCCGTCATCCGCCTGGTCCCAGGTTTGCGTTCGCGTCACCTTCCACACCGGATCGGTACCAACCAGAAAACGCTCCGGGTATTCGAGCACCAGCTCACGCCAGGCGGGTAAGAGCAAGCCATCATCGCCGGTCAGGCCGCCGTAACGCCACGGATCGCGCGCCGAAAATTCGATCATGACATTGGCACATTGTTCGACTACTCGGCGAATATGGCTGGCATAAAGGTTGCCGCCGGCGTGGGCGAAGATAAGTTTCAGCCTGGGATTACGCCGGCAGATATCGACAAACTTTTGTTCGTTGCCCGCATCGACATGAATCAGTACCGGGACCTCGTATTGACCTGCCAGCGCCAACAATCGGGTAAATATCGGGTTGTCGGTTTTTGGCCGAAAACCGGCCATGAAATGCACCTCGCCTATCCCTTGATATTGCCCACTGCGTAAACCCTCCTCGGCCAGCCGCAGGGTGCGTTCATGCAGAAACCAGTCCTGCTTACCCTGCGCGTGGGTGTATGGCGAAAAGAAAGGAATAATCAGGTCTCCGCCTGCCTTTTTCATTTCCAGCGCCAATTCCGACGGTGTCGCGGTGACCACGGTAAACGCGATATTCGCGCGTTTCAGTTTGGCGACGACCTCCCCTGCGCTGATCAATTCTTTTTGATCCCAGTTGAAGTGCACATGCACGTCGGCGAAGGGCTGCTGGGACCAGCCGGGAGTTACCATGGCGCACAGCAACAGGGTAATTATCAAACCTGCGTAGCGCTTGCGTTTACTCATGTATTTTTATTCCTCGAACCGGATTCAATCTAACATTTGCCCACTCTCGATTCACCGATTTTTGGTTCAGTCGACGCAACGATTACTTTAAACTGCGGGCCATGGCTCATGCTGTCGAAATAATTTAATGCAATCCACGGAAAACGCAAACCGGCTGCGCTTAATCTGGTATGGCGCCACCGTGTTTATCAGCTCGGCGGTTTTGCTGGTGCTGGAAATTACCGCCGGTCGGCTGATCGCACCCTATGTCGGGGTCACGATCTACAGCTGGACTTCAATCATCGGCGTCATCCTGGCGGGGCTATCGCTCGGCAACTGGCTCGGCGGACGGCTGGCCGACCGTGGCGCCGGCGAAACCGCAACCGGCGTCGTGCTGGCGCTGTCCGCGGCAACCTCGCTACTGAGCCTGTATGCACTGGTGCTGGTAGCGCCGCTGATTCAGGACAGCCAGCTCGATTTGCTCAGCTCGAGTTTTGTTTACGTGCTCTCCATGTTCTTCCTGCCATCGGTTTTACTCGGCATTCCGACCCCGTTACTGACCACGCTGGCGCTGCAGCTCGACGAGCATGCGGGACGTATCGTCGGGCGGATGCACGCGCTCGCTGCGCTCGGCAGCATCTGCGGCACCTTCCTCACCGGTTTCGTTTTGATTCAGTACCTGGGATCGCGTTTGATCATTTTGCTATCCGCGATAGCGCTGGTATTGCTGGCGCTGCCTTTCTTACGCGGCGCCTCGAAGCGACTGGCCGTTGCCGTTTTCTCGTTGGTACTTGTCACCGGCGGGCTGACCTATCACCAGCAGGGTTTTGCCAATCCCTGCGACCGCGAAAGCAGCTACTTTCTGCCTGCGCGTGGTCGACGCCTCCGACCAGGTACCGTTTGGCACGGCGCGCGCCATGGTACTTGATCACCTGGTGCACGGCATCAATCACGAGTCCGAACCCGGCATGCTGGTTGCGCCCTTACGTACACCTGATGCAGGAACTGGCAGACCGGCATTTCGCAGATCAGCCAGCGCGCCAGCTGCACTACTTTTTTGCCGGCGGCGGCTCGTTTACCCAGCCGCGCGCGCTGAACGCCCTGAATCCCGGTGCGCGGGTAACGGTGGCGGAGGTCGATCCAACGGTGACCGAGCTGGCGCGGCAGCGCATGTACCTTTCACTGGACAATATCGAAGTCATCCACGGTGACGCGCGCACGACCCTGTTCCGGCAAAAGAATCGGCGTTACGATGTCATCGTTACCGACGCCTTCCACGATATCGCGATCCCCTATCACCTGGTAACGCACGAGTATATCGAACTGGCGCGCGCGCGCCTGCAGCCCGATGGCCTGTTCACGACCAACGTGGTCGATGCCTTCCCTAACCCGCGCATGGTCAAAAGCCTGCTGAAAACCCTGCGCCTGAGCTTCGCTCATGTCGATGTCTGGCTGGATGAAATTCCGACCCAGGCGCAGCGTATGACCTTTGTCATTGCCGCCAGCGACAAGGCCTTTTCAGGGGATTTTTTTGATTCCCGACGGGGATTCGAACGCCGCTGGCTGCGCATCAACGAGCCGCTGTTGCGCAGCGGCGACGCACTTGCCGACCTGCCCGTGTTCAGCGACGACTTCGTCCCGGTGGAACGTATGATCGCCGACCTGCTGTTAACCCGCCAGGGACTTTAGAAATCGGTAAATTGGCGGCGTACCCGCGATTCGAGCAGCGGAATCGCCTGCTGCAGCACGTACTCCTTGAAATGCGCGGTTTCCTGGTGCGCTTCGAGCCCGCTGGCGTCGTGATACATTTCGTAGATAAAAAACTCGCGCGGATTTTCCGGATCGACGTGCGTGGTGTAGGTGATCACGCCAGGTTCCTGGCGCGAGGCCTCGCCCAGCGTCTGCAGAATTTCGCGCACCCTGTCTTCGTTACCCGGCTTCGCGGACCAGGTCACTGCCAGTACCAATGCCATGTCATTACCTCCTGATTAATTCAAGCTTGCCGGGGATAAGACAGCCCGGCGTATCTAGCATGCAAGCAGCTAGCGATATCAACCGGTTTCCGCCACCATCACCGACACCGGAAAGTGATCGCTGAATCCGTCCTGGTTTACGTTCGTCGATGGATTTCCCCTGGGCAGCCCGAAGCGGATGGGACCATAGTTGACGCGATGGTCGACCATTTGCGGGAAGGCATCGATACGCGCGCTGCTTTCCTGGATCGCAAGCCCGCCAGCGCCGGTGAGCAGGGAGCGATTCGCCAGTATCTGATCGAAGACACTGCCGTTGTTGCGGTAATACAAGGTGCCATCGATGACACGCGCTTCGCCACGATGGTCGGTCACCTGCTGGCTGTGATAATTCCAGGCCAGGTTGTAAAACCGGGCCGAGCGTGACCTTTCTATATCACCGCGCTCGCGCCAGGCGTTGGCGTTGTAGCGGATCGAATTGTCGAAAGGATCGTCGTTGAAATCTCCCAGGGCAATGATGGCGATGTCATCGCCCAGCTCTTCGCGGATTCTTTCGTGCCAGTAACTGAGGGTTTCACCCGCGGTTGCGCGAAAGCCAGCCGTCGCGATTGGGCTACCGGTCCGGGCCGGCCAGTGATTGCACATCGCGACGAGCTCACTACCGTTGTTCGCGCGGAAAGTCGCCTGGGTGATGTCTCGAGTGCCGGTGCGACGCATCACGAAATGCGAAAACACCGTCGCCGGGTCGACCGAGAAGACATTCTGATCGAAGATGAACGCGGTATCGATTCCGCGCTGGTCCTGGGTATTATCGGCGTGCACAACACTATAGTCACGGGCTGGCAGAAGAGCATTGACTGCAGTTACCAGCTGATCCAGCACAAACCGGTTTTCGACTTCACAAACGCCCAGAATGTCAGGGCCGGCGTTGCTGGATAACTGCGCAATGATAGTCGCCAGTTGTGAAATCTTGCGCTGGAACAGAGCCTCGCTCCAGCCCCTGAGATCGGATGCAACCGCATTGACCAGCCAGGGCTCGCGTTGCGCAAAGTCCTCCGGTGCAAACAGATTTTCCAGGTTCCAGAAACCAATGTGGTAAGTCATGCTTTAATTCCTCCTTGCTTACAGATACATTCCGTGCCCGCGATTGTTTTGCTAAACGGGCCCGGGATTCGCCAGATCATAACCACAAATCACGGCCGGCGCCATCGATAGCAAACTCGTGATTGCCAGCCATCTGTGACTACTATTCATTCGATCCTGCATGAGGTAGGCTTGGTCTTCGTGCATCGAGTTATTGCACTGTAAGCCTGGCTACAGGGAGTGTGAAACGGATGATCTTCCAGAAAACAGGGTACGACTCAAATACCTTTTTTGCCAACGCCGCGCTCGGTGTGTTCGACGGTATCGATTCGGTACTGTGGTGTTACGCCTTCGCAACGATAGTCTTTAGCGGCGTGCTGGCGGTCTTTTTACCGCTGGGTCTGGTCATCATGCTTGGCGGCTGGGGCGTATTGAGTATTTTCGTCGCCCTAACCAGTCGCGCACCGGTGCACATGATTGCGATCGACGAGCAGGCGGTGGTCATTATCGGCTCGATCTCGGTTTTAATGATTGCGAGTTTCGGCGAAGAGGCCGCGTCGCCGCGTGGACTGGCGACCCTGCTCGCGATCATGAGCCTGGTATCCTTCGTGGTGGCGATCAGTTTTTTTCTCGCCAGCCGTTATCACCTGGCACGGCTGCTCGAGCTGCTGCCCTACCCGGTCATTTGCGGTTTCATGGCGGGCATCGGCTGGCTGTTGCTGGACGCCGGCATCATGGTTGCGCTCGATATTCCGATTTCGCTCGAACTCTGGCATCAACTTCCGCTCGATAACAATCTCGCCAGGCTTGCCCTGTGCCTGGCGGGCGGATTTTTCCTGTTGATATTTACCAATCGTATCGAGCGCACCTGGGCGCTGCCGGTCGCCTCGACCACGATACTGGCATTGTTTTACGCCAGTACATACCTGCTCGGATACGAAATATCGGCGTTACGGGCGGAAGGCTGGATATTCGACATAAAAACCCCCGACGGCGGCATACCTGAAATGCTTGCCGCGCTGACTTTTGCCCATATCGATATCGACTTCATGCTATCGGTCGCAGCGCAAATGATCACCGTGGTTTTTCTGGCCATGCTCGCCGCCTCGATGAACCTGTCGGCGATGACGGCGATCAACCCGAAAGCGCGCATGAAAGCCGCGGATGAAATGCGCGGCATGGGCGGCGGCAATATATTGTGCGGGCTGATCTGTTGCCCACCTGGATACACCGATGCGCCCGCGTCGATTCTATACGAGGGTTTCGGCGCCACCAGCCGCTGGATGCCGCTGGCTTCGAGCTTCGTCTGCCTGCTGGTTGCCGTCAGTGGCGACTGGTTCATCAGCTATACCCCCAAGGTCCTCATCGGCGCGACCATTTTCCTGTTCGCACTGCAGCTGTTTTACGACTGGATGTACGCCAACGTGCGCAACTTCCACGTTTCCGACTACGCCATTGTCTGCATTATTCTGCTAACGGTCATAAGCTTCGGCTTCATGCAGGGCATTTTGATCGGCATCCTGCTGACCGTGCTGGTTTTCGTATTGCGTTACAGCATGATCCCGCCGATACAGGATCAGTTTTCACTGATCGATCACCGCAGCTCGGTCGAGCGCTCCATCGCCGACGACAGGCAGCTTGAACGCTACGGCGGCGAGGCGCTGGTATACAACCTGCGCGGTTATCTTTTTTTCGGCACGGCAAACACCGTGCGCGACACGGTCAGGGATAGTATCGAGCATGGCCGCTATAGCCTGATACTGCTCGACCTGAGGCGCGTTACCGGCATCGACATTTCTGCGATGAACGCGTTCACGCAAATCAAACAGGTATGCGATGCCCACGGCATACAGTTGTTTTACACCTGCACCGAGACCGAAACCCGCGACAGGCTGGTCGCCCTTGATGCGGTCAGCCTCTCGGCGGGGCAGCCGTTGGTCTTTTCAACGGCGGATTTTGCAATCGAGAAAATGGAGGAAACCCTGTTGGCTAAATACGCCAGCCAGTCAGACCCGCGTCCGGTTCGATATCACCTCAACAACCTGTTGACCGACGCTGGCAAGGTCGAGCGCTTGCTTAGGCTGATGCTTCGTGTCGAATGCGATCAGGGTGATTATCTGTTTCGTCAGGGCGACCCCGACACCGGGTTTTACGTCCTCGAATCGGGTCGATATGTCGGCTACCATCGACACCGGTCAGCGGCCTCAGCCAACGGCTGAAGAGATTCAGCGCCGGGCTCGGTCATCGGCGAGTTATCGAGGCTACACGCCGAGGCACTCGCACTGCGTCGGTGGTCGCCGACGTCCGACTGCGGTCCTGTATTACCTGGATCCCGAGAGTCCTCGGCGATATGGCGATCGTGCACGAACTTGTCGCGCGCACCATCGGCGTTGCGCATGGAATACATGAATCGGCGGCTGATGTGGGAGCTGATTTAGATGTTCCTGCAGGTCTTGAT
>CAVYHN010000022.1:0-22945 GCA_963768295.1 uncultured Gammaproteobacteria bacterium | reverse complement strand
GCAAAGGCGAGCGGCAGCATCGCCACCGTCATCAGCAATCCGGCCTCGCCTGCCGATACGCCGAAATGCTCGGCCAACAACGGCAGCATCGGTTGTGGAATGTACAGGGTACTGAAGGATATGACCGTCGCGATCAGCGCGATCACGAGGTTGCGGCTGAACATCATCTGGAAAAACTACCCGGGCTCGAAAATCTGCTTGAAGGTAAACGCTCGCGGACCGGGTCCCTCCAGACGCAGGCAGTCAAGCCGTTCGCTCGCTTCCGCGAGGCTCGGAATGCTGCCTGCCGGAACCCACCACAATACCGCGTAAGCCTCCTCCATGCGCTCGAACCATTCCTGGCGTCGCGCCAGTACTTGTTTATGCGCTGAACGAAAAGCATAGTCACGCAACGACTCGACATCCCGCCACAGACTCATGTTGACCAGGTACTCGGAACCGAAAAAGTCGATCGCCGTGGCGTCACCGGCGTCGGTTTGCAGACGCCAGACGAATCCCGGGGACTCATCGGCGAGCACGTTAATCTCTTCCAGGCGTGCGACAAAATCGGCCAGCGCGGGATCGTCGAAACCAAATTTCAGTTTCGCTATGTTCAGTTGGGCAAGGTGATAATCAGACACTTCAGGGATGCTCGGATTACTGTGTGATCATCATAGCAATGGACGCCTTCGAGCGTCATCCCCGCAAAAGCATTTACTCAGAGTAAAATCCTTTCCCAGGCACGTCCTTACTCAGAGGTAGATTTGATTTGCAGGGCCGGGGGCGCAATCCGACCTAAGCCACGGGATGCCGATAACACAGCGAGGGATGACATTAACGCGCCGAGGGCTGACAATAACAACATGGAGCTATGGATTCCTCTGACGATTGCGGCGGCGTTTTTTCAGAACATTCGCTCGGCGCTACAAAAACACCTGCAGGGCAAGCTGTCGACCCTCGGCGCCGCTTATGTGCGGTTTTTATACGCCTGGCCGATCGCGTTGATTTATTTCTTTGCGGTAATTGTCCTCGAGCGGCAACCGCTGCCGGCTATCGGCATCGATTTCATTCTATATGCGCTGCTCGGCGGAATTTGCCAGATCATGTTCACGGTGTTTTTACTGTGGTTGTTTTCATTTCATAACTTCGCGGTCGGCACCACCATTTCCAAGCTGGAAACCGTCATGGTCGCCGTCTTCGGTCTACTGTTGCTCGGCGATCAACTAACCCCGGCGGTGGTCATCGCCATCGCCATGAGCACGCTCGGCCTGGTCGTGCTCAGCGCCGGTCAGGCCAGACTCAGCATCGCCAACCTGGTGAAGGGCCTATGGCGTCTGCCGACCCTGATCGGCCTCGCCTGCGCCGCATGGCTCGGTATGAGCGTGGTGCTGTTTCGCGCGGCTTCCTTAGCGCTCGGGCTCGACAGTTTCCTGGTTGCCGCCTCTTTTACCCTGCTGATCGTTCTGATCATGCAGATTGCGATCATGGGCGTCATGATTGGCGTGCGCGAACCCGAGCAGTTAAAGCAGGTTATCCGGCACTGGCGACCGGCCGCGCTGGTCGGCCTCAGCGGCGGCCTGGCATCGATCGGCTGGTTCACCGCCTTCACCCTGCAAAACGCCACTTACGTGCGCGCACTCGGCCAGATCGAACTGATCTTCACGTTTATCGTGACGCTGGTGTTTTTCCGGGAAAAAGTGAGCCGCCCCGAGATTGCTGGAATCGCGCTGATAACGGCAGCCATCATACTAGTTCTGCTGTCCAGCTAATCTCGCTCGAGAACTTCGAGTCAGAGTATTAACTTTTCGATTTTGTAACTGTGGCCAGGCAGCGAGATATTTTTCACCCTGTCCTGGATTCAGACAAGGGATCGTATTTGCCCCGACCCGAGGTTATTTGTCAGGCGAGGCGGGCAGCGATTGCTGAACCGCAATCGGCACAGCTGGACGATCCACCCATATCCGCGGTCAGGTGATCGCGTTCGCGGATCACGTCCTCGATGGCGCCGACAATGGCGTCGTGCGCATCCTGGTGCCCGAGATGCTGCAGCATCATCGCCGCCGACCAGATCTGCCCGATCGGGTTGGCGATCCCCTGCCCGGCGATATCCGGCGCCGACCCGTGCACCGGTTCGAACATCGACGGGAATCTTCCCTCCGGATTGATATTGGCCGACGGTGCGATACCGATTGTTCCGGTGACCCCCGGACCCAGATCCGAGAGAATGTCGCCAAACAGGTTGGAACCGACCACGACGTCGAAGATTTCGGGTTTATTGACAAAGTGCGAAACCAGGATGTCGATATGATATTTATCCATCTCGATATCCGGATAATTTTCGGCCATGGCAGCCGCGCGTTCATCCCAGAAAGGCATGGTATGAATAATGCCGTTCGACTTGGTCGCCGAGGTCAGGCGCTTGCGCGGGCGGGACATCGCGAGTTCGAAGGCGTATCTGAGCACCCGATCGGTGCCCTTGCGGGTGAAGATCGACTGCTGCATCGCCATCTCGTCATCGGTTCCGGCAAACATGCGGCCGCCGACGTTGGAATACTCGCCTTCGCAATTTTCACGCACCACGTAGAAATCGATATCGCCGGCCTGTTTGCCAACCAGCGGGCACTGCATACCTTCGAATAAACGCACCGGTCTGAGGTTGATGTACTGTTGAAATTCGCGCCGTATCGGGATTAACAAACCCCACAAAGACACGTGGTCGAGCACCGTTGGAAAACCGACGGCGCCGAGAAATATCGCATCGAACCCGGCCAACTGCTCGATACCGTCATCCGGCATCATCGCGCCGGTTTCGAGATAGCGCTCGCAACTCCAGTCGAAATGCTCGAATTCGAGGGAAATATCGAAGCGCGGTGCGAGGGCCTCGAGAACCTTGATCCCCTCGGGAACGACTTCATTACCGATCCCGTCACCCGGGATGGATGCAATCCGGTAGCTGGCCATGGTTAACCGCCGAGAAACAGTTCGCCGACTTTGGGATTCTGCAACAGATCGTCGCCCTTGCCGGCAATGGCGAGCTGCCCTGAAACCAGCACGTAACCGATATCGGCAAACTCCAGACCCTTTTTGGCGTTTTGCTCGACCATGATGATGGTCTTGCCCTCGGTGTTTTGCAGGTCATCGAGAATATCGAATACCATGTCGATGAACCTGCGGTTCGAGACCGATCGAGGGTTCGTCCACCAGCAGAATCTCGGGATTCATAACCAGCGCACGCGAAATTTCCAGCAGGCGGCGTTCACCACCGGACAAAACCCCGGCCTTGTGCTTGCGCCGGTCGGCCAGGCGTGAATACTTATCGAAAACCATTTCGGCGGCCTGCTTGGCTTCTGCCGGCTTATCCTTCAGAAAACCGCCCATCCACAGGTTTTCTTCGACCGTCATACCCGGGAAAATCGATTTATCCTGCAGGATATAGGCGATGCCGGCCTGCGCGAGTTTCTGATTCGGCGTCATGCGGGTAACGTCCACCTTGTCACTGCCGGTGCCAATCTCGATGGTCCCGGAGAAAATCCGGTTAAAGCCGAATATCGCATGCAGAATGGTAGATTTACCGGCACCGTTGGGGCCGATCAGGCACAGCGACTGTCCCTTGCCTACGCGCAGGTCCAGATTATGCAGAATCTGCATCTGCCCGTAACCCGCAACCAGGTTCCTGATCGACACGTATGACTCGTTGCCCGCGAGTTCGTCCAGCTGTTCGAGACTGATATCTTCGGCAATGGCGGCCGCCTGGCGCGTGACTTCCTCGACCGATATGACCGAGTCGACACCGCCGCCGTGATAGCCGCTGGCTTTCTTCCTGGTATCGTCATCGCTCATTTAATGCGCTCCCAGGTAAGCATCGATGACGCGTTGATCATTTTGAATTTCATCAGGCGTACCCTGGGCCAGCAATTCTCCATGCGCGAGGCAGTAGATCGTCTCCGCCATGTTCATGATCACGCGCATGTTGTGCTCGATGACGAACAGGGTAATGCCGAACTCGGTATTGGCGCGCTTGAGTCGGTCGATCAGGCCGTTGATCAGGGTCGGGTTGATGCCGGCGGTGGGTTCATCGAGCAACAGGCAGGTCGGCTCGTTCATCAGCGCCATCGCAAACTCGAGCAGCTTCTGCTGACCGAAGGACAGGTCGCCGCTTTTGAGCATGCGCTTTTCGTAGAGCCCGACAAATTCAAGCAGGTGGTCGGCGCGTTCGTAGTCTTCCCGGGTAAAGGTCTTCAGCGCATCCCAGATTTTCATCTTGCGGTGCGGCAGCGAAATCAGCATGTTCTCGACGCCGTTCATCGCGCCGTAGATTCGGGTCTGCTGAAAGGTGCGCAGCAATCCACGCCGCGCGATCTTCTGTACCGGAAAGGTCGGATATTTCCTCGCCCTCGAACTTGATCGAGCCCGAATCGATCGGGTGATAGCCGACGATGGAATTGAACAGCGTGGTTTTGCCAGAGCCATTCGGACCGATCAGCCCGGTGATGGTGCCGGTATTGACCGATAGCGAGACATCCTGGTTGGCAACCACGCCACCAAACTTTTTCGATACATCCCTGACTTCGATAATCGCGGTCATTCGGCCTGCTCCGCAACTTTTTTCTCGACCTTGATGCCAAACCATTCAGGGCGTTTATGCTCCAACCAGCCCATCACGCCATCCTGGAAATAAACCACGGTGACGACGATCAGCGCGCCGAGCGCGACCCACTGCCAGCCGAGCAGGTAATTCCAGGTGATTTCCTTGAACAGGTGGAACAGGATCGCGCCGACCACCGGTCCCCACAGGGTGCCCTTGCCGCCCAGCAGTACGCAGACCACCATGAAGATGCCGAGGTTGATGGTCTGGTAGGCCGATTCCAGCGGTTCGAAATGGATCAGCTGAAATGCCGATATGCCGCCGGCCATGCCGACGAAAAATGCGGCCATCGCCCAGGTATAAAGCTTGTAGCGCAGCGTGTGGATGCCCATCGCGTCGGCCTTTTCCTCGTCGTCGCGAATCGCGTTGATCGCAGCGCCAAAGCGGGTACCGTAGAGCCACTTCGCAAAAATAAACACGCTGACGCCGACCGCGGCAAACAGAAAGTAAAAGAAGGTCTTGCCGGTATCGAGGTCGCCCGGGTAAACCGGCAGCGCGATACCCTGACCGCCGCCGACCCAGTCCCAGTTGGACACCAGCTCGCCGGCAGCGATGGCCACGCCGAGCGTGCCGATAGCGAAATACGGTCCTCGCAGACCGAAGGTAAGCGATCCGATAATGACCGCGGTGATGGAGCAGAATAACCCGGCGGCGAGCACGCCGAGCGCCATACCGCCGAAATACTCGAGATCGGTAAACTCGTAGATACCGCCACCCGCCGCATTGGTGTAATCACCCACGTCATACACCAGGCCGATTGCGACCAGGGCAGCGACGTACATGCCGGTACCGTAGAAGAATATGTTACCGAGCGAGTTGTAACCCATTTGTCCACCGGTCATATCCCAGGTCAGGGCGACGATGATCATCAACCACAGGGTCGCCAGCTGGGTGCCAAAGTTCGGGAACACAAACGGGGAAACAAAGGTAAAGGCCAGGATCAGCGCGTACAGAATGATTTTATTTTTAGCCATCTTCATCGCAGCTACTTCAATACCTGTCGGTTACGCCGTTGCTGAATCAGTCGATACAACAACACCAGCAACAACAGCATGACCGCGATGGCCTGCTGATACCCGATGCCGAAGATGTGCGAACCATACTGCTCCAGCGCGCCGATTCCCAGGCCCGCGGCGATAACGCCAGGCAGATTGCCGAGGCCGGCCGCGGTAACGATGACGAAGGCGCGAATCGAATAGGCAATGCCGTAAAACGGCTGGATCACCCAGACCATGACGATGATTGCCCCGGCGGCACCACAAATCGCCGAATTCAGTGAAAAGGTGAAAGCGTATACCTTCTCGGTATCGATACCCATCACTCGCGCCGCGCGGGCATCCTGCGCCGTGGCCCGGATCGCCTGCCCCATGCGACTCGACTTCATGAAAATAATAACCCCCGCAGCTAGTGCTGCGGCCATCAGTACGCCGATGAGTTTGGCTATCGGCACGTCGATAAAACCGTCAAAGAAATAAAGTACGTCGTAGTCGAGATCGACACTCTGCGTATCCGAACCGAACAGCAGGTTGAGAATCTGCGCCATCATGATCGCAAGGCCAAAGGTGGCCAGCAACGAGGTGAATAGATCACGCTCGATGACGCGCGATATGACCAGCTTGTAGATAACCCAGCCGATGCCCCACATGACGACGAAGGCTATCGGTACGCCAAGCAAGGCCGGAAAGCCGTGCTGCACCAGCCACCAGGAGACGTAGCCACCGGAGATAACAAAATCGCCCTGGGCCAGGTTCTTGACGTTCATGACGCCCCAGACCAGCGCGAGGCCATAGGCTGCGAGCGCGAACAGCGCGCCGACCATTATCCCGTCGAGGACAATCTTCAGATTAACGACCGGGAATTCGAACAGAAGCCCAATGTTGCCGAGAATTTGATCCATAGATTTTTCCTGGATTAAACAAAAACAGGACGCCTATGGCGTCCTGTTTTCGATCCGGGTTTCTATTTACGCGGCCAGTTCAGCTTATGCGAGGCAAACGCCGAGGGCGCAACCACGTTGTATTCACCGTTCTGGATCTGACGCAACACCATCGGCTTGGCAATGTTGTTACCCGCTTCGGAGAACTTGATACCGCCGTAGAAGGTCATCAGGTCGGTCGCGGAAATCGCATCGCGCACCTTTTCCTTGTCCAGCGATCCGGCGCGCTCGAACGCATCCTTGAAGACGTAAACCGCGGCGGTCGCCTGTGCGGTCTGGTATGGGACTTTCTTATCCTTGTACTCGGGAAAGGCTTTCTTGAAATTCATTTCGTACTCAGCCGCGCTGCCGAACAAAGGATCCTTGTAGGCCAGGGATTCCGCCCACTGGGTTGAACACAGAAGATCGTTGGCAGCGGCTCCGAATTTGCCGGTGACATCGGCGGCTTCACAGTGCGTCAACGCGATCATCGGCACCTTGATGTTTTGTTCCTCCATCTGACGTACCGCGGTGGCGGCGCCCTTGGAGTGGCCGCTGACGATCAACAGGTCTGGCTTGAGCAGCTTGACCTTGGTCAGGATGGAGCTCATATCAGACAGATCACGCGGCAGTTTTTCGTCGATTACAACCTTCATGTTGTACTTGGCCGCATCCTCGGATACACCGGCGCGTATGTCGAGCGAGAAGGGATCGTTTTCGACCGCAATGGCGACCTTGACCGACGAAGGTTTCTTGCCGGACTTTTCAGCCATTTCAGCCGCCAGAGTGACCGCTGACGCCAGGTATTGCTCCGAAGTAGAGAGTACCGCGAACAGGTACTTGTAACCCTTGTTGAACAATGAGCGGGATGCACCTTCGGCTTCAACCATGGGGATCTTGTATTTTTCGGTGACCGGCGCTATCGCCTTGGTCATCCCCGAGGAATACGGCCCCAGCATGTACTGGACCTTGTCCTGGCTGATCAGGCGTTCCGCCAGAGTCGCGCCGCGGTCGCCCTTGGATTCGTCATCGTAATAGATGACCTTGAAGTTGTAACACTTGCCGTCGACCATGACGCCGCCATTATCCTTAATTACCTGGATGGCGTATTCATAGCCGTTCTTGGCGTGAATTCCGTTGGTGGCGTATTTGCCGGTCAGCGAAATTGCCGAGCCGAGATGAATTTCACCGCAGGCCGCCATGCTTGCCTGTGAAAAAAGAAGGGATACTGCCGCCATCAGGATCGATAGCACGGATAACTTTTTCATTTTGCTCCTCCGATTGTCGAGCTTGCAGTTCATAACTGCGTTTTTATATTTGAACCGTGGATTCTATGCTGTCTTTACACGCATCGCAAGCCACGGAAATCCGGCATATTATTAAGGTTTTAAGCTTACGCCCAGCTTAACCGCACTAAATGAGTTCATCCTTGCGGTCATCGGTTTCGCCATAACGACTCAGGGCCGGCGCCTTCAGGCCTGCATACAGTTTTTCGAGATTGGCGTTTACCAGTCGTCCGTGTTGTTCGAACAGGCTGTTCCCCTCGAGATCACTCTCGACCAGGAAAGGACCGAGATTTTCGACTTCGAAAACCCACATCGCCTGCGCATTGCCGAGTTCTTCGAGCCAGTGCACCGTCTTAACCGCCTTGATACCGCGCCCCAGCAGGGCCCCGGTGCCGTAACCGACCGTGGTCAGATAGATTGCGCCGGCGGGAACGAGGATATTCTGATAGTCCTCGAGCGACATACCGCCCTTGCCGATGATTATTTTCGCGCCTGATATCTGTAACCACTGCGCCATCCACTTCGAAAAACGAAAACTCGCGGTGGCGGTGACCCCACCAACCGAATAACTGCCATCGGGCTCGACCGCGGCTGCCGGCGAGCAGTGAAAATTCACGTTGCTGAGTTCAGTTACCCCAGCGGGCAGATCCGCGCCCTCTTGCAGCACCTTTTTGTAAACGCCCTCGCGCGCGGTGTAAATCACGCCGTCGAGATAGACCACGCTGCCAATTTCGAGCGTAGCCAGGTCTTCGGCCTGCACCGGGAGTTTTAAACGGACTGTTTTTCGCTCTGCTTGCTGACTGGCCATTCGACTGTCTCTCTGCGCATGTAAGGGGTGAACCACTGGGGATCGTGGCGATATTCGGCCGTGCCGTCGGCATGGATGCGCACCGTGGCGCGACGCGACGACAGGCAGAAGGCGTGCACGCTCATCGGCATGCCGCCGGTATGGGTAAAGCCAACCTCGATATGGCAGTCGGCCACCATTGCGTTGCCGACGAATCCCATCGCACCCATACCGATGCTGTTGCCGAGCTTTTTCAGCTCGAGTTCGAGTTCGGCTACTTTCGGATCGGGATTACGATTGCCGACCACGCGCAGGCAGGCGGCCTGCTTGCCCAGCACCATGGTGGTGTCCTTGGAGCCACCGAGGCCGATACCGATGATCGCCGGCTGGCAGGCCAGTCCGCGCTTGCCGAAGGAGACCAGCGTATCGAGGAAGAAGCGCTTGATGCCGTCGATGCCGTCGCCGGGGAACAGCATGCGGTAATCGGTGCCGAACAGTCCGCCCTTGTGCACGGTGGTGATGTCGATCCAGTCGACCCCGGGTTCGAAACTCCAGTCGATCTCCGGCGCGTTGATGCCGACATTGTTGTTGTGATCGGTGCGCCACAGCGGGTGCACCCGGTTCGGGCGCAGCGGGATATCGTGCGTGGCGAGCGCGGTAGCGCTGCGCAGCGCGCGTTCGAGACCGGTAAAACCATCGACCAGGCGCGCATTATTGCCGACCTTGACGTAGTAGCGCGGCAGGCCGGTATCGGCGCACATCGGTCGTCGGTCCTCGCTGGCCGCGTTCCAGTTATCCATCATGGTTTGCAAAACGAAACAGGACAACTCTCCCTCTTCCCATTTCGCCATGTCCTCGATGCCCTGCCGGTAATCCGGCGGAATGTCGATCGCGGCGTTGGCCATGATCTGGCGCGCGGCATTCTCAATGGTTTGGTAATCAATCATGTTGGATCAGGGACTCCCCCGGTTGGACGATAGAGAATTCGACCGGCGCGCGTTCGACCTGGACCCCATCGTGGTTACGGCTGGCAATGGTAAAGTAAGATTCCTCGAGGTTGCCGACATCGGGGAAATCCTCGCGGTAGTGGGCGCCGCGTGAGTTTTCGCGCGCCAGCCCGGCCGCGGCAATCACCTCGGACACCTCGATCAGGCTACGCAGGTTGAGCCAGTCGTGCCAGCTCAGGTTAAACACCCGGTTATCGTCGCCGATGCCGGTGCTCTCCAGTTCCATTTTCAACTGCGCCAACTCGGACTGCGCCTGCGCGATACCCGCGGCATCGCGCAGCACTCCGACACCGTCCCACATCACGTTGAGCAGGTCGTCACGAATTGCGTTTACGTCGCCCACCGCCTGCCGAAACGGCAACATGCATTGTTCGATGGCGGCCGCGACAACCTCGTCATCGACATCACGCCAGTGATTCTGCGCGCTCGCCTCGGCGGCCATTTCGTCACCCGCGATACCGCCGAATACGGTTGAATTGGCGACACCGTTGCCGCCGAGCCGATTCGCGCCATGAGCGCCACCGGCGTCTTCACCAGCGACAAATAAGCCTGGGAAGACAGTTCGGGTATCGGGTTTGACCATCACGCCACCCATGAAATAGTGCGCGGTCGGCACCACCTCGACCCGCCCGCCGGCGAGATCGAAACCGCAATCGGCACAGCGTTTGACCATGCCGGGAAACTTTTGTGCGACGATTTCAGGACCCAGGTGACTCATCGAGATATAGACACCGCCGTTGGCTGTGGTTCGCCCGGCACGCATTTCAGCATAGATCGCACGGCTGACGATATCGCGCGTGGCGCGTTCTCCGTCCTTATCGTATTTCAGCATGAAACGCTCACCATCGCCGTCAAGCAGCAAACCACCCGCGCCGCGCAAACCCTCTTCGAGCACGGTGCCTGTCATGCGCGTGTCGACACCGGCCAGCAGGCCAGTCGGATGAAACTGCACCATTTCCATGTCGCGTAAACCGAGACCCAGCCGCAGCGCCATCGCCAGGCCATCCATCGACTTGTCTCCCGACGGCGTGTGATAACGATACATGGTCGGTCCGCCACCGGTCGCCAGCAGCACGGTCTTGGCCTGCACCAGGCGAAACTCGCCGCTGCGCATATCGACCAGCAGCACCCCGGCAAGCCCGTCGCCATCAGATGACGGCACCAGCGCCAGTGCGCGGTGTTCTTCCATCAGATCAACCGGCAGTGCGCGCACCTGCTCCATCAGTCGACTGATGATTTCGATGCCGGTCAGGTCGCCCTTGTGCACGGTGCGGTCGAAGGTTTGCCCGGCAAAGGCCTTGTGGTGCAACGAGCCGTCGTCGTTGCGGTCAAAAAAGCAGCCGAGCTCGTTTTCGAGTTCCTGCACCCGGGTCACCGCGGTCCGACAAAGGCGCATCGCCATATCCTGGTCCGGCAGCCATTTGCCGCCGATAATCGTGTCCATGAAATGTCGCTCGATCGAATCGCCGGGGCTAAGCGCGACGTTGTAGCCACCCTGGACCATGCGCGTGCAGCCGCATTTGCCGAGCAGGCCTTTGATCGCAATGGTAACGTCGAGATCGGGATTGGCTTTTTGGGCATGCAGCGCGGCGAACAATCCGGCGCCGCCGCTGCCGAGAATGAGTACATCTGTTTTTAGCGTCTGGTAGTCCATTCAAACCGCCCGCAACAGGAACCCGCAGGCGACAAAAAACGCCACCGCGACCGCGAGCGCGGCATAGTTTTTGTGACGCTTGCTCCACGGCAGGTTTTCCAGCGCCAGCAAACGCAAACCGCCAAAGAAATGCACCGCCAGCAGAAACACGAGGCCGAATTCGGCAATTTTGATCAATGGCCCCTCGGTCCAGCCCAGGGCTTCGTCGAAAGCGTCCGCACCCGCGAGCGCCTGCCCGAGCACGTAGAAATGCAGCGGCAAAAACAGCGCCAACCCGAGCCCCGACAATCGATGCAACAGGAACGCCAGGTATAACGGTTGTCGGCGGTGCGCCTTCATCAGCTTGCCACCACGGCCGCCACCGCGCGCCAGCCCGCCGTCCACAGGACAAGGCCGAACAGCCAGCAAACCGCACTCAGCAAAGGGCCGCGCAGCTGTAGCCATTCAGACAGGATGTTGCGCACCCCAATCGCCGCATGCACCGCAACGGCAATGACAAACAGCCCGTAAAAGCTTCCCCACAGCAGGCTGCCGCGCGTGCGTGCGAGGATTTCCTCGGCCGACAGACCGCCCTGGATGGCATAGATCATGACCCCGAGATGCACCAGCACCAGCGGCGCCATGACGGCCGCGCTGATGCGTTGCGCCAGGTACAGTCTCAACTCAGCCATGCCGTTCCCGGTATTTCTTTTTCATGAAACTGCCCGCGGCCATTTTTTTCAACCCCGCGATTGACGCGGTCGGATTGAGTTCGTTGGGGCAGAAATTGGCACAACCCTGCTGCGAGTGGCACGACAGGCAACCGCCATCCGAGCTTACCGCCTGCAGACGTCCCTCATGGCGCCGGTCGCGACTATCGTTCTGCAGGCTCCAGGCGCGATTGAGTGCCGCCGGACCGAGATAATCCGGCTGCCAGGCAACCACGTCGCAGGCGGCGTAACAGATCGCACAGTTGATACATTCAATCGCCGCACTGGCGGCGCGGCGCGCCGGTTCGGTCGGTGAAATCGCGGCCACCGGCTGTTCACGTGAGCCGTCGCCGCTGAACTGTCCTTCGGCGCGTTTCCACTTTTCGAAAAACTGGCTCATATCGCAGACCAGGTCCTTGATTACCGGCAGGTTGCGCAACGGCTCGATGGTGAGTCGATTGCCTTGATTGACCTTGTTGACATGCGTGCGGCAGGTCCAGCGCGGAACCCCGTTGACCATCATCGCACAGGAGCCGCACATGCCAACCCGGCAGGCGAAGCGATAACTCAAGCTGGGGTCGGCGTGGCGCTGGATCCATGTAACGATGTCGAGCACGGTTTGCGAAGGTTGCTGCGGTACTTCGTATTCGGCGAAGGTGCCACCCTCGGCGTCACCGCGCCATACTTTCACCCGAATTGGATTAGAACCCTGCATCGAAGCATTGTATTACTTTATTAATTTTCATGAAATTGAAATTAATTTGATCTAAACTTTATATTCTTTAATGTTGTGAATAGTTTTATTTCGAATGAATTTAAGACAACTTCGCTCGATATCGACCATATTACAGCAGGGAAGTTTTGCCGCCGCCGGCGACCGCATCGGCCTGAGTCACTCGGCGATCAGCGTGCAGATGCAGCAGCTCGAAAATTCGCTCGGGATTGACCTGTTCGACCGCAGCCGGCGCCCGGTGACGCTGACGGTCGAAGGCGCCCGCATCGCCAGTATCGCCAGCGAAGTGCTGGATAAACTGGAAACCATAAAGCAGGTCGCCAGTGGCGCCGAAACGCTGGCTTCGATCGCCATCGGTTTCATTCCGACCACCGTGCAAAACCTGTTGCCACGCGTGCTGGAAGCGCTGCGCCTGGAATTCCCCGAACTCAAGGTCAGGGTCAAGTCCGGCCTGTCGGGAGAACTCGCCGCCGCGGTGTCGCGCCGCGAGCTCGACTATGCCCTGTTGACCTCGCCGGTGGTCGAAATACCCGAACTCGATATCACCGCGATTGCTGCGGAACCTTTTTACGTTATCGCGCCAGTCGATCGGGGGGAAATAACCGCCGACGACGAGCTATTACGCTCGATGCCGTACATCGCCTTCAGCCGGCGTACCTGGGTGGGACAACATATTGCCGCCAGGCTGCAGCAACGCGGCATCCACATTCGCGAATCGATCGAAATCGATTCACTCGAGGCGATCGAAAATCTGGTAGCCAGGGGTTTCGGCGTTGCCATCGTACCGCGTCGGCTGCACGCGGCAGTCGACACCAGGAATATTGTGCATATCCCCTTCGGAAGGCCGGTGGATACCCGTCAACTGGCGCTGGTGCAACCGGTTTCTCGGCCGAAGACCCGACTCGATCTGGCGATAAAAAAGATATTCACCGACCTGCCCGATCGTCCCTGATAACAACGCTTGCGCGTGAACGGTAGTAAAATCCAGACAGAAGGTTGTCTATTTTTCAGTCATTTCCCGGGCTGTGAGTCTCTTCACATAACTGCACCGAGATCATTCCTAATATTCGTTCTGTGCAAAGGCCCAATGTATCGGGCTCGAAATTCGATAAACTATTTTAAAAATTTTCCTGGACTAGATTTTTGGACGAATCGATGAACGACGACACAACCTATACTGGATTTGAAACAATGGATGCAACCGACAGCAGCATTATGCGTACCTATACCCAGGTGGTCAGCTGCGCGGTGGGTGACAGTTACGTGGAACGCAGACGCCAGAGCCTGCGCGCCAAGCTGGAACGCGAGCAATACGAGCGCGAACTGGAATTAGAAAATAACTTCACCAAAACCTTTCGCAACTTGCTGAAAGGCTTCTAGCCACCCGGCGAATACCAATAACTGGCACATCACCGGACAGGCGCCAGCGCCTGCCCGGCTTGACTGCGTCTGGCGATAATGAAAAGATCCCGGCAATAATTAAAAACATGCTGGCTTCGATACCCCGGTATCTAAGCCACTAGCCTGGAACGTAATGCTCCAACTAGCCAAACGCTACGTCTCTGTTGTCGACAGCGTCAATTACCGCATCGGTCGGGTCATGATGTACTTCATCTTCGTCATGATCGGGATCCTGCTGTGGTCGTCGATCTCCAAAACCTTCTTCCTGCCATCGCTGTGGACGCTGGAAATCGCGCAGTTCGCGATGGTCGCCTACTACATCATGGGAGGGCCCTACTCACTCCAGCTCGGCGCCAACGTGCGCATGGATTTGTTCTACAACGAATGGTCCGACAAAACCAAGGCCTGGGTTGATTCGTTTACCGTGCTGTTCCTGATCTTTTACCTGGGCGTGTTGTTATATGGCGGGTTTGAAAGCACCCAGTACGCGATCCAGTACCAGGAGCGCAGCTATTCGGCGTGGCGGCCCTATATGTGGCCGATAAAGGTCATCATGTGTGTCGGTATCGCCCTGATGTTGCTGCAGGCGGTTTCGGAATTGATCAAGGATATCCTGAAGATCAGGGGCGAGGAGCTCGATCATGCCAAATGAGATGATCGCCATCCTGATGTTTTCCTCGATGATGCTGATGCTGCTCACCGGGCAGCGAGTTTTCGGCGCGATCGGCATCGTGGCCTCGGTGGCGGCGTTAACCCTGTGGGGCGTCGGCGGTTCTGACCTGCCGTTTTCGGCGGCCATGAAATTGATGAAGTGGTACCCGCTGCTGACCTTACCGATGTTCATTTTCATGGGCTATATCCTGTCCGAGTCGAAGATCGCCGATGACCTGTATCGCATGTTTCACGTCTGGATGGGGTCGCTGCACGGTGGGCTTGCAATCGGCACCATCGGCCTGATGGTACTGGTCTCGGCGATGAACGGCCTGTCGGTTGCCGGCATGGCGATCGGCGCCACCATCGCCCTGCCCGAACTGCTGCGACGGGGTTACGACAAACGCATGGTCACGGGCGTAATCCAGGCCGGGTCCTCGCTCGGTATCCTGGTGCCGCCGTCAGTGGTGCTGGTGCTGTACGCGATGATCGCACGTCAGCCGGTCGGTCAACTATGGCTTGCCGGGGTGATGCCTGGCTTGATGATGGCGACGATGTTCGTGCTCTACATCGCCATTCGCTGCCGCCTTCAGCCCGAGCTCGGTCCGGTACTATCGAAAGAAGAGCGCGACATACCCATGCGCGAAAAGCTGCGCCTGCTGCGCGCGGGCCTGTTGCCGATAATCATCTTCGCCTCGATGATGCTGCCCTTTATCAACGGCTGGACCAGCCTGGTCGAAAGTTCCGCCATCGGCGCGATGACCGCCTTTGTCGCCGCGGTAGTCAAGCGACGCATGACGCGAGAAGTGTTAGAAAAATCGGTGCGCAACACGCTGGCGATATCCTGTATGTTCATGTGGATTATCCTCGCAGCGCTCGGTTTCGGCGCGGTCTTCGACGGCCTCGGCGCGGTACGCGCGATCGACAACCTGTTCACCGAGCAACTCGGACTCGACCCCTGGGTCATCCTGATCCTGATGCAGCTGTCCTTCCTGGTGATGGGCACTTTTCTCGATGACACCGCGATGCTGGTTATCGTCGCACCGCTTTACGTCCCGCTGGTCGCGGTACTGGGATTCGACCTGATATGGTATGGTGTGCTCTACACGATCACCACCCAGATCGCCTACATGACACCACCGTTTGGCTACAACCTGTTCCTGATGCGCGCGATGGCACCACCCGAAATTTCCCTGCGCGATATCTATGGATCGATCCTGCCGTTTGTCGGGGTAATGATTCTCGCCCTGATACTGATAATGAAGTTCCCGGAAATCGCACTCTGGCTGCCGCAATATGTTTACGCGCGCTAGGCCAGAGTAACGGGCAGGCAAAAATATAATCGGGAGATAAGAACCGATAACTCATGACACGATAAAGGAGAAATGAGATGACAAGCAGACGTAAATTTCTAACCACAACCGGCGCCGGCCTGGCGGGCGTCGCGGCGCTCGGCGCACCCGCAGTACATGTTTCCGCCAAGTCGACGATCAAATGGCGCATGCAGACCTACGCGGGCGGACCACTGGCCGCGCATGTCGTCAAACCGGCAATCGATTCGTTCAACAAGATTGCCGGCGGCGAGATGCAGATCGAATTATTTTACGGCGACCAGCTGGTACCGACCGGCGAACTGTTCCGCGCCATGCAAAAGGGCACGATCGACGCGGTGCAGTCGGACGACGATTCGATGGCCTCACCGACCGAGGTGACCGTGTTCGGCGGTTACTTCCCGTTCGCGAGCCGCTACTCACTCGACGTGCCGGTGCTGTTCAACCAGTACGGCTTGAATGAAATCTGGGACGCCGAGTATTCCAAGGTCGGGGTCAAGCACCTGTCCGCGGGCGCCTGGGATCCCTGCCATTTCAACACCAAGGATCCGATCCGCAGTCTCGCCGATCTCAAGGGTAAGCGCGTCTTCACCTTCCCGACCGCAGGCCGCTTCCTGGCCCAGTTCGGCGTGGTGCCGGTCACCCTGCCCTGGGAAGACATCGAGGTTGCGGTGCAGACCGGCGAGCTCGACGGGATCGCCTGGTCCGGCATCACCGAGGACTACACCGTCGGCTGGGCGGACGTCACCAACTACTTCCTGACCAACAACATCTCGGGCGCCTGGGCGGGATCGTTCTTCGCCAATATGGATAGCTATAACAAGCTGCCCGATAACCTCAAGGAGTTGCTGACCCTGGCCATGGATAGCTCGCATTACTATCGTCAGTGGTGGTACTGGGGTGGCGAAGCCGCGTTGCGCGTCAACGGCACCAAGCTGAAGCTGACTTCGATTGCGGACGAAGAATGGGCCACGGTCGAAGCCGCGGCGGTCAAGTTCTGGGACGAAATCGCCGCCGAGTCACCGACCAAGGCGAAAGTCGTAAACATCTTCAAGCAGTACAATGCCGACATGACCAAGGCCGGAAGACCTTATCGTTACGCTTAGACTTGATTCTGTGAAACCCGGGGGCGTATTCTAGGCGAATCCTTTTGGATTCGCCGACCCCCTTTTATTAACCCGAAAAAGATAATTATCATGCCTGGCAATCTCACCCTGGAAGCGCTCAAGGAAAAAGTCGCCAACGGACAAATCGACACCGTCATCACCGCCATACCCGACATGCAGGGGCGGCTGATGGGTAAACGTTTTCACGCCGAGTTCTTTCTCGAAAGCGCCTTCGAAGAAACCCACTGCTGCAATTACCTGATCGCGACCGATCTCGAAATGTATACCGTCGACGGCTACGCCTCCACCAGCTGGTCCGCCGGTTACGGCGACTATGTCATGAAACCCGATATGGCGACCCTGCGGCTGCTGCCGTGGCTGGAAGGCAGCGCGATGGTCACCTGTGATCTGCTCGATCATCACACCCACGCGCTGGTGCCGCACGCGCCGCGCTCGGTGCTGAAGCAGCAGATCAGCCGCCTGCAAAGCATGGGCCTGGCCTCGGCGGTTGCGACCGAACTCGAATTTTTCGTGTTTCGCGAAAGCTTCGAGGAAATGCGTGACAAGTCTTACCGCAACATGACCACCTTCAGCCCCTACAACGAGGACTACCACATCTTCCAGACGACCAAGGAAGAAGGCCTGATGCGCGCCATCCGTAACGGTTTGCATGGCGCGGGCGTGAAGGTCGAAAACACCAAGGGTGAGGCCGATCCCGGACAGGCCGAGATCAACGTCGGCTACTGCGACGCGCTGCAAATGGCGGACAACCACTGCCTGGTCAAAAACGCGGTCAAGGAAATCGCCTTCCTGCAGGATCGCGCGGTGACTTTCCTCGCCAAGTGGAGCCACGACGCGGCCGGCTCCTCCAGCCATATCCACCAGTCGCTGGTTTCGACCGGCGGCGATCCTGTATTTTTCGACGCCAATGCCGAATACGGCATGTCGGACACGATGCGTCACTATGTCGCAGGCCTGCTGAAGTATGCCAGCGACAATACTTATTTTCTGGCGCCATACGTCAATTCCTACAAACGTTTCGTCGCCGGAACCTTCGCGCCGACCAAGGCAATCTGGTCGCTGGATAATCGCACCGCCGGATACCGTGTGGTCGCCGACGGCAGCCGTAACGTACGCGTCGAATGCCGCGTCGGCGGCAGCGATCTAAACCCCTACCTCGCAATCGCGGCGCAAATCGCCGCCGGCATTGCCGGCATCGAAGACAAACTCGAACTGGAAAAAGAGTTCAAGGGCGACGCTTACCAGGCGCGCAAGGCGCGTGAAATTCCGTCGACGCTGGCGCAGGCTGCACTGGCGCTGAAAAAATCCGGTATGCTGCGCGACGCGATGGGCTCCGACGTCATCGACCACTATGTGCGCTGCGCGGAATGGGAGCTCGAGGATTTCAACAGCAAGGTTACCGATTACGAAGTCAGCCGTGGCTTCGAACGGGCCTGATAACTATTCAATATTTTGTGGGATAAAAACATGCAACTTACCGGAAACTGGTCCTATCCGACCGCTATTCGATTTGGCGCCGGGCGCATCAATGAAATCGCCGACGCCTGCAATGCCGCCGGCATGCAAAAACCGCTGCTGGTCACCGACCGTGGCCTGGCCAACCTGCCTATCACCGGCAACACGCTGGCGCTGCTCGAACAGGCAGGACTCGGTAACGCCCTGTTCGCCGACGTCGACCCCAATCCAAACGAGAAAAATCTCGAAGCAGGCATCCAGGCATTCAGGGACGGGGGTCATGACGGCGTAATCGCCTTTGGTGGCGGCTCGGGTCTCGATCTGGGCAAGGTTGTCGCCTTCATGTGCGGTCAAACCCGCCCGGTCTGGGATTTCGAGGATGTCGGTGACTGGTGGACGCGCGCCGACGCCGACAAGATCGCGCCAATCATCGCGGTGCCGACCACCGCCGGCACCGGCTCCGAGGTCGGACGTGCAGGCGTGGTTTCCAATTCGGAAACCCACGAAAAGAAAATCATTTTCCATCCAAAAATCCTGGCGGCGGTGGTGATCTGCGACCCGGAGCTAACCGTCGGCATGCCCGCCGCAATCACGGCCGGCACCGGCATGGACGCCTTCGCCCATTGCCTCGAGGCCTATTGCTCGCCGCATTATCACCCAATGAGCCAGGGGATCGCGGTCGAAGGCATGCGCCTGGTCAGAGAATACCTGCCGCGCGCCTATGCCGACGGCAGCGATATCGAGGCGCGTGCGCACATGATGTCGGCCGCCGCAATGGGCGCAACCGCGTTTCAAAAAGGGCTGGGCGCGATTCACGCTTTGTCGCATCCGATCGGCGCCTTTTACAACACCCACCATGGCACGACCAATGCAGTCGTGATGGCGCCGGTGCTGGAATTCAATCGGGCCGCGATCGAAACCCGTATCGAGGCGCTGGCCGCCTATCTCGGCATCGCCGGTGGATTCGAGGGATTCTACAACTACGTCAATGAATTGAATGCGTCGCTTGGCATTCCGGCCAACCTGACCGAACTCGGCGCCACCGATCCGGACCTGGACTGGCTGGTCGAATCGGCGCTCAAGGACCCCAGCGTCGGCGGCAACCCGGTGGCGATGGATGCCGACAATACCCGCCGCCTGTACGAAGCCTGTTTTTAAAAAGACGAAGCAGTGTCATACCGCGGATCGACCCGATGCGTCGAACCGGCGGGATCCAGTTATGCAGGGATATTCACTTCGGCCCTGGATCCCGCGGTCGAGCCGCGGGGTGACAGCTTGCTGAGTCGGTTCAGTCCGCCATATCACGTCGCGATATGGCGGACCTGACGGCAATCAGACCAGCTTGTCGCGCGGGGTTTCGCCGTTGAAGAAGGCTTCGATGTTTTCCACCACGCGCATCCCCATCGCTTTACGTGTCTCCATGGTGGCGCTGCCGAGGTGCGGCAGCAGCACGACATTTTCCAGTTGCAGTAATCCGGCGGTGACCGCGGGTTCCTTTTCGAACACGTCGAGCCCGGCGCCGGCGATTTCGCCGTTTTCCAGCGCTTCGACCAGCGCTGCCTCGTCGACGACATCACCACGCGCGGTATTGATTAAAAAAGCGCCTGGTTGCATCGCCCTGAAGGCGTCGGCGCCGATCAGGTGATAGGTTTCCTTGCCGCCCGGGCAATGCAGCGAGACGAAATCGGCCTGGGCAAAAACTTCCTCTGGGGAGGCACACTGGGTTGCGTTCAGGCCGGCGATGTCTTCTGCGCGCGGCGGAAAGGGGTCGTGAAAAATAATTTTCATGTTAAACCCGTGAGCGGCACGCGCGGCGACGGCGCGGGCGATGCGGCCCATACCGATCAGACCGAGGGTCTTGCCGGTGACGCTGGTACCCATCATGTGCGTCGGGCGCCAACCGGTCCATTCGCCGTTACGCAGGTGACGCTCGCCTTCGCCGGCGCGGCGCGCAATCGCGAGCAGCAGCGTCATCGCGAGGTCGGCGGTGCAATCGGTCAGCACTTCGGGCGTATTGGTGACCGTAAGCCCGGCGGCTTTGGCCGCGTCGAGATCGATATGGTTAAAGCCCACACCATTGCTACCAAGGATTTTGGCGCGAATATTATCGGCGCCGAGCACTTCGGCGCTTACCTTGTCGCACACCGTCGGCAGCACCGCGTCGGCATTGCGCAACGCGTCCTGTAGCTCCGCCACCGACATCGAATGATCATCTTGGTTGAGCTGGGTATCAAATTTTTCGACCAGCAGCTGCTCGACTTCGGGATGCCAGCGGCGGGTTACAATAACTCTGGGTTTGGACATTGAAAATCTCCTCTGAATCTGAGTGCAAATGCGTCAATAAAAAATTAGCGGGAAATTGTAATCATGATCAGCGCAATAAACTACCGCAAAAACGCCGCTTCTAATCATCGCGACCGACGTTTCCTGGCTACCCATCAGGCAACGCCGGGCTTACTCGACCAGTTCGGGGTAGGCAAACAGCGAGGCGGCGCCGCCGGTATGCAAGAACACCGGGCTATCGTCTGCTCCGAACTCGGCCTGGCGTAACATTGCCAGCAATACCGCGAAGGCCTTGCCCGAGTAGGTCGGATCGAGCAGGATGCCTTCGCGCCGGGCGAGGTACTTGATGGCGTCAACCGTGGCTTCGCTGGGCAAGCCGTAGCCAGGCGCAAGCATGCTGTCGTCGCACAGAATTTCTTCTTCGGGAATATCGATATCGACCCCGATCACATCGATGACCGCCCGCAGTTTAGTCGAAACGCGTTGTTTCTGGCTTATCGCGTCGCGACGCACGCAGACGCCGTGTACCGGTGTCGCCCAGCCGCTGGCGCGTATGCCCAGTAAGAATCCGGCATGGGTAGAGGCCGAACCCGAGGGCACGATAAAACGCGTTGCTTCAATTCCCCGCGCCCGCAACTGCTCGCTCAATTCTTCCGCAGCATCGACATAACCCAGCGCGCCGTAGGGCGTGTGCGCATTCGACAGCGGGATTACGTAGGCCTTGCGTCCCTCGCTTGCGAGTTCGGCCGCACGCTGTTCGAGCGCACGATCCGCCCCAGCTTCGTCTTCGCCTTCCGGGTAGTAATGGATCTTCGCACCCATCAGTTTGACCAGGTAGGGATTGCCCGATCTGTGATACTCGGGTTGCTCGCGCGCGACGCGATGCTCGAGCTGCACCTCGACCTCGAGACCCATCTTGCGCGCCGCCGCAACCGTCATGCGCACATGGTTGGATTGCACCGCGCCGGTAGTCAACAGCGTATCGGCGCCCTGCTCCAGCGCCTGGCCGACATAAAACTCCAGCTGCCGGCTCTTGTTGCCGCCGAAAGCGAGCCCGGTGCAGTCGTCACGCTTGATCCAGACGCGGGTGCCAAACTCGGCGCTGACGTTTTTCAGCAGCTCCAGCGGCGTCGGCCGGTGGCTCAACTCCACCCGGGGGAAATCTTTGGTCAATGACATCGCTGGCGGCTCCGTTTAACTGAGAATCTTTATTAACACGACCCCGAGACAAACCAGCGTCGCGGCGATTATCCGCTGCCGCCCGAAGGGTTCACGAAACAACAGGGTACCGATCAAGGCAGCAAATATTACACTGGTTTCGCGCAATGACGAAACCATCGCCATCGGCGCCACGCCCATGGCGTAGATCACCATGGCATAGGCGGTTGCGGCGGCGAGCGCGCCGACGCAAATCTTGCCTGGTTTGGCCCGCATATATCCGAACCAGCCCGCACGGTCGCGCAACAGCAGCCAGCTGCCGATCGGAATCGGCTCGAGTACGAATAGCCAGATGATGTAGCTGAACGGATTGCCGGCGGCGCGCACGCCCATGCCGTCGGCAACGGTATAGGCCGCGATCAGCACCGAAGTCGCGAGTCCCCAGCCTAGTGCCGGTCCGGGGATTTTACCGAAGGTACCGCCGGCAAAGGTAATGCTTATCAAGCCCGCACTAACCAGCCCGATACCGAGCATCGCGCCCACAGGTAAATACTCGCCCGCCAGCAAGGCCGCGCCCAGCACGACCAGCACCGGCGCCAATCCGCGAAACAGTGGATATACCTGGGACAGGTCCCCGCTGCGATAGGACCTGGAAAGAGTAACGTAGTAAGCCGTGTGGATAACCATCGACGCCAACAGCATCGGCCAGCTGGCGGCCAACGGGAGCGGGAATATAAACAACAGCGGCAGGCAGCAGATCGCGCTGATCAGGCGATAGGAGGCGATGCTGAACTGCGGCGTCCCGCCCGACTTGGCCATCGCGTTCCAGCTGGCGTGCAACAGC
>CAVYHN010000021.1:0-87015 GCA_963768295.1 uncultured Gammaproteobacteria bacterium | reverse complement strand
ATGAATCCGCTGGCTAAAATTGATAAAGTACGTTGGTGGGGAAATCCAATCACCGTAGGGAAGGGCATCACAATGAAACTCCAGGCACACATTATTCGTTATTTTTACAGCTTTCCTGCTTTTGGGATCGATGCTAGGCAAAAGCAGCTATCGTACCTATCAGCTTAGCGTTACTCCCGGGGGAGACCTTTCAGGATACCGGCGTTTTTAAAGCGCAACTGAATGGTCTTGGAATAACCGAGCTGGCGTCAATCACGATTACCGATGATCCAAACTCTGCCGGCTCACCTGGTATCTGGAGCGGCTTTGATCTGGCCGGTATCAAGTTATCGAATACCGATTGCCTGAATGCAGCATGCGCCGACGGTCTGGCAGGCCTTAGCGTGTTCGACTTCGTGAACGATGTACTTTTTACCTCAGGAACCTTCAACCCGCTTCCGGAGTCTGGACCCTATCCTCAATGTCAGGCGGGTACCTCGGGCGTCGGGTGTGCTTTTGACAACTCAATTGCGACGCTGGGTGACTTCGATGCATTATTTGACGTTAGTACTGGTGCTAACAGCGGTTTTCTGACATGGGTCGCGGTGGGGAAATTTATCTCGACCTGACATCGCTTATCTCGCTTTCCAGTGACCTGTTCCTCTATATTGGTGAAGCAGGGAATAATGGGGAGGCGCTCGACGGATCGGTCGTGATTAGCGATCTCCAGCGGTTCCCGTGCCCGCGGCGGTCTGGTTATTCGGTACGGCATTGATCGGATTGGTCGGTTTTAGTAAGCGACGAAGAGCAACGTAACCGTTAACTAGAATAAAATTTCAAACCCCGCCACTGCGCGGGGTTTTTTATGAGTGTCAAATGGCCGTTTGTGGCCGAAGAACGAAGCTCAGTTAGTGAGTTTCAGCGTCTGCTTTGGGGAAATAAAAATATGAACGCGGGCACATTGTCCGACTGCACCAACTTGTTAGAACACAACTAATCATATATGCAGTTTGCACAGTAGTTGGCTTTGATACACATAAATCCATCTATTGTCTCGTTTGTACAGCAGAAACTCTCGCCTTTCCCAGGCAAAAACACTGCGCCATTAAAATTCTGGCACCAACAATCTGTATTCAAAGTACATTGGTGGCTTCGATTTGTCCGATTATTTCGTCAGCGTTGGCTGCGCGTATAAAACCAACTGTCACTAGCATTATTAATAAATTTCGCACTTTGCCTTCTAACGCCTCGCATCAGCAGCGCGGCCCTGCCACGTCCGACTGCATGCGATTGTAAGGAGGATTGGCGTCGCTTCAAACGTTTCCTTGATCGTGTTGGTAGTGTATTTCGACGCTATCGGTTTCTTGAAAGGATCCATAATAAATGAGATTTCGCCACTATCGAAAGTTTCTGGTTGAATGTAGTGGGCAAGTTTAGGCGATTGCCATTTCATATTTCTACTTACATCAATTATTAGTAATCTTTTGCCGAATCCCCAGAACCGACTGTAGGAATACTGAGGTACTGCGATGTGGGTTGAATCATCCGACGAGATGAAACTAGGGTTGCAATATTCAACCTGCAAACCAGTCGATGTCGTCAGGGTACCGACAGTCGGGTTTCCCATAAATACTTCAACACTTCTCGATTTTTGCCCACATCTTTCCTTCTGGCGATTCGAGGTGCAAAGACTTTTGCCAGATTGGTAGGTTATATGGCCACTCTAATCTGTCACAAGCTACTTAATAGCATAATTAAAAAGTAATTAACCGACAATATATTATCTGATGCTAGGCGTCTGCTTCTGGCCGAAGCCCTACGGAAGTCAGTAAATGAATTTCAGTGTCTGCTCTGGAGAAAGCAGACCCTCGCCAGGAAAAACAGACTTCCGAGTTCGACCCATAATAGCCTCTCGTTAGTGAGCTACAGCTGTTGTCGTCTTTTAAAAATCCGTAGCTACAGCTCCATTTAACAATTGATATTTACCCTATTTGGGTGCAAGGAAAAGAATGGCATTGTGTTACGTGGGAACTGCAACAATAAACTTCGAGACGTCTGCGTTTTTGCCTGATCAAAAAAAGGCAAAATAGAGGGTTCCAAAGTGAAGACTAAATTGAATATATCGTTATTGCTTCCCTGCTGTTCGGGGCGCAAGCGGTTTTAACAGCGCAAGGTCAATTACTGCCGATGAACTCTTGGTTGCGGTACAACAGTTTGCGGCTCAAGTCGTTCAGGCATTTAAAGGTCGGGCAAGTTTGGGGTGATCACGAGACGAGGAGAAGGCTGAGGCAACGAGACAACAATTACGGTGCTGGAAAATGCGGATGCCGCGACCGGCGCCAGAATTACTGCACTGGAAGCTGAACCCAAAGCAAACATAGCAGTAACTGCGCCAACACCTTTCGACTTGATACCAACGCTGGTTATACGGAGGGATCAGTTCGGGTCGATAGAGCAAACAAAGGCGCCTATATCCTGGTCGACAGTGCGCCGGGAGCGGTGCTCTGGAAGCTGATTACAGATGCTAACCAACAGAAAGTGAGCACGTTTTGCCGACCCTTGTCGGCCAACCGCGTCCAGACACTATGCTTGAAGGATGTTTTGACTCCAACGGCAACAATAGAGGCAACACCACAATATCAGGCTTTTGGTGAAACATGGAGGCCCGTTGACGGCTCCTTTTTTGTCTGGGTTAGATGATAGGTACTTAGTAAGTGTTTGAGTGCAGGTGCGCGGCGGCACGTCAAACTAGCCCTGAGGAAAAAGTGATTACAGTACCAATTCGGTCTGCAATTAACCATGCGGCGCCAGAACGCCAGCGACCGGACAAACCCGCCGTTTCGAGAAGCCCAGCCAGCTCATCTGAGCGTCAGCTTCACGCCCTGAGGTATTCAGTCAAGCTGATTCTGAGCATTTTCGCCTCTTGACCAGGGGTGACCCACGTTGCTCCAGGGCTTTAAGATCTAGAACTCGTCGTATGCGACACCGGAACTGTGAAATACGGTAAAGAATCCGTATCCATTTAAACGCTAACGACCTGACCGCAGCCTGTAGGTTGATCCTTTGTCACGTTGCTGCCGGGGCGTATTATCGGCAACAACGTGACAAAGGATCAACCTACCAGGCTGCGGTCAGGTCGTTAGCGTTTAAATGGATACGTATTCTTTACCGTTGTTGGCAGTCCGGTGTCGCATACGACGAATCTAAATATCTGAAAGCTCTGGAGCGACGCGGGTCACCCCTGGTCAAAAGGCAAGAAATGCTTGAATCAGCTTGACTGAATACCTCAGGGCGTGAAGCTGACGCTCAGATGAGCTGGCTGGGCTTCTCGAAACGGCCATATCCGGTCGCTGGCGTTCTGGCGCCGCATGGTTAATTGCAGAGCCGAATTGGTACTGTAATCACCGCTTCCTCAGGGCTGGTTTGACGTGCCGCCGCGCACCTGCACTCAAACACTTACTAAGTACCTATCATCTAACCCAGACAAAAAAGGAGCCGTCAACGGGCCTCCATCCTTCAGCCAAAACCTCTGATATTGTGGTGTTGCCTCTATTGTTGCCGTTGGAGTCAAAACATCCTTCAAGCATAGTGTCTGGACGCGGTTGGGCCGACGAGGGTCGGCAAAACATCTGTTCTGTTGGGTTAGCATCTGTAATCAGCTTCCAGACAGCCGCTCCCGGCGCACTGTCGACCAGGATATAGGCGCCTTTGTTTGTCATATCGACCCAAACTGATCCCTCCGTATAACCAGCGTTGATATCGTCGAAAGGTGTTGGCGCAGTTACTGCTATGTTTGCTTTGGGTTCAGCTTCCAGTGCAGTAATTCTGGCGCCGGTAGCGGCATCCGCATTTTCCAGCACCGTAATTGTTGTCTCGTTGTCACTTATCCTGGTCTCGTGATCACCCAGAACTTGCCCAACCTGATTAAATGCCTGAACGACTTGAGCCGCAAACTGTTGTACCGCAACCAAGAGTTCATCGGCAGTAATCGCCTTTGCGCTGTTAAAACCGCTTGCGCCGAACAGCAGGGAAGCAATAACGATATATTTCAATTTAGTCTTCACTTTGGAACCCTCTATTTTGCCTTTTTTGATCAGGCCGAAGCCCAGACGTCTCGAAGTTTATTGTTGCAGTTCCACCGTAACACAATGCCATTCTTTTCCTTGCACCCAAATAGGGTAAATATCAATTGTTAAATGGAGCTGTAGCTACGGATTTTTAAAAGACGACAACGGCTGTTGACTCCACTAACGAGAGGCTATTATGGGTCGAACTCGGAAGTCTGTTTTTCCCTGGCGAGGGTCTGTTTTCTCCAGAGCAGACACTGAAATTCATTTACTGAGCTTCGTAGTTCGGCCAGAAGCAGACGCCTAGCATCAGATAATATATTGTCGGTTAAATTACTTTTTAATTATGCTATTAAGTAGCTTGTGACAGAATTAGAGTGGCCATATAACCTACCAATCTGGCAAAAGTCTTTGCACCTCGAATCGCCAGAAGGAAAGATGTGGGCAAAAATCGAGAATGCTGTTGAAGTATCTATGGGAAACCCGACTGTCGGTACCCTGACGACATCGACTGGTTTGCAGGTTGAATATTGCAACCCTAGTTTCATCTGGTCGGATGATTCAACTTACATCGCAGTACCTCAGTATTCCTACAGTCGGTTCTGGGGATTCGGCAAACAAAGATTACTAATAATTGATGTAAGTAGAAATATGAAATGGCAATCGCCTAAACTTGCCCACTACATTCAACCAGAAACTTTCGATAGTGGCGAAATCTCATTTATTATGGATCCTTTCAAGAAACCGATAGCGTCGAAATACACTACCAACACGATCAAGGAAACGTTTAAAGCGACGCCAATCCTACCTTACAATCGCATGCAGTCGGACGTGGCAGGGCCGCGCCGCTGATGCGAGGCGTTAGAAGGCAAAGTGCGAAATTTATTAATAATGCTAGTGACAGTTGGTTTTATACGCGCAGCCAACGCTGACGAAATAATCGAGACAAATCAAAGCCACCAATGTACTTTGAATACAGATTGTTGGTGCCAGAATTTTAATGGCGCAGTGTTTTTGCCTGGGAAAGGCGAGAGTTTCTGCTGTACAAACGAGACAATAGATGGATTTATGTGTATCAAAGCCAACTACTGTGCAAACTGCATATATGATTAGTTGTGTTCTAACAAGTTCATGCAGTCGGACAATGTGCCCGCGTTCATATTTTTATTTCCCCAAAGCAGACGCTGAAACTCACTAACTGAGCTTCGTTCTTCGGCCACAAACGGCCACTTGACACTCATAAAAAACCCCGCGCAGTGGCGGGGTTTGAAATTCTATTCTAGTTAACGGTTACGTTGCTCTTCGTCGCTTACTAAAACCAACCAATCCGATCAATGCCGTACCGAATAACCAGACCGCCGCGGGCACGGGAACCGCTGGAAGATCGCTAATCACGACCGATCCGTCGAGCGCCTCCCCATTATTCCCTGCTTCACCAATATAGAGGAACAGGTCACTGGAAAGCGAGATAAGCGATGTCAGGTCGAAAGAAATTTCCCCACCGCGACCCATGCTCAGAAAACCGCTGTTAGCACCAGTACTAACGTCAAATAATGCATCGAAGTCACCCAGCGTCGCAATTGAGTTGTCAAAAGCACACCCGACGCCCGAGGTACCCGCCTGACATTGAGAGGTAGGGTCCAAGACTCCTGCAGTGGGGTCCAAGGTTCCTGAGGTAAAAAGTACATTGTTCACGAAGTCGAACACGCTAAGGCCTGCCAGACCGTCGGCGCATGCTGCATTCAGGCAATCGGTATTCGATAACTTGATACCGGCCAGATCAAAGCCGCTCCAGATACCAGGTGAGCCGGCAGAGTTTGGATCATCGGTAATCGTGATTGACGCCAGCTCGGTTATTCCAAGACCATTCAGTTGCGCTTTAAAAACGCCGGTATCCTGAAAGGTCTCCCCCGGGAGTAACGCTAAGCTGATAGGTACGATAGCTGCTTTTGCCTGCATCGATCCCAAAAGCAGGAAAGCTGTAAAAATAACGAATAATGTGTGCCTGAGTTTCATTGTGATGCCCTTCCCTACGGTGATTGGATTTCCCCACGACGTACTTTATCAATTTTAGCCAGCGGATTCATCACCCATATGGGTTAAATTAGCATCCACCAGGGCCTCCTTTGGGTCGACAATTGTCGCTCGGCAAAGATTTCCCAGCGTCCGCTTTCTTAGTTTCATTCTTGAGATGTTTGCTTTGTGTGAAAGGAAATAACCTGTTCCTTGATTATTTCCTGTATTTTCCGTTTATTAGGGTTTTTTTGGGTCTGACGATAGTGAGGCTGGATGATAACCCTGGGTTCGACAAATCACGCCAGCGTTTTGAGTTTATCCGTCTCTCTCCGCCAGCGATCAAAATCCCCTGAAACGGATTAGATGCGTGATTGAAGTTGTCGGACAGGTATTTGGAAAATTGATTGCCGGCCCGGTCTATGTTTGCAGACGTTGCAAAACCGGGGGCAATATCGGAAACTTTGGCCGTGGTGTCGCGGCCTTCGGGGAAAACCGGGTAACGGAATACCGAATCGCCGCGATTATCCAATAATAAAAAGCAGCCAGGGCTGTCGACTCGAAAATTATATTCGTGCAAAAATCACGACCCGACTAGACAAGCGTTTTCGGCGTTATAGGTATCTTACGCGAAGCTACTCGCGGTCAAACTGGAGAACATTATGAAAGGTAGATTTTTTAAGTTACTGATTACGATTGCCTTGCTTGGGCTATCGACCGTGGGCCACGCTGCCGAATGTATTGCTCCGGCGAATCCCGGCGGTGGCTGGGACTTCACCTGCCGTCAAATCGGGAAAATCATGTATGACATTGGCGCCGTCGACAAGCCGATCCAGGTTACCAATATGGCCGGCGCGGGCGGCGGTCTGGCATACAATCACGTGGTTGCCGAGCGCAACGATGACGCCGATCTTATTGTCGCGGCCTCGTCTGCGACCTCGACCCGTCTGGCGCAAAACGCCTATGCGGGGATGACCGCCGACAGGGTGCGATTCGTGGGCGCGATCGGCGCCGATCCGGGCGTTATCGTGGTCGCCAAAGACAGCCCTTACCAGTCGCTCGGTGATTTGATCAGTGCGATCAAGGCTAACCCGGGTTCGGTTACTTTCGCGGGCGGTTCGGCCACCGGTGGTTTCGACCATATGAAACCACTGATGTTGCTGCAGCGCGCCGGGTTCACCGATATCAGGAAGGTCAAGTATATTAGCCTCGACGGCGGCGCGGACGCGATCACGCAAACCATTGGCGGGTTCACCCAGGCGATGACCGGGGACATGTCCGAAGTGGTCGGTTTTCTGAAAGCCGGAGAAATTCGTGTACTCGCGGTGTTGACGGATGAGCGTATCCCGGGGTTTGAAAGCATCCCAACCGCAAAGGAACAGGGATTTGACGTGGTTGCCGTCAACTGGCGTGGTCTCTATATCCCCAAGGGCGTTGCCGACGAGACCTTCAACCTGTGGGCAGGCCGGTTAAAGCAGGTCGCGGATTCTGCCGAATGGAAAGCGGCGATGGCGGCAAACGGTCTGGCGCCTTTCACCAGGGTTGGCGGCGATTTCCAGAGCTATATTGACGGCGTGGTTGCCGAAGTGCGCAAGTTGAGCAAAGAGCTTGGCGTAATCCAGTAATGGCCAGCGATCGGATCTTTGGTCTGATTGCGGCGGTTGTCGCGCTCGCGTATATCGCGAGCGCGACGCAAATCCAGGTCAGCTTCCTGTCGGATCCGGTCGGGCCGAAGCTGTTTCCGATCATCATCGGGGTTGTTGGCGCCTTGAGTGCGCTGTTCCTCGTGTTCCGGCCAGATCCCGAGCCTGAGTGGCCCGCGCTGCGCACCCTGGGTGCGCTGGCGGCAGCCGTGCTGGTGCTGGTGCTGTATGCATACGCACTCAAGCCACTAGGGTTCTTGCTGCCCACGGCGATCGCGGCCGCCATCCTCAGCTACCAGATTTCGCCACGACCGAGGTACGCGGCGATTGCCGGCATTTGTCTTTCGGTGGGACTGTTTACCATCTTCAAATTTGCGTTGGGCCTGGGCCTCGTGCCGTTTCCCAAAGGCCTGGTCGATTAAGGAAAAACGGTCGTGGACATCCTCGCCAACCTCTCTCTCGGATTCTCGATCGCGCTGTCACCCTATACACTGATGCTCGCGGTTATCGGTTGTTTCCTGGGTACGATAATCGGTGCGCTGCCCGGACTTGGGCCATCCAATGGCGTCGCTATCCTGATCCCGCTGACCTTTACCATTGGCCTCGATGCCACCTCGGCGCTGGTGCTGATGACATCTGTTTACTACGGTGCCATGTATGGTGGCCGCATCAGTTCGATCCTGCTCAATATCCCGGGCGACGAACCCGCGCTGATGACAACGCTGGATGGCTATCCAATGGCCAGGGCAGGCCGTGCGGGTGATGCGCTGGTATTGTCGGGCGTGGCTTCGTTCGTGGGTGCGTTTCTGGCGACGATCGGCCTGATGCTGCTGGCACCGCTGCTCGCCCGGGTCGCTTACCTGTTTGGTCCGGCCGAATACTTTGCGCTTTACCTGCTGGCATTTTGCACGCTGGGCGGCATGGCGAGCAACAACCAGGCTAAATCCGCGATTGCCGCATGTATTGGTCTCGGCATCGCGATGATCGGCGTCGATAACACCAGCGGGCTGCCGCGGCTGACCGGCGGCAACCTGCATCTTTACGACGGTGTCGATTTCCTGGTCGCGATCGTCGGCCTGTTCGCGGTGGCCGAGGTATTCTTTTTCATCGAAAGCCATGGCAAGGGATCCTCGATCGGAGTCAAACTCGAAAAAGTCGTGATCCCGTGGAAGGAAATCATGAGCACGCGCTGGACCATGCTGCGCGCTTCCGCTATCGGCTTCATCGCCGGCGTCCTGCCCGGTGCCGGCGCATCGCTGGGCAGTTTCCTCGCATACATGTCCGAAAAATCGATTGCGGGTGAAAAAGCCGGCTTCGGCACCGGTGTTGCGAAGGGAATCGCGGCTCCCGAGGCGGGTAACAACGCGGCCGCCGGTGGCGCCCTGGTGCCCATGCTGACACTGGGCGTGCCGGGTTCGGGCACCACGGCGGTGCTGCTGGCCCTGCTGATGACGCTCAATATCACGCCCGGGCCGACGCTGTTTAGCGATCGGCCAGAGGTCGTCTGGGGTCTCATCGCGTCCCTGCTGATCGCAAATTTCGTGCTGCTGCTGATGAACGTGCCAATGGTGAAGATTTTCGTTCGCGTGCTGCAGGTGCCGCCGGCGATCCTGCTGCCCGGCGTGACGATGATTTCCTTCATCGGTATCTATTCCCTGTCGGGCAGCTACTTCGATCTGCTGTTGATGGTCGCCTTCGGCATTCTGGGCTACGTCCTGCGCAAACTGGATATACCCACGGTGCCGGTAATCCTGGGGATCCTGCTGGGCGGCAACATGGAAGACGCGTTACGGCGTGCCATGGTGATCTCCGATGGTGATGGTTTCTACCTGTTCTCGTCGCCAATTTCGATTGGTCTATGGATCGCGGCGATCGCCGGTTTCATTGCGCCGATGTTCATGCGCGGCTTGTTGAAGAAACCGCAGCGCGTGACTGATTGACTGGGTAGTGCCGGGATGTCCGCCCTGGAACAGCCTGCGCGATCCCTCGCGCCGCCAGTGGCTAAAGCCATGCGTGGCAGGGCCTGAATCGGTGGAGCACTTCGAGAATCGGGTATCCGCGCCCTGTCACACGGGTCATTGCCTCGGTTTTGAAAACTGTTGTTTGCCGCTTGTTGCGCGTAAACACTCACTATAGCGTTATTTTTTCAACGCCATCAGGTGCCGAGCAGGCCCCCGGGAAGTCTAGATGAGCAGTCCTCCCTCGATTTGTTGCAGACACATTTCTAATCGGTCGCGGCGTTGAGTAATATAACCTCGATTTCCTCGATAATTTCTTCCTGGCGCAGAGCATTGATTTTTCGGCTGAGATCCTCGGTAGTGTCATCCAGATGTCGGGTCGCGTGTTCGAGGTGTTGAACCCGTTGCTGGTTCTCCGCCATTAGCGACAGGAAAAGAATGCGGTGCAAAGCGTTAAACAGGTAATGCTCTGTGAGCTCGAGCAGGAAACTGATGGCCGGCATGTTTAACAGGGGCGGAGTCGCGTATACGCAGGCTTCCGGCGGCGGGTCGTTAAAAGGCGGCAGCAACTGTAGCGTCACGATTTCATTTGGGCGATCGCCATGATGTAAGGCGCAAAAAGAGGCCGCCTGCCTGTATCTGGCTAAAGCATGCGCCAGGGCATCGAGTACCGAAACGATTTCGTCGGCAGTATCTGCGCCCTGGATATAGATATTTTGATCTGCATGTTTATCCACCAGCGGGTGAAGTTTGCTGCCGACTATGATGAGTTGCGCCCGTTGCTGGTCCTCTGCTGTAAAACGCTGATTCAGTTCCTCGATCACCCTGTCGTTAAAATTTCCGCAGAAGCCGCGTTCCGAACCTATGACCAGGATTACGTCGAGCAGGGATTCTGCTTGGGGGATAATCCCTTGATGAAAACACAGAAAATCGGCCGCAATTTCCGTGATGGATGCGCCCATCTCCTTTTGAGCCTCGACGAATCGACTCAGTTTATGTGATTCCATCGCCGCCAGGGCTTTCATCGAGGCGAGAATGTCGCGAATTTCACGGAGCTTGCGACGATGATTGTCGAGTTCATGCCGGCGCATTTGAACTTTGTCCGGTTGACTGGAACCAGTTTTCCAGCGCGCTTTGCCATTGCTCGTGCGGACTGTTCAGCGTCAGGTCCGACTCGCCGCTCCACTGCGCCAGGGATTTCATGATTGAAGGTATGCGTTTGAGTTCGAATTTATCGAATAGCCCATCATTGAAAGCAATTAACCATGCCATTTGAAATTCGATCGGTTGCGGCGCCAGTCTTTCCTGCCGAAGTAATTCGCGCAGAATCTGGCCGCGCTTGAGGGCGACTTCCATGCTGGCCTCGAGTTTTGCGCCAAAGCGAGTATATATTTCGAGCTCCAGAAATTGCAGATAATCCAGTTTCATGCGCCCGGCCTCCCGCTTGATGCTCGGATGCTGGGCGCGTCCGCCGATACGAGATACCGAGAGCGGTATATCGATAGCGGGACGAATCCCGGCGACAAATAATTCGCGGTCGAGATAGATCTGTCCGTCGGTGATCGAAATCAGGTTGGTGGGAATATAGGCTGCAATTTCACCCTGTTGAGTTTCGATGATCGGCAGCGCGGTCATGCTACCGCCGCCATGGTTGGCGTTAAGGCAGGTCGCTCGTTCCAGCAGCCGGGCATGCAGGTAAAAAATGTCTCCCGGGTACGCCTCGCGGCCAGGGGGGCGGCGGATTAACAGCGATAGCTCGCGGTAGGTCTTGGCATGCGCGGACAGGTCATCATAAACGATCAACGTGTCCTGACCTTTTTGCATCCAGTATTCCGCGATGCTGCATCCCGCAAACGGTGCCAGGTGCTGCAGGCCGGGCAGGGTGTTCGCTTCCGCGACCACCACCGTGGTGTAACTCATGGCATCGTGTTTTTTAAATAGCTCGATCGTACTCACGACCGTCGACCGCTTTTGCCCGATCAGGACGTAAATGCAGCGCACGTTTTTGCCTTTCTGGTTGATCACCGTATCGAGCGCCAGCGCGCTGCGTCCCAGGCCTTCATCACCGACGATCAACTGGCGCTGTCCCTTGCCGATAGGGATCAATGTGTCGATTACCTTATTACCCGTGTACAGCGGTTCGCTGACATCGCTGCGATAGGTAATCGGGGGCGATAAATGTTCCAGCGGCCGGCGCGCGTCGGTTTGCGGTTTCTCCTTGCCGTCCTGCGGGAAGCCCAGCGGATCGATGATTCTGCCCAGCAGGGCATCGCCAACCGGAACATCGATGGTTCGGCCCGAGCGAAATGCCTCGGTTCCTGCAGTGAGGCCAGTCTTTTCGTGTAACAGGACGACACCGATTAACTCACTGGCCAGTTCGAAAATTACCCCATGGCTACCGTCGCCGAAAAGGATTAGCTCATCCATGGCGGCGGAAGGTAAGCCGCTTATCCAGGCGATGCCGTCGCCGACGGAAACCACGCTGCCCAACTCTGAATAATGAGTCTTAAGCCGATAATGCTCGAGCCAGTCATCGACGGTTTGGCAGAAATCTACGGTGGTGTCAGCTTGTGGGTTGTTCATGCCTCAGATCTGCAAAACCTTTGAGCTCGTCCTGGATATCGAGGTGCAGCACCCAGGCGCCAACGATTAATCGTAAACCAGCGATGAGTGCGGGATCCTCCTGGCACTCGAGCTGGATTGACTGCTTGCATAGCCGGGACAGCTTCTCCTGCAGTTGCTTTCTATGGGCATCGGATAACGGGAAAGCGCTGGTTACGGCTATGTTGTTTTCTGCCGACCTGCAATTATCCTGCAGTTTGGCCAGTTGCGCCGGGTCGAACTGATCGAAGCTCTGTAACAGCATTTCGAATAAACGCAGTTCCAGTTCCGGTCCGGAAACGGTGCTCAACAGGCTGGCGGCAAATCTGGCTGCCTGCCGGTGCGCGTTTTGCTGGTGCTGTTGTTGTGCCTCGGCCTGGTGACGTTGCTCGATGACCGATACCTTTTCTCTTTCGCTCGCCAGTTCCTGTTCCAGTTGCGCCAGTTGTTTAATTCGCTCGGCCTGGATTTCCTTGTGCAGTGCGTCGCGGGCCTGTTGTTTTTCGCGCTCCCAGTCTTGCATTCGGCCCTGGTATTGCTGCTCCAGATCTGTGCCTTCGGCCTTCAACCTTGTTGCCTCATCGAGCTTCTGTTCGATTTTGTCCTGGCGTTGTTGCAGCGCCGCCAGCACGGGACGGTACAGGAATCGTTTTAGAATCCAGACGAGTACCAGGAAATTTATTATTTCGAGTACGAACGTTGACCAGTTGAGTTCCAACAGATTAGCTCCAGTCTATCTATGCAGTTTACGGCAGCAGGTATTCGAGCAGAGGATTGCGAAACAGAATGATCAGGACAATGACCAGGACATAAATCGCCAGTGACTCGATCATCGCCAGTCCGATAAAAAGCGTCCTCATGATGGCGCGTTCGGCCTCGGGCTGTCTCGCCAGCGCGTCCATGGCGCGACTGATAGCCCAGCCCATGGCGATAGCCGGCAGCATGACGCCGATGGCGATACCGATAATCGCCGCAACCGTAGAAGCCATCGTAAAAGTAGAAAGGTCGGGCATAATTTACTCCTTTATCCTGTTTTGCTTGAGCTGTTGTGACTGAATGCCGCCGGCGACATAAACCAGGGCCAGCATGCCAAAGATATAAGCCTGGACCAGGGCTTCGATAATATGCAGCATGAGAATTGGCACCGGGGCAAGAAACCCGGCGACCAGTAATACCAGTAAAGCGGCCATTTCCAGGCTCATGATGTTGCCGAAGAGGCGGATCGCGAGGGCGACCGTGCGCGTAATTTCGCTGACAATATGGAACGGCAGTAAAATCGGGCTCGGTTTCAGGTAATGCAATAGATAGTTTTTCAGGCCCTGTATGCGGATGCCATACCAGTGTACCGACAGGAATACGATGATCGCGAGTGCCGATGTCGCCGAAAGATCCCGCGTGGGCGAATGCACCCCGGGAATCAGCCCGCTGAGATTATTGATGACCAGGAAGATCCACAGGCTGCCGATGAAAGGTGTTAATTGCTTTACCTGCTGCGGCGCTACGTCGGCAACCGCGCTTTCAATAGTGGTAACCAGGGCTTCGATCGCGGTTTGCACCGGACCCGGGCGGTCGGCAAGTCGCCGCGTCAGGAACCAGCAGAGCAGTCCGAGCATAAGCAGGATGACCCAGGTGGTGATCACCGTGCTGGTGATCGACAAGGGGCCGAGATCAAAGACCGTATTTATTTCCAGACCTGTCTGACGCATGTGTTACCGACTATTCCCTGAGATACAAATAAACATTCATGCCGCCAACCATTATACCCAGGATGATCAGGCTCGTAGTCCAGCGCACCGAGTAGCCCGAAAACTGATTGTCGATCCAGTTCCCAAGATAGGCGCCACCGATCACCGGCAGCACGAACAAAAGCCCCAGCATGCCGGCATAGACGGTCTGGGCGATTAAAGTCGGACGTTCCTTTTCGGCTTTTTTAATGCGCCGGGCCTGACGTTCGACCTGCTTTTTCAACTCGTCTTCAGACTTCATCGTGGCTGTAGGATCCTCCGCGGCGTCTCAGTTCCCACAATCGCTTGAGGACTTCTTCCTCCATTTGACGCAGGCTTTCTTTTTGCTCACGCAGCCTGGTTTCCTCTGCAATAAGCTGATCGGCCAGGGCGGAGCTGATACGCTCGTAATCGTGGTCGATCAGAAAGTGTCGGGTCGTCAGGTAAAGCCGGTTATCGTGGAAATAAAGCAATGCACCTGCAGTCGCAACGTACAACCAGTCACGTTGTTCTGTTTTGAACCGGCATAAACCGATCTCCAGGGCGGTCATGAAACGATCGTGATCCGGTAATATGCCGAAGCTGCCGCTTTTATCCTCGCCGACAAACGAAGTGACATCATCGTGCAGTCTGGTCTGCGTTACGTCCTGAAGCAAAACCTGCATGGTTTTCATCACTGGCGCATCGTCCCCCGCATGTAGCACTGCTCTTCGGGTAAATCATCATACTGTCCCTGCAAGAATGCCTCGCAATCGTTCAGAACGTCACCGAGCGCAACCGAGGTGCCGGCAATACCGGTATGCGCCGCGGTCACCCACATGGGTTGCGTCAGGTATCGCTGTAGTCTGCGGGCGCGTTGTACGATCAATCTATCCTGGGGTGATAACTCCTGAATGCCGAGCATCGCAATAATGTCTTCCAGTTCATGCATACGTGCCAGGTGTTCACGAACGCCTTCGGCGACGGCATAATGGCGTGCACCGAGGGTATAGGAGTCCATCATTTTGCTGCTGGACTGGAGCGGATCAACCGCCGGATATATCCCCTTGCCCGCCTGGGCCCGGGTGAGTATCACCTTGGTATCTAGATGACCCAGGATAGCGTTCACGGCAGGATCGGTCATATCGTCGGCCGGTACGTATACCGCCTGGACCGAGGTGATGTCGCCGTGTCGGGTCGACATGATGCGCTCTTCGAGTTCGGCTAGCTCGCTGATCAATGTCGGTTGATAGCCAACGGTAGCAGGCATGCGCCCCAGCAGGCTGGAAACCTCGCTACCCGCCTGGACAAAACGAAATATGTTATCCATCACCAGCAGTACTTCTTTTTGCATGGTATCGCGAAAGTATTCGGCATAGGTGAGTGCCGATAAACCCACCCTGAAACGTACCCCCGGCGACTCGTCCATTTGCCCAAAAACCAGCAGGGACTGGTCCATCACCGCGGCAGCTTTCATCTCCTGCCATAATTCATGCGCCTCCCTGACACGTTCTCCGATGCCGGCGAAAACCGAGGCGCCGTTATGCAGCGCCGCCACGGCATGCATGAATTCCATGATTAAAACTGTTTTGCCAACCCCGGCACCGCCAAACAATCCGGTTTTTCCGCCCTTGACAAACGGGCACAGCAAATCGATTACCTTGATGCCGGTAGCCAGAATCTCGGAGCTCGCGGTCGCATCCGAGAGCTTCGAGGGTGCCGCATGTATGGTGCGAATTTCATGTGTATCGATAGCGGGGCCGTCATCCAGCGGCTCGCCGAACATGTTCAACACCCGTCCCAGGCAATCGGGGCTTACGGGTACGTTCAGCGAAGCCCCGGTATCGAAGACCTCCATGCCGCGATGTAAGCCACTGGCGCGATGCAGGGTAACGGCCCGGACATGTTTCCTGTCGAGGTGCTGGTGAACCTCGAACAGATACGAATCGCTGTTATTACTGGCGCTTAGTGCCCGTTTTATCGGGGGTAGCTGGTCGCAGGCAATGACCACAACCGGGCCGTGTACCTCGGTTATTTTTCCAAGCGGATTATTATCGGACTCTGTTTGCAAAATATGGTCGGAGTTTGAAGCTGGGATCGATTTTAGGTACATAGCCGGGCCATTCTCTTGTCACATGTCAAGTCACTGGAAACAAAACATCACCTCGAGTGGGGGAAATACCCGGGCCGGCCTGATCATATGGGATCCAAACACGATAGCTATGGCGAAACGCTATTGATTTGCCAAAAACCGGTCGGTGTTTGCCGGCAATTCATTGTTAAACGTTTTGCCATTTGTTGAGCAAAATCAAAATGCCCGGTTTTAATTCGTGCTTTGCTTCAAATTCGAATTGCCTCCGGCACTCAAATGCAGACCCAAAATACTCAAATGCTGATCAAAAGGTTTCGGCGGGCATCATTCATGCTTGCGCGCGGCACGGTTTTTCCTTGCGTAGCGACATCGGCGTGATTACCGTTGCGTTCGAGGTAAATCCTGCGCTTGATTTAAGATCCTAGCTCATGGCAAAAGCAGCGAACCCAAAAGCCGTTAAAGCAACCCTCAAGTTACATCGCCTGGGTATCGATACCTACCGGGAGAATGTCGCCTATTTGCATCGTGAGTGCGAGGTCTATCGAGCCGAAGGCTTTCAGGCCCTGTCCAAGGTAGAGATCTGCGCAGATGGCCGACATATTCTCGCGGTACTCAATGTCGTGGATGACGACAGTATTGTCACCCCTGATGTGCTGGGATTGTCAGAAGAGGCTTTCACAAAATTAGGCCTGAGCGAAGGTCACATGGTCAGCATCGAACACACCGAGCCTGCGGATTCGATGAATGCGGTGCGCCGCAAAATTGCGGGAGAGCGGCTGAGCCAGGAGGACTATCGCAAGATCATTGGCGATATAACGGACCGGCGGTATTCGAAGACCGAAATTTCGGCTTTTCTGGTTGCCTCGGGGCAAACCGATATGGATCGTGACGAAGTGTTCTTTCTGACCCGGGCCATGCTGGAAGTCGGTGAGCGACTCGACTGGAGAGAGGCGCTGGTGGCCGATAAGCACTGTATTGGCGGTATACCCGGCAACCGCACATCGATGCTGGTGGTGCCGATTGTGGCCGCGCATGGCATGCTGATTCCCAAGACCTCGAGTCGAGCCATCACTTCACCGGCGGGGACGGCCGATACGATGGAAGTGCTGGCAAATGTGGAACTCGATATCAAGAAACTGCATGACATCGTGCGTAAGCACCGGGCCTGCCTGGCCTGGGGGGGCACGGCTCATTTGTCTCCCGCCGATGACATTATGATTGCGGTGGAACGGCCGCTTGGAATCGATTCGCTTGGGCAAATGGTGGCCTCTATTTTATCGAAGAAGCTTTCGGCGGGATCGACCCATTTATTAATCGATATACCCGTTGGCCCCACGGCAAAAGTTCGCCACATGCGCCAGGCCCAGCGTTTACGCAAACTATTCGAATTTGTCGGTGATCAACTCGATATTCACCTGGAAGTCATCATTACCGATGGGCGGCAACCCGTGGGCCACGGCATCGGTCCGGTGCTGGAGGCGCGTGACGTCATGCAGGTACTGCAGAATAGCCCCAGTATGCCGGACGATCTGCGGCAAAAATCATTGCGACTCGCGGGGCGAGTGCTGGAATTCGATCCCGATGTTCGAGGTGGTAAAGGTTATGCGATCGCGCGTGACATCCTGGATTCCGGCCGCGCCCTGGAGATGATGAATACGCTTATCGAGGCCCAGGGTGCCCAAAGCGAAAAGTATCGGCCGGGTCCCTTGACGCACGACCTGCTCTCGCCAGCAGATGGCACGGTTGTCGATATCGATAATTTGCAGATGGCCCGGATTGCGCGCTTTGCTGGCGCTCCCATGGACAAAGGGGCGGGCGTGGACCTGTTTAAAAAGCTGGGTGACAAGGTTTGGAAGAATGAGCCGCTTTATCGAATCCATGCCGAGTATCCGGCCGATTTCAATTTCGCGCTCACCCTGTGCAAGCAAAATAGCGGTTATTTGATCGGTGACGAAAATCAAATCCCCAAAGCGTTTGTCGAGTTCTGATGTTACTCGGCTTCGATGACTATCGAGCACAGTCGCAGGCGCTTGCCGCTGCGCTCGATATGCCCTGTCATATCATCAAAAGGCATCGATTTCCCGATGGCGAAAATAAACTGACTCTGCCGGCAGAACTAAGCGGGCATGTCATATGCTGCCGCAGCCTCGATCACCCCAATGAGAAACTGCTGGAGCTACTGCTGGCCGCGAAAACCGCGACTGAACTGGGTGCTGAAGCGCTTACCCTGGTCGCGCCTTACCTGTGTTACATGCGCCAGGACAAGGCTTTCCAGCCCGGGGAGGCGGTTAGCCAGCGAATTGTCGGTAACTTCCTCGCCGATCTGTTCGATAACGTGATTACCGTGGATCCACACCTGCATCGTATCCAGTACCTGGAACAGGCGGTGCCGGCAGCGCGCGCGATAAGTTTGACGGCCACTGCCCTGATGGCGGAGTTCCTGGCCCGGCGAATGGAGAATCCAGTCTTGCTGGCGCCCGACAGCGAGGCGGAGCAATGGGTCGCCGCGGTCGCACAACCTAACCGCTGGGAATACGGCGTTTGTCAAAAACTGCGCCGAGGGGACCGGGATGTCGAGATCAGTTTGCCCGAGATCAGCCTGAGGGGGCGCGCTGTCGTGTTGGTCGATGATGTAGCGAGCAGCGGGCAAACCCTGGCAGTCGCGAGCGCAAAATGTCTGTTAAAGGAGGCAAGCCACGTCGATGTGCTGGTGACCCATGCGCTACTTGACGCCGACGCAGAGCAGAGTCTGCAACAGGCAGGTGTGCGTAACCTGTGGAGCACTGACAGCGTTACGCATGAAAGCAACGTAATACCCCTGGGTTGCATGCTCAAAGACGCCGTCTCGGGCCAGCTTTAGCGCTTTGAGACGTCGCGGCGGAAAGGCGTATAAATCCGCTGAGAAAACAAGATGCGTATTGAATTTCATGGTGCGGCCGGCGAGGTTACCGTCTCCTGCTACCTGATCACGGTGGGCGGGCCATCTGCACCTACCGACCAGTGGGGTCTGCTGGACTGGTAGTGGCATTTTAAAAAATCGACTACGGCTGCTACTGATCCATGGTGAGCCGCGCTCGATGCAAATCTTGGCCGAGCGTATTCAGACCGAATTGGGTGTGTCGGCACATCAAAGTCCAGGCGGGCGAACGGATAGATTTGATAAGGCAGCCAGGCGGTTTGATTTAATCGGGGATTCAGAGTTGCCTGTTGGCTAGCAGTACGCTGATGTCCTCGGGATTCATGTGAACTTCAAACCCGAGTTTTTCTACCAGGGCCCGCATGTTGAAATTATCCGTCAGGATCTCCCCGTTCATGTTTTTGAGCCCTCGCTGGCGCGCTGCGTCAATCAATGCCGTCATCAGACGGGTGCCGATACCCTTTTGGTGCCAGCTATCGGCAACAACCAATGCGAATTCACAACTCTCGCCATCGGCGTTGATAACGTAACGAGCGACCCCCAGTTCTTTATCGCCCTCGGCATGTTCCTGCACGGCAATTAATGCAAGCTCCCGGTTGTAGTCGAGTTGCGTAAATCGCACCAGCATTTGCTGAGTCAATTCGTTCAGACCCTGCATGAATCGAAAGTGTTTTGACTCGACCGAAAGTTCGCGCACAAAGCTCTGTTCTATAGAGGCATCTTCCGGGCGGATCGGACGGATTTTTATCTGGGTGCCGTCTGCCAGTTGACAGCTGGATACCAGATGGCTCGGATAGGGGTGGATCGCCATGTGGTCGTAACGCTCGGACGCCCGATTTTGAGCTTCGACGACGATTCGGGCATCCAGCGCCAACACTCCGGTTTCATCTGCGATCAGCGGATTGATATCGAGCGCTTTGATCTCAGGCAATTCACAGACCATCTCGGAAACCCGTTGTAATACCTGCACCAGGTCGTCCATCTTGATCGCCGGCATATTTCGAAATTTACCAAGCAGGCGCGCTACCCTGGTCTGCTTGATCATCTTTTCTGCAAGAAAACGATTTAGCGGTGGAATGGCGACCGCCCGATCTGCCATCACTTCCACCTGAATGCCGCCAGCACCGAAAGTAATGGCCGGTCCAAAAACAGGATCATTGAGCACGCCGACTAGCAACTCGCGTCCGTGGGCCGGCAGGTACATGGACTCGATGGTTACCCCGTCAATTTTTGCGCCCGGGGAATTGTGGCCGACTTCAGTGATCAAATCCGCGTAGGCCCTGGCTAAGGCGGCGGCATCTTCAATATGGAGTTTGACGCCCCCGACATCGGATTTATGGCTGATATCCTTCGAATCGATTTTCATGGCCAGCGGAAAATCCAGTAAACCGGCCGCCTGCAGCGCATCATCGACGGAATGACACACGACACTCTGCGAAACCGGGATGGAAAAATCTGCCAACAGGGCCTTGGACTCGGCTAGCGTCAATACGCTTCTATGCTCGGCTAACGCCTTTTTGATGATCAGCCTCGCATCGTCAATGCGGGATTCGCTGCGGGTTACCAATGGGCCAGGAACCTGCATCAGTAACTTCTGGTTGTGATAATGAGTAGCCAGATAAGCGAAAGCTTCGACGGAAGACTCCGGACTGAAAAACCAGGGCAAGTGGTGTTTCGAGAACAGCTTGTTTGCCTCTTCGACCTGCTGTTCTCCCATCCAGCAAGCCAGCACCGGTTTGTCATTGATGTTCTGGGCGTCGATAACCGCCTGTGCGCAGGCCAGCGGGTCGGTCATGGCCTGAGGGGAAAGCATTACCAGTACCCCGTCGACGCCTGTATCCTGCAGGCAGGCATTGATGGCTATCTGATAGCGCGATTCGTTTGCATCGCCCAACAGATCAATGGGATTCGTGCCTGACCAGTGTGCCGGCAGGTAAGCGTCAAGGCGCTTAATCGCATCGTCGGATAAAGTTGCGATCGCAACGCCAAGATCGATTGCGCGGTCGGTGGCCATAACGCCGAGACCGCCGCCGTTGGTTATGATTGCCAGTCGATTGCCATTTACCCGGTGCCGGGTAGCCAGTAGTTGAGCCGCGGCAAATAATTGTTCGATGGTCATCGCACGAACCACACCGGCGCGTTGTAGTGCGGCATCGAATACGTCGTCGGCACCGACCATTGCTCCGGAATGGGTAATTGCGGCTCTCGAACCTTCGATATGCCGACCGGCTTTAATCAGCACTACTGGTTTCATGCGCGCGGCTATACGCAGTCCGCTCATGAAACTGCGCGCATCGCGAATACCCTCGACATATAGCAGGATGCTTCTGGTTTCCGCATCCTGGGCCAGAAAATCCAGCAAATCGCCAAAACCGATATCCGCGGCATTCCCCAGTGAAATGATCGCTGAAAAGCCAAGGCCCTGAGAACCGGCCCAGTCCAGAATCGATGTGCATAAAGCTCCCGATTGTGAGATCAGGGCGAGCTGTCCGGCGGCCGCGGTATTTTTGCTGAAGGTGGCGTTTATGCCTGTCTCGGGGCGAATCAGGCCGAGACAGTTAGGTCCCAGAACGCGTATCTGATATTTCCAGGCAGCTTCTAACAGCTTTTTTTTCAGCGCACTCCCCTTTTTGTCGGTTTCATTGAATCCGGCCGAGATGACGATGGCAGCACGCACGCCATGTTTGCCGCAGGCATGCATAATTTTCGGAATAGTCGGCGCGGGCGTGGCGATTACCGCAAGATCGACCGGCTGACCAATGGCTTTGAGCGACCGGTAACAGGGCTGTTCATAGAGCTCTTTGTGTTTAGGGTTTACCGCATAGATTGGCCCGCTGAATCCGCCCTTGCGAAGGTTGTCGTAAACCCGGCCTGCGACCGAGTCGGGGCGTTCGTTAGCACCGAAAACGGCAATGGCCTCGGGTGCAAAAAGTCGATCTAAAAAGTGTGTTCCCATATCAGGTTCCTGGTTAGATTGTTATTATATTTTTTCCATGCGAGATTATCAGCGGTTTTACCGAATACTTCATGACAATTTCCTTAATTTCACATCCTGATTGCGCACTGCATGACATGGGCGCGCACCATCCGGAAAGCCCCGCTCGCCTTGGCGCCATTCAGAATCAGCTAATATCGAGTGGCCTCGATTACGTGTTGCTTCACCAGGACGCGCCGCGGGCAGATCGTGAGCAGCTTTGCCGGGTACACGACGCCGGATATGTCGATTCTGTTTTTGCCAGAGCCCCGGTTGAAGACCGAGCCTGGCTGGATCCGGATACCTGTATGAATCCACATTCGCTGTCGGCGGCGCTGCATGCTGCCGGTGCGGTCGTTCTTGGCGTTGATCTGGTGATGTCAGGCCAGAGTAAGGCTGCTTTCTGTAATGTACGCCCTCCAGGGCATCACGCAAAGCGTGATTGCGCGATGGGCTTTTGTATATTCAACAATGTTGCGGTGGGCGCTGCGCATGCGCTTGAGGCGCATCAGCTGGAACGAGTGGCGATAGTTGATTTTGATGTCCATCATGGTAATGGCACGGAAGACATTTTTCGCGACGAACCGAAACTTATGTTTTGTTCCACTTTTCAGCATCCGTTTTATCCGAACACGGGGAGTGACGTAAATTCGGATCACATCATCAATGTGCCCTTGTCCGCGGGTGCCGGCGGCAGGGAATTCAGGGACGCGGTGACCGCTCTCTGGTTGCCAAGGCTGGAAGCATTTCAACCCCAACTGATGCTGGTATCGGCTGGTTTTGACGGGCATCTCGAAGACGATATCGCCGACCTGCGCCTGGCGGAAGCCGATTTTGCCTGGGTAACCGCTGAAATTGGTAAAATAGCGGACAAATACGCCGACGGCCGAATCGTTTCAACGCTGGAGGGTGGTTACGACCTTTCGGCCCTGGGGCGGAGCGTGGTGGCCCATATTAAAGCGTTAATGGGTTAGTCGTGGTAATTCAAGATCCGGGTTCTGCATGCGCCCAAAATTAGCCTGGAGCAATGTCCGGGCGAGCCCCCGGGACAGCGCAGGCAGTTGTTGATGCGCCGCAGCGTGAATCATACTGACGAGATTCGGGACTTCTGCAACGATTATTGTTAAGTTGAGTTCACCCCGTGAATGCATCAGCTTACAGCATCGATCGACCCGCGCTGGGCATCGTCTTGATGCTTACCGGCATCGCCGCCTTTTCGGTAATGGACGCGACCATCAAGTGGCTGACGGACGATTATTCTGTAACCCAGATAGTTGCGCTGCGCAGTTGGTTCGGGCTGCCGCTGTTGTCGCTGTTTGCCCTGTACGGCGGCGGGGTGAAGTCGCTCGCGACCCGGCGGCCCGAGATCCACATCGGGCGCTACCTGCTGGTACTCGCGCTCAGTTTCAGTTTTTTCTGGGCGCTCTCGCAGATGAAACTGGTCGATGCGATTGCGATCACTTTCGCCGCGCCGATTTTCATTACTGCGTTATCGGTGCCGCTGCTGAAGGAGGCGGTCGGCTGGCACCGCTGGGTCGCCATCGGTGCAGGATTTTGCGGAGTGCTCGTCATGCTGCGTCCCGGCATGGGCGTATTCCAGTGGGCGGCGCTGGTCGTGCTCGGCAGCGTCGTGGTTTACGCCTTGTTGATGATCACAACCCGTGCTTTTAAAGCGACCGAAAGTACGGCGGCGCTGATGCTTTACCCGCAGCTGGGTATGTCGTTGACCGGGATTGTTTTGGCGCCCTTCTTCTGGATCACGCCGAGCCTCGCCGACCTCGGTCTGTTCGCGCTCGCCGGCATGTTCGGCAGTGTCGGAGTGATGTGCGTGACCCACGCCTTTCGCCTGGGGCCGGCGGCGGTGATCTCGCCGTTTGAGTATTCCGCGCTGATCTGGGCCAGCCTGCTTGGATATTTTCTATGGGGAGAATTGCCGGATACGATTACGCTGCTTGGAGCGGGTATCGTGACAGCGAGCGGACTCTATATCATTTATCGCGAAACCATCGTGGTCGGCCGAGCGCGGCCGCGACTGCCGAGTATGAGCCCGGACGATACCGGTCAATAAACCGCGACGGTTCAGGTCGACAGGAAATCACTATAGTCCGCTAACACATCGGTCACGCAGGCCTCGAACAGACGCTCACCCGCGGCCACCGTAGCCAGGGCCGGATTCGAGCCGATGCGCCCATCGGCGAACTGAGCGCGATAGTCGTCGGCATCCCGAATGCTTCCATGCGGCGCAATTGTTGGGCTCATCGGGGCAGACTTCACGTCATCCGGATAAGCAAAAAAGCTTAGCGAAACTTCCGACGGGGTCGCGTGACTGCCTTCCTGGTCGCCAAATAATTCCTTCGATATGCGCCCGACAGATTCGGTCATATACCAGTTGCAAAGCTTCAGTCGCAGGTCGGACAAACCGGTTTCGCCGAAACTGGACTGCGAGTAAATTTCCTGAAATGCGGTGTTCACGGTGGCGACATTGCCGCCATGACCGTTGAGAAAATACACATGACGGAAACCATGGCGATACAGCGAGCGCACCACGTCCACCAGCACCGCCAGCAAGGTGCTGGGACGTAACGCGATGGTTCCGGGAAAGCCCAGGTGATGGTGTGCCTGCCCGATCGAGAGGGTGGGCGCGACCAGCACATCTATCGACTCGGCAACACCGAAAGCGATGGTCTCGGGGCATATGGCATCGGTACCGAGCATGCCGTTAGGGCCATGTTGCTCGGTGGAGCCGATTGGCACGATGATGCCATCTGAATGGCGGAGATAAGTTTCGACCTCAGGCCATGTGGCGGTTTGTAAACGCATAAAAAACCTCCTGCGGGAATTGGGTCAGGGATCTGGATCGGGGCCCGGTTTTCACTCGGGTAAACTGCGCCGGGTTGCGCGGTCATGAATCCCGGTGCCAGAGCGCAAATTTTTTCAGATATATCTTCGCTGCTCCCAGCAGCAGCTTATCCTGTTTCTCCTTAGCTGAACATACACCTATTAACTGTTCGTTTTTCTAACAAAAAACCCCGCACCAGGTGCGGGGATACCTTCTAACAGCAAGCGCTCTGGGGAAGAGTTGGATCGGAGTCGGCGGCCGATTGCAGGCCGCCAACCAATTCTACGCTGCTAGTGCTAGTCGTCCTCTTCTTCGATTTCAATTTCATCCGCTTCGTAAGGATTGCCGATTGAACCGTCACCGCCATTGGTAGTATCGATACGCACGTCGACCACATCATTCGGACCGTTCGAGATGTTGACGATACCGTCATCGTCAATAAGGTTGAGAAAGGCATCGATATCGGCTTCGGTAGTGAGACCACTGCCGGGTGCAATCTCAACATCTTCAATTTCCAGTTCTGTATTGGCGCCGGCGATGGAAGAAATCTCCATTACGGTAATAGTGTTGTTCGAAGAATCGGCACCGCCGTTATCGACGACTGCGCGGAGCTCATGCCGGTTTGCATTAACATTTTCACTCTTGATACGTAGTGCCAGCAGCGAGGTTGGGCCGGTGCGAATTCCCCTGACCTCAAGCCCATCGCCGTTAGCTATACTGGATACGCTTGTTCCCATATTGTCGAGGTCATACTCGGTAACGCCACTCATGGTTGTTACCTGAATATCGCCAAAGAACAGATCGAAGTCGGGAGCACTTACATTGGTTGCGGTCGATGTGATACGTACCCGGTTACCTCGGCCCTTGATTTTTTCGGCAATTAACAAACCAACTGAATTGAAGTGGCCTTCGGCTTCGACGCGTACTCCCGAAACCATATCCGACTCGTCCGCTAGTCCATCCATCCAGCCGCTAGCGGGTACTGAATCCCAATCGATACAGCTGCTGTCGATCAGAAAGTCAGCACCCGCGGGGCAGGTTGCCAGATCGACGGGATCCACGTTTACCGCACCTTCGAACTCGACTTCCTGGCCGTCGTTTGCGTCATTAAAGTCGTCCTCGAGCTCGACTTTGGAGGCCGTGGTGCCGTTGAAATGGATTTCCACGAAATCTCCAATAGCGACCACAGTCGGACCGCCATAGCTGTAGGTGACTCCACGAACCGTGAGTGACAGGCCCGGATTCACCGCTTCTACGAAACCCTTGACTTCGTCTATGCCATCGCCATCGTCGTCATCCTTGATGTAGGTGGCTTCGATGGTGCTGTCGTCCAGCCATAGACCGGAAACCTCGTAGCGACCGCCATTGTTCAAGGCAGTAATATTTCCGGCTTCCGCCGTGTTGGTATTGGAGGTGAAAATGATAGTTACACCATTAATGGCACCACCTGCTGCTGCACCTTCAATCTCGGCCTCGTATTCGACTTCGGTAGCGGTACCCGAGATACCATCGTCATTACGTCTGCCTCGAATCCTGACCCACTGACCGACCTTGTAATTGGCGACGGAACTGACATTGTCATCATCAGAGTAGGAGCCACCATTTGGGGTTTCGTACTCGACGCCGAGCACCCAGATACTACCAAGTTGGGTAATAACCCCCCTGGTGACGATCGATTCCGAGCTTACTGAGCTGTCATCACCACCCCCGCCACCGCCACCACCACAAGCGACCAGCAGGCTGACTAAACCAGTCGTTACAAGTCCTCTGAATCGATTAATAATCATTTTGTGTTTAGTCATTTCTAATCTCCACGAATTTCTAAAAGTTATTTTGGGAAATATTTCCCATATACAGATTCTGCATTAATAGTGCCGAATCCACTACGGACGGAAGTTGTTAATTTAATTGGACGTTGGTCTGGAAGACTTCAGACCAAGGTCTGAAGATAAAACAACAGCTTTCTACTTTCCGTATCTTTTTATTCTTAATTAATAATTGATTTGTGGTGAGCAGGCTGGCAGACGTGTCAATTGGGTATCGATTAGTCGTCGATGGTCAGAGTCGCGATCAATTTGACGCCTCCGGATTTGTCGGTGCGAGTAATCTGAAAATCGCCACCAAGACTCTCCACTCTTTCGCGCATGCCACGCAACCCCAGGTGATCGGCATCGTTTATTTTACCGACATCGTCGACATCCATGCCGGGGCCGCCATCGCTAATAGTTAAAAATAACAACGAACCCTGCACCGACACATCGATTCGCTGATCGATACCGGCCCCATGCCTGTAGGCATTATTGAGCCCCTCCTGGACTAGCCGATAGAGACAGATCTTGGTTGGTGTGCTGAGACTCTCAGGAAGGCTGTGCAACTCGTGGCTAACCGAGGTCGAGGTCCGGCTTTCGTGCCTCTCTATCACCTTGGCAATCGCCTCCCTGGCCGATAGATCCTGGAGTTCAGGTATTGTTAGACCGGCCGAAAGACTGCGAAGCTCCTGCAAGGCATCGTTAAGCGCATGCTGTATCTTATCGATCATGACGAAATCGGCCCTGTCCGACCGCGTGGAATTATTTCCCGATAGGAAAATCGAGTCCAGCTTGAGTAGTGCGAACCCGATTGATTGTAAAGGACCATCGTGCAGCTCGGAGCCGATACGGCGGAGGTATTGCTCATTCAATTCGACACCCCGGCTGCTTGCCTGTTTGATCCTAGTGCGTTGCGTTTCAATCAACTGATGCGCGGTGCGCACGACCCAGAAAAGCAGCAGGTAGAGTATCAGTCCCCCTAGCAATGAAACCGTTGCTACCAGCAACTCGCCCCTGTTGAGAGTTTCGAAAAGGGCCCGCGGCGACTTGTAAAGCTCCACCACGCCGATCACTCGCTCGTGTTTTCCGTCCCATACCGGGATGTAACTCTCGACGAACTGCTCGACGTCGTCGGGCAGGAAGACGTGTTCCTGCTTGGCGTGTTCGTCGGTCACGCCCCAGCTGAAGATGCTTTCACCGCTATAGGCAATTTTTAACTCATCGTTATCGCGAAATCGCTTGCCTATGATTTTGTCATCGTTGGACCAGATGATTCGGAAATCGGCATCGAAAACAGTGGCGCGGAACACATCGGGGATGCCAATAACATGACTAAAAAATGCCTCAACGGCATTCTTGTCCTCGATATTCGTGCTGCCTTCGAAATACGCCTCGGGATTGTTGATCAGCGAGACGCTCTGGATGAACTCGGAACTCACCGCCATTTCCCGCGCCAGCAAGTTTTGCTGAAGAAACGAGAAATAGATGGAACCCGATACGATGCTGATGCCGATGATAGAAACAAATCCCGACAGCGCGAATACTCGGAGTAGTCCCCATCTCTGGATTAAAGCGGTTATCTTCACTGCTGACTCCTGGTTTTCGCCGAAGCCATGGCTTCGGGTTTAGCGTTTGATCTTTTGCGCCATCAATGCCGCTTCTACGCGGTTTTTAACCTGAAGCTTCTGCAAGATGTTGGTCATATAATGTTTAATCGTTTTTTCACTGAGGAATAATTCGTCGGCGATTTGCTTATTCGTCAAACCACGTGAGAGGGCTTTTAGTATGCCGCTTTCACGTTCGTTGAGTTTGTCGAGCAAACTGGGCAAGGGTGCGGGTTCCTGATTATACGAATGCATCAGAATACTGGTCGCCAGGCTAGGTGTGATAAAGGTTTCCCCGGATGATACTCGACGTATGATTTCGATTAATTGCTTGCCTCCTATGCCCTTGAGAATATACGCGTTGGCCCCGGCTTGTAATGCCGTCATAACATCCTTTTCGTCCTCCGATGCGGTTAACATGACGAGTTTTATCGAGGGCAGGGCCTCGTGTATGTCTCGTGCCGCCTCGACGCCCCCGCCGGGCATGCTGATATCCAGCAAAATAATGTCGGGTATTGCCTCGTGCGCGATTCTCAGCGCATCCTGGTAGCTTTCGCCCTGATCGACGACCTCGAAACCATCGACCGACTGAAGCGTACTGCTGACGCCTTCGCGCAACAGCGGGTGGTCATCGATGACGGCTATAGCGACGGTGATTGCTGACATTTGTGGATTTATTCTACCAGTTGCGGTTCTGCGCTTGCTTTCGAATATACCTGATCCCGCCGATTATTTGTACCTGGCCTGTTAATGATTATTCGCATACTTGCAGTTCTCGCGAGAACTGTCTTGATAGATGCAAGAGCTTTGCGGTGAGCGACAAAACCGCATACCGCGGCGTTAATCTTTGCACAGGCTAAAGTGGTCACAATTTCGGTGGGCCCGGGTTTCGAACCATGACCTGGATTGACTGGTACAGCAACAGAGTTGTAGTTAGCGTATCTTAAAAGTGAGAATTCAAACACTATTCATCTCTTAAAAACGAGAGCCGATTATTTTAGCACCTGGCTTTTTGCACCCTGTTAATCTCCGGGCGCTTGATTTCTCAATAATATCCCGATGTTTTAGATGGCTTATTTTGTTTTTGGGGTTTATTGGCTGATCCGAATCAGATTGGCGTAATCCTTGCCTTACTGTTAGGAAATATATTAATTTTTTGCTTACATTTTTCATCTTTGGCAGCGAGGAGGAATATCTTTGCTTAGACGTATTTCCAATGTCCTGTCCTTATCGTTTTGGCATAATATTTTATTAACCATTAAAGAAAAACGTTTTGCGAAACGCGTTGCCAGGCGACTGTTGAGATCTTATGCAGCTGTCAGTGTCGAGAAATTTGACCTGTCGGGTAAGGCGCTATACAGAGAAGTGCTCTTGCATACCCAACAAGTCGAGCCATCGCGAGTCGATCAGATTTTGCAACAGGCAGAGGACAGTATTGACGAATGGACTGCACCCGGCAGGAGCGGGCTCGGATTTCGAGAGGTCGTCCATTTCTTCGTTATGTTGAAACACATCGAAGCCGGTTATAACGGGACCGTTGTTTCTTTTGGGAAAATCGTCGACACATTGATTCCTGCGCATTTGTAGGGCAATTTTGCAGGCGCAGGTCAAGCAGATATTTGCCCATAGTCGGAGCAAAACGAGGTAACGGTTGTATCGGTAGGCTTAAACCAGGCCAGGCTGAAATCGAAGATGGAGGTGATCAAGAGGTGAGCGATGTCGGCGGCATTTCGGGAACGCTGACAATTAAACCAGCAGAGTCAGGCTCTTAACAGCGTCCAGATTCCTATACCAACAAACCGATGCCAGCAATAAAGCTGCAATCCGAATTTTTGCCAGTGGTAAAAAATGAATGGGATAAAACACGCGACATGAAAGAAACGGTCCTTGTGCTGGGTGATCTTTTTAATGTGCTTCCTGATGCGATGGTCGTTGTGGATGGCACCGGCATGATGGTATTTGCCAACGCTGCGGTAAGCGGGTTGCTGGGCTACTCGGCAGACGAACTAATAGACCAATCTCTGAATTGCCTGGTTCCAGCGGATTATCGGAAGGCGCACGAATCGCATTTCGCAAAATTTTATGATCGTGGTAAACCCACATCGATGGGCGCTAGGCCTTTGCTCAGCGCGCTGCACAAGTCGGGAAAGGAGATCCCGGTTTCCATATCCATTGCAAATCTCGATCTCGATGGGGAACGCTACTCGGTCGCGATTATGCGCGATGGCGGTGATTTGCAATCGGAAATTATCCAGGCAACTGCTCTGGCCGAGACCGATGTTTTAACTGGAGTCGGTAATCGTTTGCGACTGTCACGCGAAATGCAGATCGCCATGACCATGGCTGAACCTTTTGGCCTGCTTTTTCTTGATTTGAAAAAATTCAAACCCTTTAACGATAATTATGGTCATGACGTCGGCGACAAGGTGTTGAAAATCGTTGCCCGGCGTTTGCAGGCCCAGATCCGGCCCGCAGATTTGGTCGTCCGACTCGGGGGTGACGAATTTGTCGTTATGCTCGAAGGGCTTGGGAGTATCGATCTGCTGGAGCTGCGCGCGGCTGGTATCGCCAGGAATCTGAGCCAGCCTTTCCACATTGGAGACTTATCAAACACGGTCGGGGTCAATATCGGAGGTGCGATGTACCCGCGAGACAGTGATACCGAAGACGAGTTGTTGAAGATTGCCGACCAGAACATGTACAAGGCCAAGCTGGCCGATGTCGATTATTGGGTCGACAACAAGATGCAGTAATGGCCGGCTCAGGTTTGCCGGGCAGGGTACTTGCCTGGAGCATTGTTTGAATTCATGCCAGGTTCGATCCTCGAATGGCCAGCTAATTTGCTGGTTTGATGGCCGTTTCTGTTTTCGCGCCGGGCCTGGGATTCTCAAAATCGGGAAAGCCCGGCTGGCTTGACAACAGGATTGCGAGAAATTTCCAGCTGTTATTGCTATTCTTTTCCTGAACAAGTTTTTCGCCTCATCTTCCCGAACCAAATCTGGATAATCGATGCAACAACCAACCCCGTCTATCTTTACGCTTAAGGGATGAAAGTGTCTTCGCCATTGCGGCAGTTTATGATTGTCAGCGTTATCGGCATGACGGTCGTTTTGTTGTCGTTGCTGTATTTTCACAACGATTTAAGTCAGGGGTATTTGCGCGCGCACCTTGATTCACACAACAAGAATCTCGCAATCGTATTGCGTAATTCGCTACTTGTGGAGGGACTCGAAGAAGCGTTGATCGAGTCCGGTAGCACGCTATCGGATAGCGCACGTGTCAAAATCGATTCGATTCTGCAACAAGAGCTACGCTGGGTTCCTGTCGTAAAGATAAAAATTTATAGCCGGGAATCGACGGTCTTTTATTCTTCCAACAGTCATGAGATTGGTGATGATGCCAGTGAGAATAGCGGTGTGCAGATGGCGCTCACGGGCAGCCCGGTGTCGGGCCGGGTCCATCCCAACCATTTGAACGAGTTCGACAATGTCATCGAGGTGCGAGACCTGCACCAGCAATACATACCGATCAAGTCACGAGAAACTGGCGATATCATCGGTGTGTTCGAAACATATCTGAATATCTATGAGGCCGTCCGCGATGTCGAGACGCAACAGCGCGGCGTATTCTGGCTGATAGCCGGAATACTGGCCCTATTTTACCTGGCCCTGGCGGTTACGTTTATGGCAACACACCGGTTGCTGCGTAGCGAGTCGCGTCAGCGTGAGTCCTATCTCAATGAACTGCATGAAGTGCATGCTGACCTTGAGCAGCGGGTGGAAAAACGCACCGCCGAGCTGGACTACGCGAAGAACTTTCTACAGTCGGTCATCGATGGGATAGGGGATCCGATTCTGGTAATCAGACCCGATTTTACGATTGCGCTGATGAATCGACAGGCAAAGAGCCTGATTCCACCTGACGAGAATGAGAATAAACACCGTTTCTGTTACCAGATATCGCATCGGCTGGACGCTCCCTGTAGCGGGCTCGATCATCCCTGTTCGTTCGCCGAGGTTATGGAGAAAGGTTGCTCCGCGAAGGTCAGACATACTCATTACGATGACGATGGCAAAGCATCGATACTGGAGCTGATAACCACTCCGCTATATTCGGCGAACGGGGAATTCGAAGGCGTGATTGAAGTGGAGCACGATGTCACCCCGATGGTGCAGATGCAAGAGGTATTGCTCAAAAATGAGGCGCATTTACAGGCGATAATGGATCATGTACCGGATGCTATTCTCAGCTGTGATTCGAACTACTCGATTACCAGCACCAATCAATCCGCACGGATTCTTTTTCATGCCGGTGAGTCTGATTTAGTCGGGATGAATTTGAAGGATTTGTTTTCGACCGATTCTGATGTCGATGAAATCATGTCTGAAATTGCAATCCATCACCGTGCCGTGATGCGATGTACCGACGGTATCGAGTTTCCATCGGATCTGTGGTTGGGACCACTGGGCAAAGTCAACGATGAAAACAGATATATCGTGGTCATCCATGACATCACCGAACGTCTGCTGGCTCAGCGCGAGCTAGAGACGACCCGGCAGCAGTTTTTCCATCAGGATAAAATGGCCGCGATCGGGCAGTTGGCCGCGGGTATCTTGCACGAAGTCGGCAATCCTATTGCAGCGATCGCGGGTGCTGTCTCGGAAGTCCAACAGGCCTATAGCGATACCGCTCGGGATGACTCGATAAGTAAAAATATCGAGCTGATCAATGAGCAAATCCTGCGGCTCGGAAAAATAACCCGGGAAATATCTGACTTTTCATCGCCTAAACCTCGTGAGCGCGAACTGCTGGACCTGAATGAGTTGCTACGCAGCACTGCCGGCCTTCTGTCCTATGATCGCAGATTCAGTTCGATAGGCGTAAAGCTGCAACTGGATAAAAATCTTCCAGCCATTGTTGGCGTGGCCGATCAACTGACCCAGGTTTTTATGAATCTGCTGATCAACGCCATGGATGCCTGTGCCACGCTCGAGCTGGAGGAGGACTGTATCGTTCTCAAAAGTGAGATCGATGGAGACAGAGTCCATGTCTGCGTTCAGGATTACGGCCCGGGTATGTCGGATGAGGTTCTCGGGCATGTCATGGAGCTGTTTTATACCACCAAGCCGGTAGGCAAGGGTAGCGGGCTCGGCCTGTCACTGTGCGATACCATTGTGCTTGAGCATGGAGGTGAGATGCGCGTAGAAAGTGAAGAGGGGTTGGGCACCCAGGTGCACGTTATATTACCGATCGACCGCAGCGAGGATGATTCGGCTGATGCTGAAGTGGAAGCTGGCGAGGAATCATTGTTGGCACATTAAATGCTATCTAACCGGTTATCAGGAAGAGAATCGATCAGAGTCTGAATGTGCGTCGTTTAATACAACCTACCGCTTTATCTGGTCGGCTGACTCAGGCCTTGGGCAGGGCGTCGCTGGCGCTGGTTTTTTTCCTGCTGACAGCGACTGCGGTTGCCTCTACTCCCAGTGAAGGCAGCTCACAGCCGGCTAACGAGCGCCCGATTACCACTTACGAAAGATTCCTCCCGCTGGCGGTAGCGGGCGATCTGATGATTCAGCATTTCCTGGGATATATGTTTTTCTATGGTGAAGGCGTAGAGCTTGACTACGAAGCAGCGCACTACTGGTTTCACCAGGCCGCCGAGGAGGGTGACTCGAGAGCACAGCGCAACCTGGGTATTTTTCACTCGCGTGCGATCGCCCGCGTGCCTGAAAAGTTCTACGATGCGGGCGAAGCGAATCTATGGTTCAGTCTCGCAGCAGCAAATCCGGAAAACCCTGAAGTCTCATTGATGGCGGCGCAATCCTATGACAAGTTTCTTGCCGCCAATCTCGAAAAGCTCAAGCCTGTCGCGGACAGCAAGCACTCGGGTAAATCCGTTTATCTGGGCTTTTGTGCAGGTTGCCACGGATTTGATGGCCGCGCTGCCTATCCCGAGGCTCCTTCATTTGCGCGTGGAGACCGCCTTGAAAAAAGCGACCAGGTCCTGCTTACGAGTATTCTCCATGGCAAGGGGAAAATGCCCGCCTGGAGCAATACTCTTTCGACAGTGGGAGCCGGGAAAGTTTTGTCCTACGTTCAACGTCAGTTCGGACAGGGAACGGGTCAGGCGGTAACAGAAATTAGTCGGGTTGATGTGCTCGGCGATGACCGACTGGCCCTGGGCGAACAGATATATCTCAAGTTCTGCGGCGGTTGTCATGGCTTTAACGGAATTGCCTGGTATGTCAATTCGCCATCGTTTGCACTGCGTGAACGTATGGATAAGACTGATGCTGAATTGAAGCAAAGTATTAGAAATGGCCGTGGTGCGATGCCTTCCTGGGAGTACATGCTGCAACCAAAGCAGATCGATGCCCTGGTTCGGTTCATTCGCACGCTTGCACAATCCTATGAGAGTGGGATCATAGGAGAGCTACGTCGTCCCGAGCAATTTCTGCGCTTCCGGCCAGAAGGAGAAACCGGTAGTAACTGGACAGGAGACGATGTCCGTTAGTTCTTTGACCGAATATCGGGCAGGGCTTTGACGACCAAGTGAAGATAATGTGTGGCCGATAATTCCCTTGCAGACAAATGTTGATGTTAAACGAAACCACCTTTCTATATATCGCCTGTATTTGCTATGGCCTGAGCTTTGTAATTACCTATCTAGGTCGGCCGCAATTTCCATTTCGAAGCCTGCTTTTCTTCAGCTTTACAGGATTGATTGCTCATAGCGTAAGCCTGGCGTTGAGATGGGATCGAGTAGGGCATGGGCCATTTATAAATTTGTACGAAATTCTGAGCAGCAACCTGTGGAGCCTGTTGCTGGCTTATCTATTATTTCTGATCTGGGCCCGGGAACACCGTCCCGCCGGGCGGTACATCGTTCCGCTACTGGCGTTGCTGATGTTTTGGCTGCTGATAAGCGAACCCCGGGATACCTATTTACCCCCTACCTACAATACGCTCTGGTTATATTTTCACGTGGTTTCTGGCAAGTTTTTCCTCGGGTTGCTGATGCTTGCGACCGGGGTCGCGATTCTCGAAATGACGCGTGCGAAATCCACAACAGGACCCGGGGTTAACCTGGCCAGCAAGTCGTTGAGCTATCGTCTGCTGGCTTTTGCATTTTGTTTTGAGTCCTTGATGCTGATGTTCGGCGCGATCTGGGCGCAGGATGCCTGGGGCCGTTTCTGGGCATGGGATCCGCTCGAAACCTGGGCATTTCTGACCTGGATGAGTGTCATCTTTGTGCTGCACTGGCGCTTGAACTACTACCGTCAGGGAATTTACGCCGCGCTGGTTGTGGGTTGCTTTACGCTTGCCTTTTTAACCTTCTTCGGTGTCCCGCTGGTATCGACCGCGCCGCACAAGGGGATGATTTGATGGCTGTTTCCACGACCAGCAAATACGCCTCCGCGAAAGGCCGGTATCTTCTGGCGGCCCTGTTGCTGGCGGCCGCGGTGTTTTTATTTGGCTGGGCCCTGAATCACTGGATAGCCGGTTCGACGGCGCTACCGGTACCGACCAGTACCATCGAAATGAACGGTGATGAAAGATTGCCGCAGCTGTTTAGCGCTGCGGTGGAGCATATGCAGCAGGGTAGCTATCAGCGGGCGCTCGATTTATGGCATAAGGCCCTGTTACTGGCGCCCGATATCCCGGAGATCAAGGTTAATATGGGTTTTTCGCTGTATGAGCTGGGCGAGTACGCGACCGCACGCGATGCTTTTATCGACGCAATGGAACAAAATGCCTATCAGGCAAATGCTTACTACGGGCTCGCCATTGCCAGCGAGAAAATGGGCGATCTGGAGGGAGCCCTCGGCGCGATGCGCAGCTACATCCATCTAGCAGTAGCTGGCGATGACGACAGGTTCATGCGGCGAGCGCGTTCGGCACTGTGGGAATGGGAAGCCCAGTTGGCGGCACGTGCCGCCACCGTGGTTCCGGAAATAGATGAAACACAGCCAGTCGATCAGTAAGCAGTATTCATGCTGAAGCGGTCAGTGCGGAATTTGGCCTGCTCTATCTTTGCAATCGTGTTACCCCGCCGAAGCTGCCCACCCAGAGCAACTCGTTCTGTTGGGTCGCCATCGAAAACACGGTGTTCGAAAACAGGCCCTCGTGCGTCGTCAGGTAATTGTCGAAGCGACCATTGTTAAACTGAATCATGCCATTGCTGGTGCCGACCCATAAAATTCCCTGCTGGTCCTGGTGCAGCATGAAGACGTGATTTGAAGGCAGACCATCCCGCACCGTGTAGTTAACGTATTTCTCGCCGTCGAAGCGCGCCAGGCCGCCGCCCCAGGTGCCGACCCAAACGATGCCATCGTTATCGACTTCCAGTGCCACGATATAATTTGGATTATAGGCGGTATCGACCTGTTGCAACCCCATCTCCAGTTTTTGCCTGGCGTGATGGCTCGACATGGTGGCTGGATCGGTACCGAAGGTGTTATCGGCCTTTACCAGTTCATAGACGGCGCCTTGCCCATCCTGATGATTCCAGTTGTCCCAGCGATTGTCCTGGAAGCGTGCCAGGCCACCCTCGGTAGCCAACCAGACTTCCCCGTTCTTGCCCAGCGCAAGTCCGTAAACCCAGTCGTTGGGCAGGCCGCCATCGGTATTTTCGACGGTATAGGTTTCCCAGGCATCGGGATCCGACAGGCGTCCGTTTTTTACCCGGTTGGCGCCGGACCAGGTGGCGATCCAGAGGTCGCCATCCGGCATTACCAGCACGTCATAGACGAAAGCATCGGCGAGACCTTCGGGCACATTGAAAATTTCGAACTTGTCTTTGGATTCGTCGTAGATTGCAAGGCCACCACCGTAGGTGCCGACCAGCATTTTTTCGTCGGTCCAGCGGCTGACGTGAAACACGCCGTTGGCGAGTAAACCGTTGCGCACATCGAACAGGCGATAATCGTCAGTCTCGGTACCGTATCGAATGACTCCGCCCGAGGTCCCCACCCAGACGACGTCCTGCTCGGCGTAGATCGACTTCACGTTACGGTTACCGATGCGAAAATGCGTGAATTTCGGATTTTGCGCCGAGTCGGTGGGTTGCATCGTGCCTCGTCCGGCGGTCGCTTCTGTCGGTGTATCCGCTGGCGACGTTCCTGCCTCTGCCGGCGGACTGTTGCGTGTATTGTGGTTAAACCCCGCCCAGTAGGCGCTTGCAAGTAAACCGGCAATGATGACGATCGCGATTGGCAGTGTTTTATTACTCATGCGGGACCTTTTTCTGCATTGGATTAGTCGATGGTTATTGATTCGGGGTTGCTTTCAGTCCAAGCCGGGTAACCCCGCCGAGGGTGCCGATCCAGATGTCGCCATCGGCTTCGAGCGCAATTGCATAGACGTCATTATTGGGTAAGCCGTTGTGGACGTTCCAGCTATGCCAGGTTTCACCATCGTAGTGTGACAGGCCCTTGTTGGTGCCGAACCAGTAGCTGCCGTCGGCAGCCTGTGCGATCGAGTAAACGATATTGCCGGCGAGTCCGTCCTTTTCCATGAGGTTGGTCCAGCTGCCGTTTCGATAGCGAGTAACGCCGCCACCCCAGGTGCCGGCCCAGATAGTATCTTCATGATCGGCGAGAATGCTGAAAATGTATCCCGGATTGTAGGTCGCCCTGCCATTGTTCAGGATACCCAGGTCGTGGCGGGAGCGGGTGCCAAGGCCGGTGTTACGGCTAAACGGCAGGGCATCGGGATTTTCGCCGCCGAGACCATCCTGGTGGCTCCATGAAGTCCAGTTGGCGCCATCGAAACGGCTGACGCCGCCCTCGGTGCCGAACCAGGCCACGCCCATGCTATCGACGCTGATGCCATAAACCCACTCGTTGATCAACTCCTTGACATAGGTTTTGAACTCACCGGTTTCGCGATTCAGGTAATTGGCGCCGGCCCAGGTTCCAATCCACAGGCCGCCATCATTAGCGTTGGCAAAGGCGTAAATCCAGTAATCGGCAAGGCCATGCATCGGGAAGTAGGTCTTCCAGTCACCGTTTTTGTAGCGCGACATGCCGCCGGCATTAGTGCCAAACCATTTATAACCCTCGCGATCGATGCCAATGCCGAATACGTACTCATTAGCCAGGCCATGATCGCGGGTAAACGTATTCACCAGCGCATGATTTTCGAGGTCTATCTCGTTAACCCCGAGCGAGGTGCCGACCCAGAGGCGATTGGTATCGGTTTCGATCGCCAGTGAGCGCACGTATACCGATGGCCCGACGTTGAAAACATCCAGGACCTGGGGTAATGGTTCGACCTGGTTGCTCGTCGACCCGACCGTTGTGGCTGACGCTGGCTGATTGCCGGCAGATTCATCGGAGCAAGCTGTGATGGTGATGAGCATCAGGCCCAGGGCGCCCGCACGCAGCAGAGCCATCAGAAAAAGGTCCTGATATAGGCAATAACGTCAAGGATTTGCTGATCATCCAGTATTCCGCGGTAGGCGGGGCAGGCATTTTTACCGATCTGGATTCGCATGAGTAAGGCCTGGTCCGACTGCAACAGGCCCTGGCCGCGCTTGAAGTCCGGTGCAGCCGCCATGCCCGGGTTGCCGTTGACGCCGTGGCAACTGACGCAATGGCGCTGGTATATTTCCCGGCCGAGGTTGATGTCCGATGCATTTGCCGGGATTGCCCCGGGCAAGGCAATGATCGAAGTTATCAACAGGAGTTGTTTAAATCTCATAGGGCATCTCTATTCAGGCTGATTTAATTTTTTGCGCCAGGCCTCGGCCTGTTTCGCGTCTGCTGGTAATCCCAACTGGCCCTGTGTGTAGGCCTTTCTAAGACGTTGCATCGATGTTTCGTCACCGAATTCCGCCGCCTTCAGATACCATTTGGCCGCGGATTGCGGTGATGCCGTGAGACCCAGCTGCCCATGTTCCAGTGCGTGGGCATAAACCCGCATTGCCTCAACGTGCTTGAGTTGTGCCGCCTGCAGCATCAATTGGCCCGCTTTACGCGGATCTTTATCCGTGCCTTCGCCCTTGGCGTACATGCCTGCCAGGCCGAACAAGCCAACCGCATCCTGACCTTCCGCCGCCTGTTGATACCAGTGAACAGCTTCCGCGTCGCGTTCCGCCGAATCCAGGATAAATGCGAGAGTTGTCTGCGCCGGCAGATAACCCTCTGTCGCTGATTTTTCGAGCAGCTGCATGGCTTCGATCAGGTTTCCCTTGCGGTACTCGGCGATGCCAAGGTCGCCATCAGAGCGGGCATCGGCCTGCAGCGATATCGGCATCACCAGTATCGACACCATTGCAAGGAACAGACCGCCATATTTTTTTGTTACCCTGGTTATTATCATGTCTTAACGCGCGACCGTGTTATCAAGTTTGCGATAAAGACTGGAAACGCCTATACCCAGCCGCTCGGCCGCCAGCTTGCGATCGCCGTTGGCCTCGTCGATAGCCGCCTTGATAATAGCGAGTTCATAGTTACGCAACTGTCGCTTCAGGTTGTCCTGGCAGCTGGCTGCCTCGCTGTCGTCGGTGTATTCGGAAGAGCGAATATTTTGTGGTAGATCCATTACATCGATCGTCCCGTTCTCTGACAGGATCAGAGATCTCGCGACCACGTTTTGCAACTCGCGCACGTTACCGGGCCAGTTGTAGGTCAGCAGGCTCTGCATTGCGGCTGGCTGGATTTCGATGGGGCCGTTCAAGCCCATTTTCTGGCTTTCCTTGTGGATGAAATGCCGGATTAGCTCGGGCAGGTCCTCTTTCCTCTGTTGCAGCGCGGGTAGCGGGATCTGAAACACGTTCAACCGGAAGTACAGGTCTTCCCTGAAATCGCCCTCCTGTACCATCTTGTCGAGATTCTTGTTGGTGGCGGCAATGATGCGCACGTCAATCTTTCTGGGTTGTTCGCTGCCGATCGCGCGTACGTTCTGATCTTCGATAACATGTAACAGCTTGACCTGCAGGTTGAGCGGTAATTCGCCGATCTCATCGAGAAAAATCGTGCCCTGATCGGCTTCGACAAAAAACCCGCGTTTGGCCTTGTTGGCGCCGGTAAAGGCGCCCTTGGTATGGCCAAAAAATTCGCTTTCAAGCAGGTTTTCCGGGATCGCACCACAGTTGACGGGAATGAACGGGCGGTCAATCCGCAAGCTGTTCTGGTGGACTAATTCGGCTATTACGCTTTTACCCGAGCCACTGGGTCCGGTTATTAGCACCGTGCTGGAAGTCTGCGCAACCTTTAGCACCAGGCGTTCGATCACCTGCATCTCGGGAGAATTCATTACCCAGGATTCGCTATTCTGATGCTTGATCAACTCGCGCAGCACCTTGTTCTCGGATTTGAGGTGGATGACATCACCGAGCTGCTCGAGTCGATTGAGAAAATCCTCGTTGCGCAATGGCTTGATCATGTAGTCATAAGCGCCGGCACGCATCGCCTCGATTGCGGTGTTGACCGAGGCGTAGGCGGTCATCATCAGGAAGTGGGTATCGATACCCTGGCGGCGTGCGTTCTCGACAACTTCGATGCCGCTGAGATCAGGCATGCGAATGTCACAAAGCGCAACGTCGATGTCGCCCTTGGCGAGCCTTGCCAAAGCCTCCTCGCCATCGGCCGCAAGCGTAACGGTATGGCCCGCGTCGGTGGCCACTTTCGATAGTATCTGCCGAATTGCCGGTTCATCATCAATGATTAAAAGCTGTAGCGAAGGCATATTAGTTAACCATTTGTCCTGGAGTCAGATTTTATTTTGTTGGCCTGTTCGCCGGATTTGAGAGATTGCTCGATAGTGCTGAAATCCGCTGGTAGAGCCTCGCTGATACGCCGGGTAATTACGCCCAGTGGTGAAACAATAAAGGTTTCGGGATAGGTTTTAATGCCGAGCAAATCGGAAGCGAGCCGAAATTTCTCGTCCTGAAAATTAGGGAAGCGTATATCGTACTGCAGCATGAATTCCCGGATCAGGTTGCGGTCTTCGTCAACCGAGATTCCAATTACCACGAAACGTTCCGGGTCGAGGTTGTCGCTTAACCTCTGCAGCCCCGGCATTTCTTCGCGGCAGGGCAGGCACCAGGTTGCCCAGAAGTTGATCAACAGCGTCTTACCTTCGATATCGACCTGACCCTCGCCTATGCTGGTTATCTGTTCGAGCGCCGACAGCGGAAATGTTTCTTCCGCGCCGGGATAAGGCTTTTCGGTATCCTTGCAGCCCGCCAACCCCTGCATCAGTAGTCCGATGCACAGAACTTTAGCTAACCTACGGCTACCTTGTTGTTGATTAATGGATGTAATGGTATTCATGACTCGTGTTATTGATTAGCAATTCAGGTGCCATCCTCTGTCAGCGTGACAAATAATTCCAACTCCTGCTGAAAACTGGCAAAATCAGTTGGTTCTATCAAAATTTAATCCGGAATCATTGATCTGAGCACGCATTTTTATCAGATTAAATTAAGTTTTCTCTCAATAATGAGAATTGATTCAGAGATTGTCTCAAAAATGAGAATTTAGTTCCTCTCGAAATGATAAAAGGCTTCATCGATGTAATGGATGATTTGCCGAATCTCGCTGTCGCTCAGCACGTTTTTCCAGGCCGGCATGGAGGTGTTTTCAAGACCGTTGCGAATGCGATCCAGTAAAATTTCCGTTGTCATATGCTGCATGAAGTTTTGATCAGTCAGGTTGCGCGGTTTGGGCTCAAGAAAACTGCCTATCCAGTTATTGCCAGTGCCATCCGCGGCATGACAGAAAGCGCAGTTTTGACGCCATAGTTTTTTACCCTGGCTGGCTTGCGCAGACAGCATATCCAGTTGCGGATCGATATCGTGTTTGGCATAAATACTGGCCGACGAAATTGCGTCGACCTGAGTGTGTGAGTAATTGTTGCGCGGGTAGGAAACTGACTGTTTGCTCCAGATTTTGCCCTCGTCGTTGACCACAGCGCGGTCGTGGCAGGTGATACAGCTGGTTAAATACAACCGCTTGCCGCGTACCTGCGGCGGACTCAGTTGTTGCCAGGGCGAATCCAGCGGAATTGCTCCGGTCGCAAATGGAAAGGCGTCACGGTAACGCTCGTGATTCGGCCAGCCGTTGGCAATGGTGTGGTAGCGAGTGTTTGGGCGTTGCTCGAGCATGAATTCGGTGCGCACAAATTCGACCACGGCGGCAATTTCGCGGTCATCCAGTACCCGCGAAAAGCCATGCATCGCCGTCCCCGGTTTGCCTTGTCTAACAATTTGCATCATGACCTGGCGTGGCAGGGACGCCGGATCAGTACGAGTGAAGTTGCGCGGCCGGGGATCGAGATAAGTGCTGGTGAGGGTTTTGGCATCACCCGAATAGCCGTGGCAAAAGTAACAGCGATAATTGTAAATTGCGCGTCCCTGTTCATGCGTATCCGAGATTGCATCCTCGATGCCAGCGCCGGTGGCGGGCAGGGTGAATGTAGTCAACAGCAACAGAAAGACGAAATAAATCAAGGGTATGCTGATGTGCTTAAGGCTGGATGAAGGTAACAAATACGAACTCACCGACATCGGCAATCTGCTGTGCACCGAAAACCTTTTCCCAGGCGGGCATTTCCGTACGCAGCTTGCCCTTGCCGATGACGCGTTGCAGGGTCGGGCGATTGAGCGAGGCTCGTGAGGCAGCGTGCAGGAAATTGCGCGGCTTGGGGTTGATGAAGTAGGCCCTGGGTCCACGACCATCACCCTGTTCGCCATGACAGGTCGCACAGTTGTGCAAGTACAGGGTTTTGCCGCGCTCGGCGTTGCCCTGTAATCCATTTGCCAGTTGTTGGTTCATGTAAACACTGAGTTCGGTGTCGGGGTCGGCATGGGTGTGCTGATGCGTATGCCCATCGCTGTGTTTGCGATCGGATTTCCCGCTCTGCTTTTGGTCGCTGATCTGGGGCATGAAGACGTCGATGACGTAGTCGACGACGGTTTCGATTTGCTTACCGGTCAGGCGTTTGTTCCAGCCGGTCATTGCGGTTTCGGGGCGGCCGTAGCTGACCGACTGAATCATGTGCGCGCGGGTCATCGTGGATTGAAATTTCGAGTCGGTAAAGTCGGCAGGCCTGGGTGACAACCCGGCGGTCGCCCAGAGCGCGCCCTGGCCGTTGTCTCCGTGACAAACCGAGCAGTAAGCGGCGTAAATCTTGCTGCCCTCGGTCGCGCTTGCGGTCACACTGGGCAGCATGAATCGCGACCGTATCAGGTCGGCCAGCGCTTCTATCTGGGCATCGTCGAGACGCGATTTCCAGCCGCTCATCGCGCTGCCGGGTACCCCGTTACGGATTGCGTTGATGATTCTCGGCCGGGTTAGTTCCACCGCGGAGGCAGGGCTGGAGAAATTCCGCGGTGGCGGGATCATTCCCTGTTTCGCGTGGCTTTCGCCGTCGCCCTTGTCGCCGTGGCAAACCGAACAATAATCTGCGTAAAGCGACCCTGCGTCGATACCCTGGGCATGTACGGAAACTGCGGCCGGCAGCAAAAGCATAAGAATCAAAGACGGCAATATTCTCATGGGTTTGTCCTTAATAATTTGAAATTCAAATTTTCGCATTTAGCACTACCGAGCAACTTTAATGCCATAAAGCGGTTCCCGGTGTTTACAACGGGTTGGCACAGCTCTTGCTCCAGTATTTGTTTGAATTCATCGGTGTAAGAAAATTCATGTTCAGGCTTATCCCAATATTCTTGCTGTTACCTGCCGGCATCCTCTTGTTAACCGCCTGCGCGGCGACTTCGCCGTCTGGCGAGAAAATGGAAATGCCGGTATTTCCGCCAGCGCCCAACGAAACCCGGTTTTTCTACGAACGCAGCCTGCTTAGCAGTACTGATGTCGAAGTCGAATCGAACGAATCGCAGTTTCAACGCATGATTACAGGTGTCAGTCGAACGGGAATCGGCATGGGAAAGCCTTTTGGCGTAACCGTGCATAAAGGCCGGGTGTTTGTCAGCGATACACTGAAACGGCTAGTGTTTGCTTTCGATATACGTGAGGCAAAGTTCATAGAAATCGGCATCGACGGTCCGGGTGAGCTGGTTAAACCGATGGGGCTGGATGTCGACTTGAACGGCAATCTTTTTGTTTGCGATGCGTCGTTAAAACAGGTGCTGGTTTATGACAGGGACGGCAATTTCAAACGCCGCCTGGGTGAACCCGACATGTTCGACCGACCGGCCGGACTGACGGTCAATCCAAATGGCAGTCGACTATATGTCGTTGATACCGGGGGAGTTACAAGCAATCGACACCGGGTGCTGGTGTTCGACGCCTGGACCGGCAGCCTGTTGCACACTATTTCAAAACGTGGTCAGGCCGAGGGTGAGCTGAATCTGCCGCGCGATGCAACCATCGATGATGAAGGTAATCTCTATGTAGTCGATGGCGGTAATTTCCGGGTTCAGGTGTTTACCCCGGAAGGCGAGTTCCTGCGTAGTTTTGGCTCGATTGGGCGCCAAAGTGGCCAGTTCTCCAGGCCCAAGGGTATCGCTGTCGATAAACAGGGCAATGTTTATGTCGTTGATACCGCTTTCGGAAATTTTCAGATATTCAATTCGAGTGGGCAGTTACTAATGGCAGTCGGCTCGCGTAATTCCAGTGCCGGTCCCGCCAGGTTCATGCTGCCGGCGGGACTTGCGATTGACGAAGACGGCAGGGTCTACATGGTGGACCAGTATTTCAGAAAGGTGGACATATTCAGGCCAGCCAGAATAACTGCGGAGCAGGGCTGGCTGGTACATGATTCGAGCCTGGAACCCTGAATCCAAGTTTTTCTTGAGCGTAACCGATACTGAATTCCCAGATTTGAGAATCCGGCTCGAGGCTTTTTCATCAACTACGCCGCTAAGCCAGCTCTACCAGGGTTTTTCCGGGAGTGGCGCGAAAATTGCCAGCCTTATGCATGACTTACCAAATCGAGGCAGACATCATGCATCACTTCAAAGCCAGGTTGCACTCGAGTCCCGCTATCTTGGTGCTGGCCGTATTATCGCTAGCGACGGCATGCAGCGATTCGGCGCAACAGAATCAGACACAATCCAGAATCGAAAACGAAGCCTCAACCATGGCGGCTATCAAGCAGGCGAACGCCGCGAAGCCCGCACTGACTCGGGCGATTGCGCCAAAACAAAACCGGGGTCTGGTGAAGGCGGTCGAGATAGCGGGAGGTTATACCTATGCCAGGGTCGACGTCGGCGGTGAAGAGTACTGGCTGGCTACGACGATGACCGCTTTAAATCCGGGTGAAGAAGTCGCGTGGAAAGATTACGCCATGATGAAGCACTTCAGGAGCAAAGCGCTCAATCGCGAGTTCGATCAGATACTGTTCGTGGATCGTCTATTTACTGCCGCCGGGGAAGCGGACGCCCCGCGTCGGGGAGTCGTGGCCGAGTCGATGAATGCGGCTGGCTACAGTTTCATCCGGGTAGATGAAAAAGGCAGCAGTGTATGGCTGGCGGCGCCCGAAACCCCACTCGAAATTGGGCAGACCATCGAGTGGAGCGGGGGCGGGGCAATGCAGAATTTTACCAGTCGCTCGTTAAATCGTGTGTTCGACGAAATCATCTTTGTCGATAGCGTGCAAATCTCCTGACCGGTTCTTTAACGACGGCCCGTCGTGGACTTTCTATGAATCGAGAATATTGCGAATTATTTTTTCTCAATCACGAGAAAATTTCCTGGATAAAATTCTCGTTGTGCCCTTGCTGCCTAAATGTCGATTTTTCTCCACTCAATAAATCATTGATTCCATTGCCATTATCTCAGAGATTCGAAGCATGAATCGTAATGTCGAGATTTTGGCATGGTTGCTGCAATTCCTTAAATGAATTTGAAAAATTCATCTAATGAGCAAAGGGGATCGAGCAATGAATAGTTTAACTTTAAAAATCAGGTCAATCGGTGCCGGGGTGGTTACGCTGCTCTTGGCGATGGCCATCGTGGCTTTCGGTGTACTCAGCTGGACTGATGCTACGGCCGCGGTCGAGGATACCAGACACAACCTGGGCTCCAGTTCCACGGTTACCGGGGCAAACTCTTTTAGCGGAACGGCGGCAGTTTGTGTTTTCTGCCATACGCCACACGGTGGATCGACCGATGCCGCGGTGCCTTTGTGGAACCGAAACCTGGCTGATCCGGCAAGTTACAACACCTACGCGACGCTGAATTCGGCCACCCTGGAAGGTGCCGAAGCCCCAGTCGGTTCAGTGTCAATTGCCTGCCTGTCATGCCATGACGGAACCCAGGCGATGGATACCGTATTGAACGAACCAGGCTCCGGAATCGATAACGCTACCTATAACGCAGGTGTCTGGAGTGGCGCCAATCAGACCGCTGGTCAACTTAATGTCGGCAGCATTACTAATCTGACGTCGGATCTCAGTAACGATCATCCGATCGGCATTCAGTACGGTGGTGGTGGAATCACCACGGCTGCGCCGTCCGCGGCGACCAGGGACCCTGACTTCGCTACACCGGGCACCACCGATCTTAACGGTACCACCGTATGGTGGGTTGATTCCGAAACGACCCCGAACGGAACTCGTGAAAAGACCGATATGCTGCTGTATACCCGTTCGGTGGCTGGTATCGACAGCGGAGCCCTGCAGCCATTCGTAGAATGCGCAAGCTGCCACGATCCGCATACCACCAATGCGACTTTCCTGCGAACCTCCAACGATGGCAGTGCGGTCTGTTTGTCATGTCATAGCAAGTAAGGAGTTTTTAAGGCAATCAAACCCCTTGAACTCCAGTGTCGGCGGCTGTGCGAAAGCTGCCGGCGCTGGAGTCATTTTTTTTAAGGGGGCGTTGGTAAAGCGCGATAACGGGGTTTTTATTAGAAGGGGAAAGTCATGTACAGAATGAGATTGGGCGTTGGCCTGTGCGCACTATTGCTGGCGTTTGATGCCGCGGCAGGTAACCAGATTCCAGACGCGAGTCAGGATGATGTGTTTGCTCAGATTAATGACTTGACCATCAGCAAAATCGAGTTTGAAGCCATTTTTCAGGCAGCCGTCAGGCACAAGTACTATCACGGCAAGGTGGTGGCGGCGGAGCTCGAGGTTTTCAGAAAACAGGTTGTCGAAGACATCATTACCCAGGAGCTCGTATTCAGCCAGGCCCGGCAAATGGGGATGCAACCCGATGGCAAGAAAATAGATGCCGGTCTCGACGTTTTTAACCTGAAGAATGCCAATAACCAGGACTGGGAGGCGCGCCGGGAAAAAATAATCCCTCGACTGATCGAAAGGCTAGAGCGACAGGATTTAATCGAAAGGATGGAGGCCAGGGTGCGCAATGTGCCTGCGCCGAAAGCCGAGCAGATCAAACAGTACTATTTCGCCAATCCGGATAAATTTACCGAACCCAGGCGTCTTTGGGTGTCGGTGATCTTGCGCAAAGTACAACCAGCAAGTACGGAAAAGGTTTGGACCGAAGCCGAAACCGAGCTGGGCAGGCTGAAGCAACGCGTCGAAGCCGGCGCGGATTTTGCCGATCTCGCGAGAAATCATTCCGAACATTTGAGTGCCGCGACAGGCGGAGATCTGGGGTATCTGCACCTGGGCGTACTCGAAGAAAACGTGCAGCAGATGATCGAGGCTCTGGAGGTCAATCAACTCAGCAATCCGCTGCGCGTGCTGGAAGGCATCACGCTTTTCCGGCTGAACGGAGTACAGCCGGAAAAACTCAAATCCTTTGACGAAGTAAAAGACAGGGCGGCGGATCTCCTGTATCGGGAGTTACAGGATATTGCATGGGAGTCTTACGTGGACGCGCTGAAGTCAGCGGCAACTGTTTACGTCAATGATTGATCAGCCTCTGCGTATGTCATGAAATATCGTGTGGATCACCCCGAGAATACTAACCCTCAATCTGCTTCTGGTCCTGGTTATGGCTAGTGTATGCGGCGCATTGGCGGCGGAGGAGCGCGGTCCAATCCGAGTCTGGGGGGAACTGAGCAGCGCCTATCGCTTGCGCGAGAGCGTCGGTGGCGATAGCGAAAATACTAACTGGTTGAACACCGGTACGATCAGCGCCAGTAGCTATGTCTGGCGGCCCTGGTTTGCCCTGGTGAACGGCAGCCTCAGCTTGTCGGTTGAAGAAAATGAAGCTGAGGGCCAGGCAAAATCCGAAGATGAGTTCGCCACCGGTGACTTTTATTTCAATTTGTTCCCAACCAGTCGTTTTCCTTTCCGCGCCTACTATATAAAGAGCCGCGATCAGTTTGACAACAACTCGTCACGCTTCGATATCGAAACCACCGAATATGGCCTTAGCCAGCAGTACCGCAGTCCGGACGGCAGGCACAATTATCTCGCCGAATATGAGAACAATCAGCAGGATAATAGCGAGCGCAACAACTTCACCGCTGAAAGCCTGCTGTTGTCCGCCGATGACCGGATTGGCGATCATGTTCTCGAAACCGATTTAAAACTTGACGCGGTGGATCGCGCCGCTTCGGATGAACAGGCAGAAGCCTATTCAGTTACGTTGGATCATTCCTACGGGGACAGGACAAACTGGTCCATTGAAAACCTGCTGTCAACATCTTCGACTGAAAATGACTTTGCCGACTCGAGCAGTGATATCGAAACCGCACAGCTATCGAGCTTTGCCTCCTGGCATCCACGGAATCATAAGGACCTGAGGCTGACCGGCAGCCTGCGGTTATCCGAGACCCGGCAGGAGCAGCAATCCGACGACGTGATGGTGACCGACGTCGGGAAAAACGAGGCGGAAACGTCCAATCTGAACCAGGGGCTTGTCTACGAATATTCCTCTAACCTGCAATTCAGTGAATCGATAAACGCGAACTACTTCGAGGACAAAAGCGGAGGCTTGTTTGTTGTTAACGAAGCACTGGCGGCAAGATATATATCCGATCGAATTGGCACCGGGCTGGGTGATTACGGTTGGAGCGCTGGAACGACTTATAACAATGTGCACGGCGATGTCGAACGGGAGCATTCGCTGGCGACTCAATTCAGTCATTCGCTACTTAATGATTATTCGATCGCGGGTGAGTATCAACTCAGAACCAACCTGACAGAATCGTTTACCTACGAATCCCGCTCCGTAGACGAAGATGAAAAAAGAATCGACCATTCGTATTCGGTTACCTGGTCTAGCACGGCACTCAAGCAGCAGAATCTGATGCGCCTGTTTATCAGTGATTCGCGGTCGCTGAATCGCGATGACGATAGTTTCCAGCTGGTTAATTTGCAGTACACGGGATCCAACAGTATCACGCGCTATTCGCAACTGAGCGGCAATGCCACCTTGCAATACTCGAGACAGGAAATTGAAGGCATGCTAAGCGAGCAGACGGTCAGCAATGGCCAACTCGAGTATCGCCGAAACCGGGTCTTTCAGCAGCCCGGAATGTTTTTTACTTCGCTGCTGAAATTGAGCGAGCGCCAGTCCGAGACCGAGCGCTTGATCGAAGATAACGACTCGGTGACGGAAGCTTCCTGGGAAAACTCGCTGCTTTATCGGATCGGGCGGCTCGAAACACAGCTCGATATCGATTTTATCAAGATCGGCGATGACTACGATCGATTGATTATGTTTCAGTTAAAAAGGTCGTTTGGCGATCTGTGATATAGGGGATTTCTGCATGTTTAAACGCTGTAAATGCATCGTCTTTTTTCTTTCCTTGCTGGTGACGCCGACCCTGGTTGGCGCCGAGTATGGTGATGTGCTGATTAACAACTACTCAGATGCGGCCGGAATGCGGCCGGTTGTTTTTCCGCACTGGTTTCATCGTATTCGTTTCAGGTGCAAGGTTTGTCATGCAGACCTCGGATTCAAGATGGAAGCAGGGGGCAACCAGATCAATATGCTGAAAATTATCGATGGTGAGTACTGCGGCGCCTGCCATAACGGCGAGGTTGCATGGTCAGTAGAGAATTGTGATGTCTGTCATACCGGCAAACCAGGGCAGCCGACACAGGTGCATCAAAGCACGGCTTCGAAATTGACGACCACAACGAAAAGACAGAATACCGAGAGTACGCAATGAAAAGGCAATGTTTAATCGCGAACAATCCGCTGGCCTGCGTTGATCGATTCATCGGTACGATCTTTATCCTTATTGTGGCCATGACCTGCGTTCAGGCCGCCGAGGATCCCCGAACCGGTAAAGAGGTTTACGATGGCTTTTGCGGCGCATGCCACACGGCCGGCATTTTACAGGCACCGAGGCTTGGCAATAAGGACGACTGGAGCGCACGTGAGAAACAGGGTTTCGAAGTACTCCTGTCGCACGCCATAAAAGGATTTAAAAACATGCCTGCCAAGGGCGGTAACCCGGCAATACCGGATAAAGAGATTGAAAACGCGATTAACTATATGCTGGTTAGCTCTGGCTTCGAAAAATACTCCGGCCAGCCGGCAACGGCCGATACAGGCAGGAAAGTCTCGCCCACGGTTGCCGTGCAAAAGAAAAACCTCGCTAAAAAATCTCAAACCAGCAGTGTCAATCAGTTTAATCGCCTGATGAAATCATCCTCGGAATGGAATCTGCCTCCCGCCGAGGATGGTATACACGATCCCGAGAATCCAGGCACTATGTTACTGCAGGAGCCCAGGGTCGCGTTTGATAACCTCAGCAAATCGAAATCCGGCAATCGGGTGGATTGGGTCAAGGCCCTGGAGGGTGACGAAATAATGCCCCGCAACGAGCGCATGAGCAATGACGCCAGGCCCGTGGTTATGGACTTGAATATCGTTCGCGAAGTAAAGGGGTCGATGCCGGATGTTGTTTACCCGCACAAGCAGCATACCGAGTGGCTGGACTGCTCAAATTGTCACCCGGCCATTTTTATCCCGCAAAAGGGCGCCAACCAGATATCGATGGCGTCTATTTTGTTGGGTCAGAAATGTGGTGTTTGTCACGGCAAGGTTGCGTTTCCGGTTTCGGAATGTCGTAAATGTCATTCGAAGCAAAAATCGGCAGCAACGGAGGTGAAAAACTAGGTGAAAATCATGGCGGAGACCTTAACTATGAAGCTCCCAGTCGTACTATTAATCCTGTTGTGGAATCTGAGTATGGCCCTGGCGCAAGATGAGTTGACACCCGATCAGGGTAAGGCTCCCGGCGTGGCCGAAAAGATCGCGCAGAAAATAAAAATGGTCAATCTGATCTTACATAGTCCCGACATGCTGCAGCGCGTGGAAGCGAGCGGCGACAGAGTCGTTAAGGAACTGGTCACCAGGGCGGCCGAGAATTTTCTCGAGGGCGAGGAGTACTTCGATCAGGGTCGGTACCTGGAAGCCGAAGCGATACTCGACTACGTGCTCAGGGATCTGAGTGCCAGCTCACAGTTGCTCAGCGTGCCGCAGCAGAAAAAAAGCAGGTATCAGAAATTCATGGAACAACTCGAGTCCTTCGTTCTGCCGGAATGGCGCAATCTGGACGATTTGCAAAACGAATTACTACAAAGCAGGCTGGAACGCGTCAGCAGGTTGCGCGGCCGGGCTATCAGGCGGGCCAATCTGGGGTTATACGACGAGGCAATGGCCCTGCTTGAAGAAGCCTATGGCCTGAAAACATCGCTGATTAACCAGTTCAATCACGAAACCCTGGTTGTTTACGATTTAAAATTTGAAACGGTCCAGGACGAGTATAGATACATGATCAATCGAACCTACCATTATCTGGAACTGGTGCAGATGGCCATGACGCGAAGCGAAATAGAGGAGCAGAAACAGAAGCTTGCCGACAAGTTTCTCTATACCTCGATGCTGAAGCTCGAATCTGCCGAGGAGCTTGAAATGCACGGCCAGTTCTCGGAAGCCATTCCGATACTCGACCAATCGATTAACCAGTTATCCGCAGCACTTAAAATCCTGGGGATCAAAATCTGACATGGGCTAGCATGATTAAAAAAATCCACATACTCATAGCGTTGTTATCGCAAGCAACCCTGTTCGGAGTAACCGGGGTACAGGCCGCCGTTACCGATCGTCTGCCAAATATAGAAAGACTGCTAAACCAGTCCTCGGGTGCCAAACAGGTTGTTAACAGCAACAACAGCGACGCCCTGATGAAGCGCCAGCGGGCCCTCGACTTATATCGACAAGTACAGGCAAAAATCGATTCAGGAGACGAGGCGGCGGCTGCGGATTTGCTGGACCAGGCCGCCAGGCTAATGTTCGAAGCGATAAAGATTTCGACGCCAACCTCATTGGGGGAAAACAAGGCAATCAATAACTATGGTCAACGCAGGGAGTCGGTGATCGCCCTGCGGGATGCATTTAACCGGATTTCCGATGAGAACAATGAATCCGAATCACGGGACAAGGTCAACCAGCAACTGGACGGATTAATAAAGCAGGCTGATGGCCTGTTGCAAAAGGGCCAAAATGCGGCGGCCAGGTTCGAGATCGATAAGGCCTATCACCTGGTGAAAGTCAGCATCGAATCGATCAGGTCCGGACAGACTCTGGTGCGTTCACTGCAGTTCAAAAGCAAGGAAGAGGAATACCATTACGAAATCGATCGTAACGATACGCACAGCATGTTGATCGGATTACTGGTTGACGAGAAATCGAAGTCGGAGGCAATGAAAAGCAAGATATCCGACTTTGTCGGACAGGCGCAATTGCTGCGCCAGCAGGCGGAGGCCTATGCCGGTCAGGATGCGCACGAGCAGGCTATCGAACTACTCGAACAGTCGACCCGGCAACTGGTGCGCGCCATCCGCAGTGCCGGAATATACATTCCTGGATAGAGGTCCTGGCGAGCATGAGATACTGGCGTTTCATCTGTGTAATTCCACTCGGACTCTGGGTCGCCTCGCTGGGGGCTGAGCCGGGCTGGAAATCGCTGGTCGAAGACGGGTTGCACGACCCCCTGAGCCCGGCGATCGGCATCTTGCAGGAGCCCGAAGCCGCGCTTTCGCTGTTGCCGCCGGATAGCTCCGGCAACCGGGTTTCCTGGATCAGGGCGTTGCGTGAAAGATACATTGAACCACGCACCAATATATTCCCGGAAACAAAGATCGAGATCCTCGATATGGATATCATCATGGATCGAACCGGTGAGTTGCCGCTCGTCATGTTTCCGCACAAGCCGCATACCGAGTGGCTGGATTGCGCTAATTGCCATGACCGGATCTTCGTGAAAAAAGTCGACGCCAATCCCATCAATATGTTTGCCATACTTTCCGGTCAGTATTGCGGGCAATGTCATGGCGCCGTTGCGTTTCCGTTGACCGAGTGCAACCGTTGTCACAGCGTTGTCAGGAAAACCTTTGACGGCAAGCCCGGCGTGCAACCGAAGCTGTCTTCGGGCCAGTAGGCAGCGATGTTTGTCCATATCATGAAAATCCTGTTTTCACATAGCATTCGACCCGTCGGGTTCAGCCCCGTGATTCTAATGACCCTGGTGCTGGCATGCTTCTCGCCACAGGTCGATGCCGAATATGCCGACGTAGTCCTGAACCGGATTTCCGAGGCCAACGATATGCGTCCGGTAATATTCCCGCACTGGTTTCATCGTATCCGTTTTCGATGCAAGGTATGTCATCATGAGCTGGGCTTTGAAATGCGTGCCGGGGCCAACCAGATAGATATGGGCAAAATCATCGACGGGCAATATTGCGGAATGTGCCATAACGGGCAGATCGCCTGGGCGGTGGAGGAATGCCACCTCTGCCATTCGGGTAAACCGGGGTTGAAGACCGGTATTCGCGGAGGCAGCGAGACTGCGGGGCCGGGACGGTGGTAAATCGCGGATCGACATCGTGCAGCGCCTGCGCTTCATTGCAGAGGGAGTACTTGCTCACGATCCTGATAACTATGGTTTTACTGCCGATAGCGGGCTGTAGTACGGTTTCGAGCCAGCATTTGTTCAAAATGCCCGGCATCGGTAACAACGACCAGGGTAATCAGGTCTGGCCGTCCCTGCCTGCGGTGCCGCGGTACGCTTTTATCGGCCATATTTACGGCGAGTCCAACCGCGTCGATGCACCGAAACGGGGTGGCCTGTCGCGCCTGTTGGCCGTCATCGTGGGTCTCGATGCGCAACAGGAATCTGCGCTCGACCTGTTGCGCCCGCAGCAGGTGGTTACGGATAATAATGGCAAAATTTATATTACCGATCCAGGGCTGCAGTCAATTTTCGTGTTCGATGAAATCCTCGGTGAATTCGCCGTCTGGAATGAGCGCAGCCTTAATATTTCCCTGCCGAGCCCAATTGGCGTTGCGCTTGCCGAAGATTCAGTCTGGGTGACTGATTCCGAGTTGGCGCTGATTTATCAATTGAGCCTGAGTGGAGAATTGATCAACAGCTTTGGCCACGAGGTATTGAAACGGCCAACCGGGATTGCCTTTGACCCGGATAATCGAAGGTTTTATATCAGTGACACCGCTGCAGGCGATATCAAGTTGTTCAGTATACGCGGAGAGTTGCTCGATACCTGGGGCGTTGCGGGAAGGGCTGAAGGGCAGTTTAATCACCCGACTTATCTGGTTTATCGCCTGGGTCGGCTTTACGTGGTCGATTCGTTGAATGCCCGCGTACAAATACTCGATCGACAGGGTCGGTTTATGCAGAGCGTCGGCCAGCGCGGTTTGTATGTCGGCAATTTTTCCCGCCCCAAGGGAATTGCGCTCGACTCCGACGGCAACATCTATGTCTCCGAAAGTTACTATGACCATGTCCTGATTTACGACCCGCAGGGCAGCTTGCTGATGTCGATCGGAGGTTCCGGCTCGGCGCCGGGTCAGTTTGCGCAACCGACTGGCATCTGGGTGGATGACAGGGACAGGGTTTATGTCTCGGACATGCTCAACAGCCGGGTTTCGATGTTCCAGTACCTTGGGAATAATTAGGATGGATCCCGGCAAACGCGAGCGATATTTACACCGATCGATGCTTGCGGGCGGCTTGCTGTTTGCGTTGCTGGCAATCAGTTTTTCGAATCAGGCGGCACGGATCTCCGATACCACCAACACCCGGCACAATTTGTCGGTCAGTGGTCCGGGCAGCGTCAGCGCGGTTACTGAGAGTCAGATTTGCGTGTTTTGCCATACCCCGCACCAGGCCGAAGCGATACCCAACGCGCCTCTATGGAATCGGCAGGCTTCCGTCGCGGCCTATACGCCATACACTTCCGATACCATCGATGCCAACGATATTGCGGCCACGCCGGGCGGTAGTTCCAAACTGTGCCTGTCATGCCATGACGGCACCATCGCGATAGGGCAGGTTAACGTGGTCAACGCGCAGAGCAATGTGACCATCAATATGTCGGGCACCGGCGCCGGCGGGGTCATGCCCTCGAACCAGGGCGATACTACCGGGTTTACGCGTAAACTGGGCACCGACCTGAGTAACGATCATCCGATTTCTTTCACCTACGACAGCGCACTTGCGAATGCCGACGGTGAGTTGCGTAATCCCGCTTTCGAGGCCCACATCGCCAACCGCGCACCGGGTATCAACCCCCTGGTGCCGCTGGAAAACAACCAGGTGCAATGCACCAGTTGCCACGACCCGCATATCCGTGATTCCGATATCACCAAGAATATCAAGTTCCTGCGCCTGCATCGTTTCCAGGAAGGTTTTGCCTCCGGCGGCAACTTCGATGAAGCCAACGACATCATTTGCCTGGCCTGTCACGACAAGCTGGGCCTGGCCTGGGCCCAGTCAGCGCATGCCGACCCGCAGGCAGCCAATGAAACCTATACGACTTCGGCGGCCAATTTGCGTGATTTCCCGCTAAATCTGCCGGTCTGGCAGGCGAGTTGCCTGAACTGCCATGACACCCATACGGTGCAGGGATCGCGTCATCTGTTAAGGGAAGGCACCGACAGCTTTCTGAGCCCGAAGACCGGGGGGAACGCGGCGCTCGAAGAAACCTGCTACACCTGCCATTCCGCCGACGGCGGCGTACTCAACGGTCAGGGCAATGCCGCCTTCGAGGTCCCCGATATCAAATCGGACTTTGTTTCCGGCTTGACGCACATGCCGATTACCAACAGCGACCAACAGACGGTAAGTGAGATACATACAGCACTGGATGCCGATCTGAGCGAGGACAAAACCAGGTTCAATCTTGGCAATCGCCATGTCGAATGCAGCGATTGTCATAATCCACACCGGGTGTTGAAGAATCGCCTGTTCAACAATACTGGCGCAACCCAGGCGGGAACCCATAACCATGCGGCCGGGCATACCAATATCGCATCCGGCGTGCTGCGCGGCAGCTGGGGTGTCGAACCCGTATACGGTTCGAGAAATTTCGATCCGGGTAATTTCCCGATCAGCTATATCGTCAAACGCGGCGATGGCGGCTTCGGCGCCAGTACGGCGGTTGGCAGTGCGCATGTAACGCGCGAGTACCAGATCTGCCTGAAATGTCATTCTGATTACGCCTACGGCGCCAACCCACCGACGCTGGGCGATACCGGCGGCAATACGCTATCCGGCATCAACGATGTAACCGAATACACCAACCAGGCAATGGAATTCCAGGCGCCTTTGAGTCACAAGGGTGAAGTGACTACGCTCGACTCGGGCGCCGCGAGTGCCTATTCGAGCAATAATCATCGCTCCTGGCATCCAGTGATAGATAACACCGGACGCACGCTGGCGATACGTAACACCAATTCGGCCAACTTTGAGGCTCCGTGGAATGGCAATGCCAATGTTGGCAACCAGACGATGTACTGTTCCGATTGTCATGGCTCAAATACCGGTATCGCTACCTCGTCACCGTCGGGTGGCGAGAATGGCAATCCCTGGGGTCCGCACGGCTCGACCAATAATTTCATTCTCAAGGGCGACTGGAGCCAGAACACCGGTACCGGCAACAATAACGACTTATGTTTCAAGTGCCACGACTATACGCTTTACGCAACCCGTGGCGATGGTGCCAGCGGCTTCGGCGGCTCCAGGGATTCTAACCTGCATTCCTATCACGCCGACAAGATCGGGCGCTTGCGCTGCAGCTGGTGCCATGTCGCGGTGCCCCATGGCTGGAAGAACAAGGGACTGCTGGTTAACCTGAACGATGTCGGACCCGAGGGCGGTCAGCCGGCAGGCACCCAGGTCAGGAATAATACGACCGCGGGTTATACCAACGGTCCTTACTACCTTAACGCGATGCTGAAGATCGTCAGTTTTGCGACCAGCGGCAACTGGGAAGAAACCAATTGCGGCTCGGCAGGCGCGCCGGGGAATGGTGAAATTGGCCGCGACTGGATGAGGGACAGCAGTGAAAATTGCGAAAACCCACCTTGAGTCTCCACCATCAATCGGCTTGATCGACGCCTTCGCCTCCAACCGCTGCACGCTGCTGCTATTGGTGGTGCTGGCGCTTGCGATTACGGTTTACTACCAGGTTTCGCTGCCGCAGCGAATCTGGATAATCGCGTTGCCGACGGGGCTGCTGATTCTGAATTTCCTGCTGGCGCTGGCAACTCGCGATATCCTGAAAAACAACTGGCCGCTGATGGTTTTTCATTTCGCGCTGATCGCGCTGGTGCTGCTGGCATTTGCGGGCAGGATGAGTTTCTTCAAAGCCACGCTGGAACTCGCCGAGAGCGAGGAATTTTCCGGGCAGCTCGAAAATGTCCAGCAGGGTCCGTGGCACCGTTACGGATTGTCGGCGACCCGGTTTACTAATCTCGGTTTTCAGATTCGCTATCACGCGGGTGTCAAACGGGATAAAACGCTCAACCAGTTGCTGCAAACCGCGCCCGACGGCTCGCAGCAAGCGCTGGAGATCGGTGATCACGTACCGCTGATAATTGGCCACTACCGATTCTACACCTCGCATAACAAGGGTTACGCCCCGGTGTTCGAGTGGCGACCATTCGCCAGTTCGGCAAAAGTCGTGGGCAGCATTCATTTACCCGCGTATCCAACTCACGAATTCCGGCAGGCGTTGCAATGGACAATTCCCGGGACCGATACCGAGCTTTGGGCATTTTTGAAAATCGAAGAGAATGTATTACCCGAGGATCGAGAATTCGATTTTCAGGTACCGTGGCAGCACCAGCTTGTGCTGCGATACCAGAACCAGCGCTATACGTTACGCCCAGGCGACGAGCTCGAATTGCCCGGCGGTGTATTGCGCTATCGGAAACTGGCCACCTGGATGGGATACAAGGTGGATTACGACTGGACGCGCCCGTGGTTACTGGCAACAGCACTGATCGGTTTGGCTGGCTTGTTCGGGCACTTCATCATTAAATTCAAGTTGCATGAAAAAAAACCGACTGACTCGGTCGTGCACGACGCGCAGATGAGTTGAATTTCCACGTTCCTCACAAAGCAAAACCAGATTACTAAATGGGCTGCGCCGCGAGAATTGATCCCGCAACCGATTCATGACACATCTCAAGAGGCAGACAACCGCGCTGAATTTTCGCTTCAACCGACTCAGGCCATGTGGCGGTTTGTAAACGCATAAAAAATCTCCTGCGGGAATTGGGTCAGGGATCTGGATCGGGGCCCGGTTTTCACTCGGGTAAACTGCGCCGGGTTGCGCGGTCATGAATCCCGGTGCCAGAGCGCAAATTTTTTCAGATATATCTTCGCTGCTCCCAGCAGCAGCTTATCCTGTCGCTCCATAATTGCCATTGCGGGCCCCGAGTTATTTTGCAGACCCGGCAGCGCACTTGTCAATTCGGCCGTGACGACCCTGTCGTGCCAGTCGCCGAGTAGCTGTTCCAGAATTTTTATCTGCTTTAATTCTGTCTCGTCCAATGCATGGCCCGGGCAAAAACTAAAGGCGTCGAGTACATGGTGATAGCGTTTGAGCAGGATTCGTTTTTTATGCCATTGGCGGGCGTCGAGTCTGTTTCCAGGCGCGAGAATTTGCGCCAGCAGCTGTGCCAGCATGACTGGTTTTTGCCGGTTTATGGCGCGAACCGATATCCCGGTGGATTTGATCGTTGGCATTCGGAGTGAAAGTCGCCGCCCCGCCGGAATGCTTTGCTGAAACATTCGATAATCCTGCCTGGCTTTTGTTTTGAGTCCCCGGGTCAGGGCCTTCGAGTCTTGCGGGCTGATTTCCTCCAGGCTGTCGATCAATTGCACCGCGATATGAACGTCGCGAATGTTGCCGATCGCTTTGAACGGCACACGGTAAGGCTTTAACAATTGTTTGGCCTTCAGCTGCGGATCGATTTCGTGAAGAAAATAATACAAAGCCGTAAGTCTTTTTACGCCGACCCTGAAATCATGCACCGGATCCTCTGCGGGGCTTTCGAGAATGACGCCAAGATCCCGGTTGATTTCAGAAATAAGTTTGCTGCGATATTTTTCCAGGCAATTCATTTACAGTGATACCTTGTTGTTTTTGCAACTAAATCCTGTTGCCGCAGTTTGCTAAGCAGCCGCTTCCAGTCCTTCGTCTTCGTCTGCATCCAGGAAATGGTCTCGTTGCAGATACAACAACGATGACACGTCAATCAGGTTATGCGCAACATGAATCGCAGTTGCGCTGTCATTCATCAGGGAAGTGGCCATTTCATTGCTGATCAGGTGTTCGCGCACCAGTTTATCGATAGTGCCGTTCATCAGCACGTCATACTGCTTCACATTTTCCCTGATATCTTTGCTATTTATGATGTAAGCCTCGTCCAGTTTCGCCAGCCTCGCCTTGCGGGTCAGGCGCAGGGTCTTGAGAATCATCTTTCTCAGGTTATTGTATTCCGCACGGATGTGCCCGTTTTCGGAACCGAGGTAGCGGGTCATGTTGGCGTGCAGCGGTTTGATGTCCTTGACCATTTCGACCATCAGGCGATCGGCGCGCAAAATACTGCGAATGGCAATAATCTTGTCCTCATCGAGATCAAACTGGCTCTGCAGGCGGGTCGCGTACTCGACGATCTTGCTGTAGATATTTTTGAATTTATTGTAATAGATCTGATCAACATCCAGATCAAATTGATGAATTTTTTCAAGAACTTTCTTAAGCTCCTTATCAGATTCGATCTCTTCACGATGCACGTGTAGTCCATGGGTAATGACCTTGTAGGTTGTTTTCTCGAGCAAGCGCAGCGATTCATCGAGCAAGGCTTTTAATCCTGTTTGCGGATAGTTAAGCGAAGACTTATCGAGAAAATGGGGCTGCTCGATGAGGGCGGTTTTCTCTACATCCTCGGGTACCATATATGTAGCAATTCGGCTGATCAATGGAATGAACTGAATCAGCAAAATTGTATTAAGAATATTAAAGGTGGTGTGAAACAGTGAAAGTCCAACCGGGGTTGCCGCCGCCCGGGTAAAAGGGGAAGCCCCCTCGAAATATTCCACGGCATAACCGATGACATTAATAAATGGCACAAATATAACCAGTGCAAGGACCACACCGAAGCTGTTAAAAATAAAATGGGCCCGGGCGGTTCGCCTGGCACGGTAGTTGGCGACGATGGCCGCCAGGTTGGCGGTGATGGTGGTGCCGATATTTTGGCCCAGCACCATGGCTGCAGCCATATCGAAGGGGACCCAGCCCTCGAAACACATGATGATAGTGATCGCCATGGCCGCGCTGGAAGACTGGATGATCGCGGTTAGCAAGGCGCCGATGAACATGAACAGAATAATCGACAGGTAACCATTGCTGGTATAGGCGCCGAGAAAGGCAAGCGCCTCGGGACTGGATTTGATATCGGGCACCGAGTTTTTCAGATACTGCAGGCCGATGAAAAGAATTGCGAAGCCGACGATAAAGTAGCCCCAGTGCCGCAGATTTTTATGCTTGCTGAAGCTGAACAGGAATCCGAGGCCGACCATCGGAACTGCAATCGCGGCCATATTGATCTTGAAACCCAGTAGAGAAATCAGCCAGGCGGTAACCGTGGTGCCGATATTCGCGCCCATGATGACGCCTATCGATTCCGTCAAGGAAAGCAGGGAAGCATTGGCGAAACTGACCACCATCAAGGTGGTCGCAGATGAAGATTGAATAACCGCGGTAATGACAAAACCGGTGAGTACCGCGAACAGGCGATTAGAGGTTGCCGTGGCCAGGATGTTGCGCATGCGGTCGCCGGCAATTTCCATCAGCGCATCGCTCATGACCTTCATGCCGTACAGGAACAGCCCGAGCGAGCCGAGCAGGGTTAGAAAATCGAAAAAACTATAATCCACAGGCACGCCTGGATTTATTTGAGGTGCATTTGCGGTAGATCAAACAAAGCAGTAACACGAGATAAAATAGTCCCCGCTCAGCAAAGCCGTGAAGCCCTGGGTAATGTGATGCAAAATCTCGCGGCAAAAGCGATACGATCCGAAAGTTTCTACACGAAGGCAAAACGTTCTTGCCCGGCAATCGTTACCCACGTCGTGCTTGAATCGCGCGGCCGCGGTAACCGATACCTCCTCTTCGAGCAAGCCAACTTCGCGATTGCAATAGGTACCAACACGCGTTGTTGTCTCCTTTCCCGGTTCTGAAAAACAAATGCTACCGTCGACGAGGAGCTATCTTGTTGACAGGAGTCAAATTCAACGCAGCCAGGTTGATATATCGTACTAAGTGGCCTGTCTTGGCTGGTCAGAGAACTAATCTCGATACTTGAGGTTGTGAAGGCATGAAACGAATACGGGATTCTGTGATCTGGCAGGGTATTTTTTATCAAGAAAAATTGTATCTTACTCGCCTTCGAGGCCGTGAACTTAATAGACGCCTGACATGAAAACACTAGATGCAGCCGAGGTAATCGATAGACTCGGAATCGCTTATCTGCAGGAACTCTCGACTTTCGGTGCACTCACCGAAGAGGTAATTATCGAGCTATTGCAGCATGGCAGGGTCGAGCAACTCGAAAAAGGCGAGTATATCGCGCACTTCGGTGAGGTAGCCGCGGACTTTCAGGTGGTGCTGCAGGGTTCGCTGGCCTATTACAAGCGTTTCGAAGGACACGACGTTCTGACACGCTACTTCAGGCAGGGCGAGCAGCTGGGTTTTGATGAAATGATTGGTCTGATCGTGCGCGACGGTACCGATGTGGCAGCCGAAGACAGCCTGATCCTGAATATCAGCAGCAGTCAGTTTTATAAGCTGCATGTAGAGCATCCCGCCGAGTTCGGCATTTTCATGATTAACCTGGCGCGTGAACTCGCCCGCGAAATCGAAATGCTGGAAGATGTTATCGGCAAGGGCACCGGCTGGCAGGGCGAAATCGCCAGCTAAAGGCTCTGAATCCTCCTCGGTTGTTCGACATAACTGGTTTATTCGAGACTGGCTCGAAGGCCAGCGTTTCCGGTACCCCGGTTTTGTGTAAAACTAGCGCCCTCGAGTGGTGGCTTTTGCAAGTGCCAGGCAACTCAAAATTGTTTTCATATTCGACAATAATCAGCCCCCCTGTATGATCGAACGCCTGGGCAATGTCGAACAAATGCAAGTCGGTGGAGGTTTAGTTATGGGCGACAAACAAGATGTGCGCGTCAACGGTCAACGGCTGTGGGACAGCATCATGGCAATCGGCGAAATCGGACCTGGGCAGCACGGCGGTTCCTGTCGCCTGGCCTTGACCGATGAAGATCGCGAGGGTCGTGACCTGTTTATCAGTTGGTGTAAGGAAATCGGCTGCAGTATCGAAATCGACGACATGGGCAATATCTTCGCGCGCCGAGCGGGACGCAACAACGAGCTCGCCCCGATCGTTGCCGGCAGCCATCTGGATACGCAACCGCACGGCGGCAAGTTCGATGGCATTTACGGGGTGCTCGCAGGACTCGAGGCGCTACGCACGCTGCACGAGCACGATGTCACCACCGAGGCGCCAGTGGAGGTCGTTGTCTGGACCAACGAGGAAGGCTCGCGCTTTGCCCCGGCGATGATTGCCTCGGGGGTTTATGCCGGTTTGTTCGAAAAAGATTACGCCTGGGCGCGTAGCGACAGCGACGGCAATACCATCGGCGAGGAGTTGAAGCGGATTGGTTACATGGGCGAGGTTGCCTGTGGCGAGCATCCTATCGGCGCCTTGCTCGAGGCGCATATCGAACAGGGACCGATTCTCGAAGCGCAGCAAAACCAGATCGGCGTTGTCATCGGCGGGCAGGGTCAGCGCTGGTATGACCTGCGCATCAAGGGTCAGGATTCGCATGCCGGCTCGACGCCAATGCCCGGCCGGCGCGATGCGCTGGTTACCGCCGCCGAAATAATCTCGATGGTGCAAAGCCTGGCGATGGATTTTTCACCGCACGCGGTCGCCACGGTCGGGGAAATGTCGGTGCACCCCAATTCCCGCAACACGATTCCGGGTGAAGTGTTCCTGACCATCGATATTCGCAATCCGGATGAAACCGCACTGGCCAGGATGGCAAGCGAACTGCGCACCTGCATCATCGACTGTGTCGACAAAAACGGGGTCGAGTGCGATCTCGATGAAATCTGGGATAAGCCGCCGGTCAAGTTTCACCCCGACTGCATCGCGGCGATTGAAGATGCGACCCGGGCGCTGGGTTACAGCCATCAGCAAATCGTATCGGGTGCCGGCCATGATGCCTGCCAGGTGTGCCTGGTGGCGCCGACCTCGATGATCTTCGTGCCCTGCGCCGGCGGCCTCAGTCATAACGAGCAGGAAAGCGCCGAACCCGCCGACCTCGAGGCCGGCTGCAACGTGCTGCTGCACGCGATGCTGACCCTCGCCAATCGTAGCGGCAAATGAAGCGTTCTGCGTCAGCCGTAGATTTTACTCAGAGTAAAATTTATCCGGGCGAGAGCGGCTAAACCGGCTGGTAGAAGCGGTCCGGCATGACCACCAGTTTGCCGATGTAGCCCTTGGCCATGAAATCGGTTTGCGCCCGGTGGAATTCACTCAGTGGGTAGGTCGCAAACAGGTTCGCCGTTAGCCTGCCTGACTCGATGTAGCCCAGCAGGCGGGCGAAGGCCTGGCGCGATCCCTGCGACGAACCGTGGATTTCCAGGTGTTTCAGGTAGACCGTGCGCAGATCGAGCTCGACCAGTGGCCCGGCGAAAGCCCCCGCTGTCGTGTACCTGCCTTCGGGACGCAGCAGGTTGATCAGATCCTTGAACAATGGCCCCGCGACCACGTCGGCCACAACATCGATGGCTTCTCCATGCAGCAGGTCGGTAACCTGCGCCACCCAGTCACCCTGGTCACGCAGCGCGACGCCCTCGGCGCCCAGCGCCTTGACGGCATCCGCCTTGTCCCGGCTGGTGATGGCATAGGGGATAGCGCCGCGCGCCCGGCATAGCTGGATCAGGCCGCCGCCGACACCGCCGGCCGCGCCGCTGATCAACACCCGCTCGCCGGCCGCGACCCGCGCCCGGTCGAGCATGTGCTCGCCGGTCAGGTAGGCGCAGCAAAAAGTGGCCAGCTCGGCGTCCGACATGGGGCAGTCGACGCGGTGAGCGTTGGCCGCTGGAACCGTGCAATACTCGGCGTAACCACCGTCGGCGCCATGCCCGATGTAGTCGATATCGGCCAGGCTGTCGGTCTCGGTATTGTAGATACTGAAATCGACCATGACCCGCTCACCGATGCGTGCCGGGTCGACAGCATCGCCAAGCGCGACAATTTTACCGACCGTATCGGCGCCCTGAATTCGCGGAAACTCGAGCGTCGGTTTACCGCGCCGCCAGGAGGCGACCGCCTCCGGATCGTCGTCGGTGCCGTAAGCCCCCTGGCGCACCCAGACATCGGTATTGTTCATGCCGCAGGCGTGGACTTCGAGCAGAACTTCATCCGCCGCCGGGATCGGGACCGGGTAATCCCGGTACTGCAGCATGTCGAGGTCACCGTGACCGGTGAGCACGACGGCTTTCATCGTTTCAGGGAGTTTCTGCATAGGTTCAGCCTCGCGCATGCCCGGGCAAATCCAGCGCCATGTCAGTCGTGATCGAATTAAGCCGGGACAGAATCCTTAACACCTCTCTATGCAACGCCTGGTGCCGGCTCACTGCCGGTCGATGGTTTCGGCCAGCAGGCACAGAATTTCGAACATCATCGTCACCGCCACCAGCGCGGTGTTACCCGACATGTCGAACGGTGGCGAAACCTCGACGACATCGCCGCCGACCAGGTCGAGCCCGCGCAAACCGCGCAGCATCTTTTGCGCCTCGTAAGTCGTGATGCCGCCGATTTCGGGGGTTCCGGTGCCGGGCGCGTACACCGGATCCAGCGCATCGACGTCGAAACTGATGTAGGTTCTGCCATCACCGACCACGCGCCGGGCCTCGGCGATAACCGCGTCGACACCGAGGTCGTTGTACTCTTCGATCTCGATCACGCGAATGCCCTGTTCGAGTCCCCAGTCCTTGTCGCGGTCGCTGTAAAGCGCGCCGCGAATGCCGATTTGCACGGTGCGTTTCGGATCCAGCAGACCTTCCTCGATGGCGCGCCGAAACGGCGTACCGTGGGTATACTTCGACTCGCCGAAGTAGCGGTCGAGGGTATCGGTATGCGCGTCGAAGTGCACCATGCCGACTGCCGCGTCACGGCACAGCGCGCGCATGACGGGCAAAGTAATCAAGTGATCGCCACCGGCGGTGAGTGGAACGATGCCCCGCCTGACGACCTCGGCATAAAAATTCTCGACGCGCCCCAGCGTATCCTCGATATCGACCGGGTTGACCGGCGTATCGCCGAGATCGGCGCAGTTGCACAACTCGAATGGCATGACGCCGGTGGCGTGGTGCGCGTTACGCGCCATGGTCGACAGGTCGCGGATCTGGCGCGGGCCGTGGCGCGCACCGGCCCGGTTCGTGGTGCCGCCATCCCAGGGCACTCCGATCAGGCCGATGTCGACGTCATCGGCGTCGGCTGGCGCCACGTAGGGCAGGCGCATAAAGGTAGCAATGCCGGCGAAGCGCGGCAACTCGTCACCGGGAATCGGTTTGTATGATTCGGGTTTCGGGCTCATGGCGACAATCCAAAAGAAGATAACTATACAGGCTTGATTGACGCCGAGGTAGTAGTGACACTAAAGTCTGGCCACTGCAGTTCCCGCGGAAGCTCGAGTTAACTTGGAACCTTCGAACCTGTTCAAACCACCGCGCCACTTGCGCAACGCCCACCTGCAGACGGTGCTCAACAGCCAGGGCCCGCGTCGACTGCGCGCGCGCCGTATATTGCAGGCCTTGTCTTCCGAAACCTTGATACTGCAGGCCGAGGACGGCACGCGCCTGCTGGCCGAACTGGACCATGCGCAGAATAGTAGATCGGCACTGGTAATTCTGCTGCACGGATGGGAGGGCTCGAGCCGGTCGGCTTATCTTGTCACCACGGCCGCGAGCCTGCTCGCGCGGGGATTCGATGTGCTACGCGTCAATCTGCGAGATCACGGCGACTCGCATCACCTCAACCGGGAGCTGTTCAACTCGACGCGTTCGCCCGAGGTCGCGAGTGCGCTCCAGGGTTTTGTCGAAACCCGGGCTTATGAGCGAGTTTTCCTGGCCGGATTTTCGCTCGGCGCAAGCTTCGCGCTGCGCATCGCGGCCGACGCCGGTGTGGCGCTTGGGCTGGACGCATGCGTCGCGGTCTGCCCGCCAACCGATCCGGCGCGGGCGATGGATGCCCTGAACCAGGGCTTCTTTGTTTACCAGCGCTATTTTTTCAAGCGCTGGCATGAATCCCTGCAGCGCAAGCTCAGGTGTTTTCCCGAGCTCGATTTTGCGGCGGAGCTGGCCGCGTCGAAATCTCTCGACGACCTGAATCGTCTGTTCATCCCGCGCCACACGATCTATAGCGAAGTCGATGATTATTTTGCGGCCTACGCCCTGGTGGGCGATCGATTGTCCTGCATGGCGATGCCTGCCTACCTGATCGCGGCTGAAGACGATCCGATTATTCCTGTCGATGACCTGGCGCGCATCGGGCCGAATGAGAATCTTCATATCGAAACGCATCGTTACGGCGGTCACTGCGGATTTCTCGAAAACCTGGCCGCGCGCAGCTGGGTCGAACAGCGCATCCTCGAGCTTGTCGAGCGGGACTTAGGCTAGCGCCGCGAAAATTCCGGGATATCATCTCCCGCAAGCGCTCGCCATCAGCCCAGCGTTATGTAAACCATGCGCAAGGCAAGCAGCGTCAACAACCATTTGAGACCCTGCCTGAACCGTTTTTCCGGAATCCTGTAACGGAGGTGGGTGCCGAGAAACGCGCCCAGAATAACGGCCACGGACATACCGACAATAATTTTCCAGTGGTCGATAAACGAAAAACCGAGCAGCGCGAACAGCATAATTTTAATCAAGTGGGTGAAGGTCGTCATGAGGGCGGTGGTTACTACCAGGGCGTCACGCTTCAAACCGCGTCGTAACAGGGTGGCCTGTCCCATCGGGCCGGTCGCCCCGACGATCATGCTGAGCCCGGTTTGCAGCATCCCGATAACAAACAGTTCGCCTTTGAGGGGGCGTTTGAATTCCATTCCGGGTCCCCAGACGGTCAACAGGATATAGGCCGCAATCAATAGCGGCGTATACTCGAGATTGATTTCGAGCGTAATCCCGGCGGCCAGCACGCCGCCAACGATTGCACCGCCGATAAATGCCAGCGCGAACTCCCAGCGAATGAAACGCCAGCCAAAGAAGGCGCGGCTTGAATTCGAAAACAGTTGCACCGCGGCGTGAACCGGCACGATCGCGGTCGCGGGTAGAAATCCCGGCATGCTGGCGATCAGCATCATGCCACCGCCGATACCGGTGATCGCGGTCAGCATCGACGTGCCGGCCGCGATCAGAATAAGCAGGATGTCGTTAATCATTGGATTAACGATACCGCCTCGCCATCATGGCGCCGACGGGGGGGAGGGCATAGCGGTAAAGTTTGGCCGAGAAGCCAAGGCAGGACCCACGGGGCCCTGTTATCCGGAGCCGGAGCCGGCTAGTTATAGCCCAGAATCACGACCTGCTCGACGCCTTCTTCGTCGGTCTTGTCGCGTTCGATATGCTCCAGTCCATGCTGTTCTTTCTCGACGTAGCGGGGATCGCCGTAATATGAATTGTCGAGAGACTTGCCCCAGGGTGACGAGATCAGTGATTCGAACTTGGGAGCCTTTGATTTTTTGCTCATTGAGATACCTAGCCCTAGTACTTGATAAGTTAGCGAGTATTGCTATTAACCTACGTGTGAAGCCGAGCATAACTTCCTGATAAATAAAAACAAGTGTAAATTTTTTTCATATTGGTACAGGCGGTAGTTTTTCGTCCGTGAACGGTCATTTTTCGAATAAGTCCATCTGCCCGCTGCTGTCGGTCAAGTCGATCAGGCGCGCACCGATACCCAATAAGCGAACCGGAACCTGGCCGCGCTGCCAGGCCTCTTCGCACAGCATGGCGTAGTCGGCATAGCTCGGCTCCGTTTGCTGGCGCTCGATCGTGGTTTGATTAAAATCGAAAAACTTCATTTTGAGGAAGCAGTTCTGGATGCGGTAATCTTCGTCGAGTCGCTGCAGGCGTTTTTGCAGGGATTCAAGCAAGGCTGGAATTTTTTCCTGACAACTTTCAAGGTCGGGCAGGTCGGTTTCATAAGTGTGCTCCACGCTAACCGATTTACGCCGCCATTCGGAAACCACCGGGCGATTGTCGACACCGTTGGCGAGATTATGAATATGTTCGCCAAACTGACCGAATTGCTGCACGAACTGGTAAATGTCGTGCCGCCGCACGTCGCCACAGGTCTGGATACCTTGTTGTTCGAGCCGTTCGGCGGTTACCTTGCCTACCCCCCAGATGCGTTTAACCGGCAGCGTTTCGAGGAAGTCGTTCACCTGTTCCGGGGTAACCACGTACTGCCCGTTGGGTTTGTTCAAGTCGCTTGCGACCTTGGCGATGAACTTGTTCGGCGCGATCCCGGCGGAGACGGTAATGCCAACGCGAGCGGCAATCCGCTGCCTGATTTCCTGCGCGATCAGCGTTGCGCTGCCGCGGCAGCGTGGACAGTTGGAAACGTCGAGAAAGGCTTCGTCGAGCGATAACGGTTCTATCAGGTCGGTGTAGTCGGCGAAGATTTCATGCATTTGCCGCGACGCCTCACGATACTCCGCCATGCGTCCCGGGATCAGTATCAACTGCGGGCAACGCTTGACCGCGGTCGCGCTCGCCATCGCCGAGCGCACGCCAAACTTGCGCGCCTCGTAGCTCGCGGTTGCAATCACGCCACGCCGCGTGGCGCTGCCGCCGACCGCGATCGGTTTACCCTTGAGCGCCGGGTTGTCGCGCACCTCGACCGCGGCGTAAAAGCAGTCGGCGTCGATATGGATGATCTTGCGCTTGGCTGGTTTGGTTGAATTCACTGGTTATCGACTTGCTTCGAGCTTCCGGCTGGGTAAAAATCAACGCATTACAGGCGAGGCCGAGCGATGACGGAAAAAGTATTTTACCAAGACAGTTACCAGAAGACACTGAGCAGCGAAGTAGTCGAGGTACTCGATAACGGTCTCATTCTGGCAGCGACCATATTCTACCCGCTGGGCGGCGGTCAGCCGGGCGATACGGGTAGCCTGACGATTAACGCTCAAGATTATCGGGTCGTCGACACCCGTTTCACGCAGGATAGAAACAGCATCGTTCATTTCCTCGAAGACGAGGATTTAAGCGCGATCAAGGTTGGCGACGCGGTCGAGATGAAAATCGACTGGCAGCGCCGGCATCGGCTGATGCGCATGCACACCAGTATGCATCTGGTATGTTCCCTGATCAGCGCCCAGGCCACCGGCGGCGCGGTCGGTGAAACCGAGAGTCGGCTCGATTTCGATCTGCAGGACGAGGTGGTCGACAAGGAGAAACTGACCGCGGACCTGAACGCGCTGGTGGCGCAGGCCATTCCGGTCAGCATCGGCTCGATCACCGATGAAGAGCTCGAGCAAAATCCCGGGCTGGTGCGTACCATGTCGGTGCAGCCGCCGCGTGGCCACGGCACCGTGCGCACCATTACCATCGAAGATACCGACTACCAGCCCTGCGGCGGCACCCACGTGCGCAACACCGCCGAAATCGGCGAGCTGCTGGTAACCGGCCTGAAGAACAAGGGCAGGCAGAACAAGCGCGTCAGTCTCGCGCTGGTTGAACCCTGACCAGCCGCCCGTGTCGAAACCCGTGCGTTTGATCGGTTAGCGGTTTAACCGCGTATAACCTGGGTGTCGTATCAATTCCATGGAGTAGTTTGTCTATGATTACCAGCCTAAGGGCCTGCCTGCTTTGCCTGCTTTTGCTGCTATCGCGTGTCGGCCTGGCTCAGGACGAGGCGGAAGCCGGCAGTTGCAGTCGTCATGTCGCCCAATGGCTGGATCCGGCGAACGGCGAAGTTCTCGGCATCGAAAAACTGTACGAGCGACTTTCCGCTACGCGCATTGTTTTACTGGGTGAGGCGCATACGACGGCCGGGCATCACCGCTGGCAGCATTACATGCTGGCTGCGCTGCATTCACGCAACGCCAATCTCATGGTGGGATTCGAAATGTTGCCGCGCCGGCTGCAGCCCGTGCTCGACGCCTGGAGCGCTGGCGAGCTGACCGAAGAAGAATTTCTCGAACAGTCGCGAGTGGGACAAGGTCTGGGGTTACGACGCCGGACTCTACCTGCCGTTACTGCATTTTGCGCGTCTCAATCGCTTGCCGACGCTGGCGCTGAATGTCGATCGCGAACTGATCTCCAGGGTCGGCCAGAAGGGCTGGAACGGGATCAGCGAAGACGAACGTATGGGCCTGTCGGACCCGGCCACGGCCAGCGATGCCTATCGCGAATCGCTGGCGCAATTGTTTGCCTACAAACAGACACTGAGTGCAACTGCAGAAGAGCAGGGCGAGGAAGCTCCGCCCGATCTCGATGAAATCAGAAACAGTGACGCCTTCTCCAACTTCGTCGATGCCCAGTTAACCTGGGACCGGGCCATGGCCGAAGCCCTGGCCGCGGCGCATCGGCGCGATCCGGCGGCATTGATCGTCGGCATCGTCGGACGCGGGCACCTCGAGTATGGTTACGGCATTCCGCATCAGCTCGCCGATATGGGAATCGAGGATGTCGACGTGTTGCTGCCGCTGGACAGCGACGATACCTGCGACCCGCTGCCGATCGATCTGGCGAGCGCGGTGTTCGTGGTCGATGCCGAAGATGAAGCGCCGGCGCCGGCGCGGCCGCGGCTGGGGATTCTCATCGAAGATGGCGATAGCGGCGTGCGCGTGATGGAGGTGGTCGACGCCAGTGTCGCCGCCGCGACCGGCATCCGCAAGGGCGACGTGATTCAGGCGGCCGCCGGTTTCGATACCGCAACGACGACCGAGCTGATCGAAGTGATCCAGCGCCAGGCAGCCGGCACCTGGCTGCCGCTTAAACTGTTACGCGCCGACAAAACAATCGAATTGATCGCCAAATTCCCGCAGAGTTTTGACTAGGTTTGCGCAAGGTTTCGTTGCCGCGCTGCTGTGTCTGGCGAGCCCGGTATTATTCGCCCAGGCTGCCAGTCAGCCGGTGCAGCATGCGATCGAGGTGAGGCTGACCCCATCCAGCGGTGAAGTGCAGATCAAAGATAGCCTGGTGGTCACGCAGCGCGAGCGCTATCGGTTTCGCCTGGCATCCTGGCTGGTTATCGAAAGCCTCGTTGTCGATGGTGTGCCCGCAAGCGCACTGCGGCAGGATTACGACTATGTTGTGCGGTTGTCCGATGCCGGCCGGCATCGGCTCGATTTTGTCCTGCGCGGTGTCGTGCCGCCGCGCAATGCTGCGCAGCAGGACTCCGCAGCCATGCTCAGCAGCAGCGGCAGCGACGGAGTTTATCTGCCCGGATACGATGCCTGGATTCCGCACGACGGCAGCGAACCGATAGCATACCGTTTGCAGGTCGAGGTGCCCGCGGCGCAGCGCGCGGTTGCAACCGGTCGGCTCCTGCGCGAGCAATCCGGTGACCCGTTCTACCAGGCCGTATTCGAGGCCACCCAACCGGGGGAAGCGCCGTCGTTGTTCGCCGGCCCATACCAGGTGCGCGAACGACGCAGTAACGGGCTGCGGCTGCGCACCTATTTTCACGCGGAACTCGAAGGTCTCTGCTGAAATCTATCTCGATGCCGCCGCCAGCTATATCCAGCGCTACGACCAGGCTGTCGGCGCCTACCCCTATGCCGACTTTCACATCATTTCGGCGCCGTTGCCGGTTGGCCTGGGTTTCCCCAACCTGACCTATGTCGGACGCGCCGTGATTCCGCTGCCGTTCATGCGCGGCCGTTCGCTGGCCCACGAAGTGTTGCATAACTGGTGGGGTAACGGGGTTGCGGTCGACTATGCCAATGGCAACTGGGCGGAAGGGTTGACCACCTTCATGGCTGATTACGCCCTGGAGCGCGACCAGGGGCCGGATGCGGCCCGCAGCATGCGGGTCAAGTGGCTGCGTGATTATGCCGCCTTGCCGGCAGGTCGCGACCAGCCGGTGCGCGCCTTCAAATCAAAACAACACCAGGCTGCGCAGGTCATCGGCTACAACAAGGTTGCTTTTATCTTCCATATGCTGACCCAGGAAATCGGTCAGTCCGCTTTTGACGCAGGCCTGCGCCACTTCTGGGCGCAGAATAAATACCGCGCCGCCGGCTGGCGCGAATTGCAGCAGGCATTCGAACAAAGCGCCGGGCGCGACCTCGACTGGTTCTTCGTGCAATGGCTGGACCGCCGCGGCGCGCCGCGCCTGAGCCTGGGAGCGCACCGCGTAGAGCAACTCGAGGATGGTTTTCGCCTCAGCGTGGAAATACTGCAGCCGGTGTCGGGGTATCGGTTCAGGCTGCCCGTGTCGCTGCAAACCGCCAACGGAATCGAGCGCCATGAAATTAGCGTAAGCGAAACCCTGACCCGGGTCGAATGGACGACCAGCGCAAAACCGCGTTCGCTGCATTTCGATCCCGACAGCGATGTGTTCCGCCTGCTGCAGCCTGGCGAAGCACCGCCGATTCTACGCGATATTACGCTGGGCGCGCAGGTGGCGACCGTGATTGGGTCCGATGACGCCGAGTTTATCAGCGTAGCCCGTGGCCTGGCCGGCAGGTTGATGGACGTGGCGCCGCGTTTCGAGCAGTTGCAGCTGGCTGGCGCGATCGATCGACCCCTGATGCTCATTACGACGACCGACAATCTAGCCGAACAACTCGTGCAGCTGGGACTGCGACGCCCGGCGGAGTTATCCGGGACCGCCTGGTCGGCCGCCGCCTGGTCGGCGCGCCTGGCGAACGGCAACCCGGTGCTCATCGTCAGCGCCGCTGATGCCGCCACGCTGCAAACCCTGCTGCGCCCGCTGCCGCATTACGGTGGGCAGAGCTACGTATTGTTCGCCGCGGGCCGTGCCGTGGGCAAGGGTATCTGGCCGGTCAGACGTGGCCCGCTGTTTCTGGACCTGTCTGGCGGTTAAGCGGCGGCCTGCAGTTTGCGGGCAACCCACTGGTGGAAATGATGGGTCGGATTATCCATGGCCGGCGAAAATACACCGCCCTTGTATCCGGGTGAAAGCCGCCCTCGCTGCATGCCTTCGACCGCGTCGATATCCTCGCTGAAGACCATGCGCCAGGACTCGAGGGTGGCGCTGCGGCTCGCGGCATGTTCGTCGTTCAGCGCTTCATCGCCGACATAAAACAGGCGCAGGTGCTCGATGGATTTGTCACAGTCCACCGGCTCGACAATCATCGCAAACGCGTGGTCGGCCTGAATCCCGAGCAATACGTTCGGGTAAAAGGAGACATATTCGGCCTGCTCGAGCTTATCTTCAGGCCACTCCGGGAATCTCGGCAGCGCGGTGCCGGCCTGGTCATACAGGCGATAGGCGTAACTGCCCTGGCCACCGAAATCGTCGCCGTACATGATGTGGTAGTGATCTTCCAGGCGGGAATAGGTATTCAAACCGGGGTGAATCCAGGGCAGGTGATAACTCTCGCAATAATTTTCGACCGCGAGTTTCCAGTTGGACTTGACCTCGATCTGCATGCCTTTGCCATTGGTCGCGGTGCGCAGTCGATCGAGCCCGGTGTTACCCAGAAAGCTGCTCCATTTTTCGGTTAGCGGACGGGCGTATTCCTCGAAGTCAGGCGCGTCGCCTGACAGGTTGATGAAGATGACATCCAGCCACACGGTGGCACGCACCGGTTTCAAGCCGTGATCGCAGTGATTGAAACCCGCGGATTTCTGCTGGCCAATGCCGCCCAGATGCGGGGTTCCCTTGAGCTCGCCGTCGAGGTTGTAGGACCAGGAATGATACTTGCACCGCAGTGCGCCCTGAACCTCCATCTCGTCGTGCACCAGGATCATGCCGCGGTGGCTGCAGACATTATGGAAGACCTTGATCTCGTCCTGCTTGTTGCGCAGGATGACCAGCGGCAGGCCCATGAAATCGACCGGCTTGACGTAACCCTTCTTCGGCAGATCGCTGGCAAACCAGAGTCCGGCCCAGCTCTTGCCAAGCACATGATCGCGCTCGTAAGCCAGGAAGTCATTGCTGGTATAAGCGAGATTGGGCAAACCGGTGGCTGTTTCGATCGGTTGCAGAATGGCATCCAGCGCGATATCTGGAGCGGTAGCCTGGTTCATAGATCTAATCCTCAATATCGAGCCCGGTTGGAGGCGGTTGCTGCTGAAGGCTAAACATTGCGCTGAAACCATTGATTTGGCAATATTAAAAATCTTCTTTAAGACTTTACTTTAAGTAAACCCAAAAATGCCATGGCGCGACGCTATTACCAGCTACCCAGTTTGACAGGTCTCAATACTTTCGATGCCTGCGCCCGGCACGGCAGCTTTACCGCGGCCGCGATCGAACTCGGAGTCACGCTAGGCGCAGTAAGCCGTCAGGTAAAGGCGCTCGAGACCGAGCTCGACTGTCCGCTGTTTTTGCGGCACCACCGCGGTGTTGAATTAACGCCCGCGGGGATCGATCTGTTCCAGGTGCTGAGTTCGAGCTTCCAGCAGATCGGCAGATTGTGCCAGGAATTCAAGAACCGGGCACAAAGCTCCGATGTCACCATTGCCGCGACCACTGCGTTTGCGTCGCTGTGGCTGATGCCGCGCCTGGGCGGATTCTGGCAGCAATGTCGTGATATCAATCTGAACCACGCGATTTCAGACAATCCCGCGGATGCCGGTTTCCAGAATGCCGATATCCGCATTCGATATGGCGATGGTCGCTGGCGCGGTGAAACCGCGGTGAAGCTGTTCGATGACCGGATTTACCCTGTCTGCGGCCCCAAGTTTGCGGCGCAGAATGACTTGCGACATCCCCGGGACCTGTTGCAGTTTCCGTTATTGCAACTGGACAGTGTCGATCCCGCCTGGACCGGCTGGGACGCGTGGCTGCGGCAGTGGGACTGCGACCTGGCACAGGCTAATTTCAGGCGCTTCAATAACTACGTGGTCGCGCTGCAGGCGGCGGAAGAAAACCAGGGTATCGTGCTGGGCTGGCACTCGCAGGTCGATTCCCTGATTCAACGTGGCAAACTGCTGCGCCTGGGAAAATTTGAAACTGACGCGCCGGGTTCTTTCTACCTGACCTGGGACGCGAGCCGACCCCTGTCGGATTCCGCGGGTCGCCTGCGCGACTGGTTGCTCGAAATCGGCAAACACTGAGTGGAAGCATAGTCGGCTCGCTTAATGCTCCGATTCCCCAAAATCGGACGCTGAGATCTGCGGCCTGGACAGCAATCTTCGGCCAGTTCCCGTCATTCCGACGTATCGGCTCGGAGGCCGGCATGACGGACACGCAGTCCGTTCGGGGTCGGTTTCGGCAGCCTGGGCGCCGATTCTGGGCAGCCGCTATTGCCAGCTGGTTTTGTAGGAAGTGGACTGCCACCGAGATAGGGGTGAATAGCCTGATACCAGGCTCGTGCAAAATCCCCCAGGTATTTTGGTACGTTAGACAAATTTCTGCGAAAGAAGCTAGCTGGTCGCCTGTTGTCTTTGTTTGCTCAGGTAGGCCAGCGCCTTGCAGGTCAGCATGATTGCCGATTTGAATTTGATATAGGTGACCTTGTCGAGCTTGTTCACGCCGAGCGAACGATCGGCATAAATAAGGCCCACCGGGTTAGCGTTGACGTGTAACGACATCAGGTAAAAACTTTCGTGCAGGAAGCCGGACTTGAATTTCGCCGGCAGCGCGGCTTCGTAATTTTTGTAACTGTCGGGTTCTACCCAGAGCGCCTGGGATCTGGTCATCAGCGATTTGAGTACGCTGGCATTGCTGATATCGATGACCAGGGTACGAATTGGCGAGTGTTCGTCGATGCCCTTGCCGGCGCGGGTACCGAGTTTGCTGTGATCGCGCGACAGCAGCATCAGCGCGACCCGGGTCAAGTGCAGGTCGTCATGCAGGTGACCGAGCAGCAGATCCAGTATTTGCGCCTGGGTCGGATTGCGCGTCTGCAGCAGGGCCTTGATGCGGTTTTCGAATTCCCTGCCACCGGCGTCGGCCTTGATTTCCAGCCTGGGCGCCGGTTTTGCCGGCCGTTCGCGATCGGGCAGCATGATCAATCTCGCCGCCGCCGGCAACACGTCGTCGAACGGGCTGTGGCGCGCGCAGTCGATGGCGACCTGCTGCAGGTGCCTGTCAAAGCCCTCCAGCGACTGGTTCAGGTAAGCCGCGCAGACTTCCTCGGTCGCCTTCATCGACGAGTGATACCAGCCGGTCTCGGCCTGGTGCGATACATCGGCGGCCAGCTGGATCAGGCGCGCCTTGCGCCCCGCCGGAACGTTTTCATCGAGCGATTCGGTCACCAGCGGTGGCAGGTAAGATTTTTCGGCATAGACCCGGCCGAGTTCGTGAAAATCGAAGCTGTAAATCGCTTTAGCGCTGTTGGCGTCGCTGCCTGTTTCGCGGAACTTGTCCTGGTAACGCAGGTAGCGTTCGTGATCGAACAGGCAGGCGCAAAATTCGCCGATATTGTGCAGCACCGCCGCGCTGCGGATTTCATTGATGGTTCGAACGCCCTGGATGCTGACGAAGCTGTCGAGCTGGGCCAGCAGGTGGTAGGTCCGGCTCATGAGCTGGTGGTAACTCTGGCGCCGGCACGCGTCTGGATGGGTCTCGTCCAGGACCTTGTGCTGCATCACCAGGTCGGCGATGGCGCTGTCGCCCAGCAGGCTTAACGCGGCATGCACCGAATCGACGACTTGCTTGTCGCCGTGGGTCAATTTGCCGCTGACTTCGTGGTAGAGCGTGATGCTCATACCGGGATCGAGCACCATGACTTCGGCCAGGTCCCGCAGGGTCCGGGTATGGTCTTCGAGGATTTCCAGCGCCTGGGCGTGATGGACTTCGAGCGCCGGAATAATGTCATGATGGGACGACAGCCAGGTGCGCGCTGATGCTTCGGTCATCGTGGTTCAGGATTCCTGTGCGTTACTCAGTGCTGCCATCTGTTTACCGTGTATGTGTTTGATCAGGATTTCGCGATCAGCCTCTTGCAGGTGTTCGAAATCCAGCGAAGTCCTGTATTCGCCGCGGTTCTGGACCGAGTCCGTTTCAACCAGCACCACGCGGGCAATAATGACAAGCCTGAGGCCGGAGGGCAATAGCTTTAGCTTGAGCTCGACCATTTCCCCCTGCGGCGGCGCCTCGTCGTCGGAGTAGGAAATGCCTTGCGCGCTCAGGTTGGTTGTCTTCCTCGCCAGCAAATCTTCGTCGTCGTCGGCACTTAGCCTTTCGGTCAGACGATCGATCTGTTTCTCCAGCACCGACAGGTAGCGCCCCAGTTCCGGCATCTTTTTCTCGATCACGCGGCGGTCGGCGATGTGCTGCGAAATCTGGTAATTGTAGTCGTTGCGAATCGAACAGGCGTCTTCGTTGGACCAGAAGTCATCGAGCCGGGCGTCGATCTCGCTGGCCTCGATTGGCGTCAGCGACAGCATGACGTCTTCTTCGATGCGATAATAGCGACGTCTCTCCCGGGTCATTGCTGTACCTGATTTTCTGGTTGTTCGACGTAATCCACGTTCTCCGCCGGCGAAACGCCCTCGACCGCCAGCTGGCTGCCGTGCAGCACGCTGATTTCGACCCGACGATTCTTGGCCCGATTTTCCCAGCTGTCGTTGGGCACGATGGGTTCGTTATCGGACAGTGCCCTGATTTCCATGCGTTCGGGATCCACGTCGCCTTCGCGGATGAAAAAATGCACCACGCTGGCAGCGCGCGCGGCTGACAGGTCCCAGTTGGAGCGGAATCTGCGGGTTTCGATCGGGATATCGTCGGTGTGCCCGGAGATGACGAAATGCCCGTCGCGCTGATTGAGCACGTCGGCGACCAGTTTTAATATCGGCAGAAACTCCTGCTTGAGTTCGGCTTGACCCGAACCGAAAGAGCCGCGCTCGCGAATCCGAATCAGAACGCGGTCGTTAAACGCCTCGACCTCGAGTAAGCCGTCCTCGATGGCTTCCGACAGTTCATCCTGTAATTCCTCGGCTTCCGCCTGCGCTTCGCGTTGCGCTTTTTGCTGCGCGATCTTCTCGGCCGTGGCTTCGCCCATGCCGCCGTCGTTTTTCGATTTTGAATCGGTATAGTCGAGGTTGGTCTTGGTGTCGTCGGTGGTCTTTTCGCGCATGATTTCGAGCGGCGTTACTTCGGTCGGTGTGCCCGGGCTGTATTGCTTGGCGATGACGCTGGTACCCTTGGGGATTTCGGTGGCCTTGACGATGCGCTGCACGCCGAAAGCGAGTTTTAACGCACCGGCGACCTGCTTGTACTTGAGGACATCCATTTCCGCGAAAGACAGTAACAGCACGAAAAAACACATCAACAGGGCCATCATGTCGGCAAAGGTGGCAAGCCAGGGGGGTAGGCCTTCCTCACAGGGTGGGCAATCGCATTCTTCACTCACGCCGGGGTCCCTATTCGTCTTCCTGGCGTTTGCTTTCCGGCACGTAGGCGTTGAGCATCTGTTTCAGCACGCGCGGGTTGGTGCCTTCCTGGATACCGTTGATCGATTCCAGGATCAGGTCCTTGTTCAATTTTTCATAACCGCTGATCAGTATCAGTTTTTCCGCCAGTGGCGAGGCAAAGGCGTTGGCGATAACCGCGCCATAGAGCGTGGTCAGCAGGGCGACCGCCATCGCCGGCCCGATGGCCGCGGGATCGGACATGTTCGACAGCATCTGTACCAGGCCGATCAGGGTGCCGATCATACCCATTGCCGGGGCGTAAACCGCCATCGCCTTGAACATGTCGGCGCCGACAGTGTGGCGCTCGATCGACATGTTGATGTCCTTGGCCAGCAGGTTTTTAACCACTTCGGGTGCATGACCGTCGATGCACAGGTTGATGCCGCGTTCCAGGAAGCCGTTGCTGATTTCGCGACCTTCCAGCGCCAGGATGCCTTCTTTACGCGCAACGTTTGCCAGCTCTACCGATTCGTCGATCAGGTTTTGCGGGGCATCGAGCTTGTAGAAAAATCCCTTGAGCGCAATCTTGAAAGAGCCGAAAAAATTGCCCAGGGTGATGCGCATCAGGGTGACGGCAAAAGTCCCGCCCACCACGACGAGTAGCGAAGGCGCGTTGAGAAAGATGACGAAAGGGCCGCCCAGGCTTATCGCCGCGGCGATGATGACGTATGCCAGTATAAATCCGACAAGTGTTGCGAAGTCCACCCAAATGCTCCTGCTTGCTTTTCTGCCAAAGAGTAAATTCAGTCCAGAGCAAAACTACAGGTATGCCCGTATGGGTGGTATCGGTCGCGAAGGCTAAATCTTTAGTCCGAATATTGCATTAAATTACTGTACCTGGTGGAGTCGAAGTGGCCTGGCGTCAGGTTCGCAGCCTGTATCTGGGGCGTTGCCGGCTATCGATCAGTCCATGTCGGGTCAGCCAGCCGAGCGCGTCGGCGGCATCTTGCTCAAACCAGGCCCGACTGCAGCCGAGGCGGAAGCTGTAGCCCCAGCTGTCCATATCCGCAAACATGCGCGCGCGCCCGAGGCCGGGCAGCACGTCGGCAAGCAGAATCTGCAGGTAACAGACGGCGTTTTCCTCGGCTTCGTCGCTGCCGGCGTCGGTATCGAGATGTCGGCGGCGGGCGCTATCCATGCAGATGAAATGGCTGCTTTCATGCAGGATCGAGTGCAGCGGGGTGTCGGCTCGCGCATACAGCCGGTTCGCCATGAGGCCGGCTTCTTCCGCGCCCCAGTAGCTGCCGGGAATTGGTTCGGCGGCCGGGCATAAGCTGAAATTCAGCTCGAATCGCGCCAGCAGCCCAGCCAGCGGCGCGGCATCGATGTTTTGCAGGCGTAAGACATCAGTCGGCATAGGCCTGCAGCAGCTTGCCGATGGTTTGCTGCAGGCGCCACCATTCCTCGGTCTTGTACTGCTGCGACTGCTTGCGGGTACGAATCACCAGGTAGTTGATGGCGGCGCCGAAGACGCCGAGAATCCCGCCAATATCGATGTTCGGTTGGTGGTAGTAACTGCGAATGCGTTTCACCAGTTCCATGCCACGGTCGCTGCGCGAGCGCGCCAGCGCGGTCGTCAGGATGTTTTGTTCGGACATTTCCCAGGCCATGATTTCGAGTGCGAGCGGGCGCGACTCGAGGGCTGCGACATAGCGGCTGAGCAGGGTTTGCAAATATTCGGGCAGTTTGATTGCGGCGCACTCGCTCGCCGTTTCGGTAATGATTTCATCCACCTCCCACCACAGGGTCGTGGTTTCGGCAAAGGCCAGCAGTAACTCATCGAATCCGCCAAAATAGCGGTAAATCAATACCTTGTCGCAGCCTGCCTGGCGCGCGATGGCGTTGATGCCGACCGCCGGGTAGCCCTGCTCGAGTAAAATTGTGCCGACCGCGTCGAGAATGCGTTGTTCGGTTTGTAGCCTGCCGCGCGCCATCTCCGCTTACCCGACCCGGCTCTTGGAGTCCTGCCAGAAACTTTCCATCTGTTCGAGCTGTTGTTGCTTCATCTCGATGCCGGCGTCAGCCATTTGCTGTTGCACGTAGGCAAAGCGGCGCAAGAATTTCTGGTTGGTGCGGCGCAATGACATTTCTGCGTTGACCCCGGCGTGGCGGGCGAGATTGACGCAGACAAATATCAGGTCGCCGAGTTCATCGCCGATCGCCTCCTTGTCGCCGGTGCCGAAAGCATGCTTCAACTCCGCCAGCTCTTCCTCGAGCTTGTCGAATACCGGCGTGATGTCGGGCCAGTCGAAGCCGAATTGCGCCGCTTCCTTCTGCATTTCGCGCGCACGATACATGGCCGAATTGCCAGCCGAGTCACTACCGAGAGACGTCGTTTCGCGGCCTGATTTTTCCTGTTTTTTCAGCTCCTGCCATTGCTGCGACAGGGTTTCATCGCTGAGCTGCTGGTCACGCTGGTCGCCGAAGACGTGCGGGTGCCGGCGCCGCATCTTGTCGGTTATCCCCTGGGCGACATCATCGAAATCGAATTGCCCCTTCTCCTCGGCGATACGCGCATGAAACACGATGTTGAACAGCAGATCGCCTAGTTCTTCCTTCAGGTTTTCGGTGTCGTCGCGTTCGATCGCATCGAGCAACTCGTGGGTTTCGTCGAGCGTGTGCGGCGCAATGGATGCGCTGGTCTGGCGGATATCCCAGGGGCAGCCGTTTTCGGGGTGACGTAAATCTTGCATTACCTGCAACAGGTTATCGATAGCGCTCATCGGTTCTATGGCTTTGACTGAATAAAAACCCGATAATACCGGCCTTTTAACAGAATCGCAGCCGCAACTGCCAAATGAACGCACGATCGAGACTATTGGAAAACTGGCTGGAGCAGCTGGGTTATCGGGATTATCGGCTGAATCCAGCCTCCGAGGACGCCAGTTTCCGTGCCTATCTGCGCCTGCGAACCGCCGCTGAATCCCTGATTGTGATGGATGCGCCGCCGGAGAAGGAACCCTGTGACCAATTCATCATGGTCGCCGACAAGTTGCGCGCGGCGGGATTGAACGCGCCCGAAATAATCGCGCGTAACCTGGATCATGGATTTTTGATCCTGACCGATTTCGGCAGCCGTGACTACCTTTCGCAACTCAGCATGCAAACCGAGGCCCCGCTTTATGGCGATGCGCTGGCGGCCCTGCTGCTGATGCAAACCCGTATCGACGCCGATGATTTGCCGCCGTACGATACGGCGCTTTTGCAGCGGGAAATGGACCTGTTTCACGACTGGTTTCTCGGCAAGCTGATGGGCATTACGCTGGACCAGGCGCAGCAGGCCGGCTGGGAGTCGATCAAACAGGCCCTGGTCGACAATGCACTGGCGCAACCGCAGCTGTTCGTGCACCGCGATTATCATTCGCGCAATTTGATGAAAACCGATGCCAGTAATCCGGGTATCCTCGACTTTCAGGATGCGGTTAAGGGACCGATTACCTATGACCTGGTTTCGCTATTGCGCGACTGCTATATCGCCTGGCCGGCAGCGCGAGTCGAGCAGCTTGCGCTCGAGTACTATGAATTCGCCTGCGCCAACCAGCTGGTCGATGTCGAGGCCGAGCAGTTTATCCGCTGGTTCAACCTGATGGGTATTCAACGTCATCTGAAGGCAATCGGCATTTTTTCACGCCTCAAGATTCGTGACGCCAAATCCGGTTATCTGAAGGACATTCCGCGCACGCTCGAATATCTGCGCCGGGTCAGTGCCGGGGAGCCGTCGATGCACGGCTTATCCGCGATTATCGAACAACTACAGCTGGCCCGGCGCGTGGATGCGCTGGCGGCAGGGTGACCCGGTCATGAAAGCGATGATACTAGCCGCCGGGCGCGGCGAGCGCCTGCGACCGCTGACGGACAGGGTGCCGAAACCGCTGCTCGAAGTGCAGGGCAAGCCGCTGATCCTGCATCACCTCGAGGCGCTGTCGCGGGCCGGTTTTGCCGAAATTGTCATCAATCTGAGCTGGCTGGGCGATCAGATTCGGGCACTGCTCGGCGACGGTGCCGATCTTGGATTGACGATCGAATACAGCGCAGAGTCCGATGCGCTGGAAACCGCGGGTGGGATACGGCAGGCGCTGCCGCTGCTCGGCGAGCGCTTTGTCGTCGTCAACGCGGACATTTTTACCGACTATGATTTCGCCAGACTGAAACAGGCCGACAGTATCGCGCACCTGGTGCTGGTGGAAAATCCGCGCCACCACGCGAATGGGGATTTCACGCTGGCGGAATCGATCATCGGCGTCGAGGGCTCGCCGCGTTACACTTTCAGCGGCATATCCCAGTACCACCGAAGTTTCTTTGCGGGATTGTCGCCCGGCAAGCAGGCGCTGGCGCCCCTGCTGTATGCGGCGGCGGCGAAGCAGCAGGTTACGGGGGAACTATTTCGGGGAGCCTGGACCGATATCGGTACCGCGGAACGCCTGGCGGATTTGAACAAAGCGCTCGGCCAGCAAGCGGAGTAAAAACCGAACGGGCCACTTCATCGATGATGGCCTGCCCGCGGCTCGATTTTGCTGTCTGGCCAGGACCGGCGTTAGCGGACATAGTATCCCGAAACCCGCCACTGCCCGCGATCGAGCATCGGGGTCACGGTTTCGATCGCATTTTCCTTGTTTTTGAACGAGCTCTTGAACTGCAGCACGACGTACTCGCCGTCAGGCGCGCCTGGCAGGCTGGTCGTGTAGGTCGCCTTTATCAGTTGGCGGCTGACCATGTTGCCCATCGGATTGCGCGCCGCCGTTATGGCCTGCAGCCATTGCCTGGCGGTCACCTGTTGCTTGAACAGGATGGCGGCGCGGTTCCACGATTCCTGATATTGCAGGCCGTCGACCAGCGCCAGCCATTTGCCAGCCTCCTGTGCGGCGCTACTCTTTTTTTGCTCCGACGCAAGGCCGAGTATCGGTAGCAGCGTCAACAGTAAGATCAGGATGGTCTTTTGCATGATTTTCATGGCGGCCTCGCGGCGGGTCAGGTTGTCAGATTAAGGCGCTGGTGCCATTGCGCGATGCTTTCATCGGGATACTGATCGAAACATTTATCGTTGGGCCCGACTTCGGCTTCGACCCAGCTGGCCTTGCTGCCCAGCATCAGGTGAGTGCGTTCGGGCGGGAGCGGCAACTCGGTGTCGATCGCCGATGCAAAGGGATGCACCAGCTCGGGCCATCGGGGATCATAGACCCACAGGGCGCTTGCACAGCGCTGGCAAAAATGTCTTTCGGCCGGACTCGTATCGCCATCGATAACCGCATGATAAATCCCGGTCTCGTCCTCGGCCTCGACTTTGAGGCTGGCATGGTCGGCGCCCAGATTAATCGCATATCCGCCACCGCCTGCGGTTTTGCGGCAAATCGAGCAATAGCAGCGATTATAGGGATAGGGTTGCGCCGATTCGACTTCAAAGCTGATGGCGCCACAGTGACAGGAACCTTGTAGTAACATGATCGCTCCGGTTAATTGTCTTTTAATTTACGAATTGGCCTGCCGATAAGCCAACCCGGCCAGGTCTTCCAGTTGCTCGCAATCGTAGCGAAACGAGAACCAGCTTGCCCCGTCGAAACACCAGCTAGCGCGCGCGTGCTCTGCCGCCAGGGCCGTCTCGGTGTCGGTGAATCTCAGGCATACGTCAGACATTCCAACTCCATAAGCAAAGACCGTATCCCCGGTATACCACAGGAAATAGCGATAGTTTCCGGCGTCGGGGCAAAACCGGTGAACATCTGGATGGCGTGACAGATACGACAGCAGCGACTCGATATTGTCGCCGTGACAACTCAGCGGTTGCAGGTAGTGCAGGACTTCCGCGTTATTGCCGTTAAGCAACACTGCGGGCAGGGTTTGCGTCATTTGGCTATGCCGCGATGGCAGTCTGGAGTTAGCACCAAGTATAGCTCGATCGAGGATAACTGGCGAAATCAGCTGCTGGTCGAAACCTTGGCCCGGGCCGGGAGGCGAGGAATGTTGTCATCGGCGGGCTTGCTGCGGCGCAGGCGGTTACGCAGCTGCCCCGCGTCTTCGAGGATCGGGTAGGCGACCGCGGTCAAATGCGAATTGATGCGCTTGAGGTCGCGCAGCACGTCGAGCTGTAGCGCACTCAACCGCGAATCGTAAGTCGAATCGTCGCGGATTTTCTGCAAGTGATTCATCACCGCTTTCTTTTCGCGCTTGACGAACTTGTACTTACGCGCCAGTAACTGGCGCGCCATCCCCACATCACCCGAGGTGAACACGCTAAAGGATAACTCGAAGGACTTTAGCACCGGCTGGTACAGGTTGTTTAAATCCTCGCGGTCCTGCAGCGACATCTTGCTGCGAGTAACCAGTTTTTTACGCAATATATTGCGAATCATATCGCCCGAGATAATGTCGCCGATATGCTCCAGGTCGGTCGCAAAGGCGAGAATTTCATTGCATCTTTCGCTTTCTTTCTCACCCAGGGATTCGCGTGCCAACGCCGTCAGGTAACGTTTTACGCCATCGTAAAACTCGTTCGCCAACTGGTCCATTTCCCGGGTGCGCTGCGCCAGCGCGTAATCGTTTTTCTTGAGCGCAATGAAGGCGTTGCGCAGCATGCGCTCCACCACTTCGCCCATGCGCAACACTTCGCGCTCGGCATTGACCAGGGCAACCAGCGGCGTTTCGAACGCCCCCCGGTCGAGTTTCCTCGGCTCCGTGGCATCGCTGACCTTGGTATCCTTGGGTATGATGCGCGCGGTGAGTTCGACCATGCGGTCAATAAACGGGAAACAAAGCAGCGCCAGGGCGAGATTGAACAGCATATGAAAAGTCGCTATCTGACGCGCATTGCCAATTTCGAGCGGCGACATCAGGTTGGCGATCAGGCCGATTAACGGCAGCGCGATAACAACCCCGCAGATGCGAAACAGCAGGTTGCCCAGCGGTGGCTGTCGCGCGCTGCGGTTAGCGCCCAGCGTCGCGATGAATGGCGGAATCGCGCTGCCGATATTGGCGCCCAGGACGAAGGCGAATGCGACCGTAATGCCAAGCACATTGGTGCTGGCGAGGGTGATAACCAGCAGCACCGTCGCCAGGCTGGAATGCGATGCCCAGGCGATAGTTGCGCCAAAGACCACGGCCAGCACCAGGTCCTGGCCGAGGGCGACAAAAATCTGCTGGATGACCAGCGATTCGCGCATCGGCAGCGAGGCCGCGACGATCAGCTGCAACGCCAACAACATCATGCCGAGCCCCAGCAGCATGCGACCGACGTCGCGCATGCGCCCGCCGGTGGAATAGGTAAACATCGCCACGCCGAGCGCGATCAGGATTGGGGATAATGCAGATAAATCGAAGGTCAGAATCTGCGCCACCAGCGTGGTGCCGACGTCGGCGCCCAGCAATATGGCGAGCGCGGTTGCGGTCGTCAACATGCCCTGACCGCTAAACGATGCGGTCAGCAGCGCGGTGGCGCTGCTGCTTTGCAGCAACATGGTGACGCCGAGACCGGATAAAAACGCCTTGAAACGGTTGTTCAGGCTGGCGCCCAGCGTGGCGCGGATTGCGCTACCCCAGCTTTCCGAAATGCCGATGCGCACCATGCGCAGGCCCCATAACAGGAGGGCGACGCCTCCTATGAGGTTGATCAGAATTATGCTGCCGCTAATGGCGTGACTCCTGCTTTATCCCGGTGATTTGCCGGAAAAATTATAATTAAAACAATATTATAGTCGTGAATACCGAAATATCGAGTTGTATATACAATAATTTTATTTTGTATATACATGCAGCATACATTGCCCCAGTTGCAATCGGATTGGAAATTTGCCCTTGAAACCATGAAAGTGTCTTCGCGGACACAATATGCCGGTCGCGACAGGCATAATTATCCGCTTATTTTCTAACAGGAACCTGCCGCTAGGCAGGCCCTCAGAATAAAATCGGGGCGGTTAGTAAACGACGCATAACGGACGTTCAAAATTTAGCGCTGATAGGCAAAAACCGACCTATTCTGTTGAAAAACTCGAAAATAATGAGAGCCTGTTTTTCTGCA
>CAVYHN010000020.1:0-52923 GCA_963768295.1 uncultured Gammaproteobacteria bacterium | reverse complement strand
GGACCTCTGTGGAGTCGGAATTTCGCAGTTTTCGGATCATCAAGTAACTTTATACTGGGATCAAGGTGCCGGGCGCAATATGTGATATTCAATAAAAGCCTATCCCGGCAAGCGATCTATATCTTGGCTGGAGCCATTGTTATGTTACTTTTCGCGCACGGAGGATAACTAATAAAACTCCTTAACTTGTTGGCACGGTTAAAATAAAGGACGCCAAGTCCATAAAAACCGGGTTAACGCTTCATTAAAGCAATAACAATTGGAGAGAGTGACCAATGAAACTTTTTAAAACGCTGGCAGTATCTGCAGCCGTTGCACTTGCATCAACTTCAGGTGTGGCGACCGCAGGTACGCTTCAAGACGTAAAAGCCCGCGGCGAGCTGAACTGCGTGGTATCCACCGGTGTACCCGGTTTTGCCGCGCCTAACGACGCAGGTCGCTGGGAAGGCTTCGACGTCGATTTTTGCCGCGCAACCGCTGCAGCCGTACTGGGTGATGCGAACAAGGTGAAATTCGTACCGACCACCGGTAAAACCCGTTTTACCGTGCTGAACTCGGGCGAAGGCGACCTGCTGTATCGTAACACTACAATCACCATGAGCCGTGACGCCGACCTGAAACTGACTTTTCTGGGCGTTAACTACTACGATGGCCAGGGTTTCATGGTACCCAAGGCACTCGGCGTAACTTCAGCCAAGCAGCTCGACGGTGCTTCGATTTGCATCCAGACCGGTACCACTACCGAGTTGAACCTCGCTGACTATTTCCGCGCTAACAACATGAACTATGAGCCGGTAACCATCGAGACCAACGAAGAAGGGCAGGTGAACTACCTTGCCGGCCGTTGTGACGTTTACACGACTGACGCATCGGGCCTGGCGGCTACTCGTAGTACCTTCGATAATCCCAACGCACACGTAATCCTGCCGGAAATTATTTCCAAGGAGCCATTGGGGCCAGCCGTTCGCCAGGGCGACGACCAGTGGGCCGACGTGACTCGCTGGGTGCTTAACATGCTGATCGAGGCCGAGGAATTCGGACTTACCCAGGGAAACGTCAAGCAGCATGCTGCAAAAGCCGGCAAAAATCCTTCGATTAATCGTATGGTCGGAACCGAGGGTGATTTCGGCTCCATGATCGGACTCGACAAGCAGTGGGCGGTACGCGCTATTTCCGCGGTAGGCAACTACGGCGAAATTTTTGAGCGCAACATCGGTGTCAATACACCGCTGGGGCTGTCGCGCGGATTGAACGCGCAATGGACCAAGGGCGGCATTCTGTATTCACCACCGCTGCGTTAAGTTGCAGCAACGAAGCGGCGGTCTCGTGACCGCCGCTTCACTTTAGATCATGGCGCTATGACATGACTGATTTTTCGGGGGCTAGAAAAAAATGACGGCATCAGACACGTCCGGCGGCAGTAATCCTTCGCTTTTTTATCGGTTGTTTTTCGACAAGGAACTGCGTTCGGTTACGATACAGGTCATTACGATGGCCTTGATAATGGCGTTCTTCTTTTTCATTGTGAACAACGCGATCACCAACCTTGAAACCATCGGTAAGGGCTATAGCTTTAACTTCCTGTGGGATGCGTCAAACTACGATATTAATCAAACCCTGATCGAATACGATTCCCGCAGCCCGCACTGGCGCGCTGCCATCGTCGGCATCATCAACACCCTGCTGGTGGCGGTGGCCGGCATTATTCTCTCGACCATTGTCGGATTCCTGCTCGGCGTGTTACGCCTGTCGAGCAACTGGCTGATCAACCGGGTCGTTTATGTCTACATCGAATACGTCCGCAACGTTCCGGTGTTACTCCATATTTTGTTGGTTCACGGCATCGTCGTTAACACCTTGCCGATTCCAAAGAACGCAATGATGGCCTTCGACGGCACATTGTTTTTGACTAACCGCGGCTTTTATTTACCGAAACCTATATTTGAGCCGGCGATGTGGGCGGTATTGATCGCCTTCATAATCGGCATCGCCTTCACCATCTGGTTCAAAGGCTATGCCAGGAAAGTCCAGGACGCGACGGGCAAAATTTACCCCGTTTTCCTGATAAGCCTTGGCGCCATTATACTTTTCCCGATCATCGTATTTTTTCTCGCCGGTGTGCCTGTAACCCCGGAATATCCCGAACTCAAAGGTTTTAACTTCAAGGGTGGGCTGGTATTGAGACCGGAATTTGTCGCCCTGTGGATAGCGCTATCGCTCTACACCGCGGCCTTCATCGCGGAAATCGTGCGTGCCGGAATCCAGGCGATCAGCCATGGCCAGACCGAGGCCGCATTCGCGCTTGGCATCAAGCCCAGCCGCACCATGCAGCTGGTCATTATTCCGCAGGCGTTACGCGTCATTATTCCCCCGCTTTCCAGCCAGTATCTTAATATCACCAAGAATTCGTCGCTCGCGATTGCTATCGGCTACATGGATATAGTCGCGACCATCGGCGGAATATCGTTGAATCAGACGGGGCGCGAAATGGAATGTATGACCATAGTACTGGCGCTTTACCTGACATTTTCATTGATGATTTCGGCGTTTATGAACTGGTACAACAAACGCATGAAACTGGTGGAGCGCTAAGATGAGTACTGAACAATCCTACGCACCGGGCGAACATCCGGACATGGCGCCACCTTCCACCGAGGTCGGCATTATCGGCTGGGTGCGTCACAACCTGTTTTCTTCGACGACCAACATAGTCATTACGGTGCTGACGTTATATTTTCTCTACGTCATCATTCCGCCGATGCTGAACTGGCTTTTCTTAGACGCTGTCTTCGTCGCGGATTCACGCGACGATTGTCGCGCCATCGCCAAGGCGGCCGGGGAAGAACTGGGGGCCTGCTGGGCCTTTATCGGCAAACGTTTCGAAATATTTGTTTACGGATTTTATCCGGTTGAAGAACGCTGGCGGGTCAATGTTTCGTTCATCATGATGCTGGCCGCGCTGGTTCCGGTACTGTTCGACAATGTACCCTATCGCAAGCAAGCATTATGGTTTTCGTTAATTGCACCCTTCGTCATTGGCTGGCTGCTGATTGGTGGCATGGGTCTTACCCCGGTGTCAACCGACAAGTTCGGCGGTTTCATGCTCACGCTGACCATTGGTGTCACCGGTATCGTCGGTTCCTTGCCCATCGGTATCGCGCTGGCGCTCGGGCGGCAATCGCACATGCCCGCGTTACGCATGGTCTGTGTCGCGTTTATCGAATTTATCCGCGGTGTGCCGCTGATTACCTTGCTGTTTGTCGCCTCGACCATGTTGAACTACTTCCTGCCACCGGGAACGACCTTCGACCTGCTGCTGCGCGTACTGATCATGGTAACGCTGTTCTCATCAGCCTATATTGCCGAGGTCATCAGAGGCGGCTTACAGGCGATACCCAAAGGGCAGATCGAAGCCGCCGACTCGATGGGATTGAAATACTGGCAATCGATGCGTTTGATTATCCTGCCGCAGGCGTTGAAGATTTCGATTCCCGGGATCGTGAATACCTTCATCGGCCTGTATAAAGATACCACGCTCGTCATCATCATCGGCCTGTTCGACCCGCTCGGCATGGGACGTGCTTCGCTGGCCGATACCAAGTGGCAGGGACTTTCGACGGAAATTTACGTGTTCGTCGCGATCTTTTTCTTTGTATCCTGCTTCTCGATGGCGCGATACTCACTTTATCTAGAAAAGAAACTCCATACCGGACATTAAAAGTTAACCAGGGTATAAAATTATGAGTAGTCAACCAGAAGCCTCGCAATTGCAGGTATCCGACGAGGTCGTCATCAAGATCCGTGACATGCACAAGTGGTATGGTTCCTTTCACGTGCTCAAGAATGTCAACCTGGAAGTTAACCGGGGTGAGAGAATCGTCATCTGCGGACCCTCGGGTTCTGGAAAATCGACCCTGATTCGTTGCATCAACCGGCTCGAGGAACACCAGCAGGGCGACATCATTGTCGAAAATGTCGAGTTGACCAACGATCTGAAAAATATCGACGCGATTCGTCGCGAAGTCGGTATGTGTTTCCAGCATTTCAATTTGTTCCCGCACCTTACGGTGCTGGAGAACTGTGCGCTGGCGCCGATCTGGGTCAAGCAGGTTCCGCGCAAGGAAGCCGAAGCAACGGCCATGAAGTACCTCGAGCGCGTAAAGATTCCCGAGCAGGCTGACAAGTTTCCCGGGCAACTATCCGGTGGACAGCAGCAGCGTGTGGCAATCGCGCGCTCGCTGTGCATGAATCCAAAAATCATGTTGTTTGACGAGCCGACCTCGGCGCTCGATCCGGAAATGATCAAGGAAGTGCTCGACGTCATGGTCGAACTTGCGAAGGAAGGTATGACGATGTTGTGTGTAACCCACGAAATGGGATTTGCCAAGACGGTTGCGAATCGAGTCATATTCATGGATGAAGGCCAGATCATCGAAGAAAACGATCCGCATGAATTCTTCGATAATCCACAGCACGAGCGCACCAAGCTATTCCTGAGCCAGATCCTCGCGCACTAATCTGGCAGTATTCCGAGAGTCCGTGTCATCCGCCGGACCCCGATCTGGCACCCACTGCAACTCTATCTACAATGGCGAGCTGGAAAGCCCGAAGCGCCTTCCAGCGCGCGTAATCCTGGCCTTATCATCGCGGGATTGCGGCTCAAGGCCGACAATGACGAATCTGCCGGATCAATCCGCGCTCCCCAGCAGTGCCTTCAGATCGGCAAAGGTATCGAGCCCGCGCTGGTGCCTCTCGTCCTCGGAAAGCTTGCTTGTGGTGTGTTCCGCACCCTCGAGATCCGACTCGGGCAGCTCGTAGAGAAATCGGCTTGCCTCGCACTGCAGTAACTCACCGAACTTCTGGCGTGTTTTGGCGTAGCTTAAACTCAGGCTGCTGGCGGCGCGGGTAATGCCAACGTAGGCCAGCCGGCGTTCCTCTTCGATGCTGTCGGCATCCTGTGACTGATGGTGCGGCAGGCTGTCCTCCTCGAAGCCAACCAGGTAAACATTTTCGAATTCGAGTCCCTTGGAGGCGTGGATCGTCATCAGCTGCACCGCGTCCTGTTGCTGCTCGTCTGCATCGTTCTCCAGGATCGACATCAGCGATAAATGCGAAACGATGGCGTCGAGCGACTGGTCGTCGCGCTCCTTCTGCAGGTTGCCGATCCAGCTGACCAGCTCCATGACGTTTTCCATCGCGGCTTCGGCCTGTTTGCCCGAACTGCAGGTCTCCTCCAGCCATTCAGCATAGTCGAGGCGCTGGATCAGGGTTTTGCATAGCGTCATCGCATCCTCGTGTTGCGCGTGGTGGCGCAGCTCGTCGATCAAGTCGCTAAACCCCTTTAGGCGGATGCGGGCCCGGTTATTCAGCGATTCGAGCAGCCCCAGCTCCTGCATCGCGCTATCGAGACTGCGTTTTCTCGAGCCGGCCCAGGTCGCCAGCGATTTTATCGTGGTGGCGCCGATTTCACGTCGTGGAACGTTGATAATTCGCAGCAAGGCCTGGTCGTCAACGGGATTACTCAGCAACCGCAGGTAAGCCATGATGTCCTTGATTTCACGCCGATCGAAAAAGGCGTTACCACCGGTGATCTGGTAAGGGATCGAGTGATCGCGTAGCGCCTTTTCATAGTTACGCGACTGGAAATTACTGCGGTACAGGATCGCGAAGTCCCGGCATGGCGTGTTTTCCTGAAAGCGTTTGCTCAGGATATCGACGACTACACGATTGGCTTCGTCTTCGGCGTTTTTGCAGGGGAACACCCGGATCAGGTCACCGGGTCCCGACGCGGACCATAGCTTTTTTTGAAACAGGTGATGGTTATTGGCGATAAGCTGGTTGGCCGCTTCGAGAATACGGCTGGTGGAGCGGTAGTTCTGTTCCAGCTTGATGACTTCCATGGTCGGGAAATCCTGCTGCAGGCGCTGCAGATTTTCTGGTCGCGCGCCGCGCCAGGCATAGATTGACTGGTCGTCATCCCCGACCACGGTCAGTTTCTGGCGCAGCCCGCACAGCAGTTTAATCATTTCGTACTGGCTGGTATTGGTGTCCTGGTATTCGTCGACCAGCAGGTAGCGGACGCGGTCCTGCCAGCTGTTCAGAATCGCCGGATCGCGGCGAAAGATTGTTACCGGCAGCATGATCAGGTCGTCGAAATCCATCGAGTTGCAGGCCAGCAAATGCTGTTGATACTCGCTATACAGCCGAGCCTGGTTTTCCAGTAGCGGCGTGTCCGCCGCCGCCAGCGCGGTCGCGGGATCGATGAAGTCGTTTTTCCAGTGGCTGATCTGATACATGGCCTGTTTCGCGTAATCGGCATCCTGGACGCTGCGATGCGCTATTTCGGCGAGACAGGTTTCGACATCGCGCGCGTCCATGATGCTGAAACCTCGCCGGTAGCCGAGGCTATGGGCCTCCTGCAGCAAGATGCGCTGACCGAGGCTGTGGAAGGTCGAAATCTTGAGCCCGCGGGTAGTCTTACCGCCCAGCAGCCTGGCCACGCGTTGTTTCATCTCGCGTGCAGCCTTATTGGTAAAGGTGACGGCAAACACATGTTGCGCCGCGAAACCATGCTCGATAAGCCAGGCGATTTTGCGCGTGATCACGCCGGTTTTGCCGCTGCCCGCTCCGGCCAGCACCAGGCAAGGCCGATCGATGCATTTAACCGCCTCGCGTTGCGGCTGATTGAGATCTTTCAGGTTCAAGGGTGATAAACTACCGTGCCAGCAGGTTTTACAATTTAATATTCAGGTGAAAACAACCGAATGACGAAATTTATCATCGATGATGCCGGCTGGTTGCAATCCGCGGAAGTGATTCGGTCACCCAATTTCGATGCCCGGCCAGAGCATGCACAAATAAAACTAGTCGTCGTACATGGCATAAGTTTACCACCTGGTGAATACGGTGGCGGGCATATCCAGAGTTTTTTTTGTAATAATCTGGATGCTGTCGCGCACCCGTATTTCGAATCTATTTGCAGCCTGACGGTTTCGGCGCACTGCCTGATCGAACGCGATGGCAAGGTAATCCAGTTCGTGTCATTTCGGAACCGGGCCTGGCACGCGGGCGAATCGGAATGGTGCGGCGAGTCGGCCTGTAACAATTTCTCGGTCGGCATCGAGCTCGAGGGCTGCGACGATCAGGCTTACGACGAAGCGCAGTATCTTGCCCTGGCAAAGTTGATCTCGGCCTTGCGGCAGCGCTACCCCGGGATCGACAGCGATGCGATCACCGGTCATAGCGATATTGCCCCGGGACGTAAAACGGATCCGGGCCCGGCCTTCGACTGGGCCAGGCTCCAACGGCTCCTGATGGTTTAAATCGGTAAAATTTTGTCATCCTACTGCGATAAACCTGTCATCCCGCGGCGAAAATTTTGTCATCCTACTGCGATAAACCTGTCATCCCGCGGCGAAAATTTTGTCATCCCGCGGCTTGACCGCGGGATCCAGGGACCTTGGGATATCCAGTCAAACTGGATCCCGCCGGTCCGACGCTTCGGGTCGAGCCGCGGTATGACAGGGTATAGCGATCGAGCTGCTGGATGACGGTGATAGGCGGATATGGCTACTGCGGTTTAAGCCGATCCGGGTCAGGTATCTTCGAGGTTGACCCACTGATCGTTGAGGAAAGCTTCGAGCGGTTTGTAGCGGCGTTTATAGCTCATTTTATTGCAGTCGCGAATCCAGTAACCGAGGTAGAGGTAATCCAGGTCGCGCAGCCTGGTTTCGTGAATCTGGCTCAGAATGGCAAAATGCCCGGGACTGCGGTTGGCGTAATCCGGGTCGAAAAAGGTATATACCGCGGATAACCCGCTATCGGTTATGTCGCAGACCGCGACCGCAATCAAGATGCGGTTATGGCGATACTCGAAAAACAGCGTATCGGTCCAGTCACAGATTAAAAAGCGGTGATAGTCCGATTTGTTCGGGTTAGCCATGCTGCCTTCGTCATGGCGGCTGTTGATATAGCGTCGGTACAGGTCGAAATGCTCGTCGCGATAGCGCCCCGGCATGATGCTGATGCGTAAATCCGAATTACGTTTGATCACGCGCTGTTCGTTGCGCGAGTAGCGATGCATTTTGACTGGAACACGCACCGATATGCATTCCTGGCAGTGCGGACAATGGGGTCGGTAAATATAGCCCCCGGAACGGCGAAAGCCGTGTTGAATCAATTCGTTATAGGTCTTCATGTCCATATCCATATGGGGATTGGCGAACGCGCTAACCGATTTCCGGTTATCCAGATAGCTGCACGGCTCCGCCGCGGAAGCAAAGAAATTTAGTTTGACCTGATCGTTCATGAATCAAGAACCAATCGATTCGATTTACTAAGTTTAGAACGTAATTTGAAACTTGTAACGCTATTTTGTTGATAAATGCTGCACAATTTTTGGGCCTGGATGGTCGAATAAACGCCTGCGCCAGGCGTTTTCAATCAGTTTGAAGATTAAAGAAAAATCTACTGTTATCAATGACCTGGCGGGCCAGTGCCAGGTCTGACTCACCCCGATGGCGGGCCACGGATTGCAGGATATGGGGTAAATATGCCGGTTCGTTTATCCTGCTGGATGGCTTCGGCTCGAGATCGCGCGGCAGCAGGTAGGGGGCGTCGGTTTCCAGCAGCAGGCGCTCGGCGGGAATCGATTTGACCAGTTGCTGCAATTCGAGCCCGCGTCGTTCGTCGCAGATCCACCCGGTAATACCGATGTAGCAGTCGAGATCGAGGTAATCCATCAATGCCTCGCGACTGTCGGTGAAGCAGTGCACCACCAGCCGGCTGATGTCGTCGCGATAGTCCCGCAGCATCCCGACAAAACGATCATGCGCGTCACGCTGATGGCAGAACAAAGGCATTTGTAAAGTCGCAGCCAGCTCCAGTTGCTGCTGGAAAGCAAATTCCTGTGCCTTCGGTGGCGAATAGTTGCGGTTGAAATCTAGCCCGGTTTCGCCGATGGCGCGCACGCAGTCCTGTTGCGCCATCCTGCTGAGTTGCGCGTGGCTATTTTCATCCCACTCGCTGGCGTGATGGGGATGGATGCCGCAGGTCGCAACCAGGTTCTCGGGATAAGACGCGCAGAGTTCTATCGCCTTGCCGCTGTCGTCGATCGAGGTGCCGGTGACCACCATTTGTCCGACACCGGCGGCGCCGGCGCGTTGCATCACCGCCGCGAGATCGCGCAGCAAGCTCTTGTTGGTCAGGTTAACCCCGATATCGATCAAGTCGATCATTGGCGAGTGCCGGTGCCGCGCTCGAGCAGGACCAGGCTGACAACAAACAACAGCGCGTTAAAACTGAGAATGACGAGCAGCGCCGTCGACAGATCGATGTCGCTGGCGCCGCGGAAACCGTAGCGGAAGCTATTGACCATGTAGAGTATCGGGTTACCCAGCGAAACCTGTTGCCAGATTTCGGGTAGCAATTTGATCGAGTAGAAAATACCCCCGAGGTAGGTGAGAGGGGTCAATACGAAGGTCGGTACGATACTGATGTCGTCGAAGCTGTTGGCAAAGATCGCGTTGATCAACCCCGCCATCGCGAACAGGCTGGAAGTTAACAGGGCTACCAGCAAGACCACCAGGGGGCTGTGCATGCTGAAATCGGTAAACAGTAACGACACCAGGGTTACCGCGATGCCGACGCTGAGCCCGCGCGCCACGCCGCCGGTGACGAAGCCCAGCAGGATCACCAGGTTGGGCACCGGCGCGACCTGCATTTCCTCGATGTGGCGCGAGTACTTGGCGCCGTAAAACGAGGATACGACGTTGGCGTAGGAATTGGTGATAATCGACATCATCACCAGCCCCGGCATGATGAAATCGATATACGACATGCCGTCCATTCGACCGATGCGCTGCCCGATCAGGTTACCGAAGATAATGAAATAAAGCGCCACCATAATCACCGGAGGTACAATCGTCTGCACCCAGATGCGGGTAAAGCGCTTGATTTCCTTGCGTGTAATCGTCAGGTAGGCGATCCAGAACTGGGGCAGCATCAGGCCTGGCCCGCCGTGCCCGTTTTCGTAGTCATCTTGACGAACAACTCCTCGAGCCGGTTCACCTTGTTGCGCATGCGTTCGACCACGATATTCTGCGCCTCGAGTTCGCCGATCAGGTCGTTGATCGACAGCGTTTCGGGAACCTCTACCTCGATACTGTGCTGATCCAGTCGGGTAACGTTAGCGAAGCTTGCGAGTTTCGGTGGGTGCTGCAGTTCCTTACGCAGGTAGAGGACGAAGGTTTCGCTGTTAAGCTGCTGCAGCAGCGAAGCCATACTGCTGTTCTGGATGATATTACCCTCGTCTATGATGGCGACGTTGCGGCACATGCGCTCGGCTTCCTCGAGATAGTGGGTGGTCAGGATGATAGTAGTGCCCTGTTCGTTAATCTGCTCGAGAAAGTCCCACATCGTGCGCCGTAGTTCGATATCGACCCCGGCGGTGGGTTCGTCGAGAATCAGCAGCTGCGGCTTGTGCACCAGCGCGCGCGCAATCATCAGGCGGCGTTTCATACCCCCCGACAGCCGGCGCGCCTGCGAGCGGCGGTGTTGCCATAACCCGAGCTGCTTGAGGTAACGCTCGGTTTCCGGCCTGGCGATACGGGCCGGAACGCCGTAATAGCCGGCCTGGTTGATGACGATCTCCTCGACCGGCTCGAAGGTATTGAAGTTGAACTCCTGCGGTACCGAACCCAGCAGCGACTTGGCGAAAGTAAACTCTTCGTCGATCGAATGACCAAAAATCCGCACGCTGCCAGCAGTCTTGTTGACCAGCCCGGAGATGATGCCGATACAGGTGGATTTGCCGGCGCCATTGGGACCGAGCAGTGCAAAAAAATCGCCTTGTTCGACCTCGAGGTCGATTCCCTTGAGCGCCTGCAAGCCACTGGCGTAGGTTTTTTGCAGATTCTCGATTTCCAGTGCAAGCATGCGTGGCGCCGTATTTCAAACAGCGGACTAGCTTAGGCAATCACTTTCAAAAATCAACCCCGCTCGGCATTTAACTTCGCATCTGCTAACTCGTTCCCTGGATCGGGGATAGCCCCTTTTTTTAGCGTAAGGCGGCGGGATCAATCGACCATGTGAAAACCAGACTTGACTCCCATGGCAGGAAAGCCGGGGTCAGAGCAGGCTGTTCTGCGAAGTGTTCCGTTCCAGGCCGGTAGTTACAGAAAAATCTGTTCTGCACCGAGGCGAAAGGGTGAAATATTTAACATAAATCGAGCTGAAACAGGGCGTTAAGGCTTGATTCAGTTAATTCCGCATATATTGCCAGTCATTCTTTGACAAGCAGGAGACTGCTATGAAAACGGTAAAAACAACGATTGCTGTCGCGCTTCTGGTGTTTGCAGGCGTGGCTGACGCTGGCGACCAGGGCCGCAAGAAAGGCCACAAGAAACACGACTACACGCCGCGTCACGATCTCTACGACTATGCGCGCGTCATCGATGTGCAACCTGTTTACCGCGCGGTCGAGGTATCCAGGCCGGTGCGCGAATGCTGGGAAGAGCCGGTTTACCACACCCGCAGTAACGGGCATAAATCGGCTGGCGGCATGCTGGCCGGAGGCCTGATCGGCGGTATCATCGGGCATCAGATCGGCAAAGGTCGCAGCAACAAGGTCGCGACCGCGGTCGGCACGCTGATCGGCGCCCAGATCGGTCACGAGGCGGTGAATGGCCACGTCAATCAGCATAGCGAAACGGTTGTCGGCTACGAGGAGCACTGTAAAATCCGTCACCAGGTGAGCTATGAGGAAGTTGTCGACGGATACGATGTGACCTATAAATACCACGGTCAGCGTTATCATGTCGAGATGCCCTACGATCCCGGCAAGCGCATTAAAATGCGCATTCAGTTCACACCTGTGATTTAATCTTTGCTAGCTAAAAGGCGAGAAATACGATGCGAGCGATAGTCATAGAAGACGATATCGATATTCAGCAGCAGATCGTCGAGCGTCTGAAATCCGAGGGTTTTGCCGTCGACAGCGCCGACAATGGCGCTGACGGGCTTTACCTGGTGCAGGAGTATCCGGCCGACGTTGCCATCGTCGACCTGGGCCTGCCGAAAATGTCCGGACTCGAAGTGATCAACCAGATCCGCGATGAGGGTATCAAGGTTCCGATCCTGATACTGACCGCCAGGGGGCGCTGGCAGGACAAGGTCGAGGGGCTGGACGCGGGCGCCGACGATTACCTGGTCAAGCCGTTTCATCACGAGGAAATGATGGCCCGTATCCGCGTCCTGATCAGGCGCGCCTCGGGTTGGTCGGATTCGCGCATCCTGTGCTCGCCGGTGAGTCTCGATACCGCGACCCAGCGCACCTATGTCGATGAGCGCGAGCTGGATTTAACCGCCTACGAGTACAAGGTGCTGGAATACCTGATGCTGCACGCGGGCGAGGTCATTTCGAAAACCGTCCTGACCGAGCATTTATACGACGACGAATCGGATAATGACAGCAACGTAATCGAAGTGTTCATTCGGCGTTTACGCCAGAAGCTCGATCCGGAGGAAAGCCTGAAACCGATTGAAACCCTGCGCGGGCGCGGCTACCGTTTCACCCTGGAACGGGCGGAGCAAACCTGATCCAGGTCCTAAGGTGAAATCGATCAAATCCAGACTGACGCTGGTGTCGATGGTGGTACTGGCGGTATTCATGGTGCTGACCGCGATCGCGCTGGAGCGAGCCGTGGTCAAGCGCGCCCTGCAGGCCGAGGAAGACGGTCTGCAGTTGTTGATTTATAGCCTGCTGGCCGCGGTCGATCGCGATGTTACGGGTTTCAGCCTCAGCATGTCCGCTGACCGCCTGTTCGAGCCGGGACTGGTAACCCGCAACTCTGGCCTTTACGCATTGTTGTACGACCGGCGTAAACGGGAAATCTGGCGCTCGGAATCGATCACCACCAGCTTTCCGGCGGTCGAGAATATCGAAATCGGAGACTGGGATTTCGGCATCGTCGAACATCAGGCCACGCCGTATTTCAGGCTCGTCTTTGCCATCCAGTGGCCTGATATCAATGACCAGTTGCAGCGCTACGATGTCGTGGCCTGGCGCAACGCGGTGGATTATTTTGAACAATTGAATCGATTTCGTCAGACGCTCTGGGCCTGGTTAATCATAACCACGATACTACTGCTGCTGGTCATGTATCTGGTTACTCGCTGGAGCCTGCTGCCCTTGAAAAAGATCGGACTGGAAGTGAAAGCTATCGAGGATCAGCGGCAGTCCGGATTCGAGCAGGATTATCCCGATGAAATCGCGCCGCTGACCGAGAACCTGAATATTCTGCTGAGCCGCGAGCAGTTTCAGCGCCAGCGCTACCGTAACGCGATGGACGACCTGGCGCATAGCCTGAAAACGCCGCTCGCGGTGCTAACCGGTCTGGGCGACCAGAAACATCTCGACCGCCCTCAGCTCGATACCCTGCGCGAGCAAACCGATCGCATGAATCAAATCGTGTCATACCAGTTGCAAAAAGCGACCAGCGTTTCCGACATGCGCATTACCAAACCGGTCGATCTGGTCGCGGTTATTCAAAAGCTGGTTTCGGCGCTGGAAAAGGTTTACCAGGAAAAGGCGATCGTGCTTGATCGCAGACTGCCGCCGCAAATGTTGTTGCGCATGGACGAAGGCGATTGTCTCGAGGTGGTTGGCAATCTGCTCGACAACGCTTTCAAATACGGCAAGCGGCGCATCGATATCACGGGCGTGGTGCAGGCAGACAAATCGACTTCACTGACCATCGAAGATGATGGGCAGGGTCTGGCTGATGGTGAAATCAAGCAGATTCTGAATCGGGGAACACGGCTTGACGAAGCCACCGAAGGGCAGGGTATAGGGCTTGCGGTGGTGGCCGATATTATCGAGTCTTACAATATTGAGCTGGAGTTTTCCCGGGCTGAACTGGGCGGATTGAAGGTTAGCCTGCGCTTCCAGTCAGTCTGATCGGATCAGGTCGTCAGCGTCAGCCAGAACCCATAAGCCAGCACCAGCGCACCGGGCAGGTAAACCAGTCGATCCGTCAGCTGCAAGCGGATATTTAACGCCCTGACCAGAGCAATATGCGGCTGTCTTTGCATCGAAATCCCTTCGCTCTGACTTGCCAGATCCCTGCCTTGCGCACGGGATACGGCCTGCAGTCAGATCATCAGGAAACGCTTTTTGTCTTCGCCGGAACTCTCGAAGTAACTGTTTGATTCGTAGCTGTCGGCCTTCAGAATCGGTTCCGAGGAGACATGTTTGTTGACGCACAGACTGCAGCGGTAAAAAGTTACCTGGCTGCGGGAATTGGCGGTTTCATCGGTGATAAACATCTGGGAACTGCAGTTGGGGCATTTCATATACGGGATCCCTGGTCTGGTTCCGCGTAGTATAGTCACTAATTAATAAATCACAATATCTTGTGATATTAAATATATAGACATACAATATGTAGTGGTTGTGTCGATTTCACAGGGACGTGATTTTTTCTCCCAGACATCAATGCCTTAGCTTACAAAGCTCACAAATTACCTCACAAACCGATCCTATCTTCGGTGAAATTTATGCCGCGTATGATCCGGTTCCGACGTAAAATCGCGCGCAAAGGATATAAAACGGAGCCTCGAGTAATCAGCGAGCGTGGCAGGGTCGAACCCTCGATATCAACTCAATAGATCGATTACTGGTTCGTTAATCCGAAAGCTGAATAGGATGCGGGCCTGTATCGGTCACCATGTAGTAATTGTTTTGACCGCTATCTGGATCACCAAAGATCGAGTCCTGGCGCCTGCTTTCCGAGCTGCATTACACCGCTGCGGAAAAGCTGCCGGCTGGCATTCCAGGCTACTGGTAAATCAAAGCGCCTTGAATCCGATGTCCGTGCGGAAATAGGCCGTTTTCCAGTCGATTTCTGCGACGATATCGTAGGCCTGACGCTGTGCGGCCGCAATATCTTCGCCGAGGCCCACGGCGCACAATACACGGCCACCGTCCGACAGGATATTGCCGTTGGCGTCGCGACGGGTACCGGCATGGAAGACTTTACCATTGTCGGATTCTGCCGGGATATTGTTGATCGTCTCGCCTTTGGCGTAGCTGTCCGGATAGCCCGCGGCAGCCAATACCACGCCGAGGCTGGCCCGCTCATCCCATTGCGTGGACTTGCCGTCGAGCTCGCCATGACAGGCGGCGAGGCAAAGCTCAACCAGGTCGGACTGCAGGCGCATCATGATCGGCTGGGTTTCGGGGTCGCCGAAGCGGCAATTGTACTCCACCACGCTGGCCGTTCCGTCGACACCGATCATCAGGCCCGCGTATAAAAAACCGCGGTAGCGATTACCTTCGGCGCGCATGCCGCGGACCGTCGGCAGAATGATGTCCTGCATTACCCGGGCCTCGATCTCCGCGCTCAGCACCGGCGCAGGGGAATAGGCGCCCATGCCGCCCGTGTTGGGGCCCAGGTCGCCGTTATCGCGCGCCTTGTGGTCCTGCGAGCTCGCCATCGGCAACACCTGCTCGCCGTCGACGATGCAGATATAGCTGGCTTCCTCGCCCTGCAGAAATTCTTCGATCACGACCCGGTGTCCGGCTTCACCGAAGCGATTGCCGGCAAGCATGTCGGTAATCGCGGCCTCGGCCTCGGCCGTAGATTGCGCGATGATGACGCCCTTGCCCGCGGCCAGGCCATCGGCCTTGATCACGATCGGCGTGCCCACGCGCGCGGCATAGTCGCGTGCCGCGTCGATTTCGGTAAAACTCTGGTAGGCGGCACTCGGAATCTGATGGCGTGCCAGAAAGTCCTTGGTGAAGGTCTTGGAGCCCTCGAGTTGAGCGGCTTTGGCGCTGGGGCCGAATATGGTCCGTCCGGCGGCTTCGAAGCGATCGACAATGCCGGCAACCAGCGGTGCCTCGGGTCCGACGATGGTAAGGCCGATGTCGTTGCCGCTGGCAAATTCGAGCAGGGCCTCGATATCCTCGGCGCCGATAGCGACATTTTCAATCCCGGCCTCGAGTTCGGTGCCGGCGTTGCCCGGGGCGACATAGACCCGGTCCACCCGCGGCGACTGCAGCGCCTTCCACGCGAGCGCATGTTCCCGTCCGCCAGCGCCAACGATTAACACTTTCATCGAGTTACTCCAGCATGACTAGTGTCGAAAATGCCGCATGCCGGTGAATACCATCGCCATGCCATGCTCGTTGGCGGCGGCGATCACCTCGTCGTCGCGCATCGATCCACCCGGTTGAATGACCGCCTTGATGCCGACCTCGTTGGCGGCATCGAGGCCGTCGCGAAACGGGAAGAAGGCGTCGGAGGCCATCACCGACCCGGCGACCTGCAGCTTGGCGTGTTCGGCCTTGATCGCGGCGATGCGCGCGCTGGTGATACGTGACATCTGGCCTGCGCCGACGCCGATGGTCATGCTGTCGCGCGCGTAAATAATGGCGTTTGATTTGACGAACTTGGCGACCTGCCAGGCAAATACCATGTCCTGCATCTGCTGCTCGTCGGGTTTGATCTCGCTGACGACTTCGAGGCCCTGATAGAGCGCCTGATCCGCATCCTGCACCAGCAAACCGCCGTTGACGTGCTTGTAGTCGAGACGGGTTGCGAACTGCTGCCATTGCCCACAGCTCAACAGGCGCACATTCTCTTTGGCGGCGACCGCGGCGGATGCGTCGTCGTCGACTTCGGGCGCGATGATGACTTCGACGAACTGCTTTTCGACGATCGCCTTTGCGGTGTCGGCATCGAGTGGCCGGTTGAACGCGATGATGCCGCCGAAAGCCGATTCCGGATCGGTGCTGAAAGCGCGCTGATAAGCGTCATGGATGTTGTCCGCCAGCGCAACGCCGCAGGGGTTGGCATGTTTGACGATGACGCAACAGGGCGCTTCGAACTGCTTGACGCACTCTAACGCAGCGTCGGTGTCGGCAATATTGTTGAACGACAACGCCTTGCCCTGAAGTTGCCTGGCGCTGGCGATGCTGGCCTCGGTGTTGCCATCGGCGGTGTAAAATGCGGCCGCCTGGTGGGGATTTTCGCCGTAGCGCATCGACTGGGTGTGCCGATACTGCAGGTTCAGGGTGCGCGGAAAAGCCTGGTCGTCGGTTGGTTGCACCATGCGCCCGAAGTAATTGGCTATGGCGCCGTCGTATTGTGCGGTGTGCTCATAAGCCTTGATCGCGAGCGAAAAACGGGTCGCATCGCTGACGCCGCCGTCGGCTTCCATTTCCTGCAGCAGCAGGCCATAGTCGGCCGGGTCGACCACGATGGTGACGCTGGCGTGGTTCTTGGCCGCGGCGCGCACCATCGCAGGGCCGCCGATATCGATGTTTTCGATTGCATCTTCGAGGCTGCAGTCGGGATTGGCCACGGTTTGCTGAAACGGGTAAAGGTTGATGATGACCAGATCGATCGGCGCGATTCCATGTTCCTGCATGACTGCGTCGTCGAGACCGCGGCGCCCGAGAATGCCGCCGTGCACCCTGGGATGCAGGGTTTTGACACGTCCCGCCATCATTTCGGGAAAACCGGTGTGATCCGAAATTTCGGTCACCGCGATGCCCTGTTCGGCGATGAGTTTCGCGGTGCCGCCGGTGGACAGCAATTCAACACCCTGGTCGTTTAGATTTTGAGCCAGTTCGGCGATGCCGGTTTTGTCTGAGACGCTGATCAGCGCGCGACGAATTGCCTGGGGCATATGAGATCCATTTGGGTAATGATTAAAACGGGATTATAAACCGATCGATCTATCGTCAGTATTAATGTTCGATATGATATTGCTTAAGTTTCTTGCGCAGGGTGCCGCGGTTGATGCCGAGGCAGGATGCGGTTCTGGACTGGTTGTTATCGCAGTGGCGCAGCACGGTTTTCAGCATGGGCTGTTCGATCTCGGAGATGACGGTATCGAAAAGATTGCAGGGCAATTCGCCGTCGAGGTCGTCGAGGTACTTACGTATCGCCTGTTCTACAGACTGCTGTAAAAGACTTGTATTTTTCTTTTTAGCCACACTCACTAACCGGTTGCGCCGCGGACACTCTTCATGAGGCCCTGTCATAGCTCTCCAGGTATCGGTTCTCGAAGTAAGCTTCGATCGTCTGCAGCTGTTGGGTCGCTGTTTGTGCCTGCATTAGCGCGGGCTTGACGATGTTATAGTTATCGCTCTGGCCTAGCTGCCAGTTTATATGCTTACGTGCGATCCGCACCCCCTGGTACTCTCCGTAGAACGCATATAAATTTTCTAAATGGTCTTTAAGCCAGGTTTGTTTTTGTTCGACCGCGGGTTCTTCAAGTTCCTTCCCGGTGTCCAGATAGTGCTCGATCTGGCTGAAAATCCACGGACGTTGCTGCGCAATACGGCCAACCATAATAGCATCCGCAGCCGTGAAGTCCATGACCATTTTTGCTTTTATCGCAGAATCGATGTCACCATTGGCGATAATCGGCAAGCAGATATTTTCCTTCACCAGCCTGATAGTTTCGTACTCGGCGTCCCCCAGATATTTGTCTTCGCGGGTGCGGCCATGGATGGTTAAGGCCGCGATGTCGCAATCTTCGGCGATGCGCGCAATGTCGAGTGCGTTGCGCCGATCACGCGACCAGCCGGTGCGAATCTTCAGCGTCACCGGGACTGAAACCGCCGCAACCACGGCCTGCAGGATCGATTCGACCAGCTTGCTATCCCGGAGCAGGGCCGAGCCGGCGTCGACCTTGCAGACTTTTTTAGCCGGGCAGCCCATGTTGATATCGATGATTTGCGCGCCCTGCGAAACGTTGTAGACGGCGGCGTCCGCCATCATATCGGGCATGCCGCCGGCGATCTGCACGATGATTGGGCCTGGCTCACCGGCGTGATCCATGCGCAAGCGGGTCTTGCGGCTGTGGCGCAGGTCTGGACGGCTGGTGATCATTTCCGATACGGTCATGCCGGCGCCCAACTTCCGGCATAACTGGCGGAACGGGCGATCGGTGACGCCGGCCATCGGCGCCAGCACCAGGCGATTGTCGAAACGGTATGGTCCTATAACAAATGACATCTTGATCAGGCGTCGGCCTGGGGTTTCATTTTAGCGTCGGAATCGGGCTCTAGTTTATCGATTGTCTGGCATTCAAGAAAGATACGATTTTCACAGCGGGCGCAAATATTCTTGTCGAGCCGGCCGAAGATAGAAGATATGGCGTCGAGCTTGCCTTCGAATATATTGGCCTCGCCGATTTCTTCGGCGTAGCCGCCGCGATCGAACACCTTGGCGGCGGTATCCCTGAGGCGGTAAATGTACAGATCACCGCCCATATTGCGTCGCTCCCTGGCTTCGGCGACCAGCAGTTCGGCTCCGGCGACGTCAACCTGGCTGATGCCCTTGGTCATCAGGAACAGGTGCTTTTGCTCGGGATAGTGCTCGCGGTAACGACGCAGCAGTTCGCCGACATAGGCCACCGAGCCGAAATAAAGTGAGTCATCGAGGCGCAAAAGCTTGAGCTGGGGGCATTCGGGTAGAAACTGGCCGTAGATAAACTTGCGGGTTTTCGACTCGGGATCGGGTACTCGTGGTGAAAGTCGCGGGCGTGAGGTCTTGCGCAGGAAAATCATCAAAGACAGGATGACCCCGGCGAGAATCGCGAACTCTATCGAGAAAAACACGGTGCCGAAGAAGACGATCGCGAGAATCACGGCTTCGTTTCTATCGGCGCGCAGAATTTTCCGTATCTGACTGAAATTGATCAGGCGCCATGCCACCAGGAACAACAGGCCGGCGACCGCCGCCTTCGGCAGATGCGAAGTCAACGGCGCCACCAGCAGCACCAGCGCAATCAGCAATATGCCTGCGAGTGCCGCCGCCAGCGGGGTGCGCGCGCCGGCATCGTAGTTCGCGCCGCTGCGGTTGAAGGAGCCGGTCGCCACGTAGGCTGAAAAGAAACTGCCGAAGATGTTGGACAAACCCTGGCCGATGAACTCCTGGTTACCCGAGATCGGCTGGCCGGATTTAAGCGATATCGAGCGCGCGATGGAAACCGCCTCGGTCAGCGCAAACAGCGTCATCGCCAGCGCCAGCGGGGACAACTGGCGGAAAATCTCGAGCGAGAACTGCGGCATCGACAATGGCGGCAATTGCTGGGGCAGGGCGCCGATCATGCGGATGCCGGAAGTCTCCTCGCCGAAGGCCAGGTTGAACAGCGCGGCGGCGCAGCTACCGGCCAGCATCGCCGCGATCATACTCATGCCGCCGAGATGGCGTTGTGCGAGTATGCCCGTAAGTAGCGTAATGATGGCCACCAGTGAGACCAGCGGGTGCAACTCGTTCCAGTTGACCCATAAAAACTGGATGGTCGCAATAAGATGCGAACCGTCGGGAATGAGGATGCCGAGGAACTCCTCAGCCTGTTTGGCCGCGATCAGGCAGGCCGCGCCCGCGGTAAAGCCGACCACGACCGAATGCGAGATGAAATTGACCAGCGCACCCAGGCGCACCAAACCCATGATCAGCTGCAGTGCGCCAACCATGAAGGCCAGGGTGATCGCCATAGCGACGTATTGTTGGCTGCCCGGCACTGCCATCACGCTCAGCGAGGAAAACATGATGACCGAGGCCGCGGTAGTCGGGCCTGAAACCAGGTGCCATGAGGAACCAAACAGGGCCGCAATAACCGCCGGCACCATGCTGGTGTAAAGCCCATACTCGGGTGGCATGCCGGCAATTGCCGCGAAGGCCACGCCCTGCGGCAGCACGATTGCGGCGCCGGTGAAGCCCGCGATCATGTCGGCCCGCATGCTGCTGCGCGTCATGTTTCGGCCCCAGCGCAGAAACGGCAGGAACCGGTTGAGTTGGTACTGGAACTTCATCGGTCGGTTTCGGTTCAATCCCTGATGGTATGAGTCGGCTGTTAGTCGCTAGCGGGGCAATATACTCCGACAAGGGTAGCGCGGATAGCAGTAAAATTCGATGCCAGTATTAGGTCAACTTATCCAGCGCAATTGGCTAGTAAAATTCGAATTCGTAGGTCAGGGCATCGGTGCCGGGATCGACAACTTCGATGCGAAACTGAACAATCGCCTCGGGCTTGATGACACCCCGGTTTTTCTCGTCCGGCATGTACTCCGAAGGCGTAAACAACCGGTTGGCAATCAGTTTGCCCTGCACGTCGAACAGGCTGATAAGCATGTCGGGCAGTTTTTGCGCAAACGGCGCCTGATTGGTAAAAGATCCGGTCACCATCAAGGCATCGCTGGCGATCGGGTGGGTGAATACATTACGCTCCAGCAGTCTGAGTTGCTCGGTGCTGGCGAACGCAGTTGCGGCGCAGGGCAGCACCTCGCACAGGTTGATCACCTGCTGCTGATAACGCGGGTCTTCAATCAGCTGGTAACGCTGGTAGTAAATCGCCTGGGCAATCCCGACCGCGCCCAGTAACAGTATTCCGATAAACCAGCCCAGCGGACCGAGGGTGAAAAAGGAGCGGCGCTCGGAGCCGTACATCGCTTCGTGCAGGCTGAGTTCGCGTCGTTCTTCGGACTCGGTTACCGATTCGAAGTCGGTGACGGGCAGGGTTTTATCCTCGCCAGGATCATCTTCCAGCTGTTCGAAGTAGTTTGGCGGTAACTCGCCCTCATAATTCTTCAAGCCGTGCAGGGCATTGAATATGCAGCCGCATTCGCCACAGCGGACCTTGCCGTAAGCCTGTTTCAGCTGCTTTTCGCTCAGGCGGAATCGACTGTTACACTGGTTGCAGGCCGTTTCCATTACTTCACCGAGATGTGTGCTTTTGTACATATTGCCTGCTCAGATTCGTTTGCCGCTGATACATGCCCAGTCTTCACGGCTTTGCGCCGGTTCGAGCCTGAAGAGGGGCTGGTAGGCCAATTGTATATCCTCGAGCTGGGATTTGAGTACTCCTGATAGCAAAATTTGCCCTCCCGGTTTTACCAGCCCGGCAAATCGTGGCGCGAGTTCGATCAGCGGGCCGGCGAGAATATTGGCTATCAGCAAGTCGACAGGACTGCTGTTCATGGCCTCGGGTAGCGAGACCTGTATCTGATCGGTTTCGATGGCATTGGCCCTGACGTTGGCTGCGCAGGCGCTGAGCGCCTGTGCATCGATGTCGACCGCGATAACGCTGGCTGCGCCCAGTTTGAGCGCCGCTATCGCCAGAATACCTGAGCCGCAACCGTAATCGATAACCTGAATTCCAGCGGGAGGATTGGCTGCCAGCCAGGCCAGGCAGAGGGCGGTTGTGGGATGACTGCCGGTACCGAAAGCAAGCCCGGGATCGAGCTGGATCAGGGTCGCCTCCGGATCCGGGGGTTGCGCCCAGCTCGGCACGATCCAAAGACCCGGCGCGCACTCGATGGGATGAAAATGTCGTTTATAAGCCTGTTCCCAGTCCTGCTCCTGCAGGCTGTGCTGGCGCAGGCTGCAGGCCAGGTGATGCGGCAGCGCCGCGCTGATTTGCTGGTATAGAATTTCGGGGTCGGTCCCGGCGTCGAAGGTCGCGGTCACGATCGACTCCTGCCAGATCGGCGTGGTGCCCGGCAAGGGTTCGTAAATCGGTTCATCGCCGGCGTCGCTGAGCGACAGGCTGAGCGCTCCGAAATCCTGCATCAGGTTTTCAATTTGCTCGAGCTCGGATGCCTGGCAATTCAGGCTGAATTGCCACCAGGTCATTAGCCTGCATACTGCATGAAGGGAACGCAGCGCAGATTTTTTCTGACAAAATCGCGGGGAGCGATGTTGGACGCGCTCAGGCGCGGCCCCGCAGGGGTGATGCTCAGGGATGCGCCGAACAAGTCGTTCAGGGCCAATTTGTGCGAACTGTAACGCATGCCAGTAATACGCTATTCCTCTTTGGACCAATACTTCGGCTCTTCGATAGCACCGCCTTCGTGCAATCTGCAGGCTAGTTAGTCTATTCCGAGCTTTTTCTCGAGGTAGTGGATATCGGTGCCACCGGCGGCAAAGTTGCCGTCGCTGATTATGTCTTTTTGCAAATCGATATTGGTTTTAATGCCTTCGATAACAATTTCGGATAGCGCGCCGTTCATGCGCGCGATCGCCGATTCTCGCGTGCTGCCGTAGGTAATCAATTTACCGATCATCGAATCGTAGTACGGCGGCACCGTATAACCATTGTAAATATGCGAATCCATACGCACCCCGGGGCCACCGGGTGCGTGGTAAAGCGTAATTTTGCCGGGTGATGGCAGGAAAGTCTTCGAGTCCTCGGCGTTGATTCGGCATTCAATCGCGTGTCCATGGATCTGAATATCTTCCTGCTTGAAACGCAGTGGATTGCCCGAGGCGATGGATATCTGCTCCTTGATGATATCGACCCAGGTTATCATCTCGGTCACCGGGTGCTCGACCTGGACCCGGGTATTCATCTCGATAAAATAAAACTCGCCATTCTCGAACAGGAATTCGAAGGTGCCCGCGCCCTCGTAACCCATCCTGACACAGGCTTCTGCACAGCGCGTGCCGATTTTATGCCGTTGCTCGTCGGTAATCCCGGGGGCCGGCGCTTCTTCGACCACCTTTTGATGGCGGCGCTGCATCGAGCAATCGCGCTCTCCCAGATGAATGGCGTTGCCGTGGGCATCGGCCAGTATCTGGATCTCGATATGGCGTGGGGCGCCGAGGAACTTCTCCATGTACACGATATCGTTGTTAAACGCCGCCGCGGCCTCTGATTTGGTCAACTGGATCGAATTCAACAGGCTGCCTTCGGCGTGCACCACGCGCATGCCGCGTCCGCCACCGCCGCCGGCGGCCTTGATGATGACCGGATAGCCGATTTTACGACCCAGTCCGATATTTCGCTCGTTGTCGTCGTCGAGCGGGCCATCCGAACCGGGTACGGTCGGCACACCTGCTGCCTTCATCGTCTTGATTGCCTCGACCTTGTCGCCCATGGTGCGAATCGCCGCCGCGCTGGGTCCGATAAATTTGAAGCCGCTTGATTCCACCTGTTCGGCAAACTCGGCGTTTTCCGACAGGAAACCGTAACCCGGGTGTATCCCATCGGCATTGGTCAGTTCGGCCGCACAGATGATCGCGGGGATATTCAGATAACTTTCGAGCGAGGATGCCGGGCCGACACAAACCGATTCGTCGGCCAGCCTTACGTGCTTCAAATCACGATCCGCGGTTGAATGAACCGCGACCGTCTTGATATCCATTTCCCGGCAGGCGCGCAGGATTCTTAATGCGATCTCGCCGCGGTTGGCGATCAGAATTTTTTCGAGCATTGCGGGTCTCCTGGACCTACTCGATGACAAACAGCACCTGGTCGAATTCGACCGGGCTGCCGTTTTCAACCAGGATAGAGCGTATCGTGCCAGCCTTGTCGGCTTCGATCTGGTTCATCATTTTCATCGCCTCGATAATGCAGAGCGTATCGCCAACGTTGACCTGCTGACCCTGGGTCACAAAAGGCCCCGAGGTTGGGGAAGCCGCGCCATAGAAGGTGCCGACCATGGGCGATTTGACCTGGTGCCCGGTTTCGGCCGGAGGGGCTTCCGCTACAGCGACCGCCGGCACGCTACCGGCGGCAGGCGCGATCTGGGCAGGGGCCGGCGCGACAGTTTGCACCACCGCCGTTGCCTGGCGGCTGATTCTTACCGATTCCTCGCCTTCTTTTATCTCGATCTCGGCGATGCCGGATTCCTCGAGTAGTTCGATGAGTTTTTTAATCTTGCGGATATCCATTTATTCGGTTCTCTGTTTTACGGATTGTTTGCAATGAATCACAGCGGCTTCGAGGGCCAGCAAATAACTGTTTTTGCCAAAACCACTGATAACGCCGACCGCAAGGTCGGAAAGATATGAATACATTCTAAATTCTTCGCGCGCATAGACGTTGGACAAGTGGACTTCGATGAACTCGATGCGGGTGGCGAGGAAAGCGTCTCGAATCGCGACGCTGGTGTGTGTGTAAGCCGCGGGATTGATAATGATGAAGTCGATCTGGTCGCTGCCGGCCTGCTGAATGCGACTGACAATTTCGCCTTCATTGTTGGATTGAAAGGTCTGGAGATTAACGCTATTTTGCTGCGCCATCTGGTTCAGGTTCTGATTGATAGCGGCCAGGGTGTCCGTGCCGTAAATCTCGGGCTCACGCTTGCCTAACATATTCAGGTTAGGGCCATGGATGACCAGAATGTTAGTCATTGGGAATTTTTCCGAGACTCGAAGTGATTATCCGCGGATTTTCACATATCGCTAAAATAGAGTCCAGTTTTAGTCAGATATCGGCCAGTTTGGCGAAGTTGTCGACAAAATTGCATAAATGCCGCACTGTCAAAGGCTTACAGGGATTTCTCCACCTGCGTGCGCAGTTCCTGCAGAGTCATCTCGCCATTATGCTGAAAAATAATCTTAAGTTCGCGGTCGAGCAGCACGGTATACGGCAGGCTGCCACTCGGATTTCCCAGCGTGACGTTGTACATCGCCGCACGGTTGCCTGCCAGAAACAGCGGGTAATTGATGCTGTATTCGTCGGCGAAGCGCCTGACCTGGGATTCACCGTCGAAAGCGATACCCAGTAAGCGCACGCCTTTGGCGGCATACTCGTTGTTAATCTCGATCAGGCCTGGAATTTCCCGCCGGCAGGGTGCGCACCAGGGTGCCCAGAAATTAACCAGCAGGATGTCGCCTTGCCAGTCACTCAAAACCGTTTCGCGCTGGTCGAGGTCGGTTAGCGGTATCGAATGGATTTCAAGCGGCGCCTGACTGGCGATCGCCGGCCCGGTAAACAGCCTGGCTTGCAGCAACTGGTAGAGTGCAACGCCGCCGAGCACCGAGCCCAGCGCAATGGCGACTAGCAGCAGGTTTCTGCGGGTCACTGAAATGTGGCGCTGACGTGTGCCGCGAACTGGTCGCCTGACATTTCACCGACCACGCGGCGGTTACGGATCTCCTTGCCCGAGCTATCGAAGAACAGTATTGCGGGTGGCCCGTAGATCCCCATCGAAGTCATCAGGTCAGTGTCGATACGGTCATTGTCGGTCACATCTGCCTGCAAGGTCGCCACCTTGTCGAGCGCCGCCAGCACATCGGGGTGACTGAAGGCGTATTTCTCCATCTCCTTGCAGGAGATGCACCAGTCCGCGTAAAAGTCGAGCATGGTTTTGCGCTCCTGTTGCACGGAGTCGTTCAGCGCCAGCTGTAAACCGTCGCGCCCCTTGATCTGACGAAACACCAGGTGGCGTTCGGCTTGCCCGGGAGCGCTGACGGAAGCGCTGAGTCCGCGTAGCGGTTGAATCAGGTCATTGCTGCCGGCGGCCGCGCCAATCAGGTAGGCGACGCCATAAACCAGTATCAGCAGACCCAGCGATTTGGTTAAACGCCGCCATCCCGACGCCGCCTCGCCCAGGGAATCGAGCGCACCCATGTAAATCGCCGATGCGATCATCAGGGCGGCGATCAATGCCATGGTGATGTTGACCGGCAGGATGCGTTCCAGTAACCAGATTGCCACCCCGAGCAAGACGACGCCGAACACGGCCTTGACGGTGTCCATCCAGCCACCGGCTCGCGGCAGCAGTTTACCCGCCGAGGTTCCGACCAGCATGAGCGGGACGCCCATGCCAAGGCCGAGCGCGAACAGCGCCAGCCCGCCGAGTTGCCAGTCCTGGGTTTGCGAGATGAAGATCAGCGCACCGACCAGCGGTGCGGTGATGCAGGGGCCGACAATAATAGCCGAGAAAAATCCCATCAGGCCGACGCCGATTAAAGTGCCGCCCTGCTGGCTATTGCTGATGGCGGTCAGGCGCGACTGGATTGCATTAGGCATCTGCAATTCGTAGAAGCCGAACATCGATAGCGACAGCAGTACAAAAATCGCGGCGAATGTACTGAGAATCCATGGATCCTGGAACCAGATCTGGATATTGAACTCGGCGCCGTAAAAACCGACTATCGCGCCCGCGGTGGCATAGGTAACCGCCATCGCCAGAACGTAAATCAGTGACAGTAAGAAGGCTTTTTTGGTAGTGATGGTTGATCCCTGGCCGGCAATAATACTGGACAGGATCGGAATCATCGGGAATACGCAAGGGGTGAAGGTTAGTCCGATGCCGGCCAGGAAGAACAATCCCACAACCAGCAGCAGGCTTTCATCCTTGAGTAGATTCGCAAACTGCTCCTGTTCCGATACCGCGACCGGGGAACTGTTGGACGGGGTAGCGCTGGCAGCAATAGGCATGCTGCCCCCGGCGTCGAGTTCGGCGACCACCTGAATCAGGCCTTCGGCCGCATTGACGTTGAGGTATTTGGTTATCGGCGGATAGCAGATTCGATCCTCGACGCAACCCTGGTACTGGTAGGACAGCACGAACTGGCCACTGGCGCCTGGCTCGGAAATTACCGGTATCGAAACATTGACCTGGCCATAAATTACTTCGGTGGGACCGAAGAACTCGTCGACCTTCTTTTTGCCCCTGGGCAGCGATATCGCGCCAAGCGTATGGCCATCACCATTCACCAGCGCGATCTTGAGCTTGTCGCGATACGAGGTAAATATCTTCGGCCATCAGGATATTGGTCTGGATGACATTGTTGGCGTCCAGGCGCGCCGACAGGATAAAAGCCTCGTCCGGATGCAGAATGTCATCTTCATCGTCGAGCCCGATGTCTTCTCCCAGCGCCTGCAGCGCCGCTAGCGGATCGGAGTCATCGGGGTTGGCCGCGGCCTGCGATTGTTGCGTGGTTTCCAGATTGTCCGAAACCTGCGCCAGCAAGGCTTGCAGCGCGGCGACATCGCTGCCCTGGTTGTCGCCTGGCTGGCTGGTCGCAACCCAGGCCGTGGGCTTGATTTGCGCGGTCGAGGCGACGTCGACCGCCAGCGCCTGTTTCAGCGGCGGATAACAGACCCCGATATCGGCGCATCCCTGGCTTACCGCCTTGACCTGCAGGCGGGACGCGGCGGCGCCTTCATACAGCAATGGCAGTTTGATCGTGACGCTGTTGCGGTAAGTCTCCATCTTGCCGAAAAATTCGTCTTCCTTGATTTTGCCATTCGGTATCAGGGCAACATCGAAAGACGCCGGCGCATCGCTGGAATCGATCTGAAAATCGAAACGCTCGCGGTACATGTAATAGCCGGGCGCGATTTTGTACTCGGCGATCAGCGTATCGCCTTGCATGCGCGCGCTCAAGGCAAATGCCTGTTCGGGCGGCAGCAACTCCTCCTCTTGCTCCTGGGCCTGCAGCGCAGGGCTGCTTATGAGCAGAAAAACCAGGATCAAACCGGTAATTTGTCTGAAGATCGTCATTGCGTTGATTGCGTTATCCAGTCCAGGTAATCGGGGTCGCCAGAGTCTATCTTAAAATGCAATATCTCGGCTACGGCGTAGGGATGGGCGGCTCGAATTTCGCGCTGAAGCGCCGCCAACCGGGTGGCGCTGGTTTTGATGAACATCTTGTGTTCCTTGCCATGCCTTATTTCGCCCTTCCAGCGATATATAGACTCCATCTGCGGCAGAACGTTTACACCCGCAGCCAGCTTCTTTTGCAGCCAGGCCTCGGCCTGCTGCAGGGCTCCATCGAGATCGGGCCATGATGTAATAACCAGGTAGTGATCCGACATAAGATATTCCGGGAGCACGATTGATAAAGTGATATGCTAACCACATATAGATCTAATATCATTATCACTGAAGTAATAGCCCAGATTTTAGTTCAAATTATGTTAACTGTTTGTTCAATCTCATGTTTCCGCTGATTGCAGGACTTTTCCTGGTAATCCCGATTATCGAAATCTACCTGTTGATCCAGGTTGGCCAGGTGATTGGTGCCGGATGGACGATATTTCTCGTGGTGCTGACCGCCGTCATTGGCGTCGCGCTGTTGAAACATCAGGGCTTGTCGACGCTAAACCGGGCGCAGCGAAAAATGCAGCAAAACGAATTGCCGGCGCGCGAAATTCTCGAGGGCATGGGCCTGGTAGTCGCCGGCGCCCTGCTGTTGACGCCGGGATTTTTCACCGACGCGGTCGGTTTTTTCCTGTTGTTCCCTCCCACACGAATCTGGCTGGTGAGCGCTATGGCATCACGTCTGGTAACCTCGGCATCGGTCAGTATGCACGGGCACGTGCACAGCAATAGACCTCACGATAGCAATGTAATCGACGGCGTTAAGTACCACAGAGACGAATAATTTCGGCAAAAAATGGCAAAAAAGGCCATTTTATCCGAGATCTTGCTTGAATCACTCAAAATCTTCCCCATATCGCTTGACTACAAAAGGCGGCTGAATATCATTAGCACTCTCAATCGTTGAGTGCTAACTCGCGGCTTAAAAGATTGGTCCACCCTGAAGGGTGGCGTAACTAACGAAACTACGGAGCGTAGCAATAATGAACATTCGTCCCTTGCATGATCGAGTAATCGTCAGGCGTAAGGAGGAAGAGCGGACCACTGCAGGTGGTATCGTCATTCCCGATTCGGCAACTGAAAAACCCAGCATGGGTGAAATCCTCGCGGTCGGTAGCGGTAAAGTCACCGATTCCGGTGATACACGTGCCCTGGAAGTCAAGGTCGGTGATACCGTCTACTTTGGCAAGTATTCCGGCACCGAAATCAAGGTCGACAGTGAAGAACTGTTGATCATGCGCGAAGATGACATCATCGCTGTTGTTGAATAAATCGGATTAAAAAAGAGGTTAAACTCAAATGAGTGCAAAAGAAGTATTATTTGGTGACGATGCGCGTTCGCGCATGGTCAAAGGCGTAAACATCCTGGCGAATGCCGTTAAAGTTACCCTGGGCCCCAAGGGCCGCAACGTGGTTCTGGACAAGAGCTTCGGCGCGCCGACCATGACCAAAGACGGTGTATCGGTCGCCAAGGAAATCGAACTCGAAGACAAGTTCGAAAACATGGGTGCGCAAATGGTTAAGGAAGTTTCATCGCAAACTTCCGACGTGGCCGGTGACGGCACCACGACGGCAACCGTACTGGCGCAGGCCATCGTGCGCGAAGGCATGAAAGCAGTCGCCGCGGGTATGAATCCAATGGATCTGAAGCGCGGTATCGACAAGGCGGCAGCCGCAGCGGTTGAGCATCTGCAAAGCATTTCTACCCCCTGCGAAGACACCAAGGCGATCGCCCAGGTCGGCACCATCTCGGCTAACGCCGACGAAAGCGTCGGCGACATCATCGCCGAAGCGATGGAAAAGGTCGGCAAGGAAGGCGTTATCACCGTTGAAGAAGGTTCTTCATTCGATAACGAACTCGACGTGGTCGAAGGTATGCAGTTTGACCGTGGCTACCTGTCTCCCTACTTCGTCAACGAGCAGTAAACCATGTCTGCCGAGCTGGAAGAGCCGATGATCCTGCTGTTCGACAAGAAAATCTCCAACATCCGCGAACTGCTGCCGCTTCTTGAATCGGTCGCCAAGGCAAGCAAGCCGTTGCTGATCATCGCCGAAGACATCGAAGGCGAAGCGCTGGCCACCCTGGTGGTAAACAGCATGCGCGGCATCGTCAAGGTCTGCTGCCGTAAAGGCACCTGGCTTCGGCGATCGTCGCAAGGCCATGCTGCAGGACATCGCGGTCCTGACCGGTGGCCAGGTGATCTCCGAAGAAGTTGGCCTGAGTCTCGAAAAAGCGACCATGGAAGATCTGGGCTCCGCCAAGAAAGTTTCGATCACCAAGGAAAACACGACCATCGTCGATGGTGCTGGCTCAGCCGACGATATCCAGGACCGGATCACCCAGATCAAGGCCCAGATCGCCGAGTCGACTTCAGACTACGACACCGAAAAGATGCAGGAACGCCTGGCCAAGCTGGCCGGTGGTGTTGCCGTGATCAAGGTAGGTGCCGCGACTGAAATCGAAATGAAAGAGAAGAAGGCTCGCGTCGAAGACGCGCTGCACTCGACTCGCGCCGCGGTTGAAGAAGGCGTGGTTGCCGGTGGTGGTGTCGCGCTGATTCGTGCGCGTGCTGCGATTGCCGACCTCAAGGGCGATAACCACGATCAGAATATCGGTATCGATATCGCACGTCGTGCGCTCGAAGAGCCGATTCGCCAGATCGTTCACAACGCCGGCGCCGAAGCTTCGGTGGTCACCAACAACGTCGAGGAAGGCGAAGGTAACTACGGTTACAATGCTGCCACCGGCGAATACGGCGATATGATCGAAATGGGTATCCTGGATCCAACCAAGGTAGCTCGTTCGGCGCTGCAAAACGCGGCTTCTGTGGCGGGTCTGTTGATTACGACCGAAGCCATGATTGCTGACGCGCCTAAAGAAGCCGGTCCTGCTATGCCTGATATGGGTGGTATGGGCGGCGGCATGGGCGGCATGGGCGGCATGATGTAGTCTCGCCTGCTGCGCTCGCAATAGCGGCGTTATTTTTTACGGCGAGACGCTCGCGTACGAAACGTACGCTCGCGCCTTCGCCGGAAAAAATGCCTTGCTCTTGCTTCGCTCGCGACGGCGAGACCTCCTGAGGTTTGGGGGGTTTCGCCGAAGCAATTCCAGAAAACCCCGCTTATGCGGGGTTTTTTTGTGCCTGCTGCGCTCGCAATTGCGGCGTTACTTTTTACGGCGAGACGTTCGCGTACGGAACGTACGCTCACGCCTTCGACGTAAAAAGTGCCTTGCTCTTACGGCGCTCGCGACGGCGAGACCTCCAGAGGATTGGAAGGTTTCGCTGAAGCAATTCGAAAGCCCCGCTCTATGCGGGGCTTTTTTATGCCTGCTGCGCACCGCGATTGCGGCGTTGCTTTTTACGGCGAGACGTTCGCGTACGAACGTACGCTCACGCCATCGACGTAAAAAGCGCCTTGCACTCACGGCGCTCGCGACGGCGAGACCTCCAGAGGATTGGAAGGTTTCGCTGAAGCAATCTCGAAAGCCCCGCTCTATGCGGGGCTTTTTTATGCCTGCCGCGCACCGCGATTGCGGCGTTGCTTTTTACGGCGAGACGTTCGCGTACGGATCGTACGCTCACGCCATCGACGTAAAAAGCGCCTTGCACTCACCGGCGCTCGCGACGGCGAGACCTCCAGAGGATTGGAAGGTTTCGCTGAAGCAATCTCGAAAGCCCCGCTCTATGCGGGGCTTTTTTATGCCTGCTGCGCACCGCGATTGCGGCGTTGCTTTTTACGGCGAGACGTTCGCGTACGGACGTACGCTCACGCCATCGACGTAAAAAGCGCCTTGCACTCACGGCGCTCGCGACGGCGAGACCTCCAGAGGATTGGAAGGTTTCGCTGAAGCAATCTCGAAAGCCCCGCTTATGCGGGGTTATCTTTTTCTGGCTGCTGCGTCGGCGATTTTGGCGTTATTGACCTGTTGCTGTCAGTCTCTGAGATTGCGGATCAGTTGATCTGGGACGGTAGCTGGATTTGATCTTTGAGTTATCATACGCGCATGACTATTCGGAAAATCAAGGCCCTGGGCGCCAGGGCGCTGTACCAGAGTTGTGATCTCAAGCAGTTTGATTTCGCGACCACGGCTGAGCTCGAACCGCTTGATCATCCATTGGGGCAGGATCGAGCGCTGGAAGCCATCGAGTTCGGCATCGATATCGAACAATCGGGATTTAACCTGTTCGTGATTGGGGATCCCGGTATCGGCAAGCAGGAACTGGTGCGTCAGATACTGTCCCGGCGCGCGCAGTCAACCGATTCTCAATCGGACTGGTGTTATGTCAATAATTTTGCCGATCCGCAGAAACCGAGACTGCTGAAACTGCCTGCCGGCATGGGTCAGAAATTGCGCCTGGACATGGAATCGCTGGTGGAAGACCTGTTGACTTCGTTGCCGTCGTCTTTTCAGAGCGAGGAATACCGGAATCGACGCCAGGAAATCGAAGAGGAGCTGCAAAACCGACAGGATCAGGCTTTCCGCAAACTGGACCAGGAGGCCGAGGCGCAGGGCATAATCATTATGCGCACTCCCGGAGGCTATACCATGGGTCCGATGGTGGATGGACAACCGCTGGATCCACAGGAATACGCAAAACTCCCGGAAGCTGAAAAACAGCGCATCGAAAAGCTGATTGCCGAGCTGCAGCTGCAGTTGCAGGATATCATCCGCGACATGCCGCTGGTGCAGCGCGAGCACCATCAGCGAATCAAGGCGCTGAACCAGGAAATCACCCAGCACACGGTTGAGCAATTGATTGCCTGGATGGAGAACAGCTATCGCGATCAGCCCGAAGTTATGGAGTACCTGGAGGCGGTGCAGCAAAACGCGATCAGGGATGTCGATGCCTTTCTGCCCTCCGAGCAGACTCGAGATACCGATAATATACCCAGCCGCGTGGCGCAGTTCCACGCCTACAGTATTAACGTCGTCGTCGATAATACCGACACCGTCGGGGCGCCGATGGTTTCGGAGGATAATCCAACTTATCAGAACCTGATCGGGCGGGTTGAATATGCCTCGCAAATGGGCACCCTGATCACCGACTTCACGCTGATCAAAGCCGGCGCGCTGCATCGCGCCAATGGCGGTTATCTGATCCTGGACGCGCATAAACTGCTGACCCACGGATTTGCCTGGGAAGGGCTCAAGCGCGCGCTCAAGTCGCGCGAAATCAAGATTCAATCACTCGAGCAAATGCTGAGTCTGGCGAATACGGTATCGCTGGAACCCGAATCGATTCCCTTCGATGTCAAGGTGATTCTGACCGGAGAACCAAGGCTTTACTACCTTTTACAGTCACTCGACCATGAATTCAGCCAGCTGTTCAAGGTGTCCGCCGATTTTGCGCGCACCGCAAAGCGTGATGCGCACAATATACAGGGCTATGCGCGCATGATCGCGGCGCTACAGCAGGAAAGCGAGATCCGGCCGCTGGATAAGGCCGCCGTCGGCAGGCTTATCGAACAGGCTTCGCGCACGGCCGACGATGCCGAAAAGCTGTTGCTTCATCTTGGCGACATGCGTGACCTGCTGAGCGAAGCGAATTACTGGGCGCGCAAAGCCAGGCGTAAAACCATCGGGCTGAAAGATGTCGAAAAGGCGATCGACAAGCAGGATTATCGACAGGATCGCTATCGCGAATTGATGCAGGAGCAGGTGCTGCGCGGTATCAAGATGATCGATACCGACGGCAGCCGGGTAGCGCAGGTCAATGCGCTTTCGGTGCTGCAAACCGGTAGCTATCGTTTTGGTCAGGCTTCACGCATCACCGCCACCGCCAGGCTAGGGCGCAGCGGTGTCGTCGATATCGAGCGCGCGGCCAAACTGGGGGGCGAGATCCATACCAAGGGGGTCATGATCCTGTCGTCATACCTGGCCCACCACTACGCCGCGAATCAGCCATTGCCGCTGGCGGCAAGCCTTGCTTTCGAGCAATCCTACGGCACCGTCGACGGCGATAGCGCCTCGGCGGCTGAATTGTGTGTGCTGCTTTCCGCACTCGGCGAGATCCCGCTGAAGCAGTCGCTGGCGGTTACCGGTTCGATCAACCAGCTCGGGGAAGTTCAGGCAATTGGCGGCGTTAACGAAAAAATCGAAGGTTTTTTCGAAGTTTGCGCTAGCCGCGGCCTGACTGGGGATCAGGGGGTCATCATTCCTGCCGTCAACCAGGTACATTTAATGCTGGATAAGGACGTGCGCGAGGCCGTCAATAAGGGCAAGTTCAGTATTTATCCCGTACGGCAGGTGGCCGAAGTCATGCAGCTATTATCGGGCCTGCAGCCGGGAAGTCCCAATGACAAGGGACAATTTCCAAAAAAGAGCTTCAACCATCTCATCCAGCAGCGCATCGAAAAATTGCAAAACATGCAAAAATCGCTCTCGCAGCGCGCGCCGGCGGGGACTATTCCGTCCACGGGAGGGGATGAGGCATGATGGCGAGCGATAATAGTCGGCAGCGCAGCGTCGTGCTCACGGCAGATGTCGGTAGTTATTCGATTGCTACCGTGAGTCTCGCGGTGCAGATCGCGGCATCGATGAATGCCAGGCTGCGCGGATTTTTTATCGAGGATGAAGACCTGCTGCAGGTGGCTGGCTTGCCGATAACTCGCGAAATCAGCCTGACTACGGCGCGCGAACGCCCGACCAGTGTCGACCAGATGCAGCGTTCGATGCGCTCGGTTGCGCGCCAGTTCGAGCAAACCCTGAAGCAAGAGGCTGGAGCCTTACAGATCGCCTGGAGTTTCGACTACGTTCGCGGGCGTGCGCGGGATGTAGGTATGCCCCACGGCGCCGACGTAACCTACATGATTCTGAGCCAGTCGGTGTCGCATCGACTGCGCTCGAGACTCGAACGGGCGCCGTGCCGAATCCTGTTGATCGCCAATGAGTCGCAATATCAAAAACAGGCGCTCGAGGTGGTGCTGGACCGATTCAACCATGAACAGGTAGAGTTGACGCTGATCGGTGAAAAACCTGGGGCAAAGCTGTCCACCGAGATTGCGCAACTGCGAGTGGATAAAAGCAGGGCCTTGCAGATCAACGCGTTGGGCCGCGAGCGTCTACTCGATCAGCTGGCGCATCTGGGGTCGGGATTCGACTGTGCGATCATATCGCGCCATGAAAAGCCCGAAGTCTTGGCGCAGATTCTGAAAGCGCTCAGCTGCCCGGTAATCCTGGTAGCCTGATTGCTGCTTTCCACTGCCACGGCCGAGCAGAAAAATAGCAATGCCAGGCATTACTGATTGCAGCGGTTACCTACTGATTTAACAGATCGATGATATACAGATCGAGTAAGCTCGAATTTGCTTCCGCCCGGTAGTTGCGCTCGAAGCTGAATCCCAGTTTGCCAAGCAGGTTTGCCGATGCCAGGTTCTGCGGTGACAGAATGGCGGCAACCCGCGGCAACCCCTGGCTGCTAACATGTTCGAGCACCGCTCGTGACGCTTCGAAGGCGTAACCCTGGCGCCTGTAGTCGGGCAGGAGAGCGAAACCGAGATCGACCTCGGGCAAGGTCTCACGTTGCAAAATACCGCAAATCCCAATGGCTTTATCGTTTTCTTTTAACGCTACCCGATTGAGACCGAAACCGTGCTTGCGGTACATATCCAGGGGGCCGGATTCGATGTAATGGCGAGCGTCGTCGAGATTCGACACGTCCCTGTCGCCGATGAAGCGTACCCAGTCCGGGTCGTTCACTAACTGGTAAATGAATTCAGCGTCGTTGAAATCCAGCCATCTAATCTGCAGGCGGCTGGTTTCAATGGACAGTGACGCCATCGGCAACCGATCAGGAAGGCAGGAAGTCGATCGGGTAGGTAACGGTGATCTCGGCGACGTTGGCCTTGGCGAACTTGAACTTTTTAATTCTTAGCGTCAGTTTACGTTCGAGCGCTGCGTCACCCAGTTCGCTGGAGAGGATCTTGACCGCGGTAACCTGGCCTGCCGGCGAAATAGTCAATTCAACCACGACCTGACCGGCCAGCGACGGATTCTTGCGTAAGGCACGGTTGTAGAGATTGAAAATACTGCCCTTGTTCTGCTGAAATACGCGCTCGATTTCATCGGAGCTGCGCTTGCCAGCGCCACTGCCCGTGCCTGATTGCTTATTCGCCGTGGTCGCCTTGGCGAGTTTTTCATCGGACTCGATCTTGCTCTCGACCTTGGTGGTCTGGCGCTGTGCCAGCTCGCTGGTTTTGATGCTGCGGTTGAGCGTGTCGGTTTTGATGCCACCGCTGGATTGTCCCGCGTTCGCGGTCAGCAGATCACTGGCGGTCGCTACCTTGATTGCCTGTTTACCTGCCGTTTCCTGGGGTTTGAGCGTATCGTCCAGGTCGAAGCTTTCGCGCAGGTCTTCGAGTTCGTCGCTGAGCGCAATCAAACCGCTTTGCTTGGCCACTTCGCGCGCGTCCGGTTTCTTAACCTCTTCCTTCTTTTTCGGCTTTTCCTTTTTCTTGGGTTCCTCTTTTTTTACTTCCTTCTTTTTCTCTTCCTTCTTCTCTTCCTTGGGCTTTTCTTTCTTGGGCGGTGGCGGTTTAACCTTTTGCTTTTCCAGGATCAGTTTCGCCAGGCGTGGGGATACGTCGACCAGGTTCTTCTGCGCGATCTCCGGTAGCTTGATTAAATTCATTACCACCCCGGTGCACAGAAAGAGCACCAGCATGATGATCATTATCCAGCGAAAACCCTTGTCTTCGTCGTGCTCGACCCAGGGCAGATTCGGTTCGGGGACTGCCGATTTCGCCATCAGCCTTCCGCCGTCTTCTGATTCACCGCGAAGGAAATATTGGTGTAGTTCGCGCCGGCGCAGGTCAGCATTATTTTCTTCAGCAAATGATAGGGAATTTCCTGGTCACCCATGATGGTAACGCCCTTACTATCGGTAATGTCCTTGACCGTTACCGCGGCCAGCCTGAGCGCGGTATACAGGGGCTTGATCGAGTTCTTGTCGCCCTTGAGGGCGTCCTTCACGGTAACTATGGCCTTGCCCTGCAGGCGGATGACCCTGCCGTCCACCGCGATGACAAGGTTACGCGCGGGCAGTTTTTCCGCCGCTGCTTCGGGTAGCGTTATGTTCTTGGGCGAGGGCAACACCTGGGTACTGGTGGCGTTAACCAGCAGGAAAAACACCAGGATGGTGAAAATATCCATCAAGGACACCATGTTCAGTGCGGCATTGCGATCCTGGCCACGTTTATGGTGTTGTTGCATGCGTCTGGCGCGTCTGGAAATTTTCATCGAATCGATATCCTCAAATTACCTGGCGGCATCGCCAATTGAAATATCGGGAAACAGCTCGGCGAAGACCCACTCTCCGTCAACCTGCGCGCGGAAGGAGCGCGAACTGTCCATCGCTGAAATCAAGTCCTCGTAGCGCGTCTGCTGCTCCGCCAGAATCGTAATATTGGTATGGTCGGGAAGACGCGCCTTTACCTGTTTCAGGGTTTCCTTCAGCAGGGCAAAATCGTGTTCCTTAGCCTTAACCGGTATTCGCTTGATCATGCCGAGACGATTGTCAGACAGCACCATCATGTTCTTGCGGATGGTCACGCGCAGCTCGTACGGCGGCTTCTTCGGCTGCTTGACGTCCTTGTTAGCGCCCGGTGGCGGCAGATTCAGGTCGAGAATGGTGATATGACTGAATACCGCGGTCATCAGCAGGAACGGCACCAGTACCACCATCAGGTTCATGAAGGCGGTAATGTTTAGCTCCACAGCGGGATGCTTGCGGCGGTGTACCCGTTTAGACATGAGACGACCTGATTACTGGCTGTTGTTTTTAACGCGCGACAGGTGGTTAACGAACTTAACGACCGTCATTTCCAGGCTGTCGACGATCTCGGTCGTCTTGGTTTGCAGTACGGTGTAGAAGAACAGCAGCGGGATCGCAACGATGAGCCCAAATGCCGTGGTGTTCATTGCGACCGAGATGCTGGTCGAAAGGATTTCCGCCTTCATTGACGGGTCCACCTGGGCAACCGCGGTAAAAGCCTTGATCAGTCCAATAATCGTTCCCAGCAGACCGAGCAGAGTGGCGATGTTGGCAAACATCGCGAGGTAGTGAGTGCGTTTTTCGAGTCGAGGTATCGCCTCCATGATGCTTTCGTCCATGGCTGCTTCGAAGTCATCCCGACGCCTTGCGGATTTGTAGTGTTCCATGCCCTGGAGCAAGATGCGGCTGACCGTGGCGGTGGAATTCTGCGCGAGTTTACTGGCGCTGGCGACTTCACCCTTGGCCACCAGCGGCATTAGCTTTGCTATCATCCTGCGATTCTTCGCCTTGGCATAAGTGAGATGAAGCCAGCGCTCCAGCGTGATCGCCAGGCCGATCGCCAATACCGCCAGTATGGGGTACATGAAGGGCCCACCGTCCTGGAAAAACCTGATAACTGTAGTCAACATTTCGTTCATCGCGCGAATCCCCGCTGTATAATTCTAGTGCCGGATTAATCCAGCTTTGCCTTTGAAAAAATGGCGTCGTGATAGTGAATTGTTCGTTTAAAAGAAGCTCGATCTATAGGCGTCAGCTTCTGCTCCATAATGCTTGTTATCGGCGGCGATTTTAACTCGAAACGCTCGATCGATTTCCATGGAACAATATACAAAACCCTGGGTAACTCCTTGTTCCCGGTAATTTCGGTGCCTTCCATTTGCAGTTTTTCCTGCGCATTTACAATTGCAGTACATGAAATAGCAAAGATTAGGCAAAAGTGTAGCGAAAGTTTTAACATTTTTTACCCCTGAGAACTTGAAGTGCCGCTTTTGAGGCGCCGTTCGATGTCGGCGATCCATCCGCTAACCTGAGAATTCTCTTCACTGATCAGCGCCTGGTACCTCTGGTAGTGCTGTAATGCCTTAACCAGGTCCTGGAAATATATATCGAACAGAATACCCAGATTCAGGTAGGCGGGCGCATAGTTCGAGTCGATGTCTATCGCACGCTGATAGTGCTTGCGCGCCTCTTCGAACGCGCCTTTATGGCGATGCAGAATACCGAGATGGTTGTGTGCCACTGCATCATCGTCGTTGCGTTTAACCGCTTCCTGAAATGCCTGCTCGGCAAGATCCGGCTGCTTTAATTTGAAATAGGCCAGCCCGAGGTTGGTGAAAACGTAGGGCTTATCGGGCGCATCGGTGCTGACCTGTTTCAGCAATTCCAGCGCATCTTCGGTTTTGCCGCTTTTCAGTGAGCTTAGCGCTTCCGTGTAGAACTGTTGATAGAAGTCCTCGGGTTCGGGTGCGGGCTCTGGCTCAGGCAGTGCCGCTGCTTCAGCCGCCGGTGCCGGTTCTGCTTCGACTACCGGTGCTGCCTCGACTGCCGGTTCGGGCCCCGGGACGGGCTCGGGGCCGCTCTGACAGGCCGCAAGCAGCATCACCAACAGCAGGTAAGGTATCTTGTTATTGAATATCGACATAGGCATCGCTGCTTTCTACCCTGGCAAAGCGAAACGGCATCAACTCGCCCAAAATCCGCAGGCTCTTTTTCGTCGGCTCGTCGTAGGTTCCCTTGGGAATACGTTTGAAGTTCGTCAGATGAATATCGATTGCTTTTTCCTCGAAGGGAAAGGCCTGCTCTTCGAGCAGCAGTTCGTATTCTTCAAGCTGGTCTTCGTCCAGTCCCTTGGGTCGTTGTGAACCCATTAGCGACTTGGCGAAATCATGATAAATTTCCGCGATCTGGAAGGTCGCCTCGGTGGTAACTTCCTCTACCTGGTATTTCATCGCCTTGCTGTAGGCGTCGATCGATTGCTGCATCAGTTTTTTCTTTTTGCGCAGGCTGGTCTTGAGCGGCACCGTGAGTTTCGTCTTTTTATAAGATCGATGCAGCGGCTCGATTAACTCGAGGCTGGCGCTGGCGGCGAGGTACTTGCTGCGCGCATTGCGTCCTGATTTTGCCCGTGCGTCGGCGCGCACGATTTCGTTAAGCCAGACATGCAGATTTCTGGTGTCGTTCTTGGCGCGATAGGACTCGGCAATTTTGTAACGTAACTCCATCGAGCGCTCCAGCGGATAGGGGTAGGCCTTGACGTAATTCTTGTAAATCCCGATGGCGCGATCGGGCTGTCCCGATTCCTGATACAACTCGGCGGCGCGCCACATCAAATCCCGTTTGCGCTCGGGCGTTCCGGGCAGCTGCGACAGGGTCAGGATTTCCCTGGCCGCCAGCGACTGGTTGCCGTTTTTGCTGTAGGCCAACGCAAGCTTTTCGGTGACGCCATCCTGCAGCTTCTTGTTTTTTGGGTACCTTTTGCGGAAAGCTTCGAGCTGGGCGATCGAGGTCGGCCAGTCTTCCAGCTGAATATAGGCGGAGGCCGCGTCATAGTCGGCGACCACCCGTTTCGAGGACTCGGGTATAACCTGGCCCAGCCGGGTAAAATTCTGTGCTGCCAGCAGGTGATTGCCGCTATCACGGGCGATTTCACCCTGCTTGTAGATGCTGGCGGCGATTTGTTCGCGTACCGGTTTTCTTTCCTTATCCTGCGTCGACATCAGGCCAAGCAGAGTCAGGTAGGATTTTTCCGCCGCCGCGTAATCCGCGGTCGAGAACTGCGCATCCGAGAGAATTGCCCAGGCGGTTTTCTTGGTCGCTGGCTCGACGTTCTTGTTGTCTATCAGACGTTGCGCCGAAGCGATGGCTTCGGGATAGTCCTTCCACTTGAAAAATTGCTGTGCGGATTGCAGTTCGACGACGGCCAGTCGCGAGTCGTTCGGATAACTGGTGGTGAAGCGAACCGCCGATTTGATGCGTTGGCGGCGCAACGCGGGAATATCGCTTGCGTTGGTTGTCTTGAATAGCGCGTCGAAGGCAATCAGCGCGGCATACCCAGCCTCGGCGCTATCCTTGTGAGGTTTATAGTTGTATGCCGTTTTCTGATACTCATCGATGGCCTGCGGGAACTGGCCGGAATCGTACAGGCTTTCGGCCAGCAAAAAGTTCATTCGCGGTGCGCCGGGATCGTCGGGGAAAGACTTCAGGAAACGCCGATACCAGTCCGACGCCACTGTATAATCCTTGCCTTTCTTACTTTTACGGGCGAGCGCGTGAAAATGGTTTGCGAGCTCGGTCATGTGCAATACCAGGGTCTTGGTCATGTTCTGCCGGGTTGCTTCATCCTGCACCGACCAGTATTCACTATTCACATCGTAGCGGTTAACAAAGGCAATTTTTTCTTCTAACACCAGGTCTGAATATCCAGCCTGCTGAAAGGTTTCGATGGCGCGCTGATGAAAATAGGGCGTATGCGGCGAGTAGGGGTATTCCTTGGTATAGGCGAGAAACAGATCCGAGCCATCGATGATGCGATTTTTGCCAAGGTAGAGCTCACCCAGTTTGAGGTAGAGCAGGGGCTCGTAGTCGCGCTTGCCATTCTCGTTGAAGTACTTCGAAATGTAATACTTTTCGTCCTGGTAGGAAAAACTCAGCGAGACCACGCGCGCCACGTCCTCAAGCAATTCCTGGTCTGCGCGCGAGAGTTCGGGATTGAACCCGATTTCCTGCACGTTTCCCTCTTCGAGATCGACGTCCAGCAGCCGGGTATAGCTTGCCAGGGCGTCGAGGTAACGGCTCTGCTTGAACTGGGTCCAGCCATATTTATAAAGCGCTTTTTTGAAGTACACCGAATCCGGATGATCGCGGACGACGGCGCCGTATGCCGCTTCGGCCGCCTCGTAATCGCGTTCGACGAAGAGGTTTTCACCACGTCGGAACTGGACTTCGTCGATGTACTTCGAAGCCGGGAACTCGAGCGCGATGCGATCCATTGCGGCGACCGACTTGTCCGCATCCGATTCGAGTGCATAGGCGCGCGAAAGTTGGTAGAGGATCATATCGTTGTCTTCGCGCTCGGGATATTTCTCCAGGTAAGCTTCGTAGATGCCGATAGCGTGCAGGGCTTCCTCGATGCCGCGCTGCTGGGTCGTCTCGTCTTCCGCAATTCGGTTGTCGAGACTGGATTCGAGCTCGAGATCGGCCAGGCGACGCAGTTCGTCGCCGGTGCCGCCACCCGCGGCGGTGATCTCCACCAGCGCGCGAAAACTATCGATTACCTGCTGGCGGTCGACCTTGAAGGTCGCCTGCGGTTCGAGTTCGGCGTCCTCGATCAGCGGCGGTAAATCTTCGAGATCAGCGATGGTTGGTCCGATTTCGATGCCATTGGAGCTACAGGCTGCCATCGCCGTGACGGTCAGCATGATTAACAGCCTTTTCGAAATTGCGTCGATCATTGCTCCGCCGCCAGTTTGTCGTACAGCTTGGCCAGTTCAAAACGGGCATTCAAACGCAGTTGCACGATATGCCGTTGCTGTTGCCGAATCGCGGCAATCGCGAGGCCATTGATGTGCTGTTCCTGCGACTGCAGCAGTTCTCCGACCTTGCTACGCAGGTTGCGAATGCGATCCGACTGGCCGTCGATACGCTGCTGGAAAAAACTGAAATTGAGTTCGGTGCGCTCGGTAATACGGCGCAGGGAATCTACCCGGTAGGCGGATTCCGCCAGCGCCCGGTTAAGATGTATCAACTGCTTCTTCACTTTCCAGCGTCGCACCGGGAAATCGGTAGCCAGCTCGTACTCGAGCAATCCTGATAACAGGCGCAGCATGTCCTGTTGATAACTGGTATTGCGCTGTCCGCCAACCTTGCCGATCGATTGGCTGACGCGCTGCAGTCGTTCGAGATGTTCTCGTTCTTCGGGCGTGGCCAGGGCGGCGTAATCTTCGTTCAGTTCGATCTCGCCATACTGATTGGCAAATTGATTTTGCTGTTCGCGCAGCAATTCGAGCTTGTCGAAGCTGGTCGATTGCTGCAGCGCGGGCAGGCGTTGCGCAAAACCCCGACGACGCTCTTCCAGCATCAGTTCGAGGGCCGGAAAGCTGGTTCCCCAGTAACGCAGCGAGTTGCGGATATCGAGCAGTTCCTGGTAGCGTTTGATTTCGCGCTGGAAGTCGGTTGATGCCAGCAGGATGTGCAGTTGCGGGGTGACGTCGGAACTGGGCGGGAGCCGCTGCAGGCTGCTGCGATCGAACAGGATCGCGTTTTCACGCAGCGCCGCGACCAGGCCATCGCTTTCGATCGAAGCGATCGCATTGTCGAGTAACTGTAACTGGGCATCGAACTGGCCTGCGGCAATTTCGTAGTGACGCACCGCCAGCTGGTCCTGTCCTGCTTCGACATAACCCGAGGGAATCGCCAGAATGGCTTCCTGGGTCGCCGCGTCGACCGCGTTGCGTTGCAGTAACAGGCGCCAGGGGATCAGGGCCCTGTCGAACTGGCCGAGCCGGTAGCGTGCCCAGCCCGTGGCCAGCAGCGCGTCATTGCTCAGCGGTCCTTCCAGGCGGATGCGTGACAGGCTGTCCAGCGCCGACTCGTTGTATTCCAGACGCAGCTGCTTCAGGCCAAGTGACAGGTTGGCGCGATCTCGCAAGGCGAGCAGCTCCGGTGTCGTCGACTTCATTTGACCGATTCGATCGAGCAGGTTCTTACCCAACTCGTAACTGTCGTCTTCTATCCGCGTAACCGCGAGGTTGTAACGTGCGTAGATCTTCCATATCGACTTTGAGTCTATCCGGTTACTGAGATCGGCGGCTTCGTCGTACTGGCGATTGCTCAGGTAGAGATTGGTCAGCAGGTATTTTCTCTCCGCTTCGATGAAGCCCGGCAGGCTATCGGTGATGCGCGCCAGGAGATCGCGTGCCTGATCGTAATATCCCTGTTCGAATCTGAGCCGGGCGAGGTTGAACCAGATACGATTTTGCACCGAGTCCGACACTTCGGCTGTCAGCAGGCGCGCAAACAGTTCGCGCGATTCCTCGTATAGCCCATAACCGTAATACAGATCGGCAAGCAGCAGGTTGGCTTCGTCGGTTTGCTCGCGCGTCCGTATCTGCGGGCGTTCGTTGGCCATCATCAGCTGGGTTATCGCGGCCAGTTCATCGCCCTGGAAAAACTGGTAAAGCGCGCGCCCGTATTCGAGGTCCTCGACCCGATGCTCATCCAGCTGGGCTGCGTACAGCGGCGCGCAAGCGCTGCAGCACAGCAGCGCAACAACGAAGCGGAAAACGCGGCGCAGGTTGACGTTGGCGCGTGCTCGGGGAGTTTTACTCCCAGACTCGGACATCGAATTGAGGCTGTTCTTTACCGGTATCATCGGCGATCATGAACTCTACAAACTGTGGCTCGGTTGTTTTTTCAATCACTATCGATTCACCGCGACGATAGTCTCGGCCCTTGGGGCCAATGCCGGTAAAAATTGCGATGATTTCGTGTTCTCCCGACGGCAGGTTGCCAATATAGAGGCGTTGTACTCCGCCACGTTTCAGCGCCTCTAACTCACGCTCGGTGTATAAATGATTGGCAATGTTTTTATCGTCGACCTTGAGTTGCACCGAATCGAGACTGAACAGGGCGCCGGCGTCCATCGACAGGAAAATGCTGAACTGGGTGTTGGACGGAAACAGCAGGTCTTCTTCGAGAATGAACAAGTCACGGTTCAGGGAAAGCACTTCTTTCTTCAATGCCTCGATATCTGCATCGAGCGAGCCTTCCTCGGGCGAGCCATCGTCGAGCGCTGCCTCATCGTTCTCCGCGGCGCTCTCATCCTGCGGGGCAGTCAGTTCGCCTTCAATTAATTCACCGTCAATTGGGTCGTCTGCATTGTCCTGTGCCGCGAGCGGCGCACTCAGGCTAAACAGGAGCAGGGTAATCAAGCTAATAATTTTCATAGGTTGCTACTTTAAGGACAACTATCCTTCAGTTTCAGGTGGTTCAAATCCCGAGGAATAATGAAGTTTTCCGGCGCTATCGATAATGATTGCGTCGATTCCCTCCAGGCTTTCGATCAGCGCAAGACCTTTTTCTGCGCCAAGTATAAAAATAGTAGTAGATAAAGCGTCAGTTGTCATGGCATTGGGGCCAGTAACTGTTGCACTCCAGCTATTATTTGCCGAACGTCCGGTCGCCGGATTGATAATGTGATGCACGCGTTCACCATCCTGGATGAAAAATCTTTCGTAGTCACCTGATGTCGACACCGCGGTTTCACTTAGCGGCACCCGCAGCGCGATACCCGCCGGGTTGCGCGGATGCTGAATACCAATCATCCAGGGTCGGCCACGATGGTCGCCAATGATACGGCTGTCGCCGCCGGCGCTGATCATCGCCTGCGAAATGCCGCACTGCTGGACGATGCCGATAGCGCGGTCTACCGCATAGCCCTTGGCGATACCGCCCAGATCGATGCGAACGTCGCTATGCCTGAAACGAATCCGGTTTTGTCCGAGTTCGATATGGCGATAATCGATAGCCGGCAGCTTCGATGCGACCAGGGTATCGCTCGGCTGCTGGCGCTCGCGGTAATCGTAGGCATAGCCGACGCTGGCATAGGTAACATCAAATACGCCCTCGGAAATCTCTGAAAAATATAGAGATTTTTCAATGATTTGCCGCATTTCATCGCTGATTTCGAGCGCGGAAATGGCGGCATTGTTATTGATGAAACTCAGTTCGCTGCTGTCGAGGTAAGTGCTCATCAGCGCTTCTATTCGACGCATTTCGCTAAACACCCGTTCGCTGCATTGCGCTGCCACTGCGGGCTCGTCGTGCCACAGCTCGACGGCAATGCGGGTGCCCATCATATCGCGCTGCTGCTGATGCCAGGCCGCGGACGCGGGCGGCAGGCTGCTAAAGAATAGCAGCAGCACAGACAGGGTTATGGCTTTGTTGCGAAAACCACAGGCTTTACCTGCCAGAATATCCGACATGGATTGAGTGTTGAAACGGTCGATTTACTACACGATTGAACCGAAGGCTATATAGTCGCTCAGGTTACTACCCAGGCCGTGATTCGGAAAGATATTAGTATAGTCTGTAATGCTTTGACCATTCAGGGACATGTAGTTGAGCATGACCATGTTGACCAGCAGGTTGACGTTGTTCGCCGCGGGCGTGGCCGAGGTGACCACGGAAGCGCCTTCATTCATGCGTCCGATCTGGCGTGTGCCCACCAGGTTAGGCGCGGCCGTCGGGTCGAACGCCAGGAAGAACGAACAGGCGGTCGAGGAATTATCGCCGGTCCACTCGCCTTTGCCGCCGCCACCGAGGGTGGTATTGCCGTTGCCGTCGGTACCGCCGTTTGGCGCCGCGCTATCGTCGACCCGGCCATTGCTCGCGACCGAGCCATCGCTGAACACGTAAATCATCAGCGGAGAGCCCAGCAGGCGCGCATATTCGAGGCAGGCGCCGATGCAGCGCCCGGCCCGTAGATCCCGGTTTTCGCCGGCGATTCGATCGCCGGTGTGATAATCGTAGCCGCCCATGGTGATGCAGCCGCCGGCGGCATAACCGTTCATGACCATTTTCATGACCGAGGCGGTTTTCCTGAACTCGCCGTCGTTAGCCAGTTCGTTTGCCGAAAAGATCGGACCGGCGATGTTGGTATCGAGTGTCGGGTCGACTTCGACACCAGCAAAGCGGTCGGCGATGTCGGAGGCCTTGAGGTAGCCGCAGCGCACCAGGTCCTTGACGACCTCATCATTGCTCAACCCGGTGTCGATGGTGCCCAATTTGAGTTTCTTGTGGGTAATACGGGTAATGGATTCCATCACCGCGGTGACGTCGTCCGGCCCGAGGATCGCGGTTAGGTCGCCGACATCCACCAGTCCGGTGACGTCGCTCGGTCGATCTACCTTGGTGGGCTGGAAATTTGGGTCGATGTACATCGCCGGCGCCATCGAGTTGCCACCCGAGACGCTGCTGCGCGAACCGATCAGGTCGACCACGCTGCCGCGCGCGCCGGCCATCGCCAGCGGGTAGAGCGGGTTGTGCGGGTTGTTGCCGGTATCGTTGTCCGAACGCGCCGGGATGACACAACCGTCAACAGAACCTGGAGTGCCCGTGTATTTTTCGAGAATACCGAATAGCATCGGGCTGTCGGCGTGGAACACCAGGCCAAGTTCATTGTTGGTGAAATCATTGTTCGCACTGTCATTCAGCAGCGTCACGCCGGTACTATCCTGGCCCGGCAGCATGTCGCCCGGCAGGCCGAGTTTGCTGTAGCCAGCCGTGGACAACAGGTCCATCTGACCCCCACCTTGTCCAACCAGCACGTTGGAGCCCGCAAAATTAGCGCCCCCGGCCAGGTCGAAACAGATAAATGGCAGGCTTTGGCCGGCACCGACACCGCCTAGGGCACAGGAAATATCCTGGGCCAGCTGGTCCAGATCCGGTGCCACCGCGGCACGCGCCGCGTTTGGATTGGCGAACATACCGAAAGCCCCGGCCGAGAGTACGCTTGCCGAGCCGGTCATCAGGCCCTGACGGATAAACTGCCGGCGAGTGACTGGGCGCCCGTGATCTTCATACAGCAACGGTGCCTGGGGCGGAATGTATTGGTTCTTTTTGAATCTGGCCATGATATTCGAATCCTATTGTACTAGCATCACCGCGCCACCAGTGGCGACGGCGCATACTGCTTTAACGATTTGGGCGGTTCTCGGGACCGTATCTATTGGCGTACAGGGTGCCGGGCTACAGCTGAGCATTTCCGTAATCAGACTATCGTAGGTTCCATAGTCAGGACCAAAGGCCGGATTTGTATTCTGCGGGTCCTCGGTCAGGTTTATTAGACCTGTCGAACTCAGTAAATCATCGATGTCGCCCTCTGCCGGCTGTGTCATGAGGTTATTGCCTGGCGTTACCTGGTCGACGTTCATTGCCGCGGCCAATAGCGGATCAAGGATTGCGTCAACCTGGCCCGGGGTAAAGGCCGACTGCGAACTCAACCCAAAGTTGAACCCGGAGAAGTAAGTCGCCGGCGCAATGGAGCCCCTGCCTTCAACCAGTTCGCTGCAGGAGGTCAGCGCGAGTTGCGCGATCGCCATCTGGTGCGAGGGCAGGAAGGCGCCAATGGCCTCGACCGTTGGCAACTGCTGCATGTAGTCGTCGTAAACCGAATCGACAGCCGCGTTGGTCACCGGTACACCGGTAATCTCGGCAATAGTCGCATGTATTTCCTCGAAGGTGCGCATGCCGATGTCGGACTCGACCGCATTTAGCGGATCGGTCGGATCGGTCGCAACCGATGGCACGATGTCGGCAAAGGACTTGGTCTCGCCATTGAAGTCTTCGAAGGTGAGGAAGAATTCATCGCTTGCCGGGCCTTTTTCGAGCGAAATGATGGTGCCCTTGGTAGACAGTACCTGGCCGGTCGCCGGGTCGTACGTGGCGCGGATAACGCTGGTGTCGAGGTTGGCGTAAGCCTGACCTGCGAGCGCCTCCTTACCGTTGATGCCGATGCGCAGGCCCTTGATACTTATATCTGCAAGCGGAGCGCTGCCATCGAGGGTGACAAACGTGGGCTTGTTGAACAGGTAGCTGTAACTGTCGAACTGCGCCACCTCGAACATGATAAAGCTGTTGGGATTGCCGATTTCATTCAGATGATGGCCGACGGCGAATAGCAGGAAGAATTTCTGGCCGACGCCGACGTCGAAGTTTTGCGTAATCTGTGCCTGGTCCAGCGCCCTGCTGTGCAACGCGACCATTTTGATCTGCCCCATCCACGGGCGGTTACCCGAAATTTCGTTGCCGAGAATAAAGGCAAAGGAATCGTCCCAGACGCCTGCGATCGTATCTCCCGCCACGGTATCAGTCAGGTTGTTAACCCGTTGACCGTTGACATAAATGCTGCGGCCAGCGCCGGTGCCCAGGCGATCCAGGGGGTCAAAGTTGACCACGACATGCTGCAGGCTGGCCTGCGCCAGCTCTTCGTCGTCTTCCCCGGTTGATAATACGGGGTCGCCGTTGGCATTGGACAAACCCGAGTCAACCCGGTTGTATGACTCGTAGCTGTACATATCCTGGCCCAGCGTGAAATTGCGCGCGAGGTCACCCCCGGAATAGCTGGCGATATTGGCGTCTTCCTGGGATACATTAGACGGAATCACCCAGGCCTCGATCGCGTATTCGCGCGTATCCTGCAGGTAGGTGAAAATCTTATCACTGTTCATCGTGTCGGCCTGCGCCCGCCCGCCGGTGAATTCGAGGCCGTAGCCGCCAACCCAGTTGACACTGCCAATCATCGTCAGGTTGACCGATTCACCCACCCCGCTTGTATCGTATGCGGTCAGGCCGGTACCTGTCTTGAACTCCCAGAGGGCGAACTGATCGGTTTCATGCCGGTTACCACCCGAAGCGATGATACCTTCGGGCAGGGTCAGGGCCTTACTGATAATCAGGGTGTCGTCGATTTCCGTGGCCGAAATGCCATTGGCAAAAGCCGTGATCACCTGCAGCATATCGTTCGCGTCTGATCCAATATCATTCGGGGTTGCGCCACAATCGCTCCAGCAGTTATGTTGTTCGACCAGGCGCTGCACGAAACGCGAGTTGGCTGGCACATCGATATCCATTTTCGCCTTGGCGGCCGCGTATGCCGAGGCGACATCGCCACTCGCAAAGAACGGTGCCTGTGGCAGCGGCGTGGCGATTTCCTCGTGACAGTTCTGACAATTGTCGTTGGCGATAACCGGGTTAGTTCCCACCAGCAGGGGATATACTGTTTCTTCGAAGCTGGTGCCGGCCGGAAGGTCGTGGCTCGGCGGAAACGACTTGGATTCGCCCGGGTCCCTGATATTGGCCGGAGCAGTCAGGGTGATCTGACGTGCGGCAACGCCGCCACTGGCCGCGTTTTTCCAGTCGTCGATCCAGCCGGCGATCAGCGCCGCGCAGATGGCGGGATTGCTTTCCCAGCAGAAGTGGGTGCTGGGGGGGGTGAATTTAGTGACAAATTCCGCGTTAAACGGGTTTATCGTCGACATGTCCGAAAGTGCGGGGTCTTTAAGCACTGCCGCGTCGTAGGCGACGTTGACATTGGAGGTGTCGAAGAATAACGGCGAAACCGGCGCGGTTGATTCCGAGTTATGGCAGCCACCGCAACGGGTCGAATCGATCACGTTCTTCCACAGGTAGTACTGGAAGTTGCTGACCTCTATGTCGCGTGCCGCAGGGCCGGTGTAGAAGAATTTGTTGCCATTGTTACCGCTCAGGTTCGGGTTGGCGCTGGTGCCGACGCTGCCGCTATCGCAGGCCGCCATCAATGCGCTCAGCGCGAGCAACGAAATAATCCTAATAAAAGGGCAATTATTCAACATGTTCAACTCCCTTTGCAGTACGCGGCGACGTCGGTAAAGACTTCGCGCATGTCGTAGTTGTAGGTGCCGACAAAATCAGTAACGATTCCGTCGCGCGTGCTGCGGTCTGCGGCGAAAACATTGGGGTCGCGCAGGCAGATCGCCTTGAAGGCTTTATCGACCTGGCACTGGGCAAAGGCCTTGCTGTTGGCCAGTTCGATCCCGAGGGACTTGGCGCCGTTGCCGGTTTCATGGCCCTTGGCATCGGAGTTGGTAAGCGGTCCCCAGCCGCTGGCAAGCGGGCCGTCTTCGACGGGCCGTAAGCCGAGTTTCGAGTTCGGGCCGTTGCGCCAGTAGTTGATCCAGCTGTCATCGGTGGTTATATGACCGTACTCGAAGTTATTCTCGTTGATGTTGTGCTTGAGTGACACGCCGTTAGCGTCGAACAATGCCGTGTTGCCGATGTCCTGATATAGCATTCTGCCTGCGGCGCTATCCCATTCGTAATAGGCGAAAGCACCTGCCATGCCGTCCATGCCGGCGTGGCAGCCGACGCAGCCGTTCAGGTAGAGCCGGCTGTCGCCGCCGGGGCTACGAGATACATCGCGGCGGACCTTGTCGGGTGAGCGCGAGACATCCTTGAGCGGTTCGAGATCGGTGCACAGGTGATTCATCAGCGTGAAGCGGAACATGGCGCGGTTAGTGCCTGCGGAGTAAAACGCCATGGCGCCTGCGCGCGAGGTCATGACGCCGGCGGTGGCGCCGCTGGGCAGACCGGTAACCGAGCTCTGGGTTATGCCCGGTTGGGTTATGCTGCCTTCCAGAATATTCGGATCGGCGAGGTTACCGACCGTCGGCCCGAGCGCTTCCAGCTGTTCATAATGGTTGTTATCGATATTCGAGTAAGCGGCGATGCCGAGACCCGGATCACCGCGATAAATGATGTCGCCGTGCAGTATCTGCCTGAAATCACCGCCGTCGCGGATCAGGCCGACTACGGTCGCGGAGTAATCGTTGAGCGCAGTGAACACCGTCTGCTCTTCGTTGGTCCAGGGCGCGGCGAAATTTTTCAGGGTTACGTTGTAAAAATACCTGGCATCTGGGTTTAGCGCGGTGTCGATCGCGTATTCAGCCGCGTCTTTACCGCTGGCATCGCTGATCAGCAATGCTTCCATAGCGTCAATGGTCGCGTTGCTTGCGGAGACACCGGTGAGCCGGTCGTGGATTCTCTTGGCCTGCGCCCTGTCCTGGGCATCGGCCCAGAGTGGCTGGCTTGTCAGCGCTGCGATGATTAACAGCGGTAGCGATATTTTATTTTTCATTCCCATGGATATCCCCATCTATCTCCTGACTGAATCGCTAACATTACGAGGCTCGAGCGATTGGATTCGTTAGCCACTAAATCTAGCACAGCAATATGACTCCAGTTGCTAATGATGCCGGGAATAATTCACAAAACCGAAATTAGTCCTGACCAATTTGTTATTGCTGATAAGCTCTAAACACTAGGTACAACGTAACTTATCCATTTACAAAAACACTGGGCCCTAGTTTACGAGAGTGACCTGCAGTTCCGTATACCGTTCGTAAGGAAAAAACTGCATTTGGTCAGATTTCGGGAGATAGGAACCCGAACTCGACGATACACTGACCTAATTAAATCGCGCGTTTGACAGGATTTATAAAGAAGGAACAATGAAACCAACAGCAGATATACAGGCTCGATCCCTGGAGCCAGCGATAATAAGTTTGCAAGCCCGGTACAATTGGCTGGGTTTGCTGATTTTGTGCGCCGTTGCAATGATCCTGAGTGCCTGTCAGCCGGGCGGAGATTCGGGCGATGGCATCGATCCCGGCATCGTCGAAATACCGATTGCCTACGTCAAGCGCCCGATCCCGGTCGACGACATGGGCGACGAGGTGCAGGCCGACGTGCGCGAACCGCGGCTTTTCAGTTCAGGTGGCGATGTTTATCTGCGGACCACCGACGACGAGACCAATATCACAGGTTCCGTTACCGGCGGTATCGGCGACGTCAAGGGCTTAAACGCCAGCCATGATGGCAGCAAACTCATATTTTCACTGCGTCTGTTTGACCCTGATCCGGACAACCCACCGTTTCCCAGCTGGAATGTTTACGAATACGATTTGACCACTAGTCAAATACGGCGGGTTATCTCCAGCCTGTTGATCGCCGAAGAAGGCAACGACCTCTACCCCAGTTATCTGCCAGATGGCCGTATCGTGTTTACCTCCGATCGCCAGAAGCAGTCGCGCGAAATGCAAATCAACGAAGGCAGGCCGAGATTCGCCTCGCTCGACGAAGACGAGGGTGTCCAGGCGCTGGTGCTGCATGTCATGAATGCCAACGGCACCGATATCCGCCAGATATCCTTTAACCAGAGCCACGATCTTTACCCGCAGGTATTGACTGGCA
>CAVYHN010000019.1:0-77774 GCA_963768295.1 uncultured Gammaproteobacteria bacterium | reverse complement strand
CCCGGTTACTACAAGGGCGAGGAGATCGTCGACTGTTATGCAGCTGGCATCAAGGCGCTAGTACCAAAGACAGATAGCTCTCAAAGCAAGGCGAAGGGGCGATACTCGAAGGCCGACTTTCACTACGACGCAAAGCAGAATGAATACATCTGTCCAGCCGGGCAACGTCTAACCTATCGATTCGACAGTGTCGAGAAGGGCAAGACACAGTGGGTGTATATGACCTACCAATGTTCGTCCTGCCCGCTGCAGTCGCAGTGCACAACCAGCAATGCCAAACGCATTAAACGTTGGGAGAAAGAAGACATACTGGATGCCGCTGACGCTTTACTTAAGCAGAATTCGGATGCGATGCGACAACGCAAGCGGCTGGTCGAACATCCCTACGGCACGATCAAACACTGGATGGGATCGACGCATTTTTTAATGAAACGATTACCGAATGTGCAAGCGGAGATGAGTCTGCATGTACTCGCGTACAACATGAAACGGGCAATCAATATTCTTGGCGTAGCGAAGATCATGGAACAGCTACAGGGGGCCTGAGAGGGCCTACTTCTGCCTACCGGCAACCCAGATTACGCTGAAGCGACGAACTGATTGATTGGAAACGGCGCTGAGCATTTCGGCGCCTCTACGATAATTTCACTCGGTGACACAAAAAATATGGCGCGATATCGAGAAGACGCCGCGGCAGAACAAATACAAAGCTCTTTTCACACGACCTCGGCCGTAGGTCGCCACTGAGTTCTTCGTTTTGAGCGTCTCTTTTGGAGAAAGCTACCGGTCAATCCTCAGTTCTCAGGGGCAGAGACCCAAAGCGAGTAAACTCAAATTACTCCGGACTGCTTATCCTCGGTATACCGGAGCCCTTTCCGAAAGGCTCCCCTGTAAAGTATAACCGCGATCAGGCCGAGCCCAATCTCCAGAGCGGCATAGATTACAAGCAGCCAGTGCGGCATGCCGTCCACGACGAAACTCAGTATACGCCCGGCCGCAAGTCCAAGCATGAACACGGCACAAGCGACGAGCGCCGGACCCTCCATGGATTTATTGAACGCACCCCACAACCAAAGTACAACCATTCCAAGGTAAAGCCCCATCACCGCGCGCATAATGTGAGTGAGATTAATCGTATCGACCTTGATAGCGAAGAGGGCGTCCAGTGTGAACGAAGGTTTCGCTCCATAGCCTAGAGCAATAGGCACCAAGCCGATGGCGCAGAAGATCAGAAAAGCGCGGGTTTTCATGCTTTCATTACTCGTGATGTAGTACTTGAAGAGGATTATACGATTTAAGAGGTCTGAATGAATGATATAAATCAAGGGGCAGCTATTGGCCGTTTCGAGCAGCCCAGCAAACTTATCTGAGCGGCAGCTTTGTAGATAACAGACGATTAAACTCGGTAAATCAGAAGCGACTAACGCGCTGGTTCTGACACTTAACCAATCCTTCAATGATTAATCAATTCTCAAAACCAATCTACCCCCAGTCAAATCTAAAACTAATAATTATTAAAAGAGGTATCAGCATGCTGTACTTTGGGTTGGGATATATGGTACTTATTGATAATAAGTTGCAAATTGAAACTAGCCACTTAAGGTTGTAAAAAATCCGTCAGGGGCTGAAAAGATGAAACAAAAACTGAGTAGCAATATTTTTCTGTTTCTTTGTATCTCCTCACTTGCAGCTTGTGGTGGTGGGGGCGGTGGCGTTAACGTCGACTGTCCTGACGGAAACGCGGGAGAGAACTGGGTATGGACAGGGGAAGTATGCTCACTCAGGAGGGATGGTTTTAATTGGAGTGTTTCTTCTATCTCCCCGGCATTGGATGGAAGCGACGACCTATACGCCGTGGGTTCTTTTACGCACTTTAAAAAACGCGCTGTCAAATATATTGCCCGCTTAAACAATGACGGTTCGCTTGACCGGGGATTTGATTCAGATACAGATTTTTTTTCCCCTCAGATTATTGTGTCAGCCATTGATGGCAGCGGCGATGTCTATGTCGGGGGTTACTTAAGTTACATCGACTCTACTGTTAGTGGTATAGCTCGTCTAAACCAGGATGGTAGCCTCGACGAAAGTTTCAACACCGGCACAGAAATCGAGCGTCAGGTTAGCACAATTGCCCCCGCTACCGATGGCAGCGGAGATGTCTATGTTGATGGGCCGATTCGTTTAAACGTCGATGGCTCGCTCGATGTTGATTTTAATCCTGGTTTTGGAGGGGGCGGAAACAGCATTGCCCTTGCTACCGATGGTAGTGGCGACATTTATATATCAAGGGGTGTGGCTCCCTACATTGCCCGTTTAAATGATGACGGTTCGATCGATACAGGATTTGACACCGGCCTATCGGGGTTTGACCGATCGGTGTGGAATATCGCAGTGGCTACTGATGGAAGTGGTGATATTTACGTGGCAGGACCTTTTACCGAGTATAACGGTGTAAATACAGCAGGTCTTGTTCGCTTAAACAGCGACGGCTCGCTCGATACCGGGTTTGTCGTAGATACCAGTATTTTCCGTTACCAGGGATTGGGATTCGTCCTTCCTGCAGATGATGGCAGTGGTGACGTCTATGTTGATGTCGCTAATAGCAGTAGCGAAGGTGTCAGACGCTTAAACGACGACGGTTCAGTCGATCCAGGATTCTACATTGGCGAAGGATTTCGTGGTTATGCCAGCCTAAGTGATGCCGCATTTGCAACCGATGGCACTGGCGATATCTATGTGGCGGGGGATTTTACTAATTACAATTCGACACCGGTTGTCATGTTAATGCGTCTAACTTCGGAAGGTGTGTTAGTCAGATGATGTGTAAAAGTAAGCAGAAAAATCTTTACTCAAACAGTCCAAAACGATTGAATTCATTTTTAACTAGGCGTCCGCTCCTGGCCGAATCGAGAAGCCCAGCAACCTCATCTGAGCGTCTGCTTTGAAGAAAACAGATGCCAGCCAAGGAAAATCAGGCTTTCGAGATCGACCCTAAGCAAGAATTTTCGCTGAACGGATGTAGCACTAAGTATCTGTTAAACTACGCTGACGTTGTCGGCCGGGGAAAGCCTAGTGAGTGAAATATCTGTAATGGGTTTAGGGTTAATGGGTGCCGCACTGGCTAGTCAATTACAACAAGGCGGTCATAAGATGACCGTCTGGAATCGCTCCCCAGAAAAGATGAAACCTTTCCTCGTTGAGGGCGCTGAAGGCGCCTACAACGTGGTTGAGGCCGTTATGGCCAGCCCTGTCGTTCTGATCTGTGTTGAAGACTACGCAATTACGAAAACACTGTTTGAGACAGACGAAGTTACCCCGCATCTCAAGGATCGAACTATTGTTCAACTCAGCACAGGTACTCCAAATGATGCTGCTGAAAGTGCCGAATGGTTCAGTCAATTTGGAGCCCAGTACATTGATGGAGCGATACTGGGTGGTCCGGGAAATCTGGCTACAGACTACGCGAAGGTTATTCTTGGTGGGCCTGAACAGGCTTTCAGGGAAGCCGAATCCCAGTTGAGTTCACTCTGTTCCAAAGTCCTCTACCTCGGTGAGAATATTCGCGCAGCTTCTGCTTTGGATCTCGCGTGGCTCTGCCGGCACTACGGTATGTTTATGGCCGTTACTCATGGCGCGGTGATTTGCGAATCGGAAGGGGTGGGTCTCGACCTGTATGCTCAAACACTCCCAGAAACAGAGTATGCCCATGCATATATCGAAAAGATTCACAATGAGGACTTCTTAAATACGACCGCAACACTTAGTACCTGGGCTACAGCCTTCCAGAGTATTAGCAGGCAGGCGCTTGACTCGGGTATCAATAATGAGGTGCCGAAGCTAATGTCCAGCTTGTTTGATCGCGCCCTGGCGGCCGGTCATGGTGACGAGGATGTCTCTGCTTTATTCAAAACGATGCGCAAGAAACCATCCTGAATCGAATAATAATGGGGCAGAATACGCACGGGTTGAGAATGAAATAAACGTCGTGATCCGATAATGACGAGGGTCCGTTTCTGGCCGAGGCTGTGTGAAAACTCCTGGTGAAAAGTAAAATACAGATTTCCAGTTTAGGGTCGATCCATGAGCGGATTTATCGAGGGCGAGAATCGTTTCCAGTCCACCTTGTTCCCGGAACGTGTTGATGATTATGTCGAAGAAGACAGCGTGGTTCGCGTCATCGATGTGTTTATTGATCGCCTCGATATCTCGGGACTAGGCTTTAAAGCAGAAGCCGCCGAGACTGGCCGACCCGGTTATCACCCCCGCACGATGCTCAAGATCTATGTGTATGGTTACCTCAACCAGATACATTCATCGCGACGCCTGGAACGTGAAGCGAAGCGTAATGTCGAACTGATGTGGTTGAGCGGACGACTGGCCCCGGATTTCAAGACCATTGCGGACTTCAGAAAGGATAATGGTGAAGCCATTCGCCTGGTGTGCCGGGAGTTCGTGATGCTGTGCCGCAAGTTGAACCTGCTCGGTGATACGCTCGCGATTGATGGCAGCAAGTTCAAGGCGGTGAACAACCGCGATAAGAACTTCACGCGAGCGAAGATGAAGCGACGTCTGGCCGAGGTCGAGGCCAGCATCGAGCGTTACCTGGGTCAGCTGGACCAGGCTGACCGGTCGGCTCCGCCCGAAGATACGCGCTCACTCAAAGACAAGATCGCGGCACTGACAGAGGAGATGGACCGCCTAAAAAAGTTCGAAGTCCGGATGCTTGAGGCGCCGGACCAACAACTCTCGCTCACCGACCCAGATGCTCGCTCGATGAAGAGCCGCGGCGGCGGTATCGTTGGCTATAACGTGCAGACCGCGGTGGATGTCGATAATCATCTGATCGTATCCCATGACGTCACCAACCGGGGCAGTGATCGACGCCAGCTGACCCGGATGGCCAGGCGAGCCAAAGCTGTCTTGCAGGGGAATCACGTCAATGTACTCGCTGACCGGGGTTACTACAACGGCGATGAGCTTCGATCCTGTGAGGATCAAAACATCACCGCTTATGTGCCCAACTCGGCGACCTCGCACAACAAAGCGAAAGGTCAGTTCGATCGCAGCGAGTTCCATTATGTCACTGAAGATGACGAGTACGAATGCCCGGCGGGTGAGCGCTTGAGCTATCGATTTACGCGCATGGAATCTGGCAAAGAGATACGACGTTACTGGTCATCTGCCTGTCCCCAATGTTCGCTCAAATCCCGCTGCACGACTGGGAAGAATCGTCGGGTAAGTCGCTGGGTTCATGAGGAAGTGGTTGAACGCGCCGCGGCACGCCTGGCTGCAAAACCCGATGCCATGCAAATCCGCCGAGCGACAGTCGAACATCCCTATGGCACGTTGAAGGCCTGGATGGGATCGACGCACTTTTTAACGAAGACCCTGGATCACGTGAGTACCGAGATGAGTCTTCATGTGCTCGCTTACAACATGAAGCGGGTAATTAACCTCGTTGGCACCCAGAAACTGCTGGAAGCGATCTAACTGCTTCGCTCGCCTGAAATAAATCGACAATTGCCACTCGAATATTGTTCAAACTAGATAAACAATCTCGTATAAACCATCTGCTCGGTGACTTACGTCGGGTTTTCACACAGCCTCGGCCGATTCGAGAAGCCTGCGGAGCAGATATCAGCGTCTGCTATTGCGAATACAGACCCTCAGATTCTATTTTCAGGGCGGCTAACGACCCAGACAGTGCGATAACACAACCCGCAATGACACTGTCGCAATCTATCCTCATTGATTCCTACTTGCATTATTAAGTCCATTGCCATATTTTAAAAAGACGGAATCGAATGCCTCAGGTGCGAGCGCCCGAAAAGACGATACTACAAAATAATGCCACCAGCCTTTTGGTAAACCTTTGTTAAACCGCTGGCATGGTTGTGATGAACGCTCGCGACAACCCTAAGTCCAGCCCTTTAATGGAGGTGCTGCTATGCAACCGCAGTTATTCAAGCTATGTGCAGACTCTTTGCGCACATTTGCCAATCAAAATTATGGTATCAAGTTAAAAGCCACGCACGCACATGAGCTAGTGGCCGCATTCTTTGGTTATTCAACCAAAAACTCTATGCTGGCGGATACAAAGTATCCCATCACCAATTTGGCCCAGGCTGAAATCATCGTGATGATCCCTGATGACGTTATCGACCAGCGACGGAAAAATCTCCAAGGACTATCATCTGAACTGCCAGATAGTTACACACTAGGCGAGGCGGTCTACGGCTCTCTTTTCTCTGACGAGTGGTGGGCGAGCCAATACCCCCCATTTAGAAGTTTTGAGAAGCTAGCAAAATATTTGGTTGAAAATAACGATGCATATCAATCAGCTGTCAAACTCTTCGGTGATACACCTATACATCATTACGTAGTCGTTGAGTCTACAGAAGATAGTGTTTTATTAACTGTAATTCACGCTCATCGGGCTTCTGCTGGAGAGATGCTGGGTGATGGCAAAACTACCATCAATCTCCCACGCATAGCGGGTCGTATTGGTTTTGGCAAGCCCCGAGTTTTTCTTGAAAGATGGTCTGCTGGTGCAAGAAGGACACTTGAGTCTCTGGGGGTGCAGTCATGACGGATGTTTGCGTAGATGACTTCCAGCGAGAAGTGGATTGTATTTATGATGGTGAGAAGTATTCGGTTCGTGATAACGGCGCTGTCTTTCGGCACGAGCATGAAGGCAAGAATGGACGTTTCAACGATAATAAGTGGACATTTGGAAGGGAAAGTGCAGCTAATCCGTATCTACATTTTTCAGGTGTTCGGATTCATAGAATCGTGGCAACGGCTTTCCACGGAGAACCGCCTGATCATAAGTACGTAGTCGATCATATCGATACGAACTGTCAGAAACAATCGCCCCGAAAATCTGAGATGGGTAACTCGATTGGATAATATCTTGCTTAACCCGATGACCCACAAAAAAATCATTGCGGCATACGGTTCGCTCGAAGCTTTCTTTGAAAACCCCCAACAACCCGATATTCCGAATCTCTTGGGACAGTACGATTGGATGAGAACAGTGACCAGGGAAGAGGCATTAGCAAGCCGTAGGAGAATAGAAAATTGGGCAAATTCAGATGCCCCTCTAAAAGGAGGGGAACTTGGCGAGTGGCTATTTGACACAAGTCCTCAGATTGAGGAGCCACCACAAGAGAATCACGACTCTGAATCACTGACACGATGCGCGTTTCAGCGAAGTTGGAAATGGCCTTGCGAATTTCCCGCATGTCCCACTGAAGTAAAAGAAAACGGCTTACGCCAGTACCAAGGTCAATTGCCGCCTGGGACCGTGTTTTCCCGGAATGAATTTCGAGACAGCCATACTATTTCATCCGATCTTGATCAATCTGGCTCATCGCTAATTGTCTTGTGCGAACTAGATGATTCTTTAAAGCCTTGGGCAAACTCGCGAGTGACAATCGAGAATGGACAGTATTGTCACGAGAATTTAGGCAGCTGCTTCACTCTTGAGGGAGCCCAAAAACAATACTGTTTAGCACTTGGTCTTGCATGGGAAGGAGGAGATTCGATTGATGACTATGCCTAATGGAAAACACATCGACATAAATAAGATCATCGATGATGGCATGAAAGCCTTCCATATACACAAAGGTCGGTATCAGAATCCCTATCCGATCGGGAGTTCGCAATACAACGATTTCGAGCGCGGCTGGGCACAGGCCTTGAAGCGATCCTCAGATCAGCTTTTGAGACAATACCGGTCTGAGTCGGTAGTGTCTGCCCGGGAAGATTTCTAAGCCTGGGAATAGGACTTAATGTATGCCGGCACTTGATTCAATTTACAAACTATTGGGAGAAGGTGACATTTGTCTTAGAAAACCCCGAGTAACTCAAAAATCACCGCACTTCTGTAGTGGGGTTTCTAGCACCCATCAAAAAATGTGACTGGAGCTAGGGGTGGAATCGAACTGCCGACACAATCTCATAAAAAACAGACGCTCAAATTTGTGATTTTAGTTTCCGTTTTGGGTCGGTTTCTGCCGCCCATCCTGAATCTCCCAGCGTCTGCTTTGGTGCGATTGCCATAATCATAAAATATTCATACCAACGGCAGCTAAGTGCCGTTCTCTGCCCGTCAACTCTAAAAAGTTATATGTCTGCTCTATGTAATCCATTTCCTACAAAATCTATCGCCTAGTTCTATATCGATCTGCAATATTTCACACCAGAATGCGTAACACAGCATTAGTAGTAGGACGAAGAAAATTAAATGGTAACAGGGAGAGGCTCCATGAATAAATTTCTATCTAGTCTAATCGCCATAGTTGCAACCGTGGCGTTTTCAACAACGACACAAGCCGCCGTATTACTGCCAGGAAACGTAATATTTCCCGCTGGCGACACGTCTGCAACAGCGCCAAATTCCAATGGGGTTGTGCAAAATGATAATTTAATCCCGTTCTCTTTTCCGTTCACACCATTCACCGTTGTCGGCGGCGATGTGCAGAACCGGGTGGTATTATCAGACAACTTGAACACCATGGTATTCGGGCCTCGTATCAGAGACACGTTTAATATTGCGACCTTTGGCTTTGAGATTGTCAGCTTTCAGCTCGACGGTTATGCCGGATGGGACACTGACGTCGGTTATCGTACCGATAGCCTCGGCGATAATGGGCCATCTTCGGTATCGCGCTCAGCCGATGGTGATTTGCTTACTTTTCGCTACGAAGATCCGTTGTTCATTTCCGGTATTGCTCCCGGGCCTCAGGAAGAAAGTTTATTTCCGTACATTATTACCGATGCGCCGAGTTACAGCTTGATCGGCAGCATGACCATTTTTGGTTTAGATACCGCTGACCCAAATAATTTGCTTTCGGTTACTATTGATGGCCTGGCAGTACCATCCCCTGTGCCAATCCCGGCAGCTGCGTGGCTATTCGGCACAGCACTGATAGGATTTGTCAGTTTGTCTAGAAGAAGGAAAGTGACCTGATCTTAATTCAGATTTAGTTTGAAACCCCGCTTACAGGTGGGGTTTTTTATTTCTGTCGCGAGTCTATAAATGGCCGTTTTCGGCAATTAATCAAATCCAAAGCAACGGCAGCTATGTGCCGAGAGCCGCTGCTGAATTTTGAAATCTGGGGGTTCGTTGTGGGTCGCTTTTTGCCTCCCGATCGCTCGGCGTCAGCGTCCGCTTTTTGCAGTCATCGCGGGAAAGCGGGCATGGCATGTTTGAATTTAAACCTTAATGTGTCTGAAACGCGCTAGTTATGGTTTAAAGACCCCAAAAAAAAACGCCGCGTGAACGCGGCGTTTGAGTGAATATCCGCAGAGAGACTATTCCTGGCCCTGGATGCCCCATTTTGCGTTCAAACCCTTGAAATAACCTATTTCGTGCTTCATGCGCATCCAGTTATTGAGGAAATTGAGCCAGACCTGATCATCCTGGCGCACCATGAACGATAACGGCAGGCTGTTGGCGGTTATCTGGAACGGGATCACCAGCGATTCATGCGTGGTCGATAACTTGCCGGCTTCGAGCGTACTGGAAATGGTGACATCGACTCGCCCTGCCAGCAGTTCCTGCCAGTCGCGTGCGGGTGATTCCACTTCCTTGCGTTTGGCCTGCGGCAGCCTGGTCTTGACGAATTCCGCAAACGAAGTGCCGAGATTGTAGCCGATGGTTACGTCAGGCTGGTTCAGGTCTTCCCAGGACTTGAAACGCTCGGCCTTGTCTTTGTGCGCCAACGGCAGGTAACCGGTGCGTCCCCAGGGTATGGTGTAACCCGCCGCCTTGGCGCGGCCGACGGTCATCGAGGTGCCGGTCATGACGATGTCGTACTTGTCGGCGACGATGCCGTTGATCAGGGTTTTCCAGTCGGTGGGTACGAATTCGATTTCGACACCCATGTCGGCGGCCAGCTGTTTGGCGGCATCGATCTGGTGGCCCCTGTATTCCTTGGTTTCGGGGTCCTTGAACGACATCGGGTTGAAGTCGCCGGTGGTGCCGACGCGGATCTTGCCGCTATCGAGCACCTTGTGCAGGGCCGAACCCGCGGCAAGGCTTGCCGTGCTGCCAAGCGCCAGCAGCAGGCCCATTGCCAGCGCGATTATTTTTTGGTTGAACATTTTACTCCTCCTCGGATTTTGATTATGTCGATGGCCGTGTAATTCTCCGTGCCTGCGTCATGCTACCACGTACCTGTTCAGGTCGACCATCGCTAGCGGGCAGCCGAATTCGCCGTGACTGCCGGCATCGGGTAGTATGCTGGCTAATAAAAATAATGTCGATTTCCCGTTAATCCTGAAGAGTAGCCGCGATGCCCGATAATCCGATTGTGACCATGCAGGACGTCAACAAGTGGTTTGGCCAGCTACAGGTGTTGAAGGATATCAACCTGAGCGTCGCCAGCGGCGAGCGCGTCGTCATCTGCGGACCCTCGGGTTCCGGCAAATCGACGCTGATTCGCTGTGTCTGCGAGCTCGAAAGGCATCAGCAGGGCAGCATCGCCGTCAACGGTAAAGCGGTTGCGAGAGATCGACAGGGCAGTGCCGCCCAGCGCGGCGAGGTGGGCATGGTGTTCCAGCAGTTCAACCTGTTTCCGCATATGACGGTATTGCGCAACCTGACCCTGGCCCCAATGCGAGTGCGCAAAATGGCGCGCACCGAGGCCGAGGACCTGGCAATGCATTATCTCGAGCGGGTACGGATTCCGGACCAGGCCAACAAGTTGCCGGGGCAGCTGTCGGGCGGCCAGCAGCAGCGCGTCGCGATCGCGCGCAGCCTGTGCATGCAGCCGCAGTTAATGCTGTTCGACGAACCGACTTCGGCGCTGGACCCGGAAATGATCAGCGAAGTGCTGGATGTCATGATCGAGCTGGCCGAAGAGGGCATGACCATGATTTGCGTGACCCACGAGATGGGCTTCGCCAAGCGCGTCGCCGACCAGATGATTTTCATGGACGATGGCGAAATCGTCGAACGGGCCAGCCCGGACAAGTTTTTTACCAGCCCCGATCACCAGCGAACGCAGCAGTTTCTCAGCCAGATACTGTCGCACTGAACCAGCGAGGCGAAAATGACCCGTAAACAAATACTTGGCGCATTACTGCTAGTCAGCATGCTGTTGCTCGCCGGCTGCGCGAGTTCGCAGCAGTGGGGCTGGTATGTCGTCAACCCGATGGTTCATCGCGGCCGTATCAACCTGATGTTCCTGCTTTCGGGGATTCCGTGGACGATCATGCTGACCCTGTGTTGCGTATTCATCTCCAATGCGCTCGGCTTCCTGATCAGCCTGCTAGGACTCGCCGACCAGGCCGTGTTGCGGCTTTGCTACCGTACCTATGTCGAAATATTTCGTTCGATCCCGCCGCTGGTTTCGATCTTCTGGGTTTACTATGGATTGCCGATCCTGATCGACGTCGGTCTCGAGCCTTTCCCGGCCGGCATGATCGCGTTATCGCTTTATGGCTCGGCCTTCATGGCCGAAATCTTTCGCGGCGGCGTGCAATCGATCGATCGCGGCCAGTTCGAGGCTTCGCATACCCTGGGCCTGAGTTACTTCGACACCATGCGTTTCGTGATCTTTCCGCAGGCCTTGCGTCGTTCGCTGCCGGCGGTCGGCAATCAACTGGTGATCATGCTGAAAATGACGTCGCTGGTGTCGGTTATCGGCGTCTCCGAAGTGCTGCGCCGCGGCAACGAGCTCGCGGTAACCGAGTACCGCCCGCTGGAGATTTACAGCTTCGTCGCATTGCAATACCTGGTGCTGGTGTTAATCGTGTCCGCGGGCGTGCGTAAACTGGAGCGGCGCATGGGTTCCGACGAGCGTCAGGGTGGCCGCGCGCTTACCGAGTAGCGGTTTTCGACTGCAGCCAGTCCTGCATGCCCGGCGCGTAGGCGCTGAGTTCCTGTCTGACTGCATCATGGACTTCAATTTGCGCGCGATAATCCTGTACTGCTTCTGGCCAATGCAGGTCCAGCCCCATGACGGCAGCGAAGGCGTCGATCCAGGCAAAGCTTATCGGGAAACCGCAGTCGCCCAGCGTCAGGGCCAGGGGGTCGCGCGAGCTATCGGAGCCGAGCAGGCGCGACAGCTCGAACAGCCGCTGGTTCAATGCGAGCGACTGCGACTCGATAATTTCATCGCCGGGCCGGGTTTTGCCGACATGCGGAAACAGCCGGCGCACTTCGGGCTCGAGCCGGGTATCGTGGAAGCGCGAACGTTCGCGGCAGCGGGCGCGTGCGACCGGGTCGGCCGGCAACATCGGCGGCTGGTCGATGGTCTCGTTGAGGTATTCCGCGATCGCTTCGGAATCGGCCAGCACCAGGTCACCGTCGACGATCGCCGGCATCGTACCGCTCGGAATCATGGCCCGGTACTCGGCAGAGCCGCAACCGCCCGCGGGCAAAACTTCCTGCCACTGGGCCTGTTTATGCCGCAGCAGGATGCGCAGTTTGGCGCAGTACAGGCTCTCTGGTGTCGCGTACAAAGTCAGCATGGAGGGTTCTCTTTGCCGTCGGACACTGCATGATTTCATGAATTCAGGCGCGATTCAACGACTCGGATTTTGCACAATTTCACCCGGCGTGCTTCAATCGAGCACGCCATTGGCGTAGCAAGCCGAGCCGGAGACGAGGAAAACATGAGTGCCTGGATAAAAATGATTTCAGACGAAGAGGCAGACAGCGAACTGCTCGCTGCCCTGCAGCTGGCGCGTACGCCGCACGGCACCGTCGACAACGTCATGCGCGTGCACTCGCTGCGCCCGAACACGATGCGCGGGCACGTCGTGCTGTATCGCGCGGCCCTGCACGACGAGGCCAACACCCTGCCGATGTGGCTGCAGGAAACCGTCAGCTCCTATGTCTCGATCCTGAATCGCTGTGACTATTCGCTCGCCAATCACTGGGCCAATGCCAGGCACCTGATCGATGACGACGCCAGGGCCGACGCGATCGAGCAGGCGCTGCGGGCGCGCCAGCCGGAAGATGCGCTCGACGGCCGTGAACTGGCGCTGTTGCGCTACGCCGAAAAACTGACCCTGCGTCCCGGCGAGATGGCGCAGTCCGATATTGCACAGCTGCGCGAGAGTGGCCTCGACGACGGCCAGATCCTCGAAGCCAACCAGATCGTTTGTTACTTTAATTACGTCAACCGCAGTCTCAACGGCCTCGGTGTCTCCACCGAAAATGATATAGTCGGCTACTATGCGAATGCCGACCACTGATCTTCCGGGGCAGGTTTGACTAGCCTCGATATCACATCGATCCCGGTGATCGATATCACGCCGTTGCGCGACGGCAGCGACCCGCAGGGCGTAGCCCGGGACCTGCTTGCCGCCAGTCAGAATCTCGGCTTTATCTATGTCAGCGGTCACGGTATTCCGCAAGGCGTCATCGATGAAGCCCGCGCGCAGGCGTTTGAATTTTTCCGCAGCCCGGAGGACAAAAAAGCCCGCTTTGCAATCTCTGCCAAACATCGGGGTTGGCTGGCGCGTGGTGGTGCCAGGATGCAGGACGACGCCGAGGCCGACCTGAAAGAAAGTTTTTTATGGGGTTATCAGGACGAGTCGGGATCAACCCCGGAGGACCATGAATTGCGCGGCCCCAACCAGTGGCCCGGCTTCGTTCCGGGAATGGAAGCCAGCGCGATGGCCTATTTCGAACATGCCGACCGCAGCGCGCGTCACTTGCTGACGGGATTTGCCCTGGGCCTGCAGCTGCAGCCCGACTTCTTCATGCGCCACTGCGATCTTCCGCTCAGCCGCGCGTCCTGCGTTTACTACCCGAGCCAGGACGAAACCGGGGAGCAGTTATATGGCGTCGGCCCGCATACCGATTTTGGCGTGCTGACCGTGTTATGCCAGGATGACGTCGGTGGCCTGCAGGTGGAAAATCTCGACGGTGAATGGATCGATGCGCCGCCAATCGACGGCACATTGGTGGTTAACGTCGGCGATTTGCTCGAGCGCTGGACCGACGGCGCGTTTCGCTCTACTCCACACCGGGTCATCAACCGTTCCGGCCGCGAACGTCTGTCGCTGGTGCTGGCCTTTGACCCCGATCCGCAAACCCTGATCGACGCCCGCGAAATTTATGGCGCGCAGCATCAGGCCAGGCAACCGCCGATCAGCTGTGGGGATTACCTGGTATGGCGATTTGCCCGCGCCTTCGCCTACCGCGAACGAGGCTAGCGCCGGTGAGCTTTGAATATACTGCCGCGGGCGCTGCCGAAAACCTGTTGCTGAACTGCGCCAAATTGAGTTCCGCTAACTCGTTACTGATCGTGCATGAAGACCCGAAGCTGGGCTGGTATGACGCAGTCGTCACCGAGGCGGTTACCGCGGCCGCGCGCGAGCTCGGTATAGAACTCCAGACCCTCGAAGTGGGTGCGCCGTGCAACCAGCGTGATGCGCGGGTGATCGAGGCGATGCAGGCGCACGACTGCACATTATTCCTCTCGCGCATCGGCGATCAGGACCGCTTTGCCGAACCGCAGGCGGGTAAAATAATTGTCATGTGTTACCTGCGCAGCCAGGACATGCTCGCCTCCGGATTTGGCGGTGTCTCCTATGCGGCGACGCTGGATCTGAAAAAAATTCTCGATCGGTTGATCAGCACGGCCTCGCGTATCGATATCCGCTGCCCGTTGGGTACCGATTGCAGCCTCGAACAACGCCCGCGCGAATCGACTGAGCTGGCCGATGTCAGCGTCAGGCGTTTTCCCATGGGCGTGGTGACGCCGATCGATGCGGGCCGTTTGAGCGGGCGCGTCGCGCTGACGGATTTTCTGACGCCGACCGGTTCCAGTGTCTATGAACCGGCCAGTCTCGCACTCGACGAAACCGTGTTTGCCCTGATCGAAGCGGGGCGCATCGACGGGTTCGAGGGCGCGGCCGATACGGTTGCTAGTGTCGAGCAACATTACCGGCAAGTGGCGCAGCAGTTTGGTATCGATGCCGATTTCGTGCATTCCTGGCATGTTGGCATGCACCCTGGGTTATCCTACCTGCAGGCTGCCGCCGCTAACCCCGATCGCTGGTCGAATACCATATTCAATCATCCCCGGATTCTGCATTTTCACACCTGCGGCGCCTATGCGCCGGGAGAAATCAGCTGGATCGTAAAAGACCCAACGGTCGAGCTCGACGCTAAACCGCTTTGGCAAAATGGGGTTCTGAAAATCGATGATTTTGCGGAAGCCCGTGCCTGCCTGCAGCGCTGGCCCGAGCTGGAGTATCTTTACGCGCAGGATGCCGGGCAAATCGGTATCTGAGTAAAACCCGACGAAAGTGTCTGAATCGGCAATCGTCTGGGCGCAAGATATAGTTAAAATCAGGCCTTTTAAGGCCACTCGACGCCACCTGGTGTTAATCAACTGGATAGAAACATGCGTAAACTATTACACAAAATTCCACTGTCGCTATTGATTGTACTCTGCCTAACGCTGGGCCTGGCGCCGTTCACGCCGGAACCGCATCTGTGGGAAAAGCTCAAGCTGCTGGTTGCGGCCGAGCTGGTCAAACCAATCGATATGTTTGACCTGCTGTTACATGGAGCACCGTGGATCCTGCTGATACTCAAGCTGTCTTTGTCGCGCGCCGACAAGACATGAAGGCGGCCACAGCCGGCGCATCCTCGCTATACTTTGATCCACGAATGAATTTTTTGTTAATCGTGATCTGGCCCCTTTGTTTGATTTGAAGATCGATACCCTGCCCAAATTTTTGATACTCCTGCTCGCCGCGGTGCTGCCGCTGCCGAATTCGGTCGACGCGGCTTCGCTGCTCGATGAGGGCGTACGCGAATTCGAGGAGTTGCGCTTGCGCCAGCTGCAAACGGTGCAGGACAGTGGCGCACTGGCGCCTTTTACCAGCGACGGCTGCAGCGGTAATTTATCCAGTAGCTGGAAGCTGCTGGCAACCAGGCTGCCCGGGTTTGGCGATGAGTTCGGCGAGGCCCCGCCCTGGGAGAACTGTTGTCTGGCGCACGACAGGGAATATTGGCGCGGTAGCGCGGTCGAAGGATTTCGCCAGCGCGAGGACGCCGACCAGCGACTCAGGCAGTGTGTCGTCGACACCGGCGCCCGGCTGGCCCCGGCCCTGAGCCTGAAATACTCGGTAACCGATGAAAAGGTCAGGCAGGCGTTCTCGCATATCGCCGGCCTGATGTACCAGGCGGTGCGCCTGGGTGGGCAACCCTGCTCATTGCTGCCCTGGCGTTGGGGTTACGGCTGGCCAAACTGCGCTTTTGCGGGCGTCACCGATATCCCTGCAGACTATTCCGCTATCAAGGCGGACGAGCAGCTGGTGTTTTTTAACACCGCCGCCTGGCTCAACCGGGACGGGACGCACTGGCAGGTACCCATTCACGCATGGATCTACGAACCCCAGGATAGCGTGCTGCGGCTGGGCGTGTTTGCCAGGCTGCTCGAAACCGGCTACGACTTGAAGGTGACCCCGGATACGAGCGACGTATTTCATCGGCGCGGCAATCTCCTGCTGGCTGACAACGAGCGCGGCAAGCGGCTGGTCATCCGCCTCGCGGGGCAGGATTACGCATTACCCGAATCAACAGAGAACGGCCAGGTTCATGCCTTGCTGCAGTTGCCGGTCGCGACCGTGGATGCGGTTTCCGAGCAGGGCCGGCTGCATTTTATTGCGCTGACCGGCCCGTCGGATCAACGCCGCTTCGAAGGCGATGTGCAACTGGTGGCCGGCCCCGGCATCAGCGTGATCAGCGATATTGACGATACGATAAAAATCACCAGGGTCACCGATCATCGGCAGCTGTTCGAGAATACCTTTTTGCGCGATTTTCGCGCTGTAGAAGGTATGCCGGCGCTCTATCGCTCGCTGGTTGCGGGTGGCGCCAGGCTGCATTTTGTTTCGTCGAGCCCGTGGCAACTTTATCCGCCTCTGGTGGAATTTATCCAGGCCGCTGGATTCCCCTGGGCGACGCTGAACCTTAAGGCGGTGCGCTTTCGCGATGAAACCCTGCTCAATTTTTTCAAAGCGGGCACCGAGACCAAGCCGGCACAGATCGAGCCGATTCTGCAACGCTATGCCGAACGCAAAATAATTTTGATCGGCGACAGCGGTGAGCAGGATCCGGAAGTTTATGGCGACATAGCGCGACGCTATCCGGCGCAGATCGCTAAGATCCTGATCCGCAATGCCGATGGCAGCGATGCCGGGGACGCGCGTTATAAAGCCGCATTCGAGGGCCTGCCTGCGGATCGTTGGCGACTGTTTGATGATCCGGCGGAAATTTCAGCCGGTGATTTATTGAAGATGCATTGAGTAATATCATGCATCAGGAATACACTATCCGTTGAATCCCGAGCCTCTTCCAACAAACGGCCGCAGCAATGACATCTATCGATTCCTCAAAAGTTAGTAACGATCCCCTGTTTCAGCCGCTCAGGATCAAGCACCTGACGCTGAAGAATCGGATCATGAGCACCAGCCATGCCAGCGGCATGGACGACGACGGTATGCCAGGGGAGCGTTACCAGCGTTACCACGAAGAGAAGGCTAAAGGCGGGCTCGCGCTGACCATGTTCGGTGGTTCGTCGAACGTCGCGCCGGATTCGCCCTCGGTGTTCGGCCAGCTGCGGGTCGACGATGACAGGGTTATCCCCTACCTGCAGTCTTTCGCAGAGCGCATCCACGCGCAGGATGCGGCCCTGATGTGCCAGATTACCCACCTCGGCAGGCGTGGCGATGCCACCGTCGATTACTGGTTACCGACGCTGGCGCCGAGTTCGGTGCGTGAAACCCTGCACCGCAGCATTCCGCGCGAAATCGACGAAAACGATATCCAGCGCATCGTCAAGGCATTCGGCCAGGCCGCGCGGCGCTGTTACGAGGGCGGGCTCGACGGCCTCGAAACCCACGCCGGCGCCCATCTGATCGGGCAGTTCTTTTCACCCGATATCAACCGCCGCCGCGATAAATACGGCGGCAGCATCGAAAACCGCGTGCGTTTTGCACTCATGGTGCACGCGGAAATCCGTAAAAATGTCGGCGACAATTTCCTGCTCGGGATGCGCATGTCGATACACGAGGATCGCGGCGGGCTCAGCGCCGAGGATGCGATTGCGATCGCGCAAATTCTCGAGCGCGAAGGCGCGATCGATTTCCTCAACTGCGTCTCCGGGCGCATGGACACCGAGCTCGCCCTGGCCGAAAAAAACATGCCTGGCATGACCCAGCCGCTGGCGCCATTCCTGCCCCAGGTTGCGACAATGAAACGGGAAGTGTCGCTGCCGGTATTTCACGCCGCGCGCATTACCGATGTGGCGACCGCGCGCTATGCGATCCGCGACGGCATTCTCGACATGGTGGCCATGACGCGTGCGCACATCGCCGACCCGCAAATCGTCAACAAGATCAAACGCGGCGAGGAAGATCGTATTCGACCCTGTTTCGGCGCCACGCATTGCATGCACAAGAAACCGTCCTGCATACACAATGTCGCCGCCGGGCGCGAAACCGAACTGCCGCAGGTGATCGAGCCGACCGGCGGCGCTATTAAAAATATTGTGGTCGTCGGCGGCGGCCCGGCCGGCATGGAGGCCGCGCGCGTCGCCGCGGAGCGCGGTCACCGGGTTACCCTGCTCGAGGCGACCCCGCAGCTGGGTGGGCAGCTGCAACTGGCGGCCAGGGCCGGCTGGCGACGCGACTTGATTTCGGTGGTCGACTGGCGCGCGGCCGAGCTCGGCCATCTCGAGGTCGAGGTTCATCTGAATACCTATGCCGACGGCGATGATGTGCTCGCCTTCGAACCCGATGTCGTCGTCGTTGCCAGTGGCGGGCTGCCCAATTTAGGCGACCTCGACGGCGAGCAGCACTGTCTGAGCACCTGGGATGTACTGGGCGGCGATGTCAAACCCGCCGGCCGAGTGCTGGTCTACGATGGTACCGGCCGGCACGAAGCCCTGTCCTGTGCCGAGTTTCTTGCCGACCGAGGCTCTGAAGTCGTATTTGCGACCATCGACGATCGCATCGGCGCCGAACTGGGTTACGCCGAGCGTCCGGTACATCGCAAGCAGCTTTACCTGCAGGAGATTGCAACCCGGCTGGATTTGATGCTGTTGTCGGTGCGTCGCGATGGCGAGCAGCTGGTCGCGACGCTACGCAATGATCTGACCGATGCGATGGTTGAAATCGAGGTTGATCAGGTAGTGGTCGAACGCGGCACCTATCCGCTCGATGAGGTTTTCCAGGAGTTGAAGGCAAATGCCGCCAACCGGGGTGTGACCGACATCGATGCCTTGCTGCACACCAGGCCGCAGCCCTGGCAGACAGGTGAAGACGGGTCTTATCTGCTGTATCGGGTCGGCGACGCGGTCAGCAGCCGTTCGCTGCACGCCGCGCTGCTCGATGCTTTCCGCATAGCCGTAGCCCTGTAGCCATGAGCAAAAATATTCTGGCGGACGAATTCAGCGAACAACCCTGGTGGTGGAGCCATGCCGCACCGTCTGATCACGGCGAATCCGATCACCCGGACTCGGCTGACGTTCTCGTCGTCGGCAGCGGCTACGCCGGCCTGTCCTGCGCGCTCGAACTGGCCCGGAGTGGTGCCTCGGTTATTGTTGTCGACGCCGGCAACTGCGGTGTCGGCGCCAGTACGCGTAATGCCGGATTTCTCTCCGGCAGGGCAGGAGTCAGCAAGCAAATCGACCTGGAAGCGCTGGTTGGCAAGGACCACGCCGGGCGAATTTTCGACGAGGCGGATAGCGCCTACGAAGCCCTGAAAAACCTGGTCGACCGCGAAAACATCGACTGTAGCCTGCAATCCGTCGGCCGCTTCGTCGGTGCGCACACTCCGGCGGCTTATAACAAGCTCGCGGCCAAGATGCGGGAATACAATAGCGATGGCCAGGAACGTTTCTACATGGTGCCGAAGTCCGAGCAGCGGGATTATGTCGCCAGCGACCACTGGTACGGCGGAATGTTCACCCAGGACGCCGGCCTCATACATCCGTCACGTTATCACCGGGGGCTGGTGAACCTGTGCCTGCAGGCGGGCGTCAGCCTGGTTTCGAATAACCGCGTCCTCGGCATTGTCGATGAAGGCTCGGTCAAGCGTATCGCGACCGAAAAAGGCAGCTACAGTTCGCGTGAAGTCGTGCTGGCGACGAATGGTTATACCGACTCATTGTCGGTCTGGCATCAAAAACGCCTGATCCCGGTTTCGAGCACGATCGCCGTGAGCGAGGAAATCGGGCCCGAGCGGGTCAACGCAATATTACCGAAACATAGCCCGGTGATCGATACCAAGCGAGTCGTTTGTTATGTCAGGCCTTCGCCTGATCGAAGCCGTATTCTGTTCGGAGGGCGTGCCCGCTTTTCACCCGTCGGCCCCAGCGAAAGCGCCCGCATCCTGCATCGTCAACTGGTGACCATGTTCCCGCAGATGGCTGATATCAAGGTAACCAACGCCTGGTCTGGTTTCATGGCCTTCACCTTCGATTTCATGCCGAAGATCGGGATTCACCAGGGTATCCATTACGCGATCGGATGTAACGGTGGTTGCGGCATCGTCATGATGAGCTGGCTGGGTCGTCAGGTCGGCCAAAAAATTCTCGGCTCCGCCTCTCAGCCGAGCGCCTTCGAGGGACTGCCCTTCAAGACGCGACCACTGTATGCCGGCAAGCCCTGGTTTCTGCCGATTGTCGGCAACTGGTGGCGTTTCCGCGACTGGGTCGAGATTCGACAAGCCAACAAGAGCCACTAGTTTAACTATTCCTGTTGACGCTTTGCCGGTGAGCGCAGGCTCGGGTCCACCTGCAAAGCGGCATGCCTGGTGTTCGTCGCTCCTGTTGTGCGGCTAGCGTCCATCAACATGACTTATATCAAACACCCAGGTGCGTGGGATCGCTATTCTTAAGTCTTACATGAGACTGAATTTCTCCATCACCGAGACCAAACGCAGCGTGCTGTTTTACAGTGCGCTGATATTCTTATTGCAGAGTCTTGCGCCTGCCTTTCAAGGCGTCATGGCGAAATCGGTATCGGGGTACACCGATACGCTCTGCACCATGTATGGCCCGGTCACCGTTTTTGTCAAACTGGACGATGGCCAGCAACAGGGCAATCCCAAATGTCACGAATGCTCGGTCTGTATCATCCAGGCCAATCTGAATGCGCAACCCCTTGCCTATGACCTACGTCTCGACGCCCGCTATCTGCTTGATCGAGATAGTCCGTCCGGGCCGCTTTCCCGGGTTGCTAACCCTCCGCTATTCACCAACTTTCTAAGCCGCGCGCCACCCGCCTGAATTCCGCTTCCGCGCTGGCCTGTTCAGGTATTTTGGTCATGCGCATCGAGCCTGATAACTACAAATGCCCAATTGGATTCAATCCGCCAGGTTTGAATTTACCGAGTGTGACCTTTAAGAGATTTAGATTATGAAATTAAGTATTTTCCGTGCCATGGGCACCTTATTGTTATTGTCCTGCACATTGTCAGCCGCGGCCGAGGGCCTGAAGGTGATTGATCCATGGGTAAGATCGGCGCCGCCGAATGCGCCCGCGCTGGGGGTATTCATGACCCTTGAAAACCATTCCACCGCCGATCAATCCGTGGTCGCCGCGCGCACCACGCTAGCGGTCGATCGAGTCGAGCTGCATCGCACCGTGATGGTTGGCGAGGTCATGAAAATGGTGCCGCAGCAAGCGATTCCGGTGGCATCTCGCTCCGCCACCGTGCTCAAGCCGGGGAGCTGGCATGTCATGCTGATAGGCCCCGAAAATGTGCCCGTAATGGGTGACAAGGTACAGCTTACGCTGGTGCTCAGTGACGGTACCGAGCAAAGCTTCGAGGCAGTCGTGCGTCATGGCAAGATGAATATGGATGGCCATAGCCATCAAATGAAAACTGAGTAGTGGCTGACCGAGCGCCTGCATCTGCCTGCTTTTTTGAAGCTCTCGACGCAAGCCCCCGGGCTGATCGTTGCAGGGCCGTGGGCGGGTTCAGGCTGCAATAGCGGTATCAGGACGCTGTGGTGTCGATACCAGAACTTCCGAGAAGATTAGAAGTATGAAGAAACTGTCTAGAAAAGAGCTAGCCCTGCCGCTGCTGTTGTTGGGCCTTGTTTTTATAACCTCCGCCTGCGAGCAGGGTCCGAAGGCCCCGGAAACCGAGGCCGCGTTTGTGCTGCCCGAAGCCGCGGCCATATCGGATTTCAACCTGAATCATCTCGATAAGGGGGCTTACGACATCGATGATGCCCGGGGTCAGTGGTCATTGCTGTTTTTCGGTTATACGCATTGCCCGGACGTCTGTCCGACCGAGCTTTTCATGCTGGCGGAAATGATGCGCGGCATCGAACATGATCCGGAGCTCGTCTCACAGCCGCCACAGGTCGTGTTTGTTTCGGTCGATCCCGATCGCGACAGCCTGCAGCATTTACAGCAGTACGCCGGTTTTTATCACCCCGGCTTTATCGGCGTGACCAGCGAGCAAGCCACGATCGATCGCCTGTGTAAATCGATGGGTGTGTTCTACGAGCGGGTTTACTACCAGGACGGCAAGGTGCTAGACCTGGATGCGGCAGCAACCGTGCCCGCAGGCCTGGAAGATTCTTATCTGATCAACCACTCAGCATCGATATTCCTGGTCAATCCGGCGGGAAACCTGCATGCGATATTCACCGCCCCGCACGATCCGAACACGATGATCCGGGATCTCGCGGCGATCCAGGCGAGCTGGCGTTCCTGATGCAGGCCAGGCGTGTGATACCAATGGCCGCGGTTCTGCTGCTGGCGGTCGCCGGCCTGTTCGGATACCGCTTCCTGCTGGGCGCCAAAGCCGAGATCGAGCTGCCTGTCGTCGAGGATTGTGCACTGCACCTCGAAGCCTGCACCGCAAGTTTTCCGCAGGGCGGCAAGATGACGTTTGCTATCAATCCCAGGCAACCATCGGCTACGGACCCGCTGCATCTGCAAGCCAGTTTTGAACAGTTGGAACCGCAGGTCGTCGGCGTCAGGTTCAAGGGGGTCGACATGAACATGGGTTATCTCGAGCATTTTGTCTATGATCTCCACAAAAATGAGACCGCGGGTAAAACCGTTTCATTCAGCGGCAATGCCGGGGTTTTTGTGTGCTCAAGTAACCTGATGCAGTGGCTGGTGCTGGTCAAGGTGCAGATCGGCGAAACCCGTTACGAAGTGCCTTTCAAATTCGAGACCAGGCAGCAGGGTTAAATTCCAGACCCGAAATCAGGCCGGCGGATTTACAGGTCAAGATTGCGATGAATCCATGATGTGAATCATATCCGCCTTGATCGAAACGCCGAGGTCGGCGCCCACGCGGATGTCATTGCGCTGGGCGACATGCGTCGGTAGCGAGCAATGCAGGGGATGTGCGTCCGGGTCATCGACTTCGATCGTGAGCTCTGTCGTCTGGCCGAACTGAAACATTTCGTTGACGATGCCGAAGACCGGGTTTTCATGTTCTCCGCGCGAAGGCCGGTCGCGCCGGTGAACCACGATCCCGTCCGAAGAGATGCACCAGGTAATCGACTGTCCTGACTCGAGTCCTGCCTGATATGGCGTCTCGAGCCGGATATTGCCCCATTGCAACTCGAGTCTTTCCTGCGGCCTGTCGATACTGGCAACTTTGCTGTTGAAGATATTGCGAATGCCAACCAGCCTGGCGACGGCGGTGTTAATCGGTGACCTGGCCAATAGGTCGTGCGCGGCCATTTGCAGGATGCGGCCCTCATGCAAAACGGCGATACGGTCAGCCAGCCGCGCTGCTTCCTCGATGTCGTGGGTAACCAGGATGATCGGGATCGACAGGTCCGAGCGCAGTTCGACCAGTTCGCGCTGCAGGCGGATACGGGTGACCTTGTCGACCGCCGAAAAAGGTTCGTCCAGCAGCAAGACATCGGGCTCGCGCGCGAGCGCGCGCGCCACTGCAACGCGTTGTCGCTGACCGCCGGACATCTGGTCGGGCCGGCGTTCACCGAGACCCTTGAGGTTAACCCGGGCCAGGTAATCGTTGGCCAGCTCGATTTTCTTGCCGGCTGGACGGTCGGCGAGCGCTTCCAGTACGTTTTCGAGCGCGCTCAGGTGAGGAAATAGCGCGTAGGATTGAAATACCATGCCGACGCGCCGCTGCCGAGGCTGCAGGCATAGCCCTTGCTGGCTATCGAACCATGGCTGTCCGCCGACGCTAATTTTACCGTCGGTCGGTTTTTCGAATCCCGCAATTGCTCTCAGGATTGTGGATTTACCGCCGCCTGACGGTCCCACCAGGGCCACCAGTTCGCTGGGGCTGGCCCCGAACTCGACATCCAGTGCAACCGGATCCTGCAGCCGTATAGCAACCGCTATGCCCTCTGGCCTGGACACTAGGCCCTGATCCTGAGCAAAGGTTTTCGGGTCAGTAAGAAAGTGATGCTGATTGCCAGCACCGAAATCGCCAGCAAAACGCCTGACATCAGTGCCGCTGACGCGTTATCGAAGCTCTGCACCTGGTCATAGATAGCAATTGAGATGGTGCGGGTTTCGCCCGGTATATTGCCGCCTACCATCAGCACGACGCCAAATTCACCCAGCGTATGGGCAAAGCTGAGTACACCACCGGTGAGAATGCCGGGCCAGGCGAGCGGTAGTTCGATCCTGCGAAATGATCGCCATTGGCTCATGCCGCAGGTTGCTGCTGCCTCGCGTATATCGCTGCCGATGCCTTCAAACGCTCGCAGCGCCGGTTGAATGGCAAACGGAATATTGACGATGATGGATGCCAGCAGCAGCCCTTCGAAGGAAAACACCAGGGATTCGTCGAATAGCGAGCGCCAGATCCTGCCGAGCGCATGGGCGTCGCTCATCGATACCAGCAGGAAAAATCCCAACACCGTCGGCGGCAGGATCAGGGGAATGGTCAACAGTGCTTCGATAATGGCCTTGCGCCGCGCAGGCAGCGTAACCAGCCAGCGCGCCGTCAGCGTTGCCGCCGGCAACAACAGTAGTACTGTGAAAAACGCCAGCTGCGGCGAAAGATGGAATGCGCTCCAGTCCATTTAAGCGTCCGCTAACTCAGAATAGGGGTGCATACCCGTGACTTGACAGTATTTTTTGCGCCTTTGCCGATTTGAGGTACTGGAAAAATGTCACTGTGCTTGCGTCCGCGTTTTCAAGCAGCACCATACTATGAAGTATCGGCTGGTGCCACGCTTCGGGCAGCAGCGCGTATTCGCCCTGGTCACGGGTTTTATCGGTTACCAGCAGCGAGTGCGCGACGATGCCGCCTTGCGCCGCGCCGGAAATGGCAAACTGTGTGGCCTGGGCAACGTTTTCGCCGATCACCAGTCTGTCTTTTATCTGTGCCCATAAACCGGCCGACTGCAGGGCCTCGCGCGCGCGTTGGCCGTAGGGCGCGTGCACCGGGTTTGCAATCGCAAATTTGCTGAACTGGTTTGCGGCGAGCGCACTGGCCAGGCCCTGTAGCATCGGATCGGGTTTCAATGGCGAGCCATGGGCAGCGAATACCGCCAGGCTCCCCCGGGCGATGGCGACGCTGGGCCCCAGCGTGCGCCTGGCGGCCTCGAGTTTGCGCACCAGCGCATCGTCGGCAGCGATAAACATTTCGAAGGGAGCATTATTTTCGATTTGCCGAAACAGCTTGCCCGAAGCGCCCAGCGTGATGCGCACCTCGATATCCGTGTCCTGCCTGAAGGCTGCGGCAATTTCGCGGATTGCAAACTGCATGCCCGATGCGACCGCGATCAAAGGGGAATCGGACGCTATCGTCGGCGCCGCGCCAGCCAGCGAAATCAACAGGATCAATGCAATGACAAGCCTGCCTGCCTTCACGACGAAGGGGCCAAATAGCGCGGTAAAAAATTCAAATCGTTGCTTCGCGTTGGGCTATTCGCTAAGTCATCATTTTACATCTGGCGGCCTGGAATGCATCATGCGCTGTCACCGCCGGGTAAAAAGCTTTCAGGTCAGTAAATATCGTGCTGCCTGTTATAGACCGTGACATTGCCGCCAGGCGTCACCAGGCGCTCGCCCTGGATAACCTGTGGCATGCAAGCGGCTCAATCAGTGCTCACCAATGCTCATAAATTGATATTAGTCATACCTGCAATCGCTATGGTTGTTTATGTTTAGCCATTCCAGACCAGTCACTTAATCAGCACAGGGCCAGGCAGATGAAATCACAGGTACCGCCGAGAGTCGTTCAGCTTGATTCCGAATCCAGTGCGGTAACCTCGAATTATCCCGCAGTGCTGGCCTATGGCTTTCGCCCCTTCTTTCTGCTCGCCGGAATCCACGCGGCAATCGCGATACCCCTGTGGGTTGCCGTGCTGCACGGATTCGATCTGCCGCGGACAACGCTGCCGGCACTCGTCTGGCATGCGCATGAAATGCTCTACGGCTTTGTCGCCGCCGCCATGGCCGGTTTTCTGCTAACCGCGGTGCCGAGCTGGACCAACCGGCGCGGTTACGCCGGCGCGCCGCTGGCAGCGCTGGTGCTGCTGTGGCTCGCGGGACGCGTGGCGATGACGCTACCCCTCGGCCTGTCGCCGTTATGGGCGGGCGTGATCGATCTCGCTTTCATACCGCTGCTCGCGCTGACGATTCTGCCGGCATTGCTGCGCTCGGGGAATCACCGCAACCTGGCGTTTATCGGCCTGCTCGGGCTGCTGTTTGCCTCGAACCTGCATTTTCATCTGCTCGGTGCGGTCGCGCTTCCACCGCTGCTGCTGGGCATGAATGCCATGCTTTTCCTGGTGACGATGCTCGGCGGGCGCATCGTGCCAGCTTTTACCTCGGCCGCTCTCAAGGAACTCGGCATCGCCGCCCGTATCCGGCGTTATCAGCCTCTGGATCGGGCGGCTTTAGTCGCGGTGGTTGGCGTGCTGCTGGTCGACCTGGCGCTTCCCGACAGTCTTTATGCGGGCGTGGTGGCTGCGATTGCGGCGGCTTTGCTGGCCGCGCAACTGAGTCAATGGCAAGGGCACAGAACCCTGCGCATGCCCATCGTGTGGGTGCTGCATATCGCCTATGCCTGGCTGCCGGTATGCCTCGCGCTCAAGGCCGCGATATTGTTTGGCCTGCCGATACCTGGCAGCAGCTGGCTGCACGCGCTCACCGTGGGCGCCATGGCGACGATGATCATCGGCGTCATGAGCCGTGCCGCGCTGGGGCACACCGGGCGTGCGCTGGTCGCTCCCGGCGCAGTCGTGGCCGGCTACGTCTCGCTGACAGGCGCTGCCCTCGCGCGCGTATTCGGACCCATGCTGATGCCATCCATGGAGTCATTGTGGCTGCTAATGGCCGCGCTGCTGTGGTGCCTCGCATTTTTGCTATTCCTCAAGGTTTACGCGCCGATCCTCTGGCGGCCGAGAATTGACGGTCGCCCGGGCTGAGCCGGGTTTGAGCAACACCGCAGTAATCTTGAAAAGGCGGGTGATTATTAATTCTAACCCGTCTATATTAACTAGAATAAAATCCTGGCCTGCGGACCCTGACTGGAGTCCTGAACCGCATGTCGAAACCATTTACCCTTACCCCCGGCTGGAGGCATTATGGAAATCTCGACCATAGTTGTACTCGTAATAATTGGCGCCATCGTCATTTATATCATTTCAATCTTCAATAAACTGGTGGCGCTCGCCAATCGCTTCAAGAATGCCTTCGCGCAGATCGAGGTGCAGCTGAAACGGCGTTACGACCTGATTCCGAATCTGGTCGAAACCGCTAAAGGTTATATGCAACACGAGCGCGAAACCCTCGATGCGGTGATCAAGGCGCGTAATTCAGCCTCCGATAATCTGTCCGCGGCGCAGCAAAAACCGGGTGATCCAGCAACCATGCAGGGCCTGGGCCAGGCCGAGGGCAATCTGGCCGGCGCCCTGGGCCGGTTCAACCTGCTGGTCGAGGCCTATCCGGATCTCAAGGCCAATCAGAACATGATGCAGCTTACCGAGGAATTGACCAGTACCGAAAACAAGGTGGCATTTGCGCGGCAGTCATTCAATGACCAGGTGATGCAATACAATATTTACAAGCAGTCGTTTCCGCAGAATATCTTTGCCGGTATGTTCGGTCATGCCAACGACGCCAGCCTGCTCGAGTTCGAAGACAGTGCCGAGATCCAGGCCGCGCCCAAGGTTGCCTTCTAGATTCGCTGAATCCGGGTTAGTTTGAACTTTTTCGAAGCACAGGATAAAGCCCGCAGGAATACGCTGTGGATGGTTTTGCTTTTTACGCTTGCGGTGGCAGGCCTGATATTGCTGACCAACCTGTTTCTGATGAGCGTGCTGGTCTATGTAAAAACCCAGCAGATCGTCGTCTCTCCAGAGATGCTTTATTACTACTACTCCTGGAAAGAATTCACCGTCGTCAGTGCCGGGGTCTGCCTGCTGGTTTTTGGCGGCAGTCTGTACAAGGGACTTTCCCTGTCCGGGGGTGGGCCGTCCGTGGCCGAAATGCTTGGCGGGCGACTGATTTCGCAAGCCACCACCGATCTGCAGCAACGGCAATTGCTCAACGTGGTCGAGGAAATGGCGATCGCCGCCGGCATGCCGATTCCCCAGGTCTACCTGCTGAGCGATACCTCGATCAACGCCTTCGCTGCCGGGCTGAGCCCCGCCAACGCGGTCATTGGTATTACCGAGGGCACGCTGCAGCGCTTGAATCGCGAGGAATTGCAGGGCGTCATCGCTCACGAGTTCAGCCATATCGCCAACGGCGACATGCGTCTCAATATTCGCCTGATCGGGATGTTGCACGGCATTTTGCTGATTGGGCTGATCGGTTATTTTCTTGTTCGATCATTACGTTTTGCCGGCAGGTCACGCAGCAGCAAGGGCGGTGCCGCTCTGGGGGCAATCGCCGCCATCGGTGTCGGCCTGATGATTATCGGCTACGCGGGTTCGTTTTTCGGTCAGTGGATCAAGGCGATCGTGAGTCGGCAGCGCGAGTATCTGGCCGATTCATCCGCGGTCCAGTTCACGCGCAACAAGGAAGGTATCGGCGGCGCGTTGAAAAAAATTGGCGGCAGTGCCGTTGGCTCGTACATCAGTTCGCCGTCGGCGCCGGAGTATAGCCACGCCTATTTCGTCAACGGCCTCAACTTTTTCTGGCAGCCGTGGTTTGCCACCCACCCGCCACTGGAAAGCCGCATCAAGCGCATCGAACCGACCTGGGACGGGGAGTTTCTCAACTCCGTGGTCAACAAAACCCCGGCGTCAGAAGCTGTTGAAACGCCGCCCTCCGGGGCTGCAAAACTTGCCATGACCGCAGCCATTCTGAGCTCGGCGGAGCAGGCCATCGGCCAGGTCGGGACACTCAACGAAGAAAATATCGAGTATGTTCACCAGCTCATCATCGCGATGCCATTGCTGCTGCGGGAAGCCGCGCAGGATGCCTATAGCGCACGCATCGTCGTCTATGCCGCGCTGGTTCACCTGCAAAAAGACAAAGCGGCGGCGCTGGCGGTCGTGGCTCGATATGCCGATCCGGATATGCTGGCGCTGCTGGAGAAATATTTGCCCGAGGTGAAAGCGCTGGATGACGAGTTCAAGCTGCCGCTGCTGGAAATCTGTATCAATGCCTTGCGCGAATTGTCACCCAACCAGTTTGTTCAATTCAAAGCGGCGGTGGAAAATATTATTGCTTCGGACCAGTCGATTAACCTGCGCGAATGGGTTGTCCAGCGTTTCGTGGTGCAGCAACTGGATCAACATTTCGGCTTTCGTAAACCGCCAAAAGCAAGACATGCCAGCCTGGATGTGTTCGGTAAGGATGTCGCAACGCTGCTGTCGCTCATCGCCTGGGTCGAGCATAAAGATGCGGCGGAGGCCAGCGCGGCTTTTGCCAGCGGCGCGGCGGAGGCGAAACTGCAAAACCTGGAATTGCTGTCCGCTAAGTCCTTCAAGCTCGAGGCGCTCGATCGCGCACTGGACAACCTGATGCGGCTCAAGCCACTGGTCAAACCGCGCCTGTTGAAGGCCTGCGTCGCGCTGATCATGCATGATGGCAGAGCGACCACTCGCGGCATCGAACTGGTACGCACGATTTCAACCTGTCTCGATTGCCCGATGCCGCCGATGCGCGCGCAATAGGTCAGTGGCTGACGGCTATCGCTCTGCGGCAAAATGGCCAGGACGAATCTTCCTGGCCTGAATAATCGATCGCTGTTTCGAATAAGCTGGTCCCGCAGTCAGGTTATCCGCTTGCCGTTTAACTTCAGGCTGGATCGTCTATCGATCCAGGCCGACACCGTTGAAACGCGAGCGTACGATAAAAAATGCGGCAATATCGAGCAGGGGCCGCGGCGGCATCCAGGCGGGCGCAGCCGAAGCGAGGCAGTCGCTTACCGTGGGCGATGTCTCGCCGCTGGCGTAGTCGGCGATGGCGCTGCCGAAGGCGGTCCCGCGGCTGACGCCGGAGCCGTTGTAACCACCGGCGAGGTATATATTGTCGCGCTGGCGCCCAAAAAAATTGGTGCCGTTGCGGGAGATGCCTTCGACGCCCGACCAGGCGCACTCGAACGGCACCTGTGCCAGTTGCGGAAAGCGTTTTTCGAAGGCCGCCCTGTGGGTTGCCTGGCGCTCTGCCAGTTGCGCGTCGCTCAACAGCACCGAGCCATGATACTCCGCGGTATTGCGGATGCTGAGGCGATGATCCTGGGTCAGACGCAGGGTCGCGCCGCCGCTATGCAGTGAAATGGCGCCCCATTCACTCAGGCTGCCCAGGCTCTCGAGTTCGGCGCTGCTCAAAATCCGGGTAAAGCTGCCCGCCAGGGTACTGCCAACAATGTAGGAGTTCAGGAAGCCGAGTGCGGTCGCTTCGTAGTTCGTGGCCAGGACGACCCGATCGGCCTTTACTTCGGCCGTTGGCAGCCTGAGAGTCAGCGGTGCGCCGTCGTCAATGCCGAGAACCGGACTTTGTTCATGCAGGCCGACGTTGGCGGGCAGGCTGTCGGCGAGACCGCGCACCAGCGCTGCCGGCTGCACCAGTGCGCCGTCGGCGATATGCACGCCGGCGCGGTAAAGATCGGTGCCGAGGCGTTCCTGTAACTCGGCCCGGTCGAGCGTTCGATGTTCGGCTTCGAGGGTATCCAGGTAGTGCAGGAAGTTTTTGTATTCCCTGAGCGCGGTGTCGCCGGCGGCGGTATGGTAGAAGCCCTCCCGTCGCCACTGACAATCGATATTGTTTTCCAGAACCTGCTGGCTCAACAGCGCCAGCCCCGCCTGGTTGATGCGATTGACCCGGCGGTAGTTATCGACCTGGTCCGCTACGACACCGCCTGGAAAGTGGCTGGTGGCGACGACGAAACCGGAGTTACGTCCCGAGGCGGCCGCGCCGACGCGGCGCGCATCCAGCAACAAAATTTCCTGGTCCGGATGCAGTTGCGCCAGTCTGCGGGCACAGGCAAGCCCGGTCAGCCCGGCGCCGACCACGACCCAGGGCACCCGGTGGCTGCCGGTCAACGCCGGCGTGGCCTGGCGTGCGGGCAGCAGTTCTGCCCAGCCGTGGTTATCTGTCGGAAATCTACGAGCGGCCGAAATCATAGGCGAAGTTCATGTCGAGGGAGCATCAATTTGACCATATCGGAAAAATTATACCCGAACAATATAAAGAGCACGCTAAGCTTTGCCGCCTGGCCGGGGGCAGGGCGCGTTAACGCCTGATAAAGCTGTCTGCAAAATGATTTTCAGGCTTGTTAGCGACGGGCTTTCCGGTTCTCGGGGCTGCGGCGGAGGCAGGTTGAAAAGTTTTGCGAGCTGACTGCCGAAATGAAGATTTAGTGAAGATGATGTTTGCGTATCCCTGGCCTTTGTTAAGGGCAACTAGTCGAAAGACGGCTCTTGTTCAGCCCCGCAACCCACGACAGGTCCTTCATCTGGTGGCCATGATCAACTGTTCTGGTGGTGTGCAATAAATTCTAGCGGTTTTTTTAGCAGGCTTAATTTAGAATAGCGCGCTCTATTTACGCTTTGCTAACGCGGGTTCCGCGCACTATGTTTGAACTGATCACCAACGCCAGCGTGTTTTCGCCTGAACCCTTAGGCTTAAGGCAAGTGCTGGTCTGCGCCGGCAGGATTGCCTACGTCGGCACGCGTATACCGCAGCTCGACGATGCGCTCGAGGTTAATGTGACGGATCTCGATGGCGCCAGGCTGGTGCCGGGGTTCATCGATGCGCACACCCATCTGACCGGTGGCGGCGGTGAAGCCGGGCCATCGACGCGGGTACCGCCGCTGGCCTTGAGCCAGATAACCCGCGCCGGTGTCACCAGCGTGATTGGCCTGCTCGGTACCGACGATCTCACGCGCAGCCCGCAAAACCTGTTGTCGCAAGTCATGGGCTTACGCGAAGAGGGGCTGTCTGCCTGGTGTTATACCGGCGGCTACCACGTTCCGGTGGCTACGCTGACCGGATCGGTGCGCAGCGATATCGTCAACCTGGAGCCGGTCATCGGTGTCGGCGAGGTGGCGATTAGCGACCATCGCTCGAGTCAGCCCACGGTCGATGAAATTTTACGCATTGCCAGCGACGCGCATGTAGCCGGTTTGATGACGGGTAAAGCGGGCATCGTGCATTTTCATCTGGGCGACGGCGCGCGCGGTTTGTCGATGATCCGCGACTGCCTCGACATAAGCGAAATTCCGCCACGGGTGTTCAATCCGACCCATGTGAATCGCAACAAGGCCCTGTTCGAACAGGCCTGCGAACTAAGCGGCCTGGGTTGCAATGTCGACCTGACCGCATTCCCCGCGGATTCGAGCGACCAGGGCTGGTCGGCGGAGGAAGCGGTACAGCGGTTTCTCGACCAGGGCTGTGACCGCAGCAAGTTGACGATCAGCTCCGATGGCGGCGGTTGCCTGCCGAGCTTCGACGCCCGGGGTGAGCTGCTGAAAATGGGATTTGCCAGCTGCTCGGCAATGGCGGATAGCTTCAAGGCTTTGCTCGATGGCGGGCTGCCCATGGAAATCGCGTTACCGTTCATGACCAGCAACGTCGCGCATTTACTGCGATTGTCACGCAAAGGCTACATCGCTCCGGGGCGCGATGCCGATTTGCTGGTAGTGGCTCAGGATAACCGGATCGATAGCGTCATGGCCCGCGGTGTGTGGCAGGTGAAAAATAGAGAGCAGCTGCTTAGCGGCCTGTTCGAAGAATAACAAACAGAGATTTTTTATGAGTCCATCTCCCAGGCGACAAGATACAACCCGCGGTTACGTCATCCCGATAGGCGGTGCTGAAGAACGCACCGGTTCGATGCGCGTACTCAGACGTTTCGTCAAGCTTTGCGGCGGACGCAAGGCGCGCATCGTGATTATTCCGACCGCCTCCAGCCTGGCCGACACCGGCGATCGCTATATCGCGGTTTTTAACAAGATCGGTGTCGCCAGCGCGGTTTCGTTGCCGATTGCCGAACGTGCCGATGCGGAGCGCAAGGAGTACATCGAACATCTGGACGAGGCCACGGGTATCTTTATCACCGGTGGCAACCAGTTACGTCTGTCGACGATCCTGGGCGGTACCCTGGTGGCGCAAAAAGTCAGGCGGCTGAATGCCGCGGGCGTACATGTTGCCGGCACCTCGGCCGGCGCCGCGATCATGCCCGAGCACATGATTGCCGGCGGCTCGATGGGCCTGTCGGCGCGCGCCGACGGGGTCAATCTCGCCCCCGGACTGGGTTTGACCAATGCGCTCATCATCGACCAGCATTTCAGTCAGCGCGATCGCCTGGGACGGTTGTTGACCGCGGTTTCCTATAACCCGTTCATGATGGGCGTCGGCATCGACGAAGACACCGCGATGTTTATCGCGCCTGACCAGGTTTTCGAAGTCGAGGGCAGCGGTAATGTCACGATCATCGATCCCGAGCATTTAAGTTACTCTTCGATGGATCGGGCAAGGAAAAACGAATCCCTGAGCCTGCTCGACCTGAAACTTCACATACTGTCGAAGGGCTGTCGTTTCGACATCTATGAGCGCAAGCCCTACCCACCTAAATTGCCGAGACAAGCATGAAAATCACCGCAACCAACGTTTATGTAGGCCCCAGTATTTACGCAAATTTCCCGGTCATTCGCATGGTGCTGGATATCGGGATACTGGTGGACTGGCCCTCGGTCAAGTGCGGTCAGGAATTTATCGATGGCCTGCAGCAGGCGTTGCCGACCCTGGCCGAACACGGTTGTTCCTACCGTGAACCCGGAGGCTTTATCCGCCGCCTGACCGAGGACGAGGGCACCTGGATGGGGCATATCATGGAGCATGTCGCGCTCGAAATTCAGAATATCGGCGGTTCCGGGGTTAGCTTCGGCAAGACCCGCACAACCGGCGAGGCCGGCATGTATAACATGATTTATGCCTATAAACAGCGTGATGCGGGCATCGAGGCCGGCCACCTGGCGTTGCGCCTGCTGATGCACCTGCTGCCTGAGCACCTGCAGCAGCAGGTCGATTGCAAGATCGATCCGCAATTCGATTTCAGCAAGGAGCTCGAAGGATTCGTGCACCGTGCTCAGCGTCGCGAGTTCGGTCCCAGCACCCAGTCGCTGGTTGACGCGGCGGTGGCGCGTGATATCCCCTGGTTACGGCTCAACGATTACAGCCTGGTGCAGTTCGGCCACGGCAAGTATCAAAAACGCATCCAGGCCACGGTCACCAGCGACACCGGTACCATCGCGACTTCGCTGGCGAGCGACAAGGAAGGCACTACCAGCCTGCTCCGGGACATGGGCCTTCCGGTACCCAAGCAAGCCATGTTCAGCAGTGCAAGACGAGGCAGTCGAGGCCTGCCAGCGCATTGGTTATCCGGTTGTGATCAAGCCGCTCGATGCCAATCATGGCCGCGGCATCAGCATCAACCTGAACAGCGACGAAGAAGTTCGCGAGGCTTTCGATGTAGCGCGCGAGCAGGGCCGGTCGCGTTACGTGCTGGCAGAAAGTTTCGTTACCGGTTACGACCATCGCATGCTGGTGGTCAACAACGAACTGGTCGCGGTCGCCAAGCGCGTGCCCGGTCACGTGGTCGGCGACGGCAAGCTCACGATCAAGCAGCTGGTCGATGTCGTCAATTCCGATCCGCGCCGCGGTATCGGCCACGAAAAGGTATTGACTCGCATCGAACTCGACGAACAGGCGAAGCGTTTGATGGAAAATGCCGGCTACGATGAAAACACCGTACTGAAAAAAGACGAGATCTTTTTCCTGCGATCCACCGCCAACCTGTCGACCGGCGGCACCTCGATCGATCTGACCGACGTGGTGCACCCGGACAATCGTGAAATGGCGGTGCGCGCGGTACGCGCGATCGGTCTCGACATCGGTGGCGTCGATTTCATCACCGACGATATCACCATGTCCTACAAGGACATCGGCGGCGCCATAGTCGAGGTCAACGCCGGCCCCGGCTTTCGTATGCACGTTGCGCCGAGCGAAGGCGAGCCGCGCGACGTTTCCGGCAAGGTGCTCGACATGCTCTACCCGCCGGGCACGCCGAGTCGCATCCCGGTGGCCGCGATCACCGGCACCAACGGTAAGACCACGACCACGCGCATGCTCGCGCATATCATGAAAACCAGCGGCCACATCGTCGGCATGACGTCCACCGGGGGTATCCAGGTGGACGGTCGGGTCACCGTCAAGGGCGACATGACCGGCCCGCAATCGGCGCAAGATCGTGTTGCGCGACCCGACCATCGATTTCGCCGTGCTGGAAACCGCGCGCGGCGGCATCTTACGAGCCGGGCTCGGCTACAGCGAATGCGACGTCGCGGCCTGTATCAATGTCACCGCCGATCACATGGGCCTCGGTGGTATCGATACCCTGGAACAGCTGGCGCAGGTCAAGGAAACCGTGGTGCGCGTCGCCAACGATACCGCGGTGCTCAATGCCGATGACAAGCTCTGTCTGAAAATGGCCGACCATACCCGCGCCAAACACCTGTGCTACGTCACCATGGACCCGACCCACGGGCTGGTGCGCGAACATATCCGCGCCAATGGCCGTGCCGTGGTGCTGGAGCAGGGTATCAACGGCGACATGATTACGATCTACGACAATGGCGCGCACATCCCGCTGCTGTGGACTCACCTGATTCCGGCGACGATCGAGGGCAAGGCCAGGCACAACGTGCAAAATGCGATGTTTGCGGCGGCGATGGCCTACAGCTTCGGCAAGGACCTCGACGTCATTCGCAACGGCCTGCGTACCTTCGATACCTCGTTCTTCCAGAGTCCGGGGCGCACCAACGTTTATAACGAGCACCCATTCAAGGTTATTCTCGACTACGCGCACAACCCGGCGGGTTTTCGCGCCATGGCCGAACTGGCCGAGCGGCTCGATCCGGTGGGCAAACGCACCATCGTATTATCGGTGCCGGGCGATCGGCGCGACGAGGATATCCGTGAATCCTGCCAGGCCTGTTTACCGGAATTTACCCATTTCGTGTGCAAGGCCGATCTCAATCGGCGCGGGCGGGGCCACGACGAGCTGCCGCAGCTGGTGCGCAAATATCTGCTCGAACTCGGCGTCGATGACGACAACATCACGGTAATCGCCGAGGAAGAGGCCGCGATCGACTACGCGCTCAACCACGCCGAGGAAGGCGATCTGCTGGTTATCACCGCGGACGACCTGACCCGCAGCTGGAAGCAGATTATCAACCTCAATAGCGACCAGCGGGAAACCAAGGAAACCATACCCGGCACCAAGGTATATGTGCAGGAAAAAGAAAAGCGTTTCGTGCTCGACCAGGATGAAGAACTCATCATCGATGAGCGTGGCGTGCGCCTCGCCAGTAACGAACCCGAAGACGCCGACTAGGTTTTTTCAGCCGCTATGGAAATCCCGCATCCTGACTCCGAGCGCCTGCTTCTCGATAGTTGCCGACGCCTGACCGGCCCGTCGCTGGTTTGGAGCGAAACCGGCGCGATCCTCGATGTGCTGGTGCAGGATATCGATATGCAGCGGGTACTCGATTGCTGGTATCGACATGTCAACGCGCTGCTGGTGCAGCTGCATTGGCAACAGCCGAAACTAACCCACCGCCGCTTTGAAAACGGATTCAACCTGTTGCTTGCCGCGCCCATCGATCAGCTGTACAGCGCGGTGATGACGCTCGAAACCGCCTGGTATTTCTGCGCCTGTGACCTGCTCGGGACTACGGTCGAATCGCGGGAACAGCTGATCCAGGAGATTTTCGATGAAATGCGGCTGGAAAAGAACGAGGCCTTGATCGCGCTGCAGAGCGCCGCGGCTGATCACGCCGTCGACTTCCTGGCCGACGACGATGTCGTTTCCATCGGACACGGTGACGGCTGTAGCAGTTACAGCGTCGCGCAAATACCGCCGGTGGAGCAGATCGACTGGGCCTCGATTCATGATATTCCGCTGGCAATGATTACCGGCACCAATGGCAAATCCACCAGCGTGCGCCTGCTCGATCGCATCGCCCGCGCCGCCAACCAGGTGTCCGGGATAACCTCAACCGACTTCGTGCGCGTCGGCGACGAGATTCTCGACCAGGGTGATTATTCGGGGCCCGGTGGTGCACGCCTGTTGCTGCGCGATCGACGTCTGCAGGTCGCGTTTCTCGAGGTAGCGCGCGGTGGCATCCTGCGCCGCGGTTTGCCGCTCAGGCGGGCGCGGGCGGCGCTGGTGACCAATGTCGCCAACGACCACCTCGGGCAATACGGTGTCAATACCCTGGCAGCGCTGACCGAAACCAAGTTTGCGGTGAGTAAAACCCTGGCCGAAAATGGTGTGCTGGTGACCAATGCCGACGATAGCGGGATAGCTGAATTCCTGGCGGGCAACCCGGGGCGAAACCTGTGCTGGTTTAGCCTGGAAAAATCCAGTCCCCTAATCCAGCAGCAAATCAAAAATCGTCAACGCTGCTGCTGCGTGGAAAATGGCTTCATCGTCAACTTCGATGGACGGCAATTCGAGCGGATTTGCGCCATCAACCAGATTCCAATGACGCTCGACGGCGCCGCTTTACACAATGTGAGCAATGCCCTCGGAGCAGTCGGGGTGGCCAGCGCGATGGGCTACTCCGCCGCGCAGATAGCGGCCGGCCTGAGTCATTTCAACAGCGATGAGCGCGACAATCCGGGGCGCCTGAACAGTTTCACGCTGCAAAATTCAGCGCGCGTGATCGTCGACTTCGCCCACAATGCGCATGGCGTCGCCGCCGTTACCGATACCGTCAGGCGCATGCCGGCGCGGCAGAAATGGGCTTTGTTCGGATCGGCCGGCGATCGATCCGACGACGAAATCGCCGCCATCGCTCGCGGCGTCTGCGCGCTCAAACCCGATCACGTCGTAATCACCGAGCTGGCGGATTACCTGCGCGGTCGCGAGCTGGGCGAGGTCAGTAAAATCATGCAACAGGCATGCCTGCAAAGCGGCCTGGCAGAAAGCCAGATTGTGGTCGCAGAGTCTCCGTTAGTGGGCGTCAAACTCGCGCTGGCGCAGATGCAGGCCGACGACCTTGGCTTGTTCCTGGTGTTAGCGGAACGCAACCAGGTGATCGCTTACCTGAAATCGCAGTGATTAACGCGGGCGCAGGGCTTTACTAACCAGGCCGTGCCCGCGCTCTTTTGCGCGGGTATGAAAATCTCGGGCAACGGCCAATCTCGCCTGACAGTGCAATCAGGTGTGACCGAAGGAGAGCATGGCGTCGGCGACCTTGATAAAGCCGGCAATGTTGGCGCCGGCAAGATAGTCGACATGATCTTTCTTCTGGCCATACTCGACGCAACTGTCGTGAATTTTTAGCATGGTCTCCTTCAGCAGTTTGTCGAGATCCTGTTCACTCCAGGCGATGCGCGCGCTGTTCTGGCTCATCTCCAGACCCGATACCGCGACGCCGCCGGCATTTGCGGCCTTGCTCGGCGCATAGAGGATTTTCGCGTGCTGGAAGGCATCGATGCCAGCCAGGTCGGTTGGCATATTGGCGCCTTCGGAAACGCCCATGCAGCCGTTTTTCAACAGGGTTTCGGCATCCGCCTGGTTGATTTCATTTTGCGTGGCGCAGGGCAGCGCGATATCGCAGGGCACGCCCCAGGGTCGGCCTTCATGGAAGGTCGCCGACCTGTATTCATCGGCATATTCACCGATGCGGCCGCGCCGCTTATTCTTGAGCTCTAATATCCAGGCCAGTTTCTCGGCATCGATGCCCTCCGGGTCGTGGATGAAACCCGACGAATCCGACAGGGTGATGGCCTTGCCGCCGAGATGATTCACTTTCTCGACCGCATAGGTAGCCACGTTACCCGAACCCGATATGCTCACGCTCTTGCCCTCCAGGCTGTCGCCAATCTGGGCAAGCATGTTCTGCATGAAATACACGGCGCCGTAACCGGTCGCTTCGGTTCTGATCTTGCTGCCGCCGAATTCCATTCCCTTGCCGGTGAGCACGCCGACGAATCGATTTTCGATGCGCTTGTACTGGCCGAACAAATACCCGATTTCGCGCGAGCCGACGCCGATATCGCCCGCCGGAATATCGGTGTCCTCGCCGATATGGCGGTGCAGCTCGGTCATGAAAGACTGGCAGAAACGCATCACCTCGTTGTCGGTCTTGCCCTTGGGATTGAAGTCGGAACCGCCCTTGGCGCCGCCCATGGGCAACCCGGTCAGGCTGTTTTTGAAGGTTTGTTCGAAGCCGAGGAACTTGAGTACGCTCAGGTTGACCGATGGATGAAAGCGCAGACCGCCCTTGTAAGGGCCGATCGAGTTATTGAATTGCACGCGGTAACCGCGATGGTTGCGGATATTTCCCTTGTCGTCGGTCCAGGGTACGCGAAACATGACGACCCGGTCGGGTTCCGCCATGCGCTCCAGGATCTGCATCTTGTGGTAAATCGGTTTGTCCGCAATATACGGAAAAATTGTCGCGGCTACTTCCGATACCGCCTGGTGGAATTCCCGCTCTCCCGGATTGCGTTTTTTAACGCCATTCATGAAGCGCTTGAGATACTCTGCTGTTTTGTCCATGGTGCCCCCCTCAAGGTTTATTTTGCCCAGACTTTACAGGGTATCAGCAACGGAATCGATATTATTTCAGGCGCCGCGACCAACGATCGATGCGCGTCGCGATCGGTAAAAGTATCCTGTCCTGAGTGGAAATCAGACCAAAGCGGCCCGTTTCATAGATCCCGGGACAGGCTGAAAGCCCCGCGTATCTGCCCCAGCGTGTAACCGCGGGCCCTGTCATTGGGATACTGCCGCCTGAGCGCGGCTTCGACCTCGGGTTTGATGTCGGCGGCGTGGCAATTCAGGCAGACGGCTTCGACACCCTGCGCCTTCATGAAACGAAAGCTGCCATCGACCACCTCCGCGTATGCCATTTGCGCGGCCGATTCGCCGCTGGCCTGACGTTGGTCGAACTGTTCCAGCACCATCTTCTCCCAGGCATCGGGAAGCGCGGTTTCGCTGCGCGCCTTGAGGCTGACCCGTTTCACCATCCAGCCGCTATCGCGACTGAGGCGCTGTGCGATTGATGGAGCCTTTTCGGCGCACACGGTAATCGCGTGCGCCGGCCCACCGGCCTGAATCGCTTTTTTCAACTCAGGCTTCAATGAACCCCCGAACTTTTTCACGATGTCGATCGCTTCCTGTTTCAGCTGCGCCTTATCGGCGTCGGCGGCCGGCAGGCTTTGCAGGCTCAACAGTAGCGGTAGGCCCAGGAAAACGCTAAACAGTCTGGAATTCATCTTAATCTCCCTTGTATCGAGTTGAATGGATTTAAATCGCAGGCTTTTGGCAGGTACTAATTGCATTGCAAATGGCGATAAAATGGATGCTAGCTTATATAAGTAAGTGCTAATATACCTCTTCCGGGTAGGTCAGCAACAACAGGGAAAATTGGTAAAACCTTGGATATCCCCGCTAATCTGTTACCACAAGCTTACCTGTGGGTCGCCGACATTCTGTCCGGGCTGTTGATGCTCGTGGTCCTGCTGAGCGCGCCCTGGTCGAAAATTCGCGACAACGAAGCACAGCATATTTTTCTCGGCAGCGTTGTCATGCTGAGCCTGCTGTGGGTGATGCGCGGCGGAATCCAGGATGGCCTCAGTTTTCACCTGCTGGGCATGACGCTGTTGTGTCTGATGTTCGAATGGCAGTTTGCGCTGCTGGCGGCGAGCCTGGTGATCGCGATTGCAACGGCCTCGGGGCCCGCGGGGTGGGAAGCTTTTGGCGTCAACCTGCTGCTGATGGGCGCCTTGCCGGTGCTGTTTACCCGCGTTTTCCTGTATGCCTGCCAGCGCCGGCTGCCGCACAATTACTTTATCTACGTATTCATTAACGCTTTTCTTGCCGGTGGCCTGTCGATTCTGCTGGCGGGTGCGGCTTCTGCCTGGTTGCAGTATGCCGCTGGCGTGCAGCCGGCGGGATCAATCTTCCGTAATTTCGTGCAGATATTACCCTTGCTGATGTTTGGCGAGGCCTTCATCAACGGCGGCGCTATGACGCTGGTAGTAGCCTATCGCCCGCGCTGGGTGGCTACCTTTCATGACAGCTGGTACGTCCGCGGCAAATAGGAAAGATTTTAGGCAAACCAACGGCCCAGGCAGTGCGATGGAATTACCCTGGTTTCACCCAGAAGCAGGTTTTACTCAGGGTAAAAGTTTCAGTAAAAGCTGCGCCGGATCAGATTGACTCGAGGTATTTGATCATGCGTTGCCGCATTGACTCGTCGGGCAGGCGGCCGTAACCGGCGGCCATATTGTCGACCATGTGTTTGAGCTTCGAGGTCGCCGGAATAATGCAGGTCACCGCCGGATGCGAGGCAATGAATTTCAGGAAAAACTGACCCCAGCTGGCACAATCGATATCCGCCGCCCAGGCTGGCAGCGGCTTGCCTTTAACCTGGCGAAACAGGCTGCCGCGCTGGTAGGGGCGATTGATCAGGGTCGCGATTCCACGCTCGCGCGCCAGCGGCAGCAGGCGTTGTTCCACGCTGCGGTCCTCGATGTTGTAACTGAACTGCACGAAATCGAGCGTCTGCTGCTGCAGTATGGTTTCGAGTTCGGCGTGGTAGCGGCCGTGGGAAGTGGTGATGCCGAGGTAGCGGATTTTTCCCTGCGCCTTCCAGTCCTGCAGGGTAGCGATATGCGTCCGCCAGTCACGCAGGTTGTGAATCTGCATCAGGTCGATCTGGTCGACGCCGAGGCGTTGCATCGACTGCTGCATCTGGCGAATGCCTTCGTTCTTGCCGTTGGTCCATACCTTGGTGGCGGTAAACAGGCCTGATTTATTGGATACCGTTTGCAACAGCGATCCAGTGACCGCCTCGGCGCTGCCGTACATCGGGGATGAGTCGATTAGCTGGCCACCCTGGTCAAAAAATGCCTGCATCACCGCCACCAGCGGTGACTGCGCGGCATTACTGCTGTCGACATCGAAAGTACGCGAAGTGCCGAGGCCAATCACCGACAGCTGTTCGCCGCTGGACGGGATCGTCTTCTTGATGACCCCGGGTTCCATTGCGCCGACAGGCGCCGGCGCGAGTCCGTAGATCAGCGCCGCGGCGCCGCTGGATTGTAAAAATTGACGCCGGGTAAAGCCACTCTTGATCTTTTTCATTTTAGGTCTCCGTCAGCACTCGACTGGGTGAATCGAGTCCACTGCTGTTTTGCTCGTAGCGTTTGCCGAGAAAGATTGCCACCAGTGTCCATAGCAATGCAATCGCGGCCGCAATTATCGCGATGGCGCCGAGCCCGAGCCCGATGCCCTGGGCGAGTCCGGTGTAGGTCCAGCCGGCGACCACATCGCCTCCCCGGTAGACCACAATATCGATCACTGGTTTCGTTTTGAAGCGGGTTTCGCGCTCGACCCCGGTAAACAGCATTTCCCGGCCGGGCCGGGTAATGGCGTAGTTACCGGCACGGCGGATGATCTGCAGCGCAATCAGGAGCGCGAGTCCGGGCGCAACCGCAACCGCGATCCAACCGAACACCATCAGCACCGGCACCAGCGCCAGGGTTACCGCCAGCCCGAAATTAGTCGCCAGGCGGCTGGTGGCGAACAGCGCGGTAAGGATGGCCAGCGAGTTGACGATCAAATCCATCATACCCCAGTACTGGGATCGGGTAGCGCGATCATACTCGACCATGACGTTTTTCAGCTCGAAGTAAACGAAGCTGCTCATCATCGTATACAGCAGAATGAACAGGCCGATGCCGAGCAGGAAGCGGTGACTCAGAAAGTCGACGAAACCACCGAAAAAACTCCCGCCGATAGAGCGTAGCGATTCGGCAGCAGGCTTGCTGCCGGCGTCGTCGGTTAAGCTCGAGCGCGTTTTTTCCAGGTAGAAAATGATCGGAATAATAAAAAGCAGCATCAGGGCCGCAATCAGTAACAGGTTGTAAACGCCGATTGATTCGCCCAGCAGTACCGGCAATGACGGTCCGACGACCGCGCCGATACTGGCGCCGGCGCCGAACAGGCCGAATAGTCTCAGGGATTGGCCCTGCGTATAGATGTCGGACATGAAGCTCCAGAACACCGAGATATGAAACAACGCGAAGAAACTGACCCAGACATAAAACGACTTGTCGATAAAGCGGGTATCGTCGAGCCAGTGGGTGGCGAGGTAGAACAACAGGAAGGAGCCGGCGAAGAAGAGATAGATGCCCGGCACCAGTCTTTTCAGCTCGATGCGTGAAACGACGAATCCGTACAGCAGGACGGCGGCGGCGCTGATGAAAAAGTTGAGGGTCCACAACCAGCTCAATTCAGCATCGGTCCAGTCGCTGGCCATGGCGTCACGCACCGGTCTCAGCACGTAGTAGGCCGCCATCAGGGTGAACGCAAAGACAAACGACAGCGCCGCTGCGGGAAGCTCCTGCGGCGCTACCTTGATCAGCCGGTTAATCAACTTCTGGAATGATGTCGACATGGACGAATAAGCCTGATTCAACGACCTGCAAGTATAACCGAATCGACGCTCATCCGGAGAAACTGCATTGTCAGCGGCTGCTGCGAATTCCGTTCAGTCAGGGCCGTAGTTCGAGTCTAGCGCCGGCCGGGAGGCTCGCGGCGTGGCGCCTGGGCCTAGTCGTGTTTGGCGAGCCCGGCAACCACTTCGGCCTGTCGCTGTTGCAGCAATGCCTGCGGATCGAGCTTGATTTTACAATCGCGATTGCCGCCACCGAGGACCACGTATTCGCATCGCATGACCGCATCATCGATCCAGATCGGTAAATCTTCGGGCAGCGCCAGCGGGGTGACGCCGCCGATTTCCATGCCGGTCATCGCGCGCGTCTCGTCCGCGGAGGCGAAGGAAACCTTGCGCGCCCCCATTTTTTTTCGCACCGTGTGATTGCTGTTGAGCCTATCGGTTGCCAACAGCACGCAAACCACGAATTTCCTGTCACCGGTTTTGGAGCGTACCAGGATCGCATTCGCGGAATTTTCCAGCGCAACGCCGTAGTGCTCGCAAAACACCGCGGTGTCGGCAAGGTCCGGGTCGCAGGGCCAGACTTCGAACGGCAGGCCGCTGGCTTCGAGAAAACTCTGGATGGCGGGCAGGGTAGCGCTCATGCTGTAATTTGATTCGGCTGGTAGCTCGGATTCTGTTTTTTAACACAAAGCCGCCTGAGTTTGAAAAGTTTAGTTTCCGCTAACCCAACCGATAACCCTGGTATGAGTCCGATTAATTTGATGTTGAAAAACGACAATTAGTACCTACATGGATGATTATGAACGTTACCAGTACACAATTTGCGATCGGCCAGGTGGTACGCCACCGTCTTTACGAGTTTCGTGGCGTGATTGTCGACGTGGATCCTGAATTCGCCAGCACCGAGGAATGGTGGGAGTCGATCCCCGAGGACCGGCGTCCGCGCCGGGACCAGCCGTTTTATCACTTGCTGGCGGAAAACGAATCCGCGGCCTATCACGCCTATGTTTCCGAACAGAATTTGCTGAACGACAATTCTGGCGAACCGCTGCTCAACCCGGAAGTCGCCGAGGTTTTCGGCGAATTCCACGGCGACAGCTACGAGTTGCCGAACAGCTATTGCAACTAGCGCGACCACATCGGTTTCTACCGAGCAAGCGCCTCGACTGGCGAGCGCAGCAGCCGGTAAATCTGCTCAGGTGATTGAATTCTCCAGGTCAGAAGCCAGGCGCTAGTCGGCGCCAAGAAAATCCTGCAGCATTGCATTGAACAAGTGCGGCTTCTCGAGGTGCACCGCGTGCGAGCATCCTGGAATAACGCCTAACTGGGCGTCCGCGATCTCGCGCCACAGTTGCTCTGGCTGGTTCCACAGATAAGCCCTGTCCCTGTCGCCCCAAAGCACCAGGGTCGAGCAAGCTATTTTCGACAGCGCCGATACGCCAGACCAGCTCTCCATCGCCGCAAGCCCGGCCAGGGCCGCCTGCAAAGAAGCTTTGACGGCGAGTTCGGCACAGACCCGATAGCCCTCCGCCGACTCTCCATGCAAAAACCAGGTCGCCGCTATGCGACGTCCGGTTTCCTCGATCCCTTTTTCTTGCACACTGCGCCTCGATTCGTCGATTGTCTCGAAACGTCCGGGCATAATCCCGACGGGGCCCGTGCCATAGAGCACCAGTTTGTCGACGCGCCCCGGTGCCAAAGCCACCATTTCCTGGACGATCATGCCGCCCATCGAATGCCCGACCAGGTGAAATCGATTTACTTCGAGCCTGTCGAGTTCGTCGAGAATATACTGCGCGAGTTCGCGGATGGTCTCGGGGGTTGTCATCGCATGGTTTTCACCGAAACCCGGCAGGTCGGGCGTGATGACCCTGAAATGGTCGGAAAAGATTTCCACCTGGTCCGCCCATTGCCTGCCGCCACCGAGGTAGCCATGCACGAATACCAGGGAATTCATAGACACCCAGCTCGATGGCGCTTGATTACCCTTGAAGGCATCGTGCCGACCAACCTATCTCCGTTCACCCTGCACGATTCGGTCGAGAATCATGGCGCAGAATAAAATTGCGAATCCGGCCAGAATTCCCTGGCCCACGTTGGCATATTGCAACGCTTCGAGCACGTCTTCGCCGAGTCCCTTGGCGCCGATCAGCGAGGCCACGACCACCATCGCCAGGCTCAGCATGATGGTCTGGTTGATCCCTGCTCGAATTGATGGGCTGGCGAGGGGTAAATCAACTCGCGTTAATAAATACCATTTACTAGCACCGAAAGAGATCGCCGCCTCGCGTACATGCTCAGGTACGCCGCGCAGACCGAGCACGGTCAGACGCACAACGGGGGTTCCACCAAAGATCATCGTGGTGACGACCGCTGCAGGTTTGCCGGTGCCGAAAAAAGCGATGACGGGAATCATGAAGACGAAGGCCGGCATGGTCTGCATGAAGTCCATGATCGGGCGGATGAAGGCGTAGAATCGTTCGCGGCGCGCGCAGTACATGCCGAGCGGAATGCCGATGACGATCGATAGACAGGCCGCCGTGCCAAGCAGGGCCAGCGTGGTCATGGCTTTTTCCCAGAAGCCCAGCAGTCCCATATACAATAAAAAGGCGCCCGAATAAACGGCCGCACGAGGACCTGCGGAGAGCCAGGTCAGGAGGATAATAAAGCTCGCGATCACCATCCAGGGTGTTTCCACAAAGATCAGTTCGAGACCGTCCAACACGCCACGAATAGCGTAGGTGATTGCGTCGAAGAAGGCTTCGCCGTTGGTCACACAGAAGGTAAAGAAGGTTTCGACCCAACCGATACTGGTCAGGCGGATGCCATGCTCGGTTGGAAACTGGATCAACCAGGGGTAGAGCCCGGGGAAACTGTAATGGGTCACCGTGGCCGCCACGATCAGGACTGTGAAACAGCAACTAAGCGCGATATGACGCGGGGTCATGCCGGTGGAAATTCCCGGGTCGGAGAGCCAGTCGGAGAAGCGTTTCTCGAGCAGAGTATTGGCGATGACCGCCTGGCCGGCTTTGAATACCAGCAGCGCAACAATGCCCACGATAGCGATCGTCAACCCGGTGCCTTCGAGCTGCTCTGCTTCGAGCCGGATCCCGCCGATCGCGTCTTCCAGCGAATCCACCGTGCGCCGGTAGACGTCGATCTTGTCGGTATTATTCTCGATCGCGGATGCCAGTTGCTGGCGCCTGAGTTCGAGCGTGCCCTCGATCCTGGCGATACGCTCCCAGGCTTCCGACGACAGGTCGCCGAACAGACCGCGTACGATTTGTACGGCCGCGAGCGTTTCCAGGATCAGGAAGGTCAGGCCCCAGTTCCACATGCCGCGGGCACAGAACCAGACCGGGCCGAGTACGCCGGCCCAGATATTCGAGGTCCAGACGAATTTCGAATCGCTACCGATTTTCGCGAACTGGTTACGATAATAATCGGGGCTGGTTTTGACAAAGCGCTCAACCTGCTGTTCGCGCTCGGCGGCAAAGTTTTCGCTGTCGTCGGAGATCATACCTGCCGGTGCATCGAGCGTTTGTTCGTTCATGATGTTTCCGCCCCCTCAATAACCGTTTGCAGGATATCGGGTCGCGTTATCACGCCGACCTCGACGCCGTCGTCGAGCACCACGATCGGCGCATCGTCGTCAATCGCCAGCTGGATTAGCCGGCTTAAGGATTCGTTTTCGTTGACCCGCGGCGCTTTGTCGGACGGCTGCCCCACACGGGCGACATATTTCTCCAGCGGTTGCATCACGGCGTGCGCGCGCACGATCTTCAGGCGCGAGATGCCGGCGACGAAGTCGGCCACGTAATCGTCGGCCGGATGCATGACGATATCCTCAGCGGTGCCAATCTGCACCACCCTGCCATCGCGCATGATGGCGATGCGATCGCCGATACGCACGGCCTCGTCCAGGTCGTGGGTGATGAACATCGTGGTTTTTTTCATCACCGCGGACAGCTTGATGAATTCATCCTGCAACTGGCGGCGAATCAGCGGGTCGAGCGCACTGAAAGGCTCGTCCATCAGCAACACGTCCGGGTCGGCCGCGAGCGCCCGCGCGAGCCCGACGCGTTGCTGCATGCCGCCGGATAATTCATGCGCGAACTTGTTGCCCCAGGCGTCGAGCTCGACCGTTTTCAGCATGTTGGCCGCGCGGCGCATGCGTTCGTTCTTGTTCATATTGCGAATTTCGAGCGGCATCGCGACGTTATCGAGCACCGAGCGGTGCGGTAAAAGTGCAAAGTTCTGAAACACCATGCCGATTTTGTGATTGCGAAAGTCCCGCAGCTCGCTCGGACCCAGCGCCATGACGTCGGTGCCGTGAATCACAATCTTGCCGGCGGTGGGTTCCAGCAATCGGTTGAAGTGGCGCACCAGGGTGGATTTACCGCTTCCCGACAAACCCATCACGCAGAATATTTCGCCTTTCTTGACATCGAGACTGACATCAGCAACCCCGACGACCGCGTCATAGGTTTCGAGTACCTCTGCCTTGCCAAGCCCTTCCTCCCTGATTGCGGTCAAGGCGGCATCGGCCTGTGCGCCGAATATCTTCCACACATTGGAGACTTCGATAACGCTTTCGCCCGATGATTGTTGTGACTGATCCGACACGCAAAATCCCCCCGAATAGAGCGAAGAAAACCAAAACTGATGTCTGTATGGGGACGGCGTCGCCGCCCCCACACAGGTCTTTATGTCACGCGATTACAGACCTAACCAGGCGTCTACGCGGTCCGGGTTCTTGGCAATCCATTCGCTGGCAACCTCTGACGCCTTGCGACCCTTGCCCGATATCTCGTAAGCAAAGCCACTAACATCGTCTGCAGTCAGCGAAAAGCGCTCAAAGAACTCGACAATGGCAGGAGAGCGGTCTTTCAGAGAGTTCGACCAGGCGATCTGAACACGCTTAAGCGCATCCTTGGTCGAGACCTTGGACTCCGTGTACCAGTCGGGTGAATCAGACGGTTGCACCATCTTGTAGTTCGCCGGGTCATACTTGGGTTCCGACAACATGGTGACATCAAACATGTACCAGATTGCATGCGGCTTGTAGCAGTAGAACGCGTAGCCTTCTTTTTTCGCAATCGAGTCCTTTACGCGGGCGGTCTTTACGCTTTCTTCCGCTCGTACCGGCTCGATAAATGACAACAGGTCATAGTCACGAACCTTGACCTCGTTGACGTTGGCCGAAGCCCAGCCCGGGGCGCCAATCCACATTTCACCCTTGCCATTGCCATCGCTATCCATCTTCATCGCGACATCGGGACGGCCGAGGTCAGCGATGTCGGTGATGCTATTTTGCCTGGCGAAATCCTGGGAAACACAAAATCCCTGGTTACCTTCGTAGGCATTCTTGCTGAGGGTTACGGTTTTCTTGCCGTCGACATACTTTTTGGTGAAGCTTTCCTGGTTGGGTAACCAGACATCGGGATGCACATCGATATCTCCCTTGCCCTGGTCCATGCCCTGAAAAATGGTGGCATTGTTGCCCGGCACCAGGTTCGCTTCGCCGCCGATGCGTTCGACCACAACCGCCTGTAACAGCGCGGCGATGGCCTGTGCCCCGGTCCAGGCCGGCGTTCCTATATTGACCTTCTCGGCGCTGATCGCCGCGGTCGACGACAGGCTGATGGCAATACCAAAACTCAAACTCAGTACTGATTTTTTCATTTATAACTCCTCAGTTATACAGTTGGAATAAGCACAACTTTCCGATGTTGCCCTGCCTGTTATTGTCGTTGTTCTTTGGCAGGATAAAGTATATGAGCCAGAAATGGTTTACGCTCATGGTCGCCAATATCCCCTGTTCTTCACTGTTTGGCAAATGCTCATTTGGACTGCCGCTATTCTATATCGGCATAACTCCGCGCGCGCACGGCTACCCGAAATTAACGCATTCACCCAATCCGCCTTTATCGCAAAACTTTAAGTTCCACCCTTAAACCCATGTTTTTCCGGGAGGTGGCGCTTAAACTAAACGGCATCAAGTCGTATGCTCGGATATTGATGTTCACTTGTATCGACAACGTGAGACAATGGCGCTTGCTGAGTCAAATCCAGTAAGCCTGGGAATCCAATAACAATAACACCATCAAACAACTCGCCGGGGGGAGTCGATGGATATTAAATTGCTCGAAGACTTCGTCTGTTTGGCCACCCTGGAAAGCTTTACCGCGGCTTCACGGGAGCGCCATGTCACGCAATCGGCCCTGAGCCGGCGCGTCAAATCGCTCGAAGAGTGGCTCGGCACCGAGTTAATCAATCGCGACAGTAGTAACTTTAATCTAACCCCGCAAGGGCGCATATTCGTGCCCGAGGCGGAGGTCATACTGCGTCGCCTGTACAACGCGCGTGAAGCGGCGCGCGTGCTCGGCACCAATGGAGATTATGAAATTACCGTCGCCGCGCAAAACTCGATTGCGCAAACCCTGTTCCTGGACTGGGTAAAGCGACTCGAAGCCCGGCTCGACAATGTCTATGTCCGCCTGATTTCGGAAAAACTCAGCGCATGCATCGACCTGCTCAACCAGGGCCGCATCAACTACATGTTTTGTTACGCCAACGAAGCGCTGACTTTACCGATTGACGAAAAAAAGTTTACCTACTCCACGGTTGGTAAAGACTCCCTGATTCCAGTCACGGTACCCAAACCGGACAAGACGCCGTTGTTCAAGCTTCCGGGCACAACTGAAGAAGCGCTGCCGTTTGTCGCCTATGCCCACGATTCCGTGTTTGGCAAAGCGATCGGTCAGCTGATACAGGATAAGTCGCACCATTGTTATCTTTCCAGGCGTTATGAAAATGCCTATTCCCATACGCTGAAGTCCCTGGTAAAGGAAAAGCTCGGTCTTGCCTGGTTGCCTCGATCGTCCATCGTCGCTGACCTTGAAGATGGAATCCTGTGCCGCGCCGGGGACGAACACTGGGACATAGAATTCGATATCCGGCTTTATTACCATCATGCAGCCGCCTCGAGCCGGGAAATCACCATCCTGGAAACCTCCCAGGAAATGGCTGATAGTTTGTGCGACTGAAACAGGCGCGGCCTGCGCTGACGAACTATGCCGAAAGAACCTGCCTGATTTCATTGATGTCGTCCTGGGCCTGTTTCAACAGCGACAAGCTGGTTTCCATCGTTAATCCATCTTCGCCAAATTTCATCAGGCACGGCGTGTCTTCCTGGGGCGGCCATTTAGTACCGGGTTGGCCTATCTGGCTCAGCAATTGGGCAATGTTAACAACGTCCACCAGGTCCGTCCTGGCGCCACCATCATAGGCCAGGTTTCCGGCGTTCTTGATCACGGCCCTGAAATCCTCGTCCAGCTCCCATTTCTGCGCGAGTACGACGCCGATCTTGCCCGCGTAGGTGTCTAGCGCCAGATCGATCTCGTCAGCCGATAGAGTCGCCAGCTGATCGCTTTGCAGCCTGGTTAAAATTGGCAGTGCACCCACGTCCTGCAAAAGACCGGCTAACAGCGCTTTGTCGGGATTTACCCGGTCGGTTAATTTTGCGATAGCGCTGGCGATTGCCGCGCGATGAGCGCTTCTTTTCCAGTGCGACTTCATGAATTTTAGCGCCCTTGGATCTTTACTGTGCACCAGCGACCTGACCGCATACACCGTGATCAGGTTACTAAAAGTCGGAATGCCCATCATGCGGATGGCGGATTGAATATCGCTGGCCTTGACGCGCGTTCTATAGGCGGCGCTGTTGGCGATATTCAGCAGGTAGGCGCTGGCGCCGACATCGGTCTGGATCACCCGCGCCAGGGTATCGATGGTTATATCCTGTTCGGATAAAGCCTTGCGCAACCGGTTCACAACCTCCGGCAGACGAATCAGGTTGACCTGATCGTTGATTATATCTCGATATATTTTGGTAAAAAGTCCGCTGATTGACACGCTTAAACGTCCATTTCCGATTGCCTGGGCAAGACTATAGTCGGCAGGAAAGGCTGGTTACTTAAATTAAATGTGCCGCCTGCTGAGCGTTGGTTCCAGGTTATGCGGCGGGACTGTCGAGCACATCCTGAAGTCTCGTTGCTGGTGCGGCAATGGGGTTCGTGAATTGGATATATTGTGGAAGCTGTGCCAGCTAATACTGGTTAAAGCTGGCGTTAGTATGCTTCGAAGCCCGGGATTTACTGATTTCAATTGTGCTAGTATCTTGCCGATAAAGCAGTAAAACCCCCGCCAGGTTGATGGCTGGCGAATTTTTATACCTGGCAACATTCTCGGTAAGAAACCATGAAATTATCCGACTTCAAGATGCTGACTTTCGACACCTACGGCACGCTGATCGACTGGGAGAGCGGCATTTACAATGCGCTGCATCCGTTGCTGGACAAGGTGCCGGTCAAGCTGCATCGCGACGAGGTGCTCGAACTGTTTGCCGAGTTCGAAATGCGCCAGCAGGCCGAAACGCCGTCACGGGCCTACAGCGCTTTGCTGGCCGACGTGGCGCGTTCGATCGCAAACAAATGGCAGATCAAGATTAGCGACCAGGAGGCCTTTGATTTTGGCCGCTCGGTCAAACACTGGCCGGCATTCGACGATTCAATCGAGACCCTGAACTACCTGCGCCGGCACTACCTGATGGCGACCGTAACCAATTGCGACCGCATCAGCTACATGGGCAGTAACGCACGCCTCGAAATCGAATGGGACGCGATCTATACGGCGCAGGACATCGGCTGCTACAAGCCGAACCTGCGTAATTTCGAATACATGTTCGAACGCGCGCGCCGCGATCTCGGGGTGTTGCCGCACGAGATCTTGCACGTGGCACAATCGCTGACCCATGACATGGTGCCGGCGACCAGCATGGGCATGACCAAGGTCTGGATCAACCGCCGTCACAACCAGGAGGGCCTGGGTGCGACCGCGCCGCCGCAGGGTGAATACACGATCGAGTGGGAATTCAACAGCATGGCGGATTTCGTCGAGGCGCATCAGCAGGAGCTGGCATAAACGATGATATCGATCATACGACAGCTGGCGGCTAACAGGCTGCGGGCAGTCGCTGCGACGCTGATGACTGCTTTACTGCTTGCAGTCACGCCCGCCGGCGCTGACCAGGGAGCGCTTTTGGGCGGCAAGGTGCTGGTCGAAGCCCTGCGCGCCGGCGGACTGAATATTTACTTTCGCCACGTCGCGACTAACTGGTCGCAGAGCGACGACCTGCGTAACCGGGATGACTGGCTGAGTTGTGATCCGACAGGCATGCGGCAGTTATCGGATGCCGGGCGCGCCGACGCCGTTGCGGTCGGTAACGCCATGCGCAAGCTTGAAATCCCGGTCACGCAAGTGCTGGCGAGCCCTTACTGTCGCACCATGGAAACCGCGCGTCTGATGGATCTTGGCGCGGTCGAACCGTCGACCGAGGTCATGAACCTGCGTGCGGCAGAGTATTTTGGCGGTCGCGCTGCGATAGTCGCCACGGCGCAGCGACTGCTGTCGACGCCGCCGCCGGTGGACGGTAACCGGGTTATCGTTGCTCACGGCAACGTGGCGAGCGCCGCCACACCGGCGTATCCGGCCGAGGGCGAGGGCCTGGTTTTCAAACCTGATGGCGCTGGCGGGTTTATCCTGCTGGGCCGGATCGAACCGAAACAATGGGCAGAATTGCTGGCGCCAGTCGGCGACTGAAGCAACATGAGAGGGTAATCCATGACCGGCAAGCTGATTGAAATACTGATTATGGAAGGGATAGCGATTTTGATGTTTGTATTTGCTTATCAAATCGGTATCAAAGGCAAAATGGAATTGATCGCGGGTTATAACAAACGTACTGCTTCACAGGTCACCGACAAGGCCGGGCTCAGACGACTGATCGCGCGTACCTGCCTGCTGCTCGGCATCGGTTCCGCGCTGATGCCGCTGCTGACTCACTTTGCCGCCGCTCATAGCAACGGCATGGCGCATGTTATTGGTGCCTACGGGGGATTCATCGTCGGCATTGTCGGCATGGTGATGCTGCAGGCGCACGATTATACCGAGTGATGCCTCTGTCGCGCGGCGAGGCCCATGACCATGGCGACGATGCGCGCCGCGACCAGGGCGCCGCGGCCGCCGATATCGGCACTTGGCATCAATTCTACCAGGTTGAACCCGGCGATGGACGCGCGTTCTGCGGCCGCTTCCAGGATTTCCAGTAATTGCCAATAGGTAAACCCGCCCGGCGCCGGACCGATAACCGCCGGCACCACGGCCGGGTCCATGGCGTCGATATCGAGTGCGATATAGAGATTGGCGTTTTCGGGGATTGCGGCGATGATCGGATCGATACCGTTGCGCACGACCTCGCGCATCGGGAAAAACTGTACACCCCAGTCGAGCGCATCCTGGCGGTCCTGCGGGCGGGCGCTGCCGATGCCGCGCGCGCCTGCCTGGATGATATTCTCGACCCAGCCCATTTCAGAAGCGCGGCGCATATTGCTCGACAGCCCCAGGGTCTCGCCGCCGACTTCGTCGCGCCAGTCGATGTGCGCATCGAACTGCAGGATCGTCAGCGGCCCATGCTCGCGGTAGGCCTCTAATACCGGTATCGGCACCGAGTCATCGCCACCGAGCACAAACGGCAGCGCGCCGCCGTCGAGCGCCTGTTTGACAGACCGGGTGATCGCTTCGCGGTTAGCGGCAAAATCACTGTCGCTGTAATCGAGATTGCCCCAGTCGAGTGCCCCGACGCCTTCGGGTAACAGGTAACCGTCGATATCGAAGTCGTGGTGTCCGAGCACGCCAGGCCAGCCGAAGGCGCCACGGATGGCGTCGGGCGCGCTGGCGCAATAGCTGCCGACGCTGGCGTAAGGCGTCGCCGCCGGTGCGCCGATGATGATGATATCGGTATCACGGACATCTCCCGGCAGGGCGGTCGGCAAGTCGAAAAAACCGCCGCTCGGCGTGCCGCCGAACATGGCTTGCATCTTGGGGGAGTCCGAATTCATCGCATTACTCACTCTGTTTATCTGTGGCCAGCGATGCCAGCGTATACAATTTTATCGAACGGGTCTGGCCGCGTGCGATGGTTTCACCGATCGGTTTCAGTTCTTCGGCCGGCAACTGTGAAACCGTCATTTCCGACATCAGCAGGCGCGTGCCGTATTCCTTGTTCATGGCTTCCAGGCGCGCGGCCAGATTGACCGCGTCGCCGTGCACCGTGTAGTTGAGCCGGCCTTTGGCGCCGATGGCGCCGGCGACGACCTTGCCGGTGTTGATGCCGATACGAATATTGAGCCGCTCGCCTGCATACTCGCTACCGGCGACCGAGGTCAGCATCACCTGTGCCGCCAGCACCGCGTTGCGCGCATGCTCGGGGTTGGCAATCGGGACGTTGAAAGTAGCCAGGATTGCGTCGCCCTGGAACTGGGTCACCACGCCGCCGTACTGCTCGAGAATTTCGACCATGCGTGAAAAGTAGGCGTTCAGCACTTCGACGATCTTGACCGGTCCGAGGTTTTCGGTGAGGCGGGTAAAGGCCTCGATATCGCAAAACAGGATCGTGGCCTCGCTCTGCTGGACCTCGAGCTTGCCGCCGCCGGCGAGTAGCGAACTGGCGACTTCCTGTGGCACGAACCGGCCCAGCGTGTCGCGAATCAGTTTGCGTTCGCGCAGACCGCCGACCATGTGATTAAAGGCGCCGCTGGCATCGTCCAGTTCACGGATACGGTTACCGCTCAACGGCTCGATCCTGTCCAGCTCACCGCTATCGACCAGGTTGGCGGCGCGTACGAGCGCCTTGACCGGGGAACTGACCTTGCGACCGATGAAAATTGACGCGATGATCGCAAGCCCCAGTACGATAAGGCCCGCGGTTAACGCTCGCAAGGCGCGTTCAGTCTGATCGTCGGCTAACAGACTGGTGTTCAGGTAAGCGCCGATGGTCCAGGTAGCGGGTCCATAACGTTCGATATTGCGATACAGGTAGAGGTAATAGTCGTCACCCCAGAAGATGCCACTGGCCTGGGTGTCTACCAGCGCCGACGAGATGAAATCCGCCTCCTCGTCGGGTGACCAGATACGCTGTAACACCAGGTCGCCAAGTTCGTCGAGATGCGGTAATGGCTGTTCGAGATTGCCGTTGATAATTTGTGGATGCGCGAGTACGAAATTCAGGTTATACAGAATGAAAGGTGTAACTCCGGTATCGGCATGAGTTCTGGACAGTAATGCCGATATTTGCTGAACCGGGACGATCTGTGCCAGTACCCCGATAAACTCTCCGTCCGCGTTGTGCAGCGGGACGTCGTGCAGCAGGGTCGATGTATTTACGGTCTCGGTAAAGATCGGGTCACGCCACCCGGGTGCGTCGGCGTCGTTGACCATTTGCAGGTACTCCTCGATCCAGGGCTTTTGCGACCAGTCTTCGTCGATTGCCAGGCGCTGCCCGCGATGCCAGCGCCTGCTGCGGCCATCAGGGGTAATGACTGCGATACCCGCGACCTGCGGAGTGGCCGCAAGGCTGCCAAAAATATACGCGTCGAGGGATGCCGGGTCGGACAGGTCATTGATGTCCTGTGCAATCCACAGAGCCTGCTCGCGTATCGGCTGCAGGCGAGAATCCAGACTTTGCTCCATGGCATCGATCAGGGTCTTGGCCTGATCGGCCCATAGCTGGCGTGTGGTATGCACGGCCTGGCCGAAGCCGAGAAACAAAACGATTGCCACGGTAAAAGCGAGCAAACCACTGGTCCCAAATACGGTTATCGCGGTAATCGGAATACGAAATTTTTCGGACATAGTGATGCCGGCCCCGGCGGCAGCCTGTTCAAGGCTCGTAACTTAGGCCCTGTTAGCGGGGCAGGTCAAGGCTTGTAAACGCCAACGCTGGCGTCGCCGTTGAATTTTTTGAACAGACTGGCGCGAGTTTTGTCGGCAGACTCGATGCTGGCCTGCTTGACGTGGCCGAAGCCGCGGATCTTTTGCGGCAGCCTCGCGATTGCGATCGCGGTATCGATATTTTGCAGGGTGATTTCATCGAACAGGAGTTCGATATCCCGTTCATAGTCGGTGATCAGTTTGCGTTCCTGTCCGCGCTCGGCGCTATAGCCAAAAATATCGAATGCGCCGCCGCGCAGTTTCTTCAATTTTGCCAGCCCGCTGAATAACGGCAGCACCCAGCCACCGAACTCGCGTTTCAGCGGAATCCCGGATTGCGGGTCGCGCTTCGCCAGCAATGGCGGCGCCAGGTGGAAGCGCAGTTTGTAATCGCCTTCGAACTGCTTTGCCAGGGTGGATTCGAATTCGCCGTTGCTGTACAGCCGGGCGACTTCGTATTCATCCTTATAGGCGAGCAGGGAAAAGTAACTGCGCGCGACGGCCTCGGTAAAAGATAGCCTGGCTTCGCTTTTTTGCGGATGCAGGGACTGCTCCAGCTCCCGTGCCCGCTGCACCAGGCGCAGGTAACGCTCGGCGTATGCCTGATCCTGGTAATCGACCAGGCAGGCGCTGCGATACTCGATTATCTCGTCGAGATCGGTCTGATCTTTAGCGGGCTGGTGCGGTTTTTCGAAGCCCGCGGCGCGGCGCACGGCATCGGCATCGACGGCGTAGCGCCGGCCCCACAGAAAGGCCTGCTGGTTACTCTCGACCGATACGCCGTTCAGGGCGATCGCCTGCAGGATCGAATCCGCCTGCAGCGGCACCAGGCCATGCTGGTAAGCTACTCCAAGCAACAGGAAATTCGAGAAAATGGCGTCACCCAGCAGGCTGTTGGCGAGCCTGGTAGCGTTGACGAAATGTCCGCGTCCCGCTTCGACCTCATCCTCGATTGCCTGTTGCATGTCGCTGACCGGGAAAATCGCGTCGGTGTTATGCGTGAAATCGGCGGTCGGCGAAAGGTGGTTGTTGATGACGGCATGGGAGTGTTCTCGATTGATTTTGGTCAGCGCGTCATTGGCGGCCGAGACCACGAGGTCGGCGCCGAGTATCAGCTGGGCCTCGCCGGACGGGATTCGTACCGAATAGATTTCCTTCTGGCTTTTGGCTATGCGGACATGCCCGGTGACGGCGCCGAATTTTTGCGCCAGCCCGGTCTGATTGAGTACCGATACGCCTTTCTGCTCGATATGCGCCGCCATGCCGAGGACCGAACCCACGGTCAGAATGCCGGTGCCGCCGATGCCGGTAATAAGTATGCTGAAGTTGTCGTCGATGGGTAGCTTGTCGGGTTCGGGTAAATCACTCCAGCTACTGTCCGCAAGCTGGGCCGGGTTCTTGCGCAGCTTGCCGCCATGCACCGTAACAAAGCTCGGGCAGAAGCCCCTGACGCAGGAGAAATCCTTGTTGCAGGCGCTCTGATCGATCGCGCGCTTGCGCCCCAGTCTGGTCTCTTGCGGGATGATCGACAGGCAATTCGATTGCACCCCACAATCGCCGCAGCCTTCGCAGACCGCGGCGTTGATGAAAGCCCGCTTGGCCGGATCGAGCAGGATGCCTTTTTTTCGCCGGCGCCGTTTTTCCGCAGCGCAGGTCTGGGCGTAAATCAACGCGGTGCAGCCCGTGGTATCGCGCAATTCGCGTTGAATCGAATCCAGTTGATCACGATGCGAAACCGAAACCCCGGCATAGCCTGCGAAACTGGCGTTGCCATAGTCTTGCGGTTCATCGGAGACCAGCGCGATGCGCTTCACGCCCTCGGCGCGCAACTGCTCGACGATCCGGCCTACCGACAGCTCGCCGTCGAAGGTTTGTCCGCCGGTCATCGCGACCGCATCGTTGAACAGGATCTTGTAGGTGATGTTGACGCCGGCAGCGACCGCCGCGCGTATTGCCAGCAGACCGGAATGAAAGTAGGTGCCGTCACCGAGGTTTTGAAATACGTGTTTGGTCTCGGTGAAGGGCGCCTGCCCCAGCCAGGTGGCGCCTTCACCGCCCATCTGGGTAAAGGTTTCGGTGCCGCGGTCCATCCAGGTTGCCATGTAGTGACAACCGATACCGCCGTAGGCGCGGCTGCCCGCGGGCACCACCGTGGAAGTGTTATGTGGGCAGCCCGAACAAAACCAGGGCTTGCGCTCCGCACGATTGCGCGGTTTGGCCAATGCGGTTTCCTTGGCCTCGAGGAACGCCAGCCGTTGCCGAATCGAATCGCTATCGAAAAAATTCGAAATGCGGGCCGCGATCACGCGCGCGATCATGCCCGGGGTCAGTTCGCCGAGGTTGGTCACCAGCAGCTTGCGATTCTCATCGTACTCGCCGACGACCCGTGGCCGCCGATGCACCGGCCAGTTGTAAAGCTGCCCGGTCAGCTGATCCTCGATCACGCTGCGTTTTTCCTCGACGACGAGAATTTCCTCGAGTCCCTCGGCAAACTTGTGGGTCATCACCGGCTCCAGCGGCCAGCTCATGCCGACCTTGTACAGGCGAATGCCGATGCGCGCCGCGAGCCGCTCGTCGATACCGAGATCGTTCAGTGCCTGCAAGGTATCGAGATAAGACTTGCCGGTAGTAACGATACCGAGGCGGGCATTTTTACTGTCGAGTTCGATGCTGTTGAGATTGTTGGCGCGGGCGAACGCGCGCGCCGCGTAAATCTTGTGGCGCTGCAGGCGTTCTTCCTGTGCCATCGGCGAATCCGGCCAGCGCGTATGTACCCCGTCCTCGGGCAATTCGTAATCGTCCGGGATAACGACCTCGACCCGGCTGCTGTCGATTTCGGCCGAAATCGCGGCATCCATATTTTCGGTGATGGCCTTCATGCCCACCCAGCAACCGCTGTAGCGCGATAGTTCCCAGCCGAAGATGCCGAGGTCGAGAATTTCCTGAACCCCGGCTGGATTGAGCACCGGGCTGGTGGCGCCGACGAACATGTGATCGCTCTGGTGGGGCAGGGTGGATGACTTGCAGGCGTGGTCGTCGCCGACCACGGCGAGAACGCCGCCGTAGGGAGAGGTGCCGAAGGCGTTGGCATGCTTGAGCACATCCATGCTGCGATCGAGCCCCGGGCCCTTGCCGTACCACATGCCGAACACGCCGTCGTATTTCGCGCCCGGAAACAGGCCCACCTGCTGACTGCCCCAGACCGCGGTCATCGCCAGGTCTTCGTTGATCCCGGGCAGGAAATGAATATTGTGCGCCGCGGTAAATTTTTTGGCTTTCCACAGCGCCTGGTCGAGCCCGCCGATCGGCGAACCACGATAGCCGGAGATGAAACAGGCAGTGTTGAGCCCGCGCTCGAGATCGCGCTGATGCTGCAGAATGGGTAAGCGCACCAGGGCTTCGATACCGGTCATGTAGGCGCGGCCCTTGTCCAGCGTATATTTATCGTCGAGGGAAACTTTCATGACAGCACCTGTCCTGCGCGAGGAAACCAGGTAATTTTAAACCTATGCCGGGAGAATTAAATTGCTCATTTAGCGATGATAAGGTTTAAATAGGAATAAAATTCTATTATTATTGAAATTTATAGAATTATTAATTCAAATATCATGAATCTTGCGCCAATCGATATCAAAATTCTGGCTCTTTTGCAACAGGATGCATCGCTGACGGTCGCGGAAATTGCCGCGCAGGTCAACCTGTCGACCTCGCCCTGCTGGCGCCGTATCCATCGCCTCGAGCAGGAGGGCATCATCGAAAAGAAGGTCGCGCTGTTGAATGCGGAAAAGCTGGGGTTGGGACTGGTTGTTTTTTCGCGCATCAGCCTGGTGAAAAACGATGAAAGCTCGTTGCACGAATTCGAGCAGCGGGTGCGCGAGTATCCCGAGGTGGTGGAATGTTACACGGTGACCGGATCAGCGGATTATTTTCTCAAGATCGTTACCAAAGATATCAAACACTACGACAAGTTCCTGCGCCGCAAGCTGATTCAGATACCCCTGGTCAGGGACGTTAACTCTAACGTCGCGGTGACGCAGATAAAATACACCACCAGCCTGCCGCTGGAGAGCCAGCTGTAGGCGTGGAGACGATGCGGGGATTGCGCTATTATACCCGCGACCGATTGACCAACGGCGTGGTTACAAATGCTTGCAGAATAAATCACTTATAGGCTTAATACGCACTTTCCCGGGCTGAAGTGGTGCCTTCCACCTATGATCAAAAAGATTCTGGTTGCTACCGACGCATCTCAGGCGTCGGGCCGCGCGGTCAGTATTGCGGCACAATTGTCGGTAGAACACGAAGCGGAACTGCTGATTTTGAACGTCATTCGAGACATGCAGCTACCCGTTGAACTCAAAGATGCGCCCGAGTTCGAATCCTTTAATATTGCGCGCGACGACCTGATGCGCAAGATCGCGGACAAGATTCTCGTTGAAGCCAAAAAAACGGCAAAAGAATGCGGCGCCAGGCATATTCAGACCGCGATCGGCAGTGGCGATCCCGCCACCAGTGTCGCCGGTTTCGCCAAGCGGCGCCGGGTCGATTTGATTGTCGTCGGGACGCGCGGTCTATCCAAGATCAAGGCCGGATCGATGGGCAGCGTCTCGCGCAAGCTGCTCGACCTGACCGACGTCAACTGCCTCGTCGTCCGCTAGTTCTCCTTTCTGTCACCGCGTTGCTTGACTCGAAACTTTCATACCACGGTCGAGCCGCGGTATGACTGAGGGGGCAAATGCGGGGACACAATTTGATCTGATACGTCGGGATGGGAGGATCCAGGATTACCGGGATTTTCCAATCAAACTGGATACCGCGGTCGGGCCGCGGTATGACAGGCTATGCGGTCGGGCCGCGGTATGACAGGCTATGCGGTCGGGCCGCGGTATGACAGGCTATGCGGTCGGGCCGAGGTATGACAGGCTATGCGGTCGAGCCGCGGTATGACAGGTTATGCGGTCGAGCCGCGGTATGACAGGTTATGCGGTCGAGCCGCGGTATGACAGGTTATGCGGTCGAGCCGCGGTATGACAGGCTATGCGGTCGAGCTGCAAAAGTGGGAACGGTATGAACGTCTACCTGATCCCGGCATCAAAAATCAGACCGGTATTGCATAGATTCGCTGTGGCGGAACATATAACTGGATGCTATCGCCGGTATTGATATTACCTTCGCGTTCCACCCAGGCGGTTACTCCACGTCGCCCGACGGCGGCTTTGGCAAAGAGGCTGCCGCATCCCGGATGATGACGCTCGATGATTTCGCCCGGATACTTGCAGGGGCTGTTTTCCAGGTCTACCACCAGCGATGCGCCACCGGCAAAAATCATTCGGGTCGAGGGTGGAATCTGCGAAAAATTCGGAATCCCGGAAACCAGTAAATTGGCACCCAGCCACTCCGGCTCTAGCTCCGCAATGCCCATGGTTTCGGCAATAGTGGCCAGTTCTTCGGTCGAAACGATCGAGACCTGGCGGGTATTTCGGATTTGCGTGCCCTCAGGGTACTGGTGGCGCACGCGCACGCAGGACGAGCGTACCAGGCCCGAGTGAGACTCGCCTTCCAGTCCCGCGTAGCTCGCTTTAACCGTAGCAATACGGCTCGAGGATAAATCTTCCGCCGGCGTTGAATTTACCAGGATTGCTTCGGTGCGCGCGTCGAGCTTCTTCAGGTGTCGTGCCATAACCATAAATTTACCTGCGGTTGTCGATGTAAAAACCTGGGACAGTTATTCCGGTGGTGGAACGTCGCGTACCCTGGACTTGGTGGGATCGTAAAACGGAAAGCCGACTACCTTTGCCGGCAGGCGTTTCTGCTTGCCGTCGAGTTTGCCGACCTCTACTTCGGTGCCGAGTTCGCTATGTTCGACCTGGATACGGCATAGCGCAAAATTCTTGCGCAGGATCGGAGAGCGCACCGCGCTGGTGATTTCGCCGACCTGGTTGCGCCCGATGTTGACGCAATCGCCGCTGGCCGCCAATTCGTCTCCCGACAGTTCGAGCCCGACCAGCAGGCGTTGCGGATTCTCTTTGCGCTTGATCAGCGCGTCTTTGCCGATGAAATCGTCTTCCTTGGTTTTGAGCGGCACGGTAAATCCAATACCGGCCTCGAACGGATCGGTCTGGTCGCTGAACTCATAACCGGCGAAAATCAAACCCGCTTCGACGCGCAGCATATCCAGCGCCTCGAGTCCCAGGGGCGTCAGATCGAACGGCTGACCGGCTTCCCAGATCGCATCCCAGACTGCAGGTGCGTCCTTCGGGTGACAAAATACCTCGTAGCCCAGTTCACCGGTGTAACCGGTGCGAGAAACGATAACCGGGATTCCCAATTCATTCCCGATACGTGCTATCGAAAAGCGGAACCATTCGAGTTCCTCGACGGTTGCCTGATCGGGACGGGTCCAGATAATGTCTTTCAGTATGTCACGGCTGTGAGGCCCTTGTATCTGCAGATTATGCAGTTGATCGGTGGAATTGCGCACCCAGACCTCGAGCCCGAGCTTTTGCGCCTGTTCGCGCAGCCAGATCCCGCTCTCGTCGCTGCCACCGATCCAGCGGAAATTGTCTTGCCCCAGCCGGAATACGGTGCCGTCGTCGATCATGCCGCCGTTTTCGTAGCACATCGCGGTATAAACCACCTGGCCGACCGCGAGCCGGCGGATATTGCGCGTCACGCAGGTCTGCATCAACAGCTCGGCATCCGGTCCCAGCACCTCATACTTGCGCAACGGCGAAAGATCTATCACGACCGCGGCTTCGCGGCAGGCCCAGTACTCGCCGATTGCGCCGTGCCTGGTGTAGCTGTTGGCGAGCCAGTAGCCGGCGTACTCGGTAAAATTACGGGTGTGTTGTAGCGTTTTCGAGTGGAAACCGGTCTCTTTGGTTAATTGTTTTTCAGCGTCTGTAGTCATTCTATAAGCCATCGCTTTGGTAAATGTTTGTTTTCCCGAGTAAATGCGCATGTGGATGTCGGTTGGATTCCAGCCGTTGGCCGGGTCGACATCGCAGGGGCAGGCGGATGATACGCATATCATATCCTTGAGCGCGCGCATCAGGACGTAGTCACCCGGTCGTGACCAGGGCTCGTCGAAATACATCTGGTTGGTATCGTCAATATTGGTATTGAAGAACAGGTTGATCGCCATCCAGCCAGGGCGTTGCTGGATGCCGAAGGGCGCCAGCGCGCGGTTGAAGTTTTCTGAACAATTCACGTGACCCGGGTAACCGAGCTCTTCATAGTACTTGGCGGTACAGGCGGTGCCGAAACTGTCGTGACGTCCGCAGGTATCGCGCACTAGTTCCACCATCGGTTCGAAATCCTGGGTGTAAAACTTGGCCAGCAGTCCCGGCGCCGGGTAAGAGGCGCCGACCACGTGGCGTGTGCTGGTCGCGTCGAGGCAACGCTCTAGCCCCTTGTCGAGTGCGGCGATGTCGAAACACTGGAAGTCCGAGCATTCGCGGCCCTCAACGTCGATTATTTGAATGTACTGCCCAGCTTTGACCTCGTAGGCAAATACGGTACGGGCCTCGATACGCTGGTCTTGAAGAGGGTCGGCGAGCGGGTCCGGTAGGCGCACTATCTGCGCCCCGGCGTCGCGCGGTTGACGATGCACGAAAACCGTCAGGTCGGTGATGGTATCCTGCTGCTCGACCAGCATCGGTTCGCCGGGCGCGGCGATCACGCAGGTGATATCTTCGGCCGCGGTAAAGCTCGCCGAGTCACCGGCGGGCGATTCCTTGCTGAATACCCGGGTACTGCGCGCGCTGTCGAGCGAAATGTTACGAAAACGCAGGGTGCGCTCGAGCTTGACCGCGCTCGCGTCCTTACCACGCAGGATGTTCTTGAATCCTTCCGCTGCGCCATCCTCGCGCGCGCCGATCAGTTGCATATCGCTGCGGCCCTGCGCATCGAAGACCGTGATTTCGCCGACCTGCATGCCTTCCGCGTTAACCAGTTCGATGCGATCGCCGGCGAATAGCTCGAGGGCGGTAATCCCGCCCGCGCGGACGATATAACGCTCGGTATCGGGGGGCAGGGTATTCAATCCGGGTTCCAGTACTCGAACCGGAGAGACGAACAAGGGTGCGTTCATAGAATGATTCCTAGTCAGTTTCGAGCAGGTCGTCGTGGACCCCGTAAAGGTGATCCTTGATCAGTTTTACCGCACTGGCGGTATCACGTGTGGCAATCGCCTCGTATAGCCTGCGGTGCTGGCTGTTATAAAAGTCGATACGTTCCGCGGTTAGCAATTTTGCTTTCATCGTGCGCCATTGCGAATGCCGGCGCACCTCGCTGATGCGCTCGTATAGCCAGTACATTAACTTGTTGCGCGAGCAGAGCGCCAGCGCCATGTGGAAAGCCGCGTCGCCGCGGGCGAACTTCTCCGGATCACCACCGCAGTCTTCGCACTGGCGTAACGCATCGCGCAGTTCGTCGAGTTCGCGCGAGCTTGCGTTGGCTATCGCCAGGCGCACCATTTGCGGTTCGATCGCGATGCGCACCTCGTTCATCTCCAGCGGGCTGGTGATGCTGGAAATTTCCTGTTGATTGGTAGTTTCGCGGTGGGTGACGTAGGTCCCGCTGCCAATCTGCCGCGCCACCAGGTGTTGCTGCTCGAGTATTTGCAACACCGAGCGAATCGTGCCGCGCGAGACACCGAATTCTGTGGCCAGATTGCGTTCCGCGGGCAGGCGTTCCTCGAAAGCGTATTCGCCTTCAAGAATCCGGCGGCGCAGTTGCGCGGCGACATTACTGGTGGTCACACCGACGCGGTTGCCGCTGCGCCTTTCCGCTGGTTCTGCCTCCGGATCTGTTGTCGCAGTGGGGCTGCTGTCAGCTGCTTTCACGCCTTTGGGTTCCTCGCAACGCGGTATTATTATGGTACTATTAATTGGTACAATAATGCGGCATAAATGGATTCAAATCAAGCCCTGCCGGCGCTCGAATTGACTTGATTTAAGATTTAGTTAGCGTAATTGGCATTATTTCGCTCACCCTTGTTGGTGTCTGTGAGGCGCAGGTTCAAGTTAGAGAACGAATTGATAATAATAATATAAACAATTGATTTATAAAATAAATATTAAGTTATATGCTAACCTGACCGATGCTGTTAGTAGCCGTTCTGCACAAATTTGCGCTCTGGTTGCAGACCTGGCTTTAGAATTGGTCCACTAAAGATGCGCCTTTTTGTCAAAATTGTCCAAAAAAAGGCAGCAGAGGTCTTGTTTTGACTAAGCCTATGGGTATAACATGACGCCCTGTCTGGTTCGCCCAGTAGCACGCTGGGCAGTTGTAAAGATGTTTCTTCCGGCGATAATTCAGACTAAATAACCGGATCGCATCAGCAGCTGAACCGAAGCATAGGTGAACTAAGTCTTAAACCTTTGGAGGGTAAAATGACCGATTTACAAGCACACGTGGAAGCGCCGGGGCGCGCCGATCTGGTTAAGCAGGTTACGGAAAAAATCAAGGAAACCGGGGTTGATTACATTTATTACCAGTTTGTTTCCGTTACCGGGCGAATCGTCGGTAAAGGTATTCCGGCGGCGCACTGGGAGCGTCTGGCGGAAAAGGGATTCCAGCTGGTTTACGGGTCAACCGCTAATCTGTTCATCGATCGTCATGGCGATTACATCGGTTACGGTCCGGAAGCTTCGGAACTGGTAGGTATCCCCGATCCGGAAACCTTTTGTCAGCTTCCCTGGGATAAACGCGTCGGGCGCGTATTCTGTACCCTGTTCCGTAATCGTGAGGAACGTGATAATCCGGGTGGCGCGCTGACTTCGGATTGCCGCGGCAATCTGCGGCGTATCCACAATGAATTCCAGGAAAAGCACGGTCTCGATATGCGCTGCGGCACCGAGCCTGAAATGATGTGGTTGAAGCGCGGTGAAGACGGCAAGATGGCCGGTGGGGTCACCAAGCCTAACTGTTACCACATCGACCAGTTCGAAGAATTGCGCCCCACCTTCATGAAGGTTATCGAGTACTCGCAGCAAATGGGTCTCGATATTATCCAGGGCGACCACGAAGACGCGCCCGGGCAGCTCGAATTGAACACCCAGTTTGATGACGTGCTGCGTAACGCGGATCGCCTGACGACCTATCGCCAGATCTGTGCCCAGGTAGCGCGTGAAGACAACCTGATCGCCTGTTTCATGTCGAAGCCGTTCATGGGTGTCTCTGCTTCGGGCTGTCACCACAACATGTCGTTGTGGCGTGGCGGTGAAGATGTGGTTAACCAGCTCGGTATGGATTCCTTACCGGGTATGGATGGCGCCTTCACCTACCGTGTCGGTGGTGAAAACACCTTTATGCCCGATCCGTCTATCGACGAGAGAGCGCCTGGCCCGATCGGCCTGCAGTCGATCGGTGGCGTCATCAAGCATCTCGGTGCACTGACTTCAATCGGTTCGTCCACGGTCAATTCCTATCGCCGTCTGTGGGACACCGGTTTCTGGGCGCCGATCTTCGCCGACTGGGGTTACCAGAACCGTACCTGCGCCTTGCGCGTATCGGCCCCGGGTCGATTCGAGTATCGCTCGGTTGATTCGATGGTGAATCCGTACCTTATGGGTACAGCTCTGTTGAAAGCCTTCGATGACGGCATCGACAATGATCTCGACCCCGGTGTAGCGGAAGAGCGCAATATCTACGCGGCAATTGATGCCGGAAAAGATGTCAAGAAGCTGCCCATGTCACTCGGTGATGCGCTCGAGGAATTGCGTAACGATCCGGTTATCCAGTCGTCGATGCCAGGTGAAATGTACAAGGTATACGAGCACTACAAGCGTGACGAGTGGGAGAAATATAATGCCACGGTCACCGACTGGGATATCGAAATGTATCTCGACTGCCTGCCATAGATAGCTAAGGTTTTCTGCCCGATAGCGAGGTTGCGCTCCGAGCAGGGACAGTAATTTTGTGCTGCGATTGCGGCAAGTTTTAATCTCAAAGAGGATAATCTTATGTGTGGTATTGCTGGACTTATCTGGAAAGGTGGCGTCACCAGCGATATCGGTAGCGAGATGACCCAGATGCTTCAGGCGCTGAAGCACCGCGGGCCGGACTCTACCGGTTTTGCACTCTACGGCCAGCCGGAAGAAGGCGTGCAGGTATTGCGTTTCAAGGTTGCCGAACAGGAAGAAATGAAGACGGGTTTCGATATTCACCGCCTGGTTATCGAGCGCAAGGCCGCGGTCGATGAGCGCCTCGCAGAAATGGGCGCGGATGTCATCAGCAAGGAAGATGCCACCGAGTACGCTTTTCGCTATCATTTTAAATTCGGCGGGGATTTGAAACGCCTGATCGATTTCATCGAAGACCTCGACGGTGTCGAAATCCTGTCGGTTGGAACCGCGCTGGAGTTAATCAAGGACCTGGGCGATGCCACCATGGTTTCCGACCAGTATGGATTGAATGGCTTCGTCGGCACGCATGCGATAGGCCACACGCGTATGGCGACCGAGTCCGATGTCGATATACGTTCCGCCCACCCTTACTGGGCTTATCCATTCAACGATGTATCGGTGGTGCATAACGGCCAGTTGACCAACTACTGGACCATGCGTCGCGATCTCGAGCGTCGCGGCCACCGCTTCATGTCGAACTGTGACTCGGAACTGATCGCGGTCTATATCGCCGATCGCATCGATCGCGGTGACGAGCTCGAAGGCGCTATGCGCCGTACTATCGACGTCATCGACGGCGTATTCACCTACCTCGTCGCCACCGGCAATCAGCTAGGCATGGCGAAGGACGTGATGGGTGCAAAACCTATGGTGCTCTACGAGAGCGATGAATTTGTCGGCCTGGCTTCGGAAGAAGTGGCCATTCGCAGTATTTTCCCACGTGAAATCGACACCTGGGATCCTTATCAAGGGGAGGTTAAGGTATGGGCAGCGTAGATACATCCCATGACATGGGGTTGCATGAAGAGCAGCTCGCGGGTCGAACTCAGCAGCGTTTTTTCTCGGCTTCCGAGGAAGAGAATTATCACCTATCCATGGGCCTACGAAGTCGATCTTGAGAAATCGGCCGAATTCGATGCGGCGGACATGGAAATCTCCGACATCAATATCAGGATTCGCGATTTGATGAAATCGGGTCACGGCACGATTACGGTGAAAAATCCGCGGGCCAAGCATTCGCTCGGCGTCGGTATTCTGAATCGTCTAAACCTTAACTTCGAAGGCAGCCTCGGTTACTTCGGCTGTGGGCTGATCGATGGACCGAACGTGCATATTTCGGGCCGAGTCGGTTGGTCATGTGCGGAAAATATGATGGCTGGAACCGTCGTCATCGAAAAGAACGCGGGTTCGTTGTTCGGCGCCGCGATTCGTGGCGGAGACCTGGTCTGCAAAGGTCAGGCTGGCGCGCGTGTCGGCATCGACCAGAAAGGCGGCACCATCATTGTCGGGGACAGCGTCGGCGCTTTCACTGGTTTCATGATGCAGCGCGGTCGCATGATTATCCTCGGCGACGCCGGCGACAACCTCGGCGACTCGATGTACGACGGCACCATTTACGTCGGTGGCAAGATTGCGAGCCTCGGCGTCGACTGTGTCGAAACCGAAATGACCGATCTCGACAAGCGCTACCTCGAAGGCAAGTTGTCTTTGTATGGCATGTCGGCGCCTAACGGCATCGACAACATGATCAAGCTGACTTCCGGCAAGCAATTGTGGAACTACGACAACCTCGAACCAACGGAGAAGAAGCTGGTGCTTTAGGCACGGCTTCAATCCTGGAGAATTAAGATGTCTGATAAGAAAATAGATCCGTACCACCTGGGGAACAGTTTCATCTTCCCACCCGAGGTGATGAACGATATTCACATCAAGGCCGAGCTCGGTCGTTATCGCATGCGTGGTTTCTCGCTGTTCAAGAAGATCCCGACCTGGGACGATCTGACCTTCATGCCGGGGACCCTGACGCGTTTCGTCATCGAGGGATACCGTGAAAAATGTTTGACCAAAACCGTCATTGGCCCTAACGCCAAGATACCGCTGGAGCTCGATATCCCGGTTTACATCACCGGTATGTCCTTCGGCGCCTTGAGCTACGAGGCCAAGACCGCGTTGGCGCGTGGCGCCACCATGGCGGGCACCGCGACCTGTTCGGGTGAAGGCGGCATGATTCCCGATGAGCGTCGCTACTCGTCAAAATGGTTTTACCAGTGCATCCAGTCACGTTACGGCTTTAACCCGAATCACCTGCGTCTTGCCGACGCGGTTGAATTCTTCATCGGCCAGGGCTGTAAGGTTGGTCTCGGTGGTCACCTGATGGGACAGAAGGTGACCGACCAGGTTGCCGAGATGCGTTCCCTGCCGGCCGGTATCGATCAGCGTTCACCGGCGCGCCATCCCGACTGGATGGGACCGGACGATCTGGCCTTGAAAATCCAGGAAGTGCGTGAAGCCACCGATGGTCAGATCCCGATTCAGCTGAAGCTGGGTGCGGCGCGGGTTTACGACGATGTGCGGATGGCCGCCAAGACCGGACCCGATTCGATTTACATCGACGGTATGGAAGGTGGCACCGGCGCTGGACCGCATCTCGCCACCGAAGATACCGGTGTGCCCGGCATCGCGGCGATTCGCCAGGCCCGGCAGGCGCTCGATGACGTTGGCATGTCGGGTGAAATCACGCTGGTCTATGCCGGCGGTATCCGTAACGGTGCCGACGTCGCCAAGGCGATTGCACTCGGTGCGGATGCGATTGCGATTGGTCACTCGTCGCTGATTGCGCTTAATTGCAACAAGGATATTCCGGAAGCCGATTTCCCTGCCGAAATGGGCGTAGACGCGGGTTACTGCTATCACTGCCATACCGGTCGTTGCCCGGTCGGTATCGCGACCCAGGATCCGATTCTGCGTCAGCGTCTCGACCCGGATGCGGCCGCGGAACGGGTTTACAACTTCCTGCATACCCTCACCATCGAAGCGCAACTGTTCGCGCGCGCCTGCGGCAAGACCAATATCCATTCGCTAGAGCCGGAAGATCTGGCTGCATTGACGCTGGAAGCCTCGGCCTGCGCGCAGGTGCCGATGGCCGGTACTCAACACACCGTCGGTCGTCCCGACATGACTCGTTTCTAAGGAGGTCTGAAATGGCTGAACAAGATATTAATCATTTCCTCGAAGGCGATGGCGTCGATACCGAGCGTGAGAAAATCATCGGGCAGCACATCGGATATCGTTACGATGTCAACCTGGTGCCCGACATGGAGCGCTGTACGCCATTTTTGCACAAGTATATGGCAGTCATGGGATGGAGCGATCTGAACTGGCTGGAAGACGTGCACATGGGCTATGAGGAAGGCAATCCCGCGGTATTCGATCGTAATATCAACGGTTGGGTAACCATTCCCGACGATATCGAATTGCCGGACAATCAGCAGGATCGTGACATGATTGCGCGCGAACTGCTGGTCAAGTTCCAGATGGCGCAGGGGCATCCGATGGTCGATTTGCGCAAGGCCTACGAAAAGTTTGCCTGAGGCAGATACACGGTAATTAGCGGGCGAAAAGGGTTACTCAGAGCTGCCGGCAATCATTTTTGCCGTTTTGAACCTGAAGGCTTTTTATGTTATTGATACGGGTCTTCAATGCGGGTATAAATATTGGGGGTTTTCATTCGGGTGGTTAAATTTTATTGTGAGTGAACGACCGGGCTGAAAATCATTGGGTGGTATGCCGGCGGGATGCTGGTTTTTATTTAACAATTCTCATAATTGAAGGGGGAGAAAAATGGATAACGAGCTAACCGCTCTCGGGATAATATTTACCGAGTTTTATTATTGGGTCACCGTTGTGTTTATGTTCCTGATCCACGTCGGTTTCTGTGTGTATGAGGTGGGCGCCTCACGCTACAAAAACCACACCCATACCCTGATGAAGAACACCATGGTTATCCCGCTGGTAACCGTCACCTTCTTCTTCTTTGGCTGGTGGATTTATTTCGCCTTTGTCAATGGCCCCTGGATCATCGGTCCGCTGGTAGATGCGCCATTTGCAACGCCCTGGAGCGAGTTGATGGGCACGCATATGGGTGGTGCACCGCAAGCAGGCAGCGTTCTGACCGCAGACGATACCGCCTTCTGGGCGCGGATTAACGGCGTGTTCTGGGCTGCCTTCCTGCTGTTCTCGTGGACCGCCGCTTCTATCGTCTCCGGCGCCGTCATCGAGCGTATCCGCCCGAGTGCTTTCTGGATTCTGGCCGTGGTCATCGGTTCCTTTACCTGGATCATCGATGCATCCTGGGGCTGGTCCTGGAATGGCTGGATGGTGCAAAAGCTGGGTTATCACGATGCCTACGCATCCGGTGTTATTCATGCGATAGCCGGCGGTTTCGCGCTCGGCGTATTACTGGTGCTGGGTCCGCGCATCGGCAAGTTTGCTGCCGACGGCACGCCGAGGAATATCAATCCGCACAACCCCTGGCTGGTAACGATCGGGCTGTTCATGATCTATACCGGTTTCTGGGGCTTCTACGTGGCCTGTAACATCCCGATCATCGATGTCTACGGTCCTGCGATGCTGGATGTGCCTGACAAGAGTTTCTTCAGCGCCACCAACATTTACCTGCAGCCAACGACGCTGTCGGCGATTACCTTCAACTTCCTGATGTCCTTGTCGGGCGGTTTGATGGCGGCGTATCTGATCTCGGATGGCGACGCGTTCTGGACTTACTCCGGTGGTCTGGCGGGTATCATTGGCGCCTCGTCGGGTAACGATCTGTACCACCCCATCCAGGCTATGTTGATTGGCGCTGGCGGTGCAGTCCTGGCTTACAAGATGCACTACTGGGTAGAACGCAAGTTCAAGATCGACGACGCCGTCGGTGCGGTTGCGGTGCATGGTTACGCCGGTTTTTACGGTATTGTCATGGCCGGCTTCATGCTGTGGGGTTATCCGTCGTCTCCGTTCGAGGGCTATGCGCCCATTTCCCCATGGGGTAACTTTCTGGGTGCCTTGATCATGTTCTTCGTACTGGGTTTCTTCCCGGCATTGATTGTATCGAAGATCCTGCACGGTATGGGCATGCTGCGCATACCGCGTGAGATTGAACTGGTCGGCCTGGATATCAACGTCGAAACGCAGCGTGCGATAGACGCTGACGAAGTGGCTCGGGCGATACGTGAAGAAGCCGGTTAACGGCTCCTGATTTTACACACGTTATTTAATACATTAGGAGTAAATACTATGTCTACTGGATTAGTTGATAACTGGCTCAATATCGATACCTTCGGCGCGATCTATCCCTTCGTCGGAACGGAAATGGCTCTGGCCATTGTGGGAATTGCCTTCTGGATTGGCTGGCATATCTGGCAAATCAAGAAGGAATCCACCGAGTTCAGGCAGGATATTGAAAATATCAAAAAGCAGGGTGGTCCCGGCAAGATCCTGGATGACGAAGCGAGGCGGGAGATGGAGGATACCGTGGGCCAGTAAACGCCTGCGGTAACCCTGTCTGTATGTTGTAACGAGACCCCTTCGACCCAGGTCGAAGGGGTTTTTTATTGATATCGCCGAATGAGCCTGCTGCGAGCTAAATCTGGCTTTAATCGCGGCAGGAAAAACCAGGCGCCTGGCAGCTAGTCATCTGCGGGGCGGAAAGCGCTCGAATGAAACGATCTGATAATTACATTTCCGCGTGGCGGCGATTTTCAACAGGAGTTCGCGATGATTAAAAACGCACTTTCGGTTATGCCCACGCGGCCGATCTTGTATATCGTGCCCGTGATCGTGATCCTGGTGATGTCGTTTTACTACGGGGATATGTATGCCCGGTGCACCGCCAACAAGCAGTTTCGCGCAGCGCTAAACGAGTTACTGGCGGCACCAGGTACGTCCGGGCAGTTCCGGCTGACGGATGTTACAGATTTTGGTTGGGACAGGGTCAGGGTTGTCACCGATTTCAAACCCGAAGCAAGCGGTGGCGAATGCCCGCTCGAGTGGAACTGGCCGCGCGGTGAGCGCGATTCGCTAATCGCGTCCGGATTACTCACGGTACTGATTTTTGTCCGCCGGGGCGCGATTGTTAACTACCTCGAACTGCGCGATGACGAAGTTGCGTTTCAAGGCGCGGATTCGAGCTTGTCACCGCAGGCAGCGGTGTTTGCTATAGGATCGAATCTTGACAACGACGGCGCTGTTGCCCTGACTTTGGTTAGTCCGAAAGAGTAGAAAATGCGGCTGCGGGAAAACTGTAGCCGCGTCGAAATCCCGCCCCGGGGCTTTATGGGCGAGAAAATTCTGCCGGTTCAAGGCGGAAGTTATAGAAGCCTGATCCAGGCGAGCGGATAAATGGGTGTCGTATTACTGATATATCGCGCCGCGGTTATTTGTAAAATGTCGTAATTCGAGTAAGCCAGCCACGACCCCGGGGGAAACGGCCGGCCTTGTTATTACAGTGTTGAGGGGATATTAAACGTGGCGACGATTATTGATGGTAAGGCATTTTCGGCAAACCTGCGCGGTGAAATCGCGCGCAAGATAGAAATATTAAAGCGCGACCACTCGCTGACGCCGGGTCTGGCGGTGGTGCTGGTCGGCGAAGATCCGGCAAGCCAGGTTTATGTTCGCAGCAAGGGCAAACAAACCGTCGAGGCGGGCATGAATTCCTACGAGCACAAGCTTGCTGCAAGCACCGGTCAGGACGAGCTGCTGGGCCTGATCGATCAGCTCAATAGTGACCCCGACGTGCACGGCATCCTGGTGCAGTTGCCCTTGCCCGATCATATCGATGAAGAAGCCGTGATCAACTCGATTTCGGTCGATAAGGACGTCGATGGTTTTCATCTCTCCAATGTGGGTCGACTTTCGATCGGCGCCGACGGCATCGTGCCCTGCACTCCGCTGGGTTCGTTGATGATGCTCAAGGATCATCTGGGCGATCTGTCCGGCCTCAAGGCGATCGTCGTCGGCCGTTCCAACATCGTCGGCAAGCCGATGGCCGCCTTGCTGTTGAAAGAAAGCTGCACCGTCACCATTGCCCATTCGCGCACCCGTGATCTGCCCGGCGAATGCCGCCAGGCGGATATCGTGGTGGCCGCGGTAGGGCGGCCTGAAATGGTCAAGGGTGACTGGATCAAGCCGGGCGCCACCGTCATCGATGTCGGCATCAATCGTCTCGAAAACGAAGATGGCACGACGCGCCTGGTGGGCGACGTCGAATTTGACAGCGCCGCCGCGGTGGCCGGTGCGATAACACCGGTGCCGGGCGGGGTAGGGCCGATGACAATCGCCTGCCTGTTGCATAACACCCTGCAGCAGGCCTGCCGTTTGAACAATCTCGAAGTGCCTGAATAGACCGAATTTCTCCGCTTGGGATTTTTTTTAGCCCGGCAAACATGATAGATTCGCCGCGTTTCTGTCCGGAGCCCGCCTGCTGATGTCCTTGATCCTGCGACGTAGCCTGATATTTTTCGCCCTGCTGGTAGCAGGGCTCGTGATATATACGCTGTGGTACGGCATCAAGGCGGACCGCTATGACGATACCGCGATACCTTATCTCGAAGTCGCGCTGCCCAAATTGGCCAGCTGGGAATATACACAGCTCGAGCCATTGTTATCGCCCGCGGCGCGACAGGATTTTAAAAACGAGAAAGTCCGCGCGGCCTATCGGTCGTTCAGTCGGTTGGGTCAGTTTAAGTCCATGGAAAAACCCCGTTTCGTGGCGAATCGTTTCGACAGCGACGCAGCGGGGGAGGATATCGAGATTGTCGACTACCAGGTGCCGCTGGAGTTTGATTCGGGGCCGGCGGTAATCAAGATAAAGCTCATCGCCGACGGCAGGTCGTATCACATCGAGCACTTCGGCATCCATTCCGTAAAGTTTACCGATAGCGGCGGCAGTTAGGCCCGTTAGCAAAATCGGCAAGCGGTCGTGATTTACGCGCTCGCCGATGTCTTTTGGCACCAGTCTGGTGCAAATATCCTATATAAAACAGGAGCATAGCCATCGATATGGAGATTGGTTATGCGCGCCTCGAAATTCGACCCCAAGCGGACGAATCGCAATAAAAAAGCCACCCAGGGAATGACCGCCGACTCCGCCGTTACGGGGAGTAACGGAGATCTGGCACGAGCACAGGATGTTAATGGGATTACTGTCCGAGGACAGGAATCTAAAATTAAATCCTGGAGGAGAATATCAATAATGGCACCCGCTGAACTCGAGGCCGCCATAACCTGGGCCAATACGATTAACCTGGAGATTTACTACTTCTGGTGCAGGGCCATTACGATCCTTATCCATGCCGGCTTCATGATGTACGAGATGGGAGCGTCCCGGGTCAAGCACACGCTGGCTGCCGGAAGCAAAAATGTCCTGGCGTTTGCCTACATGATTCCGACCTTCTGGATGTTCGGATGGTGGATCTACCTGGCGTCGTGCCGGGATTCGTATTCGCCTGGATGTTCAAGGCTATGGGTATCCTGCGCGCCAGCGACGGGGTTCAGGAAGTCGGCATGGAGGTGGAGCTCGAAGCCATGGCCTGCCCCGAATATATCAAGACGAAAAACCAGGAGAAAGGCAAGTAATCCGGGTGTTGAAGACAAAGCCTCGCCTGGCGACAGGCGGGGCTTTTTTTGGCTAAAACCCGGCGGTCTAAGCGGTGCTGGCTGTGCCGATCTCGCTGGCGCTCAGGCTGCGGTTGTTGCCGCGCAGGATGACCAGCATGGTGCAGCCGTCAGGCGTGTGCGAGCTGTGTTTCGAACCCGGTAGAAAGCGCACGAAATCGCCGCTACGGTAATGGCTGCCGTCGCAGTCAACCAGTTCCCCCTCGAGCACCAGAAACTCTTCGAACCCGGTATGCTCGTGCGGTCTCGATTGTGCGCCGGCTGCCATGCGCAACATGAAACACTCGAATTCCCCGTTGAGCAATTCTCCGCTCAGGGGAACCCACGACATACCTTCGATTGGGTCGCCATACCGGTCATAGGGGATGAAATCACGGGTCGCCGTACTGACGATTTGGCGCAAGGTCGAATCAAGCATTAGCTATCGCTCCACTGGCTATAAGGATACGCCGCCGGCGAGTACCCACAGGACCCACCATGACTGGTCAAGATTCTAAACCATGCGTTTCGGCAAGGGGATAAAAATTTATTGCCGCATTTCCCGGCTGTCATTGTGGAAATTACTTATATACAGATCGGTTCGGAAAATTTAGTATTTGGCTCTCGCAGCGGGTCTGTATCAAGCAGCCCGGGCGAGCATAATAAAATTGAACTGCAGCACGTCAAGAATATGCAGCCTCTGGGCATTCGTTGTGGCAACTCGTGCATTTGCAGCATTTAGCCAGAGATCGTCAATTACCGACTGAGGAGTCCACATGAGTATTTCAAGAAGAGATGTATTGCGTGCGTCGGTTGCGGGTGCCCTCGCTGCCGGTGCCACCAGCTTACCAAGCAGCCTGCTGGCGGCCAATAAAACCGTAAAAATCGGCATGAATATCCCGATGACCGGGGACTACGCGCCCTGGGGACTGCCGGGGCTGTATGGCTGTCAGATAGTCGCGGACGACATCAATGCCGCCGGCGGTATCGACGTCGGTGGCGAAAAATACAACATCGAAATGGTCGCCTACGATCATGCCTACGATACCGAGAAGGCGGTGCAGGGTTACAAGAAGCTGGTACTGCAGGACAAGGTCAGCATGGTCATGATGCTCGGCGGCTCGACCGTGGCCTCGGTACTGCCCTGGGCGCAACGGCGCAAGATGCTGACGACCACCTTGCTGCCCAGCGACATTACCGAAAAGTCGGATTACCTGATCGCCACCTGCGAATCACACCCCCTGTATAACGTGACCGGGGTCGAGTACCTCGCCGAGAATTTCCCACAGGCAAAAACCGCCGCGATCGTGACCAATAATGACGCCGAGTACGGCCTGCAGTCAGCGGCAACCTACAAGGCCGCCTTCGAGGTTGCCGGTATCGATGTTATCGACGTCAACCTGCATGGTTTCGATATTTCTGATTTCGCCCCTATCGTCAGCTCGGTGCTGGCAAAGAAACCGGATATCTTCTGCATGGCTACCAGTTT
>CAVYHN010000018.1:0-65236 GCA_963768295.1 uncultured Gammaproteobacteria bacterium | reverse complement strand
AGAGGAAGTGTAGCAGTAAAGGCATAGGCAAGCTCGGAATTTCAAAATTGCCACAGCCTCACTCTTAGACCTACAGTATCAGTTTGACTGACAGAAAGGCCTACTTCAACAGCAAAAGAAGCATCCCCTCAAGTGACTCAAGTACCAGTCAATAGCACTCACTTGAATCAAATCAAGGCAACAGTTGATCAGTGACTGGATTCCATCCCATACGGACCTACAGTCAACTAGTCAATTGATATCGATGCTTTGGACTATCACTTGATCCATCAATACCAAGTGACAGAACGTCCTATTAGACTATACAGTCTAGTCCTACAAGGTTAGTGTTAGCTTTTAGCTACCACAACAATAACATAATACCATGGCAGCAGCTCAATTCACAGCCTACATCACTACCAACTTAGGCATACTGTTGGATAATGCACCAATACTCCCATTTGGACCCACATTGACCCCATCCACATATCGATATCTTCGATCTACATCAAGTAGATAACATGGAGCAACAGAGCTCACTCTTTTTATATAACTGATCTCTTTATGCAACATTAGATCTCTCCTTCCAACATTATATAAAAAGAGTTTGATAGCATCGATTGATAGGTCTAATCGACATGCTATATATAGCTACAAGAGTAGCTATCATTTATTATTTTACTTTATTCCTAGTTTTCTATTGCTGTAATATCTCCAAGGATCTCCAAGCCGGAATTTGCCCTGAAGAAGCCTAAATTTGGATCTCTATTAGATTCAGTTTAGAGCTATAATATAGAGTGTTTTTGACCTCTATATAGTCCCTGAAGATCAGTGGATCAACTGCTATCTATTAGCTTTATAGATCTACAGGCGTTTATAGCGTCAATATCAAAGATATCGATTGACTGGACGCCCTATCAAATATTCAAGCCAAGATGCCGGAAGACCATAACTCCATCAATATCCAACCAAAATAGGTCATACTTGTTGTCAAAAGACACTCCATACAGTGCTTGACAAGTCTCCAACAAGGCCCATCTCCATATCTCCTATACAAGAGGAGATATTAGCTCCGGAAGCACACCATATTTTTGACATTTTGGCTGGGGTTCTCGTCTGTTACACCCCAACACGATCAAACGAATTGATCCATACAGTCCCATTTGAAGACCCAAGATCCTATATAGGTCCCCTGATAGGACTAATAGGACTACCCTGAAGACTGTGGAGCCCTCATAACGAGCTCCAAGTACTTACAAGAGACCACAAGGTCCCATATCAAGCCCTTGATAGAATCGGTTCTGTTGGATAACGCACCTCTTCTCCCATTTGGACCCACAATTGACCCATATTTTACACGATCGATACATCGATATCTTCAAGTAGATAACAAGGAGCAACAGAGCTCACTCTTTTGATATAACTGATCTCTTTATGCAACATTAGATCTCTCCTTCCAACATTATATCAAAAGAGCTTGATAGTCACGACTGAATCGTGACTATCTATATAGCTACTAGGTTAGCTATATTTTATTTATTTTATTGCTTTATTATCTAGTTTATATTGCCACAAGATCTCCAAGGATTCCATACCGGAATTTGCCCCCAAGAAGCTAAAATTCGGTTCTATCTTAGAATCAACTATTAGCTATATATATAGGGTCATATTGACTCCTATATAGTCCCTGAAGATCACTGGATCTATTACTCTATAGAGTGATAACGATATCCAAGTATTAGAGGCATTCCGTAGAGTCAATATCGAGGAATCGATTGACTGGACGCCCTATCCAATATTCAAGGGTCCACGCCGAAGATCATATCTCCACCGATATTTGACCAAAAGTGGTCATACCAGTGACAAAAGATCAGACAATAGGCTGCTTGTCAAGTCTATCACTGGCCCCAAGACCATATCTCCATCTACAGGAGATATTTGCTTTCCCGTACAGCCATATTTGGTATTTTGGCTGGGGTTCTCTTCTTCGGATTCCCATCGATCGAACCGAATCGATCCGTACACCCCATACCAAGACCCCTTGTCCTATATAGGTCCCCGATAGAACTAATAGGACTGTTCTGAAGACTGTGGAGCCCTCATAACGACCTCCAAGTACTTCCAAGAGACCACAGAGTCCCATGTCAAGATCTTGATAGAACCGGTACAACCGATTCTTCTAGAAGATCAAATCAGTCACTAGTGGATCCACTGGTTATTACTAGGCATCCAGGACTGAATTTCAAGCCCAACCGGTTGAACCGAAGTTTCCATAGGACCGGTTCAGATATTTCAAGTGCCCCCATAGCACAGCCTCAACAAGAGCACCACTTGAGTGCCCCGACAGGAACCACAGCTCCCACTGCAGTGGTACCCTAGTTTTTTAACTAATTTAATTAGATATTCCCTTAAGGAATCAAAACTTTTGAACCATGGGTCGCAACAACAACCCTAGGCAGTTCAACAGAGGTGGTAGAGGCGGTAGAGGAAACCGCAACAACCCAGGAAGGGGATCAAGAAACCCCGGCTCCAGGACCACCAATACTCCTTCAAAGAAGCAGTATATCTTTGCACCCCACTCCAGCAGTAACGCCAACACTGCTACTTTTGCATCTGTGTCTGAACACATTGCGGATCGCATCCAGAAGACAGTACCAGAATGGACATGACATTGCCAAGTCCCTTAGGGATGGCAAGCTCCTAGACTTAACTAAGGATGAACCCCAACGAGACATTGCCTCTGATCCCGATGAAGCCAAGCAGAAGACCCTCCAGGATGGCCTCGATCTCAAGTATCAAGCCCGCATCACACTTCACACTACCCGTGAACAAGTTCTCAAGGCCAACTGTACCAAGGCCTATGCCCTTATTATGGACGACTACTGCACCAAAGCCATGCGTAATTGCATCCAGGAACACCCCAACTTTGCATCCAAGATCCAAGACGACCCCTTTGAATTGCTTGTCACGATCAAATCTTGTTTGCATGAGCCAGTCCGAGCTCAATACCCTATGATTTCCCTAGTGGATCACCTTGCTACTTTGCTAACCTGCAAGCAGCAACCCGATGAACAACTCATTGAATGGAGCAAACGCTTCAAACAGTACCTAGACCTAGCCATCGAGCAAGTCGGTAAAGATGGTATTAACCATTACGTTGAAACAAGTGAATCTTATGTCCTTGCAGCTCATCCCCCGGTTGCATGCCCAAGTCTTAGTTGACAACCCCACTCTAACCCTGAAAGAGTCGGACCATCAGAAGAAGATGAAGGAAGACGCCTGGGATGCCTTTGAAGCCTATCTCTTCCTCCGAGCCTGCGACCAGACCAAATACGGTTCTTTTATGAAAGGATTACAAACCTCTTTCTCTCTCGGGACTAATCAGTATCCGAAGAAACTTTCCGATGCTGTTGATGCTCTCGGCCAACACCGTTTTGACCAGAAGTATCATGACACCCGCAAACGCGAAGCTGAGAAACGCCGTCAGCAGAACACTGACCAGACTCCCACCGAGCAACCTCCCATTTGCAGCACCAGCTTTGCCCAGACCCAACGTCCACCACGTTCCACCCCTGGCCTTTCTAACGCCATTTGCCATGTCTGCGGTGTCCAAGGACACATCAGCAGAGATTGCCCCAAAATCAATGACATCCCACCTGACCAATGGTATGTCCGCCGAGCCATTAGTGCCCTCCAGGACCGAGACGGCACTCCAGGCACCCAACACCAGGACACTGATCCTGATGACGATGATTCCACCATCCAGAGCACTCGTTCCGTTGACACCAATGCTCTAGTTCCCCCTCCTAGCACAAATTGCAGGAGTGGCACTCCTGGCCGCCAGCGCAGCCGCGTTGGATGGCAGAACTTCCAGTTCTTTAACATGATGACCAACCCTGTTGTCGATGATCCTGCCCACCTTCACACTCAGTCCCCCCAGTGTGATAAACCACCCGCTAACGTCCCTTCGAAGACACAGTGATTCTCTTAAGAACGTTATCATTTTGGACACTGGTTCCAGCATCCCAGGAACCTTTGCCAACCCTGACCTTGTTCACAACGTCAGGCCCGCCAAACAGAAGATTGGCATGCAGACCAATGCTGGACATTCTGTTCTTGATGTCCAAGCTGATGTCCCTGATTTCGGATCAGTTTACTATGACAGCAACCATGTTGCTAACATCTTTGGCTTTGCCCACCTTGTCGACAATGTCGACTACATCACTTATGATTCTCGCATTGCAGATGCTTTCCATGTCCACACCAAGAGTGGCAAGACTACCTTTGAACGCACCGATCAGAATCTTTATGCCTACCAACCCAAGCGTGGCTATTTGAATGCCATTGCTGAATCCAAACACATGTCGAACACTTGCGCCTGAACGATGGCAAGATCGATCCCTTCGGGTCGTTTGTTGCCGGCGGCATGAATATCGATTTCACAAAAAACGAAAACTGCCCGATGTATCGCTTGTCCCCGGCGCTCGAAGTCAGCCAAATACTGGATGGATTCGAATGCTTCAACGGCCCCTGTTTCAGCGCCGATGGGGAATACCTTTATGTCACCGGGCGCGCAGAGGGCGTAATCGAGGTTTTCGACTACGGTGCCGAGCAACGCCCGCGTAACGGCCGGATCCTGCTCGAAAATTGCAATCCCGATGGCGCAACGGTCGACGCCGAGGGCTATATCTGGAGCGCGCAATGGGACCATGAATGCCTGTTGCGTATTTCTCCCGGCGGGGAAATCGATACCCGCCTGCCGGTTCCAGGGCAGGTGGTTAGCAGTGTCATGTTCGGCGGCGCCAATCTCGATCAGATATTCGTTACCACCATCGGTGAGGGCGTGCACGGCGCCACGCCCGCTGGCGAGTTACCCGGCAGGGTGCTGGTGATCGAAGGTAGCGGGTTTCGCGGGCGTGCCGAGCCGCGGTTCAAAGGCTGAGTCGGCGCGTGTTCTGATCCGGTTCGCAGGCTTCCCACATCTCTATGAAGGCGTCGTAATAGCCCCTGCATTCGAGCTTGTTGTCGAGCTCGTAGTAGCCCTCGTAACGTTCCGGGTTTCGAATTCGCATATAGGCGCTATCGTCGGCGATTAACCAGCTTTCCCTGAAAGTACGGTGCGCCGGCGTTACCGTGGTGCGAATTCGCGCAAAACTGGGCAGTTTTTGCGCCAGGTTTATCAGGTAATGTCCCTGGTTAGCCGCTACGCGGGTATCGTGGGCGATGATGCGGATATCACTGTTGCGATTGCTGCTGGCCAGTTGCGCCAGGTGAGCATGGATTTCGGCATCGTTATAAAGCTCGGGTTCGAGATGCTGGGTCACGATATAGACGCGACCCAGAGAGCCCAGAATCAGGGTCTTGGCGGCTTCCTTACATTCGAGCCTACCATCTAATAATATACTTGAACTATCTTCCATAATTTATTGAAATATAAGGTTAATTTACTCTTCAACTGGTAATATTGCTGAATTCGAAGCGAGTTCGACGAGCAGTTTCTCCAGCGGCTCTATGTCAATACAACGATTGATAAACTGTGTCGACCAATCGCGCTGCGCACAGAGTTGCTGCAAACATTCGAGGGTTTCCGGGTCATGCGGCAGTTCGTGCATATGTCCATTGTAGTACACCTGGATATTTTGCCCTCCCAGGTGGAAAAACAGGCGCGTTTCCGGATGACGTGTCCAGCCACAAGCCTGTAAATCGGAGACGAAAACCGGCTGCTCATTTTCAGCATCCTGACCAACGGGGCTGTCCGACAGCATTTTGCCGACTGCATCCCGCCATAGCTCCGGCGACTGCTCGAACAATTCGACGGTCAGTGTTCTGAATCGGGCAATTTCGGTGTCGGTGATTTCCGCGCTGTGACGGTCGAGTTCGAGCTCGGGATCGCTGTATCGCGGCACATTAGCGCCCAGTCGTTCGATTTCAAGCGCGAATGATTCGAAGGTCGTGACCGCGTCGGGGGCGCGAAAACCGATCGAATAAGTCATGCAGCGTTCGAGCGCGATGCCGTGGTGGGCACAGCCGGGCGGCAGATAAAGTATGTCGCCGGGATTTAGCACGATGTCCTGGTCCGGCTCGAATTGACGCAGGATGGCGAGATCGAGATTCGGAATCATCTGCGGATCCTCGAGACGCGATTCGGTGTATTGCCAGCGCCGCGAACCGAGCGCCTGCAGCAGGAACACGTCGTACTCGTCGATATGTGGTCCGGTCGAACCATGTTGCGGCGCATAGCTCAGCATCAGGTCATCGATTCGCCAGTCCGGGATAAAGCGAAACTGGTCGAGCAGGTCACCCAGTTCGGGCAGCCATTTTTCGCATTCCGAAACCAGCAGTGAATAATGGGTTTCGGGCAAATCGAGAAAGTCTTTTTCCTCGAACGGACCGTAGCGCAGCTGCCACGGGCTGGCGCCATCCTTCTCGATCACCAGGCGGCAGTGCACGTCTTCCTCGCAGGCGAGCCCGGCAAGTTCTTCAGGGCTTACCGGTGATTCAAAATCGACCAGTGCCTGACGTATTACGCAGGGCTTTTTCTGCCAGTAATTGCTGACAAAATCCGCCGCGTCAAATCCCTGAAGTATCCACATAAGGCGTTACAGCTGGTTAGCCTGTTTCGACCGCGTTGCCGATGTAACTCGCGGGCGTTAATGCGAGCAGGTCGCGTTTGGCGTCTGCGGGAATATCCAGCGCCTCGACGAACTGCCGTCACCGCGTCGGCGTCGACCTTCTGCCCACGCGTCAGGGCTTTCAGTTTTTCGTAGGGTTGCTCGATGCCGTAACGCCGCATTACCGTTTGAATCGGCTCTGCCAGCACTTCCCAGTTCTGCTCGAGGTCTGCGGCGATCAGCTCGGCATTCACTTCGAGCTTGCCGATGCCGCGTTTGAGCGAATCCAGCGCGATCAACACGTGGCCGATACCGGTGCCGAGATTGCGTAACACGGTAGAGTCGGTCAGGTCGCGTTGCCAGCGCGATATGCGGCAGTTTTTGCGCGAGATGCGCGAAGATGGCGTTGGCGATTCCGAGATTACCCTCGGCGTTTTCAAAATCGATCGGGTTTACCTTGTGCGGCATGGTGGATGAGCCGACTTCGCCGGCGATCGTTTTCTGACGGAAGTAGCCGATTGAAATATAGCTCCAGACGTCGCGGCTGAAATCGATCAAAATCGTGTTGAGGCGCGCGTTCGCGTCGAACAGTTCGGCGATATAGTCGTGCGGTTCGATTTGCGTGGTATAGGGGTTCCAGGCGAGCCCCAGGGATTCGACAAACTGGCGGGCGTGGCTTTGCCAGTCGACCTCCGGGTAGGCGCTTAGATGGGCATTGTAATTGCCGACCGCGCCATTGATTTTGCCGAGAATTTCGACCGCTTCGATCTGCTGTATCTGGCGCCGCAGGCGATAGCTTACATTGGCCATTTCCTTGCCCAGCGTGGTTGGCGAGGCGGGTTGGCCATGGGTGCGGCTCATCATCGGAATCGAGGCATACTGATGCGCCAGCGCGCCGATCGATTGCTCGATTTCGTTCAGGGCTGGCAGCAATATCTGGTCGCGCCCGGTTTTCAGCATTAGTCCATGCGACAGATTGTTAATGTCTTCGGAAGTGCAGGCAAAATGGATGAATTCAGAGACCGCATTCAGTTCGGCATTTGCCGACACCTGTTCCTTGAGAAAATATTCGACCGCCTTGACGTCATGATTGGTGGTTCTTTCGATTTCCTTGATGCGCTGCGCCTGCGACGGGTCGAAATTAGCGACGACCGCGTCCAGCAAAGCGTTGGCAGCGGATGAAAATTCGGCAACCTCGTCGATGTCGGCTGACCCGGACAGCGATTGTAGCCAGCGAACCTCGACCAGTAAGCGATGATAAATCAGGCCATATTCACTGAAAATCGGCCGCAGAGCGGCTGTTTTTGCGGCGTAACGACCGTCTATCGGCGAAATTGCGGTAAGAGAATCTAGTTGCATGAATCGGTTGCTGGAAAAACTATTATTTTACATGAAACTGGAGTCCCGGTAAGGACTTACCGGGGCATTGCCAGAGCTGCAGCCCGCTGCTTATTCGGAGGCGCTGAAAGCCTCGTGTTTAAAAATCAGTTTCTTGGCTTTTTCGTAGGAAGCTTCCGGGATAACGGTTTCATCTTTCAGTCGGCGTAATTCCTGTAACTCGCGCGCCAGGAACTTGGTCTGGTTCAGGCTCTTCATGGTTTTGGATTTTTTGATCTGCATGATGAACTTGTTGATGAAACTGCGAAAACTCTCATTGTCGGGATTTTTATTGATCAACTCGATCAACTTGATTTTTCCATACTGGCTGCGAAAGAAGACGCGATCGCGAGAGTAATAGAAAAACGCCAGCAGCGACATCACCGAGGCTACCAGCATAGCGAGGAACAGCCCGAGAAAATTGATCGAGGAAGTGTCAAGCCAGCCGGCAAAATACAGGGCTATGTCCAGCCCCAGAAATGCCCCGCAGGCATAGAGCCACTTCCATTCCTTGACGCGGTTGCGAAACGGCCGCGGATCGAGGTAGCTGATATCGAGCCGGTACTTGTACTTGCGCTGGTGCTTGTTCTTGATCGACTGGTAACAGTGCGTGTCGTTGAAAATGGTGATCTTGCGGTAGAGTCCCTGCAGCTTGCTGCTCTGTTCGAATTCAAAGTTGACATGCTCGACCGGAATTTTCTCATTGTCCGAAAAATTGGTCGTCGTATCGTCCCCGTAAGGTTCGAGATCGATTTCATCGGATTCGATATTAACTTCGGTCATTAAGCTCAGATTCGTGGTGCAAAACAGATTAAAAATAGCACAAAAGGCGGCCAAAAACCCATCTTCAGCAAAATTATTGAGATAAACTAATTTGTTGAAACAAATCAATCACTTCAAAATCATCCGACGACTGTCCGGGATTAGACTGGCTCATGAGTGAAATCATCCTGCCCATGTGGGGAGTCGCCGCTGTTTTCCTGCTGGTGGCGATCGCATACGCTGCCGTGGGGCTAGGCGGTGGCTCGTCCTACGCGGCATTAATGGTGGTGTTTGGATTCAGCAGTCTCAGCATTCCCAGCCTGAGTCTGTTGTTAAACCTGCTCGTTACCACGGTTAGTTGTTTCAATTTCATCCGCCGCGGGCATTTGCGGCTCGACCTGATTACGCCATTCATCATCCTGTCGCTGCCGATGGCCTGGCTGGGGGGCTCCCTGCAGGTGCCCGAACAGGTCTTCAAGCTGTTGATGGCGCTATCGCTAATGGTCGTGTTGATCCGGATTTACGCCTGGAAAAATACCGCGATTGGTTACCGCTTCAACCGTGGGCAGGTCGTTCTGATAGCGTTGGTGACAGGCGCGCTACTGGGTTTCCTGGCCGGGGTGGTCGGCATCGGCGGCGGCATTTTCCTGATTCCCACAATCCTGCTGCTAGGGCTGGGCAGTATGCAACAGGCGGCCGCCTGCGGGGTGGTGTTTGTCTGGCTGAATTCGCTGGCCGGATTGATCTCGCGCTCGCAGTACAATTTTGTCGATTTCTCTGGCTACCTGCCACTGATTATAGCGGTGCTGCTCGGCGGGACCGTCGGTTCGTTGATCGGGTCGTCGAAAATCGATTCGCGTAGCCTGGAAAAGTTGCTGGGCCTGGTCATCGTGGTTGCGGTTCTTTTGCTGTTGCGATCGTTGCTCGTGACTTAAGCGGGTAGGGGAGCCGCGCCCTCGATCGTGGTGCGATACAGGCAGCGCCGATAGCCGTCGTAGTCGTTGACGGCGTAGTGCATGGTGCTGCGATTATCCCACAGAGCCAGGCTCCCGGGACTCCACCTGAAACGACAACCGAATTCGGGGCGTGTGCAATGTCGGTATATTCGGGCTAGCAGCGCGGCGCTGTCGGCTGGCGAATATCCCTCGATGCGGGTGGTGTAGGTCGGGTTGACGAACAGCAGCAGCTCGCCGGTTTCGGGATGGCGACAAATCGCCGGGTGCCGGGTTTCGCGATCCGCCTCGGGATTGTTGCGTTCGATTTCGATGGAGCCCTTGAAGCGAGTGTCTTCCTGCGGCGCGTGGGTGACGCCATAGGGGGCGCCGGTATGGATCGCAATCCGGTCCTGCAAGGCTGCGAGCAGATCGCGGGGCAGCGCGGCCAGGGCCTGCGCCATATCGATCCACAGGGTATCACCGCCGACCGGGGGCAACTGCTCGGCATACAGGATCGAGGCTTTCGGCGGCGCCGCCAGGAAACTGAAATCCGAGTGCCAGTCGCCGCCGAATACGCCCATGTTGATTTCTGCCGCTTCCTTCAGCACGCGAATAACGTACGGGTAGTCGGCGCAGGGTTTCACATAGGGTAATTGCATCAGTTCGCCGAAGCGTCGACTGAACGCCAGTAATTGATCCAGATCGAGCGACTGATCGCGCAGAAAAATAACTTTGCGCTCGAGCCAAAGCCGGTACAGGGCCTCGAATCCGGAAGCGTCGATTCGAGTAATCTCCATAGCGACGATTTCGGCCCCCAGCTTCGGCGTCAGCGGCAGGATTTCCAGCCTGGCGGGCATCAGCGAAACAGGTAAATCGGACTGGACCAGGAATAGTGGCCGTCTTCATGGGTTACGCGTACGTAGAGTGCATTGTCGCGGTCGTCCCGTAAACTGATGCGACGCTCGATCCTGAGCGCGTTATATGGATTATTGTCAGGCAGGCGAAACACCCTGATGCGGCGTTCGATGCCGCCGTTCTCGAAGGTCAATTCGTCGCGACCGATATCCGCGACATTGAACTCCTGTTTCACCAGGTCGGTATCGATCCTGAGCTTGCCCGCTGTGGGATCCTGCAGGATGGCTTCGAAGCCGCCAAATCCGCCGGTGGTAATCGCGCTCCACTCGAGGCGCCCGGCCGCGGTTTGCTCGAACTGCCGATCGAGGTTGTAACGATTGATCGGTGTCACTGATTCGAAGCCATTGGCCGTCAACTCGGCAAATCCGTCCCAGTGGGTTTCACGGCCGCGTCCACGATACTCGGAGCCTTCCCAGATCACGCGAATACGGCGGCCCAGCTCGGCCTCGTTATAGGGTCGGAATACTTCCAGGGTTTCGAGGCCGTTGCGAATGTCGATACGTTCGATGGCCGCCGTGCCGTGCACCTCGACGTTGAACTTTACCTCGCGTTCGCCGCAGCGCAGGATGTCGCCCATCATCGCCTCGCGCACCATTTCCGAAGCGACGTCGCCAAGCCTGGGATCGTCCGCGAACAGTTCTGCATCCTCTTCAAACTCGACCCGTGTGTCGAGAATGACGCGGTTGCCGGTGGTGCCATAGTGATGGCGCTTGCGCAGGCCCTGCATGATGCCGGCGCGGGTAAATTCGGGCGCCAGCACGCAGGTCAGGCCGCCGTAGGCGCCGAAACTGGTGGAGCCAGGGTGAGACGCGCCGGGACGACCCTTGTGGCCATCGGAATTGGACAGTATGCCGACGCGGTAGCCCTGTTCGAAGGCATCCTGAATCAGCCACTCGAAGGTGCCCCAGGCCGAATGCACCTCGACGCCTTTTTCGATGCGCTGGTCGTGCGCCACCTTGATATCGGCGTAGCGGCCGCCGATATGCGCGAACACGGTGCAGTCTTCGTCCTTGAGCGCTTCGAACAGGTCGTTGGCGGAGTTCGCGTCGGTGTCGATATCGGACAAGTCATCGACCAGCGCGTGCGAGGAGCGGTGTATCTGGCGCCCCTCGTGCATGTGCAAAACATTGCGGTCGCCGCCGAGCCCGGTATTGCCCGACCATTCCCAGCCGGGAAACACGATGAAGCGATCGTTTTCGGTGAATTCAGCCGACAGCTCATTGAGCCAGTTCCAGAATTCGGTAGTGATCTGAAAATCGTTGCCCTGGTGCACGCAGATATCAAGAAAGGCCTTGTCACGCGCGAACTCATAGAAATCCCGCGCCGAATTGGTGCCGATAGTTTCTTCCGACTGGCCGTGCAAGTCGCCCCAGTAGGGCAGCAGGGCGCTGGTTTCGGCGAAGCGACAGGGATTGGATTGAGCCACGACTTTACCATCGGCGTCGATCAGATCGATGATCAGGTCGCCGGCTTGCGCCACCGACAGGTCCTCGATTAGCAGGGCGAACTCTCCACGGGTGAAGGTCACGGCAGCGGGCAGGGCGTCTACCGGCAGGTTGGCGCGCAGCTGAAATGTCTGAGCGCATAGATCCGATGGATTGCCCCAGCGGTCCTCGCCCTTCAGGCACAGGCGAAATTTTGTATTGCCGGGTCGCTGAGTCGGCAGGATTGCCTTGTAAAGCAGCGGCGGGCCGGGAATGATTCTGATTTCCGGTTGTTCGGGCAGTTCGACATAGTTATAGGTTGCGATCGCATCCACCAGCACCTTGAACTCGAAGCTATCTTCGCAAAAGGTCTGGATGCGCATGCCTGGCGATCCCTGGCGGCGGTCGCCGAAACGCACGACGATTTGATCGCCCACGCGCAAAAAGCCGCGTACTACCTTGATGTAGAGCGTTTTATCCCAGGGTCGGATGTTGCGTTTGCCGTCGAATTCCACGTGCAGCACCGCGCCGTTGCTGGCTTCGACCGTGACATAGTTGGCGGCCGCGGGGTTGTCGAACTGGGGTTTACCCATATCGGAGGCAAAACGATGCACGATCTTGAGCGAGCCGGTATCGTCGATACCGAAATAACCGGCAGTGTAGGTCAGGGTGAATTCCTGGTACGAACCGGCTTCGAATCTGCCAGTCGGTTCGATCGTGGCAGATCCCATTTTTTCCGGCAAATAGGTCGAATGTGGCATTGCTTGATTAACCTCGTGGACAGGGCTTCGCAGATTTGTGAGATTATGCCTAAATAAACAGTAATCGTGGAATTAAAAACATGAACGACGACGGGATTTTAGCCTCGGCGATCGACGCGATCGGTAATACGCCACTAGTTGCGCTTGACCGACTGACCGCCGACTACGATGGTCGGATCGTCGCCAAGCTCGAATTCACCAACCCCGGGTTCTCGAAGAAAGACCGTGCGGCGCGCTGCATCATCGAGCAGGCCGAACAGCAGGGTTTGCTCAAATCCGGGCAGACCGTGGTCGAACTGACCTCGGGTAATATGGGTACCGGGCTCGCAATCGTATGCGGTATAAAGGGCTATCCGTTTGTCGCGGTGATGTCGCGTGGCAACTCGATTGAACGCGCCCGCATGATGCAGGCGCTCGGCGCCGAAGTGGTGCTGGTTGAGCAGACTGCGGATTCGAGCCCGGGACAGGTGTCCGGGGCCGATCTTGCAAAAGTTGAGGCAGTCGCCACCCGGATAACCCTGCAACGCAATGCCTTCCGTGCCGACCAGTTTAAACGCGAGGGCAATCTATTGGCGCATTATCAACACACCGGCCCTGAAATCTGGCGCCAGTCAGACGGGCAGGTCACCCATTTCTGCGATTTTGTCGGCTCGGGGGGCAGTTATGCCGGGATTAGTCGTTTTTTGAAGGAACAGAGTGCGGATATCGGCTGTTACATCGTCGAGCCGGCCGGCGCGGAAATCCTTGCCACCGGCGGCGCCAGTAATCCGGACCATCCGATCCAGGGCGGCGGCTACTCGATGGCGGAGTTAGCCTTTCTTGAAGACGCGCCGATTGACGGATACGTCAGTATATCGGGTGACAGTGCGCGCGACACGGCCAGACTGCTGGCCCAGCGAGAGGGAATATTCGGGGGTTATTCCGCTGGCGCCAATGTCGCCGCGGCGCTCGAATTGCTTGCGGGTCCCGCTGCTGGCGGAATGGTCGGCGTATTGATTTGCGATAGCGGGCTTAAATACCTGTCCACCGATTTATGGGCGGATTTGATCGAATAAGGGCCTTTTTTTATGACTTTTGCTATATCCCGATAAAAAACATCTATGAATCAGACGCTTACTAGTGTGTCACAGGTCTCAGAACCCTTCTCTGGCCCCTCTTAACATGTGCATTGCATATCCTGACGGCGGCTCGCGATTTATCCGGGCAGCAAGATACAGGGAGACACGGCGCTATCTGTTCGGTGTAATTCAAATGACTAGAGAAGACGCATGTATTACAAAAAAGTATGTATTCTGGGCGCTAGCGGCGTCGGTAAAAGCAGCCTGATTCACCGCTTCCAGAGCGGAAGTTTCAGCGAAGCTTACCGCACTGACGCCGGTGCCAAAATAGAAAAAATGATTGTCAATGTCGATCGCGACAAGCTGCAGTTGATGCTGTGGGATATCCAGGGCGAGGATCAAGTTTCACACAGATTTCTGAACTATCTCAAGGGCGCTTCAGCGATTATTTACGTGGTCGACGGGACCCGACTGGGAACGCTCGCCACGGCAATTGAATTCAGGCGGGAAACCGAAACCTATTTTGGTGGCGTGAAGCCGAGCATCATGTTGTTCAATAAATCTGATCTCGCCCTGCAGTGGGAAATCAGCCCGGCCATGATTAGCGACGCCGAATCAGGCGGTATCTTCGCGCTGTTGACCAGTTGCCGTGAGGGCAGTGGCGTCAACACGGCCTTTAATCTGATCTCGCGCGTGTTGATGGGTAAAACCGCGCTGATGCCAGTTATGTCGATGCCGGCACCGCGGCAGGAAGCTGACGCGCGCTTGCATCCCGGTTATTGAAGCGGCATCGAGCCGTAATAATATTCAAAATTATCGAGTAGAACGAGGTTCCCTCGGAAATTCAATCAGGACATCCGCAGGACTCTGAGCGCTAATACACTTCAGTTGAGTGCTCATTCAGAAGGGGTGCGGGGCCTATAGCGGCAGACTCGTTGAACCAGCTCATATGGAAGCGATATATCCAGTTTACTGTTATTATCAGTGTAACTTTACATAATATACATTATACGCATAAACATGGGCGGGATGAGGATTGCACTGAGCTAAGTTGACAGGTTCGCTTGCAGATAAAAGTTTCAATTCAAAACTAATAGATGATGGTTTATGATACTGTTTTTTACGTTATAGTTAAGCTCCCGCCGAGCCGAGATCCAACATGGCAGCATCCAACAAAAAATATGCGAAACCCGTTTACCTGGTCGACGGCAACCGTACGCCGTTTTTGAAAGCACGCGGTAAACCCGGTCCCTTCAAACACGCCGACCTCGGCATCTACGCCGCACGTTCGCTGCTGCTGCGCATGCCGTTCGAACCGACCGAATTCGATGAAGTGATTTTCGGTGCAACCATGCCAGGACCCGACGAAGCGAATTTATCACGCGTGGTTGCACTGCGGCTCGGCTGCGGCGATCGTGTACCGGCCTATACCGTGCAGCGTAATTGCGCTTCAGGTATGCAGGCGCTGGATAATGCGGCAATGTCGATCGCCTCGGGTCGCTCTGACCTGGTGCTGGCCGGCGGCATCGAAGCAATGAGCCAGGCGCCGCTTTTATTCCACCCGAAAATGGTCAGCTGGCTGGCCGACTGGTGGGCGGCAAAGTCGATTGGCCAGCGTTTCAAGGTCGCTAGCCGATTCAGCCCACGCCTGCTGACTCCGGTCATCGCCTTGCTCAAGGGTTTAACCGACCCTGTGGTCGGCCTCAATATGGGCCAGACCGCCGAACAGATCGCCTGGCGCTTCGGCATTACCCGCACCGAAATGGATCAATTTGCGCTGGAAAGCCATCAAAAACTTCACCTGGCGCAGGAAAACGGTGAACTCGATGAAGTGGTGCCCATTTTCGATGCCCGCGGCAACGTTTATGAACTCGACGATGGTGTACGGCCCGATTCATCGCTCGAAAAACTGGCCAAACTGCGCCCCGCTTTCGACAAGCCCTACGGCCTGGTCACGCCCGGCAATAGCGCACAGATTACCGACGGTGCGGCCGCGCTGGTGCTGGCAAGTGAAAGCGCGGTGAAGAAACACAACTTACCGATCCTGGCGCAACTGGTCAGTACCGAATGGGCCGCATTGACCCCGGCGGAAATGGGCCTGGGGCCGGCGCATGCCATCGCACCATTACTCAAGTCGCAGCGTCTCAAGGTCGAAGATATCGATTACTGGGAAATCAACGAGGCGTTTGCCGCCCAGGTGCTGGCCGTTATTGCGGCACTCAAGGACAAGGACTATTGCAAACAGCAGCTCGGGCTGCGTTCCGCGGTCGGTGAAATTCCGGCCGCTCGACTCAATATTCATGGTGGCGGCGTCAGTCTCGGGCATCCGGTCGGTTCCAGTGGCGCGCGTATCGTGCTGCATCTGGCCAAGGTGCTGCAACAGAAAAATGCCAAGTCCGGGATCGCCTCACTGTGTATCGGCGGCGGCCAGGGCGGCGCAATGCTTATCGAAAGGAGCCTGTCATGAGTACGGCAATTACCGACTGGCACAGCCAGCGCGACGATGACGGCATTCTTTGGCTAGTCCTGGACCAGAGCGGCGCCACTACCAACGTGTTATCGGTAGCGGTGCTGGAGCAGCTGGACAGTCTGCTGGATGAAATCGAAAAAAGCCCACCGCAGGCGGTTATTTTTCGCTCAGGCAAAGCTAACGGCTTTATCGCCGGCGCCGATGTGAAGGAATTTCTCGACGTAACGACGACCCAGGAGGCCCTGATCATGATCAAGCGCGGACAGGCCCTGTTCAGCCGTATCGAGGCGCTGCCCTGCCCGACCGTTGCCCTGATCGAAGGATTTTGCATGGGTGGCGGTACCGAACTCGCGCTCGCCTGCGATTACCGCCTGGCGCTGGACGATGCCGGAACCCGGATCGGACTGCCCGAAGTCAAACTCGGAATCCACCCGGCCTACGGCGGCCTGGTGCGTTCCACGGCCATCATTAACCCTCTGAAATCGCTGGAATTAATGCTAAGCGGGCGTAATCTCACGGCGCGCGCCGCCAGCGCCATGGGCCTGGTCGACAGCGCCCAGCCGCGGCGGCAGATCGAGCGCGCCGCGCGCCAGATCGCGCTATCGCCTCCGCCAAAACGGGAAATGCCGCTAATCGGCAAGCTCTTATCGTTGCCGGGTATCCGCAACCTGCTGGCGGAGTTCATGCGCAAGCAGGTCGCGAAGAAAGCGCCGCGTCAGCACTACCCTGCCCCCTACGCCATTCTCGACGTCTGGGCCAATTATTACGGCAACAGCAAGCGCATGATGGAAGAAGAAGCCAATTCGGTTGCGCGCCTGATACAGGGTGACAAGGTGCGTAGCCTGGTTCGTGTCTTCTTCCTGCAAACGCGCCTGAAGGGGCTTGGTGATAAAAAATCCTTCACTCCGCGCCACATACACGTCATCGGCGCCGGCACCATGGGCGGCGACATCGCCTCATGGTGCGCGTTGCGTGGCTTCAACGTCACCCTGCAGGATCGTGAGGCGAAGTACCTCAGTAATGCCTTCAAGCGAGCCCACCAGCTTTTTGGCAAGCGCCTGAAAACCACGGCGGAGCGTAACGCCGCGCTGGATCGGCTGATTCCCGATATCGATGGCGATGGCGTGGCGCATGCCGACGTCGTTATTGAAGCGATCTTTGAAGACATCGACGCCAAGCATGCGATTTATCGCGACCTCGAGCCCCGCATGAAGCCAGGAGCGGTGCTGGCGACCAACACCTCGAGCATCCCGCTCGAGACCCTGGCGACGGTGCTGCAAGAGCCCGATCGCCTGGTCGGCATCCACTTCTTCAACCCGGTGGCCATGATGCCGCTGGTTGAAATCGTCAAAACCGAGTCCTCGTCGGAACAAACCATACAAAATGCGATTGCCTTTACCCAGCATATCGGCAAGTTGCCGTTACCGGTCAGGAGTTCGCCCGGCTTCCTGGTTAACCGGATCCTGATGCCCTACCTGGTGGAAGCCTTTACGCTTTACGACGAAGGCGTGGCGGCCGAAGCCATCGACAAGGCCGCGACCGATTTTGGCATGCCGATGGGACCGGTGGAACTGGCTGACACCGTTGGCCTGGATATCTGCCAGTCGGTCGCTGAAAACCTGTCCGAGGCCTTCGGTATCGAAGTGCCCGCGGGCTTGAAGAAATTCGTCGATTCGAAGCAGCTCGGTAAGAAATCGGGCCGGGGTTTTTATCAGTATAAGAAAGGCAAACCGATCAAGGACAAAGACGCCGACCTCGGCGATCAGAAGATGATTCAGAACCGCCTGATATTTCGCTTCCTCAACGAGGCGGCCGCCTGTTTGCAGGAAGACATCGTGGCCGACAAGGATTTACTCGATGCCGGCATTATATTCGGCACCGGCTTTGCACCCTTCCGCGGAGGCCCGATGCATCACAGCCTGCAGCAGGGCGTCGAATCGATCCTGCAGTCGATGACCGACTATGCCGGCAAGTACGGCGAGCGCTTTACCCCGGTCGACGGCTGGTCGTTAGTTGCCGATAAATCCTGAGGTTTAAACCGGGTAAAGCCGCGGCAAGCCTTTGCGCGGCTGCTCCGCTGCAACCCTGGCGCGACGATTTTCAGCGGCGATCTGCCGCCAGAGTCCCTGCCCGCACCAGTTGCTTTCATGCCGCGAGTACAGGGCCGCATCCAGGAACGCCAGTTCCGCGCTGAACTCCTGCGAAGAAATTCTGTTATCGACCTGATGCAACCCGTTGATCGCCTGCCCGCGCCAGCGCCCCCTGGCCCAGTCGAGCAGTGCGCCACGTGTGGCGACTGCATCGTTCGACAGGCAGCACAGGTGCAGACGGCGCATCAGTCGCCTGCGCAGCAGCACGGGCCCGAGCACGGCGACGATGCGGGGTTGCAGCCACCTGATCGCGGCGATAGCGACGGCCAGCAACGACAATGACAGCAATAGCCAGGGCCATTGCCGCCCGTCGGTACCTGACGCCGACCAAAGGGCGGCGATGAGGCCTGGCTCAGCGCTTTCTTTGCCGGCAGTTGGCGTCGAGGCTGCGACGATATCGAGGGTTCTGCCCTCGAGTCGGGTCTGCCGTTCGCGGTCGCTGACGACATCCCACCATTTAAGGATTACCGCGGGTAAAACGATCGCACCGGGTCGGTTTGCGATAACGGCGAAGCGCTGCTCCAGGCGACCGATTACCTGCCTGCCCTCGAAGCGATTATTGCGTGTCGGCTGATCGGCGTAAATGCGGAGAGCCGCGGACTCCAGTGTCAGTAAATCCTGCGGTAACGATTCCGCCGGCAGGCCGTGGGCGACAAGCGTCAGCGTCCAGCTCAGCGAATCGCCAATTTCTAAGGCGCCGCCGCTCTGGTCCCAGCTTTGTGCAATCTCAAGCCGGCTGGCCGGTAGCCAGAAGCGGCCGCTGAAATCGGTTGGCGGAGCCCGAACCTGCAGCCTCAGCGGGTCGCTGCGACGAACAATTTTCCTCGGTCCGGCGGTAGATCCTGCTGCTAAGGCCTCCGCCGTGGCGTCAATCGTGCCCAGGTAGCTGGCGGGCGCGAGCTTGAGCTCACCGCTAGCCTGGGGAAACAGCGCGATGCTTCGCTCCAGTACCTGGAATTCCTGCCCGTTTCTGGTGACGCTATAAGTTTTTTCTTCAAGCTGACGGTGAATCAGCGCGTCGCCGGCCTGGGTTTCGATCAGGCGTCCATTGCTGAGCGCAGTATTGTGGTAAAGCCGCATGTCGATCTGTGTTTGCTGCCCAATATAGGGAGTTAAGGTGGCGGCCTCCATCTCGACATAAACATCGTGCATCGATTGCAGCGACTGCGGCACTGCAACAACCTCGAGTGACAGTTCTGGCGTCGAATTGTCGCCAAAGGAAAGTTTCGGCAGCGTGAGGTTACCGCTTCTGCGCGGGTGTAACTGCAGGCGCCACTGCATGCGGTGCATCATCTCGCTGCTATCGGTTAAACGAAAAACCCGGGATTTTTTATCGAGAACCTCGAAATCGGCAGCGAGCGGTGTGGTGTCGAGCGGATATAACGACGGAATCCTGTTGTCGTACTCGATTACCAGTTCCGCGATATCGCCGAGGTAAACCGATTCGGGTTGCAGATAGGCGGTATCGGCCCGGCCCGGCGACGACAGTTGCAGCAACAAACCAAGCAGGCAAATCTGACAGAGCTGAGTTCCCGGCATTAGCGTGCCTGCCTTTGTTGACGCTGGTAGTCGCGTAAAAACTTGCGCCGAAACAGTTCCGAGGACGCCGCCGGCAGGTTTTTGATCCAGTTTTCTATCAGGCTTTCCGCCTGTGCGCGATTGATCCCATCTGCCAGTGAAAAACGCTGCAGCTGCTGCTCGCGGCCATCGAATCGCTCGAACAGGTTGGGCTGTCCGGATTGCGACGCAGCGCCGAACCCCGGCTCCAGTTGCTGTGCGTCACCGGGATTGTTGGACTCCTGGCCGACGGCTCCAAGACGACTCTCGCTGCTCGATTGATCCAGCTGATCGAGGTCCCCGCTGGTGTCGTTGGACTCGGCGGACTGTTCGCCTGCGCTTGCCTGTTGCTGAGCGAGATAAATTTCGAGCAGGCGTTTGTTGTATCTGGCCTCGGCCAGAGCCGAATCGAGCGCCAGCGCACGGGCGAAAGCCGTAATTGCCTCGGGCAACCTGTTCAGCCGGGTTAACGAATTGCCGCGGTTGTAGTGCGATCGCGCCGAGTCATCCTGGCTGAAATGTTCGAGCGCAAGCTGATAGTCGCCACTTTTGTAATACGCGGATCCCTTTAAGCGGGGGTTCAGCGACAACTCCGCACTGCGTTCGAAATCGCCCTGGCGATAGGCTTCGAAGGCCAGCCGTTCGCGATGTTGCCAGATCGATTCGGCTTCAGCCGCGTAAAGTCCGTCGCCGACCGGCAGCAGGACCGCGATCAGGATTACCCAGATCAGGTTTTTACGGAACAGTAGCAGCGCAAAGGGTAATATCATCCAGACCAGCCAAACCCCATCATTGGCGGCTTGCCGCGCGTCATCATCGGCGCCTTGTGCGGCCTCGAGCAGATTGTCCGCCTGTATTGTGGAGCTCAACAATTCGTCATAGGTAGCGGATTCAGTCAGGCTGACCATGAAACCGTTGCCGGCATCGGCAATGCCCTGCAGGTCGGTAAAGCTGGTTTTGGCCAGCACGAACTTGCCCTGCCCATCTCTGACCAGGGCGCCGTCCTTGCCGATCAACGGGCCACCCGCGGCGGTCCCGATCGCCATGATCGAAACCTGGTGTCCGCGCGCGCGTGCGTTCAATGCGGCCTGCACTGCGTCCGCATTTTGTTCGCTACCGCTGGTGATAACGATAATATGGCCCTTGCCGGAAACCGAGGCCAGCAGTAAGTCCTGCGCCCTGTCGATGGCGAGATCTACCCGGATTCCATCCACTGGCAGGAGCTTGGGTTCGAGCGCGTCGATAAAAGCCAACAGGGTGTTTGCGTCGCGCGATAAAGGCGATAACACGAAGGCGGCGCCGGAAAATACCACCAGCCCTGTTTCGCCAGCGTAGTCTGCATTGATGATTTCCCGCGTGGCCGTAATGGCCTGCGCAAAACGGCTTGGCTTGACGTCCTCCACCAGCATCGCCGGCGATAAATCCAGTGCGATAATCCGGGCGCTGGCCGATTCCATGACCGGGTGTGTCTGCTGCCGCCAGCTGGGCCCGGCAGCCGCCAGGGTCGCGAGTGTCAGCACCACGGCCAGGGGCCAGATCAGCCAGCGGGCATTGATCGGACTGGCAGTGTCGACCTGCATTCTGTCGAGTAAGTGGGGGTCACATAGCCGGTTCCACATCGACTGCCGCTGATTGTTTTTTTTAAGCCACCACAGCAACCACCACAGTAGCGGCAGTAGCAGTAGCCAGGCTGGGGTCAGAAAGCTGAATGGCGACAGGTCGATCATGGCGTCATGGGTTGCGCGATTGCCGAATCATCGCAATGACCAGCGCAATGACGATCAGGAGCGCAATCGACAGCGGCCAGGCGAATAGTTCGCTGCGGGGGCGGTGAGTTTGATACAGCTGTTCGACGGGTTCGAGTCGATCCAGCGCCAGGTATATCTGCTCAAGCCGAACTGAACTGGTGGCGCGAAAGTAACGGCCGCCGGTCACTGCCGCAATTTGCTGCAGTAGCCTTTCGTTCAACGCAATATCGGTGGGCACGTTCTGTGCCCCGTATCTGCGATTGAGGGCATCGATATCGCTGCCCACCCCGATGGTGTATATCGTCAAGCCCTGGTGCGCCGCCGCGGCGGCCGCCAGCACCGGGTTTTCAAATCCCGCGGTGTTACTGCCATCGGTAATCAGGATTAAAACCCGGTGCTCGGCTTCCTGTTCGTGCATCGACTTGATTGCAATGCCGATGGCGTCACCGATCGCCGTATGCCGTCCGGCGAGACCGGTGGTGACATCCAGCAGCAGTTCTTTCAGGGTGTCGAGATCAAAGGTCAAAGGAACGTAGTTATAGGCCTTGCTGCCAAATAGTATCAACCCCAGGCGATCGCCCCGGCGGCGTTCGATAAATTTTTCGACCACGATTTTCAACACGTCAAGCCGGCTGGCGGTTTTCGAATCGAGCGTCATATCGGTTTCACTCATACTGCCGGAGATGTCGACGGCCAGCATCAGGTCGCGACCGCTCAAATTGCGTGAAGCCGCGTCTTCCAGCCAGAAGGGTCGGCTTGCGGCCACAATCAGCGCGGCCCAGAATAGCCACAGAGCGAAGCCAGTAAGGCGTGTCGAGGATTGCCTGAAGTCTGTGCGGGCAACCCAGTAGCGATTCAACAGGGGTACCGAAATCGCGGGTTCGGGCCGTTCGCCGCGTGCTAAGGTCAATCTCGCCAGCAGCGGTAGCGGCAGTAACAGCATTGCCCACCACCAGTCAAATGCCAACATCAGCCCTCGCCTCGCCGCAATAACCGCGGTTTGACAGCCACCAGCCAGCGCTCACACAGGCTGAGTATTCGATCGCTGTCCAGTTGTACCTGTCGCTGATAAATGGCGTCAGCGAAAACCTGGCCAGCGCCGCGGGTAAAACTCTCGTCATCGAGGGTGCCGTCGAGGAAAGACAGCCAGCGGGATCCGCTGACGCTTTCGAGGCGCGACTCGGGGAAGGCAAGCAGGGAAACCCGTTTCAGCCATTGTGCAAGTTCGCCTGCGAGCTGCTGCGCGTCATCGCTTTCCAGGTACGCCCGGCGGATGCGCTCTAACTCCAGTCTCGCCGTGGTGAATCTGCGCCGGGTTTTGCGGCGTTGCAAAGCGATCCACAGCAGTCCGATCAGAGACAGGAGCAACAGGATAATGATCATGTATCCCGGGGCGATCAACCACCACTCAGGCTCGGCAGGCGGGCTGATATCCTTTAATTCCTGTAATAATTCTTCATGGGTCATGTCAGAATTTCAGGTTCTGCAGGAATTGCCGGGTGACGTCGCGGTTACAGGACACCGGCATCAGCGGCATGTTGAAGCGGGTCGCCAGGGCTTCGATGCGACTGCGATGATTCGCCTGCCATTGCGACAGTAGATCCCCCTGCCCTGGCTCGTTCAGATCAAGACCCAGTTTCTGTCGGTTTATCAAAATCGGGTAATAGCCGCGCGGCCAGGCCTCTGTTTCGGTGTCATCGTGAATCCAGAAGGCGTTGATGTCGCTGTGTTTGCCGAGGACTGACAGAATTTCCAGGGATTCTTCATCGAGTCCGATAAAGTCGGTAATCAACGCGATAATGGAGCCGGGTTTGGCGACTCGCTGCAGTTCGCCTAATAGAAAATTGAGCCGGTTAGCGCTGTGCTCGAGCGGCGAATCGATGCGGCTGGCTGCGGCGAGATGATGAAACACGCCCAGTAATCCGGAACGGGTTTTACCGGGCCTGACCTCGTTGTGGAAATCGGGGGCAACGATTAGCCCGCCGATTCGGTCGCCGGCGAAACTGGCAAGCCAGCCAACGTGGGCCGCGGTCTGGGCTGCGGTCCAGGACTTGAAGGCGTAGCTGGTGCCGAAATACATCGACGCCGACAGGTCGACCGCCAGCAGCGAGCGACGTTCTTTCTCTTCGGCGAAGATCTTGGTGTGGGCTTCCCCGGTGCGCGCCATAACGCGCCAGTCCATGGTTCTGACGTCGTCACCCGGAACATAGGCCCGCGATTCCTCGTACTCCATGCCGCGTCCGCGCGTGCGCGTATCGCGGGCGCCTGAACGATAGCTGGCGCGCCGTCGTATGTTCGACAGCGACATGCCCGACAGGTGACCGCGTATCCTGACCAGGTCCTCAACCTCGATGCTGATTCCAGGTGGCTTGTCAGCATTCGCGGTCATGGCTTAACAGACCGCTACCCTGGCAAGCAGTTCGTCGATCACCGCGTCGACCGACAACCCGTCTGCCTCGGCCTGATAGGTCAGCAGGATGCGGTGACGCATGATTTCATGCGCCAGTTGCTGAACGTCTTCCGGGGTTACATAGTCGCGCCCGTCGAGCCAGGCCAGCGCTCGGCTGCAGCGATCGAAGGCCAACGAGGCGCGCGGGCTTGCGCCATACTGGATCAGGCCTTTGAGCTCGTTCGAATAGGCTTCGCGGGTTACGGCTGGCGTCTACCAGTTGCGCGATGTACTGCTCGACCGAATCAGACAGGTAGGTATCGAGAATCTGCCGACGCAGATCGAACAGGGTTTGTTGCATCACCGGTAGCGTATCGGGAATCGACAATACCTGCTTATCCTGCATGGCTTCCCGCCTTACCCGGCGCATGATTTGAACCTCGGTATCGACCTGGGGGTAATCGATGACGATCTTCAGCAGGAAACGATCGAGCTGCGATTCGGGCAAGGGATAAGTCCCCTCCTGTTCGATCGGATTCTGCGTCGCCATGACGAAATAGAGTTCGGGCAAAGGATAGGTGTTTTTGCCGACCGTAATCTGGCGTTCTTCCATCGACTCAAGCAATGCCGCCTGCACCTTGGCCGGCGCGCGGTTGATTTCATCGGCGACGATCACGTGGTGAAATAGCGGGCCCTGCTGAAAACTGAAGCTGCTGTCCTGTGGCCGGTAAATGTCGGTGCCGGTGAGATCGGCCGGCAGTAGATCGGGGGTAAACTGGATGCGTTGAAAATCACCTTCGATGCCGCTGGCCAGGGTTTTCACGGCGCGGGTTTTGGCGAGTCCCGGAGGGCCCTCCACCAGAATATGACCATCTGCCAGCAATGCCACCAGCATTCTCGAGGTCAGCCTGGGTTGCCCGAGAATGCGCGAGTCCATGAATTCGCGCAGTTGCTGCAATTGTTCTCGCGCTGGTTTCGTCTCTGTTGCGGACATCGGCCTGGGCATGTTGGGTAAAAGGACAAGCGGCTGTTGTCTTGCGAGCAGTCTTTGCACAACGGCTTGTTAGCGGTCAGCATAAACAGCCTTTACGGGAATATCCAGCCCGGGGGCGCTTAACTCAGTCCGAACAATCGGTTTGCGTTGGCGAAGGTAGCGCTGGCGATCGTCTCGAGGGACTCGCCGCGGATCTCGGCCAGTTTTTCAGCAACCAGCCTGACTCTGCCTGGATGATTGGGTTTGCCGCGAAAAGGCGCCGGGGATAACCAGGGCGCATCGGTTTCGATCAGCAGGCGTTCGAGTGGTATCTGTTGCGCCATATCACGCACGTTTTGCGCCTGCTGAAAGGTGACGATGCCGGAGATGGAGATGTAAAAGCCCAGCTCGATTGCCGCGCGCGCCATCTCCCAGTCCTCGGTGAAGCAGTGTAATACTCCGCCTACCTTCTGCGCATCGTGTCGACGCAGTAAATCGAGTGTATCGGCGCGCGCGTCACGGGTATGAATTACCAGCGGTAAACCGCATTCACGCGCGGCCTCGATGTGGGTGATGAAGCGCTCGCGCTGCCAGTCGAGATCGCCCGACTGGTGAAAATAATCGAGCCCGGTTTCACCGATAGCGACAACCTTGTCGAGTTCGGCAAGCTCACATAGACGGGCCACGTCCGGCTCGACGATATCTTCGTAATCGGGGTGCACGCCGGCAGTACAGTAAACCTGCTGACAGGGCGCGATGCGCTGGTACATACTGTCGAAGGATTCCAGGGTAACGCCGATGCAAACCATGCGCGAGACTCCTGCGGACTCGATCGCGCTTAGCAATTGATCGAAATCATCGTCGAAGTCGTTCAGGTCGATCCGGTCGAGATGGCAATGTGAATCGAAAAACAATATAGGATAAGCCCTGTGTTATGCGTTGGCCGACACCCGGACGCGTGGCCTGCAGCGATTATATAACCAGGTCCAGCGTGATTTGAACCGGCGTTTGCGTCGTTGGGCTGTGTTTGCGCCGCGGCGGCAGTATTTACATCGTGTGCGTAGGCCGGTCGGCCTGCAATGCACCAGCGAGGAAACCTTCGATTTTATTGCGTGTGGTGCCATTGTCCTGCGAGCTGAACTGCACCCCTATTCCGGCTGCCTTGTTGCTCTGGGCGCCCTGCGGCGTTACCCAGATGATCTTGCCCGCGACCGGCAGGCGTTCCTTGTCGTCCATCAGGCTTAACAGCATGAATACTTCATCACCGAGCGAGTATTGCTTGTTGGTCGGTATGAACAATCCGCCATTTTTTACATAAGGCATGTAGGCGGCATAGAGCGCGCTTTTATCCTTGATGTTAAGCGAAAGTATACCCTGGCTGCCGGGTGCTCCCATTAGTTCAATCTCCGGGTAATTATTTGTTTTAAAGATATTAGCACGTCTTCCAGCTGAAGTTGGAAATCGAGGTTATTTTCTTCGATCCGTAACTGCTGCTGCGCGCGCAGTCGCAGATCCAGCAACTGCCGCGCGCGTGGCCGATCTGCGCCTGGTCCGGGATTGGCGCCCGCATCGACGCCGCTGGTCTGGTAACAATAGGCGCTCAGGGTCATATTGACGAGTCGGCGCACCAGTGCCGATTTAAACGGGAGTAACTCCTGGCACAGGCTGGAAACGCTGAGGTCGCTGCGCAGGAACTGGCTAAAGCGGGATTTGAACTGTGCCACCAGCGCGGCATAATCATTTTGCTGCAGATCGAGCGCGAGCGGCGGATCGCCGTCGGCATATTCGAGATAGCGCTGGCTGTCCTGCTCCGATAATCCTTCCGCGGCCAACCAGGTTCGCGCCTGTTCCGGCGAGGGCGGATGAATACTCCAGGACTGGCAACGGCTGCGCAGCGTGATCGGGATGCGCCCGCTGTTGTGGGTCAACAACAGAATCAGAACACGCGCCGCGGGTTCTTCCAGGGTTTTTAGCAGGGCGTTGGCGCTGGCCTTGTTCATCGCTTCCGCCGGATAGATCGCGGCAATCTTCAGGCGATCGTACTGATGCGTTAAAGAGACTTCATGTATCAGGTTACGTATTTGATCTATCTTTATGTTTTTACTCATTTTTTTTGTTTTTTCATCGGGCTCGAGTGTAACCAGGCTGAAATCGGAATAAGTCCCTGCCCGCATCATGCGGCAGGCTTCGCAACTGCCACAGGGAGACAGATCTTGCGCCTGGTCGCACAGCAGCAGCATCGCCAGATGCATGATGAAAGCACTGATATCCATCTCGCTTGCGCTGTCGATCATGACCGCGTGTGGCAGGCGTTGTTCGAATTTGAGTTTTAGTGCGCGTTGCAGAACGCTTGCCTGCCACGGCAGATAACGCGCTTCGAGATCTGCCATCAGACAATTCCCTGATTAGCCTGCAGGCGCAGATTGAAATGCTGGTTGACGACCTCGATAATCGCCTGACTGACCTGATCCATGCTTTCGTCGGCCTTGATCACGTGATACCGGGCCGGGTCGGTGGCGGCTACCTGCAAAAAGGCGTCACGCACACGGGCGTGGTAATCGGAGCCTTTTTTCTCGAAGCGATCTTCGTTGCCACCGCGGTCGTGGGCGCGTTGTAGCGCAATCGACTCGGGCAGGTCCAGGATTATCACCAGCGCCGGCTCGAATTCACCCACGGTTACGCGATGTATCTGTTCTACCGTATCGAGCCCGAGATCTCCGGCAATGCCCTGAAAGGCGCGGCTCGAATCGGCATAACGATCGCTGATAACCCATTTACCCGCAGCCAGTGCAGGCCAGACGGTATCGCGTAAATGCGAGCGCCGCGCCGCGTACATCAGCAACAACTCGGTCAAGCTGTCCCATTTCTCCGGCTCGCCGGTTACCAGCAAACCGCGGATGTCCTCCGCCGCGCTCGAGCCGCCGGGTTCACGTGTCAGAATTGCCTGCAAACCGGCCTCCTGCAGCGACTGCAGTAGCCGACGGGACTGCACACCCTTGCCCGAGCCATCGACACCATCGATTACAATCATTTTATTTGTCTGAACTTCTGTGGTCACGAGAATGCCTGGATCCGGGTTACTTTTTTTTACGACCTTTCAACTGGTAGCGGCTGACTGCGGCGTTATGTTCTTCCAGCGTCTCCGAAAACTGGTGCGTGCCATCGCCCTTGGAAACAAAATACAGGGCTTTTGTTTCTGCCGGATGAAGTGCCGCGCGAATCGCGTCGAGCCCGGGCAACGCGATCGGCGTCGGCGTTAAACCAGCACGCAGGTAAGTATTATACGGTGTGTCCTTTTTCAAATCCCGGAAACGTATATCACCGTCAAAATTTTCACCCAGCCCGTAAATAATGGTCGGGTCGGTCTGCAGGCGCATATTGCGTTTCAGACGTTGGATAAAGACACCGCTAATCATAGGGCGTTCGAAGCCGACACCGGTTTCCTTTTCGATAATCGACGCCAGTATCAACGCTTCGTAACTCGATTTCAAAGGCAGATCGCTAGCGCGCTGGTTCCATTCACGTTGTAAATGCTGTTGCATGACCTGGTAGGCGCGCCGTAAAAAATCGATATCGCTGGTGCCCTTCGGAAAACGATAGGTGTCCGGGAAAAACATGCCTTCCGGATGCTGCCCGGGATAGCCGATTATATCCATGATTTCCGCGCTGGATTTACCCTCGAGCTTATGCTCGATGATGGGGTCTTGCGCGAGCGCGGTCAGCATCTGGCGGAAGGACCAGCCTTCGATTACGGTGAAACTGTACTGGATCGAACTGCCTTTGGTAAACGTTTCGAGCATGTCATCCGGCGTCTGCCCGGCTGCAAGTTGAAATTCGCCGGCGCGTACGCGGGTTTCCACGCCCTTGAGCTTCGCCAGCAGAATGAACAGCCAGGGATCATCGATGATCTTCTGCATCGTCAAGTCCTGGGCAATCGTCTTGATGTTACTGCCGGGCTTGATCAGAAATACGGTTTGCTCCTGGGGCAGCGTGACCGCGCCGTGCTGAAAACTCAGCAACTGATAAGTCAGCACCCCGATCACCAGCGACGCTGCGATCAGGCCCCAGACAAGTAAACGTTTGAATAATTTTAGCATCGCACCCGGACCGGGTGCTGGCGATTCGAAGCCCGCCGCGACATCGGCTCAGGCATGCCGTCGCCGATCAGGTTGCGCCAGCAGAAATACCGATTCCTGCTGGCGCAGCACCCGGGTAGTGTTGGGCGGGTTTCAGGCTGCTGTTGTGCCGTTAATCGCTCGAGTACGTGGCAGATAATCACGGCCCATCAGACTAACTTGAACACGCAGGTACCGTTGGTTCCACCGAAACCGAAGTTGTTACACATCGAGACGTCGAGTTTCAGGTCGCGCGCGGTATTGGGCACGAAATCGAGATCGCAGGCGGGATCCAGGTTATCCAGATTGATGGTTGGTGGCACCACCTGGTCACGCAGCGCCAGGATCGAAAAGATGGCCTCGATGCCACCGGCCGCACCGAGCAGGTGTCCGGTCATCGACTTGGTCGAGCTGACCACTGTGTTGTAGGCATGGTCGCCGAGGGCCAGTTTGACCGCCTGTGCTTCAGCTACATCGCCGGCCGGGGTCGAGGTGCCATGGGCGTTGATATAGTCGACATCCTCGGGATTGAGGCCAGCGTCGTTGAGCGCATTCAGCATGCAACGAGCCGCGCCCTCACCGCCCTCGGACGGCGACGTCATATGGTGGGCGTCGCCGCTCATACCGTATCCAGCAAGTTCACAGTAGATATTGGCGCCGCGCTTTTTTGCCATTTCATACTCTTCGAGCACAACCACGCCGGCGCCGTCGCCGAGTACGAAACCATCGCGATCGACATCCCAGGGGCGGCTGGCGGCTTCCGGGTCATCGTTACGCGTGGATAGCGCGCGCGCCGCGGCGAAACCGCCGATACCGAGCGCGCAGGTTGCCATTTCCGCGCCACCGGCCACCATGACATCGGCATCACCGTAAGAAATCATGCGTGCGGCATCACCGATATTATGCGCACCGGTAGTACAGGCGCTGACAATCGATATGTTTGGACCCTTGAGGCCTCGCATGATCGACAGGTTGCCGGACACCATGTTGATGATCGAGCTAGGTACGAAGAACGGTGAAATTTTCCTGGGGCCGCCGGCCACGTAGGCGTCACGATTTTTTTCGATGCTGGGTAAGCCGCCAATACCGGAGCCGATGGCGACACCAATGCGCTCTGCATTGGCCTCGGTGACCTCGATGCCGGAATCATCCAGCGCCTGGATTCCCGCGGCGATACCAAAATGGATAAAGATATCCATTTTCTTCATATCCTTGAAAGACAGGTACTCGGTAGCATCAAAATTTTTGACTGAACCGGAAATTCGAGTCGAAAACTGGCTTGCATCGAACGCGGTAATCGGCGCGATGCCGCTCTTTCCGGCAACTATATTTTTCCAGGACTCCTCAACAGTATTGCCAACCGGAGTCAACAATCCGAGTCCAGTTATTACGACACGACGTTTTGACAAGATAAATTCCTCTTCTAAGAGTGTGCTGCACGATCAAAAAATGAAAATGCCGCTTAACATGCAAGATGGTAAGCGGCATCCTTCGAATCGAGTAACTTGACTATAGGTTAGCGTTGACGTAATCGATAGCAAGTTGAACACTGGTGATTTTTTCTGCCTCTTCATCGGGAATTTCAGTTTCGAATTCCTCTTCCAGTGCCATAACCAGCTCTACAGTATCGAGGGAGTCTGCACCTAAATCATCGACAAAGGATGCCTGGTTGGTAACTTCCTCTTCCTTGACGCCTAATTGTTCTGCAACAATTTTTTTCACACGTTCTTCAACAGAGCTCATTTTAAGAGTTTCTCCTGGTTAATAATTCGGTAACTAGTAAGGGGCGATATTGTATTGAAAAGCCGGATTAGTTGCCACAACTGTATAAAATATTTTTCGCCGATAAAATTGCTTAAAAATCAAATAGTTATGCCTATTTTCGTTAGTTTGCGACTAAGGCATATACATTCCGCCGTTGACGTGAATGGTCTCTCCGGTGATATATGCCGCCGCCGGCGAGGCCAGAAACACAACCGCCGCGGCGACTTCTTCGGGCGCGCCGAGTCTGCCCAGCGGTATCTGGCTGGTCAGTGCCTCACGCAGTTCCGCAGTAAGTTCACGGGTCATATCGGTATCGATAAAACCGGGAGCGACGGTGTTCACAGTAATGCCCCTCGAGCCTATTTCGCGTGCCAACGATTTGCCGAATCCGACTAGCCCGGCCTTGGCGGCAGCATAGTTGGTCTGACCGGGATTACCGGTAGCACCGACCACCGAGGAGATGTTGATGATGCGACCGCTACGTTTTTTCATCATTGGACGAACGACCGCCTTACTCATGCGAAATACCGAACTGAGGTTGGTGTTGATAATCTCGTCCCATTGTTCATCTTTCATCATCATCAACAGCGTGTCGCGGGTTATCCCGGCATTGTTTACCAGGATGTCGGGTGAGCCAAATTCTTCGGTCACCTGTTGCATGCAGGCAGCAACCGACGCCGAATCGGTGACGTCGAGTTTCAGGCCGCGGCCCCTGATTGCGTTCTCCGCAAGCACGCTGGAAATACTGTCAGCGCCGGCTTCGCTGGTTGCGGTACCAATGACGGTGGCCTGTTGCGCTCCCAGCGCCAGGGCTATGGCCTGGCCGATTCCCCGGCTGGCACCGGTGACGAGGGCAATTTGATCGATGAGCATATTATTCTTCTCCTATGGACTGTCTAGTACTGTCGAGCGAAGCGGCATCGTACACGGCAAACCCGCGTAGTGATTTTTCGATACGCCTGGCAAGACCGGTCAAAACCCTGCCGGGTCCGCATTCGATGAGGGTCGAGATTCCGCGTCGATGCATGAATTCGACGCTGGCCACCCACTTCACCGGCTGGTATAGCTGCAACTGCAGTCGTTCACGAATTTCCTCGACCGATTCGGCGATCGAGGCGCTTTGATTGTGGATGATGGGCACTCGAGGCATTGAGATCGAAATCGATTCGAGTTCTTCGGCCAATTGCCGGGCCGCGTCCTTCATCAATGAACAATGCGACGGCACGCTCACCGGTAATTGCAGGGCGCGCTTGGCGCCGAGTGCTTTCGCCTGCTCCATGGCAGCTTCGACGGCCGCGGTTTCGCCAGCAATAACCACCTGTCCAGGCGCGTTGAAGTTGACCGCTTCGACCACGCCGGCGTCAACCTGCGCGCAGGCTTTAACCACGTCTTCATCGGCGAGCCCGATGATAGCCGCCATCGAACCGGCGCCAGCGGCAACCGCCGTTTGCATCAGCTGGCCGCGTTTGGCAACCAGTTCGGCGGCTTCGGCCAACGACAGGCTGCCGGCACAGACCAGCGCGCTGTACTCGCCAAGGCTGTGCCCCGCCATCATGGCCGCCTGCGGCATGTCATTCTGCTCAGTGGTGACACGCCAGCTGGCGACACCAGCGCAAAGCATGGCCGGCTGAGTGGTTGCAGTCTGGTTCAATTGTTCTTCCGGACCCTCGCTGACCACGGCCCAGAGGTCGTAACCGAGGCGGTCCGAGGCCTCCGTGAAAATGTCGACTACCGTCGATTGATGATCTTCCCAGGCGGTCATCATGCCGACTGACTGGGATCCCTGGCCAGGGAAAACATAGGCGTAATCTGTCATGATTTCGATAGGATAAAAAAACACCGGAATCTTATCACAGGGTATCGGGGGGCGTTACTCACTCTATTGCTATACCCGGTAAATAATGGATAATGGCGCGCTTTAAACAACGAGTGAGAATATGTCCAAAGGCGATCATATTGAGATGCGTGGAGTGGTCAAGGATACCCTGCCCAACACCATGTTTCGTGTTGAACTGGAAAATGGACATGTGGTAACTGCGCACATCTCTGGAAAAATGCGCAAACACTACATTCGGATACTGACCGGAGATACCGTGACGGTGGAATTAACGCCTTATGATCTGAGCAAGGGCAGAATTACTTTCCGCGATCGCTAATTATCTATGTTACCGGGGTCTATTTTACCGGGACTAATTAACCGAGGCGCGCTCTTTCGGTTTACGCGTCTTTAATACCTGGCAGTGCAGCCGGTCATTCTTGATATCAATCTTCACCCGTCCACCATTGGTAAGCTCGCCAAATAGCAACTCATCTGCGAGCACCTGCTTGATTTCATCCTGAATTACCCGCGCCATCGGGCGTGCCCCCATTTTGGGATCATAACCCTTTTCAGCCAGCCAACGGCGCGCCGCGTCGCTGACGCTCATGCTGACCTTCTTGGCCTCGAGCTGTGACTCGAGTTCGATCAGGAACTTGTCGACGACGTTTAAAATTACGTTGGTGTCTAGCGCCTTGAACTGAATGGTGGCATCGAGGCGGTTCCTGAATTCAGGGGTAAAGACTTTTTTGATTGCCTCGCCGGCATCCAGCGTGTGGTCCTGCAGCGTGAAGCCCATCGAGGCGCGGCTCATTTGTTCGGCCCCGGCATTGGTCGTCATTACCAGGATGGTGTTGCGAAAGTCCGCTTTTCGGCCGTTACTGTCGGTCAACGTGCCGCTGTCCATCACTTGCAGCAACAGGTTAAAGACGTCGGGATGCGCTTTTTCGATTTCGTCGAGCAACACCACCGAGTATGGGTGTTTGTTGAGTTCTTCGGTCAACAGCCCGCCCTGGTCGTAACCGACGTAGCCCGGGGGCGCGCCAATTAACCTCGAGACCGTGTGGCGTTCCATGTACTCGGACATGTCGAAGCGGATCAACTCGATGCCCATGATTTTGGCTATTTGACGGCAAACCTCGGTTTTACCGACTCCGGTGGGACCCGAAAAGAGGAATGATCCCACGGGTTTAGATTCACGGCCGAGGCCGGAACGCGACATCTTGATCGCCGCATCCAGCGCCTTGATCGCTTCATCCTGGCCGAATACGACTCGCGACAGGTTCTTGCCGAGGTTCCTGAGCATATCCAGATCGGAGGTGTTCACGGTGTTCGACGGAATACGTGCAATCTTGGCCACGATATTTTCAATGTCATGGATGCCGATAGTTTTTTTGCGTTGTTTCGGCGGTTGCAGGCGACGTTGCGCCCCGGCTTCGTCGATGACATCGATCGCCTTGTCGGGCAAGTGCCGGTCATTGATATAACGCGAGGCCAGATCGGTCGCTTTGCGCAGCGCCTGTAGCGTGTACTTGACGTTGTGGTGTTCTTCGAAACGCGACTTCAGACCCTTGAGGATCAGGTAAGTCTCCTCGGTGCTTGGCTCGGGCACATCGATTTTCTGGAAACGGCGCGCCAGCGCGCGATCTTTTTCGAAGATGCCGCGAAACTCGGTGTAGGTCGTCGAGCCGATACATTTGATTTCGCCGCTTGCCAGTACCGGCTTGATCAGGTTGGAAGCGTCCATGACGCCGCCGGAGGCAGAGCCGGCGCCGATAATGGTATGAATTTCGTCGATGAACAGGATCGATCCGGGCTCGCGGATAAGCTGTCCGATGACGGCTTTCAGGCGTTTTTCGAAATCACCCCGATATTTGGTGCCGGCAACCAGTGCCCCGAGATCGAGCGAGTAGATCGTGCTATCGCGCAGTATCTCGGGCACATCTTCCTCGACAATTTTTCGTGCCAGACCCTCTGCAATCGCGGTCTTGCCAACGCCTGCCTCGCCTACCAGCAGCGGATTGTTTTTGCGGCGTCGGCACAGGGTCTGGATGATGCGTTCGATTTCGTTGTCGCGGCCGATGAGCGGATCGATCTTGCCCGAATAGGCAAGCTCGTTCAGGTTAGTGGCAAACTTATCCAGCGGATTGGCGTTTTCCTGGTCGCCCTGCAGGGCTTCGGCGTCATGGGTGAAGCTCTCTTCTTCGGCTTCATCGCTGATCCGGGTAATACCATGTGACAGGTAATTGGTGACATCGAGGCGTTCGATATTGTGCTTGTTGAGCAAATAGACCGCGTGCGAATCCTGTTCGGAAAAGATAGCGACCAGCACATTGGCGCCGGAAACTTCGCCATTACCCGAAGACTGCACGTGGAACAGTGCGCGTTGCAGTACCCGCTGGAATCCGAGCGTGGGTTGAGTATCGCGGTCTTCATCGGCCATCAGTAAGGGAGTGTTCTGATCGACAAAAATTTCGAGTTCGGTCTTGAGCAACTGCACATTAGCGCCGCAGGCCTCGATTACCGCTGTCGCGGCGTCGTTGTCGGTAAGCATTAGCAGTAGATGCTCAACGGTAATAAACTCATGGCGCTTTTCGTTGGCGTCATGGAATGCTTTATTCAGCGATTGTTCCAGTTCTTTGTTCAGCATTTTTTTCGGCTTACGGCTTTGTGGTGGTGAATCTAAATATAGACGATTTGACCTTGAATGTGATCGAAATGTTCAAACGAATTTTAACAGGTATTGACTGACGCGATACATCAGCTTTCTTCCATGTCGCACAGCAAGGGATGTTTGTTTTCGCGCGCGTAGCTATTGACCGCAGTGACCTTGGTTTCGGCGATATCGCGCGTGTATATGCCGCAAACGCCCTTCCCGGTCTTGTGCACATTCAGCATGATACGGGTTGAATTTTCCCGATTGTGGCCAAAAATGGCTTCCAGCACGTGGACGACGAATTCCATCGGTGTGTAATCGTCGTTCAGCAAAACGACCTTGTATAACGGCGGTTTCTTCAGTTTGGGCTTGGTTCGCTCCAGCAGAAGAGTGTCGTCATCGTCATTATTGTGCTGCTGATCGGACATGATTATGGGCTTTTTCATTAACTAAAACTATAAGGTAATGTCGGGGTTGAAATAATTCAAGGCTTGGCTATCATTAAATTCGTGCCATATGGAGCGAAATGGGGACAAACACCTCGATTGGACAAGCGCTTAACATAGGTTTTTTCAATCAAAGAATGCCTTTTTTTCGAGTTTAACGACAGCAACATGTAAGAGGATGAGTCATGCCCACGGGGACAGTCAAGTGGTTTAGCAATGTGAAGGGTTACGGGTTTGTAAATGCGGATGAGGACGAAGAGCAGGACATCTTTGCTCATTTCTCTGCTATCGAAATGGACGGTTACAAGAAGCTGACCTCCGGCCAGAAAATCGAGTTCGAAATCGATGAGGGCCCCAAGGGCCTGCAGGCGCAGAATATTCGATCGATAAGCAGTTAATGTGGAACCAGGTTAAGCAAACCTGGTCTCATTTAAAGAATTACCCTCCTCAATACTAAGTACTAGTTTTCGGCCGACAGCAGCAATGCGTCGGCTGTTTTTATCCCCGCCTAAAAATTCTGTTGTATAATCCCGCGGTCAAGAATAATACGCGATCCACAGGGGACAATATGAGTTATCAGCACATTAAGATACCCGCCGAAGGCCAGGCGATTACTGCAAATGAAGACTTGAGCCTGAACGTTCCGGACAACCCGGTCATACCCTTTATCGAAGGCGATGGTATCGGTATCGATATCTCCCCGGTCATGATCAAGGTGGTCGATGCCGCTGTCGAAAAGGCCTACCAGGGCGTTAAAAAAATTGCATGGATGGAAATCTACGCCGGCGAGAAAGCCACCTCGATCTACGGTGAAGACGACTGGCTACCGGACGAAACCCTTGCGGCGATGCAGGATTATATCGTCTCCATCAAGGGCCCGCTGACGACCCCGGTGGGGGGCGGCATACGGTCGCTCAATGTTTCGATTCGCCAGCGCCTGGATCTGTATGCCTGTGTCAGGCCGGTACGTTACTTCGATGGAATCGAGACGCCACTGAAGCGGCCCGAAGATACCAATATGACAATTTTTCGCGAGAACACCGAGGACATATATGCGGGTATCGAATGGGAATCCGGCAGTGCCGAGGCGCAGAAAGTCATCAAGTTTCTGACTGAGGAAATGGATGTCACCAGCATCCGCTTTCCCGCAACCTCGGGAATCGGGGTTAAGCCGGTTTCTTCCGAAGGTACGCGCCGACTGGTGCGCAAGGCCCTGCAGTACGCGATCGATAACGATAAACCGTCGGTGGCCCTGGTACACAAGGGTAACATCATGAAATTTACCGAGGGCGCGTTTCGCAACTGGGGTTACGAACTGGCCAAGGAATTATACGGCGCCGAAGAGATCGGTGACGGACCCTGGTGCGAATTCACTAACCCGAAGACCGGCAACAAGATCACCGTAAAAGATGTCATTGCCGATAACTTCCTGCAGCAAATCGTGACCCGTCCAAGAGAATATGACGTAATTGCGACGCTAAACCTGAATGGAGATTATATTTCCGATGCCCTCGCGGCACAGGTTGGCGGCATCGGTATTGCGCCGGGCGCCAATATCGCCGATACCGTCGGCGTGTTCGAGGCGACTCACGGTACCGCGCCGAAGTACACCGGCCAGGACAAGGTTAATCCAGGCTCGATTATCCTGTCGGCGGAAATGATGCTGCGCTACATGGGCTGGTCGGAGGCCGCCGATCTGGTGATTAAAGGCATGGAAGGCGCGATCGGCGCCAAGCAGGTAACTTATGATCTGGCGCGCAACGAACCGGGTACGACCGAACTCAGCAGCTCGGCATTTGGCGCGGCCGTTATCAGCCACATGGATTAACCCGCATATTGTTTGATTCGTGCAATATGCGGGTCAAGGCAGTTCTATGCGATGCAGCTCGTTATCGCGGATGATGCGGGCTGAGATCTCTTCCACCGACAATTCGGAAGTATTGATGTAGGGAATTTTGTGACGCTGGTACATCTCTTCTACCGCCTTCAATTCGTAGCGGCATTGTTTTAACGAGGAGTAGCGACTATTGGGCCGCCGCGCCTGACGGATATTTGCCAGCCGGTTCAGATTGGTGGTCAGGCCGTAGAGCCGCTGTTTGAACGGGCGGATCGGCTCGGGCAACTGCTCATACTCCATGTCCTCTTCGGTGATCGGATAATTGGCCGCCTTGATGCCGAACTGCAGCGCAAGATACAGGCAGCTTGGCGTTTTACCGGATCGAGAGACCCCCACCAGTATGATATCGGCTTCGTCGTAGTGATGGGTTTTGCCACCATCGTCGTGGATCATGGCATAGTCGATCGCGTCGATGCGCGACTCGTATACCGATGGGTTGACGGTCCGGTGGGACTGTCCGGGTTGAAGGTGCTGTGCGGACAACACCTTTTCCAGTCGCGGCAGAATGTCGCCGAAAGGGTCGATCACCAGCGCCTTGGTCTGACTGATTATTTTCATCAAATCCGCGTCACCCATGGTGCAAATCACGATCGGCAACTGGTCTGAATCGGCATTGCCACGGTTGATTTCGTCGCAGACGTTGTGCACTTTTTCCAGCGTATCGACGAAAGGAATGGTGCGTGTCTGAAACTGGTGATCGGGGAACTGCGCCAGCAGACTCGTGCCCAGCGTTTCCGAGGTTATCGCGGTACCGTTGGATAGAAAGTAAACCTGTCGCGGTGATGACTGCATTTTGACTGGCGGATCCTTGAATGGGTTTCGGTTTCGAGCAGATATACTAGTATAATCGCGCTTCGATAAATAACTACGACTGTCGCACCGAGAGAAAGCCCTATGTCTGAAAATTTAGTGCCGCTGGATCAGCTTGGCATGAACGATGTCTCCCGTGTTGGAGGCAAAAATGCATCGCTGGGCGAAATGATCAGTAATCTTGGCAACCTCGGCGTCGAGGTACCCGGTGGCTTTGCAACCACCGCCAGCGCCTTCAATGAATTCCTGGACCAGGCCGGCATCCGCGAGCGGATACACGACCGGCTGGATCAGCTCGATACCGATGACGTCAAGCAACTCGCGGTCGTGGGCGAGGAAATCAGGGGCTGGATAATCGACTCTCCCCTGCCCGCCGACCTGCAGCAGGAAGTTACTGCGGCCTACCAGGCGATGGCGAGCGATGGCAAGGATGCCACGGTGGCGGTGCGCTCGTCGGCCACCGCCGAAGACTTGCCCGATGCCTCTTTTGCCGGACAACAGGAAACTTTTTTGAATATCAGCGGCATCGATCAGGTTATGCACGCGATCAAACTGGTGTTTGCCTCGCTGTTTAACGATCGGGCGATTTCCTACCGGGTACACCAGGGCTTCGCCCACGCCGATGTCTCGCTGTCGGCAGGTATACAACGCATGGTGCGCAGCGACCTGGCGGCCAGCGGCGTCATGTTCAGTATCGACACCGAATCCGGATTCGAGGATGTCGTGTTCATCACCAGCAGCTATGGCCTCGGTGAAACCGTGGTACAGGGTGCGGTCAACCCGGACGAGTTTTACGTCTACAAGAAAAACCTCGACAGCGCCAGGCGCAGCATTTTACACAAGAGTCGTGGCAGCAAGGCGATCAAGATGATTTACGCGGAGGGCGAGACCCCCGAAAGCGCGATCCAGACGGTCGACGTCGATCCCGCGCAGCAGACGTTGTTTTCGATTGGCGATGAAGAAATTACCGCGCTGGCGAAGATGGCGGTAACGATCGAGCAACACTATGCTCGCCCGATGGACATCGAGTGGGCCAAGGATGGCGAAAATGGCAAGCTCTATATCGTGCAGGCGCGCCCGGAAACGGTGCAATCCCGCGCCGGGCAGGTCATCGAGCGTTACCAGCTGAAACAGACTTCCACGGTGCTGGTCAGCGGTCGCGCGGTCGGTAATCGTATCGGCCAGGGTAGCGCCAGGGTGATCAACGACTTGTCGCAGATGGATCAGATCGAACCCGGCGACGTGCTGGTCACCGACATGACCGATCCCGACTGGGAACCGATCATGAAACGGGCCTCGGCCATCGTAACCAACCGCGGTGGCCGCACCTGCCATGCAGCGATCATCGCTCGCGAACTGGGAATCCCGGCGCTGGTCGGAACCGGCAGCGGTACCGAAGACATCATCGATGGCAGCGAGGTCACCGTCTCCTGTGCCGAGGGGGATACCGGCTACGCTTATAGCGGCCTGCTCGAATTCGAATATCAAGAACACGAACTGTCGAAGATGCCCGAGATACCGGTCAAGATTTCGATGAATGTCGGCAACCCCGAACGCGCCTTTAGTTTCGCTCGCCTGCCGCACGCCGGCATCGGGCTGGCGCGCCTCGAATTCATTATCAGCAACATGATCGGCATTCATCCGCGCGCCCTGCTTGAATTTGACAGCCTCGATGCAGAACTGCAGCAGGCGATTCAACAACGCATCGGCGGTTATGCCGGCCCGGTCGAGTACTACGTGGACAAGCTTAGCGAAGGCATTGCCACGCTGGCGGCGGCTTTTGCGCCGGAACGAGTGATCGTGCGTATGTCCGATTTTAAATCCAACGAGTACGCGCACCTGCTCGGCGGCGATATATTCGAACCGCATGAGGAGAATCCGATGCTCGGATTCCGCGGCGCCTCGCGCTACATCAGCGAAAGTTTCAGGCCCAGTTTCGAGCTCGAATGCGAGGCGATAAAACGGGTGCGAAATGAAATGAATCTGAAAAATCTCGAAATCATGATTCCGTTCGTGCGCACCCTGGACGAAGCCAGGGCGGTGCATGAGCTGCTGGAACAGAACCAGCTTAAACGCGGCGTCGATGGCTTCCGCGTTATCATGATGTGCGAGATCCCTTCGAATGTCATACTCGCCGATCAGTTTCTCGAGTACTTCGACGGCTTCTCCATCGGTTCCAATGATTTGACGCAATTGACCCTGGGCCTCGATCGGGATTCGGGACTGGTCGCGTCCTCCTTCGACGAGCGCGATCCGGCGGTGATGCACCTGTTGAAACAGGCGATCGACGCCTGCAGGGCAAAGAACAAGTACGTCGGCATCTGTGGCCAGGGGCCATCCGATCACCCCGATCTCGCGGAATGGCTGCTGGAACAGGGGATCAGCAGTATTTCGCTGAACCCGGACTCGGTGATCGAAACCTGGTTGTACATGGCCGAGCACCTTAAAACGGCTAAATGATGGCGCGCTACACGGCCTCTTGCACAGGGTATTTACTGCATCGATGCGCTTTACGTCAAACCTGACGTCGCGTCGATTTACCTGCTGCGGGAAGCGGATGAAGTCGCCATCATCGAAACCGGCACCTATCACTCGATGACAAATGTGCTGGCGACCCTGGCAGATCTGGGTATTGCCGAATCGCAGGTCAAGTATGTGATTCCCACGCATGTGCATCTGGATCATGCCGGCGGCGCGGGCGCAATGATGCAGCGCTTCCAGCAGGCGAGCCTGATTATTCATCCCCGTGGCGCACGCCATATGATCGATCCGCAAAAACTGGTCGAGTCAACCATCGAGGTTTACGGGCCGGATGTGTTCGAACGGCTATACGGACGCATCGAACCCATTCCCGAGGAGCGCGTGATCGTGGCCCAGGACCTCGATCGCTTCAGTCTCGACTCGCGTGAGCTCTTATTCATCGATACTCCTGGGCATGCGCGCCATCATTTCTGCATTTACGATGAAACCAGCGACGCTGTTTTCACCGGGGATACCTTCGGGATTTGCTACGAGCCGATGAAACACCTGCCCCGGTGCTTGCTGCCGAGTTGCCCACCGACGCAGTTTGACCCGCAGGCTTTGCACGCGTCGGTTAACGCTATCATGAAACTCGCACCGCAGCGGCTTTATCTGACTCACTATGGCGAGCTTAAGAATCCCGCGGCGCAGCTATCAAGTTTCGGCGGCTGGATCGAGCAGTATGTCGCCCTCTGCAATCGCATCGCACCCGCTAATCGGCCTGGCGAGCAGGAACTGCAAAATGCCCTGCTGCAACTGGTGCTGGACGAGCTGCAGGTCGCCGGTGCGCGCAGCGAGATTGCCAGGGTCCTGGAAAACGATATCCGGCTCAATGCCCAGGGCCTCGCTCACTGGTGGCGGCAGAGCAACGATGGCTGAGGCGGTCTGGAAGCCGCGCACCACGGTCGCGGCCCTGTGCGAACGCGACGGCAAGTTTTTGCTGGTTAAGGAAAGCGTCGATGGCGACATCGTCTACAACCAGCCGGCGGGGCATCTGGATCCGGATGAAACCCTGCTACAGGCGGTGGTGCGCGAAACCCTGGAAGAAACACGTTACCGATTCAAACCCACGGCGTTGCAGGGCATATACCGTTTCAAACCGGATCCTGCGGCGAGTAGAACCTATATCCGTTTTCTATTTCGCGGCGAACTGGGTGAGCGGCTCGACGGGCCGCTCGATGAAGGCATCATTGCCGCAGAATGGCTCAGCTATGAACAGGTCTGCGCCTGCCGCGCCCGGCATCGGAGTCCGATGGTATTGCAGTGCATCGATGATTTTCTCAAGGGACCGGGCTATTCTCTGGATATAATCAGCCGGGATTTCGCCTGAATATGCTACTCCTTCGAATACTATTGCTGTTCACCCTGAGTACCCCGCTGACCGCGGCGCCCTACTTCATGCATTGTTACGATTTTGGATGCAAGACTACCCAGGAACTGCATTTCAGCGAAAAACACTGGCACGATATCCGGGCTATTTTCAATTCGGGCCAATTCGACCGCGCGCAGGAAAAACAGGCGATCAGACGCGCCGTGGCCTTGATGGAACGCATCAGTGGCGAGTTGTCCGGGACGCACCTGGACAAGGCTGGCAACTATCCGGGTTACGACCTCGCCCGGCAAATGGATTGTATCGATGAATCGACCAATACCTTCCAGTACCTGCTGGCGCTGGAGGAATTGAAGCTGCTGAAATGGCACCGTGTCGAGCAGAAGCAACGCCGCATCGTCTGGTTTGTCACGCACTGGACCGCGACCATCAGCGAGATCGACAGCAAGGCCAGCTTCGCCGTCGATTCCTGGTACCGCGACAATGGCGAAATGCCCTATGTGCAGCCGCTGGACGACTGGCGGCGTAAACGTGATTTTCCGCCCGCATACAATCCGGAACTGGCCGCCAACTGAGTTCAATTCCAATCATGGGCACAGGTGAAAAAATAATTGTAGGTATGTCTGGCGGCGTGGACTCGTCGGTATCCGCCTACCTGTTGCTGCAACAGGGCTACCAGGTCGAAGGCCTGTTTATGAAGAACTGGGAGGAAGACGATACCGAAGAGTACTGCTCGGCCAGCGTCGATCTGGCGGATGCGCAGCAGGTCTGTGACCGGCTCGGGATTCCGCTACACAGGGTCAATTTCTCGAGCGAATACTGGGACCACGTGTTCGAGTATTTTTTACAGGAGTACCGCAGTGGTCGCACGCCTAACCCCGATATCATGTGCAACCGTGAAATCAAGTTCAAGGCGTTCCTCGATCATGCGCAAACGCTCGGTGCGCAGCGCATTGCCACCGGCCACTACGTGCGTTCGCGCAAGCACGGCGCCCGTTTCGAATTGTTGCGCGGCCTCGACGAGAACAAGGACCAATCCTATTTTCTCTACGCGCTCAACCAGCACCAGGTCGGTCACGCGCTATTCCCGGTTGGCGAACTCGATAAAACGGAGGTACGCGAGATCGCTCGACAACAGCAGTTCGAGGTAGCCGCCAAGAAAGATAGCACCGGGATTTGTTTTATCGGTGAACGCAAGTTCAGGGACTTTCTGCAGCGTTTTATTCCGGCGCAACCCGGAGAGATCGTCAGTGCCGAAGGCAGGCTCATGGGCGAACATGGCGGCCTGATGTATTACACCATCGGGCAACGCCAGGGGCTCGGCATCGGCGGTACCGAGCCTGGCAGTGATGAACCCTGGTATGTCGTTGACAAGTTGCTCGAGTCGAATCAACTCATTGTCGCTCAGGGACTGGAGCATCCCCTGTTGTTTCACTCGCATTGCCGCATTACCGATTTGCACTGGATTGCGCAACCCGTCGACGCGCCGGGTTTCGCCTGTAGCGCAAAAATACGCTACCGCCAGCAGGATTCCGCTTGCCGGCTGGTTACGCTTGAGCAGGAGCGTGCGGTGGTTGAATTCGAGCAACCACAACGCGCAATAACACCGGGTCAGGCACTGGTCTTCTATCTCGATGAACAGTGCCTCGGCGGTGGCGTGATCGAGTCTGCGTTCAACCCGTGAAGCGACTCGAGAATCAGACTCTGGCATTGGCCGGCATGTTCCAGGCCGCGGTTCTCATCGACGAACTTGCGGTTTCCGGTTCCTGTGACGCCACTGCCTTCAGCGGCAGCTTCGACAGCCTGTTTATCTTCGACGCCGACAGCGCCCGGGATGTATTTGGGCAACTGTCCTGCCTGCGCAGCGGTTTCACCGCGTTGAATGACTACCTTGGCGGCGAAACCACGGGTTCGAGCCGAAACATCGCCTACTACGTCTTATCGATGATGAAACTGGCCAACGTAATCAAGTCTGATCCGCAACTGTCCGAGGAATTGTTTGACGGACTGCGCAACATCGAGGCTCGCAGTGCCGAGTTTGAGCTGTCGCGTACGAGTGTAGTCAGTAAAATCGACGGGTTATACCAGGCCAGGATCAGCAAGCTCAATCCGAGAATTCTGGTCAAGGGTGAGCAGAATCACCTGCTTAACGATGATACCGCCGGCAGAATCCGGACCCTGTTACTCGCCGGAATCCGTTCGGCGGTGCTATGGAAGCAGCTTGGTGGCAGTAAATGGAAACTGTTACTGGCGCGCAGGAAATACGTTGCGGCCGCGCGGGATCTTTTGAACCGTTGCTAAAGATCGTGCCGTCGGCGAATCTGTTGTAACAGCCCGCGCGCGGCGTCATCGATCATGTCAAACACCAGGTCAAAGCCGTCGTCGCCGAAATACGGGTCCGGGACTTCCTGCTGCTCAAAGCGCTCCGAATAAGACAGCATGAGTTCGGCCCTGGCGCTGGCGTTGTCGGGTTTGAGGGCCAGCATATCGGCGAGGTTGGCGTTGTCCATCGCCAGCAAATAATCGAAATCGACGAAGTCACTGGATTGAAAACGACGCGCGCGTAACCGGGTCAGGTCCACCCCGCGCCGATGCGCGGTTGCCTGCGAGCGTGGATCCGGCGGGCTGCCAATGTGATAACTGTGGGTGCCCGCCGAATCGACCCGGATCGAGGTCGAGAGCCCGTGCTCGTCGACCAGCGACTGGAATAGGCCATGCGCGGTGGGTGATCGGCAGATATTGCCCATGCAGACAAAGAGCACTTGAACAGGTTTTATGTCGCTCATAGGCATGAATATATCATTTTGGAGCAATAAAGGGTGTTCGCCAGGCAACAATCAGGCGTTACAATGGCCCCCCATTTAGAATACTACGCAAGGTAACGGCCATGCTGATAATTCCCGAAATCCAGTTGCAGGACGGCAAGGTAATAACTCGAGCCGCGGTTGAAGGCGACGATATCATCCATGACGTAAAACCGCGCGAGGCGGTGCGCAACTTTGTCGCTGACGGCGCCCAGATGCTGCAAATCGTCGACATCGATGCGGCCCGCTCCAAGGGCGCGAACAATGAAGCCCTGATCAAGGAAATCATCAACGAAACCGATATCCCGATCCAGGTGGCAGGTGGCATCAGAACCCTGGCGCAAATCAATGACTGGTTCGAGGCGGGGGCCGCGCGAGTCGTGCTGGGGACCGTCGCGATTACCGATTCGCCGCTGGTGGTCGAGGCCGCCAGCCGTCATCCGGGCGGTATAATCGTGCACCTGGCGACGCGTGGCGGGTACGTCATGATCGACGGCTGGAAAACGCAAACCGCATTCATGCCGCAGGATCTGATTCGCGACCTGCAAATGACCGGCATCGCTGGCGTGGTGCACAAGGGTACCGAAAGGCTGGATTCGGAATTCGAAGAAGCAGTGGCCCTGACCGAACAGCTTAGCCATAATGTATCGATTCCTGTTTACTCGAGCGGCACGGTACGAACGCTGGACGATATCGCGCGTCTGCGTTACCTGCCTAATATCAATGGCGCGATTATCAGCCATGCCTTGATGACCGGGGACATTGCGCTGAAGGACGCGTTACAGATTGCGGCACAAAAAGAAACCAACCTCGAGCCTGAATCGATCACGCATAACGTCAACATGGGCATTCACCATGGCGTCAGGGCTTACCTGGCGGCATACAACAGTTCACAGGCTACGCGGGTGTGGAACCTGCAGCTGCGTGAAACCCTGACCGAAGATAATCCCTACATGGAAATCCTGATTCCCCAGGTTGACCTCGATTTCGATATGGAGAATATGACACAGCGCGAAATACAGGCCTGTTACCAGTCCGAGCTCGACAAGGCGGATATCGTGATCGTTATTCTCGAAGGGGTTGAAGCAGAAGCCTGGACCGGTTTCGAATGCGGTTATGCCCGCGCCCACGGCAAGTATATCTACGGTATTACCTCGGAACAGGAATCCAAGGGACCCAGCCAGCTGCGCTTCGAGGCCATGTGTGACGAGCTGATCTATTTTACCCCGGGTGACGATATCACCAAGACCCACGCCGAGATTTCCCACGCCCTTGCGACACGGGTTATGGTGCAGAACCAGTAGATAGTCTGTCATACCGCGGCTTGACCCGATACGTCGGACCGGTGGTATCCGGTTTGATCTGAATCTTCAGTGGTCCTGGATCCCGCGGTCAAGCCGCGGGATGACAGAATTTCAAGCCGCGGGATGACAGAATTTCAAGCCGTAGGATGACAATCGAGGCTTAACCGTCAGGATTGATGCACTTGTAGACGACGAAGGTCTGTTCACCCTTGTCGATCACCGTTAATGGCACGATCGTATCACCGCCCATGCGCGAGGCGCTGTTGCGCGCCACTATCCGTAATTCCTTGCCGACGGCTTCTTCGGGTCTTTCGACGCCGAGCAATACCCAGGTAACCGAAGTATTGGTCCTGCCGAGCTCGCGGCAGCTACTCACTTCGCTGGGGTCGAGCACGCGAACTTTTTCTCCGCCGGCGTTGAGTTTCATGGGGGCGGCGCAGGCGCTTGCCAGCAGCGCTACGAGAAAGATGAGAAATGTCCTGGTTTTCATAATGTCCTGATTATCCTTTAATTATATTAGGTACTTGATGCCTGGAAGATGCTTTCTATCGAAGCATTCAGCATCTGGTTAAATTCGTCATCGCTCTGCTGGGCGCTCAGGCCCTCGGTAAGCGCGCGCGAGAAACTTGCGACCATGCCATTTTGTCTTGCGAGTCGCTGATTGGCTTCCTCTCTCGAGTAACCGCCGGAAAGCGCCACGACCTTGAGCACATTGGCATGCTGAATACAATCCTGGTAAAAGTTGTCCTGTTCCGGCAGCGTCAGTTTGAGCATAACCAGCTGGCCTTCCCCGAGTTGATCGAGATGGGCGATTAACTCGGCCTTGAGCAAATCCTCGGTGGCCGATTTTTGCGGGCTGTTGATGTCCACCTCGGGTTCGATAATGGGCACCAGCCCGGCAGCGACAATCTGAAGGCCTACCTCGAACTGCTGCGCCACCACCGCGTTAACGCCAGCGGCGTTAGCGGTTTTGATCACCGAGCGCATCTTGGTGCCAAAGACGTTTTTTTGCCGGGCTTTTTGCAGCAACTCATCCAGTCCGGGCATGGGTTTCATAACCTGGGCGCCGTTGTTTTCGTCGGCCAGGCCCTTGTCGACCTTGAGAAATGGAACAACCCGTTTTTCGTTCCAAAGATAGTCGGCGGTGCCCTGCCCCTCGACTTCACGATCCATCGTGTTTTCAAACAGGATTGCACCCATGATGCGATCCCCGTTGAACGCCGGGCTGGTGACGATGCGGGTGCGCATCGCGTGAACAACGTCGAACATTTCCTCGTCGTTGCTATAGGCAGCGGCATCTACGCCGTAATTTGCCAGCGCCTTGGGCGTACTGCCGCCGCTCTGGTCCAGTGCGGCGATAAAGCCGGGTTCGTTTTTAATCTTGTCGAGCTGTAGTTTGATATTAGTCACGGTCTTGGATTCGCTTGTGAGTGGTTGAAATGCGCTGTCTTCGAGCGCTAGCGCAGTATAAACACTGTGATTTTTTAATACAATTGACTTGCGTCAGCAGTCTATCTGGAAGTTGCCGCAGGCATGGGAACATAACCCGGAAGTTGCTGCATACGGTCTATCCAGGCTTTGATCGCCGGATAGGATGACAGATCAAATCCACCCTCTTCGGCAACGTGAGTGTAAGCAAACAGCGAAATATCGGCGATGCTGCAGGCCTGACCAACCAGGAAACTGTGATGCTTGAGATAGCGTTCCATCAAATCGAGCGCTCGATAACCACTCTTGAGCCTGGCTTCGTACTCGTGCCGGCGATCCTCCGGCAACCCCTGGTATACCAGGATAAAGCGGGCCACGGCTATGCTCGGTTCGTGATTGTACTGTTCGAAGAATTGCCATTCGAGTACGCGCGTCTGCGCCAGCCTGTCCCCGGGCCATAAATCGCTGCCCTGGGCGAGGTAAAAGAGTATCGCGTTGGATTCGGTCAGGGTGTGGCCATCGTCGGTCACGCAAATCGGAATCTGGCCGACCGGGTTGAGCGCGAGAAAATGATCCTCACGGGTTTCGCCGCGCATGATGTCAACCGGGATCCACTCGTGATCGATCTCCAGCAGCGCGCAAATCAGTTTTAGTTTGTAGCAATTTCCGGAATAGATATCGCCATATATTTTCATCGGAGCGGGTATTTTGACTAATACTCGGTTTTGATATCACCCATCCGACTAGACATCAAGGTGTTTTTCCCCCTCGACCTGTCAAACACCGTTGAGTAGGCCAGCACTGCCTGAACGTAATTGCGGGTTTCGCCGTAAGGCACGGTCTCGACCCACAGGTCTGCTGACATCACCGAATCTTTAGGTAGCCAACGTCGCACGTTGTTCGGCCCGGCATTGTAAGCCGCCGCGGCCAGCGCCACATTATTGTCAAAACGATTCATCACCGTCTTCAGGTAGTGAGTGCCAAAGCGGATATTGTTTTCGACACGCAGGATATCCGACTTGCGCGGGCGTTTCATGCCCAGCGAGCGGGCTACCAGGCGCGCGGTGCTCGGCATCAACTGCATCAGCCCCAGTGCGCCCACGCTGGAACGCGCCAGCGGGTCAAACAGGCTTTCCCGACGCATAACGCCGTAAATGAGCGATGGATCGAGCTCGCGCGCCTGGGCAAATTCGAGCACTTGCGTCTTGTAGGGCATCGGAAAACGCAGGCTGAAATCGTTGCGATGCGGAGTTTTGGCGACGGTACGGATAGCGCTATCATGCCATTTCCATTTCGACGCCAGTGTCGCGGCCTGCTTGATGCCATCCTGGTCCAGGTAGCGCAAGGCCTGAAACCATTCGCGCTTGGCATCGACCAGGCGGTCCAGGAAATAAAGTTCACGCGCGCGCAACAGGTGAGGGTTCGTCGCCAGGAATGAATCCTCGTCAACTTCGACGCTGGCGGCATTTTCCTGCTCGATGCGGTAATCGCGATTGAGTTTGTCGGCGGCCAGAAATCCGTAGTAACTGCTTTTAGAGGAGAGTTGTTCGAGCAGGTTCAGCGAATCGACCAGTTGGCCGTCGGCTTCCAGCGAGCGCGACAACCAGTACTGCCATTCGTTTTCCTGGTGCAGATGCGCCGGCATATGATTGATGGTTTGTTTCAACCCGGACCAGTCACGGCCGCGCAACTGGATACGAGCCAGCCACAGATGGGCCTGGTCATTCATGCTCGCCGGGTCGAGATTCGACAACAGGGCTCGCGCTTCGGGTTCATGCTGGTAGGCCGCAGACAGCGCGATGCGCAGCTGGCTTTGATCTTTCTGTTGCTGGGTAAAAACGAATTGATCGCGAATCAGGTTCCAGTATTCGAGCGCCTTGAGGCTGTCCTTGCGCGCCAGGCGGTCAATCGCATGGACAATGATAGCGCGATTGCGTTCGGTATCAGGGCTATCCGCCAGCTGCTTGAGCGAACGTTCAGGACGGCTATGCGCCTGGTACCAGGTTTCCACGATGGCACGGGATTGCGGGTCCAGTTTCTTGCCGAGGTAGCGCGCCAGGTTTGGACGGCGCGCCTTGAAGGCTTTTTCTATACGCAGCCAGATGACCTTTTCCGGCTCTGCGTGGCTGCTGAGAAAGTATTCAAATGCCGGGTCGCATTGCGCTGGCTGGGAGTAACCGTGCAGCCAGATCTTGGCGATTTCATCGTTGAGACCTTCGAGTCGATCCAGCTTCAGCCTGGCCTGGAACGCGAGGCACTGCAGGCGAGTATTTTCTCGACCGTCGAAAAACTCGAGGTAGTTTTCCCAGTCACCCCGACGCGCCAGCACATTGAGCCATTTTCCGCGCGCGTGGTAGACGAACGGATAGTCGCCAAATCGTCGAAAAAACAACTCTGCCTGTTGGGGTTTGGTCTGGCTGGCGCTGCGTTTGAAAGCGTCGTATTCGAGGTATGGCTTTGCCGGGTAGTCGTCCAGGCGTTTCAGCAATCGGTTGAACCTGCTGATCTGTTTGCGTTCGAGCGCAAGTGCCGCTTCGTGGAACAACAGGCGCTGTTGTTCGATGCTCGCCTGAGTTTGAGGGCTGACGGCAAGGCTGAGCAAAAACAGCGGCGCAATCAGCAGTCTCAGGTTGACAATTGATCTGAATGCCGAGGATATCGTAATCAAGATAAACCTTTATATTTCAGAAATTTAGATGAAAGTCTAGAAGTAAAGTGTTAATTAGGCAAGCGACTTATTCAGATTTTTCCTGATGATTTCGCGCCAATTTTCCGGGATCGAGTAAATCCTTGAGCCTGGACTCGTCGATATCGGTCATTTCCATCGCTACTTCAAGTATAGGACGGTTTTGCCGTAGTGCCTGTTTGGCGATTTCTGCCGCCTTGCGATAACCGATAACTGGATTGAGCGCGGTTACGAGGATTGGGTTACGCGCGAGGTTTTGCGTCAGCACTTCGCAATTGACGCTGAAGGTTTCGATTGCGCTGGCCAGGTGACGATTGGCGTTGGCCAGGATTTCGATACTCTGCAGCAAATTGTAAGCGATCACCGGCAGCATGACGTTCAGCTGGAAGTTCCCCGCCTGTGCCGCATGCGTGATGGTGGCGTCGTTGCCGTTGACCTGGGCAGCGACCATCAAAACCGCTTCCGGAATCACCGGGTTGACCTTGGCCGGCATGATCGAACTGCCCGGCTGCAGCGGTTTGAGCCTGATTTCACCCAGTCCCGTCAACGGGCCCGAGTTCATCCAGCGCAAGTCATTACAGATCTTTGTCAGTGACGCCGCCAGTACCCGCAGCTGGCCGCTGAGTTCCAGCGCAGTGTTTTGCGTGCTCAGGCCTTCGAACAGGTTCTCCATCGGCATGAAACGAATGCCGCTAGCTGCCTTCAGTTTGTCGCAAACCCGCGCGCCGAAATCAGGACTGGTATTGACGCCGGTGCCGACCGCGGTTCCGCCAATGGCCAGCTGCTGCAGGCGAGTCAGGGTCGTCTGAATGCGGTAGCGATCGTTTTTTATCTGCGAGGCCCAGGCCGACATTTCCTGGGCCAGGGTAATCGGCATCGCGTCCATCAGGTGCGTGCGCCCGGTCTTGATCGTTGTCTGGTGCTGCGCTATACGTTTTGCCAGTGCCGCCTCGAGGACCAGCATTGCCGGCAATAATTCTTCGTGAACACCGAGACAGGCGGCGACGTGGATTGCGGACGGGAAAACGTCATTCGAACTCTGCCCCATGTTGACATGATCGTTCGGGTCAACCGGCAGGGCTTCGCTGCTGGCAAGGGTTGCAAGGACTTCGTTAAGATTCATATTGCTGCTGGTTCCGGAACCCGTCTGGAAGACGTCTAGCGGGAATTGATCGGCGTGTTCGCCCGCGACAATCGCCGCGGCTGCTTTGGTGATAGCGTCGCCGCGCGCCGTATCGAGCTTGCCGAGTTCGGTATTGGCAGCCGCACATGCCTGCTTGAGTAGCGCCAGTGCTCGTATCATGATCGCGGGCAGGCGCAGCTGGCTGATTTTGAAATTGTCGATTGCGCGCTGGGTTTGCGCCTGGTAGAGCGCACCGGCCGGAATCTCTACCGTGCCCATGCTGTCGCTCACCCTGTTCTTTTTCCTGCCCATATTACAGCGCCGTAAGTATTTCTGCTGCGGCGGATTATAACATCCGCGCAAGCCGTAAAGGCGGCCGCTGAGATTAATTATTTCGCCTGCAGAAACCAGCTCACAAAAGAGTTTTAACTGGTCTATAATCTGGAGGAAGCTGAACACTCACAAAACGATCTAAATATACAGTACCGAGGTGGTTGCAATGGGAGATGAAGATACAGTGGTATTAACCCCTGAAGAAAAAGACAAGATTTTGAAAGACGTCCCCGAGGACGAACAACCGGGCGATGACGAAAAAGAAGAAGAATAGATCCCGCTAAACCTGGGCGGGCAAGCAACGAATCGCCCGGGCTGTTCCCAGAAACTCCTTTGTATCCAGCTGCTGCGTGTGCAACACGTAGAGGCCGCTGGCACCTACCTGGGCCGCTTCCCGGCGCATATTGCGCAACATTCTTTGCAGCGAGTAGTAACCGCCGGATACCTGGATGTGGGCAATAGTTTCGAAGTTACAGCGCGGCCGCTCGATATAATAAATGCTCACCGCCTCGCTGGAAACGCTTGCGCCCGGTTGCGCCACAATCAGCGCAGGCTCGACGCAGCCCGTCAGTAGCTGACTCAGCGCCAGAAATAACAATCCGGTTAGTTTTTTCATTGCGACCTCCTGGGGCTCGTATCGGCCGCGAGCCGGAAATCTTAATCGACCTGGCGGGCAACCACTTCGACCACCGCGTGGCATAACTGTTCCAGTTCTTCGTCCGAAATGACATAGGCCGGCATCAGGTAGACCAGTTTGCCGAATGGCCGCACCCAGACACCCGCGTCGACAAACTGGCGAGTGATTTCCGTCATCCTGACCGCCTGTTTCATTTCGACGACGCCGATTGCTCCGAGACAGCGCACTTCGGCGACCTGTGGCATTTGCCTGCAGGGTGACAGCCATTGCGTCAGGCGTTGTTCGATTTGCCCGATGCGCTGTTGCCAGTTGGATTCGATCAACAGTTCGATGCTTTCCAGGGCGACCGCACAGGCTAGCGGATTCGCCATAAATGTCGGTCCGTGCATGAATACACCTGGGTTGCCGCGGTCGATGGCAGTGCTGACCTCGGCGCTGCTGAGGGTGGCCGCGAGGCTCATGTAGCCACCCGTAAGCGCCTTGCCGATACACATGATATCGGGTGTTATCGCGGCATGTTCGCAGGCAAAGAGTTTTCCGCTACGGCCAAATCCGGTGGCAATTTCGTCCGCAATCAGCAGGACTTCATAGCGATCGCATAATTGACGCGCCTGCTGCAAAAAATCGGCCGAATAAAAATACATGCCGCCCGCCCCCTGCACGATTGGCTCGAGTATGAGCGCCGCGATTTGCCGATGATGTTGTTGCAGCACCGCCTCGAGTGACTCGATGTCTTTGGGGTCGCAGGGTTCACCGAAGCGGCTCGCGGGCCTTTCGACGAAATACTGCTGCGTCAGTACCGAATTGAACAAACTGTGCATACCGGTTACCGGATCGCATACCGACATCGCACCCAGGGTATCCCCGTGATAACCATTGCGCAGGGTCGCAAACCGCTGGCGTTCGGGTTCGCCCTTTGCATTCCAGTACTGGATCGCCATTTTCATCGCGACTTCGACCGCGACCGAACCGGAATCCGAGATGAACACCGAGCGCAGGTTTTTCGGGGCTAACGACAACAGCTTTTCGACCAGTCGTATCGCCGGTGAATGAGTCAGCCCGCCAAACATGACATGCGCCATTTGATGCAGCTGCCGTTCGGCGGCCCGGTTCAGTCGCGGGTGGTTATAACCATGGATCGCGCACCACCAGGATGACATGCCGTCAAGCAGCTTGCGGCCATCGGCCAGATGCAGATAAACGCCCGCGGCGGAGTCGACGAGATAAACCGGTGCGTCGCTATGCATGGCGCTATAAGGGTGCCAGATATGCTCGCGGTCGAAGGCGCTTTGAGACTCGATTGAAAGTGACTTCTTCATCGGCGAGAAAATGGGGAAAAATTTGAATCCTGGTCCATACTCAAGTGATCACTGGTTCGATTGTTTATTAAAGTAAATTATATGCAATTCGTTATATCTTTTTGATAATTATATTAAAAGCCCTGGGAAATTCACATTGTGCGTGCTGCTGTCAGGTGTTCTCTTCGATGGCCAGCAAATTATATGAAATGTCAGGGGAAGCTTAGCATGCAATTTCTCAAATCCATCGCGGCCGTGATGATTTCACTGCTGATTGCCGGGGCCTGCCAGGTGCAGGCACGGCGAAATTGGCCAGCTGGCTGAGACTTTTCAGCGTATGCAAACCAAGCCTGCGGATTGCTTTTAAAAGGATTTATAAGAAAGCCAGGCCGAGCTGAGCGCTTTGACCCGGTGCAGTATTGTGTAACACAGCGGAGATATTGTGAGTAACTGGATCCTTTACGATGATTTCGTCGACCTGGTGAGAAGTCATCATCAGAACGCTTTTAGCGGTCTGATTACCGGGGTCAGCGACAGTAAGCACTCATTTCAGATCGGTTTCGATCATGGCGAAATCGTGCTGCTGACCTATCGCATCAAGAAAGGCCTGCAGGCGCTGCCGCTCATATCCCGGATCGAACGCGCCAGGATTACCGAACACCCAACTACCGACATTCAGGACGCGACCGGTGACGCGCTCGACACCAACGCGGTGTTATCGCAGTTAATCGCGCACACGCTAGACGAGACCACCACGATGACGACCGACATCAACGATGTCTCCGGCCCGCATCAGATAAGCCCGGGTGATGCTGCCAGCTCGCTAAAGTCGAGGACGACGAAGCAAGCCATAGAAGCCGCCGCCATGCGTCATTTTGGTCCGATCGGTGCGATGGTTTGCGAAGAACATCTGCCGCTATCGGAAAGCGACATCGAGACAATTGCGCTCGCTATCGCCGAGGACGTAGGTGTCAGCAAGGCAGACGCCAGGGCATTCTTGACTTCGATTTCGAACGGTTAATCCGTTTGCGCAAGAGGTTGCCAGCCGGGATAGCCGGCGACAGCCTGGACAAACAATTCTGCACCTCGCCTGGCGCAATGCCGTTCCAGGATCGATCGCTGCCGCGTCACAACCGGGCTACTGAGCTCCGCCTGGACAATAATATCCCCGTGATCGAAACGCTGATCGAGCAGGTGCAGGGTAATGCCAAAAATCGATTCTCCCGCCGTCAGCTGTTGCTCCAGGGGATCTGGACCGCGGTATTTCGGCAACAACGACGGATGCAGGTTGAGCGCGGCCCTGCCTGCGCTCTCGATCAGGCGGGTCCCGATCAGGTAAGGCCAGCAGGCTACCAGCAGGAAATCGATTTCCCGACACTCGACCAGGCGGGCACAATCAGTCTGCCGTGGCGCTGGCGCATAAGCGATTTCAATGCCTTGCGCCAGCGTCAACAGGCGTCGTTGCGGTACCTCGGTAATGAGCCTGTTGTCAGTTTCAATGCTGCTGCTCGCGGGGGCATACTCCGGTAGAACCAGTAATTTGGGGGGATAATCTTTTTCTAACAGCGCCTGCAAAACTTCGCAGGAGAAATTGGCGCCGCTGCTGAGAAAGGCGAAGCTGGCGCCGGAGAAATCAGGATCAGGGCTCATCGTCGCAAGCTTGCAGCTGCATGACACCTTGTTCGGTTAGGGTATCGATAAAACCGAAGTTGCGCATATCCTCGATTCGTTGCGGGTAGAGGATGCCATCCAGGTGGTCACATTCATGCTGCACCACGCGCGCGTGAAATCCCGAAACTTCTCGTTCGATGAGTTCGCCATACTGGTCAAATCCCCGATAGCGGATTGCGCGATAACGCGGCACGATGCCGCGCATGCCGGGAACGCTGAGACAGCCTTCCCAGCCGTCTTCTCGAGTATCGTCAAGCGGGGTAATCTGCGGGTTTATCAGCACCGTCTCCGGAACCGCGGGCGCATCGGGGTAGCGCGGGTTGGTCTGATAACCGAAAATCACGATACGTCGCATAACGCCGATTTGCGGCGCCGCCAGTCCGGCGCCGTTCGCATCTGCCATGGTATCCCACATATCGTTCAGCAGTGGCGCCAATGCCAGCGCATCGATCGGCTCCACCGGGGTCGAGATTTCCAGCAACCGGGGGTCGCCCATTTTCAATATGGTTCTGGCGGTCAAGTTCGATTCCACTTGTTTTGCATTGATTGATTGTGCCAGATATCGGTGATATAACAAATTCATCCATTAACGAGGAACTTGAAGTGGCGGAAACCCCACCGATTCCACCCGTCAGCGGCACGGTCGTGCCCCGCTACGCGGGACCATCGACATTCTGTCGGCTGCCCGAATTGCGTGACGTCCCCTACTGTGATGTGGCGATACTCGGCATTCCCTTCGACTCCGGCACCAGCTATCGTCCCGGCGCGCGCTTCGGGCCGCAGGCGATCCGCCAGGCGTCACGCCACCTGCGCACTAACTTCCACCCGGCTTACGACACCGAGCCTTTCAAGACGCTGCAGGTTGCCGATGCCGGTGATGTTGCCTGCAATCCGTACAATATCGAAGAAGCGATTGCGCAGATCGAAGCCGCCGCCGACGAGCTCTACCAAAAGGCGCCCGTCATTGTCAGCCTGGGCGGCGATCACACCATCGCAGTGCCATTGTTACGCGCGGTTAACAAGGTCAGGGGGCCGGTAGCACTGGTGCATTTCGATGCTCATCTGGATACCTGGGACACCTATTTCGGCGCACCCTACACTCACGGAACGCCTTTTCGTCGCGCCGCGGAGGAAGGCTTATTCGATGAGGATGCCTCGATGCATGTGGGCATTCGCGGCCCGCTGTACAGCGCTGACGACATGGCGCGTGACGAGGAACTCGGCTTCAAGACGGTGCATTGCGATGAATTGCAGACCCATGGGGTGGAGCATGTGGTCAAGCGCATTCGTGATCGGATCGGCGACAACCCGTTGTACCTGTCGATCGATATCGACGTGCTCGACCCGGCGCATGCGCCCGGCACCGGTACGCCGGAAATCGCGGGTCTGAGCAGCCGCGAGCTGGTTAATATCATCCGCGGCTTGCAGGGGTGCAATCTGGTGGCCGCCGATATCGTCGAAGTTGCGCCGGCTTACGATCATGCCGAAATTACCTCGCTGGCGGCGGCCACCCTCGCCTTCGAAATGGTCAATCTTGTCGCTTGCCGCGCTTAGGCGTCGACAGACACAGTGCTCGCTTCCTGCTTGAGCGTATGATGCGCGAACCAGGCAACCGACAGCAGCAGCATGGTCCCGCCGACTATCGTGTTCAGCGACGGCGTTTCACGGATGACCAGCCAGACCCATAGCGGGCCGAGAATGCTTTCCAGTAAATAAACCAGCTGTACCTCCGCCGAATTGGCCAGGCGCGGCGCAATGGTTAGCACGATGAAGGCAAAGGGTATCAGGATGCAGCCGATGATTGCGACGTATACCAGCTGGACCGACGATATGCTCAGATCCGGCGACTGGGTCAGGCCGTAACAGGTCGTGAAGATACTGCCGAGAATGATCGATGGCACCAGGTCGATGTCTTTTTTGTAACGCACCAATACGGCGCTACAGGCGGTGACGAGCGCGCAGCAGAGCGCGAAAATATCGCCCAGCAGGCCATTGCTGCCGTAGCTGCCCCAGCCGATGATAAAGATGCTCAACAGCGCCAGGGCGATAATCAGCCAGGTGCTGGGGCGCTGGTTCTCGCGCAGCACGATTAATGACAGGATGGCGGCAAAAATGGGCGCCGCAGAAAGAAACAGCAAGGTGTTGGCCACCGAGGTTCTCTGGATGGCGCTGATAAAGCTGATGTTGATGCAGGCAAATAACATGGCGTTAACGACGCCCGCCCAGCCGATGCGCAGCAACGCGCCAACGAAACGGGAACGGTAGTAAATTCCGAGCAGCAGGCTGATAGCGAATATCGGAAACAGCCCGCGATAAAACATCAGCGTGTAGTCGTCGAGCTCGGCGAGGCGAATCAGCAGGCTATCCGGGCTGAGCACGAAAACACCCCCGATAGACATCAGGATGCCCTTGCCACGGTCACTGAGACCCGCCAGGCGTTGGGTTTTATTCATTCAAGACTGTTCCAAAGTTTTGCTGCATGATAATGTCACGCACCAATTTAATCAGTATAAATCGATAGCTGGAGAGTGTCGTGCCGTTAACAGAACCCGCCCCGCGAAAGCTGGCGCATACCCGTGTTGTAACCTGCCAGGGTTACCAGCGTGACGATGGTTTATGGGATATCGAGGGTAGAATCGTCGATACCAAACCCTATCGTTTTCAGAATCGCGATCGCGGCGGCTGGATCGAAGCCGATGAAGCTTTGCACGATATGTGGATTCGTCTGACGATTAATCTCGATCTCGAAGTGATCGAGGTCGATGCGGTCATCGATTACTCGCCTTTTAACTACTGCAAATCTGTCTCCGAGCTGGCGCGTAACCTGATTGGACTCCAGATAGCTCCCGGCTGGACGCAGAAATCGAAGCGGGCAATGGGGGCTAACCGCGGTTGCACCCACCTGACCGAGCTGCTGGGGCCGGTGGCCACTACCGCCATTCAAACCATTGCCAGCGCGAAATCCAGGCTGGGTCAGGCAAAGGCCAGGCGCAGTTCGAATGTTTTCCTCGACAGCTGCCACACCTACGCCAGCGACAGCCCGGTAGTCAAGCTGCACTGGCCCGAGCACTATACCGGCGACGATCGGGCATGAGGGAGGTTGTAGGATAAATCCTACATTTTTGTCGGTGCACTGCCATATTCCGGTTTTACGGGTTTTGCTAGTCTGGGCGCGTTGTTTAACCGACATGGAAGTGCAATGAATAAACACAATAATATGGAAGCTACCAGCGAAACCACGCGCCTGCTGACAGAGCTCGACCAGGCCATCGATCAGTCCGGCGTCATGCGCGAAATAATCCGTAAGTACGAGTACATCCGCAGCATCGAAAATATTACTGGTCCATCGAGACTCACGCGCATCATGCGCAAGGAAATTCAGCTGATGGAAAGTAAGCTGAAGCTGGTAAGAGCTCGCCAGCAGAAGCCGGAGATTGCTTTTTCATCGATCTAGATAAGGGCGAACAGTAGCCTGGCAATGGAGCCACCGCGCATACTGGCCTGTATACTTGGCACTTCCCCATTGCTCACCCGGAGGTGCATATGCTCGCGGTAATTTTCGAATTCGAAGCGGTCGCCGACAGACGCCAGGATTACCTGGATTTTGCCGCCGACCTGGGTCCCGCGCTCAAAACAATCGACGGGTTCATCTCCATCGAGAGATTCGAAAGCCTCACGCAACCGGGCAAGTTGCTGTCGATTTCATTCTGGCGCGACGAAGCCGCAATCTCGCAGTGGCGTAATCTCGAAAAACATCGCGCGGCGCAACGCGCCGGCCGGGAAGGTGTCCTGCAAGACTACCGCTTGCGGGTGGCGAGTGTTATCAGGGATTATGGCATGCAGGATCGGGCAGCGGCCCCTGCCGACAGCCTGTCTATTCACGATCGATCTTGAATTAGGCGCATCGCGCCAGTGCTGTAAATGCGCAGGTACGAAGTTTTTCAGATCATTTATTGATTTTACTGATATCGAATCAGGTAAAAGCTTTTCAGAGAAGTATCGTCATTTCAATATGAAGGGCGAGTTTATCGATAGATGATGCGGTAAACGAGCCCTCGACAGCGGCAACGGAATCAAAGTTACATGAATTACTCGGGGCTTTGGAGTAATATTCCGGGAAAAAGACGAGTTGTATCTTCACAATTCGCGCACATGCGAAGCGTGAGCCAATTGATAAACGGCATACTAAGGAGCCCCAATATGAAAAAAATATCAACTCTTTTGGGTGCGATACTGGCTCTGGTTTCGTTCGCTATACATGGGCATGGTTCGCTGAGCATAGATTTGTCGCACCCGATCCCGACATTCGCACCTGACAGCGAAGACCCGATGAAAGCGGATCTATCAAAGCCCTATTTCGATTCGACACCCATTCCCACATTCGGTGGGCAGGCAGTGCTGTCGTTCGGACAATTTCCGACTAGCGATGGTCATTTCAGCCTGGGCACGATAATTCTGGCGGAGCATCATGGGACGCATCTCGACACCCCGGGACACTATGTGAATAACGCCAAGTCCCTGGAAGGCGAGAATATGCCTGCCGATCAACGCAAGCACGCCCACGACCTGACGGCGGACGACCTCATAGGGCATGCCGTGCTAATCGACATTTCGAGCCGGGTCGAAATGGAACTGGCCAAGAATGGCGGTATCCCGAGCCCGGATACATCGGTCACGGATTTTTCCAATTCGTCGGCCAACGTGATCACGGCCGATGACATCGCGGCGGTGGAGAAAAAAATCAAAAACGGCGTCTGGCTGGTGTTGAACACCGGCTGGTCGAAATTTTATTTTTCAGGCCCCGATTTTGCGAAGAATCCATATGTCAACGGATTCAACTACCCGGGCATGAGCAGGGCCGCGGTGGATAAATTGATCGAAATCATGGAGCGTAAAGGGGTTCTTATCGGCGGCATCGTCGCCGACAATATCGGGATTGATTCGGGGCAAAGCGCCGTCGGTGACGACGACAAATGGACCAACTCCTGGCATGCGCATGTACGCTTGCTGCAGCGAGGCGTTAAATTCGTGGAGAATGCAACCAATCTCGGGCAGCTCGCGATGGTGCAAAACCCGGGTAAATGCACCATCGTTGTCGGGGCCCCCAAACACATCGCCGGAACCGGCGGCCCGTCGCGAGTACTGGCGCTGTGTAAATGATGTAACCAGGCCAGGCTGAGGGATAATTCCTTTATTTAATCAAAGAAGCCGCGTAAACCGCGGCTTCTCGCACCCTGGGATCTGGATCATTTACCGCCAGCTCCGATAGTTTCCGGGTTGCCGTCTGTGCACGGAGATAACCCAGGGCAATTGCCGCTTCCAGCCGCACCTGCGCATGCGGATCGTTTAACGCCTGCAAGATTACCTCGGCCGAAGACTCGGCGTTCGATCTGCCGAGCACGCGCGCCGCCGTCCAGCGAACTTCGGCGGCTTGATCGAACAGCATCTTTTCAATCGATTCGATATATTTCGAACTTCCCAAAACCCCCATCGATCGGATTGCCACTGCTCGAATGCGTGCATCGGAATCCTGCAGGCTTGCCGCGACAAGTTCGACCGCGCTGGCCGTTCCCGCGTACCCAAGCCCATAAATAGACTGCCATCGAGCATTGTAAAAACCCTCGGCAATTTTTAACGCGACGCTACTCGAACGGGGTATCGACATCGGCATTGCTGCCTTTGCGTAAAGGCGCTCCCCTGCCCCCGGGTCGAGTCGAACAATGGTTTTCAGGTACTCATTCAGTAACTGAAGATTGTCGACCGTTCGCAGCGGATCGCGCATAAGCAGTTCACTATCCTGGCTGAAAAGATTGCGACTCTCTAGCAACGCATACTCGGTGAGGACAGGGACTTGCCCAGGACTGCCAAAATTACGCAGCACCGCGAGTCCCAGCATCCGACTGGCCTGGTCTTCGCTGGAGAGCGCATCGAGAAAATAGGATTCCGAACCCCGGGCTCGGGTGCTGGCCATCGCCACCAGAGCCTGCCGTCTTGTCGCTTCATCTCCGCTACGCCGGTAGACGGCCTGGATAACCTCGATCGCATCAGGCTTTGCCAGAAATGTCAGCGCCCGGAGTAACACCAGGGTTTGTTCACGATTGGTCGAAGCTTGCAACGCTTCGACGAGAACCGGAGTCGCCGCGGTCGAGCCCGTGCGCCCGAGCGAGAGCAGCGCAGTGCTCCTGATGGAATCATCTTGATCCCGGGTAAATTCGGTTAAAGCCTGCACCGTAGCAGCACTCGAGAAACTGCCCAGGCTCGCAACCGCGCGCAGCCGCACATGCTGGTTTTCGTCCTCAACGCTTTTCAATGCGAGTCGTTCTGCAGCCGGAGAATGATAGTTACCGAGAGCGACCGCACACTGGGCTTTCACCGCAATCGCTTTTTCATTGGCGAGGCAATCGTCGATTGCATCGAGGGCAGACTCCTCGCCTATCTTTCCCAGTGCGTGGTAAATTTCCTGTCGCACGCGGTCGACAGGTTCGTCATATTCGAGTCGCGCGAGTAAGGCGTCGGTGGCCCCAGGTTGCGGACGGAAGCCAAGCGACTCGGCCGCACGCCGACGTAAATTAGGGTTGGCATCATTCAGCGCCGACACCAGCACGTCAAAATCAATCGAAGTATGCTCCCAGCCGTTCGAGTAAGTGGCCGGGCAATAAAAGGCGAAAACGAAAACCAGCCAAACCAGCGGATTAACGAAAGAAGTTTTGATCACTTCGACGGCATGCAGCATGTATCTATCTTATAGCGCCCGATACTTCAATTCTACAAACCCGTGATTACTGCGGTAAGTCTTGCGCCCGCTCGGCATGAAAACTAAGGTCACGCTCTTTTGCCGATCCTTGCCAGGAAATGCCGGGTAACTGTTTTGTTCTTTTTCACAGCTTCAGGCGGATGTTGCCGGTGCTCGATTGCAGCGATCGCTGTCTAATTGTTAGCGTGAATTTGCCGAAATCGTGTGCGGATTAGCTCAACGCGTTTACGATTGGCACCAAGATCCCCATGACCAACCCGCGAGGCGGAACGAAAGTGAATCAGGGCCTGGTCTTTATCGACCCTGATTTCCAGGTCGTCGACGAAGCCGAACAACGACGAGGTAAAGGTCGCCGCAATGTAATCTGCCCGCTCGGATACAATGACTCCACCTGATTCAGTAATAATTGCTCGAATCGTCGCGATAGTGCTTGCAGCGGATTGTTCCGCTAATTCGAGCGGCTCGATAAAGTGCTCGCTATCTCTGCGATATTCGCTGCAGACGCAGTTTGGCTTGTCGGGGCAGTGCTTTAACCGACCGTCGATGGAGCCGGGGGCTTGCCCATTTTGGGAAACCTTGCCCATCACCAAAAGCGCGATCACGACCACGACCGCCAGGAGTGCAATTAGCATTGAAGCCCTCTTCATTCCGCTCCCGCAGGAGGCTTAGGCTTGAGACGGGGACGGAGTTTTCCAGCCTCACGGATGCCACTGAAAGCGTTGCTTCCATCTATCATCTGGATGGGCTCGGGTTGTACAGGTATGTTCACAGGCGCTCCTTTATGTCTTCCGGGGTCGAGTATACCTGTTTACGGAAAATTGACTTACTTGCCTGATTTTCTATTTCCAGGTTGGCGTAAGAGGTTGGGCAAACGCAGCAGGATGCCCGAGCCGTCCGCAGCCGCGGGCTGGCAAGTTCAGTAAGCCATCTAAATAAAAGCACTCCTGATTAGCCCCTTTCTCGATCTTTGGGCCCGAAACAAGCGGATGGTTTATGCCGCGGAAACCGGCTGTTATTTCGCAAGGTCGATTATCGGGTGCCGTAAAAGCTTGATGAACTCGGTCTCGGTCACCGGCCTGGAAAAATAGTAACCCTGGGCATATTTGGTATTGTATTGGCGCATTAGTTCGGCCTCGCGGTCAGACTCGATCCCCTCGGCAACCACATCCATTCCCAGGTTATGCGATAGATTGACCAGTGATTTCACGATCTGTTTACTTTTAGCACTGCTTAGCATTGCGCTGACGAATACGCGGTCAATTTTCAAGGTGTCAAATGGGAAGCTATGTAAATAACTGAAACTCGAATATCCAGTGCCGAAATCGTCGATCGCCAGCTTCGCCCCGGTTGCCTTCAACTGGTGTAGCCACTGGCTCGCGAGCTCAGGATTATCCATCAACAGGCTCTCCGTGATTTCAAACTTGATTTGCTCACGCCGGGCGCCCGTCCTATCCATAATGCTGGCTAGATTCGGGATTAGCGATTCGTCATCGAACTGTCTGCCCGAAAGATTGATGGCAAAGAATAAATCCTGTTGGAACTCGCTGAACAATCGATTTTGAAAGCGACAGGCTTCCTCTGCTATCCAGTAACCCAGCTCTATGATCAGTCCGCTGTCTTCGGTCTGGGCTATGAAACCAGAGGGTGGAAATAATTTACCGGACGGATGTTTCCAGCGCACGAGTGATTCACAACCGACAATTCTATTTGTCGCCAGTTCGACAATCGGTTGGTAGTGCAAAAGAAATTCCTTTTTAACCAGCGCCGACTTGAGCCTGATATCTTCGGTCGCCAATATTTTTGTATCCATCAATGTAGCTTCGCCGAATAAAGATGTGCCGGCAGTGCTGGCGGGCTTGGTAACCGCAGAGTCTATGCGCTTCTGCATTTCTTCATATTGCGACATGACGCTCTTGAGTTCCATGGTGGTGGATGCAAATTCATCGTCTTGGGCCGCCTGATGGTCGGGGGACAGGCCTTCAAACACTTCGCATAGTCGGTCAGTCAAATCGCGATAACGCGCCATCACATGACGTAAAAACAATCTCACGGTGGGGTCGGATTTTTCGATTTTCTGGCCCAGGTAATCGTGTGGGATCACGGTCACTTTGGTCGGCAAGATTGCACGTGCCGAGGCATTACGGGGAAGCCTGTCGATGATTGCCATCTCGCCGAGTATCTCGCCCTTGGTGAGAGTCGCTATAATTAGTTTTCGCCCACCCTTGATAGTCGATACTTCGACCATGCCCGAATCGACGATGTAAGCACAATCTCCGGCATCGCCTTCCCTGAAGATATAATCGTTAGCGTCGAAGCTTGTGGGAAACTCGATAAATTCCATAGTTGTCCAGTCTACTGCAGGATTTAGAATTTTTTAGGTATGCAGTTATCAAACCGTCTTATATAACCTAGTTAATATAGCCGAAAATAAGCAGGAAACAGCAACGGACACAGCATTAGCAGCAAATTATTCCATTGATATTATTAATCGACTCGGACAGGAAGAGATATTTAGCGTTTAAAACCCGGCAGACTGAACTGGGCTTTTAACGCAAGCCGAGTCTCGAAAACTGAGGGTTTGCTGTTTCGAATCGGTGCAATTTTCGCCGACCATTTTCCAATAGTGTTGGGAGTTGTTACACCCGAGTCAAACAAAGAAGGGAGCATGTTGGGGAAAATAGACGCAATCGTCGCTCAAGTGTTTTCTAGTAAAAGCATATAAGTCATTGAATTTG
>CAVYHN010000017.1:0-33890 GCA_963768295.1 uncultured Gammaproteobacteria bacterium | reverse complement strand
TAAACACTATAACAATCCATGACAAATAGACCAACCTGTTGGGATATTGTCATGGCCATCTTGTAATTAGCCGCAAGTCAACCATAGAAAACTGAGAGTCTTTTTCTGGCCGAAGATTGTCTCCCATCTGGGATTTATGAGGGCCTGCCTACAAGAAAACAGTCGCCCAAACTCGATGAATCAGCCGCAAAAGCCGACCCAACGCAGACGCTGATAAGCGTCTTTCTTCAACGGTTATCGCAAGGGCATCAAGAGACTTGGTCCGACTACATGCGCTTGTTATTTTTCTTGTTGGTGTAAGGTGACAAAATGCTCTCTTAGCCGGTGCGTTCCATACTTGGGGGCAATCATATCGATTGCAGTGACGGTCAAAAAGAACTCGATTGGTCCATAAAATTTACTGTTTGTGAAGACTCGAATCATCCAAAGTATTACTGTTCGCATCCAGTCCGGGATTAGAGTAATCTTTGGCTCTTTTCCTGCAACTTCAAAAGCAATTTTGGCAATTTCGTTATATGTCAATGTCTCAGGACCACCGACTTTAATTTCTTGTTCTAGGCATTCTATCGCGTCGACGCAAACTGCAGCAAGGTCTTCACCGTGTATCGGATTTGTTTTTTGCTCTCCACTTCCAAAAATATAGATATTTCCTTTTTGTGCCATGGCAAAAAATTCAGACATATCCGAAAAGAAACCATTCGGGCGAACGACACAATATTCGAGCTCCGATTTTTCCAGTTGTTCAACGAATTTTTCCTTGGCATCGCAAATTTTCAGATGACGCAGGTTTCCCCCATTTAATACCGACACATAAATAAATTTTCTAACCCCGCTTTCTCGAGCCACATTCAATAAATTCAGATTTGCCTGGTAGTCGACATCCAGGTAAGTAAGACCATCTTTTTGGCGGGTGATGCCTAGCGTTGAAATGATCGTATCAATTCCACTGCAACAACCTTTTAATGTCTCCGGACGTGTTACTTCAGCCTGGACCGAGTCTTCGACTTCGATACCTCGCTCTGCCAACTTGCCGGGTGAGCGTGTAATCACACGTATATCACAGGCATTTTGAATGAGTCTTTTTGCTATATGGCTTCCCAAATAGCCGGTTGCTCCAGCCAACAGTATTTTTTTCATGTCGAAGCCTTTAGAGGCACATAACGTTTGCATTAAGGAGCCGAGCGATTAGCTAGGTTCCAGCCCACACCGTTAGCGACCGGGCCTGAGCGATTTGTCAGTCACTATATTTCAATCTCATCGCCATACTGCAGGATGTTACATGCGACACCTAGCTTCTCCACTTCGCGCTTGAATAACTGATCATCTGCCGGGGCGATATTTTTTATCCACAAAAATGGAACGTTATAGTGGCATGGAATGACTGTTTTCGGTGCTATGAGTTTGACTGCTTCAAGTGCATCGGATACATCCATTGTCCACGTATTGTCACCCATTCCGCCAATAGGAAGCATCAGTACATCCGGTTCTAAACCTGTCCATTCCTCTTGTAAAATCGAATCGCCCAGATTCACAAGAGTTTTACCATCCAGCGCGATTTTGAAACCCATAGAACCAATACCAACTCGTTCTCCTGGTCCAGGCTGCTTTTCAATTCTGAAACACAGGATTGGCACCCTGATAGGGCCGTGCACGCTTTTGACTGCTTCAATTTCTACATCACCTAAAATGACGGACTCTCCAATATCTAGCGGATGTGCATTTTTAAATGGTACCCAGGATGTCAATTCTTTACCGCGAGGATCGACAAGTAGTGTTTCACCATGCTCGACTTTGGCTAAATCTTTTCCACAGACAACTGGTGCGTTGCTGGCTTCCGCTACCCGATCAGATTGCCAGTGATGGTCAGGGTCACCATGGGTTATTAAAATATGAGTGATACTGTTCCATTCTGTTTTTGGAATCAGACTAGTAAAGTTAAAGATCGAGAAATATTGCCCTGGATCAATGGCAATTTTTTCTTCGCCATTTTCTATGAGGAATGAATTGTAAAGATAGTGTCTGATCCTCACGGGGCCTCCCCCTCGAACAGAAATTAGTTTGAATCTATCCTAACCCTGCCGGATCACTTTGATCTGAATCACGATGACCCCAATAATTGATCCTCCGCTCGGCCCACAGAAACCATTCTTTTACTTGAGAGATTGGATACGATTCGAGCGTCCGTTCATGGCCTATTCTGTTGAAAAACTCGAAAATAATGGGGGCCTGTTTTTCTGCAGAAAGTCAAAGCATTCTAAACTCCTCACAGCACTTGGCATGCAGGCTCACCATTAGCTCTGTAGATCGAGATCGTTAGTAATAGGTTCCCGCCCGTATGTAAAATTTTAGAATTCGTTATATCGAAAATAATTTCTTCGTTGCGAAAAATTTAGAGTTTTTCAACAGAATAGGCCGAAGATTGTCTCCCACTAAAGCTCTATGAGCGTCAGCTTACGAGAAAACCGACGATCAAACTTGGTGAATCAGCGGCGATTTCCGACCCTGAACAGCCGCTCAGAATTCCAGCTCATTGCCCGACAGCAGGAAACCGCCGCAAGGTAGTTTGCCCGGATAGCCGACGGGATCAGTTTGACTCAGTCAATTCACCAAATTGCAGCCAGCCAAAGTAGCGAAGGGTAGCCGGCATGCCCGATGGCTGAAACTTGGCAAGATTGACGAGTGGGAAGGAGAAACCTTAGGCGCGTCAGCGGAAATCAGTCAAATGTCGGGTGCCGCGGGGCCAGGCTAAGTCGTTAATACTTTTCTTTTTCTTGGTGGAATAAGGAAAACAGGATGTTAGTTCTTCCTATACTTCGAAAAACATCGAATCACGCTACTTTGAAGGTTCTACCTTAACGACTCAATCCATGCTCACCGGGCGGCGGATTGACACCCCGTCGATGCGCCTGCTCGACGCCTTAATGATTTCAACCTCGAGGCCATTGATCGTAAACACTTCACGCTCCCGCGGTATGTACTCGACATGGGAAAGCACCCAGAAACTGACCGCGTCGGTAGGTTTGCCCGGTAGGTCGATCCCGAAAAACTCCTCGACCGTGCGAATCTCGGCGATGCCGTCGACACTGATCTCATCGTCGGAGATAACCACCATTTTAACCGGCTCGGCGTCGGACTCGTCGTAAATTTCGCCCACCAGTTCCTCCATCAGATCTTCCATCGTGACGACACCGCGTACGGTGCCGTACTCGTCAACCACGCTGGCAAACTGGCGGTTCGACTCGCGGAAATGCTGAAACAATTCGCTGATCTTTTGCTGCTGCGGTACGTACATCAGGTCGTGGGCGATATCAATCAGCCGCATCTTGGTTTTTCCCGCGGCGACCGCTTCGAGCAAATCACGCAGAAACAGGACTCTCTTCAAATTCCCGGCATTGGTTTCGTATAGCGGGATGCGGGAAAAAGTCCCGCGGGTCACCTCGGACAAGGCGGCGTCGATCGTGAGCTCGCCGTCTAGCGCAAAAATATGGTCGTTCGGCGTCATGACATCCCGTACGCGCAAATCGTTAAAACTGAATACACGCTCGATGATTTCACGCTCCTCGTGCTCGATGGCGCCTTCCTGCTCGCCGTAATCCAGCATGCTGATAAATTCCGATTCGGTGACCATGGGGTCCGCCATGCCGCCGGTAACCCGGTGCACCCAGTTGGTGAAATGTCCGAATATCCACACCAACGGGTAAATCAGGCGCATGAAACCGAGTAGCGGTAAAGCGATGAACAGCGAGATACGCTCCGAGAAGCGCGTGGCCAAGCTTTTCGGCGTGATTTCGCCGAACACCAGGATCACCAGCGTCAGCACGCCGACCGCGATACCGGGACCCGACGCGCCGAACAGGCGTGTGGCGATCACGGTGGCCATTACCGACGCGCCGATATTAACTACATTATTGCCGATCAGAATCGTCGTCAGCATGCGCGACGGATCCCGTTTGAGCCGTGCCAGCGCTCTGGCACCGCGGCGGCCATCCTTGACCAGCGAATCGACCCGGGCCATCGAAATTGCTACCAGCGCAGTCTCCGAGCCGGAAAAAACGCCCGACATAATCAGCAGTAAAACCAGTATGACGGATTCGCCCAAGTAATTATTGCCCGAAGAAATAACTAACCATCGATGATACTTGCGAATGGCCCAATCATAAAGCGGTGATCGATCGAATACCGGGACGGATTTATTTAATTCCAGGTGTGAATACCGAACAATTAAACCTGTCCCGGTTTACCCGGTTTACCCGGTTTACCCGGTTTACCGGTTTACGGTTTACCGGTTTACGGTTTACCGCTAGTCCCGGTTTACCGCCGGTTTACCGTTTCGGTTTCCCGGTTTCCTCGAAAACCTTAAGTAATGCTTGAGATTAGAGTGCGAAAGTGCAGTAAAAAAAACAAAGGACCAGGTCTTTGATTTTTGATGCGCCCCTGATTTGGAGACCAAAAGTCAATGACCTGACTCCCTTACTTTCCACACCCGAAGCGGACGCTCAGGAATCGGCAGCGGGGGGCAAACACCGACCCAACTGAGACGCCCACTCAATAAATCAAGCGCCATTCCCGCGTAAGCGAAAATCTTACAACCAGATGACGTTTAACCTGCATTTAGATCCTCAAATGCACTGACACCAGTGTCCGAGTTGCTGACCCAACCCGCAACCGACCCGACCCGACCAGGTGAATATTTAACAACTTCGCCGGTATTACTGCATAGCAATCGGGGTAATAGCCAACTGAACGATTCCGATCACTGCCCTACCGTTTCACAATCACAAAAAACAGTGGGTGAACCATGGAAATCTCAACGTTAGAAAAGGGTGATACAGGATCGAACCGCCACGAATCCAGGAAGGTCGGCATCAAGAACAGGTTAAAAATCATTGCGACGAGCGCACTGCTGCTGGCGGCAACGAACGCCACGGCCGGGAAATCATGGTTACCCGGCCCGGACTACGATTTCACCGAACCCGGGGCGGAAAAAGTTGAACTGGGTCGTATGTTAATGTTCGACAAGATCCTAAGCGGTAATATGAACATGTCGTGTGCAACCTGCCATCATTCGCTGGCAGCCACCGGCGATGGTCTGTCTCTGCCGATCGGTGAAGGCGGCCAAGGACTGGGTATCACCCGTGACACGGGATCGGGAGTAGATCTTATTCATGAGCGGGTTCCACGTAATGCTCCTCCGGTTTTCAACCTCGGCGACAAATTTTTCCATACCATGTTCTATGACGGCCGCGTATCGACCCTTGATGGTCACGGCTACCCGAGTGGATGTAATACCCCGGCAGGTCACAACCTGCCGGATAACCTGGAAAACCTGTTAGCTTGTCAGGCCATGTTTCCAGTAACCTCTGCCACCGAGATGGCGGGTCAGGCGGGCGAAAACCCGATTGCCGATGCGGCGGCTGTCGGCGATCTGCATGGGCCGAACGGGGTGTGGGCGCAACTGGCGGATCGCCTACGCAACATTCCAGAATATGTTGATATGTTCATAGCGGCATTCCCGGATGGCTACAACAAAATCGAGAGTGCCGCCGATATTTCTTACGCGCATGCCGCCAATGCAATTTCGGCTTTTGAGAGTGTTAACTGGCGCGCCAATAACAGTCCTTTCGACCGCTATATTCGCGGTGAGAAGGAAGCCATGAGCAAATCAGCCAGGAAGGGCATGAAACTTTTTTACAAGGGCGATAGTAATGGCCATGCTTGCGCTGAATGCCATAGTGGCCTGTATCAAACCGATCAGAGTTTCCATGCTATTGCAATGCCACAAATAGGTGCAGGACGCGGTAGTGGTCCTCTCGGCACCGAAGACTATGGGCGCGAGCAGTTTACGAATGATCCGAACGATATGCTTAAGTTCAGAACTCCATCGCTGCGTAATGTAGCCCTCACTGCTCCCTACGGTCATAGCGGTCCTTACAATAGTATGCGAGCCGTTGTCGAACACCACATCAATCCGTTGCATTCACTCTACGTTTACAATAGCAATCGACAGGCGATTCTTCCGCCTCATCCAACTCTGGATGCCGAGAACTATGCCGCCATGGATGACCAAAGCGCTGTAGCCAGGATAGCGGTGGCCAACGAGCTGGCACCGTTCACATACACCGAAGAAGAAGTGGATTACATAATCGATTTTCTGCATGCGCTGACAGATCCGAGCAGTACTGATTTGCGCAGTGATATCGATGTTTATCGCGGTGTTCCAAGCGGCCTACCTTTATATGACTAATCAGCATCAAGAAACAGAGGGGCATCGATGATGGGGCGCTACCCTTTCACCGATGCCATAACCGATAATCATTCTTTCAATAATACGGTACGGATATGGTTCTTCTGGTTTTCCCGAGCGAGGTTTTTACAATTATTTTCTGAACACGACCCGTTGCGGCATTCTAAAAAATCGCCGGGGTTACCTGCATAAAAATTTGATTAACGCGTTATCCGGTACCTGTAGATCCAGACGCTACGGGCAGATCGGTATAAAGAACAGTTTAAAAATCATCGTGACCGGCGCGCTGCTACTGGCAGCAACCAGCACCATGGCCGGTCTGCTTTCCTCGCCTATGGGCGTTCTGTATGCAAACCCCGAACTCGCGCCGGTCGATATCCAGAATATTGGTGACGACATGGTGCAAATCCACAGCAACGGGCTGGCTGGCGAACCTCACTCTCGACGCGAGCGACGTGCCTCCCGAGCTCAATCCGCCGCCCCCGGGATTTGAGCGTTTTCCGTTCGACCAGCACCTGGAACTGTTCATCAACCTGTCGCTAGGCGTAGTCGAGGGGCATAGACGCGGCCAGATCATCGAAAATACCGTACAAAATACCGAAAATACCGGGACGGATTTATTTAGTTCCAGGCGAATATATTACTCGAGGTATGTTCAGTCAAAAACAATTAAATCTGTCCCGGTTTCCAAATCTGTCCCGGTTTCCCCGGTTTCCCGGTTTCCGAAATCTGTCCCGGTTTCCGGTCCCGGTTTCCGCCGGTTTCCCGTCATTGCGGCCGCCGAGCCGCAATCCATCAGAATCCTGGCAAACATCATACCGGGCTTCGCCCGGCCGAGTTTCAGTGGCATTAGTCCAATGGATTCCGGCTTTCGCCGGAATGACGGTTGTTGGCCCTAGATTGCCTCCTGCCGCAGTTTCGTAAGGGCCTGCTGTTTGAGAAAACTGCCGCTCAAACTGGATGAGTCAGCGGCGATAACCGACCCACAACGAACTCTGGTATCACCAGACATTGTTGTCATCTTCGCGAAAGCGGCGGTCCGACGTATCGGAATCACTAAATGAGATAGCAGTTAACCTGCGCTGAGGGATTCAAATTGGCTACCACCAATATTCGAGTTTGCCGACCCGACCGGCGACAGATCCAGCCAGGTGAATATTTCACAACTTTTCCGGTATTACTGCATAACCATAAAGGTAATAGTCAACCGAACGATTTCGATCACTTCCTTATAATTTCATTATCAATAACTAAAGAGTAGAGATCCATGAACAACTCGACCATGAAAAAGCGTCATAGGGGGATTACGAATATGAATAAGGAGATTCCAGTGAAGAAACCACGTTTTATAGTCTGCGCAGCATTGCTTCTGTTTTCTTTTTCAGCAAGTGCCCAAGTCATCACATTCAACTATACCGGCGAAGTGACGGATATTGGTAGCTCACTAACCGGTGCCGGAGTATCGGTTGGAACCGCTATGAGCGGTTCATTTTCTTACGACACTGGCGGTGGTGGCAGCGTAACTAGTTTTTCAACATCGTTCGCAAATGGATTTACCGCAAATCTTGGGCCTGGCGGAGGTGCGATTAATGTACAAAACGACCAGATGAATGGTTCGGCGACTTTACCTGCCGATGGATTCACGGTCTTCGCCAGCGATACGAGCAGCAACTCGCTCAACGGCTTTTCCAATCCAGATATGCAGTTTGGCGTATTGCAGGAAAATGCGGCGGGCCAATTATGGGATGATGAGTTACCACCCGATTTAAATGACTGGGCGCTTATTACTCTCGCTGCTATTAATGGACCTGACTGGCGCTGGCTTGACTTTAATATACCCGGAGTTGGTACTTTTGATGACCAAATTCGCTGGACAGTAACCGAGTATTCGGTGTCAGCGGTTCCTGTTCCGGCGGCTATCTGGTTATTTGGCAGTGCCCTGATCGGCTTTATCGGTTTTTCTAGAAGAGTAAATATTGCTTAAATCATGTACCTCGAGTTTGAAGTGAAACCCCGCCGCCGTGCGGGGTTTTTTGTGCCTACACGAGCGTTCGTTTCTGGCCGTTTCGAGAAGCCCAACAAGCTCACCTGAGCGTCGGTTTTGGAGAAAACAGACTCTTAAATTCGATGAATCAGCGGCAATAACCGACCCAACTCGGCACCTGGAGCCTGTCATGCCGGCCTCCGAGCCGATACATCGGGCCGCGCAGGCTTTCCCGGAGTGACAGGAACTGGCCGAAGGTCGCCACGTATGCTTAGGTTTGGAGGATCCGCTCAGGTTGGCATGACAGACACTAAGGGGATCATTTCTCTATCGCCCAGCGGTTGAGTTGACCGCCAAAATTGTCCAGCTAAACCCTTGATTTCAGGCCTGAGTCGGACAAAGCGCCGTTGATTGAAACGTTTTGACTGTGGCATTGGGTCTTTCTATGATGGCCGCCCAAACACGAAGGAAACCCGTGACGCGCCCGGCTCGCATCCTGCCCCTGATCGTCTTTTCCCAGTTTACCGGTACCTCGCTGTGGTTTGCCGGTAACGCGGTGATCCACGACCTGCAGCTGGCCTGGGGCCTCGGCGAACAATCACTGGGATACGTCACGTCCGCGGTGCAGCTCGGATTTATCGGCGGCACGCTGCTGTTTGCGATCCTGGTGATTGCCGACCGCTTTTCACCGCGCAAGGTGTTTTTCTGCTGCGCAATGGCCGGCGCGCTGGCCAATATCGCACTGCTGGTAGCCCCGCAGGGATTGACGGCCCTGCTGCTGTTGCGTTTCGCGACCGGTTTTTTCCTCGCCGGCATTTACCCGGTGGGGATGAAAATTGCCGCCGGCTGGTACCGTCAGGGTCTCGGCCGCGCGCTCGGCTACCTGGTCGGCGCGCTGGTCGTCGGCACCGCCTTCCCCCACCTGCTGCGTGCCAGCGGCGCCGAACTACCCTGGGAACAGGTCATCATCGGGGTTTCGATCCTGGCCGCAAGCGGGGGTCTGGCCATGCTGCTGGCGGTGCCTGACGGACCTCACCTGGCGACCGGCTCCGTATTCAATCCGCGCGCGCTCGGCCTGGTGTTTCGCTCGCGCAAATTTCGCGCCTCGGCGTTCGGTTACTTTGGCCACATGTGGGAGCTGTACACCCTGTGGGCCTTTGTTCCGGTCTGGCTGCTGGTTTACGCCGGCAACCAGGGGGTCGCGCTGAATGTCCCGTTCTGGTCTTTCCTGGTCATCGCGGCTGGATTCCTGGGTTGCGTCTTTGGCGGTGTCCTCTCGAAACGGATGGGCAGCGCCCGTGTCGCCGCGACTCAGCTCGCCGTATCGGGACTATGCTGCCTGCTATCGCCTCTACTGTTCGGCGCGAGCCCGCTTTTGTTCCTCGCGTTCCTGTTGATCTGGGGCGTTACCGTGGTCGGCGACTCACCCCAGTTTTCCGCGCTGAACGCGGCCAACGCCCCGCGTGAATATGTCGGTTCGGCGCTGACGATCGTCAACTCTGTCGGCTTCCTGATCACGGTGTTCAGCATCCAGCTGGCCAGTTCGCTGCTGCCTGTGATTGGCGCGCAGTATGTTTTCTGGCTGCTGGTCCCGGGTCCGGTTGTCGGCTTGCTGGCGATGCGCCCCCTGTTCGGTGACGCAGCCAGCAGTTAATCCGGGCTGCCGTCGCGGTTATGGGTGAAAAAAACCTTGGTCACGTCCGCGTGCACGTCCCACACCACGCGCTCGCCCTTGCGCGTGAAAATACTGTCGCCGGGGCCGCATTCGATCGACTCGCCGCCCACCCGGGTCAGGGTCAGGCGACCGCTCAGGATTGTCTGCAGTTCGTCACCCAGCTCGGTGCATTCGAAGGCACCCTCGGTGCAGGCCCAGATCCCGAGCCGATGCTGGCCCTCGTTGCTGCCGTAATCCAGCCGTCCCGAAGCGCGTGGGTTACCACGAATAATTTTGTAATCCGAGGCCGGATTATCGAATGGCCAGGGCTCGAGCCCATCGTTAGCCTGATTCATCGGATATTTACGCATGCTTTTGCCCCGGCTTCAGTTGAGATCTCTGCTGAATCGAACATCGCGCAACCAACGATGATGCTGCAGATATGCTAATTAACACCGCTGACGGACAAAAGTAAACCGCAGGCGCCCAATGGCCTGCGGGGGAACCAGGCTGGCGGCTTAACTAGAACGCATAAACCAGCGACAGAGTGACAATTTCGTCGCTCTTGTCGGTGCCGTCCGGCACATCGGAATTGTGTTTTACCAGGTAACTGATCTTTGTCGCCAGGTTGCCGTTTATTTTTGCCTTAAGCGAGGTATCCGACTCGGTATGGGTGTTCTCGTCACCGCTTTCCACCAGGATCGTTTCGCTAAAAGTCGCCGACTCGCTGATCTTGTACTGATAGTCGAGACTGGCGGTCAGGATAGCGTCGTCGATGTCGTCACCCGTGCCGCTCTCTTCTGAACTGCGGTAACCCAGGCCGACCGATAGATCGAGCAATTGCCGATCGTTGTCGAGAAACCTCGAACCCAGGCCGAACGCGACAGAGGTTTGCCGATCGTAACCGCTGAATTCGTCCTCTTCGTAGCGCAGTTGTCCGAAAGCATAGGACTTTTCGCTCAGTCGGTATTCCGATCTGCCCTTCAACGCCATGCTGTCGGCGCTGGTCACATCGTCCGCCTTGTTTCTGATGGATTTGATCGACGCGGCATGCTTCCAGCTGTTGGCCTGTCTCGAAACTCCGAGGCTGGCATTGAGGTTTTCCGAATCGGTATTGCCGGAGGTTGCGGTATAACCGAGCTCGCCTTCCCCCTTCCATGCAGCCCCGTCAGATTCCGTGTTTTCCGCCGCGTTCAGCAGCAGGGGCAGTAGAAATACAACTGGTAACAATCGCTTTGACATTATTGTGCTCACTCATTATGAAATCGGGACAAACTAGCATCATGCTGCGTTATCGAATTGACTCAGGTCAAGCGATTTAGCGTGAATTAATTTTCTCTGCCCCGAGACAGGCTGTGGTATCGTCGCGCCTGAAAATAACAAGACCCAAAGACAAGGATCTCAATTTTGGCCTCCCGCTCCGCGCAACCAAAACTGCTGTCGCGCGATACCATCGGCATCGCCTACCTGTTGCTTTCGGGCACCGGCGTCGTATTTCTGCCGACCACTGCCAAGCTCGCTTACGAGAGCGGCAGCGACGTGCTCACCGTCGCCTTCACCCGCGGCGTGTTCGCCAGCCTGCTGCTGACGCTCGCGGCGCTACTGGTTGGGCAGAATCTGCGCCTGCCGCGCGACCTCTATCTGCACAGCCTGGTCGTCGGTATCGCCGGCGCGCTGTTCGTCTACGGTATTTTCGGCGCGATCGTGACCATCAATATCAGCCTCGCAATCCTGATCCTGTATCTCTATCCGATGGTGATCGCCGTCTACGAACATTTTTCTGGCGCCGCAAACCTGCGACCCGCCCAATGGCTCTGGGGCCTGGTCGCCTGCCTTGGCCTGGGCTTCATCCTCGGCGTCAATTTCGGTCAGATCAGCCTGGTCGGGATCGGTTTGGCGATGCTTGCCATGTTCGCCTCGGTGGTGATCACGCTGGTCAACGTCAAGGTTGCGGATGTTACCGGCTCGCTGGTTTCGAATATTTACATGAGTCTCTGGGGGGCTTTGCTGTTTGGCGTTGCGCTGCTCGCCTTCGGCGAGTTTCTGCAACCGCAAACAACCATCGGCTGGATTGGCCTGACCGGCAACGGCATTGCCTACTGCGTGTCCTGGGTGGCGTTTTTCGCCGGCGCGCGCATCCTCGGCGCAACCCGCGCGGCGATGATCACACTGATCGAACCGCCGCTGGCCGCGCTGTTCGCGTGGTTGATCTTTGGCGAAACCTTCACCCTGCCGCAATGGTTCGGCTTCGCCGTCGTGCTCGCCTCCCTGTTCATGTTCGAAAAACTGGCGCGAGGCCGCTGATGTCGACCTGGCACAGCGCGCTGCACGGGATTCGCAGCTCCGGCGACTACTTCCTGTCGACCTTCATGTTCGGCATCATGTTCGGCATCGCCGCGGCCGCGAGCGGACTCGAGAACTGGCAGGCGCTGCTGATGAGCGCGTCGGTATTCACCGCCTCGGGGCAGTTCGCCGCGCTCGAATTCTGGCAGGCGCCGCTGCCGCTGGGCACGATCGCATTGTCGGTGTTCCTGGTGAGCACGCGTAACATCCTGCTGGGCATGGCGATGACGCATCATTTCGATGGCCACAGCCTGGGGCGGCGTATCGTCTGGTTATACATGCTGAACGACCCCGGCGTCGTTACCAGCTTTCGCCAGGATGACAGCGTCGATCGGCTGGGTTACGTCACCGGCTACGGCCTGTCGATGATGACCAGCTGGCTGTGTTCGACCTTTATCGGACTGAGCACCGCGCAGCTGTTCGCCGCCTTTGACCTGGGCGCAATCGATTTCGCCGGGCCGCTGGTGATCGCAACCATGATGATGCTGTTTTTCAAGTCATCGAAATCGCCACCCATACCCTGGATCGTATCGGGTGTCGTGGCCCTGGTCCTGTTCGAAATCGGCACCGCGAACTACCTGATCCTGCTGGGTTCGGTGCTGGCCGGTATGCTGACCGCAATCGTGCAGGTACGGCGCGCCTATGCTTGACCAGCAAACAACCCTAATCGCGATCGCATTGATGGCGCTGATCGTTTACCTGACGCGCATGACCGGTTATTTCATCGGCCTGCAGCTGCGCCACATCCGCGGCGTTCAACCGGTGCTCGAAGCCCTGCCCGGATGCGCCTTCATGGCGATCCTGGCGCCCGCGGTGCGCCAGGGCAGCCTCAGCGAAATCATCGCCATGGCCTGCGTCATCGTGATCATGTGGCGCAGCAACAACGTGGTCGTCGCGACCGGTGTCGGTATGGCGGTGCTGTTGTTCGGGGGTCCCTGGCTCGACGGCTAGTCGCCTCGGTCACCCCTGCTCTGGCGACCCACGAAACGCCAGGCCATGATATTGCCCAGTATCGCCAGTGGCACGAAAGCGGCAAACATCCAGAAGGCGATGGTTTTCAATTCATCGACACCCGGATCCTGGTTGATTCCGAGACTGTTCACGATCAGCCCGGTCAGCGCGGCGCCGAGCGCAAACCCGGTTTGCTGGGTAATCGGCAGCAACGATGCGGTGCGATCCTTTTCCCCGGCCGGCGCTGCCGCGATAACGCGCTTGATAATAAAACCCCACATCATGCCCATGCCGCCATTGAGCACGATGACCGCGATCACCACGGCAGTCAGTGAACCCCGCGGAAACAGATAGGCCACGGCAACCAGTCCGAGCAGCACGCAAATACCACCGAACCTGATCAGCTTTGGCTCGGTCTCGACCCGGGTGGCGGAAAAAATAATTGCCGCGCTGCCCCAGGCCAGCGACTCCACCAGCACGACAAGGCCGGCCTCCAGGGGATTGAGACCATAGAGATCGATCAATATCAGCGGGCCGTAGACCACGAACGACATAATGCTGATGCACAGCAGGAAGGTCGCCAGAATGCCGTTACCGATGGCATGCGACAGGTCGGTGACCTGGCTCGGTAACATGCGCGATCTGGCCGCGTTAACATCGCGCGATACGAACAGAAACAATGCGGCCGTACCCAGCAGGATCAGTACCGGGGACACGAGCGGGTGATAGTAGGCCGCCGAAACCGACACCAACAGGATCGAGGCGCTTAGCAGCATTAGTCGAATTAACGGAACCGGCTCGCCGACGATATCGACCTCGGTTTCCGCGCCCCGGAACAGGAACAGCACGGCGGGCACCAGCAGTAGCCCCTGCGCCGCGAACGCCCAATAAGCCAGGCGCCACTCGCCCAGCGTCGCAAAAGCGCCGCCGATGACCGGCCCGCTAAACGCAGCCAGCATCCACACGGTGGACAACAGGGCGACGGTTTTCGGCACCAGGTGATTGGGAAAGAAACGATCCTGGCAGACGTAGACCAGCGCGATCAGGCCACCGCCGCCGAGCCCCTGCAAAACCCGGCCGCAGAGTAACACCGGCATGTTGGGCGCCAGTGCGACGACGCTGCTGCCGGCGGTAAAAACCAGGGCCGCGCGGATCATGGTTTTTTTCAATCCCATGCGCGCGACCAGCAAGCTCATCGACGCAGCGGCGCTGATCGAACCCGCCAGGTAGAGCGCGAAAGTCCAGCTGATCAGGTTCAGCCCGCCGATTTCCTCGACCGCGCTCGGCATGGTGGTCGCGGTCAGCATCGAGTTGGAGGCATGCAACCATAACGCCAACGCGAGCGTTAGCAGTTTCGGCAGGTACTCGCGGGCGAACAAATCCCGCCACGAGGCATCCTGTTCAATCGGCGCGTTCATTTGCGGCTTTGCTTTCCGGGGTTCGACAAGCCGAGAATTCTAAACCGTTTTATGACAAACTCCTCCGAGTTTTTGCAGCCTGAATCCGTTAACGATCAATCCGCCACGCGCGTTGCGACCGGGAATGCCGCGATATGCCAACACCCTCGATTTCGATCAAACCCATACTGCTGCTGGCATCGCTATCGCTGTTCTGGGGCTTGAACTGGCCGGGCATGAAAATCATCCTGTCGGAAATGACGGTCTGGTGGTTTCGCGCCCTGTGCCTGCTCGTCGGCGGTTCGATCCTGATGACGCTGTCGGCCTTATCCGGGAATCGCTGCCGACTGCGACCCGGCGAAATCGGCCCGATTCTGCTCTGTGGCAGTTTCGCGATTCTCGGCTGGATGGTTTTTTCCGCCTACGGCGTTTCGCTGATGCCGGCCGGCCGCGCCTCGATCATCGCCTTCACTATGCCGCTGTGGGCGACGCTGATCGCGGCCTGGGCGCTCGGCGAGGCGATTACCCGCTACAAGATTTTCGGATTGCTGCTCGGATTGACGGGCCTGGCAGTATTGATCGGCTCCGACCTGCTGATCCTGAAGCGCGCGCCGGTGGGCGCATTTTTCATGCTGCTGGCGGCGATTTCCTGGGCAATCGGCACGGTGCTGCTCAAGCGCATCGCCTGGCAAATTCCGACCTTGAGCAACATTGCCTGGCAACTTTTGCTCAGCGCCATTCCGGTCACATTGATCGCTGGCTTAAGCGAGCCGCTACCGGACATGACCTCGCTCAGCATCCCTGCCGTGATCGCGCTGGTTTACCTGTTCCTGTTTCCGATGAGTTTTTGCCAGTGGGCTTACTTCAAGACGGTCGGGCTGTTGCCGGCCTCGGTCGCCGCCATCGGCACGCTGATGGTGCCGGTAATCGGCGTCTACTCGAGCCACCTGATCCTCGACGAAAGAGTCGGCCTGAACGACCTGCTGGCGCTGCTGCTGGTCCTGTCGGCGCTGGTGCTGGTGCTGGTAGTCCCCGCGTGGCGGGCATCGCGCCGACTGCGCGCCGGTTAGACTCGCCGTTGCAGGCGATCAGTGTCGCCTGACAAGAGCACAGCCAGGACGTTTTTTCCCTGCTAGGTGACAGCAGCGGCCACCGGGACTGGCACGCGCACATTCCAGCCGTATTTGTCCGGCAGTTTGCCGTACTGGATGCCGGTGATTTCATCGTACAGGCGCTGGGTCAGCTCGCCGGGTGAGGCGGAAGCCACGGCAAATACCTCGTCCCTGAAGCCGATGCTGGCCACCGGACAGATCACGGCCGCCGTGCCCGCGCCAAACACTTCATCGACTTCGCCGGCGCGGAACGCTGCCACCAGTTCATCGATGGCGATGCGGCGCTCTTCGGCGGGCAAGCCCCAGTCGTCAAGCAGGGTAAGCACGCTGTCGCGCACCACGCCCGGCAGGATGGAACCCCCCAGGGGTGGAGTCACGACCTTACCGCCGATCTTGAAGAATATATTCATCGCACCCACCTCTTCCACGAAGCGGTGCTCGTTGCCGTCCAGCCACAATACCTGGTCGAAACCCTGCTGCCGACTTTCGAACGCCGGCAGCAGGCTGGCGGCATAGTTAGCGGCGGTCTTGGCCGCACCCAGCCCGCCGACGCTGGCGGCACGGGTGAACCGATCTTCCACGCGCAACGACACGCCTTTTTCCAGGTTGCTAAAGTAACTGCCCACCGGGGAAGTCATGATCATGAAGCGATAACTGGTGGCGGCGCGCACTTCCAGCGTGGCCTCGGTGCCAATCACCAGGGGTCTGATATAGAGCGACTGGCCCCAACTCGAGGGGATCCATTCATGGTCGAGCTCGATCAGCTGCCGGGTGGCCTGGATCATGATATCGCTCAGCTCCTCGACATCCATAATCGGAATGCACAGCCGCCGGCAGGAGTCATGCAGCCGTTTGGCGTTCATCTCAGGGCGGAAGATACGCGCCTCACCATCCAGTCCGCGAAAGACCTTGTAGCCATCAAACACGGTCTGGCCGTAGTGCAGCATCGCCACCCCGGGTTCCAGCGGAATCGCCTGATAGGGAACAATTTCGGGATTGATCCACTCGCCGTCCGCATACTCCATATTGAACATATGGTCGGAAAAAATGGCGCCGAAACCGAGGTTATCGAAGTCAACCCGGGAAAGGCGGCTTTGCTGGGCGGTAGTGACCGGGAAGTTGGATGAGGGCATGAATCTCGGTCCTTCGAAAAATGAGCAGGATGATAAGACAGGGTGCAGAATGTTAGCAGAACAACCCGGCGGGTGCACCCACTGCGCTCGCCTTGCCGGTAACGACGATCGGTGAAATCAAGAGATTGGCACTGCAGTTCAGATTTGCAGGCTACCGACTATGAGATTGAGCATCGCATCAGGCATCGTGGAAGCGGCTCACGGTGACTCGCTGCAGTCGCCGAGCGCGCAGTGCAAGCTGCAGATATTGTCCCAGATCGCCAGGTCGTCGGGATTCCAGCGAAGCCAAACCGGGTACCTGGGCTGCCTGAGAATTTCGCGCAGCATGCGTAACAGCCCGTCGCTCTCGGCCGCGCAGAGTTCGACAAAATGGCTGACGAAATAGTCCTTCTATGCCGAGGTATTTGCCACCGGTAAGCGGGTGTACGCCAACCGCGGGATGGACATTTCGACGACCTATGGTTTCCAGGCGGTGGGCGTAGGTTCGCTGGCCTTGCCGATTTCGACGCGCTGGCGGGTGCCCTCGCGTTGAAACTCGTTGGTTTCGTCCGGCAAATCCTGCGCTAGTTCTTCGATACGCAGGCGTTCGGTATGCGGCACGATACGCCCCGCGTCGCGGAGGCCCTGGTGACGCGCCCAGGCCGCGTATTTCTTGTTGACCTGGTGCGGTTGGTAAACACTCATAATGTCGGGAACGATGTCGTACTCGAGGGTTAAAGCGCCGGCCCCGGCCGCGGCCGTAATCAGTTCCTCGCCCGCTTTGCTGCGCGCGATCAGCGCGTTGGTACCGGGATCGCCGACGCTGTCGACCCGGTTCGGACCGCCCCCGATCCAGGTGTCCGCAGCCGCGATATCGGCCGCTTCACCGATACCGTCGGGACATATCTTGCAGCGAAACGGCAGGCTCCAGGTGGTTTCGTCTTCACCCCAGTAATCGATGTAGTGAAATTCCTGCGCCTTGTCACCGGTTTCGACCCGGGTCGGCCCCGGACAGCCACGCCCCCGGTAGCGCAGGCCGGTGACCTGTTCCGGATCGATGCCGACTCGCCGGTAAAAATCGATAGTTCCCTGCGGCGTCCCATAACCGCCGCAAACCATGACCAGCATGTACTTGACCAGCCGATCGACGCGTTCATCCTGTTTGGCGTAGTTGCGCAGCGCCGATACGTCGCAGGGTTTGGCGATAAATGCGAACGGCTGACCGCGTTCGAGCACCGCGTTGATATCGGTCAGCGGCGCGGCGGGGCCGTAGCGCGAGCCGGCGGCCTCGAATACATCGGCCTCGGTAAAACTTAAAGTCGCGTCACCGAAACTGGGTTCGCTGGCCGAGGTTTTGACCTGCAAAATGAACTCGACTCGTTTCGAAGCGAGCAGATAATTGGCGAGCGCGGTCAGTACGCCACCGGTCGAGCCTTCGAAGCGCACCGCGGGATCGCCTGCCCAGGCACGCACGATACGGCGCCAGGGGCCCCAGACGTTGTCATGCCGGGTATCCGCGTCGATCAGTCCCGCCGGCAAACCCTCGATCCGGGTACCCGGGCATACCTGGTAAATCCGGTCGACGGTCGCGTGATCGAGCTCACCCTCGACCACCGGCTGCAGGTAACCGCTCATGGTTTTGGTTACCCGCACAGCACCCTTGCCGGCAACCGACTGGCACAGGCCGCAGCCAATACAAAGCCCCTGCTCGACGATGGCGTATAAACGCTCGGTTGGAGTCTGCCTGTTATTCATTATTGCCTCGCATTGCGTTGCGCCAGCGTTGCTGGATTGGCGCTGCCGCGTGTTCCGACGACAAGCTGGCCGGGTAAGGCTCTGACGGATTCAATCGCTTGCTGCCATCGACTCACTCAGGGCTCCGAAAATCGATAGTCTAGATATTCATGTAGGGCGCCGCGGGTTCGCCCGAGAGCTGGTCGATGAGCGCAATTTCCCATTCCAGGTAAGCCCGGTTCTCGCGCATCAGGGCGTCGTGATCGGCATAATCGTTCGGATCGAGGTCGCGGTCCTCGAGCACCTCGACGCTACTGCCCGGCCCGGTTTCCAGCTGACTGGAGCCGGTATCGATGGTAAACACGTAAACCCGCCGCCATCCCATACGACGCAACCATACCGCGGTGGTGACCGCCCGCACCCAGTCCGAGTCGATCAGCACCACCACCGAATTGCGCACCACCAGGTAACGATCGGCATTTTGCAGCAAATGCCCCCCGGGAACATGCATCGAACCCTGGACGTGTCCCGCCTCGAATTCTTCCCGGCTGCGCACGTCGATCAGGTAGCGGCTGCGTTGCTCGCGCGCGGCGATCGAATCGACCCGGTCGATATGCCAGCGCTCGGCCAGCTGGTCGGCGATAGCCCGAATCAGAATCAACGACTTGCTATCGGGATCCGCCAGGCATTCCCGGTCGCCATGCTCGAGCTCCAGGCCTTCGAATTGCCAGGCCATGGTGCCGTTTTCGAGCGCATGAACATTTTTGCAACCGGCATCGATTAGCGTCTGGGCACCGATAATACTGCGCGTGCGACCGCCACAGTGGACCACGATCTCGGTGTTGGCGTTGATGATCGGCAATACCCGGTATATCAATTCCGCGACGGGGCAGAGTACCGCCCCTGGAATACAGTAGCTTTCATGTTCCTCGGCGGTGCGCGAATCGATCAGCAAGGTTGCCTCGTTGCGCTGCTGCCGATGGTGCAGCTCGGCGGCGCTCATCGTCGGCGTGGCACAGAATTTTTCGATAAACTCGCCGAAAGCCTTGCCCGGCACGCTGGTCCCGCTGAATACCTTGCCGCCCGTCTCTTCCCAGGCGGCGATTCCACCGTGGAGAATCACAAGCTGTGTATAACCCAGGGTGCCCAGCAGTTCGGCGGCGGACTGCGCCTCGCCGGCGTCGTTATCACACAAAACACACAGCGTATCGCGCTGCGGCACCGCCAGTCCGATCAGGGTTTCAAGCCGGGACAGCGGCAGGTTGGATGCAGCCAGTAGATGGCCGCCGGCGAAGGCCGACGTTGCGCGCGGATCGATCACCGCAAACTCCGCGTCAGCTTTAAACAGCGCGCGGAAAGCGCCCGTAGAAATCAACTCTGTCATTCCCCCTCCTGGCATCACTCCGACCCGGTTCGGCAGTAGCTGGCGGCAATGCCGGTATCCCTGGCAAACCTGCCTGCTTGAATAAATCCCATGTTTGCAATGAATCCCAGCCCGGAAGCCGGCATGACGACTAGTAAAACATTTAGTGTCATTCACGCGCAAGCGGGAATCTTGCGCCACTGGCATTATTGCCCGAGATGCATGCCGGTCTTAACGGATCAAATATTTCGTGACTCGCTGTTTGCCTTTGCATACCATCGCAGCGTTGATAATTGCGGAGTGCCGATGACGGTTCCAGTTAAAATGCACGCTGTGGTGTTGACCGGCCACGGCGGTCTGGACAAGCTCGAGTATCATGCAGACTGGCCCGTTCCGCAGCCGCGCCCGGGCGAAGTTCTGGTCAGGGTCGGCGCCTGCGGCCTCAATAATACCGACATTAACACGCGTACCGCATGGTATTCGAAAGCGGTTACCGAGGGCATAACCGACGCTGGCGGCAAGAGCGGCTTCGATGATGCCGATGCGGCAAGCGGCAGTTGGGGCAGTTCGACGATCAGCTTCCCACGCATTCAGGGCGCCGATGTTGTCGGCAAAATCGCGGCCGTCGGCGCGGGCGTTGAGACCTCCCGCATCGGTGAACGGGTGTTGCTCGATCCCTGGATTCTGGCCAGCGGCGACTGGCTCGACGCGGCACGTTCGATGTACTTCGGCTCCGAATGCGACGGCGGTTTCGCCGATTACACGACGATTCGCAGCGAGAATGCGATTCCGATCGAAACCTCGCAAACCGACGCCGAACTGGCAACCTACCCCTGCGCCTGCACGACAGCGGAAAATCTGACCGCACGCAGCGGACTGAAGCCCGGCGAAACGGTAGTAATCAATGGTGCATCGGGCGGAGTCGGATCCGCCGCAATTCAGCTGTGTCGGCTGCGCGGCGCGCGCGTAATCGCAATTGCCTCCGCGTCGAAGGCGGCGCTGTTACGCCAGCTCGGCGCGGCAGAGGTCATCGACCGCAACGAACCCGATCTCGAAACGGCCCTCCGAGACGCGTCCGGCAGCGCAATCGACGTCGCGCTCGACGTCGTCGGCGGCGACGCTTTCATGCCGCTGATTAACGCCTTACGCCAGGGTGGGCGCTACTCCAGCGCTGGCTCGATTGCCGGACCGCTGGTGGAGTTCGACCTGCGCCAGCTGGTTTACAAGGACCTGCAGTTAACCGGCGCAACCATCGTCCCGCCAGGCACGATGCAAAGGCTGGTCAGCCTGATCGAGCAGGATTTATTGCAACCGCTGCTGGCGCAATCCTTCCCGCTGCAGGATCTGGGCAAGGCGCAGGAAGTTTTTATGCAAAAAAAACACGTCGGCAATCTCGTCGTTACAACATGAAGAATTGGCGCATAAACGATTACCACGAAGCGTTACCAGCAATGCTTCAGGGAGCTTGTTAAAGTGGAGCAATTTGCCGCGATAGACCTCGGATCGAACAGTTTTCACATGAAGGTGGTGCGCGCGGAGGAGCATGCGCTCACCGTCATCGATCGCGAGCGCGATATGGTGCGGCTCGCCGCCGGGCTCGACGCCAGCGGCCTGCTGACGCCCGAAGCCAGTGAACGCGCACTCAACTGCCTGGCGCGCTTTGGCCAGCGCTTGCGTGGATTGAAACCCGACAACGTGCGCATCGTCGGCACCAATGCCCTGCGCAAGGCAGAAAACTCGAACCAGTTCATCCGCGAAGCGGAACAAGCGCTGGGCTTTTCGATCGAGATCATTTCCGGTTTCGAAGAGGCACGCCTGGTTTACCTGGGCGCCGCGCAATCCCTGCAGGGCGACCGCGGTCGGCGCATGGTGGTCGATATCGGTGGCGGCAGCACCGAAATCATCGTCGCCGACAAGAGTGAACCCGTTTTCCTCGGCAGCCTGGCCATGGGTTGCGTCAGCAGCAGCGAAAAATTTTTCCCCAACGGGGAAATAAACCACCTGCGCATGCGTCGCGCCATCTTGAGCGCGCACCTCGAACTGGAGCCCGATATCGCAACGCTGAGGACTCTCGCCGCCAAAGATATTATCGGCACCTCGGGCACGGTGCGCGCAATTAGTAACGTGATTCGGGAAAATGGCTGGAGCGATACCGGGATCACGCCAAAGGGTCTGAAAAAGCTGGTCAAAAAAATCGTCAAGGCCGGACACAGCGACAATCTCAAAATCAGCGGATTAGGCGATGAACGGCGTCCGGTGTTCGCCGGTGGCGTTGCGGTGTTGATGGCAATTTTCAACGCGCTGGACCTGGAATTCATGCGCGTATCGGATGGATCGCTGCGCGAGGGGGTTTTGCACGACCTGATCGGGCGCGTGCTTTACGAAGACCGGCGCTCCATCACCGTGCTCGATTTGATGAAGCGGCACCACATCGACCTGGAGCACGGCAAGCGCGTCTGCCAGACCACCCTGATGCTGTTTGACCAGGTCAAGCAGCAAGGCCTGCTGCAGCGCGAACGTCGCCTGCTGGGCTGGGCCGCACAACTGCACGAGATTGGCCTGATGATCGCGCACAGCCAGCACCACCGGCATGGCGCCTATGTTCTGAAAAACATGGATTTGCCCGGGTTTTCACGCCAGGAACAGGGCGCACTGTCGATCATGGTGCGCTTGCACCGGCGCAGGTATCACGCCGAGCTGATCGAAGACAGCGTCTACGTACGCTCGGAGGCGCTCGGCCTGATGACGCGCCTGCTGCGCCTCGCGGTGTTGTTCAATCGCGGTCGTACGCCGATCGAATTGCCGACGATTCACGTCCATTTAGACGAAACGCAGGTTATGACGCTCGGTATTCCCCAACTCTGGCTGGAGGATCATCCGCTCACCGCCGCCGACCTGGAGCAGGAAGTCGATTTGCTACGGGCGGCAGGGCTCGAGCTCGGAATCTCCAGGAGTTGACGCCGGCACCCGCAATGAGCGCATTGCTGCAGGCGGTTGCCATCATGGCCAGCGGCAAATTCCTGTTCGCGATCCAGGACGTCATCATCAAGGAAATGAGCGGCGCCTATCCGATCCACCAGATTATGACGATACGCGGCCTGGTCGCCATTGTTTTGCTGTTGATATTGATCCATTTCAGCGTCCGTCTGGCATCCCTGAAAATGCATCACCCCGGCTTTCACGTGCTACGCGGCCTGCTGATGTTTATCGCCTTCATGGCGTTTTACGTCGCGCTTGCGGAAATTTCGCTGACCACGGCGACCGCGCTGTTTTTCACCGCACCCTTTTTTATTACCTTACTGTCGATTCCGATGCTGGGGGAACGCGTGGGAATTCGCCGCTTCGTCAGTATCCTGATCGGCTTCATTGGCGTGCTGATCGTGCTACGACCGGATACCGAACAATTCAGCCTGATCGCGCTGCTGCCGGTCATGGCCGCATTTTTTTACGCGCTATGCCAGGTGCTGGTGCGTTACGCGCGCATGACGGCGCCCGCGTCGATCATGTCGCTCTACGCCAGCATCTCGTTCGCGCTGCTGGCGCCCATCATGGGCTGGATATTGTCCGGCACCGATCCGCTGCAGGCGATGGCGCCGAGCGAAAAAACCATGCTGCTACCCTGGTCGCTGCCGGGAACCTTCGACCTGCTGTTGCTGACCTTCACCGGTGTGACCAGCGCGCTCGGTTTCATGTTCATGTCCTATGCCTACAAACATGCCCAGGCCTCGCGGCTGGCGCCATTCGAATACGTCATGATCGTCTGGGTCACGCTGCTGAGTTACCTGGTATGGGCGGAAGTGCCGGACCTGGCGACGCTGACGGGTATCGGCATCATCATTCTTTCCGGTATATATGTGCTGCGCCGTGAAGAGGCCAGCGGCGACAAGCCGATTGCCTATACCGGCCTGACGCGACGCTGATCAATCTGATTCCCGTCAGGCCGTTAAAACATAATCCGGCAACAGTGGAAAATATCGAACAGGGTGACTATGCTGGCCGCAGACGGACAACATGAAGTTAAATGGCCGAGAATAATCAAAGCATCCTGGATAGCCTAAAAAACACCCTGCTCTTGCTGATCAGCGATCTGGTTACATTTGCCAGAACCACGCTGCTGCCGCTGGCGGGCTTCATCTGGCATAGCCTGGCGGACCTGTTTGAACTGCTCGACACCGGCGAAAACCGTGCGCGGCTGCAGCGATTGATCGTGGCGCCACTGATGCGACTCGAGCGCCGGCTGGAGTCGCTGCTACCGGATTCTTTTAAGCACCAACGGCCTATCAAGACGGTGGGATTGCTGCTATTGATACTGACGCTGCTGCTGATAAGCGGGGATACCAGTGTCGAAGACTTGCAGAAATCTGGCGAGTTGGTGGTTATTTCGCGTGAATCTGCGAACACCCTGTACCGCGACGGCGATGGCCCCGCGGGACCCGAGTACGATTACCTGGAATCCTTCGCCGACTTTCTCGGCGTCGAGCTGCGCTTCGACTTCCGCGATAGTAACCGTGAAGTGCTCGACGCCATTTCCAGCAACGAGGGCCATATTGCCACCGCCGGGATGACTTTTTACCCGCCGCTCGAAGACCAGGGTTACGTGTTTGGACCGGGATACCAGAATGTCGATATCCAGGTCGTATGCCGACGCAATCATGGCAAGAATCCAGTTAACATCGAGGAGCTGAGCGACGTAGAACTGGTCGTCGTCGCGGATTCGCAATACGAATCGCGCCTGTTCGAACTGCAGCAGGAATTTCCCGACCTGACCTGGGAGTCCGCCGAGGACTCGAGCGTCGAAGACCTGCTGCAACTGGTCTGGCGCAAGCAAATCGACTGCACCATCGCCAACTCGAGCGAGCTGAATATCAAACGCCGGTTTTATCCGGAGTTGCAGGTAGCCTTTACCATCGAGGAACAGCAGGCGCTGGCCTGGAACCTTTCACCCGAATGGGAAGTGCTGTCGGATTCGATCGAACAGTGGCTCGAGGTGATCGAAAACGACGGCACGCTGACTGGTGCTGCAGGACCGGCATTACAAGGTCGAAGAATTCGACTATGTCGACATGCGCAGCTTTATCAGGCGCATGAAATCACGCCTGCCGCGGGTGCAGCATCTGTTTGAAAAATACGCCGCAAAACACGACATTCCATGGACCCTGCTGGCGGCGCAGTCTTACCAGGAATCGCACTGGAACCGGCGCGCCAAAAGCCCGACCGGGGTGCGCGGCATCATGATGCTGACGCTGACCACGGCCAAGGAGATGGGCGTCAAGAGTCGACTGGATGTCGAGCAAAGTATCATGGGCGGCGCAAAATACCTGAGCCGGCTCGAACAGAGAATTCCGGACAGCGTCGAGGGCGAGGATCGCTGGTGGTTCGCGCTGGCGGCATACAACGTCGGCATGGGGCATTTGCAGGATGCACGCGCGCTGGCCGAAGATCTCGACCTCGACCCCGACAGCTGGCTGGATCTGAAAGGCGTGTTACCGCTGCTGTCACAGAAAAAATATTACCAGAACCTGAAGTACGGCTTCGCGCGCGGCACCGAGCCGGTAACCTACGTCCGTCAAATCAGGAATTACCAGAACATCCTGCGCGCGCAGATCGCCCGTAAACAGGGCATCCACGCAGGATAAACCAGGCGCAGATATTCGCCTGGGCCGACTGTATGCTGGCCTGGTAACAGGCACTCAGGACCAACTTCAATGCATCCAACGCTCGGCCTGAGGGCAGCCTGACAAGTATCAGATTGGGCAAACCAGCTGGCCGAGTTTTTCGGTGAGTTTCATGTTTTCCGAATAATCCACCGGGCAGTCAATCAGCACCACGGTATCGTCGGCGATTGCCTGTTTCAGGGTTGGCAACAGGTCGTCGGCAGATTCGACGCGGTAGCCTTTGGCGCCAAAGCTTTCGGCATACATGACCAGATCAGGATTGTTGAACTCGATCTGCGTATCGCGCCCAAAGCGCCGATCCTGGTGCCACTTGATCAGGCCGTACTTGCTGTCATTCCAGATCAGGATAACGATCGCGACGCCTATGCGCATGGCAGTTTCGATTTCCTGTGAATTCATCAGGAAGCCGGCATCCCCGGTGACGGTCACGGCGGTACGATCGGGAAAGGCAAGTTTGGCCGCAATCGCGCCCGGCAAACCGATACCCATCGACGCAAAACCGTTGGAAATGATACAGGTGTTGGGGCGCTCCGCCTGGTACATGCGCGCCATCCACATCTTGTGCGCGCCAACGTCGGAGACGACGATGTCCTCGGCTTCGAGCGCCTTGCGCAGGTCGAGAATAATGCGCTGCGGCGCCAGCGGGAAAGCCGCATCGTCGGCATGCGCGTTGAGTTCCTCGACGATGGTTTCACGCAAGACCTGCGCCTTGGATTCCACCTGCGCCGTGGCCTGCGCGGCGATCGCGCTGAGCCCGGCGCCGATATCGCCGACCACGCCGCATTCGAGGATATAGTACTCATCGACTTCGGCGGGACTCATGTCGATGTGGATGATCTTGCTGCTCTTCGACTTGTTCCACAGATGCGGGTGGTATTCGATCATGTCGTAACCGACACAGATGACGACATCGGCGCGATCGAAACCGCAGGCAACATAGTCGTGGGCCTGCAATCCGACCGTACCCAGGGACAGTTCATGCGAAAACGGGATGCTGCCCTTGGCCATGAAGGTCGTCGCCACCGGAATATTCAATTTTTCCGCAAACTCGACCAGCGCCTGGTTGGCGTCGGCGCGCACCACGCCGTTACCCGCCATGATCAACGGGTAGCTGGCGCTGGAGATGATCTCCGCCGCCTGGGCAATCTTGTCGGCCGGGGGTACCGGCGGTTTGGCGCTTTGCACCTTCAGGGGCTGCTTGCCCTCGACCGGCATCGCCGCGACGTTTTCCGGAAAGTCGATAAAACTGCCGCCCGGTTTCTCGGCTTCGGCCGCCTTGAAAGCCTTGCGCACGATTTCGGCGACGATCTCAGGCTCGCGGATTTGCACGCTGTACTTCGATATTGGCGCGAACAGGTTGACCAGGTCGAGTACCTGGTGACTTTCCTTGTGCATGCGCGTGGTCGCGCCCTGCCCGGCAATGCCGATGATCGGCGCGCGATCCATATTCGCATCGGCAAAGCCGGTGACCAGGTTGGTGGCGCCCGGCCCCAGCGTCGCCAGGCAGACGCCGGCCTTGCCGGTCAGGCGCCCGTAGACATCGGCCATAAACGCGGCGCCCTGCTCGTGGCGAGTGGTGATAAACTTGATCGGGCTGCCGATCATCGAGTCCATGACATCGAGGTTTTCCTCTCCGGGAATGCCAAATACATATTCAACGCCTTCGTTTTCGAGGCAGCGCACAAACAGGTCACTTGCTTTCATACAGGCTCCTTATGCCGGGGAGGCTTCGCTTGGAATGAGTTCTGCCGGCGCTGGCGCGGACGGCAGTTGATCCGGGTATAATTCATCGAGCGGAATCGATTTGCCATTGTCCGTCACCACGCGACAGTGAAAACGACGTAACTGGCGCGGTTCGTGCACCCCGCAGGAATGCGCAATGATGCCGACTTCGTACTCGATCTGATCCTGCAAATTAGCCACCCGCTCGGATTTATTGGCGACATCGAGGCCGCGCTGCAGCCTGGGATCATGGGTCGTAATGCCGGTCGGACAGGTGTTTTTATTGCATTGCAACGCCTGGATGCAGCCCAGCGCGAACATGAAACCGCGCGCCGACACGCAAAAATCGGCGCCCATGCACAATGCCCAGGCAACCTTTGCCGGATGCACCAGCTTACCGGAGGCGATGACTTTGATCCGATTGCGCAAGCCGTGCAGGTTCAGCTTGTCGACAACCAGCGGCAAACTCTCGCGCAGCGGCAGACCGACTTCGTCGATCAGCGGCATCGGCGCCGCACCGGTGCCACCCTCGGCGCCATCGACGGTGATGAAGTCAGGCGCCGTTTCGATACCGCGTTTATTGATCTCGGCGAATAGTTCGTCGAGCCAGTCGCTGGCGCCGATCACGGTTTTGAAACCGACGGGCCGCCCGGTCAGGGTTCTGATGCGGTCGATCATCGCCAGCAAATCATTCACCGAGCCGATATCGGGATGCCGGTTCGGGCTGATCGAATCCTCGCCAACATGAATACCGCGGATTTTTGCAATCTCGGGGCTGACCTTGGCACCGGGTAAAATTCCGCCCTTACCCGGCTTGGCGCCCTGGCTCAGTTTGATCTCGAACATGCGCACCTGTTCGTGTGCCGCCAGTTGCACGAGTTTTTCTTCGCTCAGGTTGCCGTCGAGATCGCGCACCCCGTACTTGGCGGTGCCGATCTGAACCACGAGATCGCAACCGCCCTCGAGATGAAATGGAGACACGCCGCCTTCACCGGTGTTCATCCAGCACCTGGTTTTTTTCGCGCCCATGGCGAGCGCGGTGATCGCCGGTCCCGACAGGGCGCCATAACTCATACCGGAAATGTTGTACAACGAGCGGGTTACATAAGGTCGCTCGGCATAAGGCCCGATGGTGACTTCGCCCGGCGGCACCGCGTCGGCGCCCAGCGTGGGGAAGGCGCAGTTGACGAAAATCGTCGTACCGGCGGGTTTCAAATCACGGGTCGAGCCAAACGCCACGGTGGTATCGACGTGCTTGGCGGCGCGGTAGATCCAGGAACGTTCGGCGCGGTTAAACGGTAATTCCTCGCGATCCATGGAAAAGAAGTACTGTCGAAAAAACTCGCCCAGGTGCTCGAAAAAATAGCGGAAACGACCGACCACCGGGTAATTGCGACGGATTGCCTGCTTGGTTTGCGTCACATCGATAATATAAATCACGATGAGTGCGACGATGGCGGCAAAGAAAGCCAGCACCAGTAAGGACGCGGCAATCGACAGGAAAACGGAGACAAAAGAATTAACCGTATTCCCTAAAAATGGCAGCTCCATGCAAGATCCCCTTCTTTTTATCGGACAGTTTCGACCCGAATCATAATAAAATTATTCGATTCATGTATTTTTTTTAAAAATTGCAAAAAAAAACTAATCAAATCAAGCAAAAGATGGCACAATCCCGCCGCGATTAACTAATCACGCAATAAATTTAGGGGAAATTATGGAAAACGTAACTAACTGGATCGCCGAAAACGGCATCGACTGGGCTATTCAGATCGGTATCGCGATCGCGATCTTTATCGTCGGTAAGATTGTTGCGCGCATGATCAGCAACCTGCTCGAACGCGCGATGCGCAAATCAGGCACCGATAACATGCTGGTCGGGTTCATTGGCAACATTACCTACGGCGTGCTGCTGATAGCCGTCGTGCTCGCCGCAGTCGACTCTCTCGGCGTCAACGTCACCTCGCTGATGGCGATTCTCGGTGCCGCCGGTCTTGCTGTCGGTCTGGCGCTGAAAGATTCCCTCGGCAACTTCGCCGCCGGGGTCATGATCATCATCTTTCGTCCATTCAAAATCGGTGACTTCATCACCGCGGGCGGCGTGTCGGGTGTGGTCGATGAAATCGGGCTGTTTGCAACGCTGATGCATACCGGCGACAACCAGCGCATCATTGTCCCGAACTCTGGCATTCTTGGCGGTAACATCACCAACACCAGTGCACTGCCGACGCGTCGCGTCGATCTGGTGTTCGGCATCGGTTACGATGACAACATCGGCCAGGCGCGCGAAATCATGATGGCAATTATAGAAGCCGACGAACGCATACTGAAGGATCCAGCACCGGCAATCGCGGTCGGCGAACTGGGAGACAGTAGCGTCAACCTGAACGTACGTCCCTGGGTTAATTCGGGCGACTACTGGCCGGTACGTGCCGACTTGCTGGAAAACATCAAGGTGAAATTCGACGAGGCCGGCATCAGCATCCCGTACCCGCAGCAGGACGTGCACATGCACGAAGTGAAAGCAGCCGGCTAATCGGGAAATCTGTCATCCCGCGGCTTGACCGTTTCTTCCGTCATCCCGCGGCTTGACCGTTTCTTCCGTCATCCCGCGGCTTGACTGTTTCTTCCGTCATCCCGCGGCTTGACCGTTCCTTCCGTCATCCCGCGGCTTGACCGTTTCTTCCGTCATCCCGCGGCTTGACCGTTTCTTCCGTCATCCCGCGGCTTGACCGTTTCTTCCGTCATCCCGCGGCTTGACCGTTTCTTCCGTCATCCCGCGGCTTGACCGTTTCTTCCGTCATCCCGCGGCTTGACCGTTTCTTCCGTCATCCCGCGGCTTGACCGTTTCTTCCGTCATCCCGCGGCTTGACCGTTTCTTCCGTCATCCCGCGGCTTGACCGTTTCTTCCGTCATCCCGCGGCTTGACCGTTTCTTCCGTCATCCCGCGGCTTGACCGTTTCTTCCGTCATCCCGCGGCTTGACCGCGGGATCCAGTTTGACCCGGATCCAGTAAAGCTATGGATACCGCCGGTCCGACGCATCGGGTCAAGCCGCGGGATGACAGATTTAAGGAATCGCGGTGGTTGTCAGGCCGCCGCGGCTTCCAGCGCGACGCCGTCGAGCGTGATGCGGTGCATCAGGCGGCGCTCGCCATGGTAATCGTTGAGTGCGCAGTGATGCGTGGCGCGGTTATCCCAGATCGCCATGGATCCCGGGCGCCAGTGAAAACGGCAGGTAAACTCATTCTGGCGCGCATGCGCATAGAGATAATCGAGCAGCGGTTGTGATTCCTCCCGGGTCCAGCCCGCGAACTTGACGGTAAAATCGCCGTTGACATAAAGCGCCGGGCGGCCCGACAACGGGTGACGAATGATAACCGGGTGCACGGCATCCTGGGTCGCGGCCTCGGTATTACCGAGCCTGCCACCGAGATCCTCGGCATCCGTGTCTACGTAAGCGCCTTCGCCAAAGGCATGCCGACTGGAATGCTCGGCCTGCATCGTCGACAGCATCGCCTTGAGCCCATCCGAGAGTGCATCATAGGCAGCGTACATGCTGGCGAACAGCGTATCGCCGCCGACGCTGGGGACCTCGCGCGCGTACAGAATCGAACCCATCGCCGGAATCTGGTCATAGGAATGATCGGTATGCCAACTGGAGCCGATGTTCGCCTTCTGCTCGGCTTCCTTGCGCACCTCGGCAATCAGCGGATGGGTTGCAACCGCCTGGAAAAATCGATTGACGTTGATCTCGCCCCAACGGCGCGCGAATTCGATGTGCTGATCGGGCGTAATATCCTGGTCAGGTAAAAAAATCACGCCATATTCGATAAAGGCCTGGCGCAATTCGGCAAACTGCACCTCGCTGACACCCGCGGCAATATCAACCCCGCCAATCTCCGCGCCAAGCGCCGGACTGAGCGGGCTGATCTCGATTGTTTTACAACGCTTATGCATGGAAGGCGATACTACGCCTCCATTTCTGCAGTTTCAAATCATGTCGCTAAACGTTAACATAGACCGGCGCGGGTCAGCGCTGCGACGATCGGGGACGGGTTATGGCATATTTCGACTATGACGAGAAAAGCTCCAGCGGGGGCGAGAACGAGCGCATAACGGTTCTCGAGGGTTTGTCGGAAGATGAGTGGCAAATGATTATCCGCAATGCGCAAAACATCACTTTTAGCGACGGCGATATCCTGCTGAAGGAAGGCGAAGTCGATGATGCGGTTTATATTGTGGTGTCTGGCCAGGTTGAGGTCATTGGCAGCCAGGCCTTTGGCCGGGTAAAACGTATCGCCACCATCGACGAGGGTTCGGTATTCGGCGAGGTTGCGTTTTTCGATGCCAACCCGCGTAGCGCTAGCGTGCGCGCGATTGGAGACGGCAGCGTACTGCGCCTGTCGCGTAAGGGATTCGAGCAGATTTCCGCCTGGAATCCGAACCTGGCGCAACAGTTTTTGTTCGACCTCGGCAGCATTCTGGCATTTCGCTTCCGTAGCGAGTTCCCTTACAAAATTTAACCCATGTCCGTTTTAAATCAGGCGCAATCACAACAACCCGGTTAAGTCGTGGAAAACGAAGCCTTTCCGAACTACACCCAGCTGACCCCGATAGTGCCCAGGGTAGTCTGGTGGATTGTGCGTAGCCTGACGCTTAGTCTGACCCTGTTTGTTATCTACCTGTTGTTTGCCGCCCCCGAAACCGGGCTGGTACTGATCTGGCAACTATTGATTCCCCTGCTGCCGCTGAGCTTCGCGGTGATCCCGGGTTTATGGCGCAATATCTGCCCGATGGCGATGCTGAATCAATTGCCGCGGCAATTCGGGGTCAGCCGCGAACACACGCTATCTCCTACCTGGCGCAAGATCGCACTGTATGTATCGGTTATCGCCTTCATCGGCTTTATCCTGTTTCGACATCCATTGCTCAACCATAGCGGCATGGTTCTGGGCGCAATATTTGCCACCGCGCTATTACTTGCGCTGGTCGGCGGTTTCGTGTTCAAGGGTCGCAGCGGATGGTGCGGTACCTTTTGCCCGCTCGCGCCTTTGCAGAAAGCCTATGGACATGCACCCCTGATGCTGGTCAGAAACGGCTATTGCGAAACCTGCCTGGGCTGCCAGAAGAACTGCTACGACTTCAATCCGCGCGCGGCCTTCTTCAGCGATATCGACGATACCGAGCCCGAGTGGAGCGAGCAGCGCAAGTTCTTTATCGCCTTTTTACCCGGCCTGATCGTCGCATTTTTCAATACCAGTTTCGCGTCACAGGCGGGAATTGCCGAGTACCTGCAGCAAATGCTGTTTCCACCGATGATATCGGTCGGTGTTTTCTACCTGTTGCACAACCTGCTGCATGTCAATTTTTTCAGGCTGGCGTCGGTCTTTACAATGATGGCCCTCGGGATTTTCTACTGGTACGGATTACCGGTAGTGAACTCCGGGCTGGACAAGCTGTTCGGGTTTTCGCTCGCTGCGGGCGTGGTCGAACTCCTGCAGTACTCGATTCCGGCGATTGGCTTGCTGGTGGTGGCGCGTAGCCTGATGTCGGAAAGGCAGTATCGTCAGTCCAAGCAATCCACGTCGAGGGCATCGCTCGGAAAAGGCGTCGAGGTACTGAAATCTGCGCTGTCGCAAACCGGCAGCATGGCCTCGGTACTGGAGCGGGCCAGCGGACAGCAGTTGCTGGTGCCTTCCGGACAGACGCTGCTCGACGCGCTTGAGGCGAACGAGATACCGATCATGTCCGGTTGCCGCATGGGCATGTGCGGCAGTGACCCGGTGGTCGTCATCGAAGGCCAGGAAAATCTCGACCCGCCGGATGAAAACGAACTCAACACCCTGCGCCGGCTGGGTCTCGAAGGCAAGGCGCGACTGGCCTGCTGCTGCCGCCCGAAGGCCGGCATTACCATCGATCTGGACGCCGATCCCACCCAGTTCACCGCGCTCGACGAAACGCAGGAAGAAGCCGATGTACTCGAATCGGGCAAGCCACGAGTGATCATCGTCGGCAACGGCATCGCCGGCGTCAGCACCGCGGAACACATACGCGAGCAGGAAAGCGACTATGACGTGATCATGATCAGCAACGAACCCTATCACTTCTACAACCGCATGGGCCTCGAGTCGGTGGTCTATGGCCGCACTGCAATGCAGGGCTTATTCCTGATCAAGGAAGACTGGTACCAGTTGAATCACGTCAGTACCTGGCTTAACACGCAGGTTACCGCGGTCGATGCGCAAGCCCACAAGATCAGCCTCGGCACCGGTGAAGAAGTCGACTACGACAAGCTCGTGCTGGCCACCGGCGCACGGGCTTTTGTTCCGGACCAGTCGTGTTTCCGCTTACCCGGTGTGTTTACCCTGCGCTCCGCCGAGGACGCGTTGACGATCCGGCGCTGGGTGCAGCATAGCGACAGCAAGCGCGCCATCGTGCTCGGCGGGGGTGTGCTTGGCGTCGAGGCCGCTGAAGCCCTGCTGCAGATCGGTATGAAAGTCACCATCGTGCACAACGCGGAATTCCTGATGAATCGCCAGCTCGACATGCACGCGGCAGTAATCCTGAAAACCTTTCTTGGCAACAAGGGGATCCGCG
>CAVYHN010000016.1:0-299249 GCA_963768295.1 uncultured Gammaproteobacteria bacterium | reverse complement strand
TAAACTCTGATTCGGTCAGCGGCCTGGAAAAATAAAAACCCTGGGCATATTTGGTATTGTATTGGCGCATTAGTTCGGCCTCGCGGTCAGACTCGATCCCCTCGGCAACGACATCCATTCCCAGGTTATGCGATAGATTGACCAGTGATTTCACTATCTGTTTACTTTTCGCACTGCTTAGCATTGCGCTGACGAACGTGCGGTCAATTTTCAAGGTATCAAATGGAAAGCTATGTAAATAACTGAAGCTCGAATATCCAGTACCGAAATCGTCGATCGCCAGCTTCGCTCCGGTTGCCTTCAACTGGTGTAACCACTTGCTCGCGAGATCCGGATTATCCATCAACAGGCTCTCCGTGATTTCAAACTTGATTTGATCACGCCGGGCACCCGTCCTATCCATAATGCTGGCTAGATTCGGGATCAGTGATTCGTCATCGAACTGTCTGCCCGAAAGGTTGATGGCGAAGAATAAATCCTGCTGAAACTCGCTGAACAATCGATTTTGAAAGCGGCAGGCTTCCTCTGCTATCCAGTAGCCCAGTTCTATGATCAGACCGCTGTCTTCAGTCTGAGCTATGAAACCAGAGGGAGGAAATAATTTCCCGGACGGATGTTTCCAGCGCACGAGTGATTCACAACCGACAATTCTGTTAGTCGCCAGCTCAACAATCGGTTGATAGTGCAAAAGAAATTCCTTTTTAACCAGCGCCGATTTTAGCCTGATATCTTCGGTCACTAATATTTTTGTATCCATCAAAGTGGCTTCGCCGAATAAAGATGTGCCGGCAGTACTGGCGGGCTTGGTAACCGCCGAGTCTATGCGTTTCTGCATATCCTCATATTGCGACATGACGCTCTTGAGCTCCATGGTGGTGGATGCAAATTCATCGGGTTGAAACGCCTGATGCTCGGGGGACAGGCCCTCAAATACTTCGCATAGTCGGTCAGTCAAATCGCGATAACGCGCCATCACATGACGCAAAAACAATCTTACGGTGGGGTCGGATTTGTCGATTTTCTGGCCCAGGTAATCGTGCGGAATCACGGTCACTTTGGTCGGCAAGATTGCACGCGCCGAGGCACTACGGGGAAGCCTGTCGATGATCGCCATCTCGCCGAGTATCTCGCCCTTGGTTAGCGTCGCTATAATTAGTTTTCGCCCACCTTTGATGGTCGATACTTCGACCATACCCGAATCGACGATGTATGCGCAATCTCCGGCATCACCTTCCCTGAAGATGTAATCGTCCGCGTCGAAGCTTGTGGGAAACTCGATGAATTCCATAGCTGTCCAATCCATTGCAGGATTTAGAATATTTTGCGTGTGCAGTTATTAAAGCGTCTCATATAGCCTAATAAATATAGCCGAAAATAAGCGCTAAAAAGTGACGGAAACGGCATTAGAAGCATTTAATCCATTAATATTATCTATCGCTTCGAATGGAAAGAGATCCTTCCCGTGTAAACACTGGAGAGTGAATTGGGTATCTAGCGCAAACTGGGTCTCGAAAAACGAGGATTTGCCGTTTCGAATCTAGGCAATCTTCAACGACAGTTTTTCAATGGCGTTGGAAATCGTTGCACCTGAATCGGCCAATGAATGAAGCGGGTAAGAGAAAACAGAAACAATAATCATTCGAGTACTTTCTAGTAAAAGCAAATAAGTCGTTGAATTTAATGGTGCCCGGAGCCGGAGTCGAACTTCTTTAAAATTCAATTAGTTATATGCTTGTGGCGTAGGTTTGGCGTAACTGAAAGATGGTATTCAGACCAGTATGATTGCGATATGCTTTATGCAAGCTGATCAAGGTCGACCTTGAGAACTTCTGCTATCCTGACCAGGACATCCACTGTACCCGTACGCTCGCCGGCTTCCAACTTGGCAATGTAAGGCTTGGATTTGCCGATTCGATCCGCCAATTCCTGCTGGGTCAGCTGGCGATAATTGCGATAAACCTTAATCGGGTGATCGCCGTTCACCAGAGCATCAACGAGCGACTCCGGGAAAGTTTCTTCACTCGGCCTCGCGATATGCCAGTACATCGGCGGCATCCATTTTATCTTCCGCGATAGCCAGGAGCCGTTGGTATTCTGCATATGGCAGTACCGCGAATTCCGGAACGCCATCTTTTTCGATAATTTGTGCGCTCATTTGTAAACATCTCCCCGAGCCCCGATCTTGATTACAATCAAGACGAGCTCGTCACCCTTGATCTCGTAGATTACCCGGTAGTCACCGATCCTTACTCGAAACGCATCCACATCGTGCATGGCGACGATGTTGAGTCCCTGAGTGTTACCATCGGCAATCTTTCGGATCGTTTTTCGGATCCGGTCCTGCAATTTTGGCTGTAGCTTGAGCAGGTATTTCAAGGCCCTTTTGCTGTACCGAATTTCCACGAAATAAATTATACACTTAGTATAATTTTATTCAACCCTTTTAGTATATTAGCATGTAACTATAGCAATCCGTGCCGTTTGTGCCTTTGTCCTGTTGAATCGACACTGAGACTGAAACCGAAGAATGATTTAGAATTAAGGAATAAAATGACGAAAAGCGTTCGAATGCGGCAGAAAGTGCAAGTCATTGAATTTGATGGTGCCCGGAGCCGGAGTCGAACCGGCACGGTGTTTCCACCGAGGGATTTTAAGTCCCTTGCGTCTACCAATTTCGCCATCCGGGCAATGGATGTTTAATCAATAAATATGGAGGCTGAGGGCGGAATCGAACCGCCGTACACGGCTTTGCAGGCCGCTGCATGACCACTCTGCCACCCAGCCAATCAAGGGCACTACTGCTAGTCGAAGCACTGCGGGCATCATACTTTATTTATGATGACCAAAAAAAGCCCCGACTGAATCGAGGCCTTGAAACTGGAGCGGGAAACGAGATTCGAACTCGCGACCCCAACCTTGGCAAGGTTGTGCTCTACCAGCTGAGCTATTCCCGCAAAAGAGCCGCTATTCTATAGATTCGCCCTCGCCTGTCAAGCCAGCCAGCGTCCGATATCCCTATCCATGATGAGTAATTACTGGCCACGCGGCACGCAGGTAAATAATCATCGAGACGATGGTTAAAAGCGCCGCGAAATAGTAGATAACCAGTCCGATTTGAAAGATCGGCAATCCTATAAAGGGTTCGGAAAATATCATGAATCCCAGCGCCATCATCTGCGCCACGGTTTTGGTTTTGCCGACGAAAGATACCTGCACCGTGGTGCTGGAACCCAGTTGAGCCATCCATTCGCGCAGCGCCGAGATCGAGATTTCGCGGGCGACGATAACGATCGAGGGCAAGGCGACGTAGATGCTCGGGTTAGCCTCTACCAGTAGTACGATTACGACTACCACCATGAGCTTGTCCGCAACCGGATCGAGAAAGGCGCCGAACGAGGTTTCCAGCTGCATCGAGCGCGCCAGGTAGCCGTCCACCCAGTCGCTGAAACTGGCGAGCGCAAAGATAACCGTGGCCGCGATATTGGCCCAGCTGAAAGGCAGGTAAAACACCAGCACGAATAGCGGAATCAACGCGATCCGAAACAGGGTAATGGCGGTAGGCAGTGTTACTTGCATGGGTTCATAGCGCGACAATCAGCCGTGAAAGCTATCATAGATCGCCTGCGCGGTCTCCCGGTTAATACCCCTGATCTGCATTAATTCCTCGACGCCCGCGGCCTGGACTCCGTGCAACCCGCCGAAAGTGTTGAGCAGAATTTGGCGTTTTTTGGCGCCGATCCCGGGAATTTCCTCGAGCCGGGACTTGCGTCGGGTCTTGGCGCGGGCCTGTCGATGCCCGGTAATCGCAAACCGATGCGCCTCGTCGCGAATCTGCTGGATTAACAGCAGACCCGGCGAATCCATTGGAAAATTCAGCGCGGACATTTCCTCGTCGATAATATCTTCGTAACCGGCGCGCCGTTCGACACCCTTGGCCACGCCAAACACGCGCAGGTTTTCCTTGACGGTCAGAATATTGAGCGTCTCCAGCACTTCCAACGCGATACCCAGTTGCCCCTTGCCGCCGTCGATCAGGATCAGGTCGGGTAACTGTTCCGGTAAATTCCGGCGTTTGCTGTAACGCCGATCCAGCACCTGGCGCATGGCGGCATAGTCGTCACCCGCCGGGATATCCTTGATATTGTAACGGCGGTACTCGCTTTTGATCGCGCCGTCCTGGCCAAAAACGACGCAGGAGGCCTTGGTCGATTCACCCATGGTATGGCTGATATCGAAACACTCGATGCGTCCGGGCGGGTTCTCCAGGTGCAGTATTTCGACCATGTTCTGATAGCGCTTGTTTAGCATGCTCGCCGATAACAAGTAGGTTTCGAGCGCCTGCCTGGCGTTGTTGATGGCGCTTTCCAGCGCGTGTCGCCGCTTTTCGCGGACATTGTGCACAATCCTGACCCGGGACTGGTTGAGCTGGTGCAGGGATTCGGCCAGTAACTCGCTATTTTCCAGTTCATGGCTAACGATGATTTCGGGGGGCGCCGGATGACTCGAATAATGCTGCATGATGAAGGTTTCCAGCAGGCCACTGGCATCGGTATCGAGCCGGGCTCGATTGTAAAACGGTTTGTTGCCGAGCGATGTGCCGTTGCGAATCATGAACAACTGGATGCAGCTCCGATCCTGCTGCAACGCGCAGGCAATGATATCGATATCGCCGTCGAAATTGGTGACGAACTGTTTCTCGGTTACGTGGCGCAAGGTTTCGATGCGATCTCGCACCTGTGCCGCCTTTTCGAAATCAAGCCTTGCGGAAAAACCTTCCATCAATTCGATTTGCTGATCGATCAACTGGCTGCTCTTGCCTTGCAGAAACATTTGCGCCTGCTCGATCTGGCGCTGATAACTTTCCCTGTCGGTATGGCCGACGCAGGGCCCGCTGCAGCGTTTGATCTGGTATTGCAGGCAGGCGCGGGTGCGGTTGGTCATGGCAGAGTCTTCGCAATTGCGCAGCTGGAACATGCGCTGCACGTGATTGATGGTGTAGCGTATCGAGCCGGCGCTCGGAAAGGGCCCATAGAAAGTCCCCTTGCTCTTATCTGGCTTTCCCCGGAAAACCCTGAGGCGTGGATATGCATGCTTGCTCAGGCAGATATAGGGATAGCTTTTGTCGTCACGAAACAGGATGTTGTAGCGCGGATTCAGATTCTTGATCAAATCGTTTTCCAGCAACAGCGCCTCGCTCTCGGTACGCGTATTGATGACTTCGATTTCGCGGATGTTGTTGACCAGCGACATGATGCGGGTGGATAAGCCTGTCCTGCGAAAATAGCTGGCAATTCTCTTTTTCAGATTCTTCGCCTTGCCGACGTAAATGACCTTGTCGTTCTTGTCAATCATGCGGTACACGCCAGGTTTGCTGTTCACCGTGTCGAGAAAGGCCTTGTGATCGAAGCGCGTTGGCTGATTCACGGCATTAATCCGGCTATATTCCTGAATACCTGATCGAACATTTTTTGATTCAAGCGGCCGGTATTGAAGTTGTAACGACTGCAGTGATAGGAATCGATCAAGCTAAGCTCACCGGGCAACTGGTGCTCGGCCAGGTGTTTAAATTGCATTGCGGATTGCGGCAGATCCAGCGCCCTGAGCACGCTACGATGGGCGATCGCCCCGAGCGCCAGTATCACCGCACCAGGTTTCAAATGTGTAATTTCATCTCGCAGGTATCGATTGCACTGCCTGATTTCGGCGCCGGAAGGGCGATTTTGTGGCGGCAGGCATTTAACCGCGTTGGTTATTCTGCAATCCACGAGGCGCATATTGTCGTCGCCACGGTGCGAGCCCGGCTGGCTGGCTAATCCGTATTTGTATAGTGTCTCGAACAGCACCTGGCCCGAGGCGTCGCCGGTAAAGGGCCTGCCGGTTGCGTTAGCGCCGTGAAGTCCGGGCGCAAGCCCGACAATCAATAAACGCGCATCTGCGGCACCGAAGCCTGCGACCGGCAGACAATGGTAATCGGGGAATCTGGACTTTTGTTCAAGCCGGTAAGCGGTAAGCCGCGGACAGAGTTGGCAGCCGTGCAGCTCGTTCACGTTAGTTCACTCCGAACTAGCGAATTCAACAATGCCCTGCTCTACCGCAATCTTGATCAGATCCACCTCGTTTTGAGCGCCCAGTTTTTCCAGCAGGCGCAGGCGGTAGGTACTGATGGTTTTCGGACTCAGGCATAGCTTGTCCGATATTTCAGCATTGGTTAAACCGTGTGAAATCATCAACATTACCTGAAACTCGCGCCGTGACAGTTTGTCGATGGGGTTATGTTCGTTACCGGGCAATAACGACAGGGCGAGCTGTTGCGCGATACTCGGTGCGATATAGGCACCGCCGTTGTACACCTGCTTGATCGCGGTCAGCATTTCGTCGACACCGCATTCCTTGGTCAGATAGCCCTTGGCGCCGATTTCGAGCATGCGCTTGGGAAAAGTCTGCTCGTTGTGAATCGTCAATACGATAATTTTCTGTGCGGGATTACGCTGCAGGATGCGCCGGCAGGCTTCGACGCCACCGATACCGGGCATGTTGACATCCATCAATATAACGTCGGGTGTTAGTTCTTGCGCGAGTTTGACGCTATCCTCGCCACAGTTCGCTTCGCCGACTATCGTGACCTGATTGCTGTCTTCCAGCAGTCGTCGAATACCGCTGCGGACCAGCACGTGGTCGTCGGTCAGTAGTACGTTTATCATTATTATGCACCAGGTAATCTGGTGGCATCATAACACAGCTATCCTACCCGGTGTAATCCCAGGCGACGCTAATCAATAGCGCAACAGCACCGAACCCCAGGTAAAACCGCCGCCGAAGGCCTCCAGTAACAGCAGCTCGTTCTTCTTGATGCGGCCATCGCGTACCGCGACGTCGAGCGCCAGCGGAACCGAAGCCGCCGAGGTATTGCCGTGTTTGTTGACGGTGACAACTACCTGGTCCATCGACATTTTGAGCTTCTTGGCGGTGGCCAAGATGATGCGCGTATTCGCCTGGTGCGGCACCAGCCAGTCGATATCTGATTTCATCATGTGGTTGGCGGCCAGGGTTTCGTCGACGATGCGGCCAAGCGTGTTAACCGCCATCTTGAAAACCTCGTTGCCGCGCATTTCGACATAGGCATTGCCTTTCTTGACCTCGTCGAAACCATCCGAAATACCGTGCGGCACCCAGAGCAGATTTTCATACTGGCCGTCGGCATGAATGTGGGTGGACAGAATGCCGGTTTCTTCGTTGGCCTCGAGTATCACCGCACCGGCGCCATCGCCGAACAATACGCAGGTGGTACGATCATTCCAGTTGAGAATGCGGGAAAAGACTTCCGCACCCACCACCAGGGCCTTTTTGGCGCTGCCGGTCTTGATGAATTTTTCCGCCACCGTCAGGGCATAGATGAAACCGGTGCATACCGCCTGAATATCGAAAGCCGGGCAGCCGTGAATATCGAGACGGGCCTGTAAAATACAGGCAGAGCTTGGGAAAATCTTGTCCGGAGTTGACGTCGCCAGCACAATCAAATCGATTTCGGAAGGGTCGATGCCGGCTGACTCGATCGCCATGCGCGATGCTTTTTCAGCCAGGTCGACCGTAGTTTCGCCTTCGGCTGCAATATGGCGTTGTTCGATTCCGGTGCGCTCGCGAATCCACTGATCCGAGGTATCGACGATTTTTTCCAGGTCATGATTCGTCATGATATTTTCTGGCAGATAACTGCCAGTGCCGCTGATCCGTGCGTAAGTCATGTAACTGCTTCCTCTACCTGGCTGAAATAGATTTCGATTTCGGCGGATATTCGCTGGGGAACTTTGTTTTCTATCTCTATCGCGGCGATCTTGATGGCGTGAAAGAACGATTCGATATCGGCGCTGCCGTGACTCTTGATGACGATACCATTGAGCCCCAGTAAACTTGCGCCGTTATAGCGACGCGGATCGAGCCGGCGCTTGACCGCCGACAGCACCGGCATCGCACAAAGCCCGGCCAGTTTGGTCAGCCAGTTGCGCCTGAATTCACTTTGTAATACGTGACTCACCAGCGCCGCCAGACCTTCCCCGGTTTTCAGCGAAACATTACCAACGAAGCCATCGGTCACGATCACATTCACCGTGCCCTTGAATACGTCATTACCTTCGACAAATCCGTAGTAATTCAATCGGCTTTCACCGATTAACTGGCTGGCGCGTTTTACCAGTTCGCTACCCTTGATCTCTTCCGAGCCGATGTTGAGCAAGCCGACACTGGGATTTTCGATGCCTTCCACCGATTGCGCGAGTATCGATCCCATCAAGGCGAACTCGACCAGTATCTCGGGGGTGCAATCTGGATTGGCGCCCAGATCGAGCATGTGGGTGTGTCCGTTGATACCGGGTAATATGGTGCAGATCGCTGGCCGGCTAATACCACGGATGGTCTTGAGCACATACTTGCCGGTCGCCATCAGCGCACCCGTATTCCCGGCACTGACACAGGCCTGCACCGTTCCTTCCTTAACCAGATTAATCGCCACGCGCATCGAGGAATCTTTTTTCTTTTTTAGTGCAACCACGGGTGAGTCGCCCATGTCGACAACTTCGGAAGCATGGTGAATCCTGAGACGACTATCCTGCTGCAAATTGTTCTTTTCCAGTTCGGCCGTCACCTGGTTCCGATCGCCAACGAGAACCAGTTCGATACCGGGAATCTCGTTTAGCGCCATTTTTGCCGCACCCACGGTAACACTTGGCCCGTAATCGCCGCCCATGGCATCGAGTGCAATAATTTTCTTTAGCATTTAAGCTGCGTCCGAAAAAAATACGGGCGGTATGTGCCGCCCGTATTCAAATATCAAATTGAACGATACTACTCGTCGTCGTCTTCGACGACCTTGTCCGCGATAACCTGACGTCCCTTGTAATAACCATCCGCACTGATGTGATGTCGGCGATGCGTTTCACCGGTGGTCGGTTCCACCGAGAGGGTCGCGCTGCCGAGCGCGTCGTGCGAACGTCTCATGCCCCGCTTCGACGGGGTTTTTCTACTTTTCTGAACTGCCATTGGTATCTCCAGTTAACTTAATCTTTCGTTTTCAGTTGCTGTAACACTGCAAACGGGTTTTCTTTGGCGGCGGCATCAGGCTCTGCTGCCGAGACCTGCCAATGTTCATTGCAGCTGCTGTCCTCGTGTAAGGCCACCAGCGGTGTCGCGAGAATCAACTCGTCTTCGACTACATCAAAAATATCGATGAAACCATCGTCGCTGTATATCGTATCGACGCTGCTGTCACGCAGCAGATCATCATCGGCGTCGATCATCAGCTGAAAATCCAGCTGCATCGGCAGGTCCAACGGTTTCAGGCAGCGTTGGCATTCCAGCTCGAGACTGGTTTGCAGCTGCCCGGTTATCATGGGAATATCGTATTCGTTGCGCACGAACTCGAATTTGACAGCAATCTTCTGCTCATCTTGCTCGCTTTCACCAGGGTGCAACAGTTCCCCCAAACGTGCCAATTCCGATAGTGCGATATCGCCTTCGAAATAGCCGTGTCGGGTCACTTCCTTATTAACCTGGTAGCTCCTACGCAACTTATCCCGCATAAGGCGGCGATTTTACATGCTTGTGGATAAGATTGTCTATTCAATTCGCGGGTAAAATTAACGCGATCGTGAAATCGGCGCATGCCTGTAATATACTGCGCTGCGGCGTTAGCGCCGGGTCCGGCAACGTCCGAAAATACATCCAATCCGGAGCAACGATTCCAGTGCAAGACAAGATAATTCTGGCCAGCAGCTCACCTTATCGCAAACAGTTGCTGGACCGACTGCGTCTCGACTACCAGTGCCATTCGCCGGACATAGACGAATCCATCCATATTGGGGAAATCGCGTCCGACTATGTCTGCCGTCTGGCGCAGGCCAAGGCGCGAGCCGTTGCCCTGCGGCATCCCGCAGCGGTAGTCATTGGCTCCGACCAGTGCGCATTGCTGGACGATCAAATTCTCGGCAAACCCGGTTCGCATCAACAGGCCTTAAAACAGCTGCGCCTGGCACAGGGCAAGACCGTGGTGTTTCACACCGGCGTTTGCGTTCTAAATCTGGCTCGAGATTTTTGCGTGGTTGAGGACGTGCCGTTCGAAGTCGAATTCAGGCGGTTGAGCGACAGGCAGCTGGAGCGTTATCTGCAGGTCGAGCAGCCCTACGACTGTGCTGGCAGTTTCAAGGCGGAAGGTTATGGCGCCTGCCTGTTCAGCGCCATGCGCGGCGACGATCCGAGCGCTTTGATTGGCTTGCCATTGTTAAAGCTGACGACGATGCTGGAAAGCGTCGGCATCGAGGTTGTATGAACCAGACGCTTTCCTGGGCACTCGCTAATGTACCGAAAATCCTCCGAGAAGATACTCGCTGATACCGCGGCCGGCGCTGGCGCCGATGCGGTCGGCAATGCGCTCGAGCAGGTCTGTTTTTGGGGTGAAATCGACGATATCCTCGGCCTTGAGTTCGCGCGCAACGCTGCGGGCTGTGCCATAAGCATCCGCTAGCCCAAGTTGCAGCGACTGCTCGCCGCTCCAGATCAGCCCGCTAAACAGATCCTGGGTTTCATCCAGGCGTTCACCCCTGCCCTGTCTGACCGCGCTGATGAAATGCTCGTGCACCTGGTTCAGCATAGTTTGCAAATGCGCCTTCTGCTCGCTTTGCTCGGGCAGGAAAGGATCGAACAGGCCCTTGTTTTCGCCGGCGGTCAGCAGGCGTCGCTCGATGCCGAGCTTTTTCATCATATCGACAAAACCGAAAGCATCCATGCGCACCCCGATGGAACCGACCAGGCTCGATTTATTGACATAGATCCTGTCGGCGGCGGCGGCGACGAAATAACCTCCGGAAGCGGCCATATCGGTCACCACCGCGTACAGCGGGATGGATTCATGTTTTTGTCTGAGACGCATGATTTCGTCGAATATATAGGCTGACTGCACCGGAGAGCCGCCCGGTGAATTGATTTCAAGGACAACCCCCGCCGTGTCTTCATGCGCAAAAGCCTTCTTCAGGCCGGCAATGATAATTTCCGGTCCAGCCGACTCGCCACTGGCGATAATCCCGGAAAGTTTCACCACCGCGGTATGCTTGTCACCGTCGGGCTTGCCGGCAGCCCCAAAACCTTCGTCTTTGCTGCTAAACAGTACCAGCGTTACCACGCTTAGATAGCCGATGAAAAACAGCATATAAAATATCCGCCATCGACGTGCGCGAGTCTGTTCCCTGAGCGCCGCAAACACCAGTCGATCGATGACGCTCTGGTTTTGTCCGCCTGCGGGCGGTTCGGAATGATTGGGGTCGCGATCTGAATCAGCCATTTAGTTTCCTGTTTTGCTGTTGCCGTTAAATTTTCAAGCCGGGCTCGCTTCACCCAGCAAGCGTTCGAACTCTGCGGGTAGCGGCGCATTAATTACCACTTCAGAAGTGTAGTCGCAAAACGGCAGTTCAAGGCTTGCCGCGTGCAACATCAGGCGTTTGATATTGCGCTGACGCATGCTGCGATTGAATTCATTGTCGCCGTACTTGCCGTCCCCAGCGATGGCGTGGCCCTGCGCCTGGCAGTGCACCCTGATTTGGTGGGTACGGCCGGTCACAAGTTCCACCCGTATGATGCTGTATCGCTCGCCGCCCCGCAGCAGCCTGACCCGGCTTAAGGCGGGCTTACCCGCGTCATCGACCTGCACTCTTCTTTCACCATTGGGCAGATGAAACTTTTTCAGTGGTAGCCTGATTTCGGTGAGTTCGCGTGGCCAGTTTCCCTGCACTACGGCGATATAGTTCTTGCTGAGCCGGTTTTCCTGCAGCAGGGTTTGCATTGCCAGCAGCGCCTGGCGGTGTTTCGCCAGCAAGAGGCAACCACTGGTATCGCGATCCAGCCGATGAACCAGCTCGATTTCGGTTTGTGGATACAGCATTCGCATTGCGTCTATGACTCCGTAGTCGACGCCCGAGCCGGCATGAACGGCGAGCCCGGCCGGTTTGTCGAGGATTAAAATATCCTTGTTTTCGAAAATAACAGCCTGCTCGAGCCGGCCCAGCAATGCTTTGGGTGGTCGTGATTTGAGCGGTTTTTCCTGCGCCTGGTGCAGCGGCGGTATTCTGACCAGGTCCCCAATCTGCAGTTTGTAATCCGGCTTGCGGCGCTTTTTATTGACGCGCACCTCGCCCTTCCTGATGATGCGGTAAATTCGCGTGCGCGGGACGTCGTCCAGGCGCTTGAACAGGAAATTGTCGAGGCGCTGGTTCAGCTGCGCGGCAGAAATTTCAACCAGGCTGACAGCGGTTTTTTGTGGCTTATTTGAATTCAATGGATGGCAGTAACAACAAACTGTGATATATTCGCGGCTGTAGCATTGTACTGCCTAAAACCTGGGCAAAACACTACCATTACAGTTTTTTCGCGGAAAGCAAGCCGTCAGGGCGGCTGTTTTCCAAAAGAATTAGTCCTGAAGGGCGTTAGACGAACGTCTGCTCAAAGGGCGTTAACACACAGCGGCCTATGTACTGCCTCATACTCAGTATTGCTTACATTAAAAGTTTCCTCACGATAATCGGTCTGATAAAGACCGACCGGTCGGGCATTCGCTGCCCGCAACAAAAAATGGAAATTCTCTCGGCAAATCCTGAAATCCGCAGCGCCTGGCCGTTCAAGCAAGGCAACTATTTCAATGAAACGTATTCTAATCAACGCCACTCAAGCCGAAGAGCTGAGGGTGGCAATGGTCAATGGCCAGAAGCTTTACGATCTCGATATCGAAGTACCTTCTCGAGAACAGAAAAAGTCAAATATATACAAGGCTAAAATAACCCGCGTCGAACCCAGCCTCGAGGCTGCTTTTGTCAACTATGGCGCCGAGCGCCACGGGTTCCTCCCATTCAAGGAAATCGCCAAGCAGTATTATGGCGATGCCCCCAGCGACGACGGCGGCAAACCCATTCTGAAGGATGCCCTCAAGGTCGACCAGGAGATTATCGTCCAGGTCGAGAAAGAGGAGCGTGGTAACAAAGGAGCCGCTCTCACCAGCTTTATCAGCCTGGCCGGAAGATTCCTGGTCGCCATGCCGCAGAACCCGCGCGCCGGCGGCGTATCACGACGTATCGAAGGCGAAGATCGCGACGAACTAAAGAAAGTCCTCTCGGGGCTCGAAATGCCGGAAGGCATGGGCGTTATTGTGCGCACTGCCGGCGTTGGCCGCAGCCTCGAAGAAATGCAGTGGGACCTCGATTACCTGACCCAGGTTTGGGCTTCAATCGAAAAGGCCGCGGGCGAGCAAAAGGCGCCCTTCCTGATCTACCAGGAGTCGGATATCGTAATCCGCGCACTACGCGATCATTATCGTAACGATATCGGCGAGATACTGATTGACTCGGAGCAGGCCTACAAGCAGGCACATGACTTCATGTCAATGGTAATGCCGGGTTCAATCAACAAGCTCAAGCACTTCGACGACAAGCTGCCGTTGTTCAATCGCTTTCAGATCGAAAATCAGATCGAATCGGCATTCTCCCGCGAAGTCAACCTGCCTTCGGGCGGCGCTATCGTCATCGACCATACCGAGGCCCTTACCTCGATCGACGTCAATTCGGCGCGTGCCACCCGCGGCAGCGATATTGAAGATACCGCGAAGATGACCAATCTCGAGGCCGCCGATGAAATTGCGCGGCAGCTGAGAATACGAGATCTGGGCGGATTAATCGTCATCGATTTTATCGACATGATGCAGAACAAGAATCAACGCGAAGTCGAAACCCGGCTGCGCAATGCCGTCTACGATGACCGGGCCAGGGTCCAGATCGGACGTATTTCGCGTTTTGGCTTGCTCGAAATGTCACGTCAACGCTTGCGTCCCTCGCTGGACGAATCCAGTCAGATCGTCTGCCCGCGCTGCAGTGGACAGGGCACCATTCGCGATGTCGAATCGTTATCGCTGGCAGTGCTGCGACTGCTCGAGGAAGAAGCACTGAAAGATAGTACCGGCAAAATCCTGGTCAAAATTCCGGTTGAGTGCGCTACCTATTTGCTCAATGAGAAGCGCGACAAAATCGATTCGCTTGAACAGCGACGCAAGGTGCATATCGTAGTAATTCCAGACCCCAAGCTGGAAACGCCCCACTACGAACTGGAACGGGTCAAGGATAATGATACGCATCGACACGAATCGAACTACAAAAAGTCCTACGAAATGACGACCGAGGAAGAGCCGGTTGATCTGCTAGAAATGGCCAGCAGCACGACTGTAACGCCTGAAATAGCGGCAGTACAACGGGTCGCGCCCACGAATCCCCGGCCCGCCGCAGCGCAACCCGTAGCTCCGACGGAGCCACAAGTTGGCCTGATTCGAAAAATCGTTAAGCTGCTGGTTGGCGACAGCGAAAAGCCGGCCGTGAAAGAAGAAGAAACCCCGCCCAGACAGGAAAACCGACAAAGCCGGAGCAGTAATCGCGGACGTCGCGGTAAAAATCGGGGCGGTCAAAACCGGCAACGCAGTAATACGAGCGCCAACGCCAATACCCGAGGGGGCGAAGACAATAAGCGTGCTCAGGCCCAGGATAAAGAGCAGCGCCCGCAGGAGAAATCCGAATCTCAGGAAGGCAAGCGCACGGGGCAATCGCGTTCCGGGCGTTCACGTGGTGGAAATCGATCCGGCAACCGCGGCAATCGTGGCGGCCGACAACAGGAGTCTCGGGCGCAACAGGACAAAAATGCAAACACCGAGGGCAATCCAAATACCGCCCAGGGTGAAGCCGCCAAAGCGCCGCCCTCCGGCAACCGACGCGCTAAGCCGCATAACGACGAAAAACAGGAGGCTTCGGTAACCGCCGCGATACGCAGCAAAACGAAGAAAATCAGGCATCCGGCAATCAGAAACCAGTGAATGCCGAGGTCGCTACGCAGCAGCCGGCCAGGAACGGGAACGACCGGGTCGATAACCAGGCAAAAGCGGATGTGAATCGAGTGCAGTCCAGTGACGAACCGTCAGGCGCAAAACCCGGCAGGAAAACTTCGCCAAAAGCTACAGCTGCCAGATCCGAACCCGCAGCCGACAGCAATCCGGCGCCGAAAACCGAAACCGTCGAAACAAAACCAAAAACTGAGCGCGCTGCTGCTCCCAAACCGGTAACGGCGGAGCCTGCACCCAGGGTAGATACCGCCGAGAAAAAACCTGCGGTCAAAGACGCGAAATCAGGGACCGTTGCGGCGGCGCCGACCGTTAATCAGGATTGATGGTACCTGTGCCAGCCCGAGAATTCGGGCTGGCATGATACTTACTTCTTCAACTCTTGCAGAATTTTATCGGTGATATTCACTGCATCGTTGGCATAGGCAATGCTGGTGTCGGTAAATATGAAGTCAAAACCCTGCGCCTTACCATAGGCCTGTATTACCGCTTTTATCGAGACCTGTACTTGCTGTAACAATTCTCTCTGCCTGGCCTGTAAATCTTCTTTCAGCGACTGCTGCTCAAACTGAAAGCGGCGCTTGTTCTGGATGATGTTGTCTTCGGCCTTCTTCTTTTGCTCGGCGCTCATGATGGCGCTGTCATTCTGATAGGTTTTTTCCATTTGCTGGATGCTCTGCGCCAGGGTTCGCAGGCTCTGTTCACGCTCGCCAAACTGCTTTTTCAGTTCGTCATTGGCGGCTATCGCCTGGGGAGACTGCTCCAGCAGCACCTTGGAATTGATGAATGCGGTTTTACCGGCGGCATGCAGGCCGAAGCTCAGCGCAGCCAGCAGAATAAATGTTATTAATTTCATGCGTTGATATCTCTATTGGTTGGTCGTGGATTGTTGATCCTGTAAGCGTTGATTCAGCATTTTTTCTATATTTTTCGCATCTTTAAACAATTTTTCGATGCTATCTTTAGAGTATGGATTGCCGATATCTTCGGTTTTGGTAGTCGCGTCAGGGGTTGGACCGGCTTCTCCCTGTGCTGGTTCCTTTGGTGCTACCTTTACCGCCTGAATCACGTTGGCATCGGGGTCGAAACCCTTGACAGTATACTCGATTCCAGCGGCCGGTGGTTCGGTCGTAAACTGAACGTTGCCTTCGGCATCATACCATTTGTAAAAAAGATCCTTGCCGCGCAGGTCCTCGTCCGACGTGGCAAACTCGCTGGCATCTGGCGCCTTCGAAGAGCTCGTAAAACTCGGTAAACTCGGCATCGAAAAGTCGGGTAGCCCGATATCGGAAATACTCATCAGGGTGTTGCCGTCACGTCCCTTGAGGACCGTAAACGGTAATAATATCGCGATAAACAGCCCCGCGATCATCATTTTTGCGAACAGTTTCATCAGGCTTTCCGGATTCGCTTCGTTGCTGCAAAGTATAGCCTCTTAAACCCGAATTTCAGTCATCCCGTGCATATAAGGCAGCAGAACATCGGGAATCTGGATGCTGCCGTCGGCCCGCTGGTAATTTTCCATGATCGCGATCAGGGTGCGACCCACCGCAAGCCCGGAACCGTTCAGGGTATGCACCAGTTCGGGTTTGCCGGTTTCCGGATTGCGCCAGCGCGCTTTCATGCGGCGCGCCTGAAAATCGGTCATGTTGCTGCAGGATGAAATCTCACGGTAGGTGTTCTGCCCGGGAAGCCAGACTTCCAGGTCGTAAGTCTTGGTCGAGGCAAAGCCCAGATCGCCCCCGCATAACACCACCTTGCGATATGCCAGCCCCAGCAGTTGCAGGATAGTTTCGGCATGACCGGTCAATTCCTCGAGTGCAGCCATCGAATCATCGGGTTTAACCACCTGCACCAGCTCTACCTTTTCGAACTGGTGCTGGCGAATCATGCCTCGAGTATCCTTGCCGTAAGAGCCCGCCTCCGAGCGAAAACAAGGGGTGTGAGCGACAAATCTAAGCGGCATCTGCTCCGCCTCGACGATGCTCCCGGCGACGAAATTGGTTACCGGCACCTCGGCCGTCGGGATCAGGTAGAGGTCGTGGTTTTCCGAATCGATGTGAAACAGGTCCTGCTTGAACTTGGGTAGCTGACCGGTGCCCATCAGGGTCGCTGCGTTGACCAGGTAAGGAGTGTAAGTCTCGGTATAACCATGTTCGAGGATATGCTGGTTTAGCATGAACTGGATCAGTGCGCGATGCAGGGTTACCAGGCTGCCGGTCATAGTGACAAAGCGCGCACCCGAGAGTCTGGCCGCGCGTTCGAAGTCCATGCCGCCGAGCGCCTGGCCGAGATCGATATGATCCCTGGGCTCGAAATCGAAGGCCGGGGGTTCGCCCCAGCGCAGGACTTCTTCGTTATCGTCCTCGCTATTACCGGCGGGCACCGAGGCATCGGGCATGTTTGGAATTCCCAGCAGCAGGTCGTCGAGCCTGTCCTGCAGCTCGCTGAGCTCGGCCTCGGCGACTTTCAATTGATCGCCGAGCTCGGCCATCTCATCCAGCAGGGGCTGGATATCCTCACCTTTTGCCTTGGCGGCGCCGATTGCTTTCGACCGGCTGTTGCGCTCGCCCTGTAAATTCTGCGTATCGACCTGCAGCGATTTGCGGCGCTCTTCGAGCTGGCTGAAACTGGCTACGTCAAGCTCGTAATTCTTGACGCGTAATTTTACGACCACGTTATCGAGGTCGCTGCGGAGTAGTTTGGGATCAAGCATTATTAAATCATTTGTTTGGCGGCGACCAGACCTGCCCAGGCGCCGAGAATGCAGAATAGTACACTGAACAGGATATAGATAACGGCTTTCATCACCGCCTCGTTGCCTACCAGGTGCAGCGTGTCCATGGCAAAGGTTGAAAATGTCGTAAACGAACCGAGAAAACCGGCCAGCAGGCCGATCCGGATTTCTTCGCTGATATGAAACCGGTGTACCAGCAATACCGACAGAAAACCCATTACCAGTGAGCCGAGCAGGTTTACCGCCAGGGTTCCGTAAGGAAAACCCTGCCCGAGCCACTGATAGGCCGTGCTGGAAACCCAGTAGCGGGAAACTGCACCCAGTGAACCGCCCACTGCGATTGCAATGTAGATAGACATTCTGCTTTGGTTAAAAATGCGATATTGTACCAGCCACCACAAAAGTTGCACCCGAATCCGGGTGAATAAAATGCCTGGGCCGGGTAATTAATCACTTGTCGAAAACTGAGACCATCAAACAAATCGGACGCGACCTGGGATTTCAGCAGGTCGGAATCACTGATGTCGAACTGGACCCGCATCACCAACACTATGCGCAGTGGATCAGGCAGAACTTCCACGGTGAGATGAGTTACATGGAACGTAACGTCAGCAAACGCCTGCATCCACAGGAACTGGTGCCCGATACACTTTCGGTGATTTGCGTGCGTCTCGATTACCTGGTCGCCGAGAAGCGGAACCTGCTGGATTTACTCGATCACGAAAATCTGGCTTATATTTCGCGTTATGCCCTGGGGCGCGACTATCACAAGATGATGCGCAAACGGTTGCAGAAATTTGCCGAGCGTATCAGCCAGGTTTATGGGGAGATGGGGTATCGCGTTTTTACCGACAGTGCCCCCGTGCTGGAAAAAGCGCTGGCGGCGAAGGCCGGCATCGGTTGGCAGGGCAAGCACAGCAATATATTGCATCGCGAGCATGGTTCCTGGTTTTTCCTCGGCGAAATTTATACCGACCTGAAGCTGGATCTGGATACGCCACTGGAGAACCATTGTGGCCGTTGCACCAGCTGTATCGACATCTGCCCTACCGGCGCGATCGTTGAGCCTTACCGGGTCGACGCCCGGCGCTGCATTTCTTATCTGACGATCGAACATCGTTCCGCAATTCCGCTGGAATTTCGCGCCGCCATCGGTAATCGCATTTATGGCTGCGACGACTGCCAACTGGTCTGCCCCTGGAATCGATTCGCGCAGCACACCAGGGAAGCCGATTTCGCGCCACGACACGGGCTCGATAGCATTTCCCTGATGGAATGTTACCGCTGGTCCGAGGCTGAATTCCTGCGCAAGATGGAAGGTTCGGCAATTCGGCGCATCGGCCATCAGTGCTGGTTGAGAAACGTAGTGATTGCGCTTGGAAACGCGGCGCATGATCCACATATAATAGCGATGTTTAAACAGGATTACGCCAGTCAAAGCGCTTTCATACAGCATCATATCGACTGGGCACTCCAACAACAGGGCGAGGCAAAATGATTCACTGGCAGCAATTCGAGGCTCGTTACAGCGACCTAACCGCGACTGAGAATTTCATCTGTTCGACAGACGAGATCGGGCTCATTCTGGTCAGTGGCGACGACGCGCCTGATTTTCTGCAAAATCAACTCAGTAACGATATCAACCTGATCGATGAATCAAGCCTGCAAATAAGCTCTTACTCTACCCCGAAGGGTCGTATGCTCGGGATATTCAGGGTGATTCAGGTTTCTAACGGCTATCTCCTGCTTACGGCCAGGTCGATGGTCGTGCCGCTACTGCAACAGCTCTACAAGTACATCGTGCAATCGAAGGTGACCCTGGCTGACGCCAGTGACTTCTTCGCGCGTTTTGCCATTTCTACCGACGATCCCGCTGTGCTCACGCATTCGTTGTTGCCGGCCGTAACCAATGGCGTCGTGCAAAACGATTCCGTGATCTCAATTCGGCTGGAACCCCTGGCATCGCAACAGCGCTTCCTGTTCATGTGCCTGTCGGCCGATGAAGCCATTACGTTATGGAATGGCTTTGCCGCAAAATTAAAAGTCGCGGGCTACGCCTCCTGGCACCTGTCGGAAATCAAGGCAGGTATTCCGTCGATACATCCGCAGACTGCAGAGCAGTTTGTCCTGCAAATGGCGAACCTGGGCGCGCTCGGCGGCGTCAGTTTCAAAAAAGGCTGCTATCCCGGCCAGGAAATCGTCGCCCGCATGGAATATCTGGGCAAGCTCAAGCGCCGTATGTATCTGGCTCAGCTCGAAACTGAACAGCTTCCGCAGCCTGGCGACGAGCTGGTGGTTGCGGGCAAGACTGAGGTCGATGGCAGCGGCAAGGTCGTCGATGCCGAGTTCGATGCCGAGGGTCTGTGCCATTGCCTGTATGTAGCCCAGATCGCAAAAGCTGAAGCGGGTGCGCTGAACCTGCTGAGCCAGCCGGAAACCAGAATCAACAACATCGAATTGCCCTACCCGTTGGAAAATTAGACTTTATCGAGCTGCGAAATCGGAATAGGCATCTATACTCGGGAGTGCCCGATCAAACCACCCGAGAAACCATGAGTATTACGCCGGAATCGATTATCGACGATCTTGAAAATGATCGTTTGCCACTCCCCACTCTACCCGAGGTTGCCATTCGCGTGCGCGAGACCGCGGACGATGACAACGCATCGATCACCGACGTCTCCAAGATCATCGAAACCGATGCGGCGCTTTCCGCACGCATCGTCCAGGTAGGTAATTCGGCGCTTTATCGAGGCATCAATCCGGCTGAAACCGTGCAGGCCGCCGCCATGCGCATGGGCCTCGATACGGTTCGATCCCTGGCAACCAGCCTGGTCATGAAGCAGCTGTTCCAGGCCACCCATCCGGTGGTGGATCACTACCTGCGCAGGGCCTGGAAGCAAAGCACCGATGTCGCAGCATTGAGCGCGATGATTGCGAAATCCACGACTACGCTCCAGTCCGATAGCGCACTGCTCGCGGGGCTGACGCATTCGATCGGGCTCGCCCCTATCCTGGTCAAGGCCGAAGGCGATTCTGCTTTGTTAAACGATATGCAGGCGCTGGAAAAACTGATCTACGAAATATATCCGATAGTCGGTAGCCGAATCCTCGAGAACTGGGGCTTCAGTGAGGCATTGGTCAAGGTCCCGGCCGAACATCTCAATATCGCCAGAGATGGCAATAACGGCAAGGCGGATTACGTCGATATCGTCCAGGTTGCGCTGCTGCAGACAATCGACGACCCGAGTCATCCGCTGGCGAAGGTTGACCGCGCCGAGGTTGGCGCATTCGCACGGCTGGGGATGCATGCCGACCTCGAGGAAATCAGCATGACCGGCGGCGTTATCGAGGTCGAAGAAATCAGGGAAGCGATTCTCTAAATCGAATCAATTTGTTCCAGCATCGCGTCCGCATCGGTGTAGTTCAAAGCGATGTGGGACAACTGCCCCGCCTTTTGTACCGCCAGGCTCGGAAAACTATCGATGCCCATTGTGCGACTGCGCCGGATTTCCTCGATTAACTGCTGTTGTGTCGATGTTGCGAGCAGTGCATCGGCGAAAGACTCGGTGTCGAGTCCGATCTCTGTCGCCAGTTCGACCAGGGTGTCGTTATCGGATGGATTGCGCGCTTCCAGGTAGTAGGCTCGCTGGATCCGCGCAGTCATCAGCGCATCAAATTGCTCGCCCTGGGCGCGTGCCGCCAGCACCGCGCGGTTTGCCGGATAGGTCGAGCGCCGCGGTTTACACTTTTCCCAGAAGTCATAGTTGAACTTCGTGCCCGGGATCATGTCTTCGATTCGCTGCCAGGTCTGTTGCAGCATGGCGCGCATCGGTTCAGGCATAGGCGCATCCGAATCGGGGGCGAGGCCGCCCACCAGGCGTCGAATTTCCAGGGTATGGTCAAGCGCCGCGAACAGTTTCTGGCGCGTCGGCTCGAAACCCCAGCACCAGCTGCACATCGGATCGTGAACGTAATACAGGATATTTTGCATGAGTGTTAGCCCTCGGATGAAATCAATTGTTGCATGATTGCGTCGCAGGATTCGATGCGCTCGATGCCGGCTACGCTCTTACCCGCCTGCCAGTAATCCCTGGCCCCTGTTTCATCCAGCGAAGAATGCTTCAATTGCCAGATCGATTTCAAACCGTAATACATCCGCATCCAGTGCTTGGTGGTATTGCCGCCTAGCATCCAGCGCGCAAACCAGCCCATACGGGTACCGCTGCGTTTGATGAAATTGGTATTGATCACCGATACCGGAACCCCGGTGACCCGTTCCGACAGCACGATATCGGACGCCTCGGCCGTGACCACGGCCTGTTTATAGGCGTCACTGGCGCGGCATTCGTTGCTGGCGATGAAGCGTGTGCCCAGCTGACAGGCCGCATAGCCACAGTCGAGCGCCTGCCAGAACACGTCGCTGCGCCGACGCCACCAGCGCAGACCAGCGGTACAGCCGAGTTCATGCAATTCCTGGTAAAGTTCCGACATCGACCTGGAGCCGGCGTGACCTCCGGCACGATTGTTGACGCAGATAAGCCCGTCCGCGCCATTATCGAGACCGATTCGGGCCCATTTCAATCTCGGTGACGTCGTGATAGACCAGGCCGCCCGCGGCATGCACCCGTCGCGCTACCCAGTCCGGTTTGCCGAGCGAGGTGACGAAAAATCGAATGCCTTCCTCGAGCGCTATCTCGACCCATTCCTCCATGCGCTGTTGATACTTTCTCGACGATTTTTCGATCAGCGCATTCATGCCGATGGGTTTGTCGGTCAGCTTGCGCATCAGGCGAATGCCATCACGATAATCGTGGCCGTGTACATAAGTCAAAGAAATCGGTTGCAGGATGCCGATGCCTCCGGCCGCGGAAACCGCAGCGGTGAGTTCGGGGTTGCTGCAGGGATACATCGCACCGCCGATCACCGGGTAGCGAATACCCAGTTGCCGGCAAAATTCGGTTGCCGCCGTGGGCAATTCTCGACTCATGGTGATTTGTATCCAATCAACCAGGTGGCCTTGACCCGCGTTACCGTTGCGCCGGATTCATCCTGCAATCGCGCTTCAACCTCGCAAGGCGTGTTGTCTGCGAGCGCTTGTGGTAATTGAAATTCGGCAACCGCGGTGAGTTTACCGCGCGCTTTTTTAACATATTCAGCCTGAATGCCAAGCAGGATGGCGCGCATGTTATCCGAAACGCTCGACAATACCGCCAGCCCGGTGGCGATTTCACCCAGGTTGATCAGCGCTATCGCGTGGATGGAATGCAGGTGATTGCGCACCCGGCGACGGTCGCGCAGCGTCACGCGCGCATAGCCTGGCCGAATTTCCTCGACGCGGGCGCCGATGGTGCCGCTGTAGGGTGCAATCCAGCCTAAAGCCAGACTAAACAGGCGGGCACCCGCCGGCCAGCCCGCCAGACGCGTCCACCATTTTAAAACCGGGCCCTGCTCGTCGCTGGATTTGATTTGTGTCATCAAAACTGAAGGCTTACTTGTGCGGTCCGATATTATGCGTTATTAATGGATTCATGGACATAAACGACAAAGATAAACTGGTAGCTGCATTCGATCACATGGTGGAAAACGTCAGCGAAGCCGTGCACGATGCCGAAGAAGCGCTGGCCCCGACCATCGATGAAATGGTGCACAATGCCCAGCTACTGGTGCGAGAACTGTATTCGCTTAGCCAGGAAGAAGCGGAAAGTCTTGGCGATACCCTCAAGCGCGATATGCACAAGGCCAATAAAGCCCTCAATCAGCAGGGAAAGGAACTCAAGGACTGGTTGAGTTTCGATTTGACGCTGGTGGAAGACAGCTTTATCGACCTGATTGCGCGCGCCGCGGATAAAACCTGGCTCGATTTCCACAAGTTCGAGTACGAAAGTCACCAGGCCAGCCTGTATCGCAGCGGTGAAGTCTGCAATGCCGGCAGCTTTAACTGCAGTCATTGCGACAATAGTATCAAGCTGTCAAAGACTGGACGAATTCCGCGCTGCCCGGCCTGCGATCACGCTGAATTCTATCGCGTTATCGGCTAGCTCCCCGCGGCAATCAGACTGGCGTTACCGCCAGCGGCCGTGGTGTCGATGCATAAATGGCGTTCGACGATAAGTCGATCAAGCACGCCATCTTCGCAAATCAGCGGAATCAATTTCGCCTGCCGCTCGGCCAGCGCGACCCGGTAAGCCTGCAACTGCGATGCTTGCGCCTGCGACATAACGGCGTCTATGCCGTCTATCTCGCGCAAGGTATCGGCGTCGAGATGACCATCCGTGCCGCTGACCGGGAACCCGTTTTCAGACAACAGCGCGGCCAGTTGATCACCCTGCTCGGCAACCAGAAGCACCAGATTTTTCTGCGCCAGCGCCGATAGCGCCTGCGACAATGCCTGGTCGCGACCCGGCCCCAGGCATAGAACCAGCCCACGCGGATGGGCCGACAACTGATTGGTTTCCCCGGTCGGTCCCGGCATCGATTCAATCTCGATTATCGACCTGCCCTGCCATTCGATGCCTTGCTGCCGGGCAATTCGATGCAGCAGGGCGATGTCGACGGATTGATTCCTGCCCCCGCCCTGGAGGACCTGCGCTAGCAGTGATTCCAGCGCGGCCATATCAATTCTGTTTGTCTCCGGCTGATTGCCATGCGATAACGGGTAGGACAGGAATCGTGGCAGATACCATGGACCGCCGGCTTTGGGCCCGGTACCGGACAGGCCTTCCCCGCCGAAGGGTTGGGTTCCGACCACGGCGCCAATCTGGTTACGATTGACGTAGACGTTGCCCGCCTGAATACGCTTGACCACCTGTTCGACGCGCGCATCAACGCGGGTGTGAACACCGAAAGTCAAGCCGTATCCCTGGGCATTGATCGCGTCGACGACCGCGTTGATGTCGCTCGCTGCAAAGCGCGCCACGTGCAGCACCGGACCGAAAATCTCCTCTTCGAGCTGGTCGATGCCGTCGAGCCGAATTACGCTCGGTGCCACGAACAGACCCGATTCAGGCACCGCCAGGGCCTTCAGCAAACGTCCCTGCTCGGCCATGCGTTGACAGTGGTTTTCTATTTTCTGCTTTGACGCGCTATCGATAACCGGCCCGACATCGGTCGCCAGGTACCAGGGGTTGTCAATTTTGAGTTGATCCATGGCACCAAACAACATTTCCAGAATTTTGTCCGCCACGTCTTCCTGCAGGTATAGCATGCGCAATGCCGAACAGCGTTGGCCGGCGCTCTGAAAGGCCGAGGCAAGCACATCTCTGACGACTTGTTCGGGCAAGGCGCTCGAATCGACCAGCATCGCATTGAGACCGCCGGTTTCCGCAATTAACGGCGCCTGTGCCGGTAAATGCCGGGCCATGTTGCGGTTAATGTGCATCGCGGTGGCGGTTGATCCGGTAAAGCAGATACCGTCGATGCGACTATCGGCGCTGAGCGCGGCGCCGACAACCGCACCGCTGCCGGGTAATAGCTGCAGTGCCGACCTGGGTATTCCAGCCTGGTGCATCAGGTCTGCGGCAAAGGCCGCGATCAGGCTGGTTTGCTCGGCGGGCTTGGCGATAACGCAATTGCCCGCGGCTAGTGCGGCAAAAATCTGCCCGCTGAATATGGCCAACGGAAAGTTCCACGGTGAAACGCAGGCGATAACACCACGGGCGCGATGGCCGGCGGCCAGGCGTTCAGCCTGGCTCGCATAATAGCGGGCGAAGTCAACTGCTTCGCGCACTTCACCAACCGCGTCGAGCCAGGTTTTGCCGGCTTCACGCGCCAACAGGGCAAACAGTTCTGCGGCATTGGCTTCGTATAAATCGGCGGCCCTCTGCAGGCATTCAACGCGGATTTTTACATCGGTTTGAGACCAGCCGTCAAACCCCGCCACGGCCGCTTGCAGCGCAATTTCAACGGTCGCTGAGCTGGCATCGATGACGCTGCCGACGTAGTCCTCGGCGGCGGCAGGATTGAAAATTTCACGACTGTCTTGGTCGTTGTTTTCACCTGCGGTTAGCGGGCGCGCCTGCCAGGTCCTGGCGAGGAGACCTTCGCGCTGCTGATGCAAACCAGACAGTGTGGTCAGATCGGTAATATCCCAGCCGGTCGAATTACGGCGCGCGTCTCCATACAGATCGATCGGCAGCGGAATTTTTTCGTTCGATATTTTTTCGAGTGCAGCGATGCTGTCCACCGGGTCGCGTGCAATCGACTGCGGCGTAATGCTGGTGTCGACGATCTGGTTGACAAATGAACTGTTGGCGCCGTTTTCCAGCAGGCGCCTGACCAGGTAGGCGAGTAAATCCTGGTGTTTGCCTACCGGCGCGTAAATTCGGCAACGCGCCGCATGCTGCCGATGTACATGATCGTGCAGCGCTTCGCCCATGCCGTGCAACCGCTGAAACTCGAAATCGTGCTGCTCACCGGCAAGGTTCAACACCGCCGCCACCGAATGGGCGTTGTGGGTGGCGAACTGTGGATATATGCGATCGGTCATGCCCAGCAGTTTGCGCGCGCAGGCGAGGTAGGAAAGATCGGTATTGACCTTGCGCGTAAAAACCGGGTAGTCGGCGAGCCCAAGCACCTGCGCTCGCTTGATTTCAGTATCCCAGTAGGCGCCTTTTACCAGGCGCACCATGATGCGGCGATCGAGTTTTTGCGCCAGGGCGTAGAGCCAGTCGAGCACGGGCGCCGCGCGTTTGCCGAAGGCCTGTACCACGACCCCGAAGCCATTCCACCCGCGCAATGCCGGGTTCGCCAGCACGGCCTCGATGACGTCCAGCGAAATGTCCAGCCGATCGGCCTCTTCCGCATCGATGTTAAATCCCATATTCGCCGAGCAGGCCAGCATCGCCAGCGATTCGACGCGCGGCAGCAGTTCGTCCATCACCCGCTCGTACTGGCCGATTTCGTAGCGCGCGTGCAGCGCCGATAGCTTGACCGATATGCCGGGATTGTCGCGCGTATCGGCATGTCGGCAATCGCTCGCCATGGCGGTGATCGCATCGGAATAAGCCAGGTGATAGCGGCGCGCGTCGGCATCGGTGCGAGCCGCTTCGCCGAGCATGTCATAGGAGTAGGTATAGCCCTGTTTTTCGAGTTCCCTGGCGCGTTTACACGCCTTTTCGATATTCGTACCAAGCACGAAATGCCGGCCCAGTTCACGCATCGCCTGCGCGACCGCGTTACGCACCAGCGGTTCGCCCATTCGTTTTACCAGGCCATGCAGGGCCTGGCGCAGACCTTTATCATCTTCGGCCGCGACGATTTTTCCGGTCAGCAATAGCGCCCAGGTGGAAGCATTGACCAGCGCCGAGCCGGAATGACCCAGATGCTGACCCCAGTTGCCCGGGGAGATCTTGTCTTCGATCAGGTCATCGATGGTCTCGGCATCGGGAACGCGCAACAGGGCTTCCGCCAGGCACATCAAGGCCACTCCTTCGCGGGTCGTCAGGCCGTATTCAGCGAGGAAATTTTCCATCATGCTCGGACTGCTGCTGGCACGCACCCGGGTTACCAGGTCTGCCGCCATGGTGCTGATATCAGCGCGTTCCTGTTTGCTGAAACTGGCTGCCCCGATCAATTCTTCGACGATCGAGGATTCGCTTGCAAGATAGCAATTGCGAATGCGGGATCTTAGCGGATCGCTCGAGACGGGAGGTATGACGGATCGCGGCTTTGACATGCGTTTTATCACTAGTTCGAAAGGCCCATTTTAACTGGCTTCGAGAATAAAGATTCAATTTTTTTTAGCCAATCGGTTTACAATAGCGCGGGCAAAAGAATAATCGGAAACCGGCATGAACAGATGGTACAGGCAGTTATTCAAACAGGTCGAAGCTAATCCGCTACTGGCAAAACTGAAACTTAGCGAGGAGACTTTCTCCGAGAATTACCAGGGCGACTTCTCGGTGAACGATGCGATTCCCGATCTAGAGGTGCTGGCAACCATCAATCCCAGAAATCGCGCGCAGGCGCGGTTGACGAAAATCTCGCGAGATTCCCGCAACTGCTCAATCAAGCTGTTCACACTCAAGGATTCGATTCCGCTGTCGCTGTCGATGCCGATATTCGAGTCCATGGGACTGGAAGTGCTTATCGGGCGCCCCTACCGCATCAGAATGGGCAACCGAAACTACTGGATAAACCATTTCACCCTCGGTAATGGCGATCGAATCTGTAACGTCGACGAGGAAAAAATCCCGCTTTATTTCAGCGAACTGTTCGAAAGCATCTGGCAGCAGCGTAGTGAAAACGACGCCTTCAATCACCTCTTGTTCAGCGCCTGCATCAAGGCCGAAAATATCCAGATATTGCGCGCCTATACGGCCTATCTGCAGCAAATTCGATTTCCCCACAGTCGTGAGTACATTATTGAAACGCTCAATAAATATCCCGATATCACGCTGCTGCTGGTGCAGAGTTTCCTGCACAAATTCGATCCGGAAGGCATTCAGCGAGATTCACATCTGAAACTGTTTGAGCAGATTCGTGAAAAGCTGCAAGACATCGAATCACTGGATCACGACCTGATTTACCAGCGCATGCTCAACCTGATCGAGGCTACCCTGCGCACCAACTATTTTCAGGACGATAAAAAAGCTACCGGGCACATCAGCTTCAAACTGGACTCGCGGCAGATCGAACGTTTGCCAAAACCCAGTCCGCAGTTTGAAATTTACGTCTACGCCACCCGTTTCGAGGGTATCCATCTGCGTGGCGGTCGGGTCGCTCGCGGTGGCATACGCTGGTCGGATCGGCGCGAAGATTACCGTACCGAAGTGCTGGGCCTGATGAAAGCGCAAATGGTGAAAAACGCGGTTATCGTTCCCGCCGGGTCAAAGGGTGGATTCATCACCAAGCAGATTGCCAATGTCCCGGCAACCGAAGTCTATGCCGAAGTACAGGCCTGTTACTCGCTGTATATCGACTCGCTGCTGGAAATCACCGACAACCGGGTCGGCACGGACATCGTGCCGCCGCCTAAAACCAGGATTCATGATGAGCCCGACCCCTATCTAGTGGTCGCCGCCGACAAGGGCACAGCTGCGTTTTCGGATGTTGCCAACGAACTTGCCAGGCAGCATGGCTTCTGGCTCGACGATGCCTTTGCTTCGGGCGGATCTCAGGGCTACGATCATAAAAAAATGGGGATTACGGCGCGCGGCGCCTGGGAATCGGTCAAGCGCCATTTCCGCGGACTCGGTAAAAATATTCAGAAAGAAAATTTCACGGTGGTCGGCATCGGCGATATGTCAGGTGACGTATTCGGCAACGGTATGCTGCTGTCACCATGCATACAACTGGTCGCAGCATTCAATCATATGCATATTTTCATCGACCCCAGCCCCGACGTTAAGACGAGTTACCAGGAACGTCAGCGCATGTTCGGGCTTTCGCGTTCCGCCTGGAGCGATTACAACAAGCATCTGATCAGCAAGGGCGGTGGAGTCTTTTCGCGCAAGGCAAAAAGCATTGATTTGACACCCGAAATACAACAGTTACTGCAGTGCAAGGAGGATCGTTTAACCCCGGATCAGCTCATCGTTTATATCCTCAAGGCTCCAGTCGACCTGCTCTGGAACGGCGGTATCGGCACCTACGTAAAGGCGAGCAATGAGACCGATAGTGACGTGTCGGACAAAAACAACGATGCTATTCGCGTTACCGGCAGACAGCTGCGGGCCAAAGCCATCGGCGAAGGCGGCAATCTCGGGGTAACCCAGCGGGGGCGCGTGGAATATGCCCTCGCCGGCGGCCTGTTATACACCGATTCAATCGACAATTCTGCGGGCGTCGATTGCTCGGATAACGAAGTCAATATCAAAATCCTGCTGTCGCAGCTGGTCAAATTCGGGCGCCTGAGTCATAAGGAACGTAACCAGCTACTGGTGGAAATGACCGATGAGGTCGCACAGAAATGTCTGTTGAACAATTATCGGCAAACCCAGATTGTCGACAGCCTCGAAAAACACGCCGCGCTCAATATGTACCAGCATGCCCGTTTCATGCGTCACCTGGAGGAAGGCGGTATTATGAATCGCCGGCTGGAACACCTGCCTAACGGCAAACAGATTACCGATCGCATCGCCAAAAACCAGGGGTTAACCCGTCCCGAACTCTCGATACTGCTGTCCTACAGCAAGCTGACCTATAAAAACGCTCTCCTCGGATCCTCGTCGCTGACCGAAGAATGCTACGATTCGCTGTTGCTGGGTTATTTTCCGCGACTGATACGCGAACGCTACGCCGATGAAATCCTGAAGCATCCGCTGCGTAAGGAAATCATCGCCACCATACTGAGCAACCAGATCGCCAATAATATCGGCATTGGCTTCGGCTCACGCATTCGCGAGGAAACCGGCTCCACTATCGAGGATATCGCCAAGGCTTATGTCGTCTGCGTCGAAGTGTTTGAGCTTTATGACACCTGGCGCAAGCTGGAGAAGCTGGATAACGTGGTGAACGAGCGGGACCGGCATGAAATCTTTCAGACGGTCAGCGGGTTGCTCGAACGCTCGATCAGCTGGCTGTTACGCAACCAGCCTTCGGATTTCAACGTCAGCCATGTCATCGAGCGATACAAGACCGATACCCGAATCCTCAGGCAGGTGATTTCCAGCGCCATCATCGGTAAATCGCGCAAAAACTACCTCGCAACCAAGCGCAGCTTTATCAAGTATCGGCTGCCGGCGGCATTGGCGCAGGAACTGGTCGACAAGTCTACCCTGGCGTCGGCCTTCGATATCATCGAAATCAAATCCAAGTTATTCAGCGATACCGAAAATGTAGCCAGATTGTTCTACGCATTGTCGGAGCGATTGCAGCTGCACTGGATCAGGGACGCAATTTCGCAAACCGTCGTGCGTACCCACTGGAACCACCTGGCGATTCTCAACCTGCGCAACGATTTGCACGCCAATCAGCACAACCTGACCGAAATCGTGTTACAAATCGTCGATAACAAGCGCCATACCAACAAGGCGCTGGCGATCTGGGAAGAGCATCTCTCCACAGCGTTGCAGCGCTATGACAGCATGCTCAACGAGTTCAGCGCCATGCGAAGCTGCGATTTTCCAACAATCAGTGTGGCCGTATCGGAAGTGCGGCGCCTGGTGCAATTGAGTAAGCGCGAACACTATAGCCGGAGAGGATAAAGCATATAAATCAGCATCTTATATGACTTACTTAAGGTTAAGTATTCTATTGCTGCGCTGGCTATGGGTTGAACATTAGTTGCATGAGCCGTTTTCGGGACAAGTTTGATCATCGCGTCTGGGAGGTTGTCGCCGCGATACCGCCCGGTCGCGTTATGGGTTATGGCGAAGTGGCGAGAGCAGCGGGGTTTCCGCGCTACTCGAGAATGGTAAGCGCCGCTCTCGGGCGCGCTCCCGAACCCCTGCCCTGGTTTCGCGTGGTGCGCTCAAATCGCACCCTGGCATTCGACGAAGACTCGAGCGCCTATCGCGAACAGGCCCAGCTACTAAAACAGGAAGGCGTACGCTTCGATGGCCTGAAAATTATCGAAGTCGAGTCGGACGATAGCCTCGACCGAATTCTCTGGGGCCCGCAAGATTAACAGATGCGATTGAGATCGAGAGCCTGTTTCCATGGTTTGTCGTGGTAGCCGTTCATTGCGCTTGTGCCTGTGCAGTCGGCACAGGCGCAGATGGCAGGAATAAGCCCTGAAGTCATCCGACTAACTTCGACCAACTTCTGATTAGCGGTAACTCGCGGCGGTAATAAATTCGCCAAAAGACTCACACCAGACGATCAACGCGCGATAATTAGCCGGATCAATGTTTGCCGGTATATCCAGGATAAAGTTATTGAAGGTTTTGACCGCGCCGATTTTTGCCGATTCTGCCTTCATCAGCAGAAATTCCTGTTCAGTCTGGGCCAGGCTCGGCGTCAGGTAAAGCTGGTAGTCGGGTCCCGGTGCGAGCGTACCCATGAAACTGATCTGTTTGGCCGATATCGAAATCTGGCCATCACCCCAGTGAAGGAAGTCGCTGCCGGGTAATTTCCTGTGGAAATCGCCTGTGAATAAAGCCTCTGCTGCGCTCGAGCTCACTTCCGCGTTGCTCGGGGCATCGGGTGCGGTCAACACCGGTAACAGATAGATGCCAAGTGCGACGCCAAGCAGCAATGCGATGCCGTGCGTCAGTAGAAACCGAAATAATTTAAACATGGAACCGTTTTCCGATGAAATCGGTCGAATTATGTCCTCGTAAAAGTAATAAATCCATCACGAAACTGCTAAAGTGCGCGCCGACCAATCTAAGGAATCCCATCATGACTGACGCATTCGATTACGACCTGATAACCCTGGGTGCCGGTAGCGGCGGCCTCTCTATAATTGAGCGCGCCGCCAGCTACGGCCAGCGCTGTGCCGTAATTGAACGCGGCAGAATCGGTGGCACCTGCGTCAATGTCGGTTGTGTGCCAAAGAAAATTATGTGGTTCGGAGGCAACCTGGCGCACCTGATCGATGATGCAAAAAATTATGGTTTCGATCTGACTAACAACGGCTTTGACTGGGCGCATCTGGTCGCCCGGCGCGAGAAATATATCGATGGCATAAACAGCTGGTACCACGGCTACCTGAAAGATCTCGGGGTTGACGAGATCGAAGGTGAGGCCAGTTTTGTCGATGCGCATACCATCGCGGTAGACGGCAAGCATTACTCTGCAAAGCATATAACCATTGCTACCGGCACCCGACCCCGCGTGCCGAACATACCGGGCGTCGAGCATGCGATCACCTCGGATGGTTTTTTTGAGCTGGAACGACAACCGGCACGGGTTGCCATTGCCGGATCGGGCTATATTGCGGTCGAACTGGCAGGTGTATTGAATGCACTTGGCACCGAGGTCAGTCTTTACCTGCGCAAACATCATGTGCTGGGAGAATTTGACAGCCTGCTCAGCGGCACCCTGTTCGAAGAGATCGCGAAATCCGGTATCGATGTGCGTACCGATTGCGAAATCACGCATATCGAGCGAGACGCTGCAGGCAAAATCTCGCTGCAGGACACCCATGGCGTTGGCTTACAAAACCTGGACCAGGTCATCTACGCCATCGGCCGAGAGCCAGATCTGGATGGACTGAATCTGGACAATGCCGATGTTGCCCTCAACCCGAGGGGTTATATCGAAACCGATACCTATCAGTGTACGAATCAACCCCATATATTTGCCCTCGGCGATATTACCGGTCGTGCGCCGCTAACCCCGGTCGCGGTGGCCGCGGGTCGACGCCTGGCGGATCGGTTATACGACAATCAAACTGATCGCCATCTGGATTACGAACTGATTCCCAGCGTAGTTTTTAGCCACCCTCCGATCGGCACGGTCGGCCTGACCGAAGAGGCAGCCCGCGCCGAGTACGGCGATCGCGTCAGAATCTACCAAACCCGCTTTACCGCGATGTACAACTCGATTAGTGGCCATGACGTGCCCACGGCGATGAAACTGGTATGCCTCGGTGACGATGAAAAAGTGATCGGGTGTCACCTGATCGGCCCCGGCGTCGACGAAATGCTGCAGGGTTTTGCGGTCGCGATTCGAATGGGCGCCTGCAAGAACGACTTTGACGATACCGTGGCGATTCACCCTACCAGTTCCGAAGAGCTGGTGACCATGCGCTAGGCAGGGTTATATCGGCTTCACCTGGCCGAGGGGAGTCTGTTTTTTACGCATGTAGCTACGCTCCAGTTCGAGCGCTGTGGTTGCTTTGCCGAGATGAAATCCCTGGCCATAGTCGCAACCGATCTCGATTAACAGCTGTTTCTGCTGCGCGGTCTCGATGCCTTCGGCGATGACTGCTATACCCAGCGTATGCGCCATGGCGACGATGCCTGCACATAAGGCGAGGTCATCTGAATCGGTTTTCAGGTTCTTGATGAATTCACGGTCAATTTTCAGGTAATCGATATCAAATTTCTGTAAATAGGCCAGCGAGGAGTAACCGGTGCCGAAATCGTCCAGTGCAACCTGAATTCCGGCATCACGAAACTCCAGCAAAGTATCGAGTACATCGGCATCCGATGTCATTAACAGGCTCTCGGTTATTTCGACATTGATGACCTCACCGGACAATTGCCAGCGCTGCAGGTACTCGGTTATCTTGATCCGGTTTGCAAATTGAACCGGGGAGGTGTTGACGCAGATTTGGATATCGGTGGCAAACCTGCGTTGCCAGTCAGCCGCCTGCTGCACTACTTGCTGGAATACCCAATCGCCGATTTCGTTGATAAGCCCACTGTCTTCGGCAACCGGAATGAACTCGCTCGGATTGATAATACCCCTGCTGCCATGTTGCCAGCGCAACAGCGCTTCAGTTTTATAGATCAAACCATCCTGCAGGTTGAAAATTGGCTGATAACAAAGGCTGAATTGATCCTGGGCCAGGGCGCTGCGCAGGTCGTTGATCATCTGCATCCGCTCGAGTGCGAAATGATGCAGGTTCTGGGTAAAGTACCGGTATCGATTCCGTCCCTGTCGCTTGGCTTCATACATCGCCTGGTCGGAATTCTTCAGCAGGTCGAGCATCGTTTCGCCATCATCCGGATACAGCGTAATGCCAATACTGGCCGAGACGTAGGCGAACTCGGCACCGATTTTGAACGGTTCTGAGAGGTGTTCGATCACCTTGCCGGCAATCATATCGATGCCGCTGCGCTCGCTGAGATCAGACATGATGACGACAAATTCATCGCCGCCCAGTCGGGCTACGGTGTCGGAGCTGCGCAGACAATTCCTGATGCGAGCGGCAGCATCAATCAATAATAAATCGCCTTTATCGTGACCCAGGGTATCGTTGATATCCTTGAAACCATCCAGATCGATCAGCAAAATTGCAAACTCGCCCTGATCGCGCTGTGCTTTTTTGATCAGTTCAGTCAGCCGATCCTGCAACATGTAGCGGTTTGGCAGGCCAGTCAGGAAATCGTAATTCGCCTGCTGCCATATTTCTTCCTCGAATTTCTTGCGCTCGGTGATGTCCTCGACAATGGCGAGATATAGTGCAGCACCGCTTTCTGTACGGAAACTCACCGGCGTTATCTGGCCCCTGGCCCAGACAACCTGGCCATCCGGGCGGATGTAACGCTTCTCTAACTCGTAGCTGTCGATTTCTCCAGCCTTCAGTCTTTTCAGCAATTGCCGTTCGCGGTCGATATCGTCGGGATGGGTGATCCCCTGCCATCCTATCTGCTGCATTTCAGTGCTGTCTCGACCGATGATTTTGCAATATGCCGGATTCATTTCAATCTGCGTCTCGGATTCGATGTCGATCAGGATCAAGCCGATGGGTGCGGCGACGAACATCTTGCGAAAACGCTCCTCGGCCTTGCGAATCTGGTCTTCGATTATCTTGCGTTCGGTGATATCGACCATGATGCCGCGTAGCCAGCGGGCTGCATCGTTCTCCTTGCCGACCGATATCAGGTCACGAACCCAGACGATATGCCCGTCCCTGGCGATCATACGATATTCGAGCTCGTAGCTTTCGATACCTTCGGCGTGATACCTGTTCGAGTCTGCCAGTACTTTATCGCGGTCTGCAGAATAGATTTTTCCGATCCAGAATCCCGGCTCCAACCATTGGTTTAACGGGTATCCCAGCAAGCGTTCGGCCCTTTTACTGACATAGGTAATATCGAAAGTCGACGCATCCGATTCCCAGACAATGCCTTCGATGGTATTCACGATATCGTGAAACCTTTCCTCTGCCTGTTTCTGCTCGGTGATATCGGTCACGATGGCACCAAGCCCGTCGACATTGCCATCGATATCGAAAACCGGAAACTTGATGGTTAACAGCGTATGCATCAAGTCATCGGTCGCCAGCCGTGCTTTCTCTTCGCGGCGCTCTATCTGGCCGCTACTCAGCACGGCGAGGTCCTGGTCACGGGTGGATTGCGCCAGTTCCGGGTCGTGAACTTCGGTCGGCAGTAAGCCGATAACGTCATTGTTGCGCACATCGAAGATTTTTTCGAACTGGTGGTTGATCCTGAGATAGCGTCCCTCCCTGTCCTTGAGGTAGAGTTCGACTGGCGCATTATCAAAGATCGCATCCATTTGATGCTTGTAGGTCAGGAGGTCAGCTTGCGTCTGGATATGGTCCTTTAGTTCACGCTGAAGTCGCTGATTCTCAGCGATTAGGTCGACCAGGTCATCATCGGGCTTAGTCATGAAGACGGCCTGACGGTATGCCGAATCTGATGTCGTTATTGCACATGGGAATCAGGGGCACGAATGACTGCTTTAAAGTTCAATAATAGCTTATATTGCCCGCAATAACGTTAGCAAAGCCCCGTCTAATTGATGGAAATCAATCGTTAAGGTCGTCAATTACTCCGGGTCGGCTGGTTTCGAAGCGCCGTGAGAGGTTTTTCTGGGAAATAAATATTATTAAAATACAAAGAGTTAGAAGAACTACCTAAAGCAACTTCACTTAATCTGGAGTACATCTCGCATGGCAAACAAACCCTTTTCCTGCTGCGCAACCCAGGCGCAGGCGCGCAGCGCGCCGCGGGCGAAGGTCATCCGATCCGATGCCTTGTGGGTTATTTCAATTCTTTCGCCTTCGTCGGCAAACATCACGGTATGTTCACCGACGATATCCCCTGCCCTGATGGTTTCGAAACCTATGGTGGTTCGCTTGCGCGCACCGGTCTGACCCTGTCGACCGTATACCGCGCATTCATCCAGGTCTCGACCCAGGGCCGAGGCAATCACCTGGCCCATTTTCAGGGCCGTGCCTGAAGGCGCATCGACCTTATGCCGATGATGCGCCTCGATCACTTCGATATCGACGCTGTCGCCGAGCACCGAGGCCGCTATGTGTAACAACTCCAGGCAAAGATTCACGCCGACACTCATGTTCGGGGCATAAACAATGGCAATCTGTTCGCCTGAATCTGCCAGCTTCTGTTCCAGGGCGGCATCACAACCGGTGGTGCCGATCACCATTTTTTTCCCATGGTCGACGCAAAAATCGACATGCCTGGTGGTCGCGCTGGGGTGAGTGAAATCGATCAGGATATCAAAAGCGGCCGGATCGAGCTGATCGCTGATCGCAATCTGGTTGGGTTCGAGTCCGGCAAGAATTCCCGCGTCGGACCCAAGGCCGGGACTATCCTTGCGTTCCAGCGCCTGCGTCAACTGCATACCTTCGGTTTCGTTGCAGGCAACCACCAGGTTTCTGCCCATGCGGCCAGCGGCACCGGCGATTGCGATTCGAGTCACGCGTGCTCTCCCGCTCAGGATTTCATGTCTTCAAAAAATTTCTTCATGCTATCGATCCATGAATTTTCGTTTGGGCTGTGCTTGTTGACTGCTTTCCCCATCGATTGCCCAAATTGCTCGAGCAGCTCCTTTTGCTCGTTGTTCAATTTTACCGGTGTTTCGACCACGATGCGGCAAATTAAATCGCCTACCGGTCCGCCGCGCACCGGCTTGACGCCCTTGCCGCGCATGCGGAATAGTTTGTGGGTTTGAGTGCCGGCCGGGATTTTCAGATTCAGACGGCCGCCGAGACTGGGTACTTCGAGTTCACCGCCGAGCGCCGCTGTCACGATGTTAATCGGGACTTCACAGTAAAGGTCGGCATTGTCACGTTCGAAAATGGAGTGGGGTTTGACATGTATCTGCACAAACAGATCCCCGGAAGGCGCAGCAGCATCGCCCGCCTCGCCTTCACCGGAAAGTCGAATTCGATCACCGTTATCGACGCCAGCCGGCACTTCCACCGACAGCGACTTGTGTTCCTTGACCCGGCCAGCACCGTGGCAACTGGTACAGGGGTCGCTAATGGTGCTGCCCTTGCCGCGGCAATTTGGGCAGGTTTGCTGAACCGAGAAAAAGCCCTGCTGCATACGCACCTGGCCATGGCCGCCGCAGGTATTGCAGGTTTCCGCCGAGGTGCCGGGTTTGGCGCCACTGCCGGAACAGCTGGTGCAGTGCTTCAGCGTGGGTACCCGGATTTTAACGGTAGTGCCGGCAACCGCGTCTTCGAGACTGAGCTCGAGGTTATATTGCAGGTCGGCGCCCTTACGTACGCGTGAGCGTCCCCCGCCACCGAAAATATCACCAAAAATATCGCTGAAGGCGTCGCCGAAACCACCGCCGCCAAATCCGCCTCCGCCGACCGAATGATCGACGCCGGCATGGCCAAACTGATCGTAGGCAGCCCGTTTTTCGGCATTGGAAAGCACGTCGAAAGCTTCCTTGGCTTCCTTGAATCTGTGTTCGGCCTCTTCGTCGTCCGGATTGCGGTCAGGGTGATACTTCATCGCCAGGCGACGAAACGCCTTTTTAATATCGGCGTCCGAGGCGGAATTTCCAACCTCAAGAATTTCGTAATAATCGCGTTTTGACATTGACTCTTTTCTGTAAACAGCAAAAACCTGGCGCGATAAAACGCGCCAGGTTCGTTATTGCGGTCCGAATAAAACCGTTACTTCTTGTCGTCTTCTTTGACTTCCTCGAACTCGGCATCGACGACATCGTCATTCGACTGCGCGGAGGCATTCGCATCGACGGGGTCGGGCCCTGCCTCGGCGTCAGCTGTCGAATAGGCTTTCTCGGCCAGTTTGCTCGCGGCTTCGGCAAGCGTCTGGGTTTTGGCTTCGATAGCCTCTTTGTCGTTACCTTCCAGCGCCTTCTTCAAATCCTCGATCGCAGCTTCAATCTTGGACTTGTCTTCGTCCTCGACCTGTTCACTGAGGTCCTTGAGGGATTTCTCTGCGGCGTGAATCATCGCATCGGCCTGGTTGCGGGTTTCGACGGTTTCGCGATGCTTGCGATCTTCGTCGGCATGCGCTTCGGCATCCTTGATCATGGAATCGACTTCATCATCGGAGAGCCCGCTGGAAGCCTTGATAACAATTTTTTGCTCTTTACCGGTCGCTTTGTCCTTGGCCGACACGTTCAGGATACCGTTGGCATCGATGTCGAAGGTGACTTCGATCTGCGGTACGCCACGTTGTGACGGCGGGATGTCTGACAGGTCGAAACGCCCCAGCGACTTGTTGGCAGTGGCGACTTCGCGCTCGCCCTGCAGCACATGCACGGTCACGGCGGTCTGGTTGTCTTCGGCGGTTGAAAAGGTCTGCGACGCCTTGGTCGGAATCGTCGTGTTCTTTTCGATCAACTTGGTCATTACGCCACCCAGGGTTTCGATACCCAGCGACAGCGGCGTGACATCGAGCAGCAAAACGTTTTTGACATCACCGCCGAGCACGCCACCCTGGATTGCGGCACCACAGGCGACCGCTTCATCGGGGTTTACGTCACGTCGTGCGTCGCGGCCAAAGAAGTTCTTAACCACTTCCTGGACTTTCGGCATACGCGTCTGACCACCAACCAGAATGATATCGTCGATATCCGACACCGATACATCGGCGTCCTCCAGAGCGACCTTGAGCGGCTCGATGGTACGGGCAATCAAATCATCGACCAGCGACTCGAGCTTGGCGCGGGTGATTTTCAGGTTCAGGTGCTTTGGCCCCGATGCGTCGGCAGTAATATACGGCAGGTTGACATCGGTTTGCTGGCTCGAAGACAACTCGATTTTCGCTTTTTCGCCGGCTTCCTTGAGGCGCTGCATCGCCAGCGGATCGCCCCGCAGGTCCATGCCCTGCTCTTTCTTGAATGCATCCGCCAGATAATCAATCATGCGCATGTCGAAATCTTCACCGCCGAGAAAGGTATCGCCATTGGTAGAGAGCACTTCAAACTGGTGTTCGCCATCGACTTCCGCGACTTCGATGATCGAGATATCGAAGGTACCGCCACCGAGGTCGTAAACCGCGATCTTTTTATCGCCAGACGCCTTGTCCATGCCATAGGCCAGGGCCGCGGCGGTGGGCTCGTTGATAATGCGCTTGACTTCGAGACCGGCAATTTTACCCGCGTCCTTGGTTGCCTGGCGCTGTGAGTCGTTAAAGTATGCGGGAACCGTAATGACCGCCTCGGTAACTTCTTCACCGAGATAGTCTTCTGCAGTCTTTTTCATCTTCTGCAGCACGCGTGCCGAAATTTCCGGCGGCGCCATTTTCTTGCCCCTTGCTTCTACCCAGGCATCGCCATTGTCAGCCTTGAGGATGGTGTAAGGCACCAGGTCTATGTCCTTTTGCACCGCAGGCTCGTCGAAACGACGCCCGATCAGGCGCTTGACCGCGTACAGCGTATCGCTGGGATTGGTGACTGCCTGGCGCTTTGCCGGCTGTCCTACCAGGACTTCGTCATCGGCGCAAAAAGCGACGATGGAGGGGGTGGTACGATCGCCTTCCGCATTTTCGATAACTTTAGGTTTGCCGCCTTCCATTACCGCCACGCAGGAATTCGTGGTACCGAGGTCTATGCCTATGATTCTGCCCATTTAAATACTCCGAAACTGTTCAAGTGAAACTTACACCCGATGTAGGGTTATTTTTTTTGCTTTCAAGCGAATGCACGTAATTAATTCAGGGGTTATTTAGCGACCACGACCATGGCGGGCCGCACCAGACGGTCATTCAACAGAAATCCCTTTTGCATTACTTCGATGACCGAGTTGGATTCCGCGCCCTCGGCCTCGAACATGCTGATTGCCTGGTGCTTCTCGGGATCGAATTTTTCGCCCAGGGGGTCGATTTGTTGCAGGCCATTTTTCTCCAGCACCTGGAGGAACATGTCCAAGGTCAGCGCGGAGCCTTCACGAATGCTTTCCAACGTGGCATTTTCGGCAGTCGCTGCGGTCTGGCCCATTTCCATGCTGTCGATAATTGGCAGCAGATTTTCAACAAAATTCTTGAGCGCATACTTATGCGCATTTTCGATATCGCGTTCGGCGCGTTTGCGATTATTATCGATTTCGGCACGCAGGCGCATCATCTGGTCCCAGTAGTCCTTGATAGTTTCCCGGTTTTTTTCGAGCTGCTGTTCGATGGTTTCTTCCTGCTCAGCTGCCTCGGCTTCCGCCGCTTCCGGAACGACATCTTCCAGATGGGCCTGTTCCTCCGCTTCGGTAGCCAGCGAATGCTCGTCGTCGGCTTCGGTATTGGTCTGTTGTGGCGACATTAACTGCTCCGTTTGGTACGAATTATCTGCGAATGTTTAAGTCTGCGGCGTTCTGCGCCTGCGTTAATTTAGTGCGCTAATGTAAGGATTATTTCTGGGTATTCAAGGCTGATGTCAATAATTTTGCGGTTATATCGACCACCGGAATGACCTGTTCGTAGGCGATGCGGGTCGGGCCGATTACGCCGAGTACTCCAACTATTTCGCCATTGACCCGGTAGGGGGCTCCGACCACGCTGCAATCTCTCAACACCGAGTAACCGGATTCGCTGCCGATAAAAATTTCCACGCCGTCCGCGGAGGTGCACCCATCGAGTAGTTTGAGCAATTCAGTCTTCTCATTAAATACATTAAATAAGTTGCGTAACTTATTGATATCAGACAGTTCTGCATACTCAAGCAAGTTGGTTTCACCACTGGTAATCAAATCTTCGTGCGCGTTCAGGCTGCAGACTTCGTCCATCGCCTCGAGCACCGTCTTCATAATGGTATTGGCGTCGCTACGCAGCTCGGACAACTCATCGAGCAATACCGCGCGCGCGTTTTCAAAGCTGCGCCCAATCAAATAGTGGCTTAAGGTTTGCGCCGCCTGATGCAGTTCGAGCTCGCTGTAGTCGCGATCTACATGGATAACCTTGTTGTGCACGTCATCCTTGTTGATCACCAGGATTACCAGCACGCGGCGCTCACTCAGCTTCATGAATTCGATGTGGCGCACTTCGGCAGGCGCGGTATGGGTCAGACTGATGATACCGGCCAGGTGGGTAACCCGGGACAATATGTCGGTGGCGCTGTGGATCAGGTCGCTGGAGGTTTTGTCCGAGCTGAAACTCTGCGAAATCACCTGTTGCGCGGATTTGCCGAGGTTATCAATTTCTAGCAGGCTATCGATGAAGAAGCGATAGCCCGCCTCGGTTGGAATACGCCCCGCCGAAGTATGCGGTGAATCCACCAGGCCCATATCCTCGAGCTTGGCCATGATGTTGCGTATTGTCGCGGAACTGACATCCAGGCCCGATAATTGGGCCAGATTCTTTGAACCAACCGGCTGTGCATCACGCGTATACGAGTTGATCAGCTGACGCAGGAGAAGCTGGGCGCGTTCGTCAAGTTCGTATTTTTCAGTCATCGGGTCTGATATATTGTTGCCGGGTAGTTTAGCCGCAATTTTGTTGCAGTGAAATACAAGCTATATACTAACCCCTCGTAAATCAAGGATTCCAGGGAGATACTCTCGATAATGCCGGCAAAGTTCAAAACAATCGGCCTGGTAGTGCGCAGCGACATGCAGTCGCGTCAGCAAAACATTCGACAGGTTGTGGATGTGCTGGCTCGGCATGTCGAGATTCTGGTGCATTGCCTCGACTTTGATATGCCGCTGGCAGACATATCGAGCGTTCCTCTGAATCAGCTCGTCGAGGACGCCGATCTGGTGATTTCCCTCGGTGGCGACGGCACCCTGCTGACCGCGGCGCGCGCCCTGGCCGACAAGAATACGCCCCTGCTCGGAATCAACCTGGGCCGCCTCGGGTTTCTCGCAGATGTATCCTTTGATAATTTCGAATCCTATATCGACGAGGTTATGGCCGGCCGCTACAGCGTGGAGAAGCGTTTTTTCATCGAGGGCAAGTTTTACCAGGGGAACGAGCTGGTAGCGACCAAAATCGCCCTCAACGACATCATTTTGCATAGTCCCGAATCGGCCAACATGATTCAATACGAAATATCGAGCGGGGGTCACCTAATCCATATCCAGCGTTCCGATGGCGTCATCGTTACCACGCCCACCGGCTCGACCGCCTATGCGCTGTCCGGTGGTGGTCCGATCATGCACCCCTCTCTGGATACACTGGCAATCGTCCCCATATGCCCGCATACGCTCAGTAATCGTCCGATTGTGCTGCCGGCCGATCAACCGATCGAAGTTCGTCTGGGACAGGATACGCAGCTCGGCAAGGTTAGCTTTGACGGACATTCGACTCAACTGGTGAACCCGGATAGCCGGGTCTTGATAACGCGTTACCGCGAGCCCCTGGCCCTGCTACATCCCGAGGATTACGACTACTTCGCAGTCTTGCGCGAAAAGCTTGACTGGAGCGCGAACTACTAGTGCTCGATTCGATCCAGATCAAGAACTTCGCCATCATCGATTCGCTACAGCTCGAGTTCGACTCGGGTTTGAGCGCGCTGACCGGCGAAACCGGCGCCGGTAAATCAATTTTGCTCGATGCGATCAAGCTGGCCGCGGGTGACCGCGCCGAGAGCGACGGCATTCGTAGCGGCGCGGAACGCGCCGAGATCTCGGTTTGCTTTCGCCTCGACGACCTGGATTCCGCAAACGCGTGGCTGGCGGATAATGAAATGACCGCGGACGGTGAATGTTTGATCAGGCGCGTACTCTATGCTAACGGCCGTAGCAAAGCCTTCATCAACGGCTATAGCGCCACCCTTATACAGTTGCGTAGCCTGTGCGACATGCTGATCGACATTCACGGTCAGCACGAGCACCAGTCATTACAGAAATCGCAGGTGCAGCGACAATTGCTGGACGCCTTTCTCGGTGAACCGGGGCTGATCGCCGAAGTCGCGCAGAAATACCGAAATTACCACGACCTGCTGCAGCGTTTGCAGCAGGCGCGTTCGGGCGCACAGGAGCGTGAGCAGCGCGTTGACCTGTTGCAACTCTACTGTAGCGAACTGCAGCAACTGGATCTTGCCGCGGGCGAATTTGAAACCCTGCAGCAGGAATATCGCCGCCTGGCGAACGCCGGCAATCTGATCGAAAAGACGGGTGAGGTGCTTGAATTACTCTACGAAAACGAGGAACAGAACCTGCAGTCGGCGCTCGGCCTGTGCGAGCAGCAACTGGGTGAACTGCTGGCAAGCGACCGTGCCCTGGCGGCCAGTCATGAGATGATCAACGCGGCCCTGATCCAGGTGCAGGAGGCAACCGTCGAGCTGCGCGCCTATCGTGACGGTATCGAACTCGATGGCGAGCGCCTGGAAAATACCAATCAACGCATTGCCAACGCACAGAATCTTGCGCGTAAACATCACGTCGAGGTATCGGCTCTGCCCGCGCTTCGGCTCGAGATGGAGCAGGAACTGGGCATGCTCCAGGGCGACAGTTTCGATGTCGAGGCCATCGAGGGCGAACTCGGTAAGGCGCGCGATGATTTCCTGTTCAGTGCCGGCGAGCTGTCGCTCAAGCGTCAGCAAACCGCAACCAGGCTGTCGGAACAGATCACCCAGGTGATGCAGCAGCTGGGTATGGAAAACGGCTGTTTCGTGATTGACGTCGAATCCGACCAGGAGCCAACGACTAACGGCATCGACGGTATCCGTTACCTGGTCAGCACCAACCCCGGGCAGGCGCCAAAATCTTTGGCCAAGGTGGCTTCAGGCGGCGAGCTTTCCCGAATCAGCCTTGCGATACAGGTGATCATGAGCGAATCGTCGCGCATACCAACCTTGATATTCGATGAAGTGGATAGCGGCGTTGGCGGCGGTATTGCAGAAATTGTTGGCAAGAAACTGCGCTTGCTGGGCCACGGCCGTCAGGTTTTATGCGTGACCCATTTACCCCAGGTCGCTTCCCAGGCGCACCACCATTTTCGCGTCGAGAAAACCAGCGCCGCGGGCACCACCTCGACCGCGGTCGTTGCCCTCGATGAAGCCGAGCGCCTGGAAGAAATTGCGCGCATGCTCGGCGGGGTCAAGATTACCGAGCAGTCGCGGGCGCACGCCAGCGAAATGATTTCGTCGCGGGATTAGCCAATCATGAAGTCATTCCGGCTAAAGTCCGCGGCGCGGCCGAAATCCTTTAACCTGTCAGCATTACAATGCCACGGCCGCGCAGGCCTGACGGCGTCACTTCTCGTCGAAGTGTCCGTAGAGCACCATCGTGTGTTCAGTGATGGTAAAACCGTAGGACGCGGCAATCTCTTTTTGGCGTTGCTCGATGATCTCGTCATAAAATTCGACCACCCTGCCGGTTGAAATGTCGACCAGGTGATCATGGTGTTCGCCATCGTCAATTTCAAAAACGGCATGACCACCGTCGAAGTGATGGCGGGTAACCAGACCGGCGGTTTCGAACTGAGTCAGAACCCGGTAGACCGTGGCCAGAGCTATTTCTTCGCCCGAATCCAGCAGCATCTTGTAAATGTCTTCCGCCTTTAAATGACGATCCGCGGAATTTTCCAGCAACTCCAGAATCTTCATACGCGGCAGCGTTAACTTCAATCCCGCATTTTTAATGTCGGCTGTTTCCATCTAATCTGTTCTCAGTATTTGCAGCAAACCGGTCCTGCCAGTATTATCGCGCCTTCGTTCGCAATTGTCGGAACTATGATCTTACGATTTTTACAAACAAGCCTGATCACCGGACTGGCGATTGTAACATTGTCGGGCTGCCTGTATCGCATGGATGTACCCCAGGGGAATCGAATCGATCCGGTGCTGGTGGAACAGCTCGAAATTGGCATGTCCCGCAGCCAGGTCGAGTTTTTACTGGGAACGCCGTCGATAGTCGATCTGCACCATCCGGATCAGTGGCACTACGTCTTTTTTCTAAAAACCGGCGATGATGGCAGTATCCAGAAGAGCGTTTTGAGCCTGACGTTTACCGGCGATTTGCTGTCGATGATCGAGGGCGACCTCAATCCGGGTTAGCCGCCCCGCCGCCTTTTTTCATTTTCAGTCCCTGCGCCGCGCGTTGCCTGCGAATCTCCTTCGGATCCGCTATCAGGGGCCGGTAGATTTCGATACGATCGCCATCCTGCAGTTCGTAGTCAGCGGCGATAGCCTTGCCGAAAACACCGAGGTCACAGATTTGCGGGTCGATTTCAGGAAAATGCTGATCGATACCAGACAGGCGCACGGCATCACGCACGGGAGTGCCCGGCTCAATTTCGCATTCGATAATTATTTGCTTTGCTGGCGTAGCGTAGGCTACTTCAATCAAGGTTTTGTCGATCATTCAAATCACGAGCGCGTTCACAAAACGAATCTACCATAGTATTTGCGATGCGGGTAAATGCGGGTGCAATGACGGCCGCGGCCAGGCCGCGTTTGAATTCAAATTGCAGTACCAGTTCGATTTTACAGCCCTCATCAGCGAGTGGGATAAAATGCCAGCAGCCCTGCAACCGTTTGAAAGGGCCATCCACCAGTTGAATCTCGATCGATTCGCCGGGAATCATCGTGTTGCGGGTCTTGAACCATTGATTCAAGCCTGCAGCGGAAATCTGGATCGAGGCCTCCATCGAGGTAGCATCGGCCTGGTGAAGCCTGGCGCCGCCGCACCAGGGCAGGAATTCGGGATAAGACTCGACCTGGTTGACGATGTCATACATGAACTGGGCGGGATATGGCAGCAATGCGCTACGCGAAATTTCGGGCACTTCAGATCAGTCCAAATGCGGCAAGAATAACAATTAGTAACAATACCGGGACAATATAGCGTATCAGGTAATTCCAGATTTCATAAGTATAGTGTTTCGACAACGCAAATTCCCTGTGACTGACTTCGCGCGGGATTTTCCAGGCTACGAACAGGCACATAAACAAGGCGACAAAAGGCTGTATCAGATGACTCGATACAAAGACCAGGACATCGTTAAATCCGGCATTGTTTATCAGCCGAATGGCCTGGTCACCGAAAAACAGGGCGACGGTGAAACCATCGCCATTCCAGACGCTGTGTGCCAGCACGACACCCAGGCCAAACAGCCAGACCCCGAGGCCAAGCAGGACTGCTGCCTTTAACCTCGATTGCTGGAATTTACGCTGGAAATAGGTAATCGGCGCCTCCAGCAGTGCAATCGACGAGGTTAGCGCCGCTAGCGTCATCAATAAATAGAACAGGGCGCTAAACATCCCACCGGAAGTGAACTGATCCAGAATCACCGGCATGATGCGGAATGCAAACTGACTGTCGACCCCGGGCTGATGTCCAGCGGAAAGCATGAGCGCGTTAATCGACAATCCGGTAAATATCGAAAACAGCAAATCAACTGTAATCACCAGCGCGGCGGAGTATCCAATGGATACACCGCTGGGTAAATAACGTCCATAGGCAACCATGACTCCTATACCTAGCGCAAGCGTATAAAAAGCTCGCTGCAGGGCGAGTATCGGCGTGTTGGAATCGATTGCGGAAAAATCCGCGTAAAGTATGTAGCGAATGCTGCTGGTAACACCTGAGGAGGTCATCGCCAGAATCAGGCCGATCAACAGCAATAGCATCATTAGCGGCACCAGTATCAGCATGATTCTTTCCAGGCCCTGTTTTATCGGTTGGGCGCAGATACTGATCAGAACGATGACAAATAACGTATGCCACAGCGACATGCGTTCGCTATCGATGGTTAATTCTTCAAACAGCAGCTTCGCGGATTCCAGCGTGATGCCATCGAAAACACCAGCAGTGGATCGGACCGCATAGGCGAGCGACCATCCCGCGATAACGCTGAAGGTCGAAACAATCAGAAAGGCGGCAAACATCGAACCGAGACCCGCCAGTTTCCAGTAAACCGAGGCCTTGTATTGTTCCGAAAGGGTACGCAGGCTGGCTGCCGGATCGCTTCTGGTCAAACGACCCAGCATCAGTTCGACCATCATCAAGGGCAAACCGAGTACAAAAAGAAACAGGAGATAGAGCAACAGGAATGCGCCGCCGCCGTTTTGACCGGCCAGCACGGGAAAAGTCAGTAAATCGTTCAGGCTTAGGGTGGCGCCGACCGCAACGATGATAAAGGCGGAGCGCGAGCGCCAGGTGAAGCCGTTTTCAGTATTACTCATAGTTAACCATTGCGACCGGACCGTCGATTATCCGAAGAATTATTCTAGCAGTAAATATCGCTGTCTTAAATATAATAAATTCAATAAGTTAGTAAGTATAGTTAAGGTAACTTATTCTGCAATGCCGGGCGAGATAAATGTCTTGCCCGGAACTAGGCAAGCCGTCTGAGAAGCGGCGCCTGACGGGGCCACGGCCTACAGCCAGTAGCGCATAAAATGCGCCAGCCAGCCCATGGGCCGAGCCAGCCAGCGGCGCTTGAGTGGTTTGCGGATGGTGATTTCAGTACTGTTTTCAATATCGCTGTCGAAACGCAACTGTAAGCGCGCGACTAACTCATCGTCATCGAGCAACAGATCGAGTTCCCGGTCATGGAACAGGCTGCGGTAATTCAGATTGGTGCTGCCCACCAGGCCCTGGTCGTCTATCACCATGGTCTTCGAATGTAAAAGCCGCTTGTCATATTCGTACACCCGGATACCCGCCTGCAGTAAATCCGCATAAAAACTGCGCGCAAGTAGCGGAAAGAAAACGCTGTCGGAACGGGCTGGAACGATCAATTTAACCGAAATGCCAGCCTGCGCCTTTTGTTTCAGGATCCGCAGCAGCCGATGGGTCGGATTGAAATAGGCATTGGTTATCCAGATTCGTCGTCGCGCCAGCCGCAGAACCTGCGTTAACTGCAGTTTGCGCTGTCGCCGGCGTGAGATTTCCCGGCTGCTCATGAAATAAAGTGAACGCCGGCCGACACCGGCCGTTTTGCGTTGCCAGACTTCGGCAAAGTTCAGGCTGAGACTATCTACCAGGGGACCCGTTATCCTGAGGGCCGTGTCGTGCCAGTGATCATCGGCCCTGGTTGACTGTCGATTGAAGTGGTCGTCGGATATGTTATAGCTTCCAAGCCACGCGGCTCTGCCGTCGATAATGCAAAGCTTGCGATGATTGCGATGGTTGACCGAGGCAAACAAATACAGAATATTCGAATACCAGCCCCCTGCCCTGAGCGCGCGCCGATAAAGCGAAAAATCCCAGGGTAGCGGATGAAACACGCGCAGCTCGCAATTTGCCCGGTCCAGCCGCGTGGCGATAGCGTTGGCGTCACGATAAGAGCCGACGCCATCGATTAACAGCTGTAACTTTACCCCGCGTGCCGCCGCCCGCTCCAATGCCAGCAGCACCCGATCGCCGATAATATCCAGCTCGAATATATAAACTTCGAGCAAAACCTGGTCTCTGGCATCGTCGATATCTGCCAGCAGCCCGTTGAAATATTCGTCAGGGGTGAAAAATAATTGTTGCCCTGACTGCACGCCTCGATCTAACCGAATGCGAAACGCGCGTAAAGCGGCAAATGGTCGGATAACTCATCCCATGGTTGTCGCTGCAGGCAAAACGAGTCGACCAGGTCGATGTCGCGGAAATATATCCGATCCATGCGTAGCATCGGCCGATGCGACGGGAAGGTTTTGGCGTAGACGCCATTTAATTTTCGAAAGGCTTCCTGCATCCCGAGGTTAGACTCCAGGGTTTTGCCCAGTCCTCCGTGCCAGTCGTTGAAATCGCCGCCGAGCACAATCGGCTCGCCCTGCTCGATCGTGGATTCGATATAGCGCCGCAATTCCCGAATCTGTCGCTTACGCTCGAAACCGAACAGATCGAGATGCACACAGAGCAAATGCAGCGGTCCATGGCCATCGGGCAACTCGACCCGACCATGCAACATGCTGCGGCTGGCGCGCTGAAAGCGCGACAGGTTCAGGTTATTCCATTCGACGATTTGATACTTGCTCAGAATCGCGTTGCCATGATGCCCCTTACGATAAATCGCATTTTTGCCGTAGGCGTAATGGGGCCAGATGCTGTCGGCCAGGAACTCGAACTGGCTAACCTCCGGCCAGGTTGAAATGTCTGGTTTCGTGGTGGAAATGGCGTCCCTGAATTTCCTGCAGCAAGACGACATCAACCTCGGCGTTGTGCAAGTGCTCCTTAATCCTGTGCAATACAAAATCACGATTGTACCGATCGAATCCCTTGTGAATATTGTAAGTCAGTATATTGATCATCGAAAATCCAGGCCTGCCTGAGCGCAGTGTAACGCTTTATCCCCCAAAAACACGGTTATCTTCGATACGCCGCAAGTCCTCGAAAACCTTTATTTCCCAGGGGCGCATTGCCAGCATCAGGCTGGTACCGAAGCGTTGATCCAGTGGCAGGGATTCGGATTCGGTATTCATCTCGTTCATTTCCTGCGCAAGCTGTTGCATCTTTTTGATCATTTCGGCATTAGCGGTTTGCGAAATCATGCCTGAAACGAAAACCCGGAACTCACCCGCCCCGTTAAACGACGAGTTGAGAAACTCCGACTGCACCCGTTGTTCGAAAAAATGCTGAATCGGACCACCGGGAATCCAGCGAAAACTTCGCGAAATCATCAGCTTGACGCGATTGCCGGGCAGTAGCTCGATGATCTTCATCCGATCGAGTCGCGCCAGCAGCTGAATGCCCTCGGTCTCTGAAATGTCGTAAATCAGCAAAATATCTGCAAACTTAAGCTTGTTCATCAATAGCAACGCCACCAGCAAAAGTTTTATATCGGAAACCAGCTCCTGTTCCTGCTCCAGGGTCAACTCGGTTGTCAGCTCGATATTTTTTTCCATCAGATAAACCAGGTCACTGATATTCAGGTGCAGCAGAGCGCACACCTTTTCCAGGCGTTTAATCGAAAAAGATTCTTCGGAAAACAGGCGCTTGACGCTGGTTTCGGATAGTTCGAGCGCCTGGGAAACTTCCTTGTAGGTAATGCGTTGTTTCCTGAGTTCCCGTTTTAACGTATCTATTAACGGTCTAGTTTGCGACATATTTATCCACTCAACCCCATCGTGCTACTTATTATAGTAATAAGTTGGAGTAGATGAGCGGAATGGAAAATTGAGGCTAAAACCTGCCGCACATGAATACTGAAAAACTTTTCTTAAGCGACTTCCGGCTTTGCCTGGCAGAACGGGCAGAAATACATCTTCCGTCCGCCGGCGTTTGAACTCTCAATCTCATGGCCGCAAACGTAACAGGGTTGATTTTCCCGATTGTAGGTGTTGAAGCGATAATCTTCTTTTTCGGTTTTACCTTCCGTCATGAGCTTTTTCACCAGGCCTGGCGGATTAATGATGCCACCCGTGCGGTAGGACCTGAGAGTGAGCCTGATGATGGTCCTGGCGAGTTTCAGTAATTGTCGTTCGCTGCAATCCGCGGGTTTTGTTAGCGGATGCAGGCGGGCCGCAGTCAGGATCTCGGCACGTAGGTAATTTCCGAGGCCGGCGAGGAATCGCTGGTCCAGTAATAATCCCGCCAGTTGCCGGTTGCGGAAATTTTTTGACTGAAGACGATCGACTATTTCCCGAGGGCCGGGTTGTTCGCTCAGAATGTCGGGGCCGAGTCGAATAAGAAACGGATGTTTTCCCAGATCTTTCAGTCGCATGACTTCAATATCCGAAGCGCTGTAGAGCAAGGCGCAGTAATCCGAGTTGTGAATCGCCGCCCTCAGTTGCCGCCGTGTATCTGGCAATTCCCCCTGTGGGCAAGTATACCAGCGGCCGTAAAGCTGATTATGGCTGTAAATTACCCATTCGTTCTCGAAACAGGTGAGCATGGCCTTACCCCGGGTTTTGACATCGATAACCCGGCATCCAGTCAATAATGGTTCGAACTGCTTTAATCTATCGAAATCAAAGCTCACCCGGGTCGTCGTACGCCCGACAAGTGCCGCTGCAACCCGGTCGGCGGCCAGGCGAATTTCCGGTCCTTCAGGCATCTTATGCTCGCTTTTAGCAACAGCAGGATATTAGGCAAGGTTCACAAGACAATGCAAATTTAACTAACTATTAACCATCCATGAAAAAACCCCCTTACGGGGGCTTTTTCATGGATGGCGGAGAGCGAGGGATTCGAACCCCCGGACCCTTTCGGGTCAACGGTTTTCAAGACCGCCGCATTCGACCGCTCTGCCAGCTCTCCTGATTCTATATTGGCTGATTATTGTATGAGGGACAGCCCACTGATAACGCTGGCGTATTATAAACATTTACAGCTTTGAGTCATCATCAAAATCCATTTAAACCACTTGAAAATCGAATCTCCGCACAAATATACCAACCCGAGCCCGAATGTCCTGAGCCAACGATATATCCACGTAAATTGTGGGCTTGCTATCGTCAGGTATGGAACTTAAAATGCTCTGCAACAGTCATATTGACTAAATAGATAACGGAGATAGTAATGCAAATGAATACTGCTGTAACCCGCTCACAAGAAGCGATTCTGCAGACCAATAAGGTTATCAGAAATACCTATATGTTGCTGTCGATGACGCTGATCTGCAGTGGCCTGCTGGCATTTGTCAGTATCGCCATGCAAGCCTCGCATATGGTTGCTTTCGGCGCGACGATAGTCGGTATTCTGCTGCTCTGGTTTGTACTTCCGCGGACTCAGAATTCAGCGGCTGGAATCCCCGTGATATTCGGCATCACCGGCTTGCTCGGTTTCGGATTGGGCCCAATGCTGAGTTATTACCTGGCCGTTAACCCGAGCATTGTGATGGTCGCCATGGGTGGTACCGGCACGATCTTTCTCGGGCTGTCGGGGTATGCCCTGACAACGCGTAAGGACTTCAGTTTTCTCGGCGGCTTTATTTTTGTCGGGTTGCTGGTTGCCATCGCCGCCATGGTCGCGAACCTGTTCCTCGGAATCCCGGCTCTGGCGCTGGCCATTAGTGCTGCCGTCATCATGATCATGAGCGGGTATATCCTGATGCAGACTTCAATGATGATCAACGGTGGTGAAACCAACTACATTGCCGCGACTGCCGGGCTGTTCATCGCCATACTGAACATCTTCACCAGTTTGCTGCACATACTGGGTGCCTTTGGCGACGACTAAGCGTTATATTGTGTTTGAAATTAAGCCCCTGCTCCCAGGGGCTTAATTTTTTTGGGAAAGTGATATGGACTGGTTAAAAATCGCCGCCGCCGTACTTCTGGTAGCGATGTTTTTCATGATACTGCCAAGCGCAAAGCGCATGGTTAAAGAGTCCCCCAAAGGCAGCGCCAGTGACTGGATGGGTTTTATTATCCCGATCGTCGCAATCGTACTATTCGTCATCCTGCTGATTGCCCTGGTTTAACCAGATTCTCTCCGCCAGCGCCAGATCCCCCGGCGTCGTGATCTTGAAATTTTCGGCATTTCCTGCCACCAGCGCGGGGTTGTAACCGGCCAGTTCGACCGCCTGCGCATCGTCGGTAACCGCGAGGTCATCGTCGATTACCCGTCGCAGTGCATTCAGCAATACCTGCAGATGAAAGACCTGCGGGGTCAAAGCCCGCCACAAACCCTCACGCGGCATGGTGCGTGCAATTTCCATGCTGTCGTTTTGCAGCTTCAACGTATCGTTCTGCGGAGCGGCTAGAATAGCGCCGGCTGTATGCGCGCGCGCGGCTGCTATGACCCGGGTCAGATCGTCGTGATTGACCAGCGGACGCACCGCATCGTGCACCAGCGCAAGCGCATCGTTGCCACAACGATACTGCAGCGTCGTCAGGCCGCTGTATACGGAATGCTGACGCTCGCGGCCACCATCGGCAATAAAAATCGTTTTACTCGAGAGATAAGCAAGTTCATCCCATTTGGGATCATCCGCCTGCAACACGATAACTGCGCCGTCGATCGCCGGGTGGGACAGCAAGCGATCGAGACAATGTTCGATGACGGTTTTTCCCTGGAATTCGAGATACTGCTTTGGTTTATCCTGCTGCATGCGGCTGCCGCTGCCGGCCGCCGGTATCACCGCCCAGACCGGAAACTCACTACTCATCGGCAGCGCCCGCTGACGGAGGAATCAATTGAATAAAGGTTTCGCCCTGTTTGATCATGCCGAGGTCGTTGCGCGCTTTTTCTTCGAACGCGTCGAGTCCATTCTGCAGGTCAAGCACCTGTGCTTCGAGAATCTTGTTGCGTTCCTCGAGCTCGCGCAGTCTGAATTTCTGATTTTCGAGTTCGCGCGACAGTTGCACGACTTCCGACAGACTACCGTCACCAAACCATAACTTGTACTGCAGGCCGAACAGAATCAGGATTAAAACGGCCAGCAGAATCTTCATCGATGCATTGATAACAGGTTACAGGTTTTTGATGGCCGATTTTCCCGGGTAGTTGGCGGCATCGCCAAGCGCGGCTTCGATACGCAACAATTGATTGTACTTTGCGACCCGATCCGAACGCGACAAGGATCCGGTTTTGATTTGCCCGGCCCGGGTGGCCACCGCGAGGTCGGCGATCGTGACATCCTCTGTTTCGCCCGAACGATGCGAAATAACCGTGGTATAACCTGCTGTCTGCGCCATCGAGATCGCGTCCAGGGTTTCACTCAGGGTGCCGATCTGGTTGAATTTGATCAGAATCGAATTGGCGATATTCTGCTCGATTCCGCGCGCCAGGATACGGGTATTGGTGACGAATAAATCATCACCGACCAGCTGAATCTTATGGCCCAGTTTTTCGGTCAGTATCGCCCAGCCCTCCCAGTCGCCTTCATCCATACCATCCTCGATAGTGATGATCGGGTACTGATCAACCCAGGCAGCGAGGTAATCGGCAAAGCCCGCGGCGTCGAACGAACGGTTTTCCGAGCCTAGTACATATTGCCCGTTGTTGAAAAACTCGGAACTCGCCACATCGAGCCCGAGGCAGATATCGCTGCCAGCGATATACCCCGCCTTTTCAATGGCGATCAGTATCACTTCGATCGCTTCTTCGTTGGATGACAGATCGGGAGCGAAACCACCCTCGTCTCCAACCGCGGTATTCATCCCCCTGGCGGCGAGCACAGCTTTCAGCGCGTGGAAAACTTCGGTGCCGTAGCGCAGCGCTTCGCTGAAGCTCGGCGCACCGACGGGCAGGATCATGAATTCCTGCAGATCGACGCTGTTGTCCGCGTGCGCCCCCCCGTTGATGATATTCATCATTGGCACCGGCAGCAGGTTGGCATCGGTTCCGCCCAGGTAGTGATACAGTGGCTGCCCGGCCGCAATCGCCGCCGCCTGCGCGTTGGCCAGCGAAACCGCGAGCAAGGCGTTGGCGCCGAGCCGGCTCTTGTTTTCGGTGCCATCGAGTTCGATCATCGCCTGGTCAAGCCCGGACTGGTCATTGCAATCACGTCCGTTTACGAGGCTGGCGAGTTCATTATTAATATGCCCGACCGCGCGGGTGACGCCTTTACCCAGGTAGCGTTTGCTGTCACCGTCGCGTAATTCGATCGCTTCGCGTTCGCCGGTGGATGCACCGGACGGCGCCGCGGCCCGGCCAACGGCTCCGCTGTCGAGGGTAACCTCGGCTTCGACGGTCGGGTTACCGCGCGAATCCAGGATTTCCCGACCGATAACCTTGGTTATTTTGCTCATAGTTGCTCCAGACTAGTCAGGTATCTCATAGCAAATCGCTTTCATGCAGCGGTCGACGCCTTGGTGACTCGATCGATCTCGATTAACACCTGCAGCAATGACTGCATCTGCGCCAGCGGCCAGGCGTTGGGGCCGTCGCTAAGGGCCTGTTCAGGGTTTGGGTGGGTTTCCATGAATAATCCCGACACACCCGCGGCGACCGCGGCGCGCGCCAGCACCGGCACGAACTCGCGTTGCCCGCCGGAAACCGTGCCCTGCCCACCGGGCAATTGCACCGAGTGCGTCGCGTCGAACACTACCGGGCAGCCGGTTTGCCGCATGACGGCCAGCGAGCGCATGTCGGAGACGAGGTTGTTGTAGCCAAAGCTGGCACCGCGTTCGCAGACCATGATTTGCTGGTTGCCGGTCTCGCGCGCCTTGTTGACGACTTGCTGCATGTCCCAGGGTGACAGGAACTGACCTTTTTTAATGTTCACCGGCTTGTTCTGCGCTGCAACATTCTGAATGAAATTGGTTTGCCGACACAGGAAGGCCGGTGTCTGCAATACATCGACGACGCTGGCGACTTCATCCAGCGGTGTGTCTTCGTGCACGTCGGTGACGACCGCAAGCGCCAGGCTGCTGCGCACCTTTTCCAGGATCGCGAGTCCTTTTTCGATGCCGAGGCCCCGAAAGCTCTGGCTGCTGGAGCGATTGGCCTTGTCAAAAGACGATTTGTAGATAAACGGAATATTCAACTGCTGGCATATCTGCTGCAGTTCAGCGGCGGTATCGAGCGCCATCTGTTCGGATTCGATGACGCAGGGACCAGCCATCAAAAACAAAGGCTGGTCGAGACCAACCTCGAAATCGCAAAGTTTCATTGCGAATTGGCCTTGTGATACTCGACCGCGGCGCTGATAAAACTATTGAAAAGAGGATGACCTTCACGCGGCTGCGACGTGAACTCGGGATGGAACTGGCAACCGATGAACCAGGGGTGGTCCGAAAGTTCGACCATCTCAACCAGTTCGTTGTCGACCGACAGTCCCGAAATCACCAGCCCGGCGTCCTGCAGTCTCTGCAGGTAATTGTTGTTGAATTCGTAACGATGTCGATGGCGTTCATGAACTTCTTCGGCGCCATAGGCGCGGCGGGTGCGGGTGCCTGGCACCAGTTTGCAGGTTTGCGCGCCGAGACGCATGGTGCCACCGAGATCGGTGTTTTCATCACGCTTTTCGACCGAGCCGTCACGATCGACCCATTCGGTCACCAGCGCGATCACCGGATCCGGCGTTTTGGGATTGAATTCGGAACTATGCGCCTTGCTGAGGCCAAGCACATTGCGCGCGTATTCGATGACTGCAACCTGCATGCCGAGGCAGATACCGAGATAAGGCACGTTATTAATGCGCGCATAATTGGCCGCCGCAATTTTGCCCTCGATGCCGCGACTGCCGAATCCACCCGGCACCAGTATCGCGTCGAGCCCTTTGAGTGCGTCGATGCCGTCGGTTTCGATCAAATCAGAGTCTATCTTGACGATATTAACCCGCGTACTGGTATGAATGCCGGCATGGGCCAGCGATTCATTGAGCGATTTATAGGCATCGGTATGATCGACATACTTGCCGACAAAACCGATCGAAACCTCATTTTCGGGATTTTCCAGCGCATAAACGACCCGATCCCATCCGGACAAATCAGCCGGCGGTAAATCCAGCGAAAATCGTTTAACGACGATATCGTCCAGTCCCTGTTCGCTCAGTTCACGCGGAATCTTGTAGATATGATCGACGTCGATCGCGTAGATAACCGCTTCCTCGGCAACGTTGGTAAACAGTGCAATCTTGCGGCGTTCCTCGATCGGAATCACGCGGTCAGAGCGACACAGCAGGATATCGGGCTGGATACCGATGGAACGTAATTCCTTGACCGAGTGCTGCGTGGGTTTGGTTTTAATTTCACCTGCCGCGGGAAGATACGGAATCAGGGTCAGGTGCATGTAAAGCACGTTTTCGTGGCCCAACTCAAATCCCATTTGACGAATGGCTTCGAGGTAAGGCAGTGATTCGATATCACCCACGGTGCCGCCAATTTCGACCAGTACGATATCGGCTCCGTTGGTACTGTTGAGGACCGAGTTTTTGATTTCATCGGTGATATGCGGGATAACCTGTACGGTGGCGCCGAGGTAATCGCCGCGTCGTTCTTTGGCTATCACGCTTTCATAGATCCGGCCGGTGGTGTAATTACTGCTTTTCGAGCAATGCACCCCGGAAAAGCGCTCGTAGTGCCCGAGATCGAGATCGGTTTCGGCACCGTCGTCGGTAACATAAACCTCGCCATGCTGAAACGGGCTCATCGTTCCCGGATCGACATTGATATAAGGATCGAGCTTTATCATGGTCACACTGAGTCCGCGTGCCTGCAGTAAAGCGGCTAGTGAGGCAGCTGCAATGCCTTTGCCCAGTGATGAAACAACACCACCAGTAATAAATATGAATCGGCTCATAGGCCCCGGATTGAGTGAACGTAAAGGTACGTAGGTTGGAAGGAAACGATAGCAGAATCGTATTTTGATGACAATCAACGAGCTCAAAATAACCCTCATTAATTAAGTGCTTAAGAAACCCGTCATGCTGCCGATTGAATAAATCAATGACGGCTTTTACAGACCAGTACCCATGCGCGCGTTAATCATAGAAAATAACCAGACCTACCGGGACCTGCTCGGGCATACCCTTGCACAGCAGGGTTTCACCTACGACAGCGACGACAATATTCATGCGGCCCGGCTCTGCGTCGATTCCGAAAACTACGATATTATCTGTGTCAATCAGGAGCTCAAAGACGGGTCCGGCGAAGAATTCGTTGCATACTGCAACCAGCATGCAACCCAGAAAGACACGCCAATCCTGTTTCTGACCGAAAACAGGGAACTCAAGGCGGACCAGCTCGAGGTTCGAGTCGACGGCGTTATTCACGAGCTCAATGAACACCAGGTCGAAGATCAGATCGTACACTTTATCGATTTGCACCTGGACCCGGTATTTTTCGAAGGTCGTATCCTGTTTGTCGAAGATGACGAAGCTGTGGCGGCCGACATACTGGGCCAGTTGCAGGAAACGGGTTACCAGGTGTCCCATTTCATCTCGGCCGAAGCCGCCAGCGCGGAATTCGATGCGGTCACAATTTACGGTTCACATGCCGAGGCCTATGACCTGGCGATCACCGAAATCGACCTCGACGGCGAGATGCAGGGCGAAGACCTGGTGGCTACTATTCGCTCCTACGAGGATGGTCGTGGCTTTATACCGATTATAGCGATCACCGAGTCGAAGGATGACCAGCGCCGAATCGCGCTGTATCATTCCGGCGTAAACGACTTACTGCCTAAACCGATCCTGCATGAAGAGCTGCTGATACGCATCAGTAACCTGATCACTAACAAGCGCCTGCTCGATAAAGTACACGATATTCGCCGCGAACTGTTTGCCCAGGCAACCATCGACAATCTGACTGGTTGTCACAATCGACATAGCCTGATGCAATTTTCCGAGAAATTCATTTCAACGGCCCGGCGTCATGAGTACCCGGTCAGCCTGCTGGTTATCGACCTCGATCACTTCAAGACGGTCAACGATAATCACGGCCACGCCGTCGGTGATATCGTGCTGGAAAAAACAGGGGCCCTGCTGCTTGAAAGTTTTCGCGAGGGCGACCTGGTTTCGCGTTATGGCGGCGAGGAATTCGTCGTGCTGATGACCCACTGTGATGCCGATAATGCGCTTAAAAAAGCCGAGGAATTACGCATTGCGATTGAAAATCTGCAGCCAAACGGGCTCGATATTACCACCAGCATCGGCGTGACTTCTCTGAATATCGGCGGCGAAGGGGATTTCGAAGCCATGTTTCACGCCGGCGATGAAGGGGTCTATGCCGCCAAAGACGGTGGCCGCAACCGCGTCGTATACGTCGCGATGAGCTAAGGCCCGGGCTTTTCCGCCAACACCACGGCGCGCCTCGGCGCCGGCAAGCCCTCAACCGTCAAGGACGGGTCTTCCCGATTCAGACACTGTTCGAGCGATTCGAACTGCATCCATTCGGTTGCGCGCTGCTCTTCGACACTGGTTGCGCTCTCATCGACAACCCTGACATTAATAAATCCGCAGCGCAGCAACCAGGCGACGAGTTCCTGCGAAGACGGAATGAACCAGACGTTACGCATTCGTGCATAACGTTCCGGCGGCAGCAGCACCCTGCCCGCCTCACCTTCGATGACCAGTGTTTCGAGACATAACTCGCCGCCAGCGGCCAGCAGACTCTTTAGTTGGTAAAGGTGGTCGATGGGACTTTTACGATGGTACAGGACGCCCATCGAAAAAACGCTGTCAAACCAGTTCAGCGCCTCGGGCATATCTTCAATACCGATCGGCAGCAGGTGTATTTCGCTACGTTGCAAATACTTTTGCAGCGCCCAAAACTGAAGGTTAAACAGGACCGAGGGTTCTATACCGAGCACAAATGCGGGGGATTGATCCAGCATTCTCCAGCAGTGATAACCATTGCCGCACCCGATATCGAGAATGCGCCGATCGCGTAAAGCGGCCAGATGGGGCAAGACTCGATCCCATTTAAAATCGGAACGCCATTCACAATCGATATAAACATCTGCAATCCGAAAAGGCCCTTTACGCCAGGGCATCAATCCCTCTAGCGCCTGGCGCAAATCCATCGATTCCTGGCAATCGGCTTCCACCGTAACCGCCGGCAGATCGAAACAGGCTTGAATACTGTCGAGCTCCGGTAACGCGTTCAGCGCCTTCGACCAGCGCGGGTAATCGCCATGTCCAACCAGCCACGAACTGCTTTGCGCCTGCAGTTGCGCAGCCCAGTGATTGAGACCCTGCTGGCGCAGGTAGGCAAACAGGGGTTCCCAGTTCACGCCTTGATAGCCAGGAAAGAGACGAAATTAAAACCCCTGAAACATTGGTATATCTCGTCGAAGCCGATACTTTCGAGACGCTGTAAATGCTGTTGCTCGGTATCCGGTATCAACACGTTTTCCAGCGCATTGCGTTTCTGACTGATCTCGAGGTCGCTGTAGCCCATGGTTTTTTTAAAGCCCTGGTATAGCTGCGTCATACGCCGACTTTCGGTCTTGTCCTCGAATGCTACCTTTTCTGACAGGACCAGAACGCCGCCAGAATTGAGGCCGGCATAAATTTTTTCCAGCAAACCCCGTCTTTCCTCGGGTTGCAGAAACTGCAGGGTCAGGTTCAGCACCACCATCGAGGCATTGTCGATTGGGGTTTGCCGGATATCCTCGCAACGCCATTCGATCGCGCTGGTGAATATCCGGTGTTGTTTGCATTTCTCTATCATCGCTTGCGAGTTATCCACGGCAAGGATGCGGCAGTCGATATCAGTGGCCTGATCGGCAATTATCAGGCTCGCCTCGCCCAGCGAACAGCCCAGATCGAAAACGCGGCTGCCGGGGGTCACAAAGATGTCGGCATAGAGGCCGATCATGCGCAACAGCAACGAGTAACCGGGGACCGAACGCGAAATCATGTCCTGAAAAACGCCGGCGACGGTTGCATTGAATTCGAACGCCTTTACTTCGCTCAGTCGCCGCGAAAATATGCGATCCCGGTTGTCGTCATCACTCATAGCAACAATCCTTCGAGACGGCCGTCGAGATAGACCTGCGCGGTCAGGGCGCGCTCCCAGGGCGGCACTCGGTGTTGCTGAAACAGGCGCTTGAGTCGGTGGTTGTCGCTATTTGGCGCCCCTGGCTGACGAAACCTGAGCGTCAGCGATTGATCCTGATCCCTGATATCCAGCCTTTGAAAAATCTCCTGGCGCGTCAGTCTCAAATCGCGTTGATCGATTTCGATAACCGGGTTCAGGCCAAAATCAAACTCGCCGCCACGGTGCTGCACTCTAGCGGCACTGACCAGAAAGAGTTGTTGATCGTAAATCCGTATCGAGTAGTCGGACATGGAGATCTCGGGCAATGCGTCGGGGCGCGCCTGCAATTGCTGCATTAACTCCTCCAGGCGAGCCTGTGGAAGCGCAGTAAACCCGGCGCTTTCAATCCAGTATCGAACCAGGTTCTTGCGCCTTCCCGGAGACAGTGACAACAGCCCGTTCAGATCTAGCCGCGCTTGCCCGCTGCCTCCGGGTACCTGCAATGCCGCATAGTCCTGCTGCGCAACTTCGCTGAGTAGTTCCTGGGTTTCGGACTGGATCTGGCTGCTGGTCGATAGCGCATTGTGAAAATTCGGCCATCTAATTTTAATCAGTGGCAGGACCTGTTTGCGCAGATAGTTACGATCGAACCTGAGGTTTTGATTGCTGGGATCGTTAAACCAGGCCACTTCGTGCTGGTTGGCATAGGCTTCCAGCTGATCGCGACTATACCGCAGCAACGGACGTAATAGCAGCGTCTCACCCAGATATCTCCGGCTTGCGATGCCGCGCAGTCCGGCGACACCCGATCCGCGTAAGGCATTGAGTAAGAACGTCTCGGCCTGGTCGTCGGCATGATGGGCCGTGAGGATGCAATCGCCAGCCTGCGTGCGCTGTGCGAATAACTGGTAGCGCTGACGGCGTGCTATTGCCTCGATATTGCTGTCGACCGCAGCCAGATCCAGGTGATCCAGGCGAATGTCGAGGCCATAAGCCTGCGCCTGATCGATACAGAACTGCTCCATCTGCGCCGCATTCTCGAGCAGACCGTGATTGACGTGCCAGGGAACGAGTTCAAACTCGCGTCGCTCGGAAACCAGCAAATGCAGCAACACGCTGGAGTCGAGGCCGCCGCTAAAAGCCACGAACACTCGCTTGCTAGCGTCAGGAATCGATTCCAGGCAGGATCGCATTTGAGCGAATGTAACTGACCGGTCAGCCTTCCCGGTACTGGCCAAAAGACATCAGTTTTTTATAGCGCTGATCAAGCAGCTTGTCGATGCTGATTGCCTCAAGGGATTCGAGGCTTTCGCTCAGGCTTTGCTTTAGCGATGTGGCTATCTGCTCATACTCGCGATGCGCACCACCGAGCGGTTCCTGAATAATGTTATCGATCAGATTCAATGAATGCAGCCGTTTCGCGGTGATACCCATGGCTTCGGCCGCCTGCGAGGCCTTATCGGCGCTTTTCCACAGAATTGAGGCACAGCCTTCGGGCGAAATAACCGAATAGGTAGCGTATTGCAGCATATTGATTCGGTCGCCAATACAAATCGCAAGCGCGCCACCGGAACCACCCTCACCGATAATAGTGCAGATGACCGGGGTCTTCAATTCAGCGAGCGTAAACAGGTTCTTCGCAATCGCTTCGCTCTGCCCGCGCTCCTCGGCACCGATACCCGGATAGGCGCCGGGGGTATCCACTAGCGTCAACAGCGGCATTTTGAATTTCTCCGCCATTTTCATCAGACGCAGCGCCTTGCGGTAGCCCTCGGGTCGTGGCATGCCGAAGTTACGCTTGATTTTTTCGCGTGTATCGCGCCCCTTTTGTTGTCCGATAACCATCACCGGTTTGCCGTCAAGTCGCCCGATGCCGCCGACGATTGGATGATCGTCAGCGAAAGCCCGATCGCCATGCAGGTACTCGAATTCGGTAAAGATCCGTTCGATGTAATCGATGGAGTAAGGCCGGTTCGGATGCCGCGATAATTGTGAAATCTGCCAGGCCGACAGCTTGGAAAAGATGGACGTGGTCAGGGATTCGGCTTTACGCTCCAGGGTTTTGATTTCCTGGCTGATGTTGATGTCCGAATCATCGGTGACATAGCGCAGCTCCAAAATCTTGGCCTGAAGTTCGGCGATCGGTTGTTCGAAATCTAGAAAGTTGGGATCCATCAATAACCGTTAAAATCATTAAATCTTGGGGTAGTGTAACGATTCGCCATATGGCTGTCATCCACGCAGCCCGCCGGTGACTAAGAAATCGACTCAGTTATGAGCCTGAGCGCTTCGGCCGGCTCCGGATGCTGGGTTATCGGTCGCCCGATAACCAGGTAACTGGCGCCGTTGGATAGCGCCTGCCGTGGCGTAACAATTCGCTGCTGGTCATTCGCGGCGGCCCATTCCGGGCGAATACCGGGAGTTACCAGCAGCGCTGACTCGCCGATGCTGGCGCGCAAAGCAGGAGCTTCCTGGGCGGAACAGACGACACCATCGAGACCGCACTCGATGGTTTTGTGCGCCAGCTGATCGACCAGTTGGGTTAACGGCGTATTGATCCCCAGCGCCTGCAGGTCGCTGGGCGACATGCTGGTGAGCACCGTAACCGCAATCAGGAAAGGTCGCCGGGCGACAACCTCGACGCCCTCGCGTGCCGCCTGCATCATTGGCACGCCGCCCATGGCGTGCACGTTCAACATCCAGACACCCAGTTTTGCCGCGGCGGCGGCGGCCTTGTTGACCGTGTTCGGAATGTCATGAAATTTCAGGTCGAGAAAGACGTCGAAACCGCTATCGACCAGCGCCTCGACCAGCGCCGGTCCGGCACTGGTAAACAACTCTTTGCCAACCTTCAGGCGACATTGCTCGGGTGTGGTTTTACGCGAAAATTCGATAGCTTGTCGATGATCGGAAAAATCGAGAGCAACGATAATTTTGGGGTCGTTCATAGTTTTACCGGCTTCATCGAAGCCCAGTTGCGGCAGCTGGGGCAGAGCCATTGTATGGCGTGACTTTCGTAGCCACAGCGGGCGCAGACAAACTCGGTTTTTTTATCCTGCACCGATTTCAGGAAGGTCGACAGGGTTTCCCAGGTTTCGCCGAGCTGGTCGGGATTCGACCTCAGGAAGCGCAAGGCAAACTCGAAAGCCTCGAACGAGGGTGACTGGCGCAGAATGTCGGACAGGAACTGTCGCGCTGTTTCTATTTCATCGATGCGCGCATAGTGTTCGAGCAGGGCCATGGCAAGCCGGGTCGATGGATGCCGACGATACTGGTCCTGCAGAAAATCCTGGTATACCCGAGCTTCCCGCTGCAGATAAATTTTACGGGCGGGCGCTATATACAGGGGCATGTAGTCCGGGCTTTCGCGGATTAAACGTTGAAAAATACGCTTTGCCGCGGAAAAGTTATCGGTGTTTATATGCAACTGGATCAGCAGCAACGCCGCCCGCACGCAGCCCGAATCCACCTCGAGCGCGCGATCCAGACTTTTACGCGCCAGTCGGTTGTTGCCGCCCTCGATCGCGTCATTGGCGATTTCACACAAACACTGGCTATAGGTGGTCGCCGCTTCCGCTTCCCCCTTTTGATAAAGCACCTGCGCGCAATCGATCGCTTCGACCCAGGATTTCTCGGTAATGTACAGATCGAGCAGCCGGCGATAGGCGTGTCTTGCATCGGCATCGAGCTCGATCATTTCACGATACAGCTTCTCTGCTCGATCGAGTAGTCCCGCCTTGAGGTAGTCGCTGGCCAGCTCGGCTATCGCCATTTGCCGCTGTTTGCGGGTGAGATTCGGGCGTGCCAGCAAATTCTGATGAACCTTGATCGCTCGATCAACCTCGCCCTTCGAGCGAAACAGGTTACCTAAAGCGATATGGATCTCTATCGTATCCGTGTTGACCTCGATCAGGTCGGTGAATATCTTGATCGCGTTGTCGGAGTCGTCCGCGAGCAGGTAGTTCAGGCCCTTGGCGTAACGTTCTGAAAAATTGTCGGACTGTTGCTGGCTGGACTTCTTTTTGAAAGGCTGCCAACGCCCGAGCAACCAGCCGATTAAGATGGCAACCAGGACTAGCAGGAAGAGCCAGATATCCATGTTAGGATTCAATCCTGGGCATGCAGGATGTCGACTCTATTTCTGGTTATTGGCCCGATCGCGCAATTCCTTACCGGGTTTGAAATGCGGAACGTACTTTCCGGGCAGATCCACCTTGTCTCCCGACTTGGGGTTGCGTCCGGTTCTCGGCGGCCGGTAATGCAGACTGAAACTGCCAAATCCCCTGATTTCGATGCGCTCGCCATTGGATAATGCACTGCTCATCATTTCGATCAGACTTTTTACCGCCAGTTCGACATCCTTGTAGGCCAGGTGCCCCTGATTTCTCGATAGATTATCGATCAGGTCTGATTTGGTCATCGAGGGTACAAATTCTGCGTCTTTCATCACTTGGTCCAGTAATCAGGTTGGGTGGCGGCAAAGCCGCCACCCGATTGTGGATCATGAATCCATTTTTTCCTTAAGCAGATCACCGAAGCTTGTGGTAGCCCCCTTGGCATCACTACTCGCTGCATAATCTTTCATCGCTTCCTGCTCTTCATCGCTGTCCTTGGCTTTGATCGACAGGTAAATGCTGCGGCCCTTGCGGTCCATTCCGGTAATCTTGGCTTCAATCTGGTCGCCTTCATTGAGGAATGAACGCGCGTCTTCAACGCGGTCTTTAGCCATCTCGGAAGCCCGCAACAGGCCCTCGATTCCATCCCCGAGATCGACGACTGCCGCTTTGGCATCAACCGAAACCACCATGCCGGACACTATACTACCCTTGGGCTTGTCGGCGATAAAGCTCGCAAACGGATCTTTTTCGATTTGCTTGATACCCAGCGAGATGCGCTCGCGCTCGGGATCGATCGACAATACCATGGCTTCAACTTCCTGTCCCTTTTGATATTCACGCACCGCTTCTTCGCCCGGTTTATTCCATGACAGATCGGTGAGGTGAATCAGGCCATCGATATTTCCTTCCAGGCCAATGAAGATACCAAAATCGGTAATCGACTTGATCTTGCCGGAAATGATTTCGCCCTTGTTGTTGGTGGTGCCAAATTCGTCCCAGGGATTCGCCTTGCACTGCTTCATGCCCAGCGAAATGCGGCGGCGCTCTTCGTCGATCTCGAGGATGACGACTTCGACTTCATCGCCAAGGGTTACAACCTTGTTGGGATTGACGTTCTTGTTGGTCCAGTCCATTTCGGAGACGTGGACAAGGCCTTCAACACCATCTTCGATTTCAACAAAACAGCCATAGTCGGTAATGTTGCTGACGTGGCCAAACAAGCGCTGCCCTTCCGGATAACGGCGCATAATGTTTTCCCAGGGATCGTCACCCATTTGCTTCAGGCCGAGGGAGACGCGGTTCTTTTCGCGATCGAACTTGAGCACAACGACGTCGATTTCCTGGCCGATTTCAACTACTTCGGAAGGATGCTTGACGCGCTTCCAGGCCATATCGGTAATGTGTAGCAAACCGTCGATGCCACCCAGGTCGAGGAAGGCGCCGTAGTCGGTCAGGTTCTTGACGATACCGCGTACGCGTTCGCCCTCTTTCAGGGTTTCCAGCAGCTTTTCGCGTTCTTCGCTGAATTCTTTCTCCACCACGGCACGACGCGAAACGACAACGTTATTGCGCTTCTGGTCGAGCTTGATGATTTTGAATTCGAGTTCTTTTTCCTCGAGGTAGGCAGTGTCGCGAACCGGGCGCACATCGACCAGCGAACCGGGCAGGAAGGCACGGATTTCACCGATATCGACGGTGAAGCCACCCTTGACCTTGCCGGTGAAACGGCCGGTTACGATTTCGTCGGCCTGCTGCGCCTCCTCGAGGCGGGTCCAGGCGCGAGCGCGCTTGGCTTTTTCACGCGACAGGCGCGACTCGCCGTAGCCGTCTTCGAATGAATCCAGCGCGACTTCGACCGTGTCGCCAATCTTGACGTCGAGTTCGCCGTTTTCATCATAAAATTGTTCTACCGGGATAACACCCTCGGATTTGAGACCCGCGTTGACGATGACAACATCGCGGTTGATATCGACAACCTCGCCGGTGATGATTTCACCAACGCGCATATTCATTTGGGTAATGCTTTGCTCGAACATTTCTGCAAAGTTTTCAGACATGGAATGATCCTAAAAGAGTTTCATGACGGTTAATCTGGATAAAATCAACCATCAGCTTAGTTAAAAAACCCTGGAGATAGTGCATCTGCAGGGGGCTTAAAAAGGACGTAGCGACTACCCTTCTCTGATATGGCTCAGCACAAGATTCGTTACCTGCGCCAGGTCGAGTAAGCTAGAATCTACAACCAGTGCGTCTTCGGCGGGCATAAGCGGTGAGGCGCTGCGATTCTGATCGCGCTCGTCACGTTCGGCTATGTCCGCTTGAAGGTGGGCGATGTTAGCGGATAACCCCATATTTATCAACTGCTTATATCGTCTTTGCGCACGAATTTCGACACTTGCGTACAAAAAGAACTTAAATCGGGCCTTTGGGAACACCACGGTACCCATATCACGCCCGTCTGCCACCAGGCCCGGTGGTTTGAAAAAGCCGCGTTGCAGGCTCAGCAAACGCTCGCGGACCTGTGGATGGCGCGCGACCCTGGAGGCCGCGTCACCGGTCGCTTCCTGGCGCAGCTCGGCGGAAACATCGACATCATCGAGGTAAGGAATGGAGAGTTCGTCGCCCGCTTCGAAGCGGATATTGAATTTATCGATCAGATCGGCGACCTGTTTTTCGTCGTCGAGATCGGCCCCCTGCTGCAACGCTTTCAGCGCCAGCAAGCGATAAATTGCGCCGCTGTCGAGTAGATGGAACCCCAGTTCACCGGCGACATTGAGCGCAAGCGAACCTTTGCCAGACCCGCCAGGTCCGTCAATCGTAACGACAAAAGAGTCTTTATCCGTCATTGATGCATATCCTGATTCCCGTTTTCTGCGCCAGCCCGGCAAAACCGGGAAATGAAGTATTTACGTTGGCGCAATCCGTGACGCGGATTTCATCGGTTGCCGCCAGCGCGGCAACGCTGAAAGCCATCGCGATGCGATGGTCACCGCGCGATTCGACCGTGCCGCCGCCAATTTTACCCCCCTGAATGATAATGCCGTCAGGTTTCACTTCGGCTTTAATTCCAAGTATAGCCAGGCCATCGGCCATTACCTGGATGCGATCGCTTTCCTTGACGCGCAGTTCTGCGGCTCCGCTCAAGCGGGTGACTCCTGTCGCGCAGGCCGCGGCCACAAACAGCACCGGAAACTCGTCGATCGCCAACGGCACCAGGCTCTCTGGAATCTCTATGCCTTTCAGGTTGGCGCTGCGCAAACTGATATCGGCGACCGGTTCACCGCCGATCTCACGGCGATTCAGGATCTCGATGTCGGCACCCATCAACTGCAGGATATCGATCACGCCGGTACGTGTCGGATTGACGCCGACATGTTGCAGCGTGAGTTTCACCCGCCTGCGCAATCGAGGCTGCAACCATGAAAAACGCCGCCGATGAAATATCAGCCGGGACGTCGATATCGCAGGCAGTCAAAGCCTGCTCTCCGGGCAGGCGTATCTCCCCGTTAGCCGATTTTACCTCACAACCGAAACCACGCAGCATGCGCTCGCTGTGGTCTCGCGTGGGCGCTGGTTCATGCACAATGGTTACGCCACGAGCATAAAGTCCGGCCAGCAGCAGGCAGGATTTCACCTGCGCCGACGCCACCGGCATGTCATATTCGATTGCAGTCAGCGCCTGCCCGCCCCTGACCTGTAGCGGCGCCCGGCCGTCAGATTCGCTTTCGATGACTGCGCCCATCAGTTCCAGCGGATCGATTACCCGCCCCATCGGTCGTGTCGACAATGAACTGTCGCCAGTCAATCGCGCATCGAATTTTTGTCCGGCGAGTAACCCCAGCAGCAGACGCATTGCGGTTCCCGAATTTCCCAGGTCGAGATCGGCGGTCGGCTGCTGAAGACCATGCAGCCCCACCCCGGTTACCCTGACCTGATCCTGATTGCGCTGGATTAGCACGCCCATTTGCTGAAAGGCCCTGATCGTGTTGAGGCTATCTTCGCCCTGCAGAAAGCCCGTAATATGACTGACACCCTCGGCGATCGATGCCAGGATGATCGAGCGATGGGAAATCGATTTATCGCCGGGGACCCGGATTTGACCGCTGATACGACCACCAGGACTGCAGATGAAATCAGTCATTAACAGTTCCCGATCAACGAATCGCGTTCCGACTTTGCTCTGCCGAACAGCTTGAGTAATTCGTCGGCGTCGCCGTCACGAATTGCCGCGGCGATGCGCTCGAGCTCCTGCTGGTATTGTTCGATCAGCAAAACCAGGGCGTCGCCGTTTGCCAGGCAGACGTCGCGCCACATCACCGGATCGCTGGAGGCGATGCGGGTGAAATCGCGAAAGCCGCCGGCTGCATAGCGGAAAATTTCTTCGTGGTCGTTCAGGTTCGACAAATGATGTACCAGCGCGTAGGCGAGCATATGCGGTAAATGCGAGGTCGCGGCAAGCACCTTGTCGTGATGCTCGACGCTGAGGTATTCCATGACGGCGCCACAGTGTTGCCACATCTGATCGACTACTTCGACGGCATCCGCGGCGGTCTGCTGCAGTGGCGTCAGAATAACGCGCCGACTCTGGTACAGGCTCGCAAATCCTGCTTCGACGCCGCTTTTTTCGGTCCCGGCAATCGGATGGCCGGGCACGAAGCGCGCAAACAGGTCGCCCAGTTCAGCCCTGGCCTGGCTCACAACCGAGCCTTTGGCGCTACCGACATCGGTAATCACGGCATCGTGTCTGACGCTGGATTTAAGCTCGCCGAACACCTGTCGCATTGCACCAAGCGGCACCGCTACGACAATAACATCTGCATCAGACACGCAATCCGAGATGGTCGTCGCGTAACTATCGATGACTCCGAGCTCGACGCCTTTTTCCAGATTCTGGCGGTTGCGGCCATAACCGACCACCTGCCCGACTGCATCGGCCTGTTTCAGCGCCAGCGATAGCGAACTACCGATCAGGCCGACGCCGATAATTGCCAGCCTGTCGATCACAATAGCGCTCCCAAAGCCTTATATAGCTGCTGCAGCTGCTCTTCAGTGCCGACGCTGATGCGCAGAAACTCAGGCATACCGTAGTTGGCGACAGGCCTGACAATAATCCCGCGCTGCAGTAGATCCTGATAAATCCGCCCGCTGGAATCACCGAAACGGACCGTCAGAAAGTTCCCCGCCGAGGGTATATAGGCGATTCCCTGCTGCTCGAACCAGCGCTGCATCGACTGCAGGCCCGCGGCATTGCCGCGGCGACTCCTGTCGACAAAGGCCTCGTCGTCGAGCGCGGCTCGCGCCGCGGACAGGCCCAGACTATTACCGTTGAACGGCTGCCTGACACGGTTAAACAAGTCGCAGAGTTCGGGGCTAGACAGCGCGTAGCCAATGCGTAATCCGGCGAGCCCGTAAATCTTTGAAAAAGTGCGCGTGACGATCAGGTTAGGAAACTGACCGAGCCATTGCAGCGTATCCGGATACTGTTCGAGCCCGACATATTCGAAATAGGCTTCGTCGACGACGATTGCAATATGCTCGGGCACTGCTGCTACAAACGCGCGCAAGGCGTCACTGTTTAGCCAGGTCCCGGTGGGGTTGTTAGGATTGGCAATAAACACGACCCGGGTTTTGTTTGTAATCAACTTAGCCATGGCTTCGAGATCATGGCCGTAGGGGGACTCGCTGTCGCGATCGAGGGCGTCGGCGATCTTCGCGGTCGCTCCGCAGGCCTGGGTTACCATGCCATAAACCATGAAAGCGTACTGCGAAAACACCGCTTCGGTGCTGGCGTCGAGAAAACTGCGCGCGATCAGGTCGAGCACGTCGTTAGAACCGTTGCCGATGGTAATCTGCTTGTCATCGATACCAAGCTTCTGGCCGAGCCGCTGTTTCAGGTAATAGGCGTTGGCATCCGGGTAGAGCTCGATATGTTCGCTGGCCTGCTGCAGCGCGCCTCTCGCCAGCGGTGAACATCCCAGCGGGTTTTCGTTGGACGCAAGCTTGATCACGCTGCTGATGCCCAGCTCGCGTTCGAGCTCCTCGATCGGTTTACCCGGAGAATAAGGGTGCAATTGCCTGATCTGCACCAGCGCGGAATCGATGACTGACATCAGAGTGAAGCTTTCGGATAAGAGCCCAGTATCTTAAACAACGCAGCCTGATGTTTCAGCTCATTTAATGCCTTGATTACACCCTGGTCCTGCTGATGCCCGTCGATATCGATAAAAAACACGTAGGCCCATTTGCCGCCGTGTGACGGTCGCGATTCGATTTTATTCATGCTGATACCATGATCGGCCAGCGGCTGCAGCAGGCCCAGCAGCGCGCCCGGAATATTACGCGTCGAAATCAATAGCGAGGTCTTGTCGTTGCCGCTGGAATCGACATCCTGATCGCCGATAATCACGAAACGGGTGGTGTTATCCGACAGGTCTTCAATATTCTCGTAACAGATCTTCAACTTGAACACCTCGACCGCCGGCAATCCGCAGATTGCCGCTGCATCGTCTTCAAGACTGGCCAGGCGCGCAGCTTCGGCATTGCTGCTGACCGGGATACGTTCGATACCGGGGAAATTCTGATCGAGCCAGCGACGGCACTGTGCGAATGACTGTTGATGCGAATAAATATATTTGATCTTTGTGACATCCTGCGAGCGCATCGCCAGGTGGTGGTGAATGCGTATTTCAACTTCACCGCAAACCTTGAGATTGGAATCGATGAACATGTCCAGGGTGTGGCTGATGACGCCCTCGGTCGAGTTTTCCACCGGCACCAGGCCATAGTCGGCATGACCGGATTCCACCGAGTTGAATACATCCGGAATGCTGCTCATAGGCACCGTAGAAACCGAATGGCCGAAGTGCTTCAGGGCAGCGCTCTGGGTGAAAGTACCTTCGGGCCCGAGATAAGCAATTTTCAGCGGTTGCTCCAGCGCCAGGCAGGCTGACATGATTTCGCGAATCAGGCGCCCGACCTCATCATTGCTGAGCGGCCCCTGGTTGAGCGACTTTAAGCGCTTGATGACCTGTGCTTCGCGGTCTGGCCGAAAAAAATTGATGCTTGCAGCGGCGTCGTCACTGAGTTCGCGTTTGATTTCGGCCACGTCGATAGCGCATTTTGCGCGTTGGTTGAAAAGTTCCAGCAGCTGTCCGTCGATGGCGTCGATTTTTTCGCGTAGCTTGTCCAGCGCACCCTCATTCATGGATGCATCAGCCGTCGACTTCGGGGGCGTCTGCGGGAGCGTCTTCGGAGTTGTCTTCGGAGTCGTCATCAACGCTCGCTGCAACCGCCTCGATTTGCACCAGTTGCTCGTTTTCGCCAAGCCGGATCAGGGTAACGCCCTGGGTATTGCGGCCCAGAATTGAAATATCCTCCGCTGGCGTGCGCACCAGGGTGCCGCTGTTACTGATCAGCATGATTTCTTCGTCGCCCACGGTTTTGATCGCGCCGACCACTGCGCCGTTGCGTTCTGAGGTCTGAATCGAGATCACGCCCTGACCGCCACGGCCCTGCACCGAAAAATCGCTGACGCGGGTGCGCTTGCCGTAGCCATGTTCGGTGGCGAACAGAATCTGGCCTTCGTCGGAACTGACTGCGATCAATGAAATGACTTCGTCGCCAGCCTTGATCTTGATGCCGCGCACACCGGCGGCGGTACGGCCCATCGCGCGTACGTCGTTTTCATCGATGCGAATGCCCTTGCCGGAACTGGTAAACATCATTAAATCCGAATTGCTGTCGGTCAGCTGAACCCCTATCAGGCTGTCTTCGTCGCGCAGGTCGAGCGCGATAATGCCATTTGCGCGCGGCCGAGAAAAATTCGACAGCGAGGTCCGTTTGACCTTACCGCTCGCGGTTGCGAAGAAAATAAACTGATCCTCGGGGTACTCGCGTACCGGCAGGATCGCGGTGATGCGCTCGTTTTCCTCGAGCGGCAGTAAATTAACCATAGGCCGACCGCGCGAAGTGCGGCTGCCAATCGGTAACTGATAGACCTTTTGCCAGTAAACCTTGCCGCGCGTGGAAAAACACAGCAGCGTGTCATGGGTCGATGCGGAAAACATTTGTTCGACGAAGTCTTCGTCCTTGACCTTGGTGGCCGCCTTACCGCGGCCGCCGCGTCGTTGTGCGGAATAGGATTCCAGCGGTTGCGCCTTGGCGTAACCGAGATGCGAAATGGTGACCACGACGTCTTCTTCGCTGATCAGATCCTCGACCGTCAGGTCGGAATGATCGATCAGGATCTCGGTCCGCCGGGGGTCTTCGAATTCCTGTTTGACTTCTTCGAGTTCGCGCCGTATTTCCTGTTTAAGGCGTTCGTCCCGATTCAGGATATCGAGCAAGTCTTCGATCTTTTCGAGTATCTCGCGGTACTCGGCGATAATCTTGTCCTGTTCCAGACCCGTGAGCTTATGCAGCCGTAAATCGAGAATCGCCTGCGCCTGTTTCTCGGTCAGATGATACTGCTCGCCGACCAGCCCGACGTCTTCACCGATGCCCTCGGGCCTCGAGGATGCGGCGCCGGCTCGCTGCAGCATTTCCGTGACCACGCCCGGAGACCAGGCGGTTTCGAGCAAGGCGACCTTGGCGACCGCAGGGCTCGGGGACTGTTTGATCATTGCGATAATTTTATCGATATTGGACAGTGCGACGGCGAGGCCTTCGAGCAAATGAGCGCGGTCGCGCGCCTTACGCAAATCGAATATGGTACGCCGAGTCACGACTTCGCGGCGGTGCAGGATGAAGGCTTCGAGGATCTGCTTGAGGTTGAGCAGACGTGGCTGGCCGTTGACCAGGGCCACCATGTTGATGCCGAACACGTTTTGCATCTGGGTTTGCTTGTACAGATTATTCAGAATGACATCGGCAATCTCGCCACGGCGCAGCTCGATCACCATGCGCATGCCATCCTTGTCGGATTCGTCGCGCAAGCCGGTGATACCTTCGAGTCGTTTTTCCTTGACCAGCTCGGCAATTTTCTCGAGCAGTCGCGCCTTGTTAACCTGGTACGGCAATTCGGTGACGATAATACTTTGCTTGCCTGACTTGTCTTCCTCGTAATGGGACTTGGCGCGCAGGTATATCTTGCCTTTGCCGCCACGGTAGGCTTCACGAATACCCCGGGCGCCATTGATATAGCCGGCGGTTGGAAAATCCGGCCCCGGAATACACTCCATCAGTCGCTCGATGCCCGACTCGGGCTCGTCTACCAGTAGCAGACAGGCGTTGACGACTTCACTGAGGTTATGCGGTGGAATATTGGTCGCCATGCCAACGGCGATGCCGGAAGACCCGTTGATCAACAGATTCGGGACCCGCGTCGGCAACACCACGGGTTCGTGTTCCGATTCGTCGTAGTTCGGCAGGTAGTCGACGGTTTCCTTTTCCAGGTCCGCCAGCAACTCGTGCGCAATCTTCGACATGCGCACTTCGGTGTAGCGCATCGCCGCGGGCGAATCACCGTCGACCGAGCCGAAGTTGCCCTGACCGTCGACCAGCATGTGCCGCATGGCAAAAGGTTGCGCCATGCGCACGATGGTGTCGTAAACCGCGGTGTCGCCATGCGGGTGATACTTACCGATAACATCACCGACCACGCGCGCCGATTTCTTGTAGGCTTTGTTGTAATCGTTACCAAGCACGCTCATTGCGTAGAGCACGCGTCGGTGCACCGGTTTGAGGCCGTCGCGCACATCGGGTAAGGCTCGCCCGACGATAACACTCATGGCATATTCGAGATACGATTGACGCATCTCGTCTTCTAAATTGACAGGAAATACTTCCTTGGCGATATCAGCCATAAAACTAGAAACTCAACACTAAGAAATGACGCAGGAATGATTCATTTTCGATCTGCGGGATTTTATCACAGACCACGGGGTCAGGACTACCGCTAAGATCGCCTCTCCAGCGCGAAAATAAACGGATTTACGGGTTTTTGCCGCCAATCACGACAAAAGACCAGGCGCGCGTGCTGAATGCTGCATTTTCCATTTTAAGTCGCGTCCAAATCTTGTAAGGTTCGGCTATGCAGCATCGATACCAAATCATCCAGGCCGACTGGACGGTCACGGTAAATCCGGACTTTGAAGTATTGCGCGATTTCGCCGTCGTCGTCGAAGACAACCGTATCCTGATGCTGATCGCGAACGATGAAATTGCCGAACTGCCCTGTTACGCGGAAGCCGAAATCATTCGTCTCCCGGGATGTGCCCTGTTACCGGGGCTGATCAACAGTCATACCCACGCGTCGATGAGCCTGTTGCGTGGTATGGCCGACGATTTACCGCTGATGGAATGGCTGACCGAACATATCTGGCCCGCCGAGGCGCGCTGGGTCGATGCCGAGTTCAGCGCCGATGGCTTCCGCCTGGCGGCCGCCGAAATGATCCGTTCGGGCACCACCTGCCTCAACGACATGTATTACTTTCCGGACGAAGCCGCGCGCTGTGCGCAGCAGATGGGTATGCGCGCCGTGATCGGCCTGATCGTGCTCGACTTTCCCAGCGTATGGGCGCAGGACGCCGATGAATACCTGCACAAGGCGCTCGCGGTGCACGACGAGATACGCGAACTGTCCCTGGTCAGCAGCGCCTTCGCGCCGCATGCACCCTACACGGTTGCAGACGAGCCGTTGCGGCAGATTGCGATGTACAGCAGTGAACTCGACCTGCCGGTGCACATGCACCTGCATGAAACCGCGCGCGAAGTCGCCGAAGCCCAGCAAAAAACCGGTCAACGGCCGCTCGAAAGGCTGGATCAGCTCAATCTGCTGAATCCGAATCTGATCGCGGTACATATGACTGAACTCAACCAGTTCGAGATCGAACGCGTGGCCGAAGCCGGCGTCAATATTGCCCATTGTCCCGAATCCAACCTGAAGCTGGCGAGCGGGATATGTCCCGTTGCGGCGCTGCTCGACCAGGGTGTCAACCTGTGCCTCGGTACCGATGGCGCAGCGAGTAACAACGATCTCGACCTGCTCGGCGAAATGCGCACCGCCGCGCTGCTGGCCAAGGGCAGCAGCGGTAACGCCAGCGCCTGCAGCGCGCGCCAGGCGATCGAAATGGCGACTATCAATGGCGCCCGCGCACTGGGAATGGCGGATCAAATCGGCAGTATCGAAGTCGGCAAGAAGGCGGACCTGATAGCGCTGGACCTGCGGCAGCCTCAACACCCAGCCGCTGTATGACCCGGTCGCGCAAATCGTTTATGCCGCCTCCAGTCGCCAGGTATCGCACGTCTGGATCGATGGCACAGCGCAGTTGCGTGATTTCGAATTCTGTCACCTGGATAGCGACGAATTAGTCGCCAGGGCCGCCATCTGGGCGCAAAAAATCAAGGGGAACTTATGACACTCGAAGTGAATGTCGATGCCGGCGAAATCGAAAAGTTTCAATCGATAGCCAGCCGCTGGTGGGATCGCGAAAGCGAGTTCAAACCACTGCACGAAATCAATCCGCTGCGTCTTGCCTATATCGAGCAACAGGCGCAGGGAGTCGACGGCAAAAAACTTCTCGATATCGGCTGTGGCGGCGGCATCCTGGCGGAGGGCCTGGCGCAGCAAGGCGCGCGGGTAACCGGTATCGATATGGCCGAGCTGTCGCTCGAGGTCGCGAGGATGCACCTGCATGAATCCGAACTCGATATCGACTATCAGCTTTCGACGGCGGAGGCTTTTGCCGAGAGCAATGCCTCGGCTTTCGATATCGTAACCTGCCTCGAAATGCTCGAACATGTACCCGACCCGGCCTCAATCATCAAATCGGCAAGTCACGTACTGAAGCCTGATGGCGTCCTGGTTTTGTCAACGCTGAACCGCAATCCAAAGTCGTTCGCGCTCGCGGTGCTGGGGGCCGAGTACATCCTGCGGATGCTGCCCCGGGGGACTCACGAGTACAGGAAATTTATCAAGCCCTCGGAAATGGCGGCGGTGCTGCGCGCCAACGGGATGCAGCTGCGCGATATCACCGGCATGAGCTACAACCCGATCACGAAAAACTATTCGCTGGGCCGGGATATCGACGTCAACTACCTGATGACCGCCAGTTTCGATGATTGAAGCCGTCCTGTTCGACCTCGATGGCACCCTGATTGACACCGCACCGGACATGGGCGGTGCGCTGAACAATCTGCTGGTCGAGGAAAACCTGGCGCCGATCCCAATGGAAATCATTCGCCCGCTGGTTTCGCAGGGCGGCCTGGTGTTGACCCAACTTGGATTTTCCGGAAAAGTAGCCGAAGCAGGAAATCGAGCCGCTGCGCCAGCGTTTCCTGCATCACTACCGCGCCCGCGTCGCCGACGAATCGAGGCTATTCGATGGTTATGAGGCTATCCTCGACGAACTCGACAGGCGCGCCATGCCCTGGGGCATCGTCACCAACAAACCCGAATGGCTGACCCATCCACTGCTGCAACAGCTGCGGCCTGGCGCAGCGCAGTGGTGTCGTTATCGGCGGGGATACGCTCGAACAGCGCAAACCGCACCCACTGCCGCTGCAGGTCGCGGCTGAACGGCTGGGAGTGGATTGCGACAAATGTGTTTATGTCGGCGACGACGAACGCGATATCGTCGCCGGCAAGGCCGCCAGCATGAAAACCCTGGTCGCGGCCTACGGTTATATCGAGGATGCCGGAGCGATCGAAGGCTGGAATGCAGATGGGATCATCGATCGGCCCGAGGATCTGTTACAGCACTGGTTGATGAGGCAGTCATGACCCGCGTGCCGGAAGATTTCAGGGTTACGCCCGACCTGTTAAAGGACAGGACGATTCTGCTAACCGGCGCTACCGGCGGCTTCGGCAAAGCCGTTTCGCTGGCGCTGGCGCAACACGGCGCGACGGTGATTTTGCTGGCGCGCAACCTGCGCATGGTAGAAGAACTGTACGATGAAATCGAACAGGCGGGCTACCCGACGCCGGCGATATACCCGATGAATCTCGAAGGCGCAACCGAGCATGATTACCACGAGCTCGCCAACAACATCGAATCCCGGCTGAAACGGCTGGATGGATTGATCCATTGCGCCGCAACCCTGGGCGCGCCCACGGTGTTTGCACAGAGCGACGCCGAGACCTGGTACCAGGTGCACCAGGTCAACCTGCATGCGCCCTACCTGCTGACTCGCGCCTGTCTGCCGTTACTGACGCGCTCGGATAAAGCTTCGATTCTGTTCATGGTCGATGACAAGCCCGGAGCTTACTGGGATGCCTACCAGGTCAGCAAACAGGGGCTCGCGGCGATGGCGCAGTTGCTGGCGCGTGAATACGAAGGCAGCAATCTGCGCGTGAATTGTTTCAATCCGGGAAAAACGCGCACCGGGCTGCAGTTGCGCGCCTACCCTGCCGCTGATGAAAACGACCAGTTGCCGTTACCACAAGATCACGTCGATACTTTCCTCTACGCGATGAGCCTGGCCTGCGACGAGAACGGCGAAATCTTTACTCCTTGATTTAGCTGGCGCAGGCCTGCGCGGCCGGTAGGAAACTACCTGGCGAGTCGCGCTTGCAAACTCCCCGCATGCGCGAAGTTGACTCCGGTGCCATTCCCGGGCAGGCGATGCAACCGCTTTGCGGGGTGACTGGTATCAGTAACGAATGAAAAACGCGCTCGGGGAAAAGCGGTATAGAAATTTGAGGAAAACGAACAGCACCAGCCGCTGATAAAATTCGATCAGGCCACGCAGCCAGCCGCTGCGATCTTCGGGTTGCTGCCACAAATAGGATGAAACCCAGCGCCCCGGCACACAGGTTTCGGTTGCCGCCATGGCCGCGCGATATTCAGCGGGGACCTGCGGGTGCGATTCCAGGCCGGTGACGATATAACCCAGGTATTCATCGGTGGGATTCAGGTTCGGCGTGGAGCGATTGGTCTGGTAAAAATAGAAGCGCTCTCCATCCTGCTCGACCCAGGTGCGGCGGTAGCGCTTAATCACCGGCACCGCCTCGTAGAAATCCATCCGCGCGGCGTCCCTGACAGATAAGCTGTAGAGGAAACCGTAGACCGATTCGCCCACGGCGGGCTCGGCGGAAGCATAGGCACAGCCGACCCATGGCCCCGGGTGATCGAAGCGCAGGCCGTGGTCCCTGAGGGTAAAAGGCTTCATCGCAAACGGCCGGATTCGGCGCTGGTTCATAATCGTTTCGCTCAGGTTGGCGCCGAAGGCCAGGTACTGAACCCGTTCCTTTCCATGTCCGAGCAGGCGCCTGATATTGCAAATCTCGAACAGCAATCGCCAGATAATGTATCGATACATGGTAGATCCGAGCGCTGGTAATCGCCGGCACGATACTGGGATATTATTTTCGGGTCAATTGCAGCAAAGTTTCAGGAAAGATCGAACCGGCCTCAAATCCTGGCTAACACCTGCTGACGCTATACCGCTACTACCAGCCCTGATTCGGTGTCGAAACACGGCCACTACCAGAAACTCGATTTCGCCTTCGATTTCCAGCCAGCGATGCGCCAAGAGGTCGAATCACGACACGAGTTAATTAAGGCTTCGGTAATTTTACTCGAATCTCGCGTAGGTAAATTCAGCTTTTTCAATGCATCAAATCCTGAAATTTAAGCAATTCTTAAGGTTGCGTCAGTAAAGTCCTTTGATCAAAGCTTTACGCTGATTGTTTTATGCAAAATTGCTGCTCGGATCACCAGGCAGGATATTGGGCCGCCACGTCTAGCGACTCCACTGCCAGCTTGAGTATGCTCATCCCGATGTCTTACACGGCACCGACGTTCGGCGAACTGTTTTCGTATCTCCAGAAATCAGTCGCGACAGGTAACGGGTGCACCGAGTTGATGAGCCAGTGACTGCTCGAGCGCAATCAATGCGTTTGGGTGATCCGACGAGATCGCCGGAAATTTGTCATCCCTGTTGGCCCCGGGTGAGATTTTTGGCCCCCGCGTTTGCTACTACCTTGTTTCTTGTGCTGGCTTCGGGCTGCGCATCCAAAAGTCGGCCTTTCCTCGGCGAAAACGTGACGATAGCGCCGGGCTGGTCCCGCTTAATGCAATCCGGCAAACAGGCGCTGCGCGACCCCAATGTCTGGGGAAGCCTGCTGGCGGCTACCGCTTTGCAGGTGGGTGACCTGGATGAACAAATCTCGGATCAGTTACGCGAAGATACCCCTTTGTTCGGCTCAACCCGGGATGCCCGCAACTATAGCGACGACCTCAAAGATCTGAACCAGGTTGCCTATATTGCAACAGCCCTGGCGGCACCTGGAGCGGATGCTGTCGGCGAATGGCTTGGCAGCAAAGCGAAGTTAGTCGGCACAGAGTGGTTGGCGGTAGAACTCGCAGGCGAATTCACTACTGGAATCCAGCATTACTCGGGTCGGGAAAAGCCGAACGAGAAAAATGACAATGGCTTTCCGTCCTATCACACTTCGACGGCCACGATGAGCGCGCAAATGGCCAACCTGAATGTAGAATACCTGCCCGTCAGCAGCCAGTCGAAGCAGGCGTTAACTTACACATTCAACAGCATTGCTGCACTTACCGCCTGGGCAAGGGTGGAAGCGGGCGAACATTATCCATCCGACGTATTGGCCGGTTGGGCACTGGGACATTTCCTCGGATATCTGGCAGAGGATTTTATTGCACCTGATCAGGATCAGCTGCGCATAAGCACTCAAATATCCGGTGATAGCATTGGAGTCGGGATGGAGTTCAGGTTTTAGGAAGATAACAAACGCCAGACTCCACTATCGTCAGTGCAAATCCATTTCAATTCCGAGTTCGAGATGAAATCAGGTGGACCCCGAACGCAGAGAGTCCAATAGAGAGTCTGCTTACTTAAAAACAATCGTCGTTCGACCTGACGTTTTCCGGGAACATTGTTCTGGCTGAGGAACTGCTTTCCTAATTGCCCACAATCCTGATTCGATCTTCGCCTTTTAACGATTCGCCATGATAGGTTGCCGCCTTGAGGATAATCCTGAATTCGCCTTCGCCGACCTTGAAGCCCGTTGTGTGCACGTCGCAGACGAGATCGTCGTAGCCATCGTCGTTAATATCTGTCTGCCGGCATAAACTATTGTCAGACTTGCCAACCAGCGCGACATCGACACCGTTTAGCCTGATGGTGCGCGGATTGATCGAGGTTACATTGAGGTCGCTCGAGCCGAATATCGCAACCGGGATAACGCGCCCGGAACTGGCGCGAACAATATTCTTTGGATCGCCGGGTTTGATATCGATCGCCAACGCGTTCGTTCCATGTCCGCCGAAGAGCTTGCTCGACTGAGCGACGATCGCATAGTACCTGCCGGCCTGCTCCAGATCCGGTCTGCTGTCGCCGCTGGCCACCGCACTGAAGGCGCTGGCCCAGGTACAGAGCAGGGTTGCAAAAATTTGCACCGCCATTTGCTGGTATCGCACTGTTTAATCCTGGAGAGTTTCCGTTGCCACCTCGGTGGTATTTATCAGTAGTTGCTGCCTGATCCGGATTTTTCAAGTCTGCTTGCGGCAGACATTACCCAAATCGTGGTAATGCAGGACCCGCGTTCAGCGCGAGTGGGCATTAGTGGTATTCAAAGTAGAACTCGGATGGCTCCAGGCAACGCTGCAGCTCGAGCAGGCAGTGCTCGTCCGGTTTCAGCGACCAGCTGCCGTTGGTGCGCAACTGGTAGCGGTAGCCTTCGCGGCACATATGAAACACCACCGGCATTGCGTCCGATGACCTGTAGCCGTCGAGCACGCCGATGATTTCATCGAGATCGGCGCCGGCCTGTCCGTTCAGGGTGATATGCAGGGCGCGCGCATTGCTGGCGCGGTAGTCATCCATCAGCTGCACCCGGGCGGCGCGCAGCTTGATGCCGTTGTTGAAGTCATCGTAGGCGATGCCGCCATCGACGACCCAGACCAGGTCTTTCTGCAATATCGGTTCGATTTGCGCCAGCAGGTCGGGCAATACACGCACGTCGACCCGCCCGCTGCGATCGTCGAGCGTGACAAAGGCCTCGCGCCCGCGAAAGCTGTTGCGCATGCGGATATCGACGACCAGACCGCAGACCCGGGTTTCCTGTTCTTTCTGGCGAAACCTTTCGCCGCTGCCGCCAGTGTCGAGGCGTTCCAGCCACTGGCCCAGGCTGGTTGGCGCAAACTGCCTGATCTCGGCGTCGACCAGCGCCAGCGGATGCCCGGTTAAAAACAGCCCAAGCGCCTCTTTTTCCAGCATCAGGCGTTGTTTCTCATCCCAGGCTTCGCAATCCGGCAGGACATGTTCCTCGGCCGCGCCGGCCTGCGAGATACTGCCGAACATATCGGTGATGCCGGCATTGAGATTGTTCTGCTGTTGCTCCGCCGCCTGCAGCGCATACGGCAGGTGCGCCATCAGCGCCGCCCGGTTCGCGCTGAAACAATCCATCGCCCCGCCCTTGATCAGTGCTTCGAGCACCTTGCGCGTGGATTTCGACGAATCGATGCGCGCGCAAAAATCGTCGAGCGAGCGGTAATCGCCCTCGCCACGGTGCTCGATGATGCTTTCGATGGCGCCCTGCCCGACGCCCTTGATCGCGCCCAGGCCGTAATAAATCTGCTGCTCGTCGCCCGCGGTGAACTGGTAGTTGGACAGGTTGACGTCGGGTGGACGAATATCGAGCTTCATTTCCCGGCAATCGTCGATCAGCGTGACGATCTTGTCGGTATTGTCCATATCGGCCGACAGCACCGCCGCCATGAATTCAGCCGGGTAATGCCGCTTCAGCCAGGCGGTCTGGTAAGACACCAGCGCATAGCCCGCGGAATGGGACTTGTTGAAACCGTAACCGGCAAACTTTTCCATCAGGTCGAAGATATAGGTCGCGGTCCTGGCCTCGACCTGGTTGGCGACCGCGCCATCGGTAAAAATGGCGCGCTGCTGCTCCATTTCCTCGGGCTTTTTCTTACCCATCGCGCGCCGCAACATATCTGCACCGCCGAGCGTGTAGCCGGCCAGCACCTGGGCGATCTGCATTACCTGTTCCTGGTAGAGGATAACGCCGTAGGTCGGCTGCAGGATGGTTTCGAGCGCCGGATGCGGATACTCGACCCGGGCGCGGCCGTGTTTGCGATCGATAAAATCGTCGACCATGCCGGACTGCAGCGGGCCGGGTCGGAACAGTGCCACCAGCGCGATAATGTCCTCGAAACTGTCGGGTTGCAGGCGCCGAATCAAGTCCTTCATGCCGCGCGATTCGAGCTGAAACACCGCCGTGGTCTGGTAAGCCTGCAACAGTTTGAAGGTCTCGGCGTCGTCCAGCGGGATGCGCTCGATCTCGAGCTTGTCCTCCGCGCGACGCGCATTGATCGCGCGCACCGCCCAGTCGATGATGGTCAGCGTGCGCAGGCCGAGGAAGTCGAACTTGACCAGCCCGACCGCCTCGACGTCGTCCTTGTCGTACTGGGATACCAGGCCCGAGCCACTCGCTTCGCAGTACAGCGGGGTGAAATCCGTCAGGTCGCTCGGCGAAATCACCACCCCGCCCGCGTGTTTACCGACATTGCGCGTCAGGCCTTCGAGCGACCGCGCCATATCGATCAGCATCGTGACGTCTTCTTCCTGCTGATACAGCTCGAGCAGCGCCTCTTCCTGTTCAAGCGCTTTTTCCAGCGTCATGCCGACTTCGAACGGCACCAGCTTGGCGATGCGATCGACAAACCCGTAGGGATGCGACATGACGCGGCCGACGTCGCGAATCACCGCCTTGGCCGCCATCGTGCCGTAGGTGATGATTTGCGAAACCTGGTTGCGGCCGTAATGGTCGGCCACGTAGTCGATGACTTCGTCACGCCGATCCATGCAGAAATCGATGTCGAAGTCGGGCATCGACACGCGTTCGGGATTGAGGAAGCGCTCGAACAGCAGTTCGTATGCCAGCGGATCCAGGTCGGTGATATTGAGCGCGTAGGCGACCAGCGAGCCGGCGCCCGAACCCCGCCCGGGGCCGACCGGAATCTGGTGGTTCTTGGCCCACTCGATAAAGTCCATGACGATCAGGAAGTAACCCGGAAAGCCCATTTCGATAATGACGTCCAGCTCGATTCCAAGGCGCTCGTAATAAGGTTCGCGCTCGAGCTCGGTTCCGGCGGGCAGTTGCTGTTGCAGAAATTCGAGACGTCGCTCGAGGCCCTGCTGGGAAACATGCCGAAAAAAGGTATCGGTGGTGTATCCCTCGGGCACCGGGTATTCGGGCAGGTAGGCTTCTCCCAGTGTCAGGCGCAGATTGCAGGCCTCGGCAATCGCCACCGAATTCGCAATCGCCTCCGGAATGTCGCTGAACAATTCCACCATTTCATCGGCGGAGCGCAGGTATTGCTGCGGCGAATAGAGTTTTGGGCGGCGCTCGTCCTCGAGCGTGAAACCGGTGCAGATGCAGACCCGGACTTCGTGGGCATCGAAATCCGCGGCATCGAGAAAGCGCACGTCGTTGCTCGCCACCACGGGTATCTTCAGCGAGCGCGACCAGGTCACCGCCTGCGCAATATAGGCTTCCTCGTGAGCGCGGCCGCAACGCTGCAATTCGAGAAAGAAGCGTTGGCCGAAAATATCGACCCATTCCTGCAGGCAGGCTTCGGCAAGCTCGCTGTTCTGCATGCGCAAAGCCAGCCCGATGTCGCCTTCGAGGCCGGCCGACAGGGCAATCAGGCCGTCACAGGACTGACGCAACCAGGCGATATCGATGGTGGCGCGATCGGCGGTCTGCCCTTCGAGGTAAGCCCGGGAAACGAGTTGCTTGAGGTTCAGGTAACCCTGGTCGTTCTGACACAGCAGCACCAGGCGACTCAGCGGCTCGGTGCGCGCGGGATGATTAATCCAGACGTCGGCGCCGAAGATCGGTTTTACGCCCATCGCCGTCGCCGCCTTGTAATGTTTGACCACGGCAAACATGTTATTCAGATCGGTGAGCGCTACCGCGCCCATGCCGCGAGCGCGCACCTGTTCCACCAGTGGTTTCAAGCGGACCGTGCTGTCCAGCAGCGAGTACTCGCTATGCACATGCAGATGGACGAATCGGTTATCCATTCAATAGTTCCCTGACTGGTTTAAAGCTGCGGCGGTGCACCGCGGATACGCCGTATTTCTGCAACAGTTCCCGGTGCAGCGCGGTCGGATAACCCTTGTGCCGGGCAAACTGGTACTCGGGGTACTGCCTGTCCAGTTCGATCATTTGCCGGTCACGATAGTTTTTAGCCAGGATCGACGCCGCCGAAATACAGGGTTCACTGAGATCGCCCTTGATGATAGCACGCATCCGGTAACCGTCGATCAGCGGCAGCCGGTTGCCGTCGACGAGTACCTGCTGGGGTTTCAGATTCAAGTTTAACAGCGCGCGTTTCATTGCCAGCAGGCTGGCCTGCAGGATATTGATTTCATCGACCTCATGATGGCTGGCTTCCGCGATCGCCCAGGCCCTGGCGTATTGTTTGATCTCCACTTCCAGCAAAATACGCCGGCTCTCGGACAGCTTTTTGGAATCGGTCAGGCCCTCGATGGGGTAACGCTCATCGAGAATAACCGCGGCGGCGACCACCGACCCGGCGAGTGGACCGCGTCCGGCCTCGTCGATGCCCGCGATAAGCCAGCATTTCTCACCATCGTTCGTCTCGAGGTCGTCGAGATGCCGCTGTGACGGGGCGCACGCACCAGAGGGCGGCGCTGGCGTAGCAGAGACTACGTCGAGCCGACCGGCGGGAGTACGCCCTGCCACAGCGAGCATATCGTCGGCCGCAGTAGAATGATGGTGAGAAATGCGGGCTGGCATCGCAATTGGGTTTTCATGCATATATAATGCGCCGTTTGAAATTTACTCCTGCCACTTATGTCTCAATTACTCAAGGTTGCGGTTATCGGTGTTGGTCACCTCGGCAAATGGCATGCTGACAAATACGCCGCCTGCGCCGATTGCGAACTGGTTGCGGTGGTTGACAGCAACGCCGAAAACGCCCGCGCAATCGCAGAAAAACACGGTGCAAAGACATTTACCGATTATCGCGATGTCATCCCGCTGGTTGACGCGATCAGCCTGGTGGTACCAACCAGCCTGCATTATAAAATTGGTCGCGAGTTTCTGGAAGCAGGAATTCACTGTTTGATCGAAAAACCGGTCACGGAAACGGTCGCAGAGGCGGAAACCCTGATCCGAATTGCAGATGATAAGAACCTGGTGCTGCAGGTCGGGCATATCGAACGCTTCAATAGTGTCATGCTCGGCATCACCGAGCATATGCAACAGCCACAATTTCTGGAATCGACCCGACTGGCGCCGTTCACGAGCCGCGCCACCGACGTCAGCGTCATTCTCGATTTGATGATTCACGATATCGATATCATCCTCGACCTGGTCGACAGTCCGATTACGCGAATTTCCGCCAGCGGCATCTCGGTGTTATCCGATACCATCGACATTGCCAATGCGCGCATCGAGTTTGAAAACCACTGCGTCGCCAACGTCACCGCCAGCCGCATCAGCCGCAAGCGCGAGCGCAAGCTGCGCATCTTCCAGAAGGATGCCTACCTGTCGGCGGACTTCCAGGACAAGATCCTGGCGATCAACCGCAAGGGTGATACCGACAATGCCGAGGGATTCAAGGACATCACTCACGAAGAGCTGGCTTTCGAGGATAACGATGCGCTCAATCTGGAAGTGCTCGACTTCATCAATGCGATCAATAGCGGAAAGCGGCCCCTGGTGAATGGCGAGGATGGCCGGCGCGCACTGCAAACGGCGATTGCGATAACGACTCAAATCAAGGGATCACAATGAATATACCCATGGTAGACCTGAAAGGGCAGTACGAAACCCTGCAAACGGAGATCGACAATGCAATCCTGCAGGCGCTTGGCGAAACCCGATTTATTCTCGGTCCAAACGTACAGGCGTTCGACCAGGAAGCTGCCGATTACCTCGGCGCTGCACACGCGATTAGCTGCGCTAACGGTACCGATGCGCTGCACCTTGCCCTGCTCGCGGCCGGGATCAAGCCCGGTGACGAAGTCATTACCAGCGCCTTCACTTTCATCGCTACCGCCGAGGCTATCCGCTACGTCGGCGCGACGCCGGTCTTTGTCGATATCCAGCCGCATAGCTTCAACCTGGACCCGGACAGGATCAGGCAAGCCATAACCGAGAATACGCGCGCGATCCTGCCGGTCCACCTGTTCGGGCAGCCCGCCGACATGAATCAAATACAGGCGCTGGCGGACGAATTCAAGCTGCTGGTAATCGAGGATTGCGCCCAGTCTTTCGGCAGCCGCTACGGCGACAAAACCACGGGCACGATGGGAGCTGCCGGGGCATTCAGCTTTTTCCCGAGCAAGAATCTTGGCTGCTACGGCGATGGCGGCATGGTCACCACGGGCGACGCGGACACCGCTGCCAGGGTGCGGATGTTGCGTAACCATGGCAGTAGTCAGCAATACCACCACGACATCATTGGGTTTAACAGTCGGCTGGACGAATTGCAGGCCGTTATCCTGCGGATCAAGCTGAAACATATCGACAGCTATAACCGCAAGCGCCTGGAGGTTGCCAGGACCTATAATCAAAGGTTTGCCGGCAGCCGCTTCCAGCCGCCGGCGATCCCGCATGATCGCGATCATGTGTTTCACCAGTACACTCTGCTCTGCGATGAGCGCGACGCGGCGCGAGAAGCCATCATCGCCAGGGGCGTTTCCTGTGCGGTTTACTACCCGATCCCCCTGCATCTGCAGCAAGCCTTTAGCGATACCCCCCAGCCTGAACTGCCGGTGACCGAAGCTACCGCCAGGCGCTGTCTGTCCTTGCCGATATTCCCCGAAATGACTGAACAACAAATCGAAACCGTCTGCGAGGCCGTGTTGAGCGCCTGATGAGTCAGGCCCATGTCATGATCCTCGCCGGGGAAGCCTCCGGTGACGCCCACGCCGCCGAGTTCGTCGCACAGCTGAAAATTTTACAACCGGATATCCGTTTAAGCGGTATGGGCAGCCAGGAGATGCGCCGCGCCGGGGTCGAGGTTTTTTTCGATTCTTCGATAATTGCGGTGGTCGGGCTGGTCGAGGTTTTACGCCATTGGGGCGACATCAAAAAGGCGATGGCGATCGTCAGGCAGCGGCTCGAGCAGACTCGCCCCGACCTGCTGGTGCTGGTGGATTACCCCGAATTCAATCTGAAGATGGCGCGCCATGCGCGTGAACTCGGCATCAAGGTGCTGTTCTACATCAGCCCCCAGGTCTGGGCCTGGCGGCCCAAACGCATCCACAAGATCGGCAGGCTGATCGATCACATGGCGGTGATATTCAAATTCGAGCAGCGGTACTACAAAAATGCCGGTATTCCGGTGAGCTTCGTCGGCCACCCGCTGGTCGACAAGGTGCAGGTCAGCGCGGACCGCGACGCGCTGCGGGCGAAACTCGGCATCGCTGCCGCCGACCGGGTGATCGGATTGTTTCCGGGCAGTCGCCATAGCGAAATATCCCGCCTGCTGCCGCTGATGTTCGCTACTGCCGAGCTGATGCGCAAACGCGATCCGCAAATCAGGTTCCTGCTGCCGGTCGCGTCGACGCTGGATTTCGACGACATTTCTCGGCAGTGCGCCAGCAAGGAGCTCGATATCATCGTCAGTCAGGGTGATATCTATGAAGCCATTAGCTGCTGCGATGCGATCGTCAGCTGCTCGGGTACGGTCACGCTCGAGATCGGTTTGCTCGGAGTACCGATGTGCATTGTCTACCGGATGTCGGGGCTGTCGTATTCGATCATGAAACGCCTGATCACGATTCCGCATATCGGTTTAGCCAACATCGTTGCCGATGGCGCGGTAGTGCGTGAGTTCCTGCAGCAGCAGGCAAATCCCGCAGCCGTCAGCGCAGAGCTGTTCGAACTGCTGGAAAACTCCGAGTACCGCGCGCAGATCAAATCGGGCCTCGAACGCGTGCGCGAAAACCTCGGCGAGGGTGGCGGCGCACGCAATATGGCACAATTGGTTTTATCGCTAATCGAACAATAATCCGACGGAGGAGAATATGGGTACTCGGGGGCATTCAGAAGGCATTACCATGAGCGGCGGCGGGCTCTACTCGCTCGCAACGATTGGCGCCAAACATGTCATCGATGCGGCCACGCCCATGGTGCTGGACGCCATCGACAGCCTGTCTCAAGCATCGATCGCCAACGGGTTCACGCTCTCGGACATGGGCACCGCCGACGCCGGAACCTCGCTTGCCATGGTTGGCAGCGTGATCGACGCGGTCAGGGCGCGCGTGCCGCAGGCACCGATCTCGGTCGTTTACTCGGACCAGCCACGCAATGACTTCAACGCGCTGATCGCCAATGTCTACGGGCTCGGGCCGTTCGATACCTATCTCGATAAAAACGACAACGTCTATCCACTGGTCGCGGGGACGACCTTTTACAAGCAGATCCTGCCCGCGGCGACGGTCGACATCGGATTTTCGGCGACCGCGATGCACTGGCTGAGCAGCAAGGTCTGCAATATTTCGAATCACGTGCAGGCGGTCGGCGCCGAGGGTGAGGAGCTGGAAAAGTTTCGTGCGCAGGCACATCGCGACTGGCGGCAAATCCTGCTGCATCGCGCCGCGGAATTGAAACCAGGTGGCAAGCTGGTATTGATCAACTTCGGTTGCGACGAACAGGGGCGTTATCTGGGCAATACCGGGGGCGTTAACATGTTCGATACTTTCAACCAGATCTGGCAGACCTTCCTCGACCAGGATCGCATTACGCGCACGGAATACGCAAACATGACACTGCCGCAGTACTACAACACGGTGGAAGAATTCAGCGCACCGCTGACCAACCCCGACGAAGCCGTCTTCCAGGCCGGCCTGCGCCTCGATCATATCGAAACCCGCATCATCAAATGCCCGTTTGCCGAAGCCTTTGCCGAGCATGGCGATTCCGCGCGCTTTGCCGAGGCTTACATCCCGACGATACGCAGCTGGAACGAGAGCATCTATTTCAACGCTTTATCCGACGAGCGTCCATTGGAGCAACGCCAGCAGCTCATCGAAGACTACTACGGGACCTACCGCGACAGGGTGCGGGACAATCCTGAAGGCCACGGCATGGATTACGTTCATGCTTATATGGTGATATCCAAGGTAACCGACTAAAGCATTCCCTCGCCGGAGGAAGTGCAAGCTCCCATCGAGGAGGTCAGCGCAAGTTTGCCGGTAAAGCAGGATCAGTTGGATAAATGTGAGCGGCAATCTTGGTCTGACCCCGGACTTCCCAACGTTTAGACCCCCGAGAAAAAGAACGTCACCCCGCGGCTTGACCGCGGGGCCCAGTCAAACTAACCGGCCGCAGGCCGACATCTTCCTGTTCTCGTAAACCAGATCCCGCCGGTCCGAGGCTTCGGCTTAAACCGCGGGATGACAAGGCTTCAGGTTTCGACCGGATACCCCGCCTTTTCCCAGTCGGGCATGCCGCTATGACTGATGCAGGTGATGTGATTGAGGCCCTGGAAGTTCAGGTTGGTCATCGACGTCTGCGCGCGTCGACCCGAACGGCAATAGAGATATACCTGATCATATTGTCGTAATTCGTCGACATGCGCGTTTTCGGTCCCCATTGGAATATTGCGGCTACCCGGCACGTGACCCTTGGCAAACTCATCCGGCGTACGGTTATCCATGACCAGGGTATTCGCGGGCGGGTCCTGCCAGATCTCATGCAGGTCATTCATATCGAAATCGCGCAGCAGGTAACGGTTGGCGTCGAAGTTTATGCCGACATTCATGTTAGCGGGCACCGCTTCGTTGATTCGTTTCGGCATATCCAGGTTCAGGTTGTTCATTAAATCGATGAATTCCTGCCTGCTGCGACCGCCCGCGAGACGCGGATTCCAGGTTTTTTCCTCACCTATGGTCGACGACGTGCGGCCGTTGTAGTCGTGCGCCGGAAAAACGATGGTGTCGTCGCCGAGAACGAACAGCTTTTGCGTAATGCTGTCGTAAAGATGCCCGGGATCGCCGAACTGAAAATCGGTGCGGCCACAGCCGCGGATTAACAGGGTATCCCCGCTGAACAGCATGCCGTTGCAAAAATAGCTGGTGCAGCCGTTGGTATGTCCCGGCGTCGAAATCGCCGTAATCTGGTAATGCCCGAGCTGAATGCTGTCCCCATCCTTGAGCGGTAAGTCGATCGCCTCGATACCGGAACTTTCGCCATATACCAGCTTGGCGCCGGTAATTTCACGGATTTTACCGGCCGAGGTAATATGGTCGGCATGCGCGTGGGTCTCGATTGCATACAGTAATTCCACCCCGAGCTCATTGATGATCTGCATATCCCGCTCAAAGGTTTCGAGCACCGCATCGATAATGGCACCCTCACCCGTGTCCGCATCGATCAACAGGTAGGTATAGGTGCAACTTTCGCGATCGAACAATTGTTTCACGGTCAAGTTTGGCGTTGTCATCTCGGTAAGCCCCTGTATCAGCAAACGCCAGTGTAATTTTTACATTTGACGAAGGCAATTGCCGATGGCATTTTGACCCGGTTCGGATATTATTTTACCTCATGGACATCGAAGCACTCTTACAAGGCCTGAATCTGGAGGCGAACGTCATCGCCATTTCGATGGCCGGGCTGGCAATCGCGTTGGTTCTTTTCGTCAACCGCAAGCGATTGCAGATGCACCTGGCCGAATGGCGTATCCAGCGCTGCCTGAACCGGATCGGAAGCAAACAGATCCGCAATTTGATCTGCGCGGATGGGCTCGAGGGCTACTACCACATCGATCGACTCGCGCTGACGCGGGATGCCATCCTGTTGATCAGCTACAAACCCTACGGCGGCAATATCTATTGCGCCGAGCGGATATCGGAATGGACCCAGGTTATTGGCCAAAAAAGCTTCAAGTTCGAAAACCCGCTGTTTGAGCTCGATAACCAGCTGACTGCGCTCGGATTGCTGGTCGGCAGTGCTGCGCCACTGCACAGATACCTGTTCTTCAATCACAGCGCCCTGTTTCCGAAAGGACATCCAGAATCGATATTGAATTCGGAAACCGTTCCCGAGAGGTTTCTGGCCGAGAATTGCGAACCGATCAATCCGGATATCCAGGCCGCCTGGAATTTGCTGAAAACCCACCAGGCTGAATTTTCTACTGCCGAGCAGGTCAGCGTTAAAACTTGAAATATTAGGGTAGAAAGCCCAGAATGGCCTCGTTGTAATGCAGGGGTTCGTATTCAAAACCCCCGACCACTATAAAAATAGTTCGAGCAATATCCATAACAACGGAGAGAATCAGCAATGAAACGTCGTGATGTACTCAAAGGTGGCGTCGCCGCCGCCCTCGCAACCGGAGCAACCGCGGTCTCAGCACCAGCAATTGCTGCCAATCGCATCGAAATAACCATGGTATCCACCTGGCCGCGTGACTTTCCCGGTCTCGGCACGGGCGCGCAGCGCTTCGCCGAGCGCCTGACCGCAATGACCGACGGTCGAATCAAAGTCACCTATTTTGCCGCCGGCGAACGCGTCAAGGCATTCGACTCGTTCGATGAAGTCGCCTCCGGCAACGCGCAAATGTACCACGCGGCCGACTACTACTGGAAAGGCAAGCACCCCGGCTGGGCTTATTTTACCGGTGTTCCATTCGGCATGACTTTCACCGAAGTCAACGCCTGGACCCAGTTTGGTGGCGGCCAGCAATTATGGGATGAGCTCTCGGCCGGTTACGGTCTCAAGTGCCTGCCCTGCGGCAACACCGGCGTTCAAATGGGCGGCTGGTTCCGCAAGGAAATGCGTTCCGCCGCCGATTTCAAGGGGCTGAAAATGCGTATTCCGGGTCTCGGCGGCGACGTACTCGCCAAGCTGGGTGCTTCTCCGGTTTCACTGCCGGGTGGCCAGATTTATGAAAACCTGGTTTCCGGTGCGATCGACGCCACCGAATGGGTTGGACCCTGGAATGACAGTTTCATGAAGTTCTACGAAGCCGCCAAGTTCTACTATTACCCCGGAATGCACGAGCCAGGCTCGATGTTGTCACTCGGTATCAACAAGAAATTCTGGGATGGCCTGAGCAAGTCGGACCAGTTGATCATAACCGCCGCGGCCGAAATGGAGAACTCGGTGATGATGTCCGAGTACAACGCCAAGAACGGTGAGTCGCTGGCAAAGCTGATATCCGACCAGGGCGTCAAGCTGCGCAGTTTCAACGACGACATTTATGACAGTTTCGGCGATGCCGCGGCTGAAGTCTTCGAGGAAGTGCAGCAGCACAGCCCGCTGGCGAAGAAAATCCACCAGAGCTTTCTCAAGTCTCGCAGCGAGGTAGGTGCCTGGGCCAAGATCTCCGATCAGGCCTACGTGGCGCAGCGTAACCGCGTACTTGGACTGTAAGCGCAGATCCATACGAAAGTTAAACGGAGTCTGCGGGCTCCGTTTTCTTTCGCTTACCTGTTAAACGCGTGATGATAAAGAAAAACCTGCCATTGATAGCGCGTGGTTTCGCTTACGCGATGGTCAGCGGTGTTTTTCTTTACCTGATTAATAATTACCTGGTGTACTGGCAGGAAATGCCGGGGCCTTACGCGTTGGTCGTACACTATGGCTGGTTCGGACTCGAAGTCGATGCGCTCGACGAATCGAAGATCGGCCAGGGCTGGGGTCAGCTGATTTTCTACCTGCTGTTGCTGTTTGCCAGCCTGGCGTACGTGGTCAGGACGCGCGCACGCTCGCTCGAGCAGGACAGCATCCGCTTTGCCAGGCTTTCCGCCTATATCGTGCGTTTCGCATTCTGGTCGGTAACGCTGGTCGGCTCGGTCGACATGCTGATTTCGCTCCTGCGCGTGGAAGGCATTCTCGAACCGATAACGGGCGAATGGTTGAACCAGCAACTGGGGCGTCCGATTTTTCGCGGTAGCTACGTGCACTACCCCCTGATCGTCGCGTCGCTGTTCCTCGCGGCCTGGCTGAAACATATCAGCTTTGCCTGGCTGGCCTTGATGTGCGTACTGGCCGAGTTCCTGATCGTCATCACCCGCTTCGTGTTTTCCTACGAGCAGGCCTATATGGGCGACCTGGTGCGTTTCTGGTATGCGGGACTGTTCCTGTTCGCCAGCTCGCATACGCTGGTGGAAGAAGGCCATGTGCGCGTCGATGTGCTCTATACCGGATTCAGGCGCCGCAAGAAAGCATTGTTCGATACCATTGGCAGCCTTTTTCTCGGCATGCCGATTTGCTGGGTGATCCTGATGCAGGGCATGGGAGGGCGCGGCAACAGCATCAATAGCCCGCTGCTCAGTTTCGAGGTTTCGCAGAGCGGCTACGGCATGTACGTCAAGTACATCATGGCCGGTTTCCTGATCATATTCTCGGTGACGATGCTGATTCAGTTCGTCAGCTACCTGCTGTACAACGTCAACCAGATGCTCAGTCGCGGCAAGGATGAAGAGCACCCGAGCTACTTCCAGTTAATCTCGGACGATAACAGCGCGGTTTCCGGGGGCGGTCACTAGTCATGGAACTCTATTTCCTGGTCCTGCTGGTCGCAATCATGGTGTTCGCCCTGACCTCGGGCTTCCCGGTCGCGTTTGCCTTACCCGGATCGGCAATCGCCACGATTGCGATAGCCGCCTTCTGCGGCTGGGTTTTCGAGGGTAACGTCGACGCCTATTTCGTGCTCGGCGGTCCCAATCAGTGGCTGAGCGCCGGGGTCACCAATTACCGAAGTTTGTACTGGGTGGTCGAACGCGACACGCTGATCGCCATTCCGCTGTTTATTTTCATGGGCATCATGTTGCAACGCTCGCGTATCGCCGAGGATCTGCTGGTGGCGATGGCGCAGTTGTTCGGGCCCATCCCCGGCGGACTCGGAATCTCGGTCGTATTCGTCGGCGCCCTGCTCGCCGCCACGACCGGTATCGTCGGCGCCACGGTTATCGCCATGGGCCTGATTTCGCTACCGGCCATGCTGCGCAACAATTATTCGAAATCGCTTGCCTGCGGCACCATCTGTGCGTCGGGCACCCTCGGACAGATCATTCCGCCTTCGATCGTACTGATTATCCTCGCCGACCAGTTGTCGAGTGCGGCGGACCAGGCGGCGACCATGCGCAAGGCCGACTACAAGGAAGCCACCGGTGAATTTTCGATGCCGGGAGACTTCGATGTCGTAACCGCAAGCGCTGGCGACATGTTCATGGGTGCCTTCATCCCGGGCATGATTCTGGTCGGGCTCTATATGCTCTACATCCTGGTAACGGCCTTGATCAATCCTAAAAAGGCCCCACCGGTGCCATTCGAGGGTAAATACGATCACAAATTTATAATCAGGGTTTTGCTGGCACTGGTGCCGCCGCTGGCGCTGATTTTCATTGTGCTGGGCTCGATAATCCTGGGTGTCGCCACGGTCAACCAGGCCGGCGCCATCGGCGCTATCGGCGCAATGATGATGGGCAGTTACCGCCTCATGGAAGGCCACAAAAGGGCTTACTACCCGGCGGCCATGGCAATTGGCGCGGTAATCGTGATTCTCATCCTGCTGAAATTTTTCAATCTGAATATCAAGAATATCCAGAGCAGCTATGATGCGCTGGGGGTTGCGCTCGCCGCGATGGCGGCACTGGTACTGATCGTTTCGATCGGCTGGGCGACCTGGCGCGCCTTCAAGATCGGAGACACTTTGAGCGGCGTCATGATGGACACCGCCAAGACGACCTCGATGGTGTTTATCATCCTGCTCGGCGCCGCGATGCTGACCTCCGCGTTTCGTGGATTCGGTGGCGAAGAGCTGGTTAAAGAGCACCTGACCGCCCTGCCCGGCGGCTTCTGGACCCAGTTTATCGTTGTCATGGCGGTCATATTCTTCCTCGGCTTTTTCCTCGACTTTCTCGAGATTGCTGTCGTCGTGGTGCCGATCGTGGCGCCGATACTGCTGGCCGATCCTAGCGCCAACGTCACCGCGGTCTGGTTTGGTGTAATGGTGGGCCTCAACATCCAGACATCGTTCCTGACGCCACCGTTCGGGTTTTCGTTGTTCTATCTGCGCGGAGTTGCGCCCAAAGACGTGCGAACACTACAGATTTACAAGGGTGCGGCGGCTTTTATCGTATTGCAGCTGGCGGGTCTGGCAATTGCCGGTGCATTTCCAGCCCTGGTTAACTACCTGCCGAACAAGACTCACCTGGTTTCCGAAACGGCGCCGCCGCCGAGCAATCCCAGGCTGCAGGAATGTCTCGAAGACTACCTGTTCGTCGACTATGACAGTAACCGAAAGTTGATCGAGGCGAGTATCGAGCGGATCAAGACATCCAGCCTGGCCTATCTGCCGGATGAATACCAGGAGCGTCTGAACGAGAGCTATAAGCAGGCCGGTACGGCATTCGCGATGATCGAGGAGATCCGCGGCGCCGAAGCAGCGATAGCGGCGTTTACGCCCGCTTATCGACCGCTGCATATCGAGGTGCGCCAGATACAAAAAGACGCCCGCAAGCTGCAAAAGAAAGCCGAGGAACTCGAGCAGGAACGTCAGCGGGCTTCCTTCGACCAACCGGTCGACGAAAAGCGTATCGAGCGACTAGTCGCCCGGATCAAGGGACTGGAAGCTGAAAGCGAGGCCCTGTTAACAAACATTCCAGATAACTGGGAACAGCGGCGCAGCGAGTTCAAAAAGCTGGCCGCTGCCGAGAGCCGGGCGCGACGCCAGTATCGGCAGAACGTCGACGACAGCTATGGCATGATTGTTACGATGCGCAAAATGATAGCGCAGACCGACCAGCTCAAAGCCCTGCAGGATGAATTCGATCCCTTACTGGAGCTGGTGCGAAACCAGTCTCCTAAAGACGGTCTGGAGGCGATCAAGCTACTGGAGATTGAAGTAGACCGCTCTGACCGAGACGCATCGCATCAAAGCGAAACTCTCGCGGGCGAAACGCGCACTGCGCGGCTCGGCAGCGGATAAGGACGAGGCGCTGGAAGAGATAAGACTTGGCGCCGAAATCATGCAATGTGAAATCGAATGGCATCAGCGGGCCAGCGACGAACTCAGCGCGGATCTCGAAGCCTTTGACCAGGCGATAGCCAGCACCATCGGCATGCGTATGCAGGATCGCCTGACCGCCGACCAGGCCGAATCGGTTGCTACCTGCCTCGCAATTCACAAGGACCTGACGCTCCACTTCTAGGGCCTGCATACTGCCTAAATGTCACACGCGGACCTAATTTATCGCATTCTCGCGATTATCTTTCCGGTTTTCAGCATCGTCGCGATTGGCTACCTCTATGCGCGCCGTCGAAAGGATACCGACATGTCTTCCGGCAATCGCCTCAACATGGATGTATTCACCCCGGCGCTGATCTTTGACTATATGTCGGGCAGTAACTACGCGCTGGCCGATTATGTTTACCTGTCGCTCGGATGTGTCCTGGTCGTACTCGGTTCCGGCATTGTCGCCTGGCCGGTGGCCAGGTTCCTGGGATACCAGTGGAAAACGCTGGTGCCGCCGATGATGTTCAACAACTGTGGCAACATGGGGCTGCCGCTGGTGGTGCTTACCTTCGGCGAAGCCCTGCTGCCGGCGGCTATCCTGCTGCTGGCGATATCGAACTTTCTACACTTTCTGGTCGGACAACAATTGATTACCCAGCACTGGTCGCCGCGGGCGGTTGCAACCAATCCGATGATCCTGGCCACGGTCCTGGGGATCGCGGTCTCGGTTTCAGGCATCGTGATTCCGGAAACCCTGCGCCTGCCGATCCACATGCTGGGACTGATATCTATCCCGCTGATGCTGTTTTCGCTCGGGGCGCGCATGCTCGCGATCGATTTTCGGGACTGGCAAATCAGCCTGGTCGGGGCTTTTCTGTGCCCGCTGAGCGGCTTGTTGATTGCATTGCCATTCGTTCAGCTGGCGCCGCTGCCTGCAACCCAGGCGCCGTTGTTGATACTGTTCAGCGTATTGCCGCCTGCGGTTTTGAATTTCATGGTCGCAGAGCGCTACGTTCAGGAACCGCATCGAGTCGCTTCAATCGTGCTGGTGGGCAACCTGGCCAGCGTGCTGGTAATCCCGGCAACGCTCTGGTTTATTCTATGAATCGTAACGTCATACTGCTGGCGTTGGCGCAAGCATTGATGTTGTCGGTAAACTCGATGATGGTGACATCGGCCGCAATTATCGGCAGCTATCTCGCCACCAACAAGGCGTTGGCGACATTGCCACTCGCGCTGCAATTCGTTGCCGTAATGCTGACCACGATACCGGCATCCTTATTGATGGGTAAGATCGGGCGCAAGCCGGGTTTTCTGCTGGCCACGCTGATCGGCCTTACCGGCGCCAGTTGCGGCGTTATCGGAATTTACCAGGAGTCGTTCCTGCTGTTCTGTATCGGCACTATCGGTACCGGCATCTACACCGGCTTTGGTAATTATTTTCGTTTCGCCGCCACCGAAGTGTCGCCGGTCGAAAAGAAGAATACCGCGATCGGTTACGTCCTGGCGGGCGGAATACTGGCAGCAGTAATCGGCCCTAACCTCGCTAACCTGAGCAAGGATGTATTTGCCATTACCTATCTCGGTATCTTCGTTTCGGTGATTGTTCTGTATGGACTTAACGGGATTAACTTTTTATGCATGAAGCTGCCCAAACCCGTGCCTCGCGACTTCAGGCAAAACACCCGACCGATGATACAGATTGCCAGGCAACCCGCCTTCATTGTGGCGATTGCGAGTGCCGCGATCGGCTATAGCGTCATGGTCCTGTTAATGACGGCAACCCCGCTTGAGATGACTCATCAGGACCATCAGTTCAGTGACGTCGCGTTTGTTATTCAATGGCATGTGCTCGGGATGTTCGTGCCGTCATTTTTCACCGGGCACCTGATTAATCGTTTCGGCGCCCAACGTATCATCCTCAGCGGCGCCACACTGATGATTGTGTGCATCCTGTTGAATTTCAGCGGCAGCACGGTTTCGCATTTCTGGGCCGCACTGCTCTTGCTCGGTGTCGGCTGGAACTTCATGTTTATCGGCGGCACCAGCCTGCTGACCGAGACCTATAGCCCCGAAGAGAGCGCAAAATCCCAGGCGTTAAATGATTTTGTCGTGTTTTCAGCGGCGGCCGGCGCATCATTCGGCGCGGGCGCCCTGCTGCATACCTTCGGCTGGCAGCTGGTGAATTACGCGGTCGTGCCGCTTATCCTGGCCGCGCTATTCGCGCATAGCTGGCTGTGGCTGAGCAGGCGCCGTGCTCCGGTTACAGGTCGCTAAGCCCGCCTATTCGGTCGCCCGGTTTCAGATCGTGTTCATGGTCACTCAACTCGAGGACGTAAAGCGATGGTCGTGAGACCGAGTACACCGGACAGGGATCCTGCAGACAAGGTTCCAGCCGACGTGTGTCGAGCACATTGAGGTCGCTATCGATCCAGTAAACGCGCAAGGGTATCAGCATATTCTTCATCCAGATGCGGTGGTCACCGACTTTCGGATAAACCAGCAACATCCCGCTAAACCGATCGAGACTTTGACGCCTCATCAACCCCTGGCGACGCTCTGCGGACGTTCGTGCGAGTTCAACCCGGTAGGTGGCGGAATCGATTTCGATCTCGATGAACTGCGCGGCGACAACGCTGCCCGGCAGTAAGGTCATAAGCAGCAAAATTCCTGGCAGAATTACCCGGTTTGCTAATTGTGCTATAAGTAAAGCCAAATGTGACATATTTACAGATATCGTCGATATTTCATCTAAACTATTAGGTTATCCGCTCAATAACTTGATTATATTAAATAAATTATATATATAACACGAATTACCAAATTGACACCGTTCCAACAATAAGTTGAACTAAGCGACATAAGTCATTGATATTGTTACTATGCCGGGTCCTGTCTGAATCAATGTGGGGTGATTAAATTGATCTCGAGCACAGATAAAAGAACCGATATTCCAAAGGATTCAAATATCGAACCATACGAAAACGCCCGCCGGCTGAGCATACTCCGGCGCCAGCGTAAAGTATTGATTGTCGATGATGAATCTACCGGACGCACGATACTCGGCAAGATTATCCAGCAAGCCGAGGAAGACGTCAGCGTCGAATCGTTCGACAATCCACTGCAGGCTCTGCAGTGGCTGGATCACAATCATCCGGATTTGATCATAACCGACTATCGCATGCCGGACATCAACGGCGTCGAACTGATCAAGCAGATTCGCGCCAAACCCGCTTGCCAGGATATCCCGATTATGATGATTACCGTGGTCAGTGAAAAATCTGTCCGCTATGACGCGCTGGAAGCAGGCGCGACCGCCTTCCTGACCCGACCTATCGACCAGATTGAATGCCGCACCAGTTGCCGCAACCTGCTGAAGCTGCACGAACAGCAATCGATCATCCAGGATCGGGCAGACTGGCTGGCGCGGCAGGTAGAGGTCGCGACCCAGCAAATCGTCTCGCGCGAGCATGAAACCCTGCTGCGCCTGGCCAAGGCCGGCGAATACCGCGACGAAGTTACCGGCAATCATGTCGTGCGCATGGCCAAGTATTCGCGCGAAATTGCCGAGGCCCTGGGCTTGTCTGAAAAAGAATGCGATGAAATCGAGTACGCCGCGCCGATGCACGATATCGGCAAGATTGGGGTGCAGGACAAAATCCTGCTAAAACCCGGAAAATTCGAGCAACAGGAATGGTTGACGATGCAACAACACACGATCATCGGTCATTCGATTCTGTCCAATAGCCAGTCCCGTTATATCCAGACCGGCTCGATCATCGCGCTCAACCACCATGAACGCTTTGACGGCAGCGGCTACCCCAATGGACTTTTCGGTAAGGATATTCCGCTGGTAGCGCGCATCGTCGCGGTTGCCGATGTTTATGACGCGCTGGTGTCGACCAGGCCTTATAAGCGCGCCTGGGTAGCCAAGGACGCCCAGGATTATTTACATAAACATGCGGGCAGCCAGTTTGACCCAATCTGCGTGGAAGCCTTTTTCGAGCGTTTGGAAAATATTACCGGTATACATCAGACATTCAGCGACACCTGAAAACCGTCGCTGCTGCACTCGCCTATGGAAAGATCAGAAAAAAAGGCCGGTTGGTTGAATAAGCTAAACCGTCGAATGCAAGGGACTGGGGATTCGGAACCCGAACAGGCCAAGCTGCGTTCGTCGATTGCCTTAATCCTGGTCATCTACATCTGTTTCCCGTGGTACGCGGACGAGCAGCTTGCAGAAACCATTACTTCCCACGCCAGCTTTATCATACTTACCTGGACTGCCCTGGGGCTTATCCTGCTGGCGGCGATCGTCATCCATCCCCTGCCCTCCCAGATTCGACGAATCTTTGGCGCGATTCTGGATATGGGGTCTTTATCGATCCTGTTCTACTACGCCGGCGCTGAAGTGGTTCCGCTATTCCTGCTATACCTGTGGGTCATATTGGGTAACGGCTTCCGCTTTGGCCTGACCAACCTCTATATTACGCAGGTCATCGCGATAGTCGGATTTTCGAGCGTCGTGTTATGGGGCGACTACTGGCAAGATCATCATAGCTTTGGCTTCAGCCTGCTGTTAATGCTCTGCATTTTGCCGCTTTATGCGGCCTTTCTAATCAAAAAATTACAGGCCGCGATCGAAACAGCCAAAAAGGCCAACGAAGCCAAGAGCCGCTTCCTCGCCAATATGTCGCACGAACTCAGGACGCCGTTGAATGGCGTCATCGGGGTCGGTGATTTATTACGCGAAACCAAGTTGAACTACGAGCAGAAAGAGCTGGTCAACGCGATGCATAGCTCGGCCAATACCCTGCTCGAACTGATCGAAAACGTGCTCGATATCGCCAAGATCGAGGCCGGCAAGATCCTGATCGAATCCAAGGATTTCGATTTACACGGCCTGGTAAATTCAGTCATCTACATGCTGTCGCCAATGGGCGAAAAGAAAGACCTGACGGTTTCCTGCACATTCGATCCGGAAACACCATTTGCGCTGAAAGGCGATCAGCAACATTTACGCCAGGTCTTGATCAATCTGGTCAACAACGCAATCAAGTTCACCGAAAAAGGCTCGGTTATCCTGGCGATCAGGATGGTCGGCGGGACCGAGTCGACACCCCGCATTCGCTTCGATATCACCGATACCGGTATCGGTATCGCGGACGATGCGATCGAGCGGATTTTCGACAACTTTACCCAGGCCGACGTCAGCACCAGCCGGTCTTTCGGGGGTACCGGGCTCGGCACCGCCATCTCGAAGGAACTGGTCGAGTTGATGGATGGTGAAATTGGTGTTTTCAGTGAAGTCGATGAGGGCACCACCTTCTGGTTCGAAATACCTTTTATCGCCAGCAGCAATCCCGAAACCAGCATTTCCGACAACCATGTGTTATTGCTTGCGGGCGAGGATACCGCCAACATCATTCGACCTTCGCTGAAATACTGGCAAGTCAACTTCGACTGGGTCAGAAGCTCGACCCGGGCCCTGTCGCAAATGATACAGGCCAACGATGACGATGACCCTTATGAAACCATCGTCGTGGACCAGGCCTGCCTGGTCGATATCAACGCGGTCCAGTTTGCCCAAATGGTCAAGTCGGAAGGATTGATGGAGGACACCTCCCTGGTATTGATCAATTCCTCGGACACGATGATCGACGCCAACAAGTCAAATCACTATTACATATCCACGATTGCAAATCCGCAGGAAAAACGCGCCCTGTTCAACGCATTACATGCCGCGCAAAGCGTTAGTCTGAACGATAGCAAAATTGTCACCATGGCGGAGCACTATGCCAAGCAGGCGGGTGTCGCGGGGCTCAATATTCTGGTGGCCGAAGACAACCAGGTTAATCAGCAGGTAATCGAGGGCATACTGCGTAACGCGGGGCACAACGTTCGCATTGCCAGTACCGGTGACAAGACACTCGACATTCTCAGCGATGAGCTGGAAAAGATCGACATGCTGATCCTGGATATGAATATGCCTGAAATCACCGGTGTCGAAGTCGTCAAATCATTACGCTTCATGGATACCAGCGGTCAGTTGCCGGTTATCATGCTGACCGCGGACGCCACGCCGGAAGCCAAGGAAGCCTCGCTCAACGCCGGCGCCGATCGATTCCTGACCAAACCCATCGACGCCCGCGGCCTGCTGGAATGCATCGCTTCCCTGTCCAAGAAAATCCGCAAAACCAAGGGCAGAAAACCTGTGCCACAGGAACCCAGGCGGCAATTTGATAGCAATTTTGTCGAATCCGAATGGTACAACCACATCGTGTTGCACGAACTGGATATATTGGGTGAAGACCCCGATTTTCTGAAAAGCCTGTTGAAGAATTTCGAAAAGGAAGGGTTACAGCATATTCTGGAAATCAAAAAAGCGATGTACGACGATTACCTGGAATATCGCGAACATCTACACGCCCTGAAAGGCTCGGCTACCGAGCTCGGTGCCGAAAAACTGGTGGCTAGCTGTGTCCAGGCCGAAGCCTTGAAACCCTATGACATGGATAGCGAAAAAATCAGGCAGATGTGCGCGCTGGTGGAGGAGACTTTTAACAATACCGTAGCTGCATTGAGTAATGCAGCCACGGTTAAGCAAGAGGTTTATCCGGGTAGATCCACCGATCGTTAGATCAGGCTTTATCAACTTCCTGGCGCGAGTTCTGCCGGCGCACCAGTCGTTCCATCATGCGTAAATCTTTCTCGCTCAGATTCATCGCGGCATCGGCCCAGACGGTACCGATATCGGCCAGTTCCTGGTAGCTTATCTGGTTACAGATATCTTTCACCTGGCGCATGGAACGCAAGGAGTTCATATTGCCACGCGTCGATTTGATATGCCGGTATATCGCCAGTTCGCCTTCTCCTTTTTCGGCCAGGATATCCACAACGCCCATATCGTAGAGTCTTTCCGCCGTGTACAGTCCACCGCTCAGAATCATTTTTTCAGCTTCGGCGAAACCAATTTTTCTGGATAACACCGAGAATGCGCCCATACCGGGAAACAGGTTGAATAAAACTTCAGGCAAACCGATTTTGGAACCCCGTTCAGCAACAACCAGGTTCGATGAAATGGCTGATTCGAAACCGCCACCGAGAGCATCGCCCTGGATCAGGGAAATGGTGGTTAGATCCTGTCCGAGATGAGTCATATTCTGATATACGAGATCGATACTCTTCATGGCATACTTCAATATGCCTTCCCGGTCCTGGTTGCGAATGTAATGGCTGAACAAATTGAGATCGCCACCCAGGCTGAATACGCCGTCGATATCGGATCCCAAAACGATGTAATCGTACTTTTCACCGTTGCTGTCCTGCATCTCCTGTTTTACCGTGTCATAAAAAGTGCCGATGTCGTTCAAAAGTCTCGAGGTGTAGGTAGGCCGGGGTCCGCCTTTCATCAAGTACCAGCCTATTTTATTCTTGCTGTCATAGTAGGTTTTTAGCTGGGATGGATCGGCATAAGATTGCTGTTCGGACGTAACTTCATTGATATACGCTACATTGCTCATAATTGTCTCTCTCCGGATGTTGTTATCTTCGTGCCTGAATTTTGCATTCAGGAATTAGCTGTCATCGCGAACCCTGTTGCGCTAAATCGTTTTATTTTCAGGGTTTTACCCACCTTTTCTCGGTGAGTGATAAAGCCAAATTTACCGTAAAGAGAAATGATTGCAAGCGAACTGTGACCAAGTTCACAGTTCCTAATCTAGAATTTACCTTAAGTATGAATCTTAACTCGCTGCTAAATAGATATTTAGTGCGTAAAGAAGAGATATATTAATTAATTCACTTTTATAGTTAAAAACAACCAAACAACCTTAACAAGATAGTTAAAGTGTTTGATTTTGAACAAATAAAGTGTCAGAAATCTGACGATAATCAGTCAAGTATTTGACTGATTATTGAACAAGTCAGTCGGATTCATCGATCCAGGCCATCTGGATCGCTTCCAGAATCTTCTCATTGGAATGATTGGGATCATCGTCGAAATCGTCAAGGGCGCATACCCAGGCGTGCAGATCGGTAAAACGCACGTACTGTGGGTCTACATCGGTATGTGATTCGGCCAGTTCAATTGCAATATCAAGCGTATCGGTCCATTTAAGGCTCATCGCTCTCTCCTAGTGATTTTCAGACACCATATTGATGGTGTATTTTGGAATTTCAATGGTGAGGTCTTCTTCGCCTACGATCGCCTGGCAGCTCAAGCGCGAATCCATATCCAGCCCCCAGGCTTTATCGAGGTAATCGTCTTCATCCTCGCTCGATTCTTCCAGCGAATCAAACCCCTCGCGCACATAAACATGGCAGGTGGTGCAGGCGCAGGACTTTTCACAGGCATGCTCGATCTCGATGTGGTTACTCAGCATCGCGTCGCACAGGCTGATTCCCGGTTCAACCTCAAACTGCGTTCCTGCGGGACATATTTCATCGTGCGGTAGCACCGTGATCCTGGCCATCAAACCTCAACCTCGTCAATTTGTTTACCCGTAAGCGCCTGTTTGACGCTCGCATTCATCCGTCGAGCGACATAAGTCTCGCTCACATCCTCGACGGCCTTGATTAAATTCTTGAGTTCATCGGTCGACGCGGTATCGACAGCCGATTCCAGTTCATTACGTTTTATCTGAATCAGCCCTAGCTCGGTTTCGTTGAGCAGCGTTGCGCCATCCTGGGCAAGCGCCGCATCGACGGCTTCGATTACCCGCAGGGCTTCGACCTGCTGCTCTTTAAGCATGCGCAGGCCGATATCTTCCCGCGCATGTTCCATCGACGCACGCAGCATCGATTCGATTTCCGTATCGGTCAGGCCATAGGATGGCTTGACGACTATATCCGCAGTCACGCCACTGGTCGTTTCTTGCGCAGTAACCGACATCAGGCCGTCGGCATCGACCTGGTAGGTTACGCGAATCCTGGCCGCACCCGCCACCATGGGCGGGAAACCGCGCAACTCGAATCGCGCCAGCGACCGACAATCCGATACCAGCTCGCGCTCACCCTGCACCACGTGAATCGACATCGCGGTCTGCCCGTCCTTGAAAGTGGTAAATTCCTGCGCTCTTGCCACCGGGATTGCGCTATTGCGATCGATTATTTTCTCGCTCAATCCACCCATGGTTTCGATGCCTAGCGACAGGGGCAAGACGTCGAGTAACAGCATCTCGTTATCGGGCTTGTTACCGGCCAGAATATCGGCCTGGATCGCGGCCCCCAGGGCTACCACCTGATCTGGATCGAGATCGCACATCGGCTCGCGTTCGAAATAACCACCCACCATCGATTTCACCAGCGGCACCCTGGTTGATCCACCGACCATGACTACTTCAGCAACCTCTGCCTTATCGATGCCGGCATCGCGCAGCGCGCGCCGGCAGGCCGAAAGGGTTTTTTTGACCAGCGGTTCGATCAGAGCCTCGAACTGTTCTAACTCGATCTCACCCTGCCACGGCTGAGGTTGCTCAAGCACAATACGGGCTGTGCTGGCGCTACTCAGTTGCTCCTTGGCGGCACGAGCCGCGATTAGAATCCTGCGCGCCAGGCGGGTATCGATATTTTCAAAACCGGCCTGCTCGATGATCCATTCGCCGAGCGCGTGGTCCATGTCGTCGCCGCCCAGCGAGGAATCACCGCCGGTTGCAAGCACTTCGAATACGCCCTTGTTGAGCCGCAAAATGGAAATATCGAAGGTGCCGCCGCCAAGATCGTAAACCGCGATCAGTCCATCGGAGTTCTGATCGAGGCCGTAGGCGACCGCGGCCGCGGTGGGCTCGTTCAACAGCCGAAACAGATTCAGGCCGGCAAGTTTGGCGGCATCGCGGGTGGCCTGGCGCTGGGCGTCATCGAAATAGGCCGGCACGGTAATAACCACGCCGGCGAGGTCTCCGCCGAGGCTGCGCTCGGCACGCTGTGCCAGCACCTTAAGTATCTCGCTGGAAATCTCAACCGCACTAAAATCGCCATTGGCAGTACGAATCCGGGGCACCACGCTGTCCCGGGCACTGACAAATTCATAAGTCACTGCATTCGCCAGCGATTTTACATCTTCCCGTCCCCTGCCCATCAAACGCTTGATTGAAGCAATGCTGTTCAGGGGATCGCTGGCCTGCAGCGCCTGCGCCTCGTAACCAACCAGCACCTGCTGGCCTCCGTAATGAACGACCGACGGCAGCAGGTTGCGCCCCTGTTCATCGGGCAGACAAACGGCCTCCCCGCTGCGCACCGTCGCGGCCAGCGAATTGGTGGTGCCAAGATCGATACCGGCGGCGAATCGATGCTGGTGTGGTGCGCTCGATTCCCCGGGTTCGGCTATCTGCAGCAACGCCATCAGAAATCCTCCAGCTCGAACTGGATTTCCGCCAACTGCTGCTGGATGCGCTGAACGAATTGCATCTTGCGACTGCTATCGATGGCCGCGTCGAATTCGGCCGGCGGCGAAATGTTCGACAAAGTCTCGCGCCAGCTCATCTGCGCGCTGTTTCAACCTGGTTTCGATGACTTCACTGCGCTGCAGCCCGTTATCGCCATGCCGACAGTCTTCGACTGCTTCGCGCAACTCGATCTGCTCCATCAGGAATGTGGTATCGGAGGTGGTTGCCGAATCGTCAGGCAGATCGGCGCCATGAATTTCGAGCAGGTAGCGCGAGCGTTTGACAGGATCGCGCAGGGTTTCATAAGCCTGGTTGACCCAGGACGCTTTTTGCACCGACAGGCGCCTGTCCTGGTCGCTCGATCCCACGTGCCGGTCCGGATGACAGGTTGCCTGCAGGCGCTGTTGCTGCGCATGCAATTCGACAGGATCGATTTCGAATACAGGGTTCAAACCAAATAGCTCGAAATAGTTTTGGCTAAGCTCGGGGGACTGCATGACTATGGATTGAAGTTCAGACGGTGAAACTTTCACCACAGCCGCAAGCGTCTTTGGCGTTGGGGTTTTTGAACTGGAAGCCTTCGTTGAGGCCGGCCTTGGCAAAGTCGACCTCGGTACCGTCGAGAAATACCAGGCTTTTCTGGTCGACGACTACCTTGACGCCCTTGGTTTCGAAAACCTCGTCGCCATCCTGCAGCTCATCGACGAATTCGATGACATAGGCAAGCCCGGAACAGCCGGTCGTTTTAACGCCGAGCCGCAGGCCGATGCCCTTGCCCCGGTTTTCCAGAAAATGCTGCACGCGAGAAGCAGCCATATCGCTTAGATGAATTGCCATTTGTGTCTCTCTACATTGCTGCCTGGCGGATTACCGCCGGCATCCTGTCTACCAGTTCCTGAAGTTTTGCCGCCAGTTGTTCAACGTCCTGCAGGCTGTTTTGCATGCCGAAGCTCACCCTGATTGCGTTCAAAGCCAGGTAGTCATCGACACCCATTGCTCTGAGCACATGGCTGGGTTCGGTGACCGCGCTATGGCAGGCAGAACCGCTGGACAGCGCGAACCCCGCACGATCGAGCTCCATTAACAGGGTTTCACCGTGGTAATAGGGTAGCGCGAAAAAAGTGGTGTTCGGCAAGCGCGGCGCCTGCTGCCCAAAAACAACGCTGCCGGGAATGCTCGACAGCCTGCTTTCAAAAGCATCCCTCAACTGTTCAAGGTGGTGCTTTTTATGCTCCATTTCAAGGCGCGCCACCTGCGCGGCCTTACCCAATCCGACTATCCCGGCGACGTTTTCGGTGCCACCGCGGCGTTTGTTTTCCTGGTCTCCGCCGCTAATCAGTCTTTGCCTGGGTTTGCGATTGACCACCAGTGCGCCAATACCCTGGGGACCGCCCAGTTTATGCGCCGAAAAACTGACTGCATCGATATCGAGTTGCGACAGCTCGATGGGAATCTTCCCAAAGGCCTGGGTGGCGTCGCTATGTACCAGGCAGGAATCGCGATCGACCATCGCGGCCAGGGTTTCGAGCGGTTGAATGACGCCAGTTTCGTTATTCGCATAGATTATCGATAGCAACTGGGCGTCCGCGCCGAGCACTTCCGGCCGGGCCGCGTCGAGGTCGACCTGCCCCAGCGCGTTCGATTTAAGTAATATGGCCTGCACGCCCTCCGCCCCCAGCTGTTGCAGGGGCTCGAGGATGCTCGAGTGTTCAATTTCGCTACTGATAACGGGGCGTTTAGTGGCGCGATCGACATAGCCTTTCAGCAGCAAATTATTGGCCTCGGTGCCGCCCGAGGTAAAAATAACCGCGCCGCTTTCGCAGCCAAGCAGCTGCGCCACCTCGGCTCGCGCCGACTCGACCGCCGAGCGCGCCATGCGCCCGTAACTGTGCAGGCTCGATGGATTACCGACCGGATTCTGCAGGAATGGCATCATCGCCTCGATGACTTCGGGGTGCATCGGCGAGGTTGCGTTGTGATCCAGATAGATAGACATCGTCAATTACCGGAGGCTGGTCGACTGTTGTCTCAGGTCATGCGCCCGCGATAACTCCTGTACCTCTTCGTTTTTCATCATGTCGGCCAGTGAAATCGTGGTCAGGTAATTTTCGATTTCCGCGCTCAATTCTTCCCACAACTGCTCGGTCAGACAGGGCTCGTAACTAACCGAGCCATTAACCACATCCTTATCTGCAATCTGCATTTCTTCATCTACCGCATTGATGACATCAGCGATGCAAACCTGTTCGGGTGAGCCGCCCAGACTATAGCCGCCGCCAGGCCCACGAGTACTGACAACCAGCTTGTTACGGCGCATTTTGGCGAACAGTTGCTCCAGGTAAGAAAGCGAGATTCCCTGGCGCAGCGAAATATCGGCCAGCGATACCGGTCCCTGCTCGGAATGCATGACGAGATCGAGCAGCGAGGTAACTGCGTAACGGCTTTTAGTGGATAGTCGCATTATGCAATGGATTGGCGAAAAACTGGCTCAGTATACAATCCTGACTAAATTGGTCAACTATTATCAAGCGGTAGCCTGACTATCACCCGGGTACCTTGCCCTGGCTCGCTTTCGATCACAATCTGGCCGCCATGCGCCTCGGTAATCAGCTTGCATAAGTAGAGCCCAAGGCCGTAACCACCCGTGCCCCGTCGGCGTGAGCTATCGGGCCGGTAAAATGCCTCGGTTAGTCGCGGAATATCCTCCGCGGCAATGCCGCTTCCCTGGTCCTTTACCCCAATCATCAGCGAGTCCCGGTCGCGCTCAAGGGTGACCTCGATTGGAGCATTGTTATCGCTCGAGTAAAGACAGGCGTTGTCGATCAGGTTTTTTATCAGCAACTTGATGCGCATTCGATCGATTTCGAGTTCGAGCGAAGACAGCTCGGTCTCGATTCGATCTCTGCAGTCGTGACTTAGTACCACTTCCTGTATGAGTGCAGCCAGATCGCAACGCTGCAGACGCAGGGGCGCATGCCCGCTATTCAGTTTCTCCGATTCGAGAATCGCCGCCACCAGGGCGTCCATTTCGCGGATATCGTCGATCAGTTTTTGCTGAATTTCGCTCTCTTCCAGTAACTCGAGGTTGACCCGCATTCGGGTAATGGGCGAGCGCAACTCATGGCTGATCGCCAACAGCAGGCCGGATTTACCTTCCAGCATCGATCTAATCTGTGAAGACATGCGGTTAATGCCGGCCGCTAACTGCGCCAGCTCCCCCTTCCCCGGGACCTCGATGGTTTGCTCGAGATCGCCTTCCCCGATTCTGTGGATTTGTCGCGACATGACTTCGATCGGTCGGAACATGCGCCGTATCGCAAGATAAAGCAGGAACAGTAGCAGCCCGAGAAAAAGGAACAGAAAGCCGTGTCGACGCTCAGCGCCACGACGAAAACTGTTGTCGACCGCAAACAGGTAACGATAGCCCGGCTTTTCGATCATCAGGTACTGGGCGCGCCGATGGTGACCTATATAAACGCCATCATAGGGCGGTGGTGCCGGTTCGTAATCATAGGCCTCGACCGCCTTCACGTTCGGACTCGATGACCAGTTAACGCCCTGGCCTTCGATGCGCAGCTCAAATGGCAGTTCATCCGCCAGTCGCTGGGCCACGGCGAGATCGGGCGGCAAACCGATATCATCGATCAGGTACTCGATGTAACGCTCGACGTTGGGCAGAATATCGTTTTCCACATGTGGTTTCAGGCGTTTGCTGAAACTGATCCCGAGCACGATCGCGAGCGCCAGTATAGAAATCAGAAAGTAAAACAGCAGCCGGAATACCAGGCTTTGCCATTTATTTTGCAGGGAGCTCCACATTATCGATTGACGAGCTGATAGCCCTGCCCGCGCACCGTGCGGATCAGTTCGGGTCGAAGCAGCTTTTGCCGTAAGCGGCTGACAAGCACGTCGATTGCGCGGCTGTAAATATCGGCATCGATGCCACGCAGGGACTGCATGATTTCATCCCGCGACAATACCCGCTCCTGGTTTTGCAGCAACAGGCGCAGCAATTCATACTCGGTTGCGGTAATTGCGATTTCGTCACCATTGCGGGTCAGCTGCTTTTTATCCAGGTCGAGGGATAAATCGCCCAGTTGATAAACGGCGGTCGCTTGCGGCGCCGTTTTACCACGCTTGAAAATATTCTGGATGCGCGCCACCAGCTCGCGCGGTTCGAAAGGTTTCGGCAAATAATCGTCGGCTCCCAGTTCCAGGCCAACGACGCGATCCATAACTTCCCCGCGCGCGGTCAGCATTACGATAGGGATATCGCTGAACTGGCGAATGCGGCGACAGGTTTCGAAGCCGTCGATTTCAGGCAGCATGACGTCCAGCACGATCAGATCAAAGGCTTCGTGTTTGATGCGTTCGATACCTTGCATGGGATGGGTTTCGTGCTGCAGCGACATTTCGAATTTCGCGAAATACTGCTGCAACGGTTCAGCCAGCCGTTCATCGTCATCGATCAGTAATAACTGGCGCATGCGCCTGCCCGTGTTGTTGTTTAGCGGACATTGTACAACGCGACTCCCTTTTGAGAAGCCGCGTTGCGCTTCGGCTGGCAGCTTAGTGGCCTGCACCATGTCGGCGATGACGATGATGTGCGATGAATTCCTCGAGCTGCTGCTTTTGTGCGGCATTCAGTGAATCCAGAAAGACGGCCAGCGATGAAATCAGCAATGGTGCCTTTTCATTGATCACCTGTGTTTTCTGTTGCACCATTTCCATCGCGCGTGCCTGATTGAAACTGGGATCCTGCAGCAGCGCGCCGATTTCATTGACCTGCTGCTGCCTGCTGTCTCTGACATCACGCATGACCTGGGCCATGCTTTCGGCGAACGCGGCGAAATTTTGCTGCTGCTGGCTATCGAGATCCAGCTTTTTGGTTACCCTGTCGGTAACAAACTCGACCTTTTCCTCGGGCGTCATGTGCCAGTCGCTATGTTTGCTGAAGGCGTAAACAGCGCCCGAACTGCCGACGATGAGTAATACGGCACCGATAATTTTGGTAGAAAGTTTCATGGATATGCTCCGTTGTTGATTAACGCAGCCAGAGTCTAGAGATCTGCGGGATACAAAGCTTTTCGATCGCGTAACGATTTGTAACAGTTTGTAACGGTCAATCCTGTTACTTATCGATGGCGCTCAGCATGCCGCGCAGAATATTGACTTCGTTGCGTGTCAACTCACTGCGCAAATACAGCCGTCGCAGCCGCTGCATGATCAGGCCAGGCTGACTCGGATCGAGGAACCCGGTGCTCTCCAGAACCTGTTGCAAATGATCGAAGTATCCCTCGACCTCGGCACTGGTCGCGGGCAAATCCTGGGCTCCTGGCAATTTTGCGGTCGGCGGGTCGGCCTGATGCCGATAAATTTCGTAACACAGAACCTGTACTGCCGAGGCCAGGTTAAGCGAACTGAAATCGGGATTGGTGGGAATGCTGACCGTGTAGTTGCACAGCTGCATTTCCTCATTGGTTAAACCGGAATGCTCACGCCCGAAAACCAGCGCTACCCGTTCATTCTCATTCATCGTCAGAAGTTTTGCGCCCAGGTCTGCCGGATCCAGCTCAGGCCAGGCGAGCGAGCGTCGCCGCGCGCTGGTGGCGATAACGCAACTGCAATCGGCAATCGCCTGGCCGAGATGAGCGCAGGTTTCGCGATTATCCAGCACCGCATTCGCGCCGGAGGCCCGGGCATAGGCAATTTCCCCGAGCGGGCATTGCGGGTCGACCAGTGCCAGGTTATCGATACACATATTATGCATCGCCCGTGCGGCGGCGCCGATGTTGCCGGGGTGCGTGGTTCCGACCAAGACGATTTTGATGTTTTCCAGCTTCAAGCGGTTAGTCTCCGTGCTTGCCAGCACCTTATTAAAACCTGTCTGGTTATACCCGCGCAAACGGGTATTTCTAAACGGCCTGTAAGCGTTTGTTGCAGGAATCCGCCGGGCCGCGCAGGCTTTCGCGGGAATGACTGTTAACTGCAGGTTCCACTTGCCTCCTTGCCGGCCGCTGGCGGGTTTCTCTGGTCTATTGATGGGCCCTTTGTTAGACTGCGCGCCTTTTTCAGCACGACGAAATTCCATTCATGCAACCCATGTTGAACATAGCGATTCGAGCGGCCCACCGCGCCGGGGATTTTATCGTCCGAAAAATAAATAAGCTACCCGACCTGCAGGTTGAAGTAAAAGCGCGCAACGATTTTGTCACCGAAGTCGACCGCGAAACCGAAGTCAGAATAATCGATGACTTGCTCAAATCTTTTCCCGACCATGGCATTGTCGCCGAAGAGTCAGGTGTGATCGAAGGTCAGGGCGAGCATCGCTGGATTATAGATCCACTCGACGGCACCACCAACTATCTGCACGGATTTCCTCAATACGCCGTCTCCATCGCCTGCGAACATCGTGGACGCCTGCTCCACGGGGTGATTTACGACCCAATCAAACAGGAATTGTTTGCCGCCAGTCGTGGCGATGGCGCCACCCTGAACAACCGGCGCATCCGCGTCAGTAAAATCAAATCCGTCGAAGGCGCGTTGATTGGTTGCGGATTTCCGTTCAAAAATCCGGCCGAGCTAGATGAATTCCTGAAACTGTTCAGCGCCTTTTTCAAATCGGCCAGCGACATGCGCCGCGCCGGTTCCGCCGCGCTCGATCTGGCCTATGTCGCCGCGGGTCGCCTGGACGGCTTCTGGGAATCAGGGCTCAACGCCTGGGACATCGCAGCCGGCGCGTTGATTGTGCGCGAAGCGGGTGGCCTCGTAACCGATTACACCGGCGACGAGCATTACCTCGATAACGGCCAGGTCGTGGCCGGCAACCCGAAAATAATTGCCGATATGCTGCGCACCATAAGTCGCCAGACCAGGGGCTGAGCGATCGTGTTTCAGGACATTATCGTCAAGCTGTTGAACCACAAGAACGACCCCAACCGTAGCGCCGGCGCCGCCGGTTTCTCGGTACGCGAAAACCTGGGGTCGTAATCTACCTAGCCAAAGCCGCTGTCACCGATTACGAAAGCGAGGATGACAAGTCTAACGATAGTTGCGTAACTGCCCGACCAGCACACCGTGAATACTGACTCGATCGGCGGGATAGATCATGGGTTCCATTGCTGAATTTTCCGGTATCAATGCAACCTGATTTTCGCTGCGGCGCTTGAAGCGTTTTAATGTCGCCTCGGCCTTATCGATCATCGCAACTACGATATCGCCGTCATTGGCAACAGGCTGTTTTTTGATGATGACGTAGTCGTCGTCGAGAATGCCGGCATCGATCATCGAATCCCCGGTGACCCGCAGGGCAAACAATTCCGGGCCCATGAACATTTCAGCGAGATTCAGCTCCTGTTGATCTTCGATCGCCTCGAGCGGCAGGCCAGCCGCGATTTTACCGGCTAGCGGTATGGTCGGCGGGCTCACCAACGGCAGATCCTTGAGGCTCATGCCACGGGAATTGCCTTTGATGCGATCGATATAACCCTTGTCCTCCAGCGACTGCACGTAGCGATGGATAGTGCCGTGCGAACTGACGCCTATGGCAACGCCGATTTCCTTGAACCTGGGTGCATAACCGTACTGCGCCAGGTAATTACGGATAAACTGTAGTGTCTTTTGTTCCTGTGAAGTTAGCATCTGCAGACTCTGTTCTCGTTTTATTCTCAGCAAGTTTAGAGAATAAATCGAGAACTTGCAACCGATGAAACGGGCCTGTCGAGTCGAGGGACTTCTGCGTCGTTATAAGCCAGGATAAAAAAAGCCCCGCTTGTTGCGGGGCTCGTATCCGGTTTCCGGTAAGGCTTAGCGGTTTTCGCGATTTTCGATCAGGTTATCGACCACTCCGGGATCGGCCAGGGTCGAGGTATCGCCGAGACTATCGAGTTCGTTCGCGGCAACCTTACGCAGAATACGGCGCATGATTTTGCCGGAGCGGGTTTTCGGCAATCCGGGGGCCCACTGAATGATGTTTACCTTGGCGATCGGGCCAATCTCGGAACGCACCTGTTTCACCAGTTCTGCCTTGAGTTCATCGCTGCCCTCCTGGCCCGCCATTAACGTGACATAGGCATAAATGCCCTGCCCGGTGAGATCATGGGGGTAGCCGACCACGGCGGCCTCGGCCACTTTTTCATGCAGCACCAGGGCCGATTCGATTTCAGCGGTGCCAAGACGGTGGCCGGAAACATTAAGCACGTCGTCGACGCGTCCGGTAATCCAGTAGTACCCATCTTCGTCGCGGCGCGCGCCGTCGCCAGTGAAGTAATAACCCTTGAACATTGCGAAATAGGTTTCATAAAAGCGCTTGTGATCGCCATATACCGAACGCATCATCGACGGCCACGGCGCCTTGATGGCGAGGTTGCCCTCGGCCGGGTTACCGTCGATTTCGTTGCCCTGGTCATCGAGCAGCACCGGCTGAACCCCAAAGAACGGGAAAGTGGCCGAACCGGGTTTGGTCGTGGTCGCGCCGGGTAGCGGTGTCATCATGTGCGCGCCGGTTTCGGTTTGCCACCAGGTATCGACAATCGGACATTTACCGTTGCCGACCACGTGGTGATACCACTCCCAGGCTTCCGGGTTGATCGGCTCGCCGACGGTTCCAAGCAGGCGCAGACTGCTGCGCGAAGTCTTTTTAACCGGCTCGTCGCCTGCACCCATCAGCGAGCGGATCGCGGTCGGCGCGGTATAGAAAATCGACACACTATGTTTATCACAGACTTGCCAGAAACGGGAAATATCCGGATAGGTCGGAATACCTTCGAACATTAGCGTGGTAGCGCCATTGGCCAGCGGGCCATAGACGATGTAGGTGTGGCCAGTCACCCAGCCGACATCGGCGGTACACCAGTAGACTTCGCCATCTTTGTAATCGAACACGAGTTTATGCGTCATTGCCGCCTGCAGCAGATACCCGCCGGTAGTATGCAGGACGCCTTTGGGTTTGCCGGTGGAGCCTGAGGTGTAAAGAATAAACAGCGGATCTTCGGCGCCCATGCTTTCGGGCTGGCAATCGGCCGAGGCTGCGGCCACGGCTTCGTGATACCAGACGTCACGGCCCTCGGTCCATTCGACCGGATCGCCGCCGCGTTTGACGACGATGACCGAGTGTACATGGGGGCATTGACTAACCGCCTTGTCGGCGTTGGCCTTGAGCGGTACCCGCTTGCCGCCACGCATCGACTGATCGGCGGTAATGACCACCTGGCAATCCGAATCCTGAATACGATCGCGCAACGCATCCGGCGAAAAGCCGCCGAATACGATCGAATGCACAGCGCCGATGCGGGTGCAGGCCAGCATCGCGACCGCGGCCTCGGGAATCATCGGCATGTAAATCGATACGCAATCGCCCCTGTTGACGCCTCGACTCTTCAGCACGTTGGCGAATTTACAGACTTCCTGGTGCAGTTCTGCATAGGTAATCTTGCGATCCTCGTTGGGGTCGTCGCCTTCCCAGATGATAGCGACCTGGTCGGCGCGGCTATCCAGGTGCCGATCCAGGCAGTTATAGGAAACGTTGAGTTCCGCGCCTTCGAACCACTTGATATGCAGGTCGTCCTCGGCAAAGCTCCAGTCGCTAACCGAATTCCAGGGCTTGAACCAGGATATATAGTTTTCCGCCTGTTCCGACCAGAACCCATCGGGGTCTTCGACCGACTGACGATACATATCTTCGTATTGAGCCGCGGTGACATTAGCCTGGGCGGCAAATTCTGCCGGGGCTGGGTATGTTTTGTGTTCTGACATCGTGCCTTCCTCGGGGATTTGTTTATGAAAGATCTCTGTGGGCCGGATATGCTTACACAATCCCCGGCCAGCGACAAGTTGCTGGCGGACGGACATTCGACCCAGAGCGCTATTCTTGATGTAAATCAACGGTTTTTCCAATCTTATTGACCTGATCGTCACTATAGGTAACACTCCATCGAAAAATGAGGTAACCAGGGGTAACACCGTGTCGCTTTTTGCCGCCGATTTACGCGCGACCGAAATCACCATCGTGGTTTTGCTGATTTGCCTGCTGTTATTACTACCGCCCCTGCTGGGCTTGTGGTTTTCGGTTGACTCACCCTGGTTTCTGCCTTACCTGGTCTGGTTCGGCATCATCGTGTTGTCCTATTATCTGCAGCGCCTGTTGCGTAAAAATGCAGTTTGAGCTGTGGCAACTGTTCGTCGTCGGAGTGCTTTACCTCGGTTTGCTGTTCATCATTGCAACCGCCACCGACCGCGGCTGGATTCCGAAAGCCATCGCCGAGCATCCACTGGTATACACCCTCTCGCTCGGCGTATATGCGACCTCGTGGAGTTTCTACGGCAGTGTCGGTTTTGCGCAGAAGGAAGGCTATAACTTCCTGACCATTTACCTCGGCACGACGCTGGCTTTCGTCGCCTCCCCGATTCTGCTGCGGCCAATACTCAAGATTACCGAAACCTACCGTCTGGCCTCATTGGCCGATCTGTTTGCCTTTCGTTATCACAGCCAGCTAGCCGGAGTGCTGGTGACCCTGCTGGTGTTGACCGGTACCCTGCCCTATATGTCGCTGCAAATTCAGGCGGTGACCAATACGCTGCAAATCATGACTAACGAAACCGAACAGCAGTTGATCGCGCTTATGTTCTGCATCACCGTTGGCCTGTTCTCGATCCTGTTCGGCACGCGCCATATTTCACTGCGTGAAAAGCATCGCGGCCTGGTCGTCGCAATCGCCTTCGAATCGCTGGTCAAACTGATAACGCTGTTAACCGTTGGCCTGTTCGCGATTTTTGGCATCTTCGGCGGCTTCGGTGAACTGAACCAGTATCTGCAGCAACATCCCGAGGCCAACGAGGCACTGTTCGCCCCGGTCAGCGACGGCCCCTGGGCAACCCTGATGCTGCTGTCCTTCGCCGCCGCTTTCCTGCTGCCGCGCCAGTTCCACATGATTTTTGTAGAAAGCATCAAACACAAGAATATCGAAACGGCGAGCTGGGCGTTTCCGCTATTCCTGCTGTTACTTAATTTGTCGATTCCACCGATTCTGTGGGCAGGCCAGTCGATGCAGCTCTCGATTCCGGCTGATTTCTTTGTCCTCGGCATCACGCTCCACAGCGGCTCGTCGGTACTGCCGATACTGACCTTCATGGGCGGGCTGTCGGCGGCCAGCGCGATGATTATCGTCACCACCCTGGCGCTGGCCTCGATGTGTATGAATAACTTCGTATTGCCGGCGAGTTTCCCGCCCAGGTTGTCGACCGGCACCAGCATGTACGAATGGCTGCTATGGGGGCGTCGTTTCGTCATCATGTCGATCGTCGGCGTCGGTTACCTGTTTTACCTGGTGCAGCAACACAATCCAGGCCTTGCCGGCCTCGGGCTGATTTCCTTCGTCGCCGTTGCCCAGTGCCTGCCGGGCGTGGTCGGCCTGCTGTATTGGCCACGCGCCAATAAAAACGGTTTTATCGCCGGCCTTACGCTCGGTGCAACAATCTGGGCGGTCACCCTGTTTATTCCCCTGTTCGAGCGCGCCGGCATTATCGAAACACCCTATTTCACGCTTCCCGAACTGGCGATGAGCACCACCGATGCGGCGCTCTGGTCGCTGGTGCTCAACAGCCTGGCCTTCGTCATCGTCTCGCTGTTATGCCGGCAGTCACTGGAGGAACGTGAAGTGGCGGAAGCTTGCAGCCGCGAAAGCTTCCTGATTCCGCGTGGCGCAGTCAAGGCCGCCTCGATCGCCGAGTTCGAACAACAGTTGAGAACCATCGTCGGTCACGATATCGCGCATAACGAAGTCGACCGGGCGCTAGCCGATCTCGGGCTGGTCCCGGGTGAAGTCAGCCAGGGCGATCTCACTCGCTTGCGCGCGCAAATCGATCGTAACCTGTCGGGGCTGGTGGGACCCGTGCTATCGCGCATGATCGTCAACGAGCATCTGCAAATCGATCGCGCAACCCAGAGCGCGCTCGCCGATACCATCCAGTTCGTCGGTCATACCCAGGAAAAATCACGCTCCGAGCTGCGCGGGGTTTCGAGCGAACTCGATGCACTGCGGCGTTTTCATTTCCAGGTATTGCAGGATCTGCCGCTGGGCGCGGTTTCGATCGACAATGATTACAACATCATTAGCTGGAACAAACTTCTCACCACTCTTACCGGGATCGAGCAGCGGGATGCGGTCGGTAGTTCTATCGATAAATTGCCGACGCCCTGGCAGGAACTGCTGGCCGGTTTCATCGCCAGCGACGATTTTCTGATCAGCAATTTCAAATTGCAGGTTCAAGATCAGGTCAAGGTCCTGAACTTGTTCAAGGCGGTGGTCCGCCAGGAACAGGAAGGCAACAGCGGTATCGCAATTCTGATCGAAGATCATAGCGAACGTTACTCGCTCGGAGAAAAACTGGCGCACAGCGAACGGCTTGCCTCGATTGGCCAACTGGCTACCGGCGTAGCCCACGAAATCGGCAATCCGGTGACTGGCATAGCCTGCCTGGCGCAGGATATGCGCGCCGATCTGCAGGCGACTCCGGGGGCCAGCGAAGGGCTGACCCAGATCCTGACGCAGACGGATCGTATTTCCCGTATTGTCGGATCGCTGTCGAACTATAGTCACGCCGGGGCGCCGGATGAGTTCCCGGCTGAAAACCTCGATCTCCAGCAGGTTATCAACGAAGCCATCGACCTGGTGTCGCTGAGCCAATCCGGCAAACAGATGATTATTCAAAACAACTGTGTGGGCGGCGTTTATGTCGCCGGCTATGCGCAGAAACTGGTGCAGGTCTTCGTCAACCTGCTGACCAATGCGACCGATGCATCCGACCCAGGCCAGACGATCTCCATCGATACCGGGGTCAGTGCAAAGCAGGTGACAATTTCAGTCAGGGATCAGGGTAAAGGCATCGCCGAAGATCATCTGCCAAGAATTTTCGAGCCCTTTTTTACGACCAAAATGGTGGGCGAAGGTACCGGCCTCGGGCTGTCGCTGACTTACAACATTATCCAGGAGCACGGCGGTTCGATTTCGGTTAGCAGCAAATCAGGCCAGGGCTGCCGCTTCGATATCGTCTTACCCGGATTTGACGAATCGATGGTGGCGCAGGCATGAGCAGTATTCTGGTTGTCGAAGACGAGCCCATCATCCAGGAAAGCCTGGTGCGCCTGCTGCGACGCCAGGGTTACGATGTTACCGGCGTGGCTTCGGTTGCCGAGGCAGAAGAAAACTCGATTAACATGTATGACCTGATCATTTCGGATTTACGCCTGCCAGGTGAACCAGGCACCGAGTTAATTGGGCGCGCCGCGCCGACCCCGGTCCTGATCATGACCAGTTACTCGACCGTGCAATCAGCCGTGGAAGCCATGAAACAGGGCGCGGTGGACTATATCGCCAAACCGTTCAATCACGACGAAATGATTCTCACGGTCAAACGCATCCTCGAAAAGACGCGGGTCGAGCAACAAAACACCCTCCTGAAACAGGAGGTCGCCAAGTATTATCCGATCAATGGTATGGTCGCGCATTGCGAACCAATGCTCGAGGTCATCGATCGCGTCAGGCGGGTAGCTCCGACCGACACCACTGTTTTGATCGTTGGCGAAACCGGCACCGGCAAAGAGCTGGTAGCGCGCGCTATTCATTCGCAAAGCAACCGGCGCAAGCAGGCCCTGGTCAGCGTCAACTGCGCGGCTTTCGCCGAAAATCAGATCGAGTCCGAGCTTTTTGGTCATGAACGTGGCGCGTTCACCGGCGCCCTGGAGATGAAAAAGGGATTGATCGAAGCCGCCAGTGGCGCCACCCTGTTTCTCGACGAAATAGGTGAACTGCCGCTGGCTGCGCAGGGGCGTCTGCTCAAGGCCCTGCAGGACAGTGAAATTCGGCGCGTGGGTTCGAACAAGGTAATCAAGGTCAACGTGCGGATACTGGCCGCGACCCACAAGAACCTCGCGCAAATGGTGCAGGGAAAAACTTTTCGCGAAGATCTCTATTTCAGGCTGAATGTCTTCGAGGTGAATTTGCCGCCGTTGCGCGAACGCGGGAGCGACATCAAACTGCTGGCCGACACGATTCTTACCCGAATGGCACAACGCACTCACCGCAACGTCATGAATTTCGACGAAGCCGCCTACGAGCAGATCGCTCGCTACCCATGGCCCGGCAACGTGCGCGAACTCGAAAACATCATCGAACGCGCGGTCATCCTGAGACAGCGGGGCTGCATCGAGGCCGAAGATCTGGCGCTGAATAATATCGAAACCAACCATCAGCTGCCGCTTTACGAACTCGAAAATCGTTTGTCACTCGACGACTACTTCGTCAGTTTCGTCAAGAAATACCAGCCGCAGTACAACGAAACCGAACTCGCACGCATGCTTGGCATCAGCCGAAAAAACCTGTGGGAAAAAAGGCAGCGTCTTGATATTCCGTCGCGCAAACAATAACTTATCTGGAGCCAGTTGATGGATACCCCGGTCAAAGGCCTGTCGATGCAGATTGCCAAAACCATATTGAATGGCTTCAATCGACACTTTACGATTTTCAGCAAAATCACCAAGGGCGCCAAGGAACGTTTCGAAAATGCCGACTGGGACGCAGAGCGCAAAGCCTCGCGCGAGCGTATCGAATTTTACGATATTCGCGTCAAGGATGCGATTGGCGACCTGCAGAAACTGTTCGCTCTGGAACCCTTCGACAGCCAGCTCTGGTTTGACGTCAAGCGAGAATACGTCCTCTTGATCAGTAACCACCTGCAACCGGAACTGGCCGAATCATTTTACAACTCGGTGTTTTGCGCACTGTTTCATCGCGATTATTTCGGCAATGACTATATTTTCGTGCGCAGCGCGGTTTCGACGGAATTTATCGATTCGGAGAAGCCCTCTTACCACGTGTACTATCCGGCAAAGCGCGGATTTCGCTCCTCGATCAAGCAGGTACTGCTCGATAGCGGCTTCAACCTGCCGTTCGAAAATATCGAGCGGGATGTACGCTACATTATCCAGGCGCTGATCAAGCAAACCTTTACGCGGCCGCGCCGCGCCCACCTGAATTTTCAGTTCCAGGTCATCAGCAGCGTGTTCTATCGCAACAAGGCCGCCTATATCGTCGGGCGCGCGATCAATTCAAACAAGGAGGTACCCTTCGCGATTCCCATTCTGCACAGTGGCAACAATTCGATATACTGCGACGCGATCATTATCGGTAAACAGGGTCTGACCCGACTATTCGAGTTTTCCTACGTTTACTTCATGGTCGACCACCCGGTACCGTCGTCGATCGTCACCTTTTTGCGACGGTTGATGCCGACTCGCAGCAAGGAATCCTTCTATTCGGCCATCGGTTTTCATAAACAGGGCAAGACGGTTTTTTACCGGGATTTTCTGCATCATCTGAAGCATTCGGAGGACGAACTCATCTTCGCCCCTGGTATCAAGGGCATGGTTATGGCGGTATTCACCCTGCCCTCGTACCCGTATGTATTCAAGGTAATCCGCGATCGTTTCCCGCCGCCGAAAAAGACGACCCGCCAGGAAGTCCTCGATACTTATCGGTTGGTCAAGATGCACGACCGCGTCGGGCGCATGTCGGACATCCTCGAATACTCGCACGTCGCGTTGCCGCGCGCGCGTTTTTCCGAGGACCTGCTCGAAGAGCTCTATGACACCTGCGCCAATAGCCTAAGCCAGGAAGGTGACCAGATCATTTTCAAGCACATGTATATCGAACGTCGCATGACGCCGCTGAACCTCGCGGTACAGCAGGCGGATGACGATTACCTGCCGCGCTTGATGAAAGGTTACGGCGAGGCGATCAAGGAACTCGCGGCGGCGAATATATTCCCCGGCGACCTGTTATTAAAAAATTTCGGCGTTACCGGCCAGGGCCAGGGCAGAATCGTATTTTACGACTACGATGAAATCTGCTACCTGACCGAGTGTAATTTTCGCAAGATTCCAGAACCCATGTATCCGGAAGATGAATTCGCCGCGGAGCCCTGGTACAGCATTGCCGCCAACGATGTGTTTCCGGAACAGTTTGTCACCTTCCTGTTTGCCGACAACCGGGTGCGCCAGGCCTTTCTGAAATACCATCGCGATCTGCTCGACGCTGACTTCTGGCAGCAGAAACAGGAAAACATCAAGGCCGGTATCTACGAGGACGTGTTCCCCTATCCGCAGAAAATACGCTTCAAACGTTAGCCTTCGCTCAGCGGCAGCGGTGACAACAGGATGCCGTCCTCATCGCTGTAGAGATATTCGCCTGGACGAAAGATTGCGCCAAGAAACTCGAGCGAAACATTCACTTCGCCGCGGTTCTGCCTGGCGCCTCGTTGCGGACAGGCTGCCAGCGCCTTGACTCCGATTCCCATCTGCGCGATATCCGCGGCGTCGCGAATACAGCCATTAACGATCACGCCGCTCCAGCCATTTTCAAGCGCGGCCGCGGCCAGTAGATCACCGAGCATGGCACAATCAAGCGCCGCGTCGTTATCGATTACCAGAACCTTACCGTTTGCGCACAGATTGACCTGTTCGCGTACCCGAGAAAAATCGCCGTCGGCCCTGATGGTAACCATCTCGCCGTGAAATTGGCTGCGACCGCCGTAATCCCGCAAGCCCGGCAAAGCTATCTGCAGTCTACCCTCGTTGGCGTCACTCAAATCTGCGGTCTTGAAGATCATGGTTTATATACTCGTAAATTTCCGACATAAAAAAAGCGCATACAGTAAAACCGTATGCGCTGTGTATGTCTAGCGGAATGAAGTTGTTAGAACTGATCTTCCTCGGTCGAACCAGCCATCGCGGTGACCGATGACTTGCCGCCCTGGATCGTCGTGGTAACATCGTCGAAGTAACCGGCGCCGACTTCCTGCTGGTGCGAGACAAAGCTGTAACCCTTGTCGGCCGCGGCGAACTCCGGCTCCTGAACCTTTTCCACATAGTGCTTCATGCCTTCACCCCGGGCGTAATCATAGGCCAGATCGAACATGTTGTACCACATGTTGTGAATGCCGGCGAGCGTGATGAACTGGTACTTGTAGCCCATCTCGGCAAGTTTGTCCTGGAACTCGGCAATGGTTTTATCGTCGAGATTCTTTTTCCAGTTGAATGACGGTGAGCAGTTGTAAGCCAGCAGCTTGCCCGGATGCACCGCGCGCACCGCTTCGGCCCATTCGCGTGCGAATCCGAGATCCGGGGTGCCGGTTTCACACCACACCATATCGGCGTACCTGGCATAGGAAACACCGCGTGAAATCGACTGCTCCAGGCCATTCTTGACCCGGTAGAAGCCTTCACTGGTGCGTTCGCCGGTGACAAAAGGCTTGTCGTTTTCGTCGAAGTCCGAAGTCAGCAGGTTAGCCGCCTCGGCGTCGGTGCGCGCCAGTACCACGGTGGGTACGCCCATGACGTCTGCGGCGAGTCGTGCGGCGACCAGCTTTTGCACTGCTTCCTGGGTTGAAATCAAAACCTTGCCACCCATGTGTCCACATTTCTTGACCGCCGCCAGTTGATCTTCGAAATGCACGCCCGCGGCGCCGGCGCTAATCATGTTCTTCATCAGTTCGAAAGCGTTGAGCACGCCGCCGAAGCCGGCTTCGGCATCGGCCACGATCGGCAGGAAGTAATCGACGTAATTTTCATCTTCCGGATTGACGCCACGACTCCACTGGATTTCGTCGGCGCGGCGAAAGGTGTTATTGATACGGCGCACCATGGCCGGTACCGAATCGTAAGCATATAACGACTGGTCGGGGTACATGGTTTCCGAAGTGTTACCGTCGGCAGCGACCTGCCAACCAGACAGGTAGATGGCTTCGATCCCCGCTTTGGCCTGCTGCATCGCCTGCCCGCCGGTGATCGCCCCCATGCTGTTCACATAACCCTTTTTGGCGCCACCATTCACCTGCCGCCAGAGTTTTTCTGCGCCGAGGCGTGCCAGCGTGTTTTCAGGCTGCACCGAACCACGAAGTCGCACCACGTCAGCGGCGCTATAACCACGGGTAATACTGGCCCAGCGCGGGTTCTCCTGCCACTCCTTCTCGAGTGCGGCGATTTGCTCGTCTCTAGTCATCGCGTCGTAATCTCTCGTAATACAAATTTAATTGAAATGCCCCCGCAGAGGCCCAATCCAGCAAATATACCGATGTCTGGCTATTTAAAAAGTCAATTTACTCAATCTAACCTATTGGATTTTACAATGGGTAACTCTTTCTGGATCATGCTCGATTTTGCTCCGCATGGCGGCGCTGAAATAGCGACTGGTCGACATTTTGCGCTATCGGGACGACGCGGTTGTCAGGGCTCAGGTTTGACATCCCGCTCAAGATTGAATTAATACATCCTATTTGATTTTTATATTGGATAGCTCAATAATGCCCTGTCTCGGGGCGCTAACATGGCAAATACCTACTACAAACAGAATCACTTAAAAAAGCTGCGCGCATTCTGTCAAACCGCAAAACTGGGCAGCATGACCAAGGCAGCAGAGTCCCTGTTTGCCAGTCAACCCACTATCTCCCTGCAGATTCATGCCCTCGAGGAAGAAATGGATACTACCCTGTTCGAGCGCAGCGGTCCCAAGCTGCGCCTGACAACCGAGGGCAGCATCCTTTATGAATTGTGCCTGCCCCACGTACAGGGCATCGATCGCCTCAAGGAAACCTTCGACGCACACTGCGGCAACCTGACTTCGGGTGAGCTGAACATCGCCGCGGGCGAATCGACAATTCTCTATGTACTACCCGAACCGGTGGGCAAATTTTCGCAGCAATACCCGGCAATCAAGCTACGCCTCGCCAACGAGACCGGGCGCAACGGTATGGAAATGCTGCGCGCCGACAGCGTCGATTTCGCGGTTGGGTCGATGCTCGAAGTGCCCGATGACCTGGTTTACGATCCGATCGTAACCTACAACCCGGTCGTCATCACCCCGCTGGATCATCCTTTGGCGAAAATGGATAGGATCAGCATTACCGACATCGGCAAATACGGGATGATTCTGCCGCCGCGCCACCTGAGCACCTGGCATATCGTGAAAATGGTATTCGCCCAGCACAACGTCAATTTTCGCGTCACGCTGGAAGCCGGTGGTTGGGAAGTAATCAAGCGCTATGTCAGCCTGGGTCAGGGTATATCCATCGTTACCGATGTCTGCATCACACCGGAAGACCGCGCCCGAATGAGCGTTATTCCAGTAGACCAGTATTTCCCCAAGCGCAGTTACGGCATCGTCACCCGCAAGGGCAAGTTCCTGTCCGCACCCTCGAAGCGCTTTATCGAGATCATGCACGCGTGTTTCGGTCGGGACAACGGCCAGTAACCCCAGTGATAACCGACAGATTGTTGACAATTATCCGATTAGCAGGATTATTTATCGCAATATTGGTCATTAAGAATAGCGTATTGTCTACAATTCCCAGCCGTAATAAAATTCACCAGGTTTTATTCAAAGTCAAAAAATTATCGATCGAGGGGGCAGCCAATGTCATATAAAGACGAATACCGGGAATCAATCGACAATCCAGAGAAATTCTGGAAGGAAAAAGCGCAACACATCGACTGGTACAAGCCGGCCAGCCAGGTCCTCAGTAAGGACGAACACGGCATTGACCACTGGTTTGCCGATGGCGAACTCAACACCTGTCATCTCGCGCTCGACTACCATGTCGAAAACGGTCGCGGCGATCAGATCGCGCTGATCTATGACTCACCGGTAACCAGCCAGCAGCGCAAATTTACCTACGCGGAACTGCGCGACGAAGTCGCTCGCTGTGCCGGCATGCTTAGACAATACGGCGTCGCCAAGGGCGACCGCGTGGTGATTTACCTGCCGATGATTCCGCAAGCCCTGATATCGATGCTGGCCTGTGCGCGCCTGGGCGCGGTTCACTCGGTGGTATTCGGTGGTTTTGCACCACCCGAGCTCGCGGTACGACTCGACGACGCAACGCCGAAAGTACTGCTGACCGCATCCTGCGGTATCGAAATCAACCGCGTCATCGAATACAAGCCAATCGTCGACGCGGCGATCGACATGGCGCAACATAAACCCGGCACCTGCGTGGTACTGCAGCGCCCACAGGCGAAGGCCGAGCTACAGCCGGGTCGCGATATCGACTGGCAGGAAGCGGTCGCCGTCGCCGAACCCGCCGATTGCGTCCCGGTAAAGGGCAGCGATCCGCTGTACATTCTCTATACCTCCGGCACCACCGGCAAACCCAAGGGCGTGGTGCGTGAAAACGGTGGCCATGCGGTCGCGATGAAATACAGTATGAGCGCAATTTACGACATCGAACCCGGTGAAGTCTATTGGGCGGCATCGGACGTCGGCTGGGTAGTGGGGCATTCCTATATCGTCTATGGCCCGCTGATCCACGGCTGCACCACGATACTCTATGAAGGCAAGCCAATCATGACGCCCGATGCCGGCGCCTTCTGGCGCGTCATTTCCGAGCACGGCGTGAAGGCGCTGTTCACCGCGCCGACCGCGTTTCGCGCGATCAAGAAGGAAGACCCCGAGGGTGCACTGGCGGCCAAATACGACCTGTCCTGCCTCAAAACCATTTTTGCCGCCGGCGAACGCCTGGACCCGCCGACCTATGAATGGCTCGCCGAAACTTACAAGGTGCCGGTGCTCGACCACTGGTGGCAAACCGAAACTGGCTGGGCGATCGCCGCCAACATGCACGGCCTCGAGTCGATGCCGGTCAAGTCAGGCTCGTCGACCGTGCCCGTCCCCGGCTTCAATGTCGAAATTCTCGACGAGGCCGGCAACCAGCTCGGCCCTGACGAACAGGGATTCATCGCCATCAAACTGCCGCTACCGCCGAGCTGCCTGACCACGATCTGGGGCGACGTCGAACGTTTCAAGGAAAATTACCTGGAAACCTACCCCGGCTATTTCACCACCGGCGACGGCGGTTATTTCGATGAAGACGGCTACCTGTTCATCATGGGCCGCGTCGACGATGTTATCAACGTCGCCGGCCACCGCCTGTCCACCGGCGAAATGGAAGAAGTCGTCGGCAAGCACCCGATGGTCGCCGAGTGCGCGGTTATCGGTCGGCGCGACGAACTCAAGGGACAGATGCCGATGGGGTTCGTGGTGTTGAAGAATGCCGAAGACGTCAAACCGGACCAGGTCGTCGACGAACTGGTGCAACTGGTGCGACAGGATATCGGCGCGGTTGCCGCGTTCAAGGAAGCCCTGGTCGTCGGCCGCCTGCCCAAGACCCGCTCCGGCAAAATACTGCGCAAAACGCTGCGCTCGATGGTCGACGGTGACGACTACGTGGTGCCGTCGACGATCGAAGACCCGGCGGCACTCGACGAAATCAAGGCCCTGCTCTAGCGCGGTTAACTCACCGACCTGTCATCCCGCGGCTCGGCCCGATACGCCGAACCGGCGGGGTCCAGCAAGCGCAAGCCTGTCAGTGAATCTGGGTAGCGTGGACAAGCCACGGCACAACGGCTAACTGCATTTCCGGTTATTTTAAAATCGGCCGGAGATCCTCGATTTTATCGTACAGGTGCCAGATGTAGGCATCGGTGCCGTTTTCGCGGTGCGGGTGCAGGTCGGCGAGCCTGGGGTCGTTACAGTAGCTGTCGAAAGCGGCTTTCGATTCCCACTCCACCAGGATCATGACCTGGCGTGGTTCGATTTCGCCCGCGACGGCCTCGTGGAACTTACCCAGCGCGGCGACTCGGCCGCCATGGGCTTCGACTTCCGCCGCCGATCTGCGCGCATAGGCCAGGTACTCCTCCTGGTTCGAGACGTTGAACAGGTTCAGGGCGTACACGGGTTGGGGCATCGTATTTTCTCCTCGGCTACTTCGATAGGCAGCCGCTTGACGATGAACATCGTCGATTCAGCCAACAATGGCGATCGCGAGGTCCATGACATTGGTATTGGTCGGGCCGGTGACGAACAGGCTGTCATGCGTTTCCAGATAAACGCCCGCATCGGCGGATTGCAACGCCAGGCGCGCCGCCGCGGGATCGCTCCAGGTAGCGCCGTCGACCAGCCCACCGGCGGCGCTGGTTGGTCCATCGGTGCCGTCGGTGCCGGCGACCAGCAGGTCGATATCGTCCCGGCCCACAAGGTACTCGGACAGCGCCAGCGCCAGGCTCTGGTTGCGCCCGCCCCTGCCGGGATTATCCGGCAGCACGACGGTAGGCTCGCCGCCCCAGATATAAACGCCGGGTCCGGCCTGTTGCAGGCGTTCGCCGATGGCCGTTGCCAGTTCGAAGACGTCGCCGTAGAGGGCTTCCTCGTTGAGCTGGACCACGTGTCCGAGTTGTTCGGCCCCAAGCGCGGCCTGCTCACGCGCAATCCGGTTCGAGGCAATAATCTTCGCGCCGCAGCGGGATTCGGCGCAGCAACAATCCCCCAGGCCCGAGCCGATGGTTTCGATGCTGTCGCCCTCGACATCTGAAATCGCGTAAACCCTGACCTCCCTGCCCCGAAACGCCTCGATCAGCTTGCCGTCCTTGATCAGCGAGGTTTGCTTGCGCCGGGCGTTGATCTCGCCGATGGTCTTGCCGGTAGCGATCATTTCGTCGGTCATCGCCTGTAAATCGGCGAGGCTCATGCCTGCGGGCAAGGCTTCGGCAAGCGCCGAGGCGCCGCCCGAAACCAGCAGTAAAACCCGGCTGTCGTCCGGCATCGCGCGCATGCGCTCGAGCAATGCCTGGCCCGCCAGCAACGAGTTCTGATCAGGAATCGGATGGCCCGCCTCGATCACACGAATTCTGTCGTTGGCCAGCAGTTCAGGATCCGCGTGTCCATGCTTGGTCACCACCAGTGCCGGGCAGCGTGGAAATGCGTCCAGTGCCCCGGCGCACATGCCGGCGGCCGCCTTGCCGACCGCAATCACCAGGTCGGGTTCGAACGAGCTGTCCGCCGCGAGCGCGTTTGACACCGCCTGGCGGCCGGATACCGCCGCGATAGCCGCTTGCCAGATTTGCGTCAGCTGTTGCTTGCGTAGTTGCGCTGTTTGCATGAAATATCCATTCAGAACGAGACTAATACTTTGTCGTCTAATCCCGGCAAAAACAAGCCCAAAGTCAGATTAGTCGTTTTCGCCGGGTTTGTGCCGTAAACGGGAAAGGCCTATGATGGTTCGTCAATAAAAAGCGGAGGAGATTCCTGCGATGGGCGCATCAACCAAGACAAACTTAAACGACGTTAACATAGACGCCGTCGCCGGCCTCGCCGGTAAAATCCAGCAGGAACCCCAGGTTGCCGACACCAAATGGAATGCCAGGGTTAACTGGAAGGGCGGCTTTCGTTCGGAGGCGTCAATCCGCGATTTCGGGCCGATGCCGTCGGATGAACCCGACGCGCTTGGCGGCACCGATACCGGGCCCAATCCGGTCGAGCAGGTGCTGGCCGCACTCGGCAACTGTCTGGCGGTTGGCTATGCGGCCAATGCAACCGCCATGGGAATCGAGATCAGGGATTTGAATATCGACCTGGAGGGCGACCTCGATTTACACACCTTTCTCGGTCTCGCGCCGCAGGGTAATGCCGGCTACGACAACATCTCGGTCAGGGTTAATATCGATAGCGATTCGCCGCCGGCGGAGATCCAGGCGCTACACGAAAAAGTTGTCGGCACCTCCCCGGTCGGGCACACGCTGAGCCGCGCGGTGCCGGTCAAGATCGACCTGGCTTAACGATAAAAAACGAAGGCGCGCGTTTCGACGCTTTCGCGCGGCTTCGCGTCGGACGGCGCGTCGGACAGGTGGATCGCGGTGTGAATGCTGCAGGGCTGCGCGCCGCCGTCGATTGAATCGAAAGTCTTGAACATCAATACTTCGTCGGGGCGCATCGCCGAGTAGTAGTACCAGCGCTGCTGTGGAGCGTGCAGCGCGAGCTGGATTTCGCCGACGTGATTCGGTGCGCGGCGTTCGGTATCGACCAGCTGATCGACCAGGAGGCTGCGCGCATCGACCAGCGCCAGCGGGTAATCTTCGACCGGGTCGGTCAGCGGCCGCCAGACGTTGATAATCTGAAAGCGCTTCCGGGCCAGCTCGTCGGCATCCTCGCCGAGGTTTTCCTGCAAACACACGAAGCCCGAATTCGCCGTGTAGTCGTTATGCACCAGCGTCGCTGGCTCGCGCAGGTTTTTCTGCTCACGCAGGTCCGGATCGGACGCGCGCACCGTGTGATCGAAGATATGCACGCGGTAGCCGCCGGTCACTTTTTGCAGGAACTCGATGATCTCGGTTTCATACACGGATTCGATCTGCTCGTGGTCGAGGAAATTATCGACGCGGGTTTCGAATTTCAGCAGATCGAAGCCGGATGGATGCTGGCCGAACTCACGCGGCAGGTCGGCGTCGGCGCGTTCGCGCGCGTCGCTGACATCGACCGAAACGATGTTCATTGGCTGATCGATATCGTGTTTGGCGTTACGCCCGGCGCTCGACGCGTAATAAATCGGGCGCTCGGTGCGCCGTGACAGGAATTCGACTTCGGCCTGGACGGTCATATCAACCTCGTTTCAATTCGCGATGACGAAAACAGTCGACGGTATGATCGTTAACCAGTCCCGCCGCCTGCATAAAGGCATAACATATGGTGCTGCCGACAAATGTAAAGCCCCGCTTTTTCAAATCCTTCGACATCGCATCGGAGATCGCGGTGTTGGCCGGCACCTGTGCGCTTTTCTGCCAGTTGTTCTGCAACGGCACGCCGTCGACGAAGCGCCACAGATATTCCTCCAGAGTCGTACCCTGCTCAAGTAGTTCGAGATAGGCGCGCGCATTCTTGACGAAGCCGTTGACCTTAAGCTTATTGCGCACGATCCCGCTATCCTGCAGCAGGCGGTCGATCCTGGGCTGGCGGTATCGAGCAATCTTGTTGGCATCGAAATTATCGAAGGCCTGGCGGTAGTTGTCGCGTTTACGCAGGATCGTAATCCAGCTCAGGCCGGCCTGCGCGCCCTCGAGGCAGAGGAATTCAAACAACAGCCGGTCGTCGTGCACCGGAACGCCCCACTCTTGGTCGTGGTAAGACTGGTATAAGGCGTCGTCCCCGCACCACCAGCAGCGATGTGGCTCCAGCCCGTTCATATCAAAGACCCTCCACGAACTGCCCGATGCGCCGGCAGGCCTCTGTCAGTTCCGCCTCGCTCACCGTATAGGAAACCCGTACATAACCCGCGGCACTGGCGCCGAATGCGGTTGCGTCCAGCACCGAAACCCCGGTAGCGTGGTAAAGCTCGCTCGCAAACTCGTGCGAACTGAGACCGGTGCCGAGCACGTTTACCATCATGAACATGCCGGCATCGGGCAACAGCGGTTGCAGCCCCGGCATCGCCGAGATGGCAGCGAACAGCAGGTCGCGTCGCTGCAGATAAATATCGCGCATGCGTCGCACATCGGCGTCACAATGACGCAGGGCATGTTCGCTCGCCTGCTGGACGAAACCGGGCAAGCCGTAAAGCATGCACAACGCCAGTTTTTCCATACTTTCGACCATCTCGGTCGGCGCTACCGCCCAGCCGAGGCGCCATCCCGACATGGCATATGACTTGGACATGCTGCCAATGGTAATGACATGCTCGTACATGGCTGGTTGGGAAGCGATGTGATGCATTTCGCCATCAAACACGAAATCGGTATAAACCTCGTCCGCCACGATCCACAGGTCGTGCCGGCGCGCGAGCTCGGCGATGAAACCGAGCTCCTGCTGGTTTAGCGCGATACCGGTCGGATTGCTCGGCGAGGCGTAGAAGATGGCGCGAGTAGATTCGGTGACAGCCGCTTCGAGCGCCGCGTAATCGAGCCGGAAACCATTCTTTGCGTCGAGCACCACCGGCACCAGCTTCGCCCCGGGCGCCTGCACGGTAGCTTCGTAGGTCACGTACATGGGCTGCAGCACGATGGCTTCGTCACCGGCATCGAGCAGGCATAACGAACAGTTGAACAGCGCATTCTGCGCACCGGAGGTGGTTATCACGTTTTCCGCGCTGACAACCTGCCCGGTGCGCGCGTGATGGCGCTCGGCGATGCTTTCACGCAGCGACTCGTGGCCACTGATCGAGGTGTAATGCGTATCACCCTCGCGCATCGCCTGTAACGCCTTCTCCACCACTGCTTCAGGGGTGGCGAAATCGGGATCGCCCACGCTGAGCACGATGACATCCTCGTTGCGCTCCCATGCCTGTTTGGCCAGGTAATGCAGGTCCCAGGCATCGGCCGCTTCGCCTTTAACGCGGTCGATCAGCGAAGAAAATTTCATATCGATTGCCATCCGGGTTTCAATTCGTCGAGCAACGGTACAATCCAGGGTTTGCGCGCTTCCAGTTCATCGCGGCTGATACCGGTTAACTCGTAGGGCAGCACCAGCCAGTCTTCGGTCTGCCGCAGGAAATATTCGGGCGCCGGATTGCTGCCGGTTGGGTCGGGGCGGTAATAGGGCGCAGCGATGCGCACATCCCGCGCCATGTTGCGCTTGGTTTTTTCACGCAGACGTTCGATCACGGCCTGAACATTACGCCCGGTGCCGTAGACATCGTCGACGATCAGCAGGGCGTTGTCCGCTTCGAGGTTTTCGAACAGGTATTGTAAACCGTGGGCGCGCATCTGCTTGCCCTGCGCTAGCTGCTGGAAGTAGTCGTCATGCCCCTGGTAGGACGTGCGTATAGCGATGTGGTCGGTTTCGACGCCGAGATATTGCAGGCACTCCTGCACGTAAATTGCGACCGTGGAACCGCCGCGCCATACGCCGACGATAAAATCCGGGCGAAAACCACTCTGGTAAATCTTGACCGCGAGCCGATAAGAATCCTCGAGCAAGTCCTGTTCCTCGATAAAGCGTTTTTGCATCTCGAGCGCGTCCTCCGAGTCAGCTGTGATATTCTTGCGAAGCCTACCAATTGACCCGGATGAATGCACGCACGATGACGGAAAAACAATACCTGTCGGCTCAGCAATTGCTCGAGGATTCGTTCCGCCTCGGCGCCAACATCATCCAGGATGGTTTCCGGCCGACGATGATGATCGCGATCTGGCGTGGCGGTGTGCCCATGGGTATCGCGATTCAGGAGTTGCTCGCCTGGTACGGCATCGAAACCGACCACATCGCGATTCGCACTTCTTCATATACCGGCATCGACGGGCAGTCGCATGAAATCCGCATTCACGGTATGAATTACCTGATCAGGAACTGCAGCCACGAGGATAGCCTGCTCATCGTCGACGATGTTTTCGATACCGGCCTGACGATCGAGGCGGTCATCGCCCATCTCAGGGAGAAGGCCCGGCTCAATACGCCGCACGACATTCGGGTGGCGGTGCCTTATTACAAGCCATCGCGCAACCGGACCGAACGCCAACCGGATTATTTCCTTTACGAAACCGCGCAATGGCTCAAGTACCCGCATTCGCTGGAAGGCCTCAGCCTCGAGGAAGTCGCCGCCAATCGACCCGAGCTGTACGCAATTATCAAGGATCAGCTGGACTCGCAACCTGGGAAATAATCGCTTGCTCGTCGCTCGCCTGCGTATGCTTAAATCCCAGGAACAGGCAAATAATTCCCGCGAACAACGCCAGGGCCGCGGCCAGAATGAACGCATACTCGAGCTCGAGCTCGCCGGCCAGCCCGGCGAGTAAGGCACCGAACATGCCGACGCCGTCGAGCACGGTAAACACAATGCCCAGGGTAGTTGCTTCCGATTTGCCGGAGTACTCGACCGCGGCCGCGAGAATAACCGGACGCACCGCGGTCAGGATCGCAACGCCCGGCAACAACCCGAGCACGGCCCAGTAGAGGCTGCCGCTCAGGCCGGCAAACAGCGCAAAAAAACTGGCGGCGAACAGTGTCAGCAGAATCAGGGGTTTGCGCCCGCGGCCATCGCTGTACTTGCCGAAAAAAGGCTGAAATATCGAGCCCACCATTAAAATCATGGCGAAGATCAATCCGGCATAAAATGGCGATAACCCATGCTCGACCTGGAAATACAGCGGCGCCATCGCCAACTGCGCCATCAAGGCCATGTTATACAGGATCATCACCAGCATTAAGGCGATGCCGGCCGGCTTGAACCACCGGCGCGCCAGACCCCGAAAATCGATGCGATTAACCCTGCCGGGGCTGTCACGGCTGATGCGCGCCGCCACCGGAATGAACAGCACGCCCATGATCACGGCCGGCAGCACCAGGATTTGCAGCGTGGTTTGCCAGTCGAAATAACCCAGCAGGAAACCGGTGCTCAAAGGCGCCAGTACTTCGGCGCCGATGCTGCCGCCGACCGCGTGGATACCGAGCGCCTGCGCGCGTCGCTGTGGCATCTCCTTGACCAGCACTCCGGTGGCGATCGGATGCCAGAAGGCGTCGCCCATGACGGCTAACGCCAGCAGCAACGTGACCGGCCAGAATCCGGGCGCCAGGGTGGCGGTGAAATACCCGATCGCAACCCACCAGAAGGACAGCAGCATCAGGAAGCCGGGCCGGGTCGAACGGTCCGATATGATGCCGGCCGGGATATAGGCCAGCCCGGCGCCGATACCGTTGATCGTCAGAATCAACCCGACTTCGGCGGGACCGAGTCCCTGGCTTGCCGCAATTGCCGGTGCCAGCAGCCACAGCGTACCGGCGACCCAGTCGTTGGATAAATGTCCCAGCGACAGCGCACCGAGTAAAAAACGCTGCTGTTTATCGACTGGCGGCATGGTCGGCTCCCAGCGCGAGACCCTGCTCTCGCAAGCGCTCGTAAAAAGGCAAATGAAAATCGAGAAACTCGCGTAGCTGCGGTGCTGCAAGACATAGCGTTTCGAACTCGGCCAGCGCCTCCGACGCGTCACCTGCTGCAGCCCGGCGAATGCCGCTGGAATCGCTGACGCTTTGATGCCAGCCCTGCACGTATTGCCAGTCCCGTGGCGTCGAGCCCTGTTCCCAGGTCAATGCCTGTTCGCGGTACTCGAGCCCCAGCGCCTGCCAGAAGCGGGACATCGCGCTTGCACTATCGGCCTGCACCGCTTCGGCCTCCAGCACCAGCGCATCGTCAATGCCGAGCGCCTGCAGGCCCGCGAAATGCCGCCATTGCGCCTCGATACCAATTTCGGCCAGCGACACTGTGTTATCGAGCCGGTAATATGACATGATCGAACGCAGCGGGTTACGAATCAAAAAGCAATGCCTGACGCGCCGGCAAAACTCCGCGTCTGCGAGAATCTCTGGCATCACGTAATAACTCATATCCTTGGCGAACACCGGCGCAGATTCGGCGCGCTCGAGTATCAGGTCACGGGTGCCGGCGTAGCTGGTCGGATGATTCTGTTCGCTGTCGAAGTGCGGCAGGCCCTTGCCAGTGCGCTCGAGATAGTAATAGCGCAGAAAGGGTTCGTGCAGGCAAACGAAATCCCCGCGCTCGCGCATCACGCGTTCGATCGCGGTCGACATCGACCTGGGGTGTGCCCAGAGGATAATGACTGGATTCATTTTTGTGATTCGTCGTCGTGAATCGCGGCCTCGATTCCTGGAAAATAGAATAACAGCGATAACGCGCGGAGCAACATGAAACACATCAGCCCCAGGAACAGGCCGTGATTGCCAAAGGCCGGTATCGTCCATTGCAGCAGGGCCAGGTAGGCCAGCAGCGAGACGATCATCGCGTTGCGCATCTCGCGCGTATGGCTGACGCCGATAAAAATGCCGTCGAGCTGAAAACTCCAGATCGATATGATGGGCGCCACCACCATCCACGGCAAGAACTGCAGCGCGCTATCGACAACCTCGTCGATGCTGGTGAAAAGTCGGATTATCGATTCTCCCAGCAGCAGGTAAATCAAGCCCATCAGCAGCGCGATTAACGCGGCCCAGAAGCTCGTCAACAGCACGGCGCGGCGAAATACCCGTCGCTTGCCGGCGCCGTAGGCGCTGCCAACGAGCGCTTCGGCCGCGGTCGCAAAACCATCGAGCCCGTAAGCCATGATGCTTTGCAGGTGCAGCAGGATAGCATTTGCCGCCAGGATTACTTCACCCTGCTGCGCCCCCTTCGCGGTGAAATAACTGAAAGCGAACAACAGGCATAGCGTACGAATGAATATGTTGGAATTTGCCTGGAATAGTTTGACCAGCGCGACCCGGTCCAGCAGGCGCGCACGGTCGTAACGACCGAGTGCGTTTTTGAGCTGAAAGCGCAACAGGTAAAAACCGACGAACATCGCCAGGTATTCCGCTATCAGCGACGCCAGCGCAACGCCCTCGACGCCCCAGTCGAAGCCCAGTACGAATAACAAATCGAGCAACATGTTGCTGATATTCAGCACCAGCTGCAGGACGAAGGCCGCGCGCATATTTTGCATGCCGAAAAATACGCCGGTGAATACGTACACGCACAGTACCGCCGGCGCGCTCCAGATCCGGATATGTGCATAATCGGCCGCCAGGCCCTCGACCGCCGCCGTGCTCTGCAGCAGATAAAGCGCCAAGTCGATCAACGGCCAGCCGATGACAATCGTCAGCAAACCCAGGCCAACGGCCAGCAACAGTACCCTGAGCAGGGTATCGGACAGTCCGTCCCAGTCGCCGGCGCCGAAAGCCCGGGCGACGAAACCGGTTGTTCCCATGCGCAGAAAACCGAATCCCCAGTAGAGGAAACTGAAGATCAGGGCACCCAGGGCAACCGCCCCGATATACCGGGGGTCGGGTAAATGCCCGACCACCGCGGTATCGACCGCGCCTACCAATGGCACCGAGATATTCGACAGGATGATTGGCCCGGCCAGCTGCCAGACCTTGCGATGCGAGACGATCAGGCTGGCCCGCGTTTCAATCATCGCGGCTGGGATACGTCCACTGCACCTCGTCGCTGTCGTTGCGCGATTCGACCTGCTCAGGCATCTCTTCGTGGGCGGCGATATATAGCTGGTTCGAGGTCGACTGGGTCGACGGCACCGCGACGAATGGCTTGCGCTTGTCGGGACTGCCGGCGCGCCGCCGCCGCAGCATGATCGCGAAGCTGCACAGCACCAGTTCGATCAACACGATATACAGGAACAGGCCCTGTGGCCCAAACAGCCCCATGAACTGTCCGGCGATGGCCGGACCGGTTACGGCACCGGCGCCATAAGTGATCAGTAGCGCCCCCGCGACCTGCACGCGCTGGTCAGAGGTAATCATGTCATTTGCCGTCGCCGCCGACAGCGAGTAGAGCGTGAACACGAACGCGCCGAGAAAACCGGCGCCGATGAGGACTGCTGCGAAGCCTTCGGCGAACAGCTGCCAGAAAGCGGCCAGCGCCACGACCAGCGGAATATAGACCAGCAAGGGCCCGCGGCCGACGCGGTCGGATAAATGGCCAACCGGCCACTGTAATAGCAAACCGCTCATGATCATGATCGCCATGAAGATCGCCAGTTCATGCTGGCCAAAGCCGATGTTGGTGGCGAACACCGAGCCCAGGCCGTTGATACTGGCGTTGACCAGTCCGCAGCAAAACACCCCGACCACGCCGAGCGGCGCAATTCGGTATAAATCCCAGACCTGCATGCGCTCGGCGTGCACCGGCACCGGCGCCCTGGCGCGCGTCAGCAACACCGGCACCAGCGATAGCGAAAAGATGATCGACGCCAGGCTGAACAGCTCGAAATCCGACGGATCGCCAACCGTCAGCAGGAAATTGCCGCAACCGGCGGCGAAGTAGTTGGTAATCATGTAAATCGACAGGATCTTGCCGCGGGTCTTGTTGGTCGCGCTTTCGTTGAGCCAGCTCTCGGTCACTATGATCATGCCGGCCATGCAAAAGCCGGCAACCATGCGGAATCCCATCCAGGCATAGCCCTCGACGAATATCGGGTGCATCAGGGCCGAAGCCGACATCAGCGACGCGAAGGCGGCGAAAGAGCGTATGTGGCCGACGCGGATTACAACCCGGTCGGCGAACATTCCGCCTAGCAGGAGTCCGCTGAAATAGGCGGCGACAATGAAGCCGACGAGATTGGGCGAAAAGCCCTCGACCTGCGTGCGCACGCCAAGCAGGGTTGCGAACAGGCCGTTGGCGAGCAGCAGCAGGCCGTAGCTAAACAGGATCGAGACAATAGTGAGGAGCGTTTTGTACAAGCGAGGTGCAAATCCAGTGAGTGCGCGATATGCTGCTAACTCTAGCCGAATCAGGCAGCGATATCATCCAATCCCGGGACTTTAACCGATTTCCGATTTGTCGACAGTTTTTGACAATATCAGGCGCTCGCTTTAATCTATTACCCCATTAGTGATAGACGGTCTTAATAGTCCCCCCCTTGATCCGATATATAAAACGCATTTTGCGGATTCAGGGACCGTTCATGAACCACCAATAAAATAATTAAAGACATTCAACCCGAGGAGTGAAAATGAAACACGATAAATCCAAATCTGAACTCGATTTCCAGGATTTGACCCAGTCCGACCAGGACCTGGTCGACCGCCTGGTAAAAGGTGGGAGCGGTAGTTTTTCCCGCCGGGAAGTGCTGAAGCTATCCGTCGCCACCGGCGTGACGCTAACCGTCGCGGAACACCTGCTGACCGACGGCAAAGCAGTCCTCGCCGCCACGCCCAAGAAGGGTGGCTCGGTGAGATGTGCATCTAACCTGCATGGCCCCGACGATCAACTCGATCCAACCTTGTTCACATCCACGGTTGACTACATACGTGGTCGTGCGACCTATAACAGCCTGATCCAGCATGCCGATGATCTGACCCCGCAACCGGAACTGGCCGAATCCTTCGAGCCAAACTCCGACGCAACCGAGTGGACCTTCAAAATCCGCAAGGGCGTCACCTTCCACGACGGCAAGAAACTGACCGCGGATGACGTCGTCTACACGATGAAGCGCCACCAGGGTGAAAATTCGACCTCGGTCATCAAGTCGGTGCTGGCCACGGTCAAGGAATGGAAGAAAACCGGTCCGATGGAAGTCAAGGCGATCATGTCATCGCCCAATGCGGATCTGCCAACCCTGCTCGGCCTGTACCAGACCAAGATCGTGCAGACAGATACCACCGGCGCCGGCATCGGTACCGGACCTTTCGTGCTGGAGTCATTCCAGCCCGGGGTGAAATCGGTACACCTGCGCAACAAAAATTACTGGCGTGAGGGCGCGCATCTCGACGCCTGTGAAATTACCGCCATCACCGATCCGGTGGCGCGCGTCAACGCGCTGATAGCCGGCGATATGCAACTGGTGACCCAGATCGAGCCCAAGGCGTTCCGCCAGGTCGAAAGTGCGGATGGCGTTACCCTGCTGTCGACGCCGGCCGCGTTGCAATTGGGCATCTGTATCCTGAAGAATTCCGCGCCCGGCAACAACGACGATTTCGTCAAGGGTATGCAGTACATCCAGGACCGCAAACGCATCGTCAAGCGCATCCTCAAAGGCAAGGGCTCGCTCGGTAACGACACCCCGGTCAGTCCCGCACACGGCAAAGACTTTTGTTCCGAACTGCCGCAGCGTGAGTACGATCCCGACAAAGCCAAGTTCCATTTCGAGAAATCCGGTATCAGCACCGCGGAACTTTTCGTCGCACCGGTCGCCGGCGGTCTCGAAGATATCTGCCTGACCGCACAAGCCAACTGCGCCAAGATCGGCTTCGATCTGAAACTGAAGAAGGTGCCAACCGACGGTTACTGGGGCGCGGTCTGGATGAAGGAACCGATGAACGTCGTGACCTGGAACATGCGTCCAACCGCAAATTCGCAGATGGGGATTCAATTTGGCCCAGGCGCGGCCTGGAACGACACCTTCTGGAACAACAAGCGTATGGGCGAGTTGCTGAGCTTGTCGCTGGCGGAAACCGACCCGGCCAAACGTCACGCGCTCTACTGTGAAATGCAGACACTGATCCACGAAGGCAGTGGCATGGTGATTCCAGCCTTTTCCAACATCAACGATGGTATCGCTAATAACGTGATGGGTGTACCCAAAGTACCGCTGGGTCAACTCGGCGCTTGCGAATGGCCTGAATTCACCTGGCTGGCGTAAGCAGAAGGTAAAGTAGTCCGAACGGGGCCTGTATAAATTTTTTATACAGGCCTTTTTCGTTATAGAAGAAACAAATCAGGGGGAAGTACCAAATGATGACGCGAATGGTCATGCAGCGAATCGGCATCGGTTTCGCTACCTTAATCGTGGTTTCAATTATCGTTTTTCTGGCAACCAGCATCCTGCCGGGCGACGTGGCACAGATAATTCTGGGTCAGAGCGCGACCCCTGAAACCCTGGCCGCGCTGCGCGCCGAACTCGGTCTGGATCAGCCCGGGTTCGTGCGTTATTTCTCCTGGCTTGGCAACATGATGAGCGGCGACCTCGGCATTTCCAAGGCCGGCGGCGCAACCATATCAAGCCTGATCGGCGGACGCATGGGCAACACGCTGATGATGGCCGGATGGGTGGCGGTGATATCGATTCCGATTTCGATCGCGCTGGGCCTGTGGGCGGCGATGCATCCTGGCACCTGGCTCGACCGCATCGTTACCTTTGGCACTTTGAGCCTGATCTCGGTACCCGAGTTTTTCATCGCCACGGTGGCAGTGCTGATCCTCGCCGTAGAACTGCACTGGCTGCCCTCCACGGCCTATATGACCGGGGAAGAATCTTTTCTCGAGCTGATGAAGGCCCTGGCGATGCCGCTGATCACGCTGGTCATCGTGGTATCCGCGCAAATGATCCGCATGACCCGCGCCGGCATTCTCAACGTCATGAGTTCTCCCTATATCGAAATGGCGATCCTGAAAGGCGTACCGCGCGGCCGCATCATCATGCGCCACGCGTTTTACAACGCCATCGGCCCGATCGTCAACGTCATCGCGCTCAACCTGGCCTACCTGGTCAGCGGCGTGGTCATCGTCGAAACCATTTTTGCCTACCCCGGCCTCGCGAAACTGATGATCGACGGGGTGCAAACCCGGGATCTGCCACTGGTGCAGGCCTGCGCCATGATTTTCTGCGGCACCTACGTGGTTTTGATCCTGCTGGCGGATATCGGCTCGATACTTTCCAATCCGCGTTTGCGCAACCCCAAATAGTTTGAGAGGACAGATTCATGACTGAACAAACAGTTAGCAAAAAAGAAGAAGAGGTGCTCGCGGAACTGGACTCGTTCGCAGAATTGCCGGATGCACCGCCGAAACGAAAATTCAGACTGTCCTGGGTAGGATGGGTCTCGGTCGCGATCGTCGTTTTCTGGCTATTGATCTGCGTTATCGGACCCAGCATTGCACCTTTTCATGAAATGGATATGGACGGTGACGACAGCTTCCTGCCAGCGGGCCAGGGCGAGTACGGTTACTTTTACCTCGGCACCGATTACCTCAGCCGGGACACCCTGTCACGCGTCCTGTTCGGCGCTCGCAATACCATCGGTATTTCGCTGGTAGCCACCCTGCTCGCCTATATGATGGGGATAACCCTCGGCATACTGGCTGCCGTCAAGGGCGGCTGGATCGACATGGGCATCAGCCGCGTCAACGACGCGATCCTGGCGCTACCGACGATCATGCTCGGCCTGATCGTGATCGCCGCGCTCGGCTCGTCGATACCGATTCTGATTGGGACCGCGGCGGTCATTTATGCGACCAGCGTTTTCCGCATCGCGCGTGCGCTCGGGCAGGACATCATGGTGCAGGATTTCGTCGAAGCCGCGCATGTGCGTGGCGAAGGCGTCTGGTGGATCATCAAGTCCGAAGTCCTGCCCAATGCGGCGATGCCGCTGGCGACCGACTTCGGCCTGCGCCTGGTGTTCGTGGTGCTGTTCATCTCCAGCCTGAGCTTTCTCGGACTCGGAGTACAACCACCGGCTTCCGACTGGGGCAGCATGGTGCGCGAAAACCTGCAAGGCCTGACCTATGGTTCTTACGCCGCGATCTGGCCGGCGTTGGCAATCGCTTCCTTCACGATTGCGATTAACCTGATCGTAGACGATGTTTCCGCCAAGGCCGGCGGCAGCCTCGCCAAGAAAATGGTGTAGCACGATGGGACAAAATGATATGAACCGGGAAAAACTATTTGAAGTCAAAGACCTCCGTATCAGCGCCAAAAACGACGAGGGGGTTGAAATCCCGATCGTCAAGGGCGTCAGTTTCGATATCCACAAGGGCGAAGTGGTGGCCTTGATCGGAGAATCCGGTTCGGGCAAGACCACGATATCGCTGGCCACACTGGCCTATACCAAACCCGGGCTGCATTTTTCCGGCGGCGAATGTCAGCTGTTCGGTGAAGACGTGCTGTCGATGCCACCGCTCAAGCAGCGCGACCTGCGCGGCGGCAAGGTGGCTTACCTGGCGCAAAGCGCGGCAGCGACCTTCAACCCGGCGATCACCATCGGCGAACAGGTAACGGAATCCGCGGTATTGCATGGACTTTTAAACCAGGAACAGGCAACCGAACGCGCGGTCGAGCTTTACCATGCGCTGGAACTGCCCGACGCCGATCGCATCGGCTTTCGCTATCCGCACCAGGTATCCGGCGGGCAATTGCAACGCCTGATGGCGGCGATGGCGCTCTGCGGCAGGCCCGATCTAATGGTACTCGACGAGCCCACCACCGCGCTCGACGTGACCACCCAGATCGAGGTTTTGAAGGCCTTTAAAAAAGTCATTCGCGAGGAAAACTCGGCCGCGATCTACGTCACCCACGATCTCGCGGTCGTGGCCCAGGTCGCCGATCATATCGTCGTGCTTTACAGTGGTGAAATCATGGAACAGGGCTCGGTGGATCAGATCATCAATCGGCCGACCCATGCCTATACCAAGCGCCTGATGGAAGCGGTGCGACCCAAGCCCGCGGCTGGCCAGGGTGTCGAACTAACCCACGAACACCATCGAGTTATCGACAACATCGAGGTCAAGAACATGACCGCGGGTTACGGTGGCATCGTCGACGGCGAACCGGTGATACCCATTCTTAAAGATATCAACGTCAGCGTCAGGAATGGCCACGTGGTTGGCGTCATCGGCGAGTCGGGCTGCGGCAAGTCGACCCTGGCGCGCGTCATGGCCGGTATGCTGCCGCCCTCAAAGGGCGATATCATCCTCGACGGCAAGAAACTCGAGGGTGACCTGCAGAATCGCAAGCTCGACGAATTACAGAAAGTCCAGTTTGTCTTCCAGATGGCCGACACCGCGCTCAATCCAAAGCAATTGATTGGCAATATCATCGGTCGGCCGCTGGAGTTTTACCACGGTCTCAAGGGGCGTGAAAAACACGCCAAGGTCGCCGAGATACTGGAAATGGTCGAATTACCACCGGCGTTCGCAAGCCGCTACCCAATGGAGTTATCCGGCGGCCAGAAACAGCGTATCAACCTGGCGCGTTCGCTCGCGGCGAGCCCTGAAGTCATGCTCTGCGACGAGGTCACCTCGGCGTTGGACAGCATCGTTGGCGCCAACGTGATCAAACTGTTGACCGCGCTGCGCGATAAGACCGGCGTTTCCTTTGTCTTCATCAGCCATGATTTATCCACGGTTTCGTCATTTGCCGATGAAATTGTCGTGCTCTACGCCGGGCGCGTGGTTGAACAGGGCCCGACCGACGAAGTGCTGGAACCGCCGTTCCACCCCTATACGCGCCTGCTGATCAGTTCGGTGCCGGAAATGCGTATCGGCTGGCTCGAAGACACGATGCAGAAACGCGAAATGGCGGTCGGTATCGCGCGCGGGGTCGAAATCACCAAGCGCGGCTGCCCGTTCTTCAATCGCTGCCCGCTGGCGATCGAGGGCACCTGCGAAACGCAGGCACCACCGACGCTGCAACTGGAGAATGGACACGAGATCAGCTGCCACCTGACGCTCGAACAGCTGCAGGAAACCGAGCGTGAAACCCAAAAGATTCTGCACGGATACGAAAAACTGGGTGACGATGACCCGCAGGTGCACGTGCCCTAACCGACTACGGACTAATATCATATGAACGACTATCCACGTTTGAGCGAGATGGGGGTACAGAATCCCCACGAAATCGAAAAGTTCGCGGTCTACACGGTGGGGCACACCGATATCCTGCGCATCATTTACGATCGCAAGAAAGGCTCGCTGCTGCCGGTGAGCCGGCGTTACAAGTTCCCGCAGCTCAAGAAATCGGTGCTGGTCGACAGCGGAACCCGGCAAACCGATATCGTCTACGAGAGCGTGCCTGCATTTCGCGAAGCGCTGCATGAGCTCGAGCAGTTGAAACTGTCGCGCAGCAAAGGCCAGGATCTGAAGGCGTTGCTGACCGAGGAGGTCAAACACCTCGAGGAAGATATCGCCTTACGCACACAAACCATCCAGGCGCTGATCGATAAGCTCTAATAGCGAAATCCGTGGTCGGGGCAGAAGAGCACTTACCTGGCAAATTCAACGAGTCATCCCGGCGCTTGCACGGCGGTCCGACGTATCGGGATGACACTTTTAAGTAAGTGCCATTAGGTCGGAGCAAAAATCCGGGCCTGCTTCACTCTTCGTCCAGATCGTATTCGGTTTCCTCGCTGGTGTATTGCTGGATCGAATCGATCGCCGAGCCGGAAGGATGCACTGCGGTCGCGGTACTGGGCAACTGCCTGTCGCGCGGCACCGGTGCGCTGCGGGCCATTCGATACATTGCGAAAAGGCCGGTCAATCCATGCACTACGGCAATCGCCAGGAACAGGGCCTGGTTACCGAAGCGGTCCATTAATACCGCGAACAACAGTGGCCCGGTCACCGCGCCGAGACCGCCGACCAGCACCAGCGCGCCGCTGGCGGCAATCATCTGGTTCGGCCTTAGGTGGTCGTTGGTATAGGCAATACAAACCGAGTACAGCGGAAACGCCAGACCGCCAAACAGCGCGATTGCGACCAACAGGGCCGGCCTCGAAACCTGCTCCGCCGGGATGCAAACCAGTGCCGAGACTGCCGTCAGCAACGTCACCAGGGTCAACACCACGCGCCGGTCGAAACGATCGGACAGGGCGCCAATCGGGCCCTGCAGCAGGACCGTACCCACTACTGCCGCCGTCATGAAATAGGAAGTGTCGCGAATATTGAGCCCGATGCGCTGCGCATATACCGGGCCCAGCGCAAAAAATGTAGCGGTAACCATACCGACGGCAAACATGCTGACGATGCCCAGCGGCGTCAGACGAAACAGTTGCAACAGGCTGATTCGCACCGAATCATGGAAGGTCGGCGGCGAACCGGCGGACAGCAATAGCGGCACCACGGCGACCGATATCAGGATCGACACCAGGATGAAAAGTTCGAAATCAAGCGGATTGGCAAGATTGAGTAAGAGCTGCCCTGCACCGACGCCGATATAGGTAACCACCATGTAGAGCGACAGTAACTTGCCCCTGGTTTCGTTACTGGCACGATCGTTGAGCCAACTTTCCGCGACGATGTATAGACCGGCAAAACAGAAACCGCTGACCAGGCGCATCGCAATCCAGACCGGCACCGCAACAATCAATGCGTGCACCAGTATCGCCGCCGATGATAGTGCGGCATAGGCGGCAAACACGCGGATATGCCCAACCTTGATCGTGATGCGCGGGGTCATGATCGAGCCCAGCAGAAACCCAAGGTAGAAAGTCGACATCACCAGGCCGGTCAGGGTTGCGCTGAAACCTTCGAGATCGGCGCGCACCGACAGCAGCGTACCCTGCAGGCCATCGCCCAGCATCAGGATTCCAAATCCCAGCAGAATCGCCCAGGACGAGGCCAGTGCGGCGCCAAAACTAGCGGGTCGACGAGTCACGGTTTTCGGTTATCCCCGGGTGAATGAATGCTATCGAAGCTTATACCGACGACCCGCAGGAAACGGTAACAATCGGCTTTGGCGTCAGCCAGTGAAAATCCATCCGAGTGCAAACAGTATTCGAGCCACAGACCATCGATCAGGGCGATCAATTGGCGGGCGATGCTGTCCGCATCTATATCCAGTTGTTCGTCAGTGGCGATTACCGACAGCGCGGCCACCAGTTGTTGACGATATAACAGGTAGCGTTTTTGATGCAGCGATTTCAATTCGCGCTGGGTCGCAACCTGCCCCCAGATGGCAAGCCAGGCGCGCAGGTTAGATTTGTTGAAACTACCTGGATCGAAACTGCTGTCGATAAACCCGGCAATCTGCTGCTTTGCCGAGACTTTAGCACGATCGCGCACCAGGTAATCGGTCATCTGAGCGTAGATTGAAACCAGCAATTCTTCCTTGGATTTGAAATGGTGATTGATCAAGCCCCGGGAAACACCCGCCTGTTTGCATATCTGGTCGATAGTAAATGCGGTCATGCCGCCCTCCCCCAGGCAGGCGATTCCGGCGTTAATCAACTCGCTGCGCCTTTGCTGGGCGGTCTTGCGTTGATAAGCGATGTCTTTGACAACCATAGTTGACTCTGAGGTCAGTGTTGACGAGTAGAATTCGATTGCAGCAGCATAATGCTTGTTGTACGATCGTTCAACTATTTGTTACGCAACGAGAGCACAAAAAATATGCCGCGAAATCCTCGTTACGACATTCTGTTCGAGCCCGTCAGCATCGGTCCCGTTACCGCGCCGAATCGCTTTTACCAGACTCCGCATGCCACCGGCATGGGCAACATGAAACCCAATAGCTCCGCGGCGCTGCGTGCGATCAAGGCCGAGGGCGGATGGGGTGTGGTCTGCACCGAGTACTGCTCGATTCACCCGACAGCGGATGAAACCCCCTACGCTTATCTCACGCTGTGGGATGACGACGACGCAGAGCAATTAGCGGTCACCAGCGCGGCCATTCACAAACATGGATCGCTTGCCGGCATCGAACTCTGGCATGGTGGATTTCACTGCAACAATCGCGGCACGCGCGAAGTAGCGCTGGCGCCTTCGGCAGTTTCAGCGGAGTTTGTTTACCCCGCTCAGGTGCGGGAAATGGATCTCGACGATATCAGAACCTTCAGGCGCTGGCATCGCAACGCGGCCGTGCGCGCGATGCAGGCGGGTTTCGACATCGTCTATGTCTACGCGGGGCATGATTACCTGCCTTTCCAGTTTCTATCGCCGTTGACCAATCGGCGCTGCGACAAATACGGCGGATCAATCGAAAATCGGGCCCGCCTGTTACGCGAATTGATCGAAGACACCCGCGAAGCCGTGGGTGAGCGCTGCGCGGTGGCGGTAAGGCTGGCGATCGATGAACTGCATGGCGATTCCGGTTTCAACAGTACCGGCGACGGCCGCAGAACAATCGAATTGCTTGGCGAAATGCCTGATCTGTGGGATATCGCGCTCGGCGGCAGTCTAGGTAACGATTCCTGCAGCTCCCGCTTCGCCGCCGAAGGTTACCAGGAAAAATACGCCGCGATCGTCAAATCGCATACCTCGAAGCCGGTAGTAAACGTCGGTCGATTTACCTCGCCGGACACTATGGTTGGACAGATCAACCGCGGCGTGCAGGATTTTATCGGCGCTGCGCGCCCGTCGATCGCCGATCCGTTTTTGCCCAGTAAAATCGACCAGGGCCTGGAAGACCAGATTCGCGAGTGCATCGGCTGCAATATCTGCCGTTCCGCCAATAACGAAGGCGCCCCGCTACGCTGCACGCAAAATCCGACCATGGGCGAGGAATGGCGGCGCAACTGGCACCCCGAATTCATCCCGCCGGCGGCGTCGAGGGACAATATCCTGGTGGTAGGCGGTGGTCCCGCCGGACTGGAAGCAGCTCTCGCCCTCGGAAAGCGCGGTCACCAGGTGACCCTGGCCGAGGCCGGCAGCGAACTCGGCGGGCGTGTGCTGGTTGAAGCCGGGTTACCGGGCTTGCAAAACTGGATTCGGGTGCGAGATTATCGCAGTTACATGATTAGCCAGATGGATAACGTCGAGGTTTACCTGAACAGCGAGCTCGATGCCGATTCAGTCGCCGAGTTTGACGCCGACCAGGTGCTTATCGCGACCGGCAGCCGCTGGCGCCGCGATGGCCTGGGCCACAATCAACACAGACCGGTGGAAATCACAACCGGGACCGGAATCCTGACCCCGGATGACGTATTCGGCGGCACCGAAATTCCCGCAGAAGTTTTGATTTATGACGATGACCACTACTTCATGGCCGGGGCCATCGCCGAACGCTTGCTACTGGCCGGTCACCGAGTCAGATACGTGACCCCAGCGGAAAGCATATCGAGCTGGAGCGCGATGACCAATGAACACGAATTTATTCAGCAGCGCCTCTTGTCGATGGGTATCGAAACCCGGTTTGCGCAAAACCTGGTGGGTATCGAAAGTGACAGGCTGATGACGCGATGCATCTACAGCGGCAATGAAGCAGAACAGGTTTTCAGTTGCCTGCTGCTGGTGACCAGCCGCGAACCCGACGACCAGCTGTACCATCAGTTGCCGCCTGGCACAGCAAAACGCATCGGGGATTGCCTGGTGCCGTCCAGTATTGCCGATGCGGTTTACTCCGGGCACCGCTTTGCTCGCGAGTATGGGGAAGATCCACAGCAGCTTGCGCCCAGAAGGGAACGTGCGTTACTACAACCAGGCAGCCTGCAACCGCGGAGAAGCCAATGACTCAAACCGGCCGTCGACGCCCGCAACGCAAACCACGCGTATCGGGGCGCATTACCCAGTCGCCCTGGAAACCGCTGCGCTACCGACATGCGCCCTTCGAATTGCTCGACGGCGACGCGATCGAAAGCATTCATCAGGCGGGGCTATCCATATTGCAGGAAACCGGCATGCTGATTCTGTCGCAGCCGGCGCGCAGCCATTTCGCCGCCGCCGGTTTCGATGTCAAACCGGATTCAGAGCGGGTGCGCTTCGAAAGCGAACTAATCGAGTCCCTGGTGGCGCAGGCGCCCTCATCATTCACGCTACAGGCGAGAAATCCTGATAAAAACATAAAAATTGGCGAGGGCAATGCGGTGTTCACTTCGGTTGGCGGCCCGGCCTACGTAATGGATAGCGACAAGGGGCGCCGCAGCGGTACCTATGCCGAGATGTGCGATTTTATCCGTCTGGTGCAAAGCCTCGATATTCTGCACCAGGAAGGCGGTGGCGGTTTCGAGGCGATGGATTTACCGGCGGCGAGTCGTCATCTCGACCTGTTCTACGCCGAGTGCACCCTGCTGGATAAAAACTGGGTGCCCTGGACCATGGGTCGCGCGCAAACCCTCGATGCGATCGAAATGGCTGCCATCAGCCTGAACCAGTCTACGCAGGACCTGGTTGAGTCCCCTGCCCTGTGCGGCATTATAAACACCAATACTCCGCTACAGCTTGATATTCCGATGGCGGAAGGCCTGATCGCGATGGCGGAATATGGACAGGCGGTCGCGATTACGCCGTTCACCCTTGCCGGAGCGATGGCGCCGGTCACGCTAGCGGGAGCGTTAGCGCTGCAACACGCCGAAGCCATGGCCGGCATCGCGTTGACGCAGATCGTGCGCCCCGGCGCCCCGGTGCTGTACGGTGGTTTTACCTCCAATGTCGATATGAAAACCGGTTCGCCCGCGTTCGGCACGCCCGAGTATCTGCAGGCCGCCCAGGCTTCCGGTCAGCTGGCGCGCCGCCTCGGGGTACCGCTGCGCTCGAGCAATGTCAACGCGGCCAATTGTCCGGACGCGCAAGCAGCCTATGAAAGTTGTATGTCGCTGTGGGGCGCGATCAGCGGCCAGGCCAACATGATCAAACACGCCGCCGGCTGGCTGCATGGCGGGCTGACCGCATCGCTGGAGAAACTCATCATTGACGCCGAGATCCTGCAAATGGTGGCGGCCAGCCTGGAGCCGTTTGCCGTCAACAGCGATACACTTGCGCTCGAGGCAATCAGCGAAGTCGGTCCAGCGGGTCACTTTTTCGGCAGCGCCCACACCATGGAACGCTACGAACAGGCGTTTTACTCACCGCTGGTATCGAACTGGAGCAACTACGAAAGCTGGCTCGAGGCCGGTTCGGTGAATACCGAACAGCGCGCCAACCAGATCTGGAAACAACTGTTACAGGAGTACCAGCAACCGCCGATCGATCCCGCGATTGACGAAGCCCTGCAGGACTACGTGGCCAGGCGAAAACTGGAAATTCTTTAGATTTACAAATGCAGACCAGGTACTCGTTGCGGAATGACGAATCTTACGATCGAAATAGGTAATGCGTTCCAGCAACACGCCGTGGTCGCTGGTTAGCACCACAGCCGCACCCTGCAAATCGCTGCCGCTAACCTGCCACCATTCCCAGTCGATCAACAGACCGTCTTCATGCCGGCGGGATTCATGCGTCAGCGTCCACTGGTTGTTCCCGCCGGCGGCACGCATCCGGCGGTCCCAGCGCTGCATGTAGTCAGGTAGCATGGCACGGGTAACCGGCTCGGGCTCGGCCGGGTCATCGAAGATAAAGTCCGGGGCGACACTGGACAACAGCAGTTCGGCATCCATTTCGTACCAGCCCCGCAGGTAACGCTCGCGAAATTCAACACACTTTGAGATAGACATCAGGCTTCCCTACTTACTCGAAAAATTGATTGCACTTAGCCTCGATTAAGGAATTTCGAATCCCGGCTACCTCCCTGCCAACAATCGGCCCTGGCTTCCGCCTCTGCTTCATCCAGGCTTTTCAATTGACTTTTACAAATTGATATTGCCGATGAAAACAGTTAAAACCGATGCATCGACGATTGTATAAGATAAGCCGATAACAAAAACACTTTCAAGTCGCCAAAGGACATGAGCAAACTAATCGAATGTTTTCCTTCCACTACCTTAACGATGCACCGCTTATCAGCGCCGAGGCTCACCCCGCACTCGACGGCAACGTCAACGGACCATCCCTGATCGCCGCACCCGCCTGGCTGGATAATCCGCCGGGTAAGTACCTGCTGTATTTTGCCCATCACGAAGGCCTCTCGATTCGACTCGCCGCCGCGGACCAGCTTACCGGCCCCTGGCGCCTCGTCAGCCCTGGCCCGCTCGACCTCGAACATAGCCTGTTTGCGGAACATCCGCCCGCGGCGAATGAGCTTGATCCCGAGGCAAAGGCTTTCATCGAGGCCGGCGCCGATGGACTCTACCCGCATATCGCCTCACCCGATGTCTGGGTTGACCACGAAACCGAGCAAATCCGACTCTATTATCATGGTCGGCTCGAGGATGGCCGGCAACGCAGTCGGGTTGCCCTGTCCCGCGATGCACTCAATTTTACTGCGCGCATGGCAACCATTGGCCTGCCTTACCTCAAGATCTTCCGTCACGACGGCTGGTTTTATGCAATCTCGATGCCTGGCCAATTGTACCGATCGCGCGACGGACTCGGCGATTTCGAGCAAGGTCCCAGGCTGACCAACGAGTCGATTCGCCATCACGCGGTCCTGCAGCACGACGGTCAATGCTACTTCTTCTGGACCCGTGTCGGCGACAGGCCCGAGCGCATACTGGTGTCGTTGCTCAACTTTGCAGCCCCCTGGGAGGACTGGCGGCTGGGGGAGACGCATGAAATTCATCGTGCCGAGAAATTCTGGGAGGGCGCGGACATGTCACCGACCGCGTCCAAATACGGCGCCGTGATGCAGCGTGTCAACCAGTTACGCGATCCGGCAATTTTCCAGGAGGCCGGCAAGATTTACCTGCTCTACGCGATCGCCGGAGAACAGGGCATCGCGATCGGAGAACTGCGTAAAACCTAATCCTGCTCCAGCGGGGTATGATTAAAGCTCGGCATTTCGCGGATTGCATCCAGCCCCCCGAGTTGCGCAATTCTTTGCGCCTGGTCGGCAAACGCCTGGCGATTGATTGCCTCGGGATCCAGAATCTGCCGCAATTGGGAACTCAGCGTCCTCACGATATCGGCATGTGCCGCATCGTCGGCAAGATTGTGCAACTCCTGCGGATCCCCGTCGATATTGAACAACAACGCCGGGTGACCTTCGGCGAAGTAGATATACTTCCAGGCTCCCTGGCGCAGCATAAAGATCCCACAGGGACTGCCGCCGTCATGATACTCGCTCAGGATCGGACGCTCAGGCTCCGGCTGCGTGATGAAGCCCTGTAACGGACGGCTTTGCCAGGCGCCGTCGACCTGCGCGTTCTCGCCGCCAACCGCCTGTTCGATGGTCGCCGCCAGATCGGTCAAGGATACCGCAGTGCTATTGGTCGCCGGATGAATTCCGGGACCGCTAAATATCAGCGGAATAGCGACCGAATCTTCATACATGTACGACTTGCCCCAGATGCCGTGGTTGCCGGTCATATCGCCATGGTCACTGGTATAAATAATCCGCGTATTGCCGGCATGCCCCGCAGCCTCCAACGCGGCCAGGACCTGGCGGATATTATCATCGAGAAAACTGCACAGGCCATAATAGTTGCGCAGGCCTTCTATTTCGGTTTCAGGTTCGAAGTAATCGGCGTAATCCCAGAAGCGCCGCATCGCGTCGATGACCGGGTGTTTCAACTGTTGCGTCGGGTCCCGGTCATAGGGTTCGGGTAATTCGACAGCGTGATACATATCGTAAAACCGCTGCGGTGCCGACAGCGGAAAATGTGGGCAGATAAAAGACACGAACAAAACCCAGGGTTTAGTGGAAGTTACCGGTTGTTGTTCGAGCCACCTGGATGCCGCGGCGGTGATATCGCGGTCGTACTGCGTATATTGGGTTTCCCCGGGACCGAGCAATGCGGCCATTTCGGCCGCATCGGGAAACTCGCCCAAAGGCCTGCGCAGCAAACCTTGTGGCCAGCCCTGGCCACTATTGGCGAGATACATCGGCAGGATCTGCTTACTAAATCCGGTATCGTCCGTCGCTGATCGATAATGCTGTTTGCCGATTGCGACCACCGCGTGCCCCTGCGCGCGCAACCGATGCATCCAGCTCTGTCGTTGGCCGTAGTAGGGTTCGGCGGATGACCAGCAGCGATGCTCGAACACCTGGGTTCCGGTGGCGAAACTGGCGCGCGCCGATATACAGATCGGTGAAGGTGTGTAGGCATTGTTAAAACGCACCCCGCTGGCGGCCAGTCTGTCGAGCGTTGGCGTGAACGCCAACGGATTGCCGTAGGCACCCATCACCGAACGGGTGTGCTCGTCAGACATCAGGATGATGATATTGCTAGCGCTCATCGCGACAATTATCGATTATCAAATTTTAGATGCTAGCGTAACGACACTAAGAATCAATCGAGCAATTCATGGACTACCGAGTCATCCCTGCCTGGTTACTAATGACGTAATCGCCAAACGGCCGGCAACCCCAGGGCTAGCAGGCAAAAAAAAGGCTCCCTGCGGAGCCTTTTTTGCTTTAGCAGAGATTTATGGTAACCACTTGCGCCAGATGCCTTCGTTGGCTTGCATCCACTCTTCGACCACCTCTTCGACGTCGCGTTTCTTGACGTCGATCTCGTAAATCATGCCCGCCTGCTGATCGTTGGTCAGACGATGATTTTTGATCAATTGCACGACTTCGGGATGTTCCTTGAGCAGATCCGGATTGGCGTATTTAAAGGTTAGGTCATCTGGCCAGGCGGCACTCTCAGGCAGTTCGACTTCGACCAGATCCAGTGCGGCGTGGATCCAGTGAGGCGCCCAGGCGTAAGCGATAAAAGGTTCACCACGCTTGTACTTAGCCAGCATCTCGGCCCAGTGCGCGGTTTCCGAACCGAGCGCCTGTGCATAAAAATCGACTCCGAGGCTATCCAGCCGTTTCTGATCTTCACACAACCAGGCCGCCACCGGACAGCCGATCAAATTCCCTCGATCACCTGATTCCAGGCTCTTGAACATGTGCTTGTACTTGTTCAGATCCTGGAAAGAATTCAGATCCGGAGCCGATGGTGGAATACCGCGCGAGCTATCACCTTCAACCACGTAACGCGGCACCCAGTAAGCAGTTTCACCAATAATGCCGGTATCGCCGAGGTGGACCAGGGAACCGTCGCCGCCATATTCGCTAAGATACTTTTCTTTGGAGGGATTATAGGATGGCCAGGTTTCGCAATTATACGCCAGGTCGCCGGCGCGAATACCTTCCCAGACTCCCGGGCCACCGGGAATTGCTACGGTTTTGACCTTGTAGCCCATTTCGTTTTCGAGCACGTACTGAATGGTGCGGCAGGTAACCACGCCGCCGGTCCAGTCGGGATCGGGAACGACAAGGCGCTTGGCTGCCTGCACGGATGAAACAGGGCCGATAGTCAGCACCAGCAACAGGGACGCCAGGACGGCTTTAAATTTTAATAATTTTAATGACATATCGCTATCTCCTCTCTTTCGATATCATTTTTATTTCCGCCATCACAGGCGGTATTGGTCGATAATACTGCCTGACAATGCCCTTGTCGAGCCAGCAGATGCCGATTAATAAATCAGGTTAAGCCCATCGCTTCGCGTTGCGTTTTTGTCCATGCCTGCGACATGCGATCAAGTATTATTGCCAGCAGCACAATGCCGATGCCCGCCTGTAGCGATAACCCGATACTGGCCCGGTTCATGCCATCGAAAACGATCAGCCCGAGCCCCTTGCCACCGATTAGCGGGGTTACCACTTCCATCGCCAACGCCATCATGATGCCCTGGTTGATACCGAGCATGACGGCCGGGATCGCCATCGGAATCTTGACCTTGACCAGGGTCTGCACCACCGAGGCACCGAAGGAACTGGATACCTCGTTGATCTGATCCGGTAACTCGCGGATGCCCAGCGTGGTACAGCGGACAATCGGCGGCAGTGCGTAAACCACGGTAGCGATAACCGCGGATACCTGTCCGCCCTGGAACAGCATGATGACCGGCACCAGGTAAACGAACACCGGCATGGTTTGCATGGTATCGAGAATCGGCTTGACGATCGTGTCCGTGGTTTTGCTATAGGCCGACAAAATTCCGAGCGGCACGCCAAACAGGAAACAGATAAACACCGATACCAGCACGGTCGAAAGCGTAATCATGCCAAATAGCCACATATCGGTGGCGCCGATGAACAGCAACCCAACGAGGGTTACTATGGCCAGCCCTCTGCCGCTGAATAACCAGGCGCCGGCGACAAAAACCAGGCAGGTATACCACCAGGGCAATCCCTTGAGAAACGTGTTCAACGGATTGATCATGCCAAACCAGAGCGTTTCCTTGATGCCTTGAGTAATGGCATAAAACCAGTCATTGGTAACCAGCTCATCCATGAATTGATTGACCGGGGTCCGAAAACGATACTCCCATTCGCGGGGGAACTGTCCATACAGGTCGGTGTAGGATTCGAGCAGCATCAGGACGGCAATCAGCACCAGGCTCGCGATTAAAAAGCTGCGCGCGAGCATGAGTTCTCGCAGCCGGACAGCGAAGCCCTCATTAACCAGTGCCACCAGTCGACAGACCGCGATTGTGACCGCCATGGTGACGAAATTTCCGCCCTCGGCTAGCTGGCGCCAGACCCAGTCGATACCGTATTCGAGATACAGTATCGGCTTGACCGTGTCGAGCCCCTGGGGAAACAGGCGAAAAACGTGATCGCGTTGGCTGGCGCTGACCTGTTCGACATGCCCCATGGCATAGGTTACCCGATCGAGTATGACCGCCATCAACACGATCGCGAGACCGCCTTCTAGCGCTTTGCCCACGTTCAGCCGAACCAGGCCCTGGTAAACTATATCACCCAGACCCGGGGAGCCGATGAATGTGGCCAGCACCACCAGCGCCAACGCCATCATGACGGTCTGGTTGACGCCTAGTTTGATCGAAGGCATGGCGAGCGGCATCTTGACCTTGATCAGGGACTGGACCCGGGTAGCGCCAAATGAGGTCGCCGCCTCGTCGATACCGGCCGGTACCTGGCGAATACCTAAATTGGTTAAACGCACCACCGGCGGCAGGGCATAGATGACGGTGGCGAGGATCGCGCCCGGTGGCCCGATGCCGAACAGGTAGAAGGCCGGTATCAGGTAAACGAATGCCGGCAGGGTTTGCATGGTATCGAGAATCGGTTTGATGATCGCTTCGAAACGATCGTTTTGCGACGCCAGAACACCCAGTAATATCCCGGAGACAATCGATATCAGGATCGAAATACACATCAAGCTCAGGGTTTCCATCGATTTGTCCCAGAAATCCAGCACCAGCCAGGAGCCGACTGCGACTATGCCGAGGAGACCAAGCCGCAGGCCGCCGTAGGCGAAAGCAGGTAGCACCAGAATGACGAAAACGATCTGCCACTGGGTAAAGGTCAGAAAATCAACCATGGCCTCGTAAAACCAGACCACGCCGGCAGCGACGGCACGCGTGGTTGGCTGCACGAACGGGCGAATCCAGGCGTCGAATGCATCGACATTTGCGGCGAACGGAAAAACTTCGATCCAGCTTTTGGGAAATATGGTTTCGCCGCCGTGAATTTTCCAGACTATCAGGGAAACGATTAACAGCCCGCTGCCGATTACCCATCCCCGGCGCTCTTCCCACAAACTCGCGAGCCAGCTCGATTGCGTCTGGCTGTCGACTACCGCGCTCATAAACCCCCACCCCGACAACAGAATCGGTCTAGCTTAGCTTTGTTCAATATCACCTGCAAGCAGGCGCAGGTTTACAGCCTGAACGGCTTCAAGCTAAGATACCAGCCAGTTACGGCGAATAACGAGTACAAGATGTCCGAAACCCCCAAGATTATTTGCAAAAACATCTGGAAAATATTTGGCACCTATCCCAAACGGACGTTGGAAAACCTCGATTACTCGTTATCCCGTGCCGAAGTACAGGAGCAAACCGGCCACGTCATTGGCGTAAAAGACGTTTCCTTCGAAATCAAAAAAGGTGAAACCTTCGTCGTCATGGGGCTTTCTGGCAGCGGCAAGTCGACCCTGGTACGCTGCATTTCGCGCCTGATCGAACCAACCGCCGGTCAAATGATTATCGATGGCGAAGACATCATGGGTTACAACGAGGCCAAACTCACCGAGTTGCGGCGCTTTCGTATGAGCATGGTGTTCCAGCACTTCGGCCTGTTCCCGCACCGCAGGGTTATCGACAACATTTCCTTCGGCCTCGAAATCCGCGGCAGCGACAAGAAGGAACGCAAGGCGAGAGCGACGGAAGTGCTGGAAAAGGTCGGCCTGCACGGCTGGGCGGAGCATTACCCACGCGAACTTTCCGGTGGCATGCAACAACGCGTCGGCCTGGCCCGCGCGATGGCCGTGGATCCCGAAATCCTGATTTTCGATGAGCCCTTCAGCGCACTCGATCCATTGATCCGGCGCGAAATGCAGGATGAGTTGCTTAATATCCAGGCGGAAGTGCAAAAGACCATGATTTTCATCACCCACGATTTCCTCGAGGCGATCAAGATGGGTGACCATATCGCGATCATGAAAGACGGCGAAGTCGTTCAAATCGGCACGCCCGAGGAAATCGTCGCCAACCCGGCCGATGATTACGTGCGCGAGTTCACCGAAGACGTACCGCGTTACAAGGTGCTCAGCGTCGGCAAAATCATGCGCGAGGCTTCCGCGGCGACAAAGTCGAACGGAGCCGAACGAGTGAAGCACAGCGCCAAACTCGATTCACTGATCGATATCGTAATCCAGAGCCCGGGGCCACTCGCCGTGGTCAATGACGAAGACGTCATCGTCGGTGAAATCGACCAGGCCATGATTTTGAAGGCGATGGACAGCCGCTCATAATCAGGCAAGCCTAGCGACTGACTGAAATCAGACCCTGCCGGTCGATTTCGATCCGATCGTCACTTCGAATTTGCGCCATTTCGTCGAGCGTAACCGCCAGCACCGGAATTTCCAGCGCGTAGAGCCGGTTCGCCACCAGGGTGCCGACACCGATATTGACGTCGCGTTCACCCAGCACGAAGGCACACGGCCCGCTGCCGTTACGCAGGGTTTCCGCGATGCCGCCCGGGGTTCCCGCCGAGCCACGGCTTTCGGGAATGAATAAAACCGAGCCACCGGTCCGCTGGCCGAACTGTGGATGATGCACATCGATAATTTCCCCCAACGCCGGATCGAACCCACCCCAGAAACTCAGGGTATCGTCGAGCACCAGCGCCGGCCCGCTGGCCCGGCCCGGGATTAATACACGCGCCGCAAGACTCAGCGCCACGGAACTCACGGCTCGCCCCATCGATCGAGCATGACTTCGCCGCTGACCGCCGATTCAACGCATTCGGCAAGGCTGCCAATTACCGCCTCCACTGGCAACATGCCGGGTGCGTAATAGGCCCACTTGGCGGAATTAGTCATGATCTTGCCCTTTAGCCCGTTGATTGCGGGTGAAAAATAAGTACAGGTATCGGTAATAATCCTGAAACCCGCCAGGCTCAGCGACTCGATCCAGCCACGCTGCTGCGCCTGCTGGTAGACATGGCGACTGGTCGTCAGGTAACAAGCCAGCCCGGGGTGCAGCTCGCGCCCGGCAAGCAGCGCAACCAGGCGTTCAAACTCGGAGACTGAGAAATGCGGCGTCCCGAGTGCGATCCCGGCCAGCGGCTGGCCCGTATTTACCCCGAGTTCGCTGCGCGCCTGCTGCAAATCGACCACCTTCAGCTCGATGATCTGCTCGACGCGAGCACCCTGGCTAGCGATATCCAGCGATTCGGCCTCGGGTGTAATTCCGACCGCATGAAACAGTGGTACGCTACCTGAAGAACTGGCCGCGGCGCTGATCGCCTTGAGGTCGTCTTCACTGCAGGCGGGCGAGAGTCCTGATATGGCAGGCACCCGGTGACCGCTACGACGCCCGATGACATGGCCTAGTAAATGGTAAAACAGGTCGTTTTCGAGAATTTCCCGCGGCAGTTTAGTGACATCGAAAACCAGCGTCGCGGCGCGAGCCTCGTCACGATGCAATTTACTGCAGGGCACACGACCCACGATCGCCGCGCAAACGTCAAGATAATCCCCGTACTTATTGGTTCGGGCGCCAATCACCGAGTTATAAAAACTGACCGCGTTCGATTCCGAGCCGACGATGTGCGCGCCCAGCTGTGGCCGATCGGGTAACTGGTAAGGCGCGCAGGTCCATACCGGGTTGCAGCCGAGTTTGACGTAGGCCTGCATTAACTGCCTGGCCTCATCCATTTCGCGGCTGGCAAGCGGATCTCGAACGGTCAGGTCATTCAACGCTACCAGCCCGTTATTCGTCCAGGAAGGGACCGCCAGCGTGGCGCCGTGTTCGAGCATGTAGTTGACGAAGTCGAGATGCGCACGCCCGTTGTAAAAGCAGGCGTCGATATGCGCGAAACTGATATCGATGAGGGAATCGACCTGGTCGATATGCGCCGCCGTGACAATAGTTTCCATGGCGAACTGCATGGCCTTGCCAAGCTTGCCGGCCAGTCGATCCTGGTCCAGTTGATTTAAATTCAAGATTGAGTTACCAGTCGATCAATTCGCGTTCACGAAAAAATCCACCACTGTGTTTCGCATCCTCCGAAGTCGCCAGCCAGATCGCGGTATCGACTCCCTGCTGCAGCGACAGGTCGGCGTTACTGCCGCCCATATCGGTGCGGACCCAGCCCGGACAGACCGCGTTGATATGGAACTTGTCGGGATCGAGTTCGGCCGCATAAATCCGTGTCATCGCGTTCAAAGCCGCTTTGGAGAGGCGATATCCGGGGAAGTTTGCGCCCATATCGGACAATTGCCCCATACCGGAGGAAATGTTGACGATACGCGCATCGGCGACAGGCTGCATCAATGGTAGCATCGCGTTGATCAGCATAATCGGCCCGAGGGTATTCGCCTTCAGGGTTTGTTCCACGCGTTCGATATCGGCATCGCAGATCGCAGTTGAATGACCGTCGTCGCCATCGATCATGATGCCGGCGTTGTTGATCAGCACGTCGAGTCGGCCGTAATTCTGCTCGATATGTTGCGCCACGGCCGCGATATCGGCTGTCGATGTCAGGTCGAGCTTGACCGCCTCTACCCGTTCGCTATGCAACGACCTTGCTGCTTGCTGGCCTGCTTCGAGGCTGCGACTGCCTAGTAATACCCGGTAACCCAGCGCCACCAGTTGGCGGCAGGCTTCGAGCCCCATGCCGCGGTTTGCGCCGGTTACCAGAACCACCCGGGAGGTATTCATGGTTTCACCTTTTGCTTGAGCTGAATAAGTTAAAGGCATAATCTGCTTTTTATTATCCTGACATGCAAGGGGTATTTGATGGACGATCTCGAAACCTGGCTTGAACGGGTCTATCAGGCCGACGGTAAAGCCGAAAAACTTGACGCGCTCTACGACCAGTGGGCTGGCGATTACGATCAACAGCTGTGGGCCAGCGGCAATCCCTATCTTGCAATCGCAGCCGGCCTGGTTGGCCGTCATGTGCGCGACTATGACGCCAGGATTCTCGATGCCGGTTGCGGTACCGGCAATATGGCGCAGTTACTGCATCAAATGGGATATCGCAATATCGAGGGCCTGGACCCCTCCAGCGGCATGCTGGCGATCGCGCATAAAAAAGAAGTCTACCAGCAGTTGCATCAGCTTTATCTCGGCGCCCGCATCGAATTGCCGGATGCGAGTTACGATGCCGTGGTAGCCGCCGGCGTGCTTACTCATGGGCATGCGCCGCCCGAATCGCTCGACGGCATACTCCAGGTTGCCCGGCATGGGGCTGTGATCGTGTTTTCACTGTCACTGATCGCGTTCGAAGAATACGGCTTCAAGCAAAAAATCGATGCGCTCGATGCCGCCGACGCCTGGGAAAAACTTGACCAGTCGCTTTTGTTCCGCACCTATCCATTTTCCGCAAAAGAAGCCGGTTTGCGTCACTGGGTAATGGCTTATCGCAAAACCTGACGGGATTGTCGCCCTGCCCCGTTAACCATCCAGACTCGACAAAGGCAAGGACTCCTGGAAATGCATGCCCTGGAAGCTCCGACAGTTATGCGCCTGCAGCAAGTCCTGCCAGATTTGAAGCCGTGCAAAAACTGGCCGCCAGCATGGCAATAACCAGGTCCAGCATGGTTTATGCACCCGAAATTACAATTTTCGTCGTCAGGCCGAGCCCCGGTCTGTTGGGTGTTGATCCCGCAGCCTGGCCTGTCGGACCATCGTTGGAAACGATATACTGCTGTTTGTCTGTCCAGGCCCGTATCACGACAAGCGATTACTGACCTTGCGCGTCAGGCAAGCAGGGTCGAAGTGGGTACAGGCGTTGTGCTGCAGCGATAGCCTTCGGTTTCGGCAACTGCGATAATCGGGGATCTAGCATGCATAGTAATTCCCCGGATCTATGTAGCTATTATTGATGAAAAAACATTTATCAATAGATTTAACCGTAATAAACACCTGCCTCGGGTAGAAAGCAGCGAGAATAAGGGCATCTGTGAAACAGACCAGCAAAATACCTGTCAGATTATCTGCATTTATGCTTGTATTCGACGTTTGAACATCCACTTAGTCTGAACAATTCACATGGACAATACTCAGGTGACAGATCATTCCACTGAGGCGCCTAAACCGCGCCTCTGGTTAAGAATTATCGTAGTGATAATGCTGCTGCTGGCGCTTACCGGGGTACTGGCGTACCAGAAAAGCCTGCAAATCCAGGAACAGATTGCACAGGGCAGCCAGCTACCGCCACCGATCAGCGTCACCGTGGCCGAAGCCAGGAGTGCACAGTGGAATCGGCGTGTCCGCGCCGTCGGCACGCTGGTAGCATACCAGGGCGTAAATATAACCACCGAGGAATCGGGTATCGTCACTTCGATTAACTTCGAGTCGGGTGACGAGGTCGAAACCGAGTCGCTGCTGGTCGAGCTCGACAACCGCACCGAAATGGCCAATCTCGAATCGGCACGGGCCCAGTTCGAAGCGGACAACAGCCAGTACCAGCGCCTGCTCAAACTCAAGGACCAATCCTTCGTCACGCGCAACGATATCGATACCCAGGCCTCGCTGGTGGATATTTCAGCAGCCCGGATCAATGTCGCCAAAACGGCGTTATCCAAAAAGCGGATTTATGCGCCGTTTAGCGGCAAGCTCGGCATTCGGCGGGTTGATCTTGGGCAATATGTCGCGCCGGGAACCACTATTGTTACCCTGCTGTCGCTGGATCAGCTGTACCTGGATTTCACCCTGCCCGAGAGCAACTTCAAAGACCTCGTTGGCGATCAGTTGATCGAATTCAAGGTGCGCTCCTATCCTCAGCAGACATTCAGCGCTCGCGTCGAAACCTGGAATCCGCAGCTTGATGCCAATACGCGCAATATTTCGATTCGCGCCATTGTCGATAATCGCCAGCGCCTGCTCGCGCCGGGCATGTTTGCCGACATGCAGGTGCGTTCACGGCGCCAGGTGCCGGTAGTGACGGTACCGGAAACTGCCATTTTCTACAATATTTACGGCCAGGCGGTTTACATCCTCGAACAGCCGGAGGCTAGCGAGAATGACCCCGACCCCGATTATCGACTGGCCGCTCGCCAGGTCGATGTCGCATATCGCGACGATGGTATGGCCGGGATCGCCAGCGGGATCGTGGCCGGCGACAGGGTCGTCACTTCGGGGCAGCTCAAACTTTATCCCAACCTGCGCGTCGCGATTGTCGACGATGTGCCCGAATTCCAGTCCAACGCGCAATAACCGATAATGCTGACCGATTTTTTCATCAAACGTCCGGTATTGTCGCTGGTCATCAGCACCATGATCGTGCTGCTCGGGGCACAGGCATTTTTCGATACCCAGGTGAGGCAATATCCGGAGCTGGAAACCTCGGTTATTTCCATCACCACGGCCTACCCCGGCGCCAGCGCCGAGCTAATTCAGGGTTTCATAACGACCCCGGTTCAGCAGGTCGTATCGAGCACCGTAGGCATCGACTACGTCCGCTCCAGCAGTAGCAACAGTGTTTCCGTTGTCGAGGTTCATATGAAACTCGGCGTTGACGCCGATGTCGCCCTGACCGAAGTCAGCACCAAGGTTGCCTCGATTCGCGGCGAGCTGCCTGCCGAATCGGAAGATCCGGTTGTCGCCAAGCAATCCGCCGAAGGCTTCGCCCTGGCCTACTACGGCTTTTACAGCGAAACCCTGTCGGATGTCGAAGTTACCGACTACCTGTTGCGCACCGTCCAGCCCTCGCTATCGACGCTAAAGGGGGTTGCCGAGGCCGAAATCCTGGGCGGAAAAACCTACTCGATGCGCGTCTGGATGGACCCGGTACGCATGTCTGCGCTAAAGGTTTCCGCCGCAGATATCGTCAGTGCAATCGGCGCCGAGAATTATCAGTCAGCGGCCGGGCAAACCCGCAGCCAGCTGGTGCAGACCGACGTCAATGCGGTTACCGACAGCAGCGATCCCGAGGTTTTCAAACGTTTTATCATTCGCGAAGAAGGTGATAACCGGGTGCGTCTGGGTGACGTCGCCGACGTCGAACTGGGTGCGGAAAATTATGATTCGCTGATTATGTTCGACAATGTGCCGTCGATTTACATCGGTATCAATGGCACCACCGACGGTAATCCCCTGACCACGATCCAGCTGGTAAACGCCGAACTCGAAAAACTGAAAAAGTCCTTTCCGCCGGGCCTCAACGCCGCAATCGCCTATGATTCGACCGAATTTATCGAGGCTTCGATCAACGAAGTCATAATGACACTGGCGCAGGCGGCGCTGATCGTCGTCATCGTCATTTTCCTCTTCCTGGGCTCGTTTCGATCAACCCTGATTCCGCTGGTGACGATTCCGCTGTCAATCATCGGCGTATTGTTTTACATGCAGGTCATGGGTTACTCGATCAACCTGCTGACCCTGCTGGCGATGGTCATGGCCATCGGATTGCTGGTTGACGATGCGATCCTGGTGGTGGAAAACATTTACCGGCATATCGGCGAGGGCCTGCGGCCGATGCAGGCAGCACTGCAGGGCGCGCGCGAAATCGCTAAACCGGTGATTGGTACCTCGATTGTGTTATGCGTGGTTTACGCCCCGATCGGCCTGCTTGGCGGATTGACCGGGGTGCTATTCAAGGAGTTTGCATTTACCCTGGTTGGCACCATCATTATTTCGACCATCATCGCGCTGACGCTGTCGCCGATGATGTGCTCCCGCGTGCTCAAACCGACCATCGCCAACAATGCCTATGCCCGTTTCGTCAACAACTTGTTCGAACGCATCCATCTACGCTACGAAGAAATTCTCGCCAGTTCGCTGAAAACACGCTCTGTAACGGTCATATTCGTGGTCGCCATCGTTGCGTTGATTGTAGTCATCCTGTTTCCGCCGCCTCCATTCAAGTTCGTAGAGAACGAACTGGCGCCGGAGGAGGATCAAGGCGTTATTTTTACTTTTTCGCAGGCGCCGGACCACAGCAGTATCGATTATCTGAATAAGTACACGGCCCCTTACATCGATATATTTCGCAACTACGAGGCCGAGTACCAATCCTCGTTCATGGCCAACGGATTTGCCGGGCCGACCGTATCCTTCGCCGGCATGCTACTCAAACCCTGGGAGGAGCGCAGCCTGAGCTCGATGCAGATGATTCCGCAAATACAGTTGGCGCTGGATCAGCAGCCCGGGTTGCAAAGCTTCGCTTTTAATCCACCATCGCTACCCGGCGCCAGTGGCAATACGCCGGTGGAATTCATCATCAAGACCCAGCAGGGTTACGACCAGCTCTACGGGGTCGTACAACAGGTGCTGAACAAGGCGCGCGAAAGTGGCAAATTTTACTTTATCAAGAGTGACTTCAATTTCAGCAAACCCGAAATCCGTATCAGTATAGATCGCGAACGCGCCGAATCCATGGGGATCTCGATGCGCGAAATCGGACAAACCCTGGGGGTCATTCTGGCCGAAGGCTATGTCAGCCGTTTTAACCTGGCCGGGCGTAGCTACAAGATCATCCCGCAGGCACGCAGCGCCGAGCGTCAGAATGCGGATGTGATAAGCCAGTACTATGTTTACTCCGAACAGGGCGAGCAGATCAACCTGTCCTCGCTGGTGGACATCGAGTACAGTTCGGTTCCGCGCGAACTGGTGCAATTCCAGCAGCAAAACGCGGCCAAGATCGATGCAGTACCGGGCGTGCCGCTTGCAGAAGCGCTCGAATATCTGCGCAGCGTGAGCGAGGACATCGCGCCCGCGGGCTACACTTTCGATTACCAGGGGCAATCGCGTCAGTTGATTCAGGAAGGATCGGTGCTGGCCTTGACCTTCGCTTTTGCGATTATCGTGGTATTCCTGGTGCTGGCGGCGCAGTACGAAAGCCTGCGGGATCCCTTCATCATTCTGACCACGGTGCCGCTGGCTATGTTTGGCGCGCTGTTGCCAATGTTCCTCGGGCTGGTGTCGATGAATATTTACAGCCAGGTCGGTCTGATCACGCTGATCGGCCTGGTCAGCAAGCACGGCATTCTGATAGTCGAATTTGCTAACGAGATCCAGAAAAATGAAAATCTGGATCCCGTCAAAGCCGTGATAAAGGCGTCCTCGATCAGGCTGCGCCCAATCCTGATGACGTCATTCTCTACAATTATCGGCATTATGCCGTTGGTCATAGCCAGCGGTGCTGGCGCCGCGAGTCGTCAGGCGATCGGTATCACCATCGTCTCCGGTTTTGCCATAGGCACCTTGTTCACACTGTTCGTGTTACCAGTGATTTACACCTTCTTCGCCGGCGATCACCGCCCAGTGCTGACGGACGACGAGACGCTACTGGCTTCGCGTCTGGTCTGATTCAGGGCGCAGGCAGTGGGCTTCAGCCAGAATCAATTCGCGCAACGCCGCCACCTTGGCAATGCGCGCCATCCCTGGCGCAGTGACCAGATGATAATTTCACTTAACCGGCAAAGTGTCGTACCAGTCTACCGGCAGCAGGTGGAGATTAAACTCGATGCCATCAACGAACAGTTCTTCGATACCAGAAAATGCGCTTAGCCGAGCGTTAACCAGGCCGGGGATTTACCACGACGCTCCGGTTCAGGCGTTTTCAGCAATCCAGGATTCCACCAGGTAGCGTGCGATCGAATCCCGTCGCGGCAGGCAAAAGTTCTCGCCGGCGTCGCCCCATTCGCCAAACTCCTGCAACTGCCCCACCTCGAACCAGTACGCCTCTTCGATCTCGACTCCGTCAACCCGAATATCGAGAGTCTCGGCCTGGGCCCTGAAACCAAGCATGATCGAAGACGGGAAAGGCCAGGGTTGCGATGCCCGGTATTCGATGTTGCCAACTCGGATACCGCACTCTTCGAAAACCTCGCGCGCCACCGTTTCCTCGAGGCTTTCCAGAGGATCCACGAATCCGGCCAGGGTTGACATCATGCGGTTGGGGAAACGTGAATTGCGTGCTAACAGGCAACGCGGACGCGCCGGTTGCGACACATCTTCGACTAACATGATCACCGCCGGATCGGTCCGCGGAAAGTGCATGCGCGCACACTTGCTGTCGCTGCAGCGGCGCATGTGACCGCCATTTTCGCTCAGCGTCGGGCTGCCGCATGTACCGCAAAAACGATGGTGCCGGTTCCAGAACACCAGCCCGCGCGCATAGGCGAGTTGCGCCGCCTGTTGTTTATCCAGTAACCAGCCGACGTCGCGCAGATCGATGAATTCCCTGTCCTGTACTATGGTTGCGAGCGTGGCGTCGTGATGGTTCGACACATCCAGTGCGAACAGCGGCCCCGCATCGTCCAGTCCGAGAAATACCAGTTGATCGAATTCAGCGGCCAGATCACCGACCTCGGCCTGATCGATATGGATGACTTCGGGTTTATCGGCGTCGCGGTTGCGCCAGCGCATCAGGCTTTTATTGTTACGCAAAACAAAGACGCGGCAGTATTGCCGCGTCCATTGTTGCTCCAGCCATGCGCGATCTTTACGTGACTCGCTGGCCCGATCAAGAATTAACTCACGATAATAAATCACTGCGCGAGCTTATCATGAATTACTCGCCGACTGCTTTACCCAATCAGGAAGGATTCTTGCGTCGATACTCCGCGATCGCCTGTTTCAACTCGTCGAATTCGTCACAACCGAAAAAACAGGCCTTGTCGAGAATCGCGAGACGCTGCTCGGCTTTCTCAAGTTGCCCCAGCAGCAGGTAAAGCTCGCCCAGATACTCGTTAGCGCCGCGATGTTTGGGTTCGAGCTGCAAGGCCTTCTGATAGTACTCAAGGGCAATATCGTAGTGTTGCAGGTTGCGATGACTATAAGCCAGCAGATTTAACAGATCCGCGTCGTCCGGGTCGTCAAGCAAAGCTGCGTCAAGCTCTTTGATCACCTGCTCGAACTCCTGCTTTTCGATCATCTGATGAAACGGTTTCAAGCGTGAGCCCGAGCTTGAGTTATAGTTACCGTCGGCGAAAACCGGCGTCACCATCACGCTCAATACGGAAAATACCAGCGCCAGTTTTAGAACTACTATTTTGATCATGTTTTCTCCACTCGAATTGGACTTGCCAGGCGAACTTTAGTTCGAATGACAATACCGTTATGCAATAATCGCGGCCGCGCGCAGCTGCTCGATTTGCTGTTCGCTCAAGCCCAGCAAACCGCCCAGAATTTCCTGGTTTTCAGCCCCCAGGTCACCCCCTGGCCAGCGCGTGGCGCCCGGTGTGCGTGACAACCTGGGCACCAGGGCGGGGATCTTGAGCGCTACGCCATCGATTTCGACAGTCTCGAATAATCCACGCGCCTGAAAGTGCTCGTCATTGAGCATATCCTCGACGTTATAAATCGGACCCGCAGGCACCCTCGCCTGATCGAGTTGCGCCAACAGGTAGGCAGAATCGTGGGCCGCGCACCATTGCGACAGGGCGGCATCGATTTCAGCCTCGTGTTCGACTCTGCCGGGATTCGACGCCAGGCGTGGGTCGGCGGCCATCTCGGAGTAGCCGGCAGCGACCATCAGGCGTTGGAAAATCGAATCGCCGTTGCCGCCAATCACGACGTACTTGCCGTCGCCGCAGCGGTAAGTATTGGTTGGCACGATTCCGGTGACGGTAGTGCCAGACGGCTCGCGTACGACTCCGTTGCCATCGAATTCCGGAACTACGGCTTCCATCAGGTTAAACATCGACTCGACCAGCGCCACATCGACGACCTGGCCAGCACCGCTACGATTTTTCTCGAGCAGGGCCATGGCGATGCCGAGCGCGGCATGAATTCCGGAAATGGTATCGCCGATACTGAGGTTGGGCCGCACCGGCGCTTCTCCGGGGTGACCATTGACATAGCGAAAGCCGCTCATGCCCTCACACACCGAGGCGAAACCGGGCTTACTCGCGTATGGCCCATCCTGTCCATAGCCAGAGATTCGCGCGTAGACGAGCCCTGGATTGCTGTTGCGAAAAACCTTCGGCCCCAGGCCCCATTTTTCGACCACCCCGGGCCTGAAGTTTTCGATCACGACATCGGCCTGTTCGATCAGCTGTTTGACGAGGTCTACGCCCTGCTCCGTTTTCAGATCGAGCGTCACCGATTTCTTGTTGCGCGCCAGCGAACGCCACCAGAGCGAAGTATCGCCACGCATTTCTCGCCAGCGCCTGATCGGATCGCCACCGTTGGGGGGTTCGATTTTAATAACCTCGGCGCCGAAGTAACCGAGCAGGCAGCCGGCAAACGGCCCGGCCAGCAACTGACCCAGCTCAATCACGCGATAACCTGCAAGTGGACCTGATGAATTCATGAGGACTCCAGTAAAATTGCCTCTGCGAAATGTTACGCAGTAAAGCGAGGCGTGACCAGCCGAAACAGGAGTTTTGCCGGACGGGATCTTCGGTATCGTTAAGAAGCCTTGATTAGCGGTGGCGCCTCGAGCCTGACCCCAGACCGGAGCGAGCGTCCGAGGAGATAGCCGAAGCCGGCGTTAAAGCCAGCGTCGTGCCTGCAAGTACTGCCGTTGGTATCGAGTTATCTGGCATAAATCGAGTGCATGATTGCAACGATTGAATTACCATTAATCGTCACTTTAGAGTTTGTAATATGTCACCTGTAGTACTTGCCGATTCCGGCGCCGATGCAAAAATTTTCGTGCTCGACACCAACGTTTTGATGCACGACCCGTCAGCCCTCTTCAAGTTCCAGGAACATCACGTGTTCCTGCCAATGACCGTACTCGAAGAGCTGGATAACGCCAAAATTGGCGTCTCGGAAGTGGCCCGCAACGTGCGCCAGACCAATCGTTTCATCGACGAATTGCTGACCGCACAAAAGAAACTCGTGATCGAGGAAGGTTTGCAGCTGAATCAGTTCAGTGCCGCCGAAGAGCCCTATAAATGCAGCGGCCGCCTGTTTTTCCAGACCGAAGCACATGGCGCCAGTCTGCCCGATTCGTTGCCAGGAAACAAAAACGACAATTCGATCCTGAATACAATCATGTGGCTCAAAGACGAAATCAGCGATCACGAAATCGTCCTGATCTCGAAAGATATCAACCTGCGTATCAAGGCCACCATCCTCGGTATCAAGGCTGAAGACTATGCCCACGACCGGGTGGTCGATGACCTCGATCTGCTGTTCAGCGGATCGCGCCAGCTCGCCAGCGATTTCTGGGAGGTTCACGGCAAGCAGATCGATAGCTGGCAGGAGGCAGGCAAGGCCTATTACGAGGTTGCCAGCGTCGAGGGCGAGGCCTGGTTCCCCAATCAATTCATCTACATGGACAGTGAATTCGAAGCCATCGTGCGCAAGCGCAACGAGACCGGATTCCTGATCGAAGTTTGCCAGAACTATTATGGGCAACGGCATTCCGTGTGGGGTATCACCGCACGCAACCGGGAACAGAATTTTGCCCTGAACCTGTTGATGGACCCGGAGATCGATTTCGTCACGCTCTCGGGTAACGCCGGCACCGGCAAGACCCTGCTGGCGTTGGCGGCGGGTTTGACCCAGACACTCGACCAGGGGCTGTACAAGGAAATCATCATGACCCGGGTCACCATTCCGATCGGCGAAGATATCGGCTTCCTGCCGGGTACCGAGGAAGAAAAAATGACCCCGTGGATGGGTGCGCTGATGGATAACATGGAGGTACTGACCGGCAGCGATCAAAAGGATTCCTGGGAACAGGCGGCGACCAATGACTTGTTGCGCAACCGGATCAAGATCCGCTCGCTTAATTTCATGCGCGGTCGCACCTTTCAGAACAAGTACATCATTATCGACGAGGCGCAAAACCTGACTTCGAAGCAGATGAAAACCCTGGTTACGCGCAGCGGCACCGGCACCAAGATCGTTTGCCTCGGCAATCTCAAACAGATCGATACGCCTTACCTGACCGAAACCACCTCAGGCCTGACTTACGTCGTCGACCGTTTCAAGCACTGGGAGCACAGCGGCCATGTCACACTGATGAACGTCGAGCGTTCACGTCTCGCCGACTATGCTTCGGAGATGCTGTAGGGTCTTTGCGAAGAAACCCGGGATTCAATCGGCCAGGGTAATGCCTGAAGTGTCTGGCGGTGGCGGATCGGCCTCTTTCTTTGCAGTGCTGAGCTCGCTGCCCACCGGCGCGATATCGAACCCGGTAATATCGATATCGGGCTCTTCCGGTGCCTGGTAGTCGTCCTTCAATTCGCTACCGACGGGCGCAATCGAAACCGCCAGATCCTCGATCTGAGCGCCGGTTATGCCAAGGGGGTCGGTTTGTGGCGGTGGCGCCACTTCGCCGTCATAGCTGGTTTCATATTCCTGCGCCGCGGGCGCAGCAGCAGCCGCCGGGGCTGCAGGCTCGGCTGCCGGTGCCGCTGCGGCAGCACCGCCGGTCTGCACTACTTCGCACTCGGCACCGGCTCTAGTGAGCGCGGTTTGATACTTACTGGCGGTGGCCTGATCGATGTTTTTCTTGATGACGATGCGCTTGCCGGAAAACAGCTGGGCCAGCTTGGCTTCGTCGGCATTGAACATCTTGCCGACCCGGACCCTGACCTCGTCCGGATTCGCGCCATCGCTGACCTTACCGGAAAATGCGACTTCGAATAATTGATCACTCATGTCATGATTCCCCTTGCTGCTGCACTATACTATAGAACATATTTCATCATCCGGTACCCATGACCAAAAACACGGAAATCACCCGCCTGACGCCACGTGGGCACATGGACATCCTGTCGCAACTCGAAGTCAGTCAGCTCAAGCGGGGCAGCGTCGACGACGGCCTGTATGAAACCTTCAGGCGCTGTTCGCTGGCGGTATTAAATGCCGACAGCCTGACCGACGACGCCCGCGAGGTGCTGGAGCAATATCACGACTTTGAAATTCGCGTGGTGCAACAGGAACGCGGCATCAAGCTCGAGATAAAAAATGCGCCCGAGAGCGCCTTCGTCGATGGCCGGGTCATGACCGGTATTCAGGAACAATTGTTCGCCGTACTGCGTGATGTTTCCTATGTCAAAAACAAGATTGCGTCGAATAAAATTCTCGATACCGCGACCAGCGAAGGCATTACTAACGTGGTGTTCCACATCCTGCGCAATGCGCGCGTGTTGATTCCGGAAACCGAACCCAACCTGGTGGTTTGCTGGGGCGGTCACTCGATCGCGCGTCTCGAATACGACTATTGCAAGGAAGTCGGCTATCAGCTGGGTCTGCGCAGTATGAATATCTGTACCGGTTGCGGCCCGGGTGCGATGAAGGCGCCAATGAAAGGTGCCGCGATCGGACACAACAAACAGCGCATTCGCGAGGGTCGTTTCGTTGGCCTGACCGAACCCGGTATCATTGCCGCCGAATCGCCGAACCCGATCGTCAACGAACTGGTGATTCTACCGGATATCGAAAAACGGCTCGAGGCGTTCGTCCGCGCGGGACACGGCATCGTCGTTTTTCCCGGCGGCGTCGGCACCGCCGAAGAAATTCTGTTTTTGCTAGGGATATTGCTGAATCCGAAAAATCACCACGTGCCCTTCCCGTTAATCCTGACCGGCCCCGAGTCCGCGCGCGAGTACTTCAGCCAGATCGACGATTTCATCAAGCTGACGCTTGGGCGGGCAGCGCAGGAATACTACAGCATCATCATCGACGATCCGGTGAAGGTCGCGCACGAGATTGCGGCGGGGCTCGAATCGGTGCGTAACTTCAGACGAGAACATTCCGATGCCTATTATTTCAACTGGATTCTGAATATCGACCACGAGTTTCAAAAAACCTTCGACCCCAACCACGAAAATGTCGAATCACTGGTCATAAGTCGGGATCAACCCTTGCATTCGCTGGCCGCCGATTTACGCCGCGTGTTTTCGGCGATTGTTGCCGGTAACGTCAAGGCCGAGGGCATTCAGCGCATCGAACAATACGGGCCATTCAAAATCTGCGGCGACGTTGAAATCATGCAGGCGCTAGATGCCTTGCTGCATTCTTTCGTCGAGCAGGCGCGGATGAAGGTTCCGGGAAAAACCTACACCCCCTGTTATTATCTGCACAAGCAGTGAAAATCCGCCCTGTTTGCAGCTCGACCGGCCACGACTAATGAATTCCGCCAGGGCGATCCCTGCTGCAAGCTAGCCAAATTCCCAGTTTAAAGGGCACCCGATCCAGTTGAATTCGCTTGCATCAATTCGTAACTACGTTCGCTTAACCCCTGAAGTTGGCACTGCGGGCCAACCTCGCCGCGACCAGTTCAAACTCATTGCCGACGCCGGTTTTGCAACGGTAATCAACCTCGCGCTGCCAGATCATCCCGATTCGATCGACGATGAGGCTCGACTGGTAACCGCGCTGGGCATGAATTACCTGCACCTGCCGGTACCTTACGATGCGCCCAACGCCAGTCACCTCGGTCAGTTTTGCGCCCTGTTGAACGCGCAACAGGGCCGTCAGCTGTTCATCCATTGCATCATGAATTACCGCGTCTCGGCTTTCATGTACCACTACCTGAAAAGCTTTATGGGGTATTCCGAAATGCAGGCGCGTTCGCCGATATTCGATATCTGGGAAATGGAGCCGCAATGGCAAACCATCATGGAGCTCGACACCGCCAGCCTGAACCTCAGCCAGGATTGAGTCGGCGATAATCCTCGAGTAGCCTGCGTTCGGCACGAATGCCGTTAAAACAGTAGGCACTGACGCAGACCAGCACTATCGCACTGCCGATCAAGGTCAGCAGGCTGGGCTGTTCGCCAACGCCGATCCAGACCCAGATTGGCCCCAGGATCGATTCGGTCAGCGAGAACAGCGCGACTTCCGAAGCCATGATGTAGCGCGTGGCCACGGTAAAACACCAGAAACCGATGCCAAACTGCAGGCAGCCCATTGTGATTGCGATAATCAGATCGTGGTTCGAAATCGCGAAAGACTCGACGCAAAACCCCGCGACCCCACCCATGACGATACCGCTCAGGCAGGTCGCCGGCAGCATGTCGACGCCGCGTTTGTCGCGGATGATCAACAGAAACACGACAAATGACGCGACCACGCCCAGCGCGGCGACGTTGCCCAACCAGCGCCCCTCGAGTAGTCCATCGGCAAACATCAGGCCGATGCCGGCAAGCGAAACCAGCATCGCCAGAACGCCGAAACGGGATGTTTTCTCGCCCAGTAGCAGCCAGGCCACTAAGGCCGTGGCCAGCGGTGCCGCGCCGATAATGAATACCGCGTTGGCAACTGTCGTCCACAGGATGGCAAAGATGTAGCAGATCGAGCCGAGGCCCAGCACCAGGGCAGCCCACAAGCCCGGGTTTGCCGATTGCGCGGAAGGCCGGGCCAATATTCGTTCGATAACGCAGCAACAGCAGCAGGAACAAGGTCAAGGAAAAGGTAAAGCCTCGATAAAACAGGATTTGCCATCCGCTGGCGGCTTCGATATTTCTTAACAGGATGCCCGAGGTACTGAGGAACAAGCCGCCGATGATAACCAGCGTTACACCGTAACCGTATCTACGCTCCATCGATACTGTTTACGCGGGAGGAGTCATCGCGGCCAAAGAGCCGGGAATCTGATAACGATGGCGCGTCACGAGATCCCCGCTGGCGCGGGGATTACTAGCACTGGGTGAAATCACAGGCTGGCTGGTTACGGTAGCTTGACCACTGCCCGGCCGCGGATCTTGCCATCGAGAATATCCTCGGCCGCCTGGGGCAGGTCGTTGAAATCGAGATCGAAGGAAAGCTCGTCGAGCAGCTTGAGGTCGAGGTCGGAGGCCAGTCGTTGCCAGGCAATTTTTCGTTTCGCGATCGGCGCCATCACCGAATCGATGCCATACATTGAAATCCCGCGCAGGATAAAAGGCGCCACCGAGGTCGGCAGGCTCATCGATTCGGCCAGGCCGCAAATGGCGGCAGCACCGCCGTAGCTGAGCTGACTGAGCACGTTAGCCAGGGTATTACCGCCGGCGACATCGATCGCTCCGCGCCACAGCTCCTTGCCGAGCGGGCGCGCTTTTTCGGCGAATCCCGCACGATCGAGCACGTCCGCCGCTCCCAGGCCGGTCAGAAAATCCCGCTCCTGCATGCGTCCGGTGGTTGCCACCACGCGATGGCCGAGTTTACTCAGGATGGCGAGCGCAATACTGCCAACGCCGCCCGAAGCCCCGGTTACCAGGATATCGCCGTCGCCGGGTTTGATACCGTGGTCCTCGAGCGCCATCACGCTCAGCATCGCGGTGTAACCGGCGGTACCGATCGCCATCGCATGCCGCGTATCGAGACCTGCGGGCACCGGCACCAGCCAGTCGCCGCTGACGCGCGCCTTTTGCGCATAACCGCCCGAATGCCCTTCGCCGACGCCAAAGCCGTTCAGGATAACCCGGTCGCCCTCGGCGAAATCGGCGTGACTGGATTCGATTACGGTGCCGCTGAAATCGATACCCGGGGTCAATGGAAACTTGCGGATAACGGGTGACCTGCCGGTTAAGGCCAGGCCGTCTTTGTAATTTAGCGTGGTGTATTCGACACGTACGGTCACGTCGCCTTGCATTAAATCGCTATCGTCGAGCTGTGTCAGTATGCAACGCTGACCTGCGTCGTTCTTGCCAATCTGATACCCCTGAAACTGTTCTGACATGAAATGACCCGCAAACCCTTAATTTGTAAGACAAAAGCATGGTAAAGTAATTGATCTGCAAATGCATCACAAAACTAAGGGCTTATAAGTGCAGAAAAATGTCATCGTCAAGGCAAGTATTTCCAAACAGATTGCCGAGCAATTACGTAGTGCGATTGTCAGCGGACAATTCAAAATCGGCGAACGACTGCCGACCGAAGACGAGCTCGCTCAGCGTTTCGGCGTGTCGCGCCCAAGCGTGCGTGAAGCCTTGAAGCGGCTCGCCGCGCAAAACCTGGTGCGCGCCAGGCGCGGTCCTAGCGGGGGCAATTTCGTGGTGCAGCCCAGTTATGCAGAGCTCGCCGAATCGCTCAGCGGCGCGGCCACCCTGCTGGTCGGCATGGGCGCGCTCGGCATCGAAGAAATTATCGAAGCGCGCCGAGTCCTGCAGGGCAGCTGCCTGCAACAGGCGATTGCCAATGTCAGCACGGAACACCTGCAAAATATCGAGACCGCGCTAGCGCGCCAGCAGGATCCGGAAATCAGCGATGAAGATTTCTGTCAGGCGGATGTCGCCTTTCACCGCGCGCTGGTCGACGCCACCGACAATGGCATGTTGCGATTCGTGATGTACACCGTAATCGAAGCGCTGATTCCGGTGACCAATATGGTGGTTACCGTGGTGCGCGAACGCAGCGATATCATCTCGCTACATCGGCAAATGCTGGATCATCTCGCCCAGGGTGATGCGGTTGCGCTGAGGGCGAAGATGGATGAATTACTCGACTATCTGCTGGAAAAGTTTGAACAGGCTAGCGCCAGGCGCGCCTAGGAGAGTGTCTGGCTGTCCCCGCCGAAGAAGAAGTAGGCGGCCACGCCGAGTAATACGATGATGATGGTGATACCGATACGCGCGATGCGCAGGTCGGTGGCGCGATCCTGCTCGAAACCATGAATCATTTCATGGATCCGGCGCAGCGCGCTGCGCGCCAGTTTGTGTTTTTTATAGTCTTCGACGACCGCTTCGGATCTATCGGTATCAGCTGTCATGGCACCTGTTTTAACCTCGCAATGTAATTTATAATGGACTCCGATCTCAGATTTTACAAATGTAACTGTTTCACAGTATTGATAGAGGGCAAAAATTGATTCCGATTATCCTGTCCGGTGGCTCCGGTACCCGCCTGTGGCCTTTATCGCGCAAAATGTATCCGAAACAGTTTCTCAGCCTGTTACACGACGAAACCATGCTGCAGCGGACGCTGAAACGACTCGAGCAGCTCGAACACGCCGCCCCCACCGTGGTTTGCAATGACGAGCATCGTTTCATTGTCGCCGAACAGGCACGCCAGATCGGAGTCGACGATTTATCGATAATCCTCGAGCCATTCGGCAGAAACACCGCACCGGCGATCGCCGTCGCGGCGGTTCATGCCGCGCAGCAGACCGATAACCCGGTATTGCTGGTGTTAACCGCCGATCACGAAATTCCGGACCAGCAGGCTTTTACCGATGTCGTCAATCAGGCGCTGCCGCTGGCCGAGGCCGGTAAACTGGTCACCTTTGGCATCGTGCCGACTTACGCGGCCACCGGTTACGGCTATATCAGGCGTGGCGACGCGACCGGTAACGGCTTTATCGTTGACGAGTTCGTCGAAAAGCCGGATCGGGCAACCGCCGAACATTACCTGGCGTCGAATGAATACTACTGGAACAGCGGCATGTTTATGTTTCGCGCCCAGGCCTATCTCGACGAACTGGAAAAATTCAATCCCGCGATGGTCTCTCATTGCCGCCAGGCGGCTGCCAACATGAGCGAGGATATCGGCTTCCTCAGACTCGACGCGGAAGCCTTTGCCAGCTGTGAGGCCGACTCCATCGATTACGCGGTCATGGAAAAAACTGCGCTCGCCTGTGTGGTGCCGATGGATGCCGGCTGGAGCGATATCGGCAGCTGGTCGTCACTGTGGGAACAGGGAGAAAAAGACGCGCATGGCAACGCCACTCGCGGCGATGTCCTCACCAGCGACACCGAAAACTCGATCGTGCATGCCGAAAGCCGGCTGGTCGCCACGGTCGGCGTCAGCAACCTGGTGATCGTAGAAACCCAGGACGCGGTGCTGGTAGCCGACAAGGAAAAAGCGCAGGAAGTAAAGCAGATCGTCGCAAAGCTCGCGCTGGAAAACCGCGAGGAAGAAAACTTTCATCGTATCGTCTATCGCCCCTGGGGCAGCTTCGACTCGGTCGACGAAGGCGAGGGTTACAAGGTTAAACGCATCAGCGTCAAACCCGGTGCGCGCCTGTCAAAACAAATGCATCATCATCGCGCCGAGCATTGGGTCGTGGTGCGGGGCACCGCGCGCGTGTTCCGCGACGATGAAATTTTCGACCTGCATGAAAACGAGTCGGTTTTTATACCGCTCGGCACGACGCATTATCTCGAAAACCCGGGCGACGAACCGCTCGACATCATCGAGGTGCAATCGGGTGACTACCTCGGCGAGGACGATATCGTGCGCTTCGACGATATTTACGGACGCAGCGACAAATAGTTGCACAAATATTGATCTGGATCAGCGCGGTATGCCGACGAAATTGGATATTCGTAAGCTATGACCGAACAGGACCCAAACCAGTTTGAGGATACCCAGCTCGAGGAATCCCTCGAGCATCCCGACTGGTTCAAAATCAGCCTCGGCGACCTGAATGACGATATCGCGGCGGCCCGCGCCAGCGGCAAGTTCGGCGTCATGGTTTATTACGGCCAGGAACGCTGCGCCTATTGCGCACAGTTTTTCGAAGTCAACCTGGGTGACGCAAGCACAACGAGTTACCTGCGTGAGCATTTCGACGTGATTCCGATCGATATCTGGGGCATCGAGGATTTCGTCGATACCGACGGCAACAGCTATAGCGAACGCGAATTAGCGATACGCTATAAAACCAACTTCACGCCGTCGCTGGTATTTTATGACCGCGACGGCAAACCGGTATATCGTCTGCGCGGCTATTACCCGCCTTACCAGTTTCGCGCGGTGCTGCACTACGTGGCCGAAGGTTTCTACCGCGTGGAGAAATTTCGTGACTACCTGGCGCGCGCAGAACCGGGCCTATTCTTTACCTCCGGCGAGCTAATCGACCGGGAATTTTACGAGGAACCACCCTACGACCTCGATCGTAGCAAGCAAAAAGCGGACAAACCGCTCGCGGTTGTGTTCGAGCAGGGCTCCTGCCACGCCTGTGAACTGTTGCATACGGGCCCGCTGTCGCAGGACGAGATCCTCGTCGAAATCGAGAAAATGAATGTGGTGCAGTTAAATCTGTTTGCCGATACCGAGGTGGTCACCCCGGCGGGCAAGGCCACCACCGCTAAACAGTGGGGACATGACCTCGGCCTGTTTTATACTCCAACCATTATTTTGTTCAGCCCCGAGGGTAAGGAGGTCATGCGTGTCGATTCAGTGGTACAGTTTTACCGTTTGTGGGGCGTACTCGACTTTGTCAATCGGCGCGGCTACTCGAGCGGCATCGATTATCAGGACTGGCGTTTGCAACAGCGCGAGACTGCAGATTAAACAGGTTTACCGATGACATCCGGGTCAGCCAGTCGCGACTCCCTGTCACAACAGGTGATCGACACCTGTATCGCGATGAATACCCAGGGCATCAACCAGGGTAACGCCGGTAACGTCAGCCTGCGCTTCGAGAATGGCTTCCTGATTACGCCCTCAGGCCTGGCCTATGATCGATTGCAGCCCGACGATATCGTACTGGTTGATCTAAATGGCGCCTCGCAGGACCGCCTGCAACCGTCCAGCGAGTGGCGCATGCACCGCGATATTTATGCCAATCGCGCCGAGGCCGGCGCAGTGCTGCACGCCCATTCTACCTTTGCCACCGCGCTCTCCTGCCTGCGTCTCGATATCCCGGCGTTTCATTACATGATCGCGGTCGCGGGTGGCAGCGATATCCGCTGCGCCGATTACGCGCTGTTCGGCACCCAGGAACTATCCGACAATATGCTGGAAGCGTTGCGTGACCGCCGCGCCTGCCTGTTGGGCACCCACGGCATGATCTGTTTTCACGCTAATCTCGAAAAGGCGTTATGGCTCGGTGTCGAAGTAGAAACCCTGGCAAAACAGTACTGGCACGCGCGGCTTGCGGGCGATCCGGTAATCCTGGGTGACAGACAAATGCGGGCAGTCATGGCCCAGTTTGCCGGCTACGGCAAGCAACCGGATCGCGATGACTGAGCGATGAACGTCGACGGCAAGCCCTATCGCAGCATCTGGCTCAACCCTGACGCCATCTCGATCGACGTGATCGATCAAACCCGACTGCCCCACGAATTCGAAATTCTGAATCTGAAAACGCTCGACGATAGCTGTGCCGCGATTCGCGATATGGTGGTGCGCGGCGCGCCATTGATCGGTGCCACCGCGGCTTACGGATTCTACCTCGCCATGCGGCAGGACGCTTCCGATTCGGCAATGGTTAGCGCCTACGAGGCGCTTTTCGCGACGCGACCGACCGCGGTCAACCTGCGCTGGGCACTGGATCGAATGCGCATAGCGCTAGAGCCACTAGCGGCGAATAAACGTGCCGCGGGCGCCCTGGGCGAAGCCGGTGCTATCGCTGAGCTCGATATCGAAATCAACCAGGGCATCGGCAGGCACGGACTAGAGCTGATCCGGAATATCGCCACCGGAAAACAGCCCGGATCCGCGGTCAATATCCTGACCCACTGTAACGCCGGCTGGCTCGCGACGGTCGACTGGGGCACCGCGACCGCGCCGATTTACATGGCCCATGCCGCGGGTATTCCGCTCCACGTCTGGGTCGACGAAACCCGCCCGCGCAACCAGGGCGCGAGTCTGACCGCCTGGGAACTCGGCCATCATGGTGTAGCCCACAGCCTGATCGTCGACAATGTCGGCGGGCATCTGATGCAGCACGGCATGGTCGACCTGTGCCTGGTCGGCAGCGATCGCACAACGCGCTCGGGCGACGTCTGCAACAAGATCGGAACCTACCTCAAGGCGCTCGCCGCATTTGACAACAGGGTGCCGTTTTACGTTTGCCTGCCGAGCACGACAATCGACTGGAGCATCAGCGATGGTTTGCAAAATATACCGATAGAACAACGAGATGGCACCGAAGTATCAGAAATAAAAGGTCGTCTGCCAGACGGTGAAATTGGTTCGATATCGATAACGCCGCAAGCCACGACGGTGGTTAACTACGCATTCGATGTTACCCCGGCAAAGCTGGTAACCGGTTTAATAACCGAGTCCGGGGTTGTCAAAGCCAACGAGGAATCGTTAATCCGGGCCTTCCCCGGGCATTTGCCCAGCCTTTAGCTCGATGGCAGACACCTGGGCAGTCTGGAGGATTTACAAATTCGCCTGGATCGCGGTTGAAACCTAGGAATATTTGCGCAAGATAGTCAGGCCGTCGCCGATCGGTACCAGTGACAGATCAAACCGCCCGGGCGCCCTTTCGTGCAGCCAGCTGTTGAGTTCGCGCAGCGCGACCGTATCGGCGTTGCTATCTCCGGGGTCCGCAACCGAGCCGCTCCAGAGCACGTTATCCAGGGTAATCAGGCCACCATTACGCACCAGCGACAGACAGGATTCGACGTAGTCTTTATAACCGGATTTATCGGCGTCGATATAGGCGAAGTCGAAAGCACCTTCAAAGCCTTCATCGATCAGCCGATCCAGGGTTTGCTGCGCCGGACCCAGCTGCAGGTCGATACGTGGCTGGACATTGGCCGCCTGCCAGTGCTCGCGAGCGATGCTGGTGAATTCCTCGCTCAGATCGCAGCAGGTCATTTTCAGCGCGGGCATCCCGATTGTCAGGCGCAGGCTGGTATAGCCGGTAAAAGTACCGATTTCGAGGCCATTGCGCGCATCGATCGTCTTGCACAGCAACATCAGCAATTGCACCTGCTCCGGCGAACTGATCATATTGGCGTCGGGCATGGCCAGAGTCTGTTCGCGCAGCCGTGCGCAGGCTGCGGGCTCATGCAGCGAAACCTCGAGTAGATACTGTTGCAGCCTGTCATCGAGGCCAATTGACGATGTCGACATGCTAAACTCCTCCCGGATTTACCTGCTCACTTAATAACCTCGTCTTATTTGGGGTTGAGATTCTTTTTTTGGGCCCATACCTTCTCTGGATAGCGCTTCATTCTGACTTAAGCCGGGAGACAACACAATGTCACTACACCTGATCAGTTTCAAAACCTGCCCCTTCGTTCAACGCGCGGTGATTACGCTGAAACACAAGAATATCGATTTTGACATTACCTATATCGACCTGGCCGATCCACCCGACTGGTTTCTCGAAATGTCGCCGCTGCAAAAGGTTCCGGTACTCAAGGTCGACGATGAAATACTGTTCGAATCGGCTGTCATCAACGAGTACCTCGATGAAATAACCGGCGGTGACCTGCAGCCGAAAGATCCGCTGGCGCGTGCCAAGAACCGCGCCTGGATCGAGTTCGCCTCCAATATGCTCGGCAACCTGTACATGATGAAAATGAGCAAGGACGAGGAGCGCTACCACAAGTATCGTGATTTGCTGGTGAGCCAGCTGGAACGCGTCGAAAAACGCCTGGGCGATGGTCCCTGGTTTAACGGCGAAGAATTTTCACTCGCCGACACCGCGTTCGCCCCATTGTTTCGCCAGAATTCGGTCGCCGGCGGCAAACTATCGGTAATGGACCCACAGACCATGCCCCGCGTCAACGCCTGGGCGGAGCGGCTGCTGGCGTTGCCCGAAGTGCGAGACTCGGTGGTCGATGACTTCGAAGATCTTTACCTCGCGGCGATGCAGAAGAACGGCTCTTACAGCCTGCATTCACTGGCGGCGTAGGATGGCTCGAATCCTGGCCATTGCCGTGCCCTTGCAGGCGGGAATCCTGACCAGCCACCATGGCTACAGGACCCAGCCAGGTCACGCAGGCCGGTGCTGGAAAAAGATAGAAAATTGTGCATTTAGCGGAGATTTAAATGGCCAACTGGCTTGACGGCAAAGTAATCGACAACAGGCGTTTGAACGAATACCTGACCGCCTTGATAATCGATGTCGATCTCGGCGATTACGAGGCCGGCCAGTTCGTGCGCATCGGTTTGCCCGATGGCGAGGACGTACTCGCCCGCCCCTATTCACTGGTCAACAGTCCACAGGAGCAGCACCTGGAGGTCTATTTCAATATCGTCGAGGAAGGCCCGCTATCGCCACGCCTGTTCGACCTTCAGTCTGGCGACGCTGTCCTGGTAGCGGACAATCCTTCCGGATTCCTGACCGTGACCGAAATTCCAGAGTGCAAACACCTGTGGATGATTGCAACCGGCACCGGCATCGGCCCTTTCCTCGCAATTTTAAAAAGTGCAGCCGCGTGGCAGAAATTCGACAGAATTGTGCTGTGTTACTCGGTGAGTTACGCCGCGGAACTGGCCTACCAGGACGTGATCGCACGAATCATGAGCGAGCATGGCGATCGTTTTCATTTCGTCCCCGTGGTCACGCGCGAATCGCACCCGGGTGCGCTCGACAGACGTCTGACGCTGCTGCTGCAGGACGGCAGCCTCGAACAGCATGTCGGAATAAGCATCAACGCGGACGACTCTCACGTCATGATGTGCGGCAGTTCGGACATGATTACCGACGTCAGCGCCGAGCTAAGTGCGCGCGACATGAAAAAACACCGGCGTCGCGATCCCGGCCATTTCACGACCGAAAAGTATCACTAGGGATCGGCGCGCAGCACATCGATCAGCGACAGGGTCATGCGCGCGGTCGCACCCCACAGCATTTCGCCTGCGTATAAATCGTAATAAACCACCGGCCACGGCCGTTTAGAGTCAGGATGCTGGCGTTCCTCGGTCCGATAATTGGACTCCTGCGCGAGCCAGCTCAACGGCATGGTAAAGGCCCGTGCAACCTCGATGTCATCGAGGGTCAGTTCGTAGGGCCAGGGAACGACACCGATATAGGGGCGTACCTGAAACTCACTGATGGTGTGGTGATGGTTGATATGGCCGAGCACTTCGATATCGCCCGCGGCAATGCCAACCTCTTCCTCGGTCTCGCGTAGCGCGGTGGCGAGCAGCGAATCGTCGGCGGCGTCGCGTTTTCCGCCGGCAAAGGCAACCTGACCGCTATGGCGATCACCCGCGTAATGCGCGCGCCGAATGTACAGGATATGCCAGGCATCTTCGATGCGCAGGAAAGGCACCATCACCGCGGCCTCGCGCGCCAAATCACTGAGCAACTCCGGCGGCACATCATAGGTCGTGCTGCTCTGGGTCTGCAGGCGTCGGCGGATTTCCTCGGCGCTGAGCTGATCGAGATCAGGCACGTCTGGTTTTAACCTCGCGCCGCGCCGCGGACTGCTGCAGGATTTCCCGGCGCCGCGTATTGTCGGCGCCGCCCCAGGCGCAAATTTCATCGATGCTGCGAAAACAGCCAACACAGACATCATCGCCATCGAGCGTGCACTTGCGCACGCAGGGTGATTCGACACGCGACTCGTGGTTAGTAGCCGAAGTTGCCATGATCAAATTCCGGGTGATTTCTGAAATACTCGAGTGACTGGTCAATCTGGGTCAGCAGGCGATTTTTATCCTTGCCAAGTACCCCTTTAAGGACCATGTGATTGGAAACGTGGTCGCTGCGGAAAATTGTATTTTCCAGTTCCAGCGCGCCGACAAAGGTCTTCATTTCCTCGCACAAGGACACCGTATCGAGGTCTTCGAAATGCTGCTCGAAGCCGGCTTCGAACCTTTCGCGTCCCTTATAAAATGTCAGCACGAGGGTCGCCAGGTAATCGGGCTGGGTTGCATTCGCCAGCCGCGCCGATGCCAGCGCATGCTGCTGGCTTAAAGCCCTGCCGCCAAGCCCGTTTAGAATCATTACTGAAGTCTTGATACCGGCGGCTTTGGCGCGCACCAACGCCGCTACCGTGCTGGCGTGAGTTTCGCCCTTATCGACTTTTTTCAGCACTTCGTCAGCGCCGCTTTCAGCACCCACGTAAATAATTTTCAGGCCTAGCGCCTTGAGTTCCGCCAGATCATCGTCGCTTTTATGCTTCAGGTTGGAAGGCAGGCAATAAGATGACACCCGGGTTACCGACGGTAACGAGGATTTTATTTCTCCAAGAATATTACGCAGGCGGCGCATCGACAGCACCAGCGCATCGCCGTCGGCGAGGAAAACCCGGCGTGGATCCATTCCTTGCTGCGCGCATTGGCGGATTTCGGCAAGCACTTCCGCCTCGGGTCGCGGCCTGAATTTTTTTTGCGAATCGGTGTACATTTCGCAGTAGGTACAGCGGTTCCAGCTGCAACCGTTGGTTACCTGAAATATCAACGAGCGCGCCTCGCTCGGCGGACGAAACAAAGGTTCGATATATTGCACTGGGTAAGCTTGAAACATGGTTCGACAAGACTAAATTAAAGCGGCAGCAGGACACAAGTATGACAGGCTTGCATCGGCTTACAAAACATGTAATTTTAACCCGATGCCGCCAATGATTATCAATACCGATCGCTACCCCGCAAACGATCTGAGCTCAGCCGCGGCACAGGGCTGGATCGCCGAGGTACGCGTGCAGCTCGAAGGCGACGGATCCTGCCTGCTACCCGATTTCGTCAACCCTGTAATGCTCGAGCAAATGGCGCAAGAGGTACGCGGCATCACCCATCTCGCCTACCCCGGCCCGACTGAAGTTTCTCCCTATTTTTTCAACTACCAGTTGGGCAAGGACGAGAGTCTGCCCGAGGCCCACCCGTTGAAACATCGGGGCAGGCGTAATCTCGCACAGGTTGCCGCCGACCTGATACCCGCCGAATTCTTACTCAACCAGCTCTATCGCAGCAGGTTGATGCTCGATTTTCTCGGCGCGGTAACGGGTCAGCCGATTTATCGCAACCAGGATCCCTATCAGTCGCTCAACCTTTCGGTGATGGCTGAAGGCGGCTGCCAGCAATGGCATTTCGACAGCGGCGACATGGTCACCACCCTGCTGCTGCAGGCACCCGAGGCCGGCGGTATCTTCGAATACGCGCCGGCGATCCGCTCCGACGAAGACGAGAATTTCGACGCGGTAAAAGCGGTGCTCGAAGGCAACAGCGAACGGGTACTACAAAATCGATTGCAGGCTGGCACCCTGTCATTGTTTCGCGGGCATTACTCGCTGCACCGGGTGACCCCGGTCGAGGGCCAGCGGCAACGCCTGCAGGCTATCCTCGGCTATTCGACCCGACCAAACCTGTTCGGCAACAAGGAATCGAGCATCCTGCACTACGGTCCGCGCGTGGCTGAAATCGAAGCTACCGCGCCACGTTATCCCGGTTAGGTCGCGATCTGCTAAAAACAGGTGGCAAACAGATAATTACTTATTTGTCAGACAAATTAAAAAAGACTAGCATTGCAGCGCATTTTTTAACGACAGCTAGTGCTGTATAACCTACGGTGGAACCCGGCTTTGACAGACAAGATCCTGAGCATTTCGCGCCGCACGCGTGCAACCCCATTCACCCATCGCGTCGAGGCTGCCGGTGTCAAGGGTTACACGGTGTACAACCATATGCTGTTGCCCACCTTTTTTACCAGCAACGAAGATGATTACTGGAGCCTGTGCCAGGATGTCCAGGTCTGGGATGTATCCTGCGAGCGGCAGATCGAAGTCACGGGCCCCGATAGCGAGCGCCTGATCCAGCTGATGACGCCGCGCGACATTTCCAAAGCGGTGATTGGACAGGGGCTGTATGCGCCGTTGTGCGACGAAAACGGCGGTCTGGTCAATGATCCAGTGCTGATCAAGTTCGCCAACAACGACTGGTGGGTGTCGATCGCGGACAGCGATGTGCGGCTGTGGGCACGCGGCCTGGCGCATGGTTTCGGACTCGATGTCAAAATCCGTGAAGCAGCAATCTGGCCGCTCGCGGTACAGGGGCCGAAAGCGGAACAACTGGTGACACGGGTATTCGGTAACGAAGTGCCCGGGATTCGATTCTTTCGCTCGAAAATGCTCGAATTTCGCGGCAAGGCAATGATGGTTATGCGCTCCGGTTACAGCAAACAGGGCGGTTTCGAAATCTACCTCAACGACCCCGATCTGGCCGAACCCCTGTGGGACGAGTTGTTCGAGCAAGGCCAGGACCTGAACGTACGTCCCGGCGGGCCAAACCTGATCGAACGGATCGAAAGCAGCCTGCTGTCCTACGGCAACGATATGAATTTCACCCACAATCCGTTCGAGTGCGGCCTCGACGCATTCATCGATCTCGATGCAGATATCGAATCGATGAGCCTGCCGGCATTGCAAGCTATCAGGGGCAAGCACGTTCACCAGTTGATGGGGCTGGTGTTTGATGAAGCGGTCGTCTTTCCTGATTTTGCGGTTATCGCGGACGATCGTGTCGTTGGCGACGTGCGCTCACAGGTCTGGTCGCCGCGCTACCGGAAATACCTGGCGATGGCGATGATGAAACGCGATTTTCTAAGTTCGAATCGAAGCCTAACGGTGGACGGGAAAATTGGTAAAATCGTCGACCTGCCCTTCAATTTTGACGCGATTCGCTAACCCCAGGAGACAACCATGAGTCGATCTTCGTATCTCAAACCAGACACGGTGGCCCTGCACAGCGGCTACGTACCCGAGAGCGATCACGGCTCACGCGCAGTGCCGATTTACCAGACCACGTCCTACGTGTTCGAAAGCGTCAGCGAGGGTTCTTCCCTGTTCAACGTCGAACAGGGCGGCCATATTTACAGTCGCATCACCAATCCCACGGTGGCGGTGCTGGAACAGCGTATCGCCGCGCTCGAAGGCGGCAGCGGCGCGATTTGCACCGCATCGGGCATGAGCGCCCTGTTTACCGCATTCATCACGCTTTGCTCCGCCGGTGATCACCTGATTTCGGCGACGCAGATTTACGGTTCGACCGCAACCCTGCTCAAGCACACGATCAAGCGCCTCGGTATCGACTGCACATTTGTTCCGATTAACGATGAACAGGCGCTGCGCGACGCGATCCAGCCGAATACCAAGATGGTATTTTGCGAATCGATCGGCAACCCGGGGCTTGAAATCGCCAATATCCCAGGCATTAGCGCGATCGCGCACGAGGCTGGCATTCCACTGGTGGTCGACGCGACCTTCGCCACGCCGAGTCTGTGCCGGCCCATCGATCATGGCGCCGATATCGTCGTGCATTCGGTCACCAAGTGGATGGGCGGGCACGGGGTTGCCATTGGCGGCGTCATCGTCGACGGCGGCCAGTTCGACTGGGCGCAGAGCGGGCGCTTCCCGGAACTGACCGAGCCCTATGCCCCCTTCCACGGCATCCGCTTCTGGGAAGAATTCGGACCCGCGGCGCTGGCGATGAAAATGCGCGCCGAGTCGATGCGTGACGTCGGTGCGGCGATGAGTCCGCATAACGCGTTTCTGATACTACAGGGTATCGAAACCCTGAGCCTGCGCATGAAGCAGCATGTGATAAATGCCGGCACACTGCTAACCTGGCTGCAGCAACAGGAAGCGGTGACCTGGACTAATTACCCCGACATGGAATCGAATCCCAGCCACGAGCTGGCCGCGACGCTGTTTCCCGCTGGCGCCGGTTCGATGCTGTGTTTCGGTGTCGTCGGTGGTCGTGCCGGCGGCGCGGCGTTTATCGATTCGCTGCAACTGGCGTCGAACCTGGCCAACGTCGGCGATGCACGCACGCTGGTGCTACACCCCGCGAGCACGACGCATTCGCGCCTGACAGTGGACGACATGAAAGCCGCCGGTATCAGCGAGGACATGATTCGCGTTTCGGTCGGGATCGAGGATATCGCCGATATCAAGGCGGATTTCTCGCTCGGTTTCAAGGCGGCGCAGCGCAGCGCGGGAGCAGGCTGATGTATATCGAAGTACGCGGCGAGCAGGCCTATGCGGCCACCGGCGGCAAGGAATTCGATCGCAGCCTGCCAAGCGTCATGTTCGTGCACGGTAGCGGGCTGGACCATCGCAGCTGGGCGTTGCAAACGCGCTGGTTCGCCTACAACGGCTACTCGGTACTGGCGCCGGACCTGCCCGGTCACAGCCTGTCCGCGGGCAGCCCGCTCGAAAGCATCGAGGAGATGGGCGCCTGGCTGGCAGATTTTATTCGCGCCGTCGGCGTCGACAGCGTGCATGCGGTCGGACATTCGCAGGGCTTCCTGGACGTACTCGAGCTGGCGCGCCAGGCGCCGGAATTATTGAAATCGATAACCGGTATCGGTACCGCCGGCGCGATTCCGGTCAACCCGGCGCTGATCGAAGCCGCCAGCAACAGCGCTGGCAAGGCTGCGGAAATGCTGTTGATGTGGGGTTTCGGGCCAGATGCTCAGTATGGCATCAGTGCGGTACCCGGAATGCAACCAATTGCAATCGGACGCCAGATCATGGCGAGCAACCCGCTGTATGAAGACCTGGTTGCCTGTGGCAATTACGAAAATGGCAGCGCGGTCGCGAAGACGATCAAAGTGCCATCGCAGTTGATACTGGCGCGCAAGGACCGGCTCACCCCGGTCAAGGCTGGCATGGCTTTCGCGCAGGAATTGAACGCCAGGGTCAGCGTAATCGAGCGTTACGGGCATATGCTGCCGATCGAAGCGCCACGCCAGACCCTGCAAAAGTTACGCGAATTGATCGGTGGGCTGGAACAGCCCGGGCGGGAGACACGATGAGCATTAAAAAAGTAGCGGTAATCGGCGCCGGCACCATGGGCGCGGGCATTGCCGGCCAGGTCGCCAATGCGGGCATCGAGGTCTGGCTGCTGGACCTGCCCGGTGAAGACAATGTAAATGCGCTCGCCGAACGTGGTCTCGAGCGCCTGCGCGATCCGAATCAGCCAGGCCTGATAAGCAAACAGGCGGAAGACTTCATTCATCTCGGCAACACGCGCGATGATTTCGATCAGCTCGCCGACTGCGACTGGATCGCCGAAGCCGTGGTCGAGCGGCTGGATATCAAGCAAGATCTCTACCAGCGCCTCGACGCGGTCTGCAAGGCGGATGCGATCATCACTTCCAACACGTCGACCATCCCGATCCGACTGCTGGTCGAAGACATGCCTTTGTCGTTCCGTCAGCGTTTCGCGATCACCCATTTTTTCAACCCGGTGCGCTTCATGCGCCTGCTCGAACTGGTGCGCGGTGAAGATACCGATCCCGCCGTCATCGATTTGCTGGCGGACTTCTGCGAACAGCAGCTCGGCAAGGGCGTCGTGCCCTGTCTCGACACCCCTGGCTTCCTCGGTAACCGGGTCGGCGTGTTCGCGATCCAGTGCGCGCTACACGCAGCATTCGACCTCGGCTTGACGCCGCTCGAGGCCGATGCGATCTTCGGGCGCCCGATGGGCATCCCCAAGACCGGCGTGTTCGGCCTCTACGACCTGATCGGCATCGACCTGATGTCGGACGTGGTGCAAAGCCTGGTCAATATTTTGCCCGCAAGTGATGCCTTTCATGCCGAGGCCGCCAAAATCCCGCTGATGACGCAGATGATCGCCAACGGCCAGACCGGTAACAAGCAGGGACAGGGATTTTATCGCGACGTCGAATCCGGGCGCGAAGTGTTGAACCTCGCATCGGCACAGTACCAGGATGCGCCGCGGCTCAATCTGCCACTGGCCGATCGGGCCGAGCGACAGGGCGTCAGGCAATTACTCGACGACGCTAGCCTGCACGGCCAGTTCGCCTGGCGAATTCTGTCCCGCACGCTGAGTTACGCCGCCTCGCTGATACCGGAGGTCGGGGAAGATCCGGTCGGGATCGATGACGCGATGAAGCTCGGATATAACTGGATCAAGGGTCCGTTCGAACTGATCGACGAAATCGGCGTCGACTATTTTATCGGCCGCCTCGAAGCCGACGCCATGCCCGTACCGCAGTTTCTGGCCGAAGCCGCGAACTCGAGTTTTTACCGGGTCAGTGACGACAGCCTGCAGGCACGCGAGTTTGGCGGGACCTGGCATAGCATCCAGCGTCCCGAGGGCGTTATCCGCTTCAGTGAAAAACGCCAGACGATGGTTCCGATTAACAGCAATGCCAGCGCCAGCTGCTATGACCTCGACGGCATCGCGCTGGTCGAGTTCCACAGCAAGGCGAACGCACTCGATGCCGATTCGATGCAGATACTCGCCGCGGCGCTGGACCAGGTCGAGTCCGACGGCATGCGCGGCCTGATTGTGCATAACGATGCCCAACATTTCTCCTGCGGCGTTAACCTGCAGGCGGTACGCAATTTCTTTCGTCGCGAAGACATGGATGGTCTCGACCGCTTCCTCAGGGATTTCCAGGACACGGTGCATCGCATGGAAAACGCGAACTTTCCGGTCGTGGCAGCTCCGGTCGGCATGTCGATCGGCGGCGGCTTCGAAGTGGTGTTACACGCGAAACAGGTCGTCTGTCACGCCAACTCGGTTACCGGACTGGTCGAATCGCTGGTCGGTGTGGTCCCTGGCGGCGGTGGCTGCAAGGAAACCCTGTATCGCTGGATCGAGCTGCTACAGTGCGGTGACGACATCAGCGAAGCCTGCTGGAAAGCATTCATGAACCTGGGTTACGGTAAAACCGCGAGTTCGCCGATCATTGCCCGGAAACAGGCCATGCTGCGTGCCAACGACCGCTTCGTGATCAATCGTGATCGCATTCTCGGCGAGGCGATCAGGGCCATCGACGATCCTGTCGGCCAGCTGGCCTTCGATCGCCCCGCCCTCGCCCTGCCCGGTAGACCGGTATTCGAAGAAATGGTCAAATGGCTCGAGGAATCCTGCGCCAGGGGATTGTTCATGCCGCATGATGTCAATGTCGGCACTGAAATGGCCCGCATCGTCACCGGTGGTGACGTCGAGCCGGGCACCGTCTACAGCGAACAGGATTTCTATGACGCCGAGCGCCGTTCGTTTCTCGACCTGGTCGCGACCGCGGCGACGCGTGAACGCATCAACAGCATGCTCGACGCGGGTTCGCCCGTAAGAAATTGAGAATGCCACATTTCGCAAGATGCCCGCGCGCGCGGGCGTGACAGGCTTTAGATGCCATCGAGAGGTATTTTATGACTATCGAATACGATCAACTGCAAGCCAATGCCGCCAATTTCGTGCCGCTGACGCCGCTTTCGTTTCTGCATCGAACCGCTGATATCTATCCGCAACGCGAGTCCCTGATTTATAACCAGCGACGCTACACCTGGGCACAGACCCGCAACCGCTGCGTACGCATTGCCTCCAGCCTGGCGGCGCGTGGTATCGGTAGCAACGACACGGTTTCGATATTCGCTTTCAATACGCCGGAAATGTTCGAGAGCCATTTTTCGATTCCGATGGCGGGCGCGGTTCTGAACACGATAAACACCCGCCTCGACGCGGCGACCGTGGGTTACATCATCGATCACGGCGAGTCCCGCTTGTTTATTTGCGATCGTCAGCTGTGGCCGGTGCTGGCCGAAGCCCTGCAGCATTGCGAGCTGCGTCCCGAAATTGTCATCATCGACGATGTCGACGCCATCGAAAAACCGGAGTTACCGAGTGATATGGCCTTCAGTTTTTACGAAGACCTGGTCGATCGCGGCGACGATACCTTTCAGTGGCGTCCGCCCGCAGACGAATGGCAGGCGCTAACCTTGAATTACACCTCGGGCACCACCGGCCGGCCCAAGGGGGTGGTTTATCATCATCGCGGTTCTTACCTGATGACCATGGGCACGGTCATATCCTGGGCCTTGCCACCGCACCCACGCTACCTGTACACGGTGCCGATGTTCCACTGTAACGGCTGGGGCCATGCCTGGACCATGACCGCACTGGCGGGGACGGTGGTCTGCATCCGTGCATTTATGCCGAAACTGTTTTTCGACCTGGCCGAAGAACACGAGATCACGCATTTCGGCGGTGCTCCGATCGTGCTCAACATGCTCGCCAATGCCCCGGCCGAGGATCAGAAAAAATTTGCTCACACGATCTACGCGATGACCGCAGGCGCACCGCCCCCCGCCAAAGTGCTGGAAAGCATGGCGCAGTTCAATTTCGAAGTCATGCATGTTTACGGCTTGACCGAAACCTATGGTCATATTCTGCACTCGGCGCCGCAGGACGACTGGTCTCAGCAGTCGATCGAACAGCAGGCGGAACTGAAAGCGCGCCAGGGCGTGCGCTTTGCCATGACCGAGGCGGTCGACGTCATCGATCCGGAATCCGGCGAGCCGGTGCCCTGGGATGCCGAAACCATGGGCGAAATCGTCATTCGCGGCAATACCGTGATGAAGGGATACCTCAAGGATGCCAGCGCGACCGCGGAGGTTTTCAAAAACGGCTGGTTTTACAGCGGCGACATCGCGGTGGTATATCCCGATGGCTACATTCAGGTGCGCGATCGCGCCAAGGATGTCATTATCTCGGGCGGCGAAAATATTTCGTCGGTCGAAGTCGAAGGCGTACTTTACAAACATCCGGCGGTGGGTGAAGCCGCGGTGGTTGCCCTCGCCGATGAAAAATGGGGCGAGGTCCCTTGCGCCTTTATCGAGCTCAAGCTGCAGGCAGAGGCCAGCGAGCAGGAGTTGATCGATTTCTGCGCGGACAATATGGCGCGCTTCAAGCGCCCCAAAAAGGTTGTCTTTGGCGAGCTACCCAAAACCGCGACTGGCAAGATTCAAAAAAATGTATTGCGCGAACGCGCCAAAGAGTTGTAAAACCGGGGTTTGGCCTTACTCTTCCAGCAAATGAATAAAGATATATCACCCCTCGAACTGCGGCATAAAATTCGTAGCGGCGAATTTACCAGCAATACCTCCGGCTACTCGCGCGGGTTTGTGCAGGGCAACCTGTGTATCCTGCCGGCCGATTACGCCAACGAATTCCTGCAGTTTTGCCAGGCCAATCCGAAACCCTGTCCGCTGATCGGTATGGCTGCGGAACCGGGCGACTACCGAATTCCAAAACTTGGCGAAGACCTCGATATCCGCAGCGACGTCCCGAGTTACCGGGTGTTCGAAAACGGCAAACTGGTTAGCGAAGTGAATGATATTAGCGATATCTGGCGCGACGACATGGTGTCGTTCGTGCTTGGCTGCTCGTTTTCGTTCGAAGAGGCGCTGCTCGATGACGGCCTCGAAATTCGCAACGTCAGCGAAGGGGTTAACGTGCCGATGTATCGTACCGATATCGATTGCAATACCGCGGGTCGCTTTGCCAGCAAGATGGTCGTCAGTATGCGACCGATGATTCCCTCCGATGCGATTCGCGCGATCCAGATTTGCACCCGTTTCCCCGCGGTTCACGGGGCGCCGGTTCACTTCGGCGATCCCGCAAAAATTGGCGTGCGTGATATAAACAAGCCCGACTTCGGCGACGCGGTCAGCATTCGCGACGACGAGGTCCCGGTTTTCTGGGCCTGCGGCGTGACCCCACAGGTAGCGGTCGAACAGGCGCAACCGCCGTTTTGCATCACGCACTCACCGGGCTGCATGCTGGTATCGGATCTAGCCAATAGCCATCTGGCGATCATGTAGGCGGAGGAAGCCATGTTAATGCTCAACTGTGATCTCGGCGAAAGCTACGGCTCCTGGAAGATGGGGCGCGACGATGAAGTCATGCCGCACATCGATCAGGCCAATATCGCCTGCGGATTCCACGGCGGCGACCCGCTGGTGATGGAACGCACGTTGTCGATGGCGAAACAAAACAACGTGATGGTCGGCGCGCATCCGGCATACCCGGATCTGGTCGGTTTCGGACGCCGGCCGATGCACTGCTCGGCCGAGGAGATTTCGGCGTTCATGCATTACCAGGTTGCCGCGCTCGATGGCATGGCCAGGATCCAGGGCCTCGATCTCGCTTATGTCAAACCCCACGGCGCGCTCTACAACGACATGATGGCGCGCGAGGCGGTGCGGGCGCCGATCCTGAAGGCGATTGCCGACTTTCATAAACCGGTACGGCTGATGCTGCAGGCGACCCCTGAAGCCGACCAGCATCGCGCCGAAGCCGCCGCCCATGGTATCGAACTATGGTTCGAGGCCTTCGCCGACCGTTGCTACGACGACGACGGCAAGCTTTTGTCCCGCGCCAGGCCGGGTGCCGTGCATACGCGTGAAAAAATGCTGGCGCAGGTCGAGCAGATTTGCCGTGAAGGCACGGTCACCACGGTCAGCGGTCATAGCCTCGAATTGAAACCCGATACGCTGTGCGTGCATGGTGACAATGACGAGGGCGTCGCGGCAATCAAAGAAATTCGCAAGTTAATTCACGCCTGATCGCCGTATGAGAATCGTAGTCGCCGGGCAAAACGCGTTCATCGTGTACTTTGCCGATCAAACCAGCGCGGCGGTTTCCGCGCAGATCCAGGCGGCGGTAAACAATATTCGCGCCACGATGCAGGATTGCATCGTCGACCTGGTGCCGTCCTATGCGTCGTTACTGGTAATCTTCGATCTCGACCGCAGCGATTGCTTCGCCGTTAAACGGCAATTGCGCGGCGCGCTTAGCGATCTCGAAGATCTCGATACGACGGCCGGCGAACTAATCACCTTGCCGGTTTATTACAGCGCCGAATCGGGTCCCGACCTCGAAATCATCGCCGAACGTGGCAGCCTGAGCGTCGATCAAGTCATCGAAATTCACCAGCAGCAGGAATATCGCGTCTATGCCATCGGTTTTGCACCCGGATTCGCATACCTCGGCGAAGTCGACGAGCGCATCGCGGCGCCGCGACTGGCGACACCGCGACAAAAGGTTCCGCGCGGGGCAGTCGCGATTGCCGATCGCCAGACCGCGGTCTACCCGGCGGTTTCTCCCGGCGGCTGGAACCTGATCGGGCTGTGCCCGACACGCATGTTCGATCCTGAACGCGACCCCAGCATGCCGGTCAAGGTCGGCGACCGGATTCGATTCGAGGCCATCGGCCGCGAGGATTTCATCGCCCGGGGTGGCGAGCTATGAGCGGATTCCTGGTGCAGCAGCCGGGCTTGTTGAGCCTGCTGCAGGATCGCGGCCGCTACGGCGCCCACAACCTCGGTTTGACCACCGGCGGGCCACTCGATTTCGTCGCCTTCGACTGGGCCAATCGCCTGCTCGGTAACGCTATCAATGCCACCGGCCTCGAAGTCAGTTTCGGCGGGCTGACGCTCGAGGCCGAGGTCGATTCCAGCTTCGTCATCACCGGTGCCGTCGCCCCTTGCAAGCTCAATGGCGAAACCATAGCGCAGTGGCAAACCCTCGATATCCATGCCGGCGACAAGCTTGAAATCGGTTTCGCCAGCCAGGGCACTCGCGTCTATCTTGCCGTCAGCGGCGGGTTTGACATCGATCCCAGTTTCGGCAGCAGTTCTACCGTGCTGCGTGAAAAGATCGGCGGCATTCACGGCGACAAATTAAAGGCGGGCGATCGCCTGCCCTGTGGCGAAGTCAAGGCCGCCCGGCACTATCGGCTGGCCGTGGCCGATCGCCCCGCTTACGGCGATTTTGCCAGCCTGCGAGTCGTGCTCGGCTATCAGCAGGCCGCCTTCAACCCAACGCAGCAGTGGCGCTTTTTCAATTCCAGCTATCGCCTGACCGATCGTTGCGATCGCATGGGATTTCGGCTCGAAGGCGAAACCGTGCATTCCAATATGGTCGGCATGTTGTCGGAAGGGATCTGTCATGGCGCCGTGCAGATTCCGGCCGATGGGCAACCGATCGTCTTGATGAACGACCGCCAGACCATTGGCGGCTATCCCAAGATAGGCTCGGTTATCCCACTCGATACCGCCAGGCTGGCGCAGCTGTCACCAGGTTCCGAAGTCCGGTTCGAAGCTATCAGCATCGAACAGGCGCATAACATTCACTGTCTCGAACAGGCGCGTTTCGAACGCAGCAGCCTGCGCCTGGAGAGTATATAAGCATGAACCAAGCCGAAGAGCTGGCGCTGAGCCTGAGGATCGAAGACATCCTGGTAGCGCGCAACCTGCGTGGCATGAAGACGGTGCAACCGCATTTGCAACCCGGTTACTGCCTGCGCGCGGCCAGCATATTGCGCAACTGTCGCGGGAATATTCTGATCGGAACCGGTTTTCCGGTGGTCAAAACTTTTGAAACCGACGGGCCGGTCGGCGCCATCGCAATGTATGAAGCCTTCGAGAAACTCGGCGCGACTCCGACCATCGTTTGCGGGCGTCCCATCTCGCAGGCGCTGGCCGAAAGGTATCGGGTGCATGAGATCAGGGTGGGCGATCACGATAAACGCGAACATGAAGCCCAGGACGCGCTCGAGCAATTTCAACCTGAGGCAGTTATCTCGATCGAACGGCCCGGCCAGGCCGCCGATGGCGGCTATTACAACATGCGCGGTGAAAGCATCAGTGAAAACACCGCCTGTTTCGATACCTTCATGATCCAGAGCCACTGCCCGACCATCGCCATTGGCGATGGTGGCAACGAAATCGGCATGGGCAAGGTCGCCGACGCATTAAAGGACCTGAATATCGTGCCATCGACCACCAGTTGCGATGAGTTAATCGTCGCCGACGTATCCAACTGGGGCGCCTACGGCATCATCTCGTTCCTGTCGGTCTGGAATAAACGTGATCTGCTTGGCGAAATCGTGCCGCTCGATATTCTGAGGTACATTTCAGAACTCGGCAGCGTCGATGGCGTTACCCGCGTCAACCAGTTGACCGAAGATGGGCTCGACGTCAGCGAGGGTGAGCAGGTCTTGCTGGAATTGCGCAAGGCCTGCGGATTCGTTTAAGGCTACTGCCGCGATAGTCACCGCGACCTTTGAGTGTTACTCAGAGTAGAATCTCCTGGCGGCCCTCGAAATTCGGTAAGCTTTTAAGCCCCAACCTCACTGGGAGAGCGGGTTCCTGTTTGGCTGGCATCATTAGTTTCAGGTACTGGCTCTATTCGCTGGAGACGGGTTTCTGCTTAACTTGCGAGCCATTTTTAGGCGCGATTGAACCTCCAGAGGCACTGACATGACGATTGCATATTTAAACGGTGAATTCCTGCCGCTCGAGGAAGCCCGGATTTCACCGATGGACCGCGGATTTCTTTTCGGCGACGGCATTTACGAGGTTATTCCCTCCTACGGCGGCAAAATGGTCGGTTTTGGACCGCATATTTCGCGCATGCAGGGTGGGCTCAAGGAAATAGAGATCAACCTCGGCTGGAGCGATGAGCAGTGGCAGGAACTGTGTGTTTCGCTGCTGGAAAAAAACGGCAATGGCAATCTCGGCGTTTACCTGCATGTAACTCGCGGGGCGGATAGCAAACGTCATCATGCCTATCCCGAGGGTATCGAACCTACCGTTTTTGGCTACGCCTTCGAAATTCCCCCTCCGCCGATACCGGATCGCGACGCGATCAAACCCTACACCTGTTCAACCGGGCACGACATGCGCTGGGATCGCTGCAATATCAAGTCGATTTCACTGCTTGGCAACGTCATGCATTATCAGCAGGGACACAGCAAGGGAGATGGTGAAATCCTGCTGTACAACGAAAATAACGAACTGACAGAGTGTGGCGCCTGCAATGCCTACGTGGTTAAGAACGGGGTGATTGCAACACCGCCGCTGGACAATCAGATTCTTCCAGGCATTACGCGCCAGCTGTTACTCGGGGTGCTGCGCGCCGACGGCAGCATTCCGGTTGAAGAACGCGTGGTAACGATGGACGAAGTCTGGGACGCCGACGAAATCTGGATCTCGAGTTCCAGCAAGGAAGTCGTTCCAGTAGTACAGCTAGACGGCAAACCGGTTGGCGACGGCAAACCGGGACCGGTCTGGGAAAAAGCAGCAAAACTTTATTCTGCCGGCAAGTACGATTTTTAGTACTGCGGGCGTTTAGCGATAGACGGCTCGATCGGTAACAACCATATCGAGCCTGACATCCCATTCCTGTGGAATGATCTGCTCGACCCGCTGCAGCTCGTGCGCCACCCCGATCAACAAAGGTTTGTCAACGCCTGGCTGGTTTCGAAAACTGAAGCTGCGATCGTAAAATCCACCGCCCATGCCGATACGGTTGCCGTCGGCGTCAAAAACCACCAGCGGCGCCAGCACCAGGTCCAGCGCTTCGGGTGGTAACATTTCGCTTTCGTCGACGTCCGGTTCCGGCAGACGAAACCTGTTAATACGCATCTTTTGCGCCAGAAAGTATGGCGAAAAACGTAGAGACTGCCGATCCAGGTTGGGCAGGTATACCTGTTTGCCAGCGGCCAGCGCATCTTCGATCAATGGCTGCAGCCCAATCTCGCCATTGACTGCAAAATAGGCGGCGATCTGCCTGGCCTGTTGATACTCGGGCTGGTCGATAAGCCGCTGGCTCAGCGCGCTGGCGGCATGTGCCTGCGCGGCGCCGTCAAGTTCGGCCCGGCGCTTGCGATTGCGCTGTCTTAATTCGTCATGGGATAACATGCTTCACTCCGGCCTGACTCTTGAGGCGCATGATACTGTCATTCGACCAGGCTGAGTAGCCATTGCTTGAAGGCCAGCACCGCCGGATTCTTGAGATGCGATTCCGGGCACACAACGTAATAGCTGAACTCGTTTTCCAGGATTGTGTCGAACGGCTTTACCAGCCTACCCGACTCAAGGTGGTCCTCGACAAAGGTAGTCGACCCGAGCGCAATCCCCTGCCCGTCGATAGCGGCCTGGATTAACACGTTGGTATCATCGATGATGGTGCCTTTTTCGGCCTCGATTCCCGTCGCCCCGGCGAGTTCCAACCAGTCACGCCAACACTCGTAATTGGCGTCGTGCAGCAGGCTGTAGTAACGCAGGTTATCGACGTGGCTCAGCGGCTTGTCGTTATGCAGAAAAGCGGGCGAGCAGACTGGAAAGAAATCTAGGCTCAGCAGCTTGTCGGCGACCACGCCCGGCCAGTTTCCCTTGCCATAACTAACCGCAATATCGATCTCTTCGCGCTCGAAATCGACCGCCGCGTGCGCGTGAAACAGGCATAGATCGATTTCCGGATACTGCAGCCAGAAGTACTTTAACCGTGGCGAAAGCCATTTTGCCGCAAATGAAGGCGCCAGGCGCACGCTAATCATACTGGAATACTTTTCCTTGCTCAGTGTGCCGATCGCAGCCGACACCCGGTCGAAGGCTTCGATGACTTCAGGCAACAACGCCTTACCCTGCTCGGTCAAGGCCAACCGGCGCGGATAACGGTCGAACAATGAGAGGCCCAGAAATTCCTCGATTACCTTGATTTGGTGGCTGATTGCCGCCTGGGTAACGTTGAGCTCTCTGGCGGCGCTGGTAAAGCTCAGTAATCGACCCGCGGCTTCGAAACATTTGAGGCTGTTGAGCGGTGGCAGTCGGCGTCTCATTGGCTTGATCTACGGATTATAAAAACTAATGCATACTATAAAAAATAATCGTTTGAATCCAATTAATTCTGAATCGAGAATGATCCGTTGCTGCGCAACATCCAGCTATTTCGGCAGACGAGGAATATCATCATGGCAAGACGTTCAAATGCCCGCCAGGCAAAAATTGCGTTGCGCAAGGCCGCGCTCGCCGAAGACCTCAGACCAGTGCACGCGGGCGAGTCGGGCGGTCAGTACAAACCGCTTTCCGATTCGGATATCGCCCAGATCGATGCCACCGTATACCGTATTCTCGAGGAGGTCGGATTTGCCGACGCCAATGAGTTCTGCATCGAAACCTGCCTCGCCGTGGGCGCAACCTATGGCGACGACAGGCGTCTGCGCTTTCCGCGCGCAGTGGTTGCAGATGCGCTCAGCAAATGCCAGCGTGAACTGACCCTCTACGGCCAGGATCCGAAGCACGACCTGCAGCTAAGCGGATCGCGGGTGCATTTTTCCACCGCCGGCGCTGCGGTCATGATCGCCGACCCGAAAAACAACGAGTATCGCGAGTCGAAAGCGCAGGATTTGTACGACATGGCCCGGATCACAGATCGCTGCGAGCACATCCACATGTTTCAGCGCACCTGCGTGTTGCGCGACATCACCGATAACAAGGCGATGGATATCAACACTGCCTATAACGCGGTCATGGGCACCACCAAACATATCGGCTCGAGCTGGACCGAGGCCCATCACCTCGAGGAGACGCTGAAAATGCTGCACCTGGTCGCCGGTGGCGAAGACAAGTGGCGCGAGCGACCGTTCATGAGCATTTCCTGCTGCCACGTGGTGCCGCCGATGAAATTTACCGACGAGGCGCTTAGCTGCATCAAGGTCGCGGTCGAGGGCGGCATGCCGGTGTTGCTGCTTTCCGCCGGACAATCCGGGGCCACGGCGCCGGCCTGCCTCGCGGGCGCGGTAGCGCAGGCCTGGGCGGAGTGCCTCGGCGGGCTGGTGTATGTCAATGCAATCAAACCCGGCGCGCCCGCGATCATCGGCACCTGGCCGTTCGTCTCGGATCTGCGCACCGGGGCAATGAGCGGTGGCTCGCCCGAACAGGCCATCCTGTCGTCGGCCTGCGCGCAAATGGGTAACCACTACAACCTGCCCACCGGCACCGCCTGCGGCATGACCGATTCCAAGTTCCCCGATTTTCAGGGCGGCGCCGAACGCGCCTATACCCTGTCCTGCGCGGCGACCTCTGGCGCCAATATCATTTACGAGTCGGCCGGAATGTACGCCAGCCTGCTCGGCACCTGCCCCGAATCGCTGCTGATAGATAACGACGTGCTCGGCGCGGCCATGCGGATTACGCGCGGAATCGAAGTCAACGAACAAACCCTGAGCTTCGAGGTGTTGAAAGATGTCTGCCTCGGCAACAAGGGTCACTACCTCGGCGCCGGGCAGACGCTGGAAGTCATGCAAACCGAGTATATCTACCCGGAACTCGGCGATCGCCTGAGCCCGAACGAATGGGTAGAGCAGGACAAACCGGTGCTGCTAGACAAGGCCATTGCGCGCAAGAAGGAAATTCTCGACAACTATTTTCCGGATCACGTCAGCGATGAAGTCGACCAGCAGATACGCGCGCAGTTTGATATATTTTTGCCGCGCACAGCCTTCGGCCGTAGCGCCTGAGCCATTTTAAATTAACCCAGGGTAAGCGTATGAAAAGTCACGCCAGAGTCGTAATCATAGGGGGCGGTTCACTCGGCGTGAACCTGCTTTACCACCTGACCAAAGAAGGCTGGGACGACGTGGTGCTGGTCGAAAAGGGCGAACTCACCAGCGGCTCCACCTGGCACGCGGCCGGGCTTTGCTCAAATTTCATCGGCAATCACACGGTTGCGCAAATCCACGACTACACGATCAGGCTGTATAACGAGATCCTGCCGCAGGAGACCGGTGAAAAGTCGGTGTTTCACCAGACCGGCAGTCTCCGCCAGGGTTTCACCAGGGTCGAGGAAGAATGGTTCAAGAACCTCGAAAGCCGCTCGAAGAACATTGGCTTCGAGTTTAATATCGTATCCAAAGAGGAGGCGCAAAAGCTCAACCCCTTGATGAACTTCGACAAGGCACGCGTCATCGCGAGCACCCCCAACGATGGCCACGTCGATCCGACCTCGGTGGTCATGCCGCTGGCGAAACTGGCGCGCGGCAACGGCGCGGAAATTTACCGCTTTACCCGCGTAACCGAGATCAACGAACAGCGTAACGGCGAATGGGAAGTCGTCACCGACAAGGGCACGATCACGGCCGAGCACGTGGTTAACGCCGCCGGTTGCTTCGCGCGCGAGGTGGGTGCCATGGTCGGCGCCAACGTGCCACTAATCAATCTCGAACACCAGTACCTGGTTACCGAAACCCATCCCGATATCGAAAAACTGGGCTGGGAACTGCCGGTTTGCCGGGATTCCTACAGCTCGGCCTATATCCGCCAGGAGGGCCTTGGATTCCTGGTCGGACCCTATGAAATGTGGGGCTCGCGCCCGTGGGCGCTGGGCGGTATGGACTGGGCGTTTGACCGTGAACTGTTCGAACCGAATCTCGACGTTTTGATGCCCTTCCTCGAACGCTGCTTCGAACTGACGCCAAAATTCGAGGAAGTTGGCGTCAAGTCGGTCGTCAATGGCCCGATTACGCATACGCCGGACGACAATATCCTCGCCGGACCGGTGGCTGGCCTGCGTAATTTCTGGAACCTGTGTGGCGCCAGTATTGGTATCGCCCAGGGCGGCATCGGCAAGTACATGGCGCAATGGATGAAATACGGCCAGACCGAAATCAACATGGCGTCGCTGGATACGCGCCGCTTCGGTGACTGGGCCGACAAGAAATACTGCACCATCAAGGCGATCGAATCTTACGAAGAGATGTATGGCGTCGGCGCGCCTAACCTTAATCGTCCGCACGGCCGTCCGCTGCGCGTCAGCCCGCTATACGCACGCCTGCTCGAACACGGCGCCGTGCACGGCGCGGTTCAGGGTTATGAAAAGGCACTCTGGTTCCAGACCGACGAGGTACGCAGCGAGTCATTGAGCTGGTCGCACAGCGAGGCGCATACAGTGGTTGCCGAGGAGTGCAAGGCTGTCCAGCAGTCCGCAGGGGTGATCGACATATCCGGCGCCGCCAAGTACGAGGTCAGCGGTCCCGATGCGGCCGCATTTCTCGACCGGCTGTCCTGTAACAAGCTACCCCGGGTCGGCCGCATCGGCCTCTCCCTGTTCCACGCGCCCAACGGTGGCATCATGTGTGAAATGTCGATCTCGCGCTTCGAGGAAAATCGTTTCTACCTGATCTCCGCGATCGGTTCCGAGCACAAGGACCTGCACTGGATGCAGTCCAACGCGACTGACTTCGATGTCAGCATTAGCAACGTCACCGACGACGTTTCGTCCATGCTGATTACGGGACCCAGGGCGCGTGAAATCCTGCAACAGATGACCGAGGAGGATTTGTCCAACGCGGCCTTTCCCTGGCTGTGCGCGCGCGAGGTTCAAATCGACAGCGCGATGGTACGCGTGCTCCGGGTTTCCTACGCTGGCGAACTGGGTTACGAACTGCACATGCCCTCTTACCAGCTACTGTCGATTTACGATTCGATGTGGCGCAAGGCCGAGCCTAGCGGCATTCGTAATTTCGGCGGCTATGCCTTCAACTCGATGCGCATGGAAAAGATGTACCGCGCCTATGGCAATGAATTTACCGAAGAAATCAGCGGCTTCGAAGCGGGCATGGGTCGCTTCATCGATACCAGCCGTGATTTCATCGGTTGCGAAAATCTCAAGCAGCGGCAACAGGACGGTTACGCCATAGAACTGGCCTACCTGGTATTCGATGACGACCTGCCCTGCGAGTGTTATGGCAACGAGGGGGTTTATCATAACGGTGAACTGATCGGCCTGACCACCGGCGGCGCCTACGGCCATCGCATCGGCAAGAGTACCGCCTTCGCCTATCTGAAACCGGCGTCGATCATCGCCGGGCTCGAAGTCACGATCGATACCTCGATCGGCAGTCGCCGCGCGCATATCGAAATGGATGCGGCTTACGACCCGGGCAACGAATTGCTGCGCAGTTAGCGCCTGCGTTAAACTACCCGACCCATGGCCACCAATCCGGAGATCGCTATGCAAACCGTCAACTTCATTCGAATGGAAGATGGCACCCGCGAAGAGTACGAATTTCTCGATCGCATGGAAGATGAATACAAGGTCGGTCTGCCCGAGCGCATTCTGGAAGGTCTGCGCAAGCTCGAAACCAGCATTTCCGGTTACCGCATCAATCGACTGCAACATTGTCTGCAGGGTGCGACACGCGCTTATCGCGCCGGCGAATCGGATGAAATGATCGCGGCCGTCCTGCTACACGATATCGGTGACGATCTTGCGCCCTATTCGCACAGCGAGATGGCGGCCGCAATCCTGCGCCCCTTCGTATCGGAAAAGCTCTACTGGATCGTCAAGCATCACGGCGTGTTCCAGATGTATTATTACGCGCATCACTGCGGCGGCGATCGAAATGCTCGTGAAATGTACCAGGATAATCCCTGGTACCAGGATGCCATCGATTTTTGCCATAACTATGACCAGAATTGTTTTGACCCGGATTACGCTGCGGAACCACTGGAGTTCTTCGAACCGATTCTGCGGCGCATCATGTCCCAGCCGAAATTCGAAGATGCTGAACAGGTGGCGCGTTATGGCAAATCCGACTAATTGCAGCGCGGGGTGAAACCCCGTGCGGCTGCCTCATTTGTCCAGGCGTCGGTCCGAGACAGCGGGGTTCATGGCTTGATCGGCCTGGGCATGGCGATGTTGTATCCCTGGGCGTAGTCGACCCCGGTCTCTTTCAAGGCTTCCAGGGTCGCATCGTTTTCGACAAACTCGGCGATGGTACGCTTGCCCATCACGTGGCCGACGTCGTTGATTGATTTGACCAGTTCGTAGTTGATCCGATCTTCCATCATGTCGCGCACGAAGAAGCCATCGATTTTCAGGTAATCGACGGGCAGGGTTTTCAGGTAGGCAAAGGACGAAAGGCCGCTGCCGAAGTCATCCAGCGCAAAAAAACAGCCGCAATCCCGCAGCTGGTGAATGAAGTGATTGGCCTTGCTCAGGTTCTGTATGGCTGCGGTTTCGGTGATCTCCAGGCAAATTCGGCTGGCGTCGACCTCTTTTTCGTCGATCACGTCGAGCATGAAGCGTAGAAAATTCTCGTCGGCAACCGACATACCCGAGAGGTTGATGGTACAACGTATTTCCGGGTCCGATACCAGCCAGTCGAGCGCGCCATTGACAACCCAGGTATCGAGCTGGGTTGCCAGGTTATAACGTTCGGCGGTCGGTAAAAAATTGGCCGGCAATACCGGGAATCCGTCTTCGTCGATCATGCGCACCAGCACCTCGCAAAAGTGCTCAGGACCATTCTTATCCGGATTCAGGGACTGAATTGGCTGCTGGTAGAGCACGAAACGCCCCTCGTCGAAAGCGTGATTGAGTTCGACGATGCGCTGCATCTCCTGGTGGCGTTGCGCGACTTCAAAACTACCTTCGCTATAGACGTGAATACGGTTGCGTCCCGCATCCTTGGCCGTATAGCAGGCCGCGTCGGCCGAGCGCATCACGTTAGCGATGTTGCCGCTGCTGAAATTGATCGGTATCACGCCAATACTCGCGCCGAGACGGAAATTACGGCCGGCCCACATAAAACGAAAGTGATCGATAGCCTCGCGTACGGTTTCGGCCACGCGATTTGCCTGATTAATGGTGCAGCGCTCCAGCAACAGACCAAACTCGTCGCCCCCTAGCCTGGCAATCGTGTCGCGTGTGCGCACCTTGTCTTCCAGCAGGGCGGCAATCTGGCGCAACAATTCATCGCCGGCGTCATGCCCGCAGGTGTCGTTGACTACCTTGAATTGATCGAGATCGATGTAACACAGGGCGTGCTCGCTGTGATCCTCACGGCAGCCCTTAACCACGCGCGACAGGCGTAATTCGAACTCGCGTCGATTAACCAGGCCGGTTAATGGATCGTGCGAAGCCTGGTAATTGAGTTGCTGCGACAACAAATAGGATTCGGTGATGTCGATCCCGCTACCGCGATAACCCATGAACTCATCATTGTCATCGAATTTGGGTTTGCCACTGATACGCACTACGACTTCGGGACCGTCGGGCCGGGGATAGCTGTATTCGAAATTGTAGAAAGGTTCGCGATTTTGCAGTTTTTGCGCCAGCTGTTTCCATTTCTCAGATTTGAAATTGTTATTGGTCGCGATTTCATTACGGGTTTTGCCGATGATCTCGCCGACCGCCCTGTGGTCGGAACCCGGGTAATCTCCCGACAGGTAGGTGAAACGCAGTTCGGCATCCTGTTCCCAGAACCAGTCGGCTCCGGTCTCGGCGAAATCACGTAGACGATCTTCGCTCTGCTTGAGCGCCTGTTCCGCCTGGTTTTGACTGGTGATATCGCGCGCGTGGATGATAATGCACGGCTCCTGGCTGGAATCAAAATGCCGGATTTGCTGACGCGTCACTTCCAGCACCTTGATCGAACCATCTTTATGCTGATAGCGATATATCCCCGACACCACGCGCTCGGGATCCTGTAACACTTCGGCGACCGCCTGCTGAATGCGCGCGCGGTCTTCGGGGATCGCATGGTCTCCAGCTTTACCCGGCTCGAGTTCGTCGACACGGTATCCCAACAACTTCTCGACCGCGTTATTGAGAAACTTGATTTCCCCCTCGACACTGGCGATACAGACGATATCGGTAACGTGATCGATGATATTTTTGAAACGGTTTTCACTTTCGACCAGCTGTTGCTGAGCGCTTACCGCCTCCGAGATATCGCTGCCGACACCGCGGTAGCCCATAAATCGGCCAGCATTATCGAAGAACGGCTTGCCGCGGGTTCGCAGTACGCGAATATCGCCATCGGGGCGCCGTAGTGACCACACCATCTCGTATTCGCCGCGCTGCTGCAAGGCTTCACCCACCCGGCTCCACTTGTCGACATCGTCGATACGATCTGCAAAGGCCTGCTCCCTGGTTTTGCCGATTACCTCGGCCACTGGAATACCGGTAATTTCTTCGAAACGGCTGGATTGATAGGTGAATCGCAACTCGGCATTCATTTCCCAGAACCAGTCTGCGGCCAGCATTGCGACGTCGCTGAAGCGACCCAGTACCTGCTCGGGATTCAGATTCGGTTGCCCGAATGACGCAGTTGAAGCAGTCCTCTGACTGGATTCAATCTGTATCGCGCCCTGCCTGCCTGCCGTTCGGCTCTTCATGGTTATTCTGGTTTATTGCCTGTTATTATTTGGAGCTAAGCTCAAGTCTAGGTTTTCCAGCCGATAAGTCCAGCATGAAGTTGCAGGGCTGCACGATATTCGACCTGGTTTATTTCCTGTTTCACTCGCCCAGTTAAAGCCTGTAGACTTGCTTTTTTTTGCGCGTAATGCCGATATGACCACATTCTCTGCAACCTTGAGCCATCTTGCCAATAGCGCGGCCAATAAGGCCACGCCCTATCCCGGGAAACTGGTCGAAATCGCAAGCCTCGAAAAATCGAGGGCAGCGTTCGACGAAATATCGCGTTGGCCTGACTACCAGGCGACTCCGCTTTACCCGCTTGACTCAATCGCAGGCAGGATCGGCGTCAGGGGAATATTCTATAAGGATGAATCGCAGCGCTTTCACCTGAAGAGTTTCAAGGCGCTCGGCGGGGCCTTTGCGGTGGCGCGCCAGCTGAAAAACAGGATACGGCAGGAAACTGGTGAGGCTGCCTCCATCGATGACTTGCTGGATAAGCGCTTCCAGTCGGTAGTCGAAAAAATAGTCATCAGTTGCGCGACCGATGGTAATCACGGTCGCTCGGTCGCCTGGGGCTGCCAGCTATTCGGCTGCGGTTGTGTTATCTACATCCATCGCGATGTTTCCGTCGGCCGCGAACAGGCGATGAAGGCCTTCGGCGCGGAAGTTATTCGTATCGACGGCAATTACGACGCCTCGGTAAAACAGGCTGACAGCGATGCCGAGATTCATGGCCGCATCATTGTTTCCGATACCAGTTATGCCGGTTACATGGACATTCCCCGTGACGTCGCCATCGGCTATACCGTCATGCTCGCTGAAGCCGTCGAGCAAATGCGGGGCGCGATACCGACGCACGTGTTCATTCAGGCCGGGGTCGGAGGGCTTGCGGCTTCGGTTTGCGCCTACTTCTGGGAACTCTGGGGAGACAGGCGGCCGCGGTTTATCGTGGTCGAGCCAGAACAGGCCAACTGCCTGCAGCAATCGGCCGCCAGCGGTAAACCGGTAGCCGTAGAAGGCGACCTGGAAACCCTGATGGCCGGGCTTTCCTGCGGCGAGGTTTCACTGCTGGCCTGGGAAATTCTCGAACCGGGAGCAGACGATTTCATGACCCTGAGTGAAGACGCGGTTGCCCCCTGTATGCGCTTGCTCGCCGATAACGATCCCGCCATCGAAGCCGGCGAATCGGCGGTGGCCGGACTAGCGGCGGCGATTGCCAGTCGCGAAGACCCGAAAATGGCGGCGACACTGGGGCTCGACGAATCCAGCCTTATTTTTGTGATCGGCACCGAAGGCGCAACCGATCCGGAGCTTTACCAGCAACTGGTGGCCAGCTGATGTCTCAAGCGCAACCTCGGCGCGTGGAGAGTCATTTACGCATGCCGGCGTGTGACTACCGCCTGCTAGTGAACGGGAAACCTTGCGCGCGAAGCGCATCGAACTGCTTGAGCGCAGCGCCGCCGAAATGCCAGTAGTCAACCAGGAAGTAACGTAATCATGGGTCAATTTTTATCCACGCTAAGCCAGCATCGCCTTTACTGGGTCGCTCTCGTGTTGTCCGGGCTCGCGCTCGAAGCCGGTGCGCTTTACTATCAATACGTGCTCGACGAATGGCCTTGCGTACTTTGTATTCATGTCCGCATCTGGGTCATCTCATTTATCCTGCTGGGGATACTGGCCCTGTTTTTTACCGGTTCCCGTGCGGCCATGCGCTGGTTCCATGGCGCCAGCGTAATCATCATGCTCGGCCTGCTGGAACGCAGCTGGCGCGTGCTTGCGGTCGAACGCGGCTGGATCTTCGGCGACTGCGAAATGGACCTCGGCATGCCGGCGTGGTTCGCCCTCGACAAGTGGTTCCCGTGGCTATTCGAAGTACAGACTTCCTGCGGTTATACCCCGCTGATAGCCTTTAACATCAGCATGGCCGAGGTATTGCTTGTTATATCCGCGGCACTGTTGCTATCATGCTCGGCGCTATTCCTGGTGAGCTGGTTTAAAAAATAACAACAGGTACCAGCCTGCTCAAATACTTACACTATACTCACCGACAAACTGACGACGTGAACTGGTTTATGATTACAACCCTGAGTCGTGCTTTTGTCGAAAACTTTCTTGGTCATTCGGCAACCTGGTACAAACAGTTAATCATCGGCTTCCTGGTGATTAATCCAATTGTTTTCGCCATCAGCCCCTTCGCCGCCGGCTGGCTGCTTATTCTCGAACTCATATTCACCCTGGCGATGGCGCTCAAATGCTACCCTTTACAGCCCGGCGGCCTGCTGGCGCTGGAAGCGATCCTCCTGGGCATGACCACTCCGGAAGCCGTATACCTGGAAACCGTAGCCAATTTCGAAGTCATCCTGCTGTTGATATTCATGGTCGCGGGCATTTACTTCATGCGCGACCTGTTGCTCTACACCTTCACCAAAATCCTGTTATCGATCAAATCGAAACCATAGCTGTCTTTCCTGTTCAGCATCACCGCCGCCTTCCTCAGCGCCTTTCTCGATGCGCTCACGGTGACCGCGGTGCTGATCTCGGTCGCCATCGGTTTTTACTCGGTATATCACCGCGTCGCATCGGGTAAGCAGTTCCATCACGACGATCACGATCACAGCGTCGATCACGAAGTCCATACCGATCGCCGCGCAGAGCTCAAACAATTCCGTTCGTTCCTGCGCAGTCTTATCATGCACGGCGCGGTCGGCACCGCCCTGGGTGGCGTTTGCACGCTGGTTGGCGAACCGCAGAACCTGCTGATCGCCGAGCGTGCCGGCTGGACTTTCATCGAATTCTTCCTGCGCATGGCGCCGGTTACGATGCCGGTACTGTTCTTTGGCCTGGTCACCTGTGTTGTGCTGGAGAAGGTAAAGCGCTTTGGTTACGGCGCAACGCTGCCTGAATCCGTCGCCTCGACCCTGTCGAATTTCAACGTCGAGCAGGAAGCCAAGCGCCACCACAAGATGACAGCTTCGTTGATCGCCCAGGCAGTAGTCGGCGTCATTCTGATTCTGTCGCTCGCCTTTCACGTGGCCTCGGTTGGCCTGGTCGGCCTGATGGTTATCGTGCTGCTGACCGCCTTTACCGGGGTCATCGAAGAGCACCGTATCGGCCACGCCTTCGAGGAGGCGCTACCGTTTACCGCGCTGCTGGTGGTGTTCTTTGCCGTGGTCGCGGTTATCCACGAGCAACATCAGTTTACCCCGGTTATCACCCAGGTGCTGGCGATGGATCGTGATCTGCAGCCGGTCATGTTTTTTATCGCCAACGGGGTTCTGTCGATGATTTCAGACAATGTTTTCGTTGCCACGGTTTATATCAACGAGGTGTCCGACGCCCTGAAAAACGGTGTTATCGATCGGGAACAGTTCGACGTGCTTGCGATAGCGATCAATACCGGCACCAACCTGCCGAGCGTCGCTACTCCGAACGGCCAGGCGGCATTTCTGTTTCTGCTGACGTCGGCGCTGGCACCGCTGATTCGCCTGTCCTACGTGCGCATGTTATGGATGGCCCTGCCCTACACCATCGTGCTCAGCATCGTCGGCATGATCAGCATTTCAGTGGGATTCTAGCGGACCGCCCGTGGCGGATTGATACTGTCGCGGCGGCCGGTCTGCTATTCGCGCAGGCGTTCTTCATTCAGCTGCAACCACAGTAGCGCGATGATGGTTGCGGAAGACCTGATCCTGCCCTCACGCACCCAGTCATAGGCCTGCGCCGCATCGACCACGAGTACGCGGATATCTTCGTGTTCATGCGGCAGACCATGAATTCCGCCAAGTCCTTCGCTGTCGACAATGCCGCAAAACAGGCTGCAGTGCTCGCTGGTCCCGCCCGGGCTGACATAATAACGACTGATGGTTTCGAGCCGGTCGATCGTGCAGCCCGCTTCCTCGACACATTCGCGTATTGCCACGTCCGTTTCGGACTCACCCTCTTCGATCACACCGGCGACGCATTCGATCAGCCAGGGGCCTTCGCTATCTTCGATCGCTCCGGCCCTGAATTGCTCGATCAACACCACCTTGCCGCGCCCGGGATCGTAAGGCAGGACCGCGACAACGCCGCCACGCTCGAATATCTCACGCGTAATCAGTGGACTCGAGCCACCGCCAAACAGCTCATGCGAAACGTGGTACTCAACCAGTTTGAAATACTTTTTGAACAGCGTGAGACGCTGCTCCAGTTTCCAGCGGTACTTCATGCCGGCTGCGAGGCCATGATTTCGGCAACCCGCGCCAGATCCTGCTCGGTGTCGATCCCGGGACCGGGGTTGACCCGCGCGGGCGCACTATGAATCGAGTAGCCGTTACACAGCGCCCGCAGCTGTTCCAGCGACTCGGCGAGTTCCAGGTCGCAGGCCGGGAGCTTGCTAAAAGTCTCGATAAAGCCGACGCGGTAGGCATAAATTCCAATATGGCCAAGGTAGCGATCGACTGTACCGCTGCGGTCGAAGGGAATGACAGAGCGGCTGAAATACAGGGCCTTGCCATTTTTATCCTGTACCAGCTTGACCAGGTTCGGATCCTGCGCGGCGTCCGCGTCGACAGGTTTATGCAGCGTCGCCATGGCGCAGTCGTGGCGGGCGAGATTTTGCGCCACCTGGGTAATGTTCAGCGCCGGCATCAGGGGTTCGTCACCCTGCAGATTGACTACTATGGTGTCCTGACTCCAGTTGAGTTTTTGCGTAACCTCGAGTATGCGATCGGTGCCACTGCGATGCCCGCTGTCGGTGAGACAGACGCTGCCGCCAAACCCCGTGACAACATCGGCGATGCGCTGATCGTCGGTCGCCACCACCACCTCGCTGGCCTCAGCCTGGCTGGCGGCCAGATAGACCCATTCGATCATCGGTTTGCCGTTTATATCGCGCAAGGGTTTGCCCGGCAGGCGCACCGAGGCATAACGCGCGGGTATCACAATGCGAAAATCTGCCTGCATCGATTCAGCTCAGCGCCTCGACCTCTTCACTGCTCAACTCCCTGGCTTCCTCGGGTAACATGACCGGGATTCCGTCCCGGATCGGGTAGGCCAGGCGCGACGCCCGCGAAATCAGTTCCTGGCGGCTTTTGTCGTAAATTAACGGACCCTTGGTGACTGGATCGACCAGTATATCCAGCAAATGTTTATCCATGATGTCGGCTCTCCAGTAATTGCAATACCTGATTTTTCAGTTCGTCACTTAGTTCGATACTCAACGGCACAACCCAGATATTTTCCCGTGCCAGGCCCTTTAGTTTGACCGCATCCTTGTGCGTAACCAGAACCGGCAGGTCGGGTTTAAGATTCAAGTCCTGGGCGCTGAATTCATGATGATCGGGAAACTCGTGTTCGATCACGTCGATTCCCATTTGCATCAGGCTGGCAAAAAAGATTTCAGGAAAACCGATGCCCGCCAACGCGTGCACCTGCTGCCCCTGAAACTCGCTGATATGGCGCCGCAGTTCGGGGTTGGAGAGATTACAGACTTCGCCCAGCGATTCCACCACCTGGTCACTGTCACGGTCTATGGTCACGTCAACCTGTCGCAGGCGAGCCTGCGGTTCACGCAACGGCCCTGCCGGCAGCATGAGTCCATTACCCATCGACAGGTGGCGACAGACCGCAATTTCGATATCGCGTTTAAGCGCATAGTGTTGCAATCCGTCGTCCGAAAGAATGACGTCGGTCGCGGGAAATTGCGCGAGGATTTGCCGGGCCGCGGCAATCCTGTCAGCGCCCACCCCGATTGGACAACGGCATATTTCCGACATCATATTGGCTTCGTCACCAACCGCATTGTGGGTAATGCCGTCATGCAGAATTTGAACATTTCGTTCATTGCCGCTTTTATAGCCGCGGGTTACGATTGCCGGTTGATAACCTTTTTCCTGCAGCAATTGAAAAAGCGCAACCACGATGGGTGTTTTGCCATTGCCGCCCAGCGTGATATTGCCGACGACGATAGTTGTCACCGCCAGCTGCTGCGATCTGATCAGCCGCAGCTTATATCCTAGCCTGCGCAAACCGACTGCCAGGTAGAATAAGACCGACAGTGGCATCAACAGGATCGACAATGGGTTCATTGACCAAAGCCACCAGCCCTGCCTTCTTTGCGACGACAGGCTTACCCAGTTATGCAAGAGCGATTTATTGAGCACCGATGAGCGAATGATCCGGGGTTTGGCGCTGATCGCTCTGGGTTCGCCTTCTTTGGCGTCGCGAAACTGCATCGAGTGCAGTTTGGCATAAATACCGCCGTTCTCGAGTAACTCGGCATGATTGCCCTGTTCCAGGATCTTGCCCTGATCCATTACCAGGATATGATCGGCATGCTCGATCGTGGACAGGCGATGCGCAATGACCAGCGTGGTGCGATTTTCCATCAAATGCTCCATCGCGTGCTGAATGAAGCGCTCGGACTCGGTATCCAGCGCCGAGGTAGCCTCGTCGAGAATCAGAATCGGCGCGTCTTTCAGTAACGCCCGGGCAATCGCAATCCGCTGCCGCTGTCCGCCCGACAACAGCACGCCGCGCTCACCGACCTCGGTATCGAGTTGTTCCGGCATGCCTTTGATGAACTCCCAGGCGTGGGCCTGTTTCGCGGCTTCGATTATTTGCGCCTCGTCCACCTGGCCCGCGACCCCATAGGCAATGTTGTTGCGGATAGTATCGTTGAACAGGCGTACGTCCTGGCCGACGTAGGCAATCTGGCGGCGTAAATCGTTAATTTGGTAATGATCGAGCCGCTCGCCGTCGAGCAATATCTCGCCGCTATCGTACTCATAAAGCCGTGGTATCAGGTTCACCAGGCTCGACTTGCCGCTGCCCGAACGTCCGACTATCGCCACGGTCTGCTTCGGATTTACTTCGAAACTGACATCGTCGAGCACGCGTTGCTCGCTGCGGCGATAGCAAAGCACCACCTTGCTGAAATTCAACCTGCCCTCGGCGCGCTTTAACTGCAGCGCTCCGGTGTTGGGTTCGCTCTCTCGCGACGTCAGCTCGAACACGCTTTCGCCGGCGGCAATGCCCTTCTGGATGCTGGCGTTGATCGAAGACAGCACCCGCATCGGCGCCAGTAGCATGGTCAACGCAAAGATGAATGAAACGAAGTCGCCGGTGGAAATGATACTGCGCATCGATTCAGAGGTCGCGAAGGCGACGATTGCCGCGAACGCGATCGCCACCACCAGCTGGATCAACGGCATGCTGATCGACTGCGCGACCGACATTTTTAAATGCAGTTTCAGATTGGTGTCGTTGACCTTATTGAATTTGTTGCGTTCGAACTCGTTGCCGCCGAATATCTTGACGATGCGGTTGGCGTCGATTACTTCCTGGGCAACCTGGGTCACCCCGCCCATCGATTGCTGGATATTTCTACTGATAGTGCGGAAACGCCCCGAGATTCTGACGACGATCAAAAAAACGATCGGTCCGGCGACCAGGAAGATTGCAGTCAATTGCCAGTTCAACCAGATCATGTATCCCAGCAGGACGACGATGCGCAGACTGTCCTGAATAAATACCGTCAAAGACGATGAAACCGACTTCGCCACCTGTTCGACATCATAGGAGAAGCGCGTGACGATGGCCGCGGTCGACGACTGGTCATACTCATCGCTGGTCATGGTCAACAACTTTTCGAACATCATCCGACGCAGCGTATTGATGACGTTGCGCCCAATGTAGTCCATGCAATAGCTGCGCATGAATACCGCCACCATACGCACCATGAATATCGCCACGATAGCCAGCGGCATCAGTTTGATGATTGTCGGATCGCGATCAATAAAGCCGTCGTCCATCAACGGCTTCATCAGATAGGCGAAGGCGGCGTCGGAGGCGGCGAAGATTATCATGCCGATTACCGCCAGCATAAAATAGAGCTTGTGCTCGAAGGCCATCGAAAGCAGGGCGCGATAAGCCTTGACGCCTGCCAAATTGCCTTCAATCGGTTTCACTGCCCGGATCTCGGATACTTCACGAATGCAACTACTCGATAGGCCGAGTGGTGGCTATCGATACCTGTTTCAGGCCCATTTGCGCAACCACGTCCATCGCGGTTACCAGCGATTGTACCGGCGAGTCGGCATCCGACTGAATGACGATCGGCAGCTGGCTGCCCTCCATCGCACGTTCCAGCGCGGCCCTTAGCGTGGCGCTTTTGTTATTGGTCAATTCACGCGAGTTCAAAAAGAAGCGGCCATTGGCATCGATTAAAAGATTCAGTTTTCGCGGCGGGTCCTGCGCCTTCTCCTGGGTTGCCTCGGGCAGCTTGATTTTCAACTGCGACGTGGTATCGAAAGTGGTCGATACCATGAAGAAAATCAATAACAGGAAAACGACGTCGATCAGGGGCGTCAGGTTGATATTGACGTCTTCTTCCGGTTTGCTGTGATAAAAGTTCATCGTGTTAGTCCAGTTTTTTGCGATCGCCGTGGAGAAATTCAACCAGTTTCATCGCTTCCTGCTCCATCGCAACCACCAGGTCATCGATCCTGCGTTTCAGATGGCGATGAAAAATAAGGCTGGGTATGGCGATGGTCAGACCGGCCGCGGTCGTAATCAGGGCTTCGGATATACCGCCCGCCAGCTGGCCCGGATCGCCAACCCCGACAACGGTAATCGCGGTGAACACTCGAATCATGCCGATTACCGTACCGAGCAGGCCCAACAGCGGGGTTATCGTGGAAATCGTGCCCAGCGTATTCATAAAACGCTCCATTTCATGCACCACGTGGCGACCGGTTTCCTCGATACTTTCGCGGATCAGGTCGCGCGATAAGTGGCGATTGATCAGGCCGGCGGCAAGCACCTTGCCCAGCGGTGATCCACTTTCGATTTCGGCGATATGCTGTTCGGTCAGGGCATCACTGCTGAGCAGGTTCCAGATGCCGGTTAACAGTTTTTCCGGAATAACTTTCTTTTGGCGCAGGGTCCACGTCCGTTCGATGATGATGGCCGCGGCAAGCACGGAGCACAACAAAATCGGAATCATCAGCCAGCCACCTGCCTGAACCAGTTCAAACACGCCATGTCCTCAGGAATAAATGCCGCACATCATACTGTGACAGAGAGCTTTTTACCATCGCCGCCAGATACGTGTTTCCGGGGTACGTTCAGCGCTGATTGACAGCCCTTCCGGCGAGCTGCTGACGCTGATTGCACCGTCAAGATCACTGCGATACTGCCGTACTCCAGCGTCTGCGTAGCGGGAGATCACCGCGGGCGTCGGAAAGCCCCAGCGATTGCCACGCGACACCGTGTAGATGACATGCCGCGGCGCCACGCGCTCGACAAATCCGCTGCTGGAAGAAGTATTGCTGCCATGATGCGGAACCAGCAAAACATCGGCTGCCAGGGTGGCAGCATATTGCCTTACCAGGCTCTGTTCGCGCGCCGATTCGATATCTCCAGGCAATAACACCCGGTGTCGGCCGTCGATGATTAAGACACAGGATCGGTTGTTGGTATCGGACCAGTTTTGAGCGCTGGACAGAAAGCGAAACCCTACTCCGTCCCAGCGCCAGTCCGAATACTGGTGGCAGGAGCGTACCCGGCGCCCAGTCCTGATACGTGCCTGCAGTTCTCCTGGCGTACCTGAAAGCAGGGTCAGCTGCGGATAGTCGTCAAGCAACCCGTGCAATCCGCCACTGTGATCCTGGTCGACATGGCTGACGATCGCCAGGTCCGGCCTGTCGATGGCACGGTTTCGCATTGCCGGCAGCAGGGCCCAGTCTGCGGCGCTGTAAACACCGGGTCTGCCCGGGCCAAAATCGTACACCAGGCTATGATGTCGGGTAGTCAGCAAGATCGAAGTACCCATCCCAACATCGAAAACCAACAGTTCAAATGCACCATGTTCGGGTCGAGCCGGTTGCCAGCTGAGCAGCAGGGATAGACCGATCAGCGCGAGCGCGCGCGAGCCGAGGCCACGCGGTAACAACAACCAGGCAATCAGCACTAGCACAAGCAAAACCATCGGCCCCGGAAATGCGCCCGCTAGCGGGCTCAGGCCACTGGACAACAGGAAATCGAGATAATCGAGCAGTAGCTGCAATACCCGGTCGGCAAAGCGGAACAGCGATCCGGCATAATCCAGACCCGCCAGCGCCAGCAGGCAGCCAAGCAATACCGTCGGCAGCACGATAAAACTGATGACGGGTATCGCCACGATGTTCGCCGGGAAGCCGGCGGGATTGACCTGTTCGAAAATCAGCAGGCCCAGTGGCATAAACAGTAGCGAGAAACAGCATTGCAATGCCAGCAGCTGCTGCCACCAGGACAGCCGACCGGGTAAGCGGAACTGGACGAAAGCGATTACTAGCAGGGCGCAGACGCTTAACCAGAACGAATTTGCGCCAACCGAGCGAGGATCGACGACCACAATCACTATCACCGCCAGGGACAGCGACTGCAGCAGGTTGACCCGGTTCCTGAGCAATATTGCAACCAGCAGGATAACCAGCATCAGCAGGGCGCGCACCGTGGGCAAACTGAAGCCGGCCAGCGCCGCGTATCCGCAGGCGGCCATTATCGCCATCGACGAAGCGCTCTGTATGCAATTGAGTCCAGCTGGCCGCAAGCCGATGCGCCAGCTATAGCGGCCGACGGCAAACATCAGGAACGCGACCATGCCAACATGCAAACCGGATATGGCCAGCAAGTGGGCGGTTCCGCTGGATTGCAGCAGGGATTTATCGAGGGCCGATATGTCGCCGCGAAATCCAAGGGACAGGGCCTTGATCAAACCAGCATGCGGACAACCGTTGCAATAATCATCGATGGCCGTGACCAGGCGCATACGCCAGTAATCAGCCTGCAGCGGGCTCGCCGCTTCGAGTCTGGTATTGCGCGCCGAATTGCGGATATAACCGCTGGCGTCGATGCCGCGGCCAAACAGCCAGCCTGCAAAATCGAAACCACCGGGATTCAGCAATCCCCGGGGTTGTCTCAGTTTTACTTCGAACTGCCAACGCTCACCCGCCTGGGGCAGGATTTCATCCTGGTACCAGTTCAGCCGCAGCCGGCGGGGCATATTGCCGGGGTAACCGGCAATTTCCGGATTTTCCAGATACAGACGAATACGGCCGGCATCGACTTCGGGAATATCGGCCACCACCGCACGCACCAGCGTAAGCCGCTGGTCGTAGGCCTCGAGCAGCCGGTGATCCAGGTGGTGGTGGAAAACTGCGGCACTCCACAGATAGGCCGCGGCTGCGAGCAGCAACAAACGATAAGCGGGATGATAAAGGCACAGTAATAGCAGAATCGGCAGCAACGCCGACCAGAATTGGTCCGGTAACTCGTTACCGTAGAACGCCAGCAACGAACCCAGCACGATGGCTATTGCGTGTTGGGGCATGCGATCCTTGCCCTGAATTCCCTGTTATGTGATCCAACTCTTTGCAGAATATTGAATTACTGTTGATAATACAATCACCATGCCAAGGAATTTTGTAAGAAAATTTTTACCACACCCTGACGTCATCACGCAGAACCGCTGGATCAAGCTACTGGGCCCGCGGTTGCAGGAGCCGTCACTGTGGCATATCAACCGGCGTTCGTTTTCGCTAGCGGTTGCGCTGGGTATATTTTGTGCTTTTATCCCGGTGCCGTTCCAGATGCTGATCGCCGCGGTCGGCGCCATCTGGTTGCGGGTAAACATACTCGTCGCGGTGCCCATGGTCTGGGTCAGTAACCCTTTCACCATGGGGCCTATGTATTATTTCTGTTACCTGCTGGGTGCAAAAATGCTCGGCCGAGAACCCAAGGGATTCAATTTTGAGCTAAGTTTCGACTGGCTTACCACCGGCCTGGCGGCAATCTGGCAATCCTTTCTGCTGGGCTGTTTCACCGTCGGCGTGATTTCTTCAGTCTCCTCGTTTGTGCTGGTTAGAGTGCTGTGGCATTTGCGTATCCTGAGCCACATCAAGGCGCGCGCCAGACGTTTGCACAATATTAATCGCCATCGCCGGGCCACCGAAAAGCGGTGAACCCTTATCTGGCAGCAACTCGAATCCAGCGCCAGCCTGGTCCAGTTTCCTGAAACAACAATTAGCCTGAAATCAGGTTCCCATTTTGAAAGCTTGTTCAATACTGGCGCCGGCACGAGATACGGCGGTTTCAGGATTCCGCGCTGAGGACACCGTCGAGCATGTGCCAGCGACGCTGCATGCGTGCGGCGATAGCGAGATCGTGGGTCACGACTACCAGCGAAGTATTGAGTTCGCGGTTCAGGCCGAGCATCAATTCCAGCATCTGCGCCGCGGTTTGCTGATCCAGGTTGCCGGTCGGTTCGTCCGCGAGCAGGCAATCCGGTCGGGTTACCAGCGCCCGCGCCAACGCCACGCGTTGACGTTCCCCGCCCGACAGCTCACCAGGCTTGTGCTCGGCGCGCTGTTCGAGACCTATTTTATCAAGCCAGTCGCGCGCTTCATCGCAGGCTGCACGGCGCGATATACGCCTGATCAGCAGCGGCATGGCAATATTCTCCAGCGCGCTGAATTCCGGCAACAGGTGATGAAACTGGTAAATAAAACCCAGGTGGCGATTGCGCAAACGACCGAGAGCGGCTTCGGACAGCTGCGCCAGGGAACTGCCTGCAACCCTGATTTCACCACCGCTGACATGATCGAGGCCGCCAAGCAAGTGCATCAGGGTTGATTTGCCGGCACCCGAGGCGCCGAGGATGGCATGGCTTTCACCCGCGGCAACACTGAAATCGACGCCCTTGAGCACCTCGACGTCGATTTTGCCCTGGCGAAAGACCTTCGTAACCGCGCTCGCTTCGATTACCGGCGACGACACGAGACCTCCCGCCTACTCATAGCTGAGCGCTTCGGCCGGACGCGTTTTCGAGGCGCGTAAGGCCGGGTATAGCGTCGCGATCACCGATACCCCAAACGACAGCAGCGTAATCCTGATGATGTCGGACTGTTTCATCTCCGAGGGCAGATCGGTGATCGGATAAACGCCGCGCGGCAGAAACTGGGTATGAAAGAATTGCTCCAGCGCGGGCACGATGACATCGATATGCGACGCGACCGCCACCCCGCTGACCAGCCCCATCAAGGTGCCGATCAATCCGATCAGGGTCCCCTGCACCATGAACACCCACATGATCGACAGCGGCGACATGCCGAGAGTACGTAGTATCGCGATATCCGCCTGCTTGTCAGTCACCACCATCACCAGTGTCGAAACGATATTGAAGGCCGCCACGGCAACGATCAGCGAAAGAATAATAAACATGACCGTCTTCTCGGTGCGCACCGCCTTGAAGTAATTGCTGTGGCGCAGGGTCCAGTCCGATACCCAGTACTGCAGCCCTATGCTTTGCTTGAGATCATTACGCACCAGGGGCGCCAGGTCGAGATCGTCCAGTTTCAGACGAATACCGCTAACGCCGCCGTCCAGCCGGAACAGCCTGCTGGCATCCTGGTAATGCACCAGCGCGCTGCTGCGGTCATACTCGTAGACTCCGATTTCGAATATCCCGACCACCTTGAAACGGCGCAGACGCGGCAGAAACCCTAACGGCGACGCGGTCGCCTGCGGGGTAACCATGGTGACTCGATCGCCCGGAACGACGTCGAGTGAATTGGCCAGGCCGCTGCCAAGCACGATGCCGTACTCCCCCGCTACCAGATCGCTGAGCGCACCGAATTCCATATGCTGATGAATTTCCGAAACTTCGGTTTCGTGTTGTGGATCGATACCGCGCACCAGCGCACCGCTGACCGACGACAGATTCGAAATCATCGCCTCGGCTTCTGTATAGGGAGCACCACCAATGACATGCGGATGCTCCATGCTTTCCTCACGCAGGGATTGCCAGTCCTGCAGCGGCCCGCGAAAACTCGACACCGTGACATGCGAAACCATGCCCAGGATGCGCCCGCGCAATTCTTTTTCAAATCCGTTCATCACTGACAGCACCACGATCAGAGCCATGACTCCGAGCGCTATACCGAACATCGATATCAACGATATGAAGGAGATGAAATGATTGCGACGCTTGGCGCGCGTATAACGTAAGCCGACAAAAATTTCGAGCGGAAAATTCATGCGGCGGATTAAACCATGAATAAGGGTGTGCCACCACCACAGCCGATGCGAATTGCTGCACACTTGTCACCGCACAAGGGCGTGCTATAGTTACATGCATTAGTATTTGGAGATTTAAAAACATGCGCACGGGACTTTATTTGCTACTCCTGGGTTGCAGTTTGATCCTGCAACCTGCAAGCGCCGGCGATGAGCTAGTCATCCCGGGCCATGTTGCGTCGAGCGGCAAGCAGGTGATGCCGAAACGGGGCATCAGCATGGATGACGTACTGGGTAAATTCGGTGAACCCGACGAGCGTTATGGCCCGGTTGGGGAACCCCCGATCACCGAATGGGTTTACGGATCATTCAGGGTATATTTCGAGCATCGGGTCGTGTTACATACCATCGATCTGAACACCCTGATAATGCCGAAATAGAACCAAATAATAATAATCCAGTCCAACCGACCCAAGTAATCGCAACCAGATTCATTCTGGTTTAACCGGAGTTGCCAGTAATGAACATGATTAAAGTTCTGATTCTCGGCTGCGGCATTTCGCTGGCATTGCACGGTGCCAGGCTGCAGGCGGCCGAGGTCAACATCACCAGTGAAATCGAAAGTGTTACGGTCAGACACGGTGAATCCGATGTCGTCGTCATGCGTAATCAAAACCAGAAAAACACGGTTAACCCGGCGTTCGCCAAGACTTCGCGTAAATGCCCCCCATTTTGTATCCAGCCCGTAGTTCTCGCGCCCGGCGTCGAAACCATCGCCGAACTGGAAATGCTGGATTATCTCAAGCGCATGAGCGCAGGCGACTCCAGCATTGTCGTGATCGATTCGCGCACACCTGCCTGGGTTGCCAAGGGCACGATTCCCGGCGCAATCAATATTCCCTGGACCAGCCTCAACCCGGCCAAGGGTGCCGACCCGATCTCGATCGGTGAAATCCTCGAGGAACGTTTCAACGCCAGGAACCTCGAAGGTTTATGGGATTTCAGGAATGCCCGTGTGCTGGTCATGTTCTGTAACGGCATGTGGTGCGGACAATCGCCCAACAACATCAAAAACCTTTTGGGTTTCGGCTATCCCGCCGACAAAATCAAGTGGTACCGCGGTGGTATGCAGAACTGGGAAATCCTGGGCCTGACCACCGCTAAACCAGCCCAGGAGTAGCCGCCTGCCCGGCAGAAATGCCTAGCCAATTTCTCGACACTCCGGCGCCTGAGTCCACGCGCAAGCTGCGCGTCGGCCAACTCTACGGCAGCAGCCGTGGCCTGCTGCTCTGCGAACAGATCGGCCTCTACCAGGGGCTGTCGGTCATCGTCTGCTGTGACATGACCGACGCCGAACAGCTGGAACAGGAAATTCAATTCTTCAATCCCGGGTTAGCGCGGATATTTCGATTCCCGGATCTCGAAACCCTGCCCTACGATCAATTTTCGCCGCACCAGGATATCGTCTCGGAGCGAATTCAATGCCTGGCGTCTATATCCACGGCGAGTGCCGGCGTACTGATCCTGCCGATAAGCACTTTGCTGCAAAAGGTTTCACCACCCGAATTCATCCAGCAAAGATCGCTCAACCTGCAAACCGGAGAGCGCATCGAACCCGGGGATTTGCGTGAGCGCCTCGCGTTATACGGATACAGCGCCGTGTCCCAGGTAGAACAGCATGGTGAGTTCAGTACCCGCGGCTCCATCATGGACCTGTTCCCGATGGGCAGTTCGACACCTTTCCGGCTCGACTTCTTCGACGATGAAATTGAAACGATTCGCCGTTTCGATCCAGAAACACAACTTTCGATCGACAAGGTCGATGAAATCAAACTGCTGCCGGCACAGGAGTACCCGCTCGACGAGGCTGGCATCAAGCGCTTTCGCCTGCGCTTCAGGGAAACCTTCGAAATCGATCCCAATACCTGCCCGGTATACGTCGATATTTCGGCCGGTATTTCGTCGCCCGGGGTCGAGTATTACCTGCCGCTGTTTTTCGACCAGTTGGTCAGCCTGTTCGACTACCTGCCGCGGCAGAGCCGACTGCTGATCGACGATGCCGCCCTGACACATGCCGCGAGCTTTGCGCAACAGGTCGAAGAACGCTACCAGTCACGCCGTTACAACCTCGAGTGGCCGCTGTTGGAACCGGCCCAACTGTTTCTCGATATGCAGACGCTAGAGGCAAGAATCGCGGACTTTTCCTGCCTGCTGTTTTCGGCCTTCAAGCTGGAACAGGTGGATCGCTCGAACATCAATTGCGAGACGCAGGCGATACCGCAACTAACCCTGCAAGCGAATGCCGACCAGCCGGACAAGGCGCTACGCAAATTTATCGAAAAGCCGGCGTTCGAGCGGATCCTGATCAGCGCCGAATCTCCGGGACGACGCGAATTCGTCAACGAAATGCTGCATCACTATGGGGTCCATGCCAGCCAGGTAGACAGCTGGGCCGAATTCCTGACGCGCGCAGACAATCGCTACTACCTCACCGCCTCGGCTTTGCAAAACGGCATGACGCTGGAGGGCAGGGGTTTCGCGGTCATCACCGAGAATCAATTGTTCGGCGAACGCGCCGTACAGAAACGGCGCCGCCGATATCGTAAAACCCGCGACGCAGAGTCGACCATCCAGAGCCTCGCGGATTTGCAGCCGGGTGCACCGGTGGTGCACGAAGATCATGGCGTAGGTCGTTACCAGGGGCTTAAGACACTGACCGTGTCCGGCATTGCCACCGAGTTCCTCTGCATCGAGTACGCCAACCAGGACAAACTCTACGTACCGGTTAGCTCGTTGCACCTGATCAGCCGCTATGCCGGCGCCAGCGAAGACAGCGCCCCGCTGCACCGGCTTGGCACCGAACAGTGGCAGCGCTCGCGCAAAAAAGCGCAGGAGAAGATTCACGACATTGCCGTCGAACTGCTCGATATTCAGGCTCGACGGGAAGCCATGAAGGGTTTCGCTCACCAGGTAGATATCGACGAATATCACGCGTTTGCCAGCGAGTTTCCGTTCGAGGAGACTCCCGATCAGGAAACCACGATCGAGTCGGTGATAGCGGACATGCAGTCAGCACGGCCAATGGACCGAATCGTTTGTGGCGATGTCGGTTTCGGCAAGACCGAGGTATGCATGCGGGCGGCCTTTGTCGCGGCAAATGCCGGCACCCAGGTCGCCGTCCTGGTGCCGACGACGCTGCTGGCGCAACAGCACTACCAGAACTTTCTCGATCGATTTGCCGATTGGCCGATTCGCATCGCCAGCCTGACCCGGTTTACCGCCCGGAAAGCGCTCGACGAAACGCTGATGCAAATCGCCGCCGGCAAAATCGATATCGTGATCGGCACCCATAAGCTGTTGTCCGACGCCATCAAGTACCGCGACCTGGGCCTGGTGATTGTCGACGAGGAACATCGTTTCGGCGTGCGTCATAAAGAAAAACTGAAGGCCCTGCGCGCCAGCGTCGACCTGCTGACAATGACCGCGACGCCGATACCGCGAACCTTGAATATGACGCTATCGGGAATGCGCGACCTGTCGATTATCGCCACCCCGCCGATGCAGCGGCACGCCATCAAGACCTTTGTTTCGAGGTGGAACCAGGACACGATCATCGAAGGCTGCCAGCGCGAGCTCAAGCGCGGCGGGCAGATTTACTTCCTGCACAATGAAATCAGGACGATTGAAAAAACCGCGCAGGATTTGCAGGAATTGTTGCCCGATGCGCGCATCGGTATCGTGCACGGACGTATGAAGGAAAAAGATCTGGAAACCGTGATGCTGGATTTCTACCACCATCGCTGTAATCTGCTGGTATGCACCACCATTATCGAAAGCGGCATCGACGTGCCGACCGCGAATACGATATTCATCAATCGCGCCGACAAGCTTGGACTGGCGCAACTGCACCAGATACGCGGACGTGTCGGCCGCTCCCATCATCGCGCCTATGCCTACCTGATCGTGCCGCCCGAGCAGGCGATGACCGCCGATGCGCAAAAGCGCCTGCTGGCGATCGAATCGCTGGAGGATCTCGGCGTCGGTTTTACCCTGGCCACACATGACCTGGAAATTCGCGGCGCTGGTGAAATCCTTGGTGACGAGCAAAGCGGCCAAATTACCGAAATCGGCTTCAGCCTCTACGCGGAATTGCTGGATCGCGCGGTGCAGTCGCTCAAATCGAATCTGCCGATCGACTTCGACCAGCCAATCATGCGGGCCTCCGAAGTCGACTTTCATATTCCGGCACTCATTCCGGAATCCTATATACCCGACATACACGGGCGCCTGATCGAGTACAAGCGTATTGCCTCGGCGAGTGACGACCATGGCTTGCGTGAACTCCAGATCGAGCTGATTGATCGTTTCGGCCTGTTACCGGAATCCCTGAAAAACCTGTTCAGGGTTACCCGTATCAAGCTGCTGACGCTGGCGCTCGGGATCGAGAAAATCGATGTCGGCGAACAAAACGGGAAAATAGTCTTCAATCCCAATCCCAATATCGATCCGCTAAAAATCATCGAGTTGATTCAGGCCGATCCCCAGCAGTATCGTTTTGACGGGAAACAAACCTTGCGTATTAGCTGTCAAAATGTTGAACTTGAATCACGTTTCAACCAGCTTGAAACCCTGCTCAAAAAACTGACCGCAGACTAGTATGAAGCATAAATATCTGACCTTGTTAGGCCTCGCCGCCCTGTTTCCAGGTGGCGTTCAGGCGCAATCCGAAAACGCAGCAGGCGCCGAACCCCTGCCGCTGTACGATGTAGAACTGGTGGTATTCAAAAACATCAAGGCGCCGAGGAGCCGCGAGTTCATCCTGCCAGTCAGCTCTCCCGGCAAACCCGAAAAAATGCTCGACCTGTCTTCGACCAAGAGCGTGGTCGCGGCGCGCGAGCTCGGTTACAAAATACTCTCGGACGCCGACTTCAGGCTGCTTGACATCGTTAACAGGCTAGTCGAATCAACGCGCTATGAAAAGCTGTTGCATGTTGCCTGGCGCCAACCGGGGGTCGAGCTCGAACAGGCGCTGCCGATCTGGCTCAGGGGCGGCCGCATTTACGGCAACGAGTATACTTCGATCGACAACCAGATGGAGCTGCTCGAAAGTATCCCACGCGGCGCAAGCGAAGAAGCGGGTGCCGACAAAAACTTTGAATTCGACGAACAGACCCTGGAAGCGATGGAACTTCAACTGCTCGAACAACAGGCGCTGCGAACTCACCAGGGCCTGTATGAGTTCGAGGGCAAGATTACCATCACATTATCGCGCTATCTGCACGCCTATACCGACCTGGTTTTCAGGCGCCCGCGTCTGTCGGTTGACACGGTGTCGAGTAATGCGCCGCAGGATCAGTATCTCGCAGCCTACGCGGCCGACACGCGTATATTGAACAATCACAGGTTGCAGGAACATCGCCGCATGCGCAGCAAAAACCTGCACTACCTCGACAACCCTGAATTCGGCATGTTGATCCTGATTACGCCTTATAAAACGGTGGATAAAGCGCTGACCAGCGAGCCTGAAACAGCACCCGCGGCAAGCGAATAGCATTTTCAGTAGCTGCGTTTTCTCGGCACTTCGTAGCCCCCGCCGCTGTAGGCAAACGGTGTGGTCCTGCCAACCAGCTCTTCGATCAGGGCCAGTTCGGAGTCGGTATGATTGATAAAGGGAGCTGGCACGATAAGTTCGCCATTGCCGGCTGAGGGCAGCACGTAAAGCGGACTGTCATGATGTTCCGAAACCACGTCCCGGCTAACGTTGGCGTCGGCAGTGGCGACGATGCGCGTTTGCCCGTAGCAGGTACACACGTAAGAACGGTCGGCTTCGGATTCAAGATATATTCCCGTGCCGCGTATCCCGATAGTTGCCGTAGTGGTGGTAATCGTGTGTGGCTTTTCACGACGGCCGAAGACCGACAGAATTTTGCCCGATAAAACCCTCATACTCTCGATGATCACCCCGTCACTGGTTTTCATTTCGAGTTCACTATCGCTGCGCAAAATAAACGCGTCCGCGCCGACGACAAAGATAATGCGACTTTTACGACCGGTCCTGACGACCGAACCGGGTCCGATTGGCGTGTTGATGTCGGCCGGCCTGCCATCGACAGTCACCGCCCCCTGCAGCTGATAAATGGAACGACCCGGCGGTAATTTTTCGGGTATGTCGCCACGCGCGTGGCCCGCCTGAAACAGACCAGCCAGATTTACCCCGGCAAACAGGCCGAGCGACAAAGCCGTAAGCACAAACTCTCGCCGTGGGTCGTCAACATCGTTACGCATCAGGATTTCCTGCCAAATAATCGGACATACTTTAGTGACTTACCCGTAGAATGTAAATTGTGCACAACCGCAGTTAAAGCTGTTTTTACGGTTGCAACTCGCCGCAAGGCTGACAATAATGATGCCAAAACACAAGCCACCAGGCGAAAATCGCCACAGGACTGATTCATGGTTACTACAGCGATGAGATTGATTGCTGGATCAGCGATATTATTGCTATCTTCGAATCTGTATGCCGTGCCGCCCGTTTACACGCTGCAAACGGGTCTCGGCGGCACCGATATCGAAAACGAGTCGGATAGCTATTTCTACCTGACCGGTGCAACATTGATTTCAAAAGGCTTGTCGCGCAACGCAATTGTCGATTTCCAGGCCGAGATTTCAGCCTATGACTATGCCGATAACAACGATCTGTCCGGCGAAGAGCTGTTCCTGCAAGGGACCTATAGCTACACGCCAAGGGCCGGCTTCCGGGTGCCGACCTATTCGATTGCTTTACGTCATCTCGAAGAGTATCTGTCCGAAGACGCAATGGACGCCTCGACCACGAGCCTGATTTTGTCGATGTCGTATCGCCTCAACGATCGCAGCAGCCTGCGCGGTGGATTAAAATCCGGCAGGCGCGATGCCGCAGATGATTCTGACGCCAGCAGTTATTTCATCAATTTTGATTATCGCTACACGCCCGAATTGTTGCTCTATACCAACCTGGGTGCGGGCGACGGTGCTTTTACCGCGCGCTCCTATTGTTCCGGCGCTTACGGATCCGGCTATGGCAACTGGAACTGGAACACTTCGGCGGAAGATTGTGACAATACATTTGTTACGTTCGGCGCAAGCTTCGCTATCAATGCGCTGAACAGCCTGGACCTTTCGGTCAACCGCTACGATTACGATACTCCGTCCGGTGAGGTTACCGGCAACGTTTACTCGGTGGACTTTTTCCATCGTTTTTAAGGTGAGCCATTTAATGAAACGAGTTTTACTAACAGCGCTTTTATCCGCTTCTATCGCAGGCCCGGCGTATGCCGCCGAAGTTAAATATATTACCGATGAATTCGAAGTCACCATGCGCAGCGGTACCAGTACTTCGAACAGTATCGTGCGCATGCTGGGCAGCGGCGAATCTGTCACCGTACTGGAGGAAGACCTGGCCTCGCAATACTCGCTGGTGGAAACCAAGGACAATAAAAAAGGTTACGTGCTGAGCCGCTTTCTGATGGAAATCCCGGCCGCTCGCCAGAGCCTGCAGGAACTGAGAGTCAGGTTCGATCAGCAGCGTGCGCGCCTCGATACCCAGACGAACGAAATCGCCGAACTCAAACAGTCGCTGGCGCAGGAGAAAAATGATAACCAGGCGCTTAAAGAGACCCTGCGCGCCTCGGAACAGGAACTTGCGGAAGTGCGCAACGCGGCCCGGGATACGCTCAACATCCTCGAACAGAACAAAACCCTGCAAACGGTACTAGATGAGCTGCGGCAGGAAAAGGAGCAGCTAACGGAGATCAACGCCGAACTCAACGACAGCACCAAACTCGACTGGTTCATACGCGGCGGAGCCGTCTCCCTGATCGCGTTCGTGATCGGCATTCTGGTGACGCGAATTCGCTGGAAAAAACAGGATGCCTGGGGGTCTTACTAAAGCGGATCCCCTCCGGCGGGGTCCCGGGCGCGGCTACAGCTCCAGCGGATTGTCGATATTAACCCCGTCCATGAAGGGCTGGAGGCGATTCACATTGGTGTACTGATAGATCAGCCCGATCCATCTACCGACAACCGCGCTCGCCGTGTCCTGCCAGGTGTTTTTTAACCGGTCTAACACCAGGTGCTCCGGGAACTCGGGAACCGGCGTCTGTTTCAAAAGACTTTTATCGATGCGATACCGATACTCGCGGAAAACCGCGGCGCTGAAATGGCTGAAGTAATTATCCGGCATCGGCGGATAAGATTCGAGTTCCCCGGCGATGTACAGGTTCACATCACGCTTGTATTCCTTCAACAGTGAAACCGTGTCGTATTCCGGATGCCCCTGGAAAAACACGCTGCGGAAGCCATCGGGGCTGGTGGCGAGATGCACACTGCCGTCGTCGGCGGTCGCCAGGACTCGCAAACCCGCCGCTTCGAACTGTTCTCGATAGACGCTGTTCCAGCGCGAATGGGGCACGTCGAACACCGAATTGATGTCGGCTACCAGGGGATGCGCCGGCGCGACGACCTGGTGCCGATACACGCCCCATTTCTTGCTACGCTGTTTTTCCCGCTTCTGCCCGTAACGAAAATCCAGAACGGCGTGGGTGGCGAGGCAGGAACAAAGCGTCGAGGTGACGTTTGCATGCGCCCAGTCCGCGACTTCGATAAGATCATCCCAGAAAACTTCCGCGGACAGGTCGGCGCCGATTACGTTGGCGCCGGTGATAATCAGCGCATCCAGGCCCTGCCGCTTAATCTGCTCGAAGCTATCGTAATGCTGGTCAATGTGTTCTCGCGCATTGGCCGCGCGCGGCAAGGCGTCCAGCGTAAACGGGTGCACAAAAAACTGCGCGATCGGGTTACTCTCTCCGATCAGGCGTAAAAACTGCCTTTCGGTAGCTTCCAGCGCGGCATCGGGCATCATATTGAGCAGCCCGATGTGCAGTTCGCGAATATCCTGCTGGTTGGCAAGCCCCGGCGCCAGCACGCGCAAGCCCTCCTGCTGCAGCTTGGAAAACGTGGGTAAATCGTTGTGCGCGACCAGTGGCATCAGGCATCACCTCCCTGCTGTCTCGCGATCGCCATTTCCAGCAATTGCAGAAAATCCGCGTCGTCTTTTACCCCGTCAACCTCTTCCGAGGTCACGGTGTAGCCGAGACTCGCGATGTCGTCGTAGCGCGGCAGGCGCGAATGGAACAGGTGCGGAAACACCCAGCGCGCAAACGCGTCGGGGTCGATCTGGGCGGCGTACTCGAGCCCGCTTTCGTCGAAATACATCTCCAGGTGCTGCTGCAGGAATTCCGGCCGGTAATACAGCGGCTTGGGATCGGAGACCGCGCGTTCGATCAAAACCTGCTCCTGCGCCTGATTGGTTACCTGGATATACAGAATCAGCGTATTTTCGACCAGGATGTCTATCACGCCGGGCTCATCGAGCTCGCACAGGCTACCGCCGACATCGTTGACGAAATGCTCATAGCCATAAATGTTTCGGGCCTTCTCGATAAAATGCGGAATATCGTACATCGCATCGACTTCCGCCTGACGATAAATCGCCTGGCGTTCGATGAATTCACCGATTTCGACACCACCCAGTTCCGGGTTACCCAGTTTACCGACAAAACTCAGTACCGGGCCCAGGTCGTTGACGCGAATATTGTTCTTGATGTAGATCCAGTCGTTGCGCAACAACTCCCGCAGAAACGGGACCTTGATCGCCTGCGCCTTGAGCATATCGATGATATGTTCATCCAGGTAACGGGTGCCAATGCGGTAATCGCCCGAATAGTGAAACCAGTGACTGCCGCGCAGCTTGGCCGACAGATAGGATTTGCCGACGCCGGACATACCGACCAGGGTCACGCACTTGTTCTCCCAGGCGCGGAATTCTTCGAGGCTGAACTTCAACTTTGTCTCCATCAGGCTTAGCGCCCAGATTATGCATCATGCGCTGCTTTGGCGAAAGCCGTTGTGGCCATGGTTTTTGCTTTACCCGACAGTTCTAACGACTATAATCCTGTTTCATTTTCACCCGGGTCGCAGCGTGGAACTCGAGTTCGATTACGTCATTATCGGTGCCGGTTCCGCGGGCTGTGTGCTCGCCAACCGCCTCAGCGAAAACGGCAAGCACAGCGTCTTGCTGCTCGAGGCGGGCGGCAGAGACAAGCGCTTCTGGATCCAGACCCCGATCGGTTACGGCAAGACCTTCTATGACCCTGCGGTCAACTGGATGTATACGACCGAGCCGGACCCCGGCATCAATAATCGCCAAAGCTACTGGCCACGCGGCAAGGTGCTGGGCGGATCCAGTTCAATTAACGCCATGGTATACATCCGCGGTCAGCCGGCTGATTACGACGACTGGCGCGATCGCGGAAACCAGGGCTGGGGCTGGGACGATGTCCTGCCCTACTTCAAGAAAGCGGAAACCTGCGGCGACGGCGGCAATCAATACCGGGGCGCCGACGGTCCACTGCACGTCAGCAATGTCAGCAGTCAGCATCATCCCCTGTGCCAGCGTTTCTTTGCCGCCGCGCAACACTGCGGTTTCGAGTTCAATCCGGATTTCAATGGTGCAACCCAGGAAGGCGTAGGTTACTACCAGATAACCACGCGCGATGGCAGACGCATGTCGGCAGCGCGCGCCTATCTGCATCCTGCGCTCAAGCGCCATAATTGCGACGTCATCACGCAGGCGCACGTGACGCGCATCCTGTTTAGCAACAGCACTGCCGACGGGGTTGAATTCATGCAGGCAGGGCAACCTCGCCAGGTCAAGGCGCGGCGTGAAGTCATCGTCAGCGCCGGCGCGATCAACTCCCCGCAAATTCTGCAGCTATCGGGCATCGGCGAACTTTCGCTGCTGAAGAATTTTGGCATCGAGCCGGTGGTTGAATTACCCGGGGTGGGTCACAATCTGCAGGATCACCTGGATTGCTGTTACTACTACCGCTCGCGCGTGCCAACCCTGAATGATCAACTTTATCCCTGGTGGGGAAAAATGCTGGCCGGGATGCAGTACGTATTGTTCAGAAAAGGCATGCTGTCGCTCAGCATCAACCAGGCCGGCGGATTTATCAAAAGCCACCCTTCGCGACCGCGCCCGAATATCCAGACCTATTTCAACCCGATGTCTTACACCGCGGCGCCGCCGGGCAGACGACCGCTGATGCAACCCGACCCCTACCCCGGGTTCGTCAATTCGATTGGCCAGATTCAGCCGCTGAGCCGCGGTCACCTGCAAATCGATTCGACCGATCCCTTCGAGGCAGTCAAGATTTACCCCAACTACCTGTCGCATGAGGAAGACGTGACCCAGATGCTCGAGGGTGTGCGATTGTTGCGCAAACTGGCCAGCTGCCCGCAACTCGCGGAGATAATCGAGGAGGAAATCACGCCCGGTGTCGAGGTCCATAGTGACGCCGATTTAATTGCAGATATTCGCGCACGCAGTTCAACCGTGTTTCACCCTACTTCGACCTGTATGATGGGCACCGATCAAAAATCCGCTGTCGTCGATAACCAGTGCCGGGTCTACGGCACGCAACGGCTCAGGGTAGTCGACGCATCGGTCTTTCCGACGCTCATTTCGGGTAATACCAATGCGCCGGTCATGATGGTCGCCGAAAAAGCCGCCGACCTGATTCTCGGCAAACAGGAGCGCTAAGGTTTCCAGCAACCAATTTTCCGTCATCCGCCCAGCCGAAAGCCCGCTAATCGGGTTCAGCGCGATGATGATGAGCATCCTGTTGTTTTCGCTGATGGATGCGAGCGTGAAGTGGCTGGGCGCGTTTTACCCGACCGCGCAAATCATGTTTTTTCGCTGCGCCGTGGCGCTGATTCCGGTGGCGGTCATTATCGTGATGCGCGGCGGGCCGGGCATTCTCAGAACCAGCCACAAGGGCCTGCACCTGTTGCGCAGCGTAATGGGTATCGGCGCCATGGCCTTTGCGTTTTACGCATTTTCACTGATGCCGCTGGCCGAAGCCGTCTCGATACTGCACACGGCGCCGCTGTTCATGACCGCGCTGTCGGTCATCCTGCTGCGCGAAAAGGTCGGCCTGCGCCGCTGGACGGCGATTATCATCGGCTTCGTCGGCATGTTGATCGTGGTGCGTCCGGGTGCCGACATGCTCGCCAGCGGTAGCCTGTACATGCTCACCGCCGCGTTCCTGATCGGCTGCACAACCATCATCATTCGCCACCTGGGCAAGATCGACGACCCGGTTTGCATCACCTTTTATTTTACCGTCACCGGGGTGCTGGTCAGCAGCGTCGGCATTCTCATCCAGGGCTGGCAGCAACCCCCGCTGAACGACCTGCTACTGCTGCTATTGGTCGGGCTGTTTGGCGGGATGGCGCAGTACTTGATGACCCTGAGCTACCAGCATCTTGCGGTTGGCATCCTGGCGCCGCTGAAATACCTGACAATCGTATTCAGCGGCGGCATCGCCTACCTGGTATGGGCTGAAGTTCCCGACCTGAAAAGCGTTTTCGGGATCAGCATTATCGTCGCCAGCGGTCTCTATACCCTGCATCGCGAGCTCATTCGCGGCGCGAGCATCAGGGCATGATTTCGAGTCATCACCTTAAAGCCTACGCGCTGCTCATCATCACCACCCTGTGCTGGGGCTTGAACGCCATTATCAGTCGACTCGCGGTAGGCGAAATTTCGCCGATGCAACTGGTGACCTTTCGCTGGCTCGGCGTGATTCTGATTCTGCTGCTGATTGCGCGCAAGCATATCGCCAGGGACTGGCCGATCCTGCGCCGACACCTCCTGTTCCTGGGCCTGATGGGTAGCTGCGGCTTTACCGTTTTCAATGCCTTGTTTTATGTCGCAGGCCACCATACCAGCGCAATCAACATCGGCATTTTGCAGGGCTCGATTCCAATTTTCGTGTTGCTCGGCAGCCTGCTGATATTACGCCATCCAATCAGCCGCATTCAGGGTGCCGGCGTTGGCGTTACCCTGCTTGGCGTCGCCATCGTGGCCGCGCGCGGAGATCTCGGCGAGCTCGCGGCACTGTCGGTCAACCGGGGTGATTTGTTCATGCTGATCGCCTGTTTCTTCTATGCCGCCTATTCTATCGGCCTGACCCGCCGCCCCAATGTCAGCGCGCTGGGTTTGTTCGCCATCATGGCCTCGGCCGCATGGCTTGCGTCTTTGCCACTGGTAGCGTTCGAGACCTGGCAACAAGGCTGGATCATGCCTTCACAGACCGGGTGGTTTCTGGTTCTATTGGTTACAGTACTGCCATCGTTGATCGCACAGATATTCTTTATTCAGGGGGTGGCCCTGATCGGGCCAGGTCGCGCCGGCGTGTTCGTCAACCTGGTGCCGGTGTTTGCATCGATCATGGCGGTGATATTTTTAAACGAGGTTTTCGAGCTTTACCATGCGCTGGCGCTGGGCCTGGTGCTCGGCGGAATCTGGCTGTCCGAAATCGGAAAAACCGGGCACCCCTAGTCCTCAGCGCGATCAGTCGCTGCTGATTTCGATTGCCACCATGCCGAGTGATTCCATGACTTCGAACACCATTTCGTCGGCGTTCTGGCAGGCGCTCGCTATCTGCTCCAGACTGAGCTGACCCTGATCCCAGTTCTCGATATCGTCGAGAATATTCTGGGTTTCCTCGTCATCCAGCGGCGGCACGTATTCGCTCAGCTTATTGGCCAGATAGATCAGGTGGGTAGCGAATCGATTCGGCCCGTCGTGCACAGCCTCGTGGTGGCTGCTGGCGCAATCGATCAGCATTTGCGGCAAGCCCCAGTGATGCATCAGGGCTTCGCCGACGGCAGTGTGAGTCAGACCGACCTGGTTGAGCTCGGCGCTCAGTATATCAACCCGTTTCAGGATCATATATTCCTCGGCCGCCAGCATGCGCTCGGGAAATTTCTTGATTAACAGCAACTTGCCGATATCGTGCAACAATCCGGCGGTAAACATGGCTTCGGCTTCTTCGATCTGGCTGATCTGTCGCCCCAGTTGACGCGCGATGATCGCGGTCTTGATACTATGCTGCCAGAACGCCTGCATCGAAAAAGCGGGATTATCGTGACCGCTGAAAACACCCCGCAGCACCGAACCGATCAGGATATGTTTAAGCCGCTCACGACCCATCAGCGAGACCGCCTGGGCGACCGAAGCGACCTGGTTGGGCAGACCATAATAGGCGCTGTTGACCATTTTCAGAACGCGCGTGGTTATCGCCGGGTCGTTTTGCACCGTGTCGCCGATCTGCTGCACGCTGGTGTTTTCGTCTTCGAGCTGTTGCGAGACGCGCAGGTAGATTTCAGGCAGGCTGGGCAGGTCCTGGCCCTTGCCGATGAGTTGCTCCAGCGTCACGGGCTGGTCCATATTCAGTTCAGCGTTTTGCATAATGCTACTGAGCATAGCAGAGAAATTTCGCTGTATAGCGTCGAATCGTTGACGCTAACGGGTGTCCAGAATCAGACTGTTAAGAGGCTTACCGGATCAGTAAAATCGAGGCCGCTCCTGGTTAGCCCAGCGTCCGGATTTTTGCGTTATCGGATCAGCGAAGGGCAGCCGAGGTCCCTTCACAGGCGCTCGAAGGTAGATATCTTTTTGTCGCTGACCCAGGCCTGTACCGTAGCGTTGAAATCGAGAAAATGGGGCGAGGCAAGATGCGCATCGAAGGCGCTGCGATCGGTGTAAACCTCGTATAGCAGCACGAAATTATCCCTCTCGGGGTCGTTGCAGACATCGAACACATGACAATCCGGTTCGAGTTCGAGCGAGTCGCTGGCCTGGCGGATCACGCGCTGGCGGAAAGCCGCGGCATGTTGCGCGTAAGTGGTAAATTCAACGATGACAACGTACATGCCTTACCTCCAGTGACTGTCAGGTTTTCAGGGCTGGGCAATCAAGGATTCGCTCATAACAGGCCGCACAATTCGTTAGTTATCGCGCGGGTGCCCATGTCGCCGCCAAACTCGACCGGGCGCAAGCGGTTTTCGACGAATCCGCGTTCAACCGCGCCTTCGATTAAATTCGCGGCATCGGCAAGACTCGGATCATCCGCCTTGTCGGCCAGATAATCCAGCATCAGCGCCCCACTCAGTATCGCCGCCAACGGGTTGGCCTTGTCCTGGCCCATGATATCGGGCGCGCTGCCGTGGGCGGGCTGAAACAGCCCGGTCTCGTCGCCAATTTCGGCGCAGGCGGCCATGCCCATGCCGCCCACCAGCCCGCCGGCGAGGTCAGACAGAATATCACCGAACATATTTTCGGTGACCAGTACGTCGAAATCCCAGGGACGCCGAATAAAATCCAGCGCCTGCGCGTCGACGTAGTTGTAATCGGTCTGGATATCCGGGAATTCCGGCGCAATTTCAGCGTAAATCTTGCGGAAAAAGGCCATCGAGGTAAACACATTGGCCTTGTCGACGCAGGTCAGTATGCCCCGGCTGCCGCGCTGCTTGCGTTTGCGCGCCAGCTCGAAACCGAAGCGATGCAGTTTCTCGGTGGTGGCGCGCGTGATTCTGAGGACATCGCGCACTTCGCTGTCATCGATCACCTCGCTGCGACCATGCACCGCGGCCGAGTAAAACAGCCCCTCGGTGGATTCACGCAGGATGACCAGGTCGATATCGCGGGCGCGAGGGTCCGCCAGGCGCTGCGGCGCATTGGGATAAGCCCTGACCGGCCGCACCCCGGCATACAGCTGGTAGCGATCGCGCAGGCGCAGGTGCGGCGAAATCTCGGTGCCATCCGGGTGCCTGACTGCGGGCAAACCGATCGCGCCCAGGAAGATGGCGTCCGCGCGGCCCGCGGCCTCCTCGCCCCGCTCTTCGATATCGCGGCCGGTTTCACGAAAATAACCGGCACCAGCGAGTATTTCCTGGTAATAAAGGCGAGTAGCGGAAGTTTTTCCCAGGGCTGCATCGACCAGCTCAAGCGCGGCGTCGGCCACATCGATACCGATCCCGTCACCCTTGATTAATGCAACCTGCATCTGTTGACCTGCCATTTGATCTCGCTTAGTTGTCACTTAAATCTACTGAAAACTGACTTATTCGCACTATCCCCACCTTAATGTATACATTATGTAGTGCAATAAAAATCAACCAGAGAATCGAACAGGAAGGTATCGAATCATTTTCCAGGATTTATTTATGAAATACTGCATGGAGACATCAACGCGTCATTGAAAAATAAAAATACAATTATATTATTTGAGAAAACACATTAAATTAATCTTATTAATTATTGATTATTATAAACTTATGGCGATCCAATGCTCACATTCCAAAAGAGTTTCACGCTTCGAAAGTCACTGTTGTCTAGAGTTCTGAAGAATTCGCTACTCGTGAGATCAAGTCACCGTCGACTGCACAAAGTATTCGGCACTGTCCCACAGCCGGTTGGCCATTACGTCCTCGATGATCGCGGCGGCCTTGCGTACGTCCTCGGCATCGATATAGAGCGGGGTGAATCCGAAACGCATGACGTCGGGCGCGCGAAAATCGCCGATAAGCCCCCGCTCGATCAACGCCCGCATCGCGGCATAGCCATGCTCGAAACGAAACGAGACCTGGCTGCCGCGTCGGCTGGCGTTACGCGGACTGGCCAGTTCGAGATCGGGACAACTGGCTTCGACGAGTTCGATGAAAAGATCGGATAATTCGATAGACCGTACGCGCAGGTCGTTCATATCGACCAGGTCCCAGATATCCAGCGAGGCTTCCAGCGCGGTCAGTTGCAGAATGGGCGGCGTGCCGACGCGCATGCGCTCGATGCCCGCGCCGGGCCGGTAGTCGAGATCGAAAGCGAACGGCGCTTCGTGGCCGAGCCAGCCGCACAGCGCGGGCTGCACCTGGTCGGCCAGCCGGGGCGCGACGTAGATAAAGGCCGGACCGCCCGGGCCAGAATTGAGGTATTTATAAGAGCAGCCAATGGCAAAATCGACGTCAGTGCCGCCGACGTCCACCGGTAAAGCTCCGGCAGAATGGGCCAGGTCCCAGATCGTCAGGATACCCATTTCATGAGCCTTAGCGGTCAGCGATTTCATATCGTGCAGGCGACCGCTCCGGTAGTCGACTTCGGTCAGCATCAAAACCGCGACATCCTGGCTCAGCAAGCTTTCGACTTCTTCCGGCTCGACCAGTTTGAGCTCGTGCCCTTTGTCGAGCGACTTGATGAGCCCCTCCGCCATGTAGAGATCGGTCGGGAAATTGCCGCTATCAGACAGGATAATGCTGCGACCGGCGTTGATCTCGAGCGCAGAGGCCAGCGCCTGGTAGACTTTTATTGACAGCGTGTCGCCCATCACCACGCTACCAGCTGGAGCGCCGATCAGCCGGCCCACGCGATCGCCGACCCGCGACGGCTGGTTCATCCAGTCCGCCTGGTTCCAGGCGGTAATCAGCATGTCACCCCACTCCTCCTGCATCGTCCTGCCGACCCTGGCGACGGCGGCTTTCGGCAATGGCCCGAGCGAGTTGCCATCCAGGTAAACCAGGTCCGGTGGCAAATGGAACAGCGATTTGGTATTGGCGAAGTCTGTCACGGTGATGCATTCCTGGGGATTACAGGGTATAAGGCTACCCTAACAATCTTACCAAAGACAACAATCGATGAGCGTAAAAATCGAGGACTGGAACGACGCCTACGCCAACGGCGCCTATATCGAAGGCGCGGATGATTTTTCGTCCAGGTGGGCCCGGGCAGCGCTCGAGTTTCGTCAAGCCATGGCTGCAAAACGTCTGGCCGAAATCGATATCGCTTACGGCGACAGCGCGCGCCAAACACTCGATCTGTTTCGCCCGCAAGATCAGCCCCGCGGGTTGGTGGTCTTTATCCATGGCGGCTATTGGCGGGCGTTCGACAAATCCGTCTGGTCGCATCTGGCAAACGGCGCGGTGCAACGAGGCTGGGCGGTGGCGCTGCCCTCCTATGACCTGGCGCCGACAGTTTCAATCAGCGAAATCACGCGTCAGACCGGGGCGGCTATCAGCAAAGCGGCGGCGATGATCAGCGGCCCGGTCAGGCTGACAGGACATTCCGCCGGCGGTCACCTGGTAACCCGCATGATTTGCCGGGACAGCCCGCTGGCGGCAGATGTCAGGGCGCGCATCGATCGCGTCGTTTCGATCTCGGGTCTGCACGATTTGCGCCCACTGCTGAAGACGCAAATGAACGACGATTTTCGCATGGACGCAGCCGAAGCCGAGGCTGAGAGTGCCGCCCTTAACCAGCCCATCAAAAACGTCGAACTTGTTTGCTGGGTCGGCGCGGACGAGCGCCCGGAATTTGTGCGCCAATCAGAATTACTGGCCAATATCTGGACCGGGTTCGGAGTAAAGACCTCGGTTCATCTGACGCCAGGGCAACACCACTTTAATGTTATCGACGGACTCGCCGATCCCCGGTCAGCCTTAACCGAGGCACTATTGAAACAGTAATAACCAGGGTCTCGGGATACACGCGCATTTTCCCGGCGGTCATAGACGGAAGGCGCCTCGATCGCATTCACGGGCTGCCGACTAGTTAAACGCAATCGAGGCAAAAGCCTCGTCGATTGCCGGTTGCTTCCAGGTTGCTGGCGGGGTTGGCGCCTTGTGCCCTTTCATGGGCAGAAATGTTCCTTCCTGGGGACTGTCCAAAGTCACTCTCCCGTGTCGATTATTTATGTCGATGGCGCCGTCCAGGATCATGAAACCATAATGTATCTCGCCCGGCGGCATACCGGCCGCCAACGGGCCGCCAAAAAAATCAGTGCCGCGAATGCCGATCGTTGCCACCTGGGTTCCGAAACGCACACTCCGATTATTGATCTTGGCAATCAGACCGGTGACGAACCTGAAGGTGCCGGACAGGATATTGACTGTCATCGAGTTAGATTCTTGTGCCTCGGGCGCAGACTCACCGGTCTGTGCCGACTGCTGTTGCCTGGGGCGGTAATCCTTGATATTGATATTCAGACTGACATGGGCCCACTCCCCCAACATCATTTTCGAGCCGTCTATGAAACGGATTTCGAGCCGCGCATCCGGTCCAGTTTTGATTTTACTCTGGGCATGAACCGGAGCGCCGAGGTACAGTGGCCGGCTTGCAAAACCCTGCGGTTGTTCCACGACCTGACCCTGGATGCGAAGAATTGTGCCGATTCGATTCGGCATTTCGGCCGCTTCAACGATGGTCGCTGCGAAAGACAGGATTGCGCACCACCAAATTCTGTTTCGTAATTTAACTTGCATACCAGAGCCCCCAACAATAACAGCCAAAGATAGTATTTCGGAAGTTCAATATGATAACAAGGAGTTATAGGTACAGAAAGCATCCGAGTTTTAGGAAACAGACTAGTATTTCAAGTACAGGCCCAATATCTCAAAATCGACTAGGCCGCGCGCCTTGGAGAGATTGCGCGCGGCGTGCCGAAGCAGCACATTCCTGTACCGCACCCCTGCGGGGCCATATTGAAGCGCGTAAAAATCGTATTGCTGTCATCCCGCGGCCCGACCCACTACTGTCCGGTTAAGCATCCGTTTATTGTATTAATTGTCACCCCGCGGCTTGACCGCGGGGTCCAGAGCTTGATTCCATTGGATTTCTGGATACCGCGGTCAAGCCGCGGTATGACAAGTTTGGAGAGTAAAATTTCACAGTCCCTATATGCAAAAAATGCGAAAGACCCGATACTACGAGGCTCTTATCGCCTCAACAATTTCTAAACCGGACAGTAGTGGGCTCGACCACGGGATCCAGTGCCTTCATCAGGCTAAAATATTTTTAATGTCGCTGGATATCGCCGGTCCGACGCATCGGGTCAAGCCGCGGTATGACAGTAGGAAAAAACGTCCCCTAAAGAGGGCTCTTTCTTTGGATGGCGCAATGCACAGGGATGTGCCGGTGCCGCGAAACACGGGGATGTGCCGATCCGGCGCTCCGCAGAGGGGCCAGAAACGGGCCTCAGGCAAACAGAAGAGCCTGCCGCCCAAGTGAACCCACGGCGCGACGCAAGCATGGGGTCGGCCCGCGCAGCCGCGGCTAATCCTGCATTAGCTCCCCCAGCGTTTTCAAGCCTTTAATGCGTTGCGCATTTATAATTTCGAGTTCCTTGTCCAGGCGATCACGCTTGCGTTTGTCTTGCTCCAGTCGCATTTTTTCTTCCAGTTCAACTTTCTTTTTCTTGAGCTTTCTAAGCAACACTTTTAATTCGTCTCGGTGCTCGCGCTGCTTGCGCCCTTTCATATCGAGCAGCCTGGACAGGGTCTTCAGCAGTTTTTTTCTCTTCATCAAAACTTCTCCATTCCGGGGTTACCTGTGCAGGCTTTCCGCACTGGCCTGTGTTCCAATTTTGCTAAGATCGCTTTTGTCGAGTACGACATCGTGTGCTGCCTGTGTCAGGTGTTGCTCGCCGGTAACAAACAGGTTCTGTGCGGCACTGATCAAATTCATGCAAATGTCGTGGGCAAATACGCTGTCATTAATCAATGATGATCCCATTGCCGGGCTGATGGCGCGCTTGCCGATCAGTTCAGTCAGGGTCTGATTAATGCGATTCTGGTCCTCTTCGACCAACAGCTTGAGGGCGTCCAGCGACAATACATCGATCACGCCGGCAGTGGATGCGCGCATCTCTTCGAGGTCGCGGATTATCAATCCTACCTGCATTCGAATCCTGTTATAGGCAGCCCGCATTTCCGGGTTTTCCGACCCGGTATAGAAAATCAGGTTCTCCTGCAATTGAGCGGTATCTTTGACCGCTTCCACCAGGTGAATGTTGGCGTCTCGCAGCCACCGCAGGTCAGCTGATTGCTCTTCCCGGCGCGAAAAAGTCGTGTCGCTGATGAAAACGACGATAGCGCTGTATATGCCCTTGATGTGTCTCTCGTACATCGCGTCGATATCGAATTGATGGATTCGGTTTTGTGCCTGGAGAACCTGCTCCAGGTTGTTGCTAGATAGCACGTCCGCGGCCTTCATCCCGAGCCCGTCGATGATGATGCGCAGCGCCGCCTCGTAAACTCGCAAGGTCTCCAGGCGAACCGCCTCTACCGCGGTACCCGGAAACGCCGCTGACGAATCAGACAGGTATTTGGGCTGGTCCACTTCGGGTCGCTTCTCCGGAATATATTTCTCCAGCGCAACAACCAGCCGATTGATTAGCGGCAGCATTACGACAATGCCAATAACATTGAACACCGAGTGGAACACGGCGAGTTTCAGCGTGTAGTCATCGTCGGCAATCCCTACCAGGGCCGACATTCCATTGACCAGCGCAACCAGTTGGTAGATAAAAATAATCGCAATCGCGCCGGTCACCATGTTGAAGACAAGGTGCGCAGCGGCCAGGCGTTTGCCGGCTTCATTGGCGCTCATGGCTCCCAGAATCGCGGTTATGGTAGTACCGACGTTGGCTCCAATTGCCAACGCCAGGGCGTTCTCATAGGTAATCTGACCGGCGGCGAGAGCTGTAATCGTCAGTACCAGGGTCGCATGGCTCGATTGCATGACGACGGTGGCAAAGATACCGAGGGTGGTGAACAGTAGCACGCCTGGATAACCCGCAACCGCATACTCGGCCAGATTGATTGTGTCCTTGTAGGACTCGAAGCCTTCCTTCATATAGTGAATGCCAAGGAACAGAAAACCAAGGCCAGCCAGGATGTAGCCGATGCCCTTGAGTGACCTCGAGGACTGAAATATCAGAATCACGCCGAATACCAGCATCGGCATCGCGTAGGCGGCGATATTGACCTTGAGACCGAAACCGGCGATTAGCCAGGCGCCCGTGGTGGTTCCCAGGTTGGCCCCAAAGATAATACCGATACCGGCAGTCAGCGTGATCAGACCGGCACTGAGAAAGGAGATCGTAATAACCGACACCAGCGAGCTGGACTGCATCAGCGTGGTACTGAAGACCCCGAACAGCAAACTCTTTCCGGTGGAAGATGTGGTGCGTCGCAGCAGTCGCTCGAGCGTGCCGCCGGTAAAGGCCTGAAATCCCTCCTCCAGTGAAAGCATGCCGAACAGAAACAGGGATATACCCGCGGCGATGGTCTTAAAATCGGAACTTACCCAGAAACCATATGCCAGCAGCAGGAGAATGGTAGGAAGCAGGATTCTTTTCAGCATGTATTGCCTTCTCTTATACAGTTGCGCAAGTTAAGGAGCGCATCAGAATATTTATACCGGGTTTAGTCATCTGTGACTTCTCGGTACCTTCCTCCGTATCCTGAAAATCAATGCTAACCTGCATGATTCAATGTCCACGCATGTAATCTATCGTCCAGTTAGATCAACGGGTTCCGAATTTCCAGGCCCAGCATAAAACCTTGGTTTTAAGCAGGGAGGTTCAACTATAGACGTGGGTGTTCTGTAAATAGTCACAACACGAAAAATTCAGTCTTACAAGAATCTGCGGCCAGGGGCTTTGGAATTGCAGGCCTGCGCTACTTCCTGCTCAACAAATTAAAGTTGAGCCAAATACCAGGTCGAGGACCAACCGTGTCAATATCTGCCCGGTTAGATTAAAAATGACCGCTTTTCGATTTTCCGGGTGTCTCAATTGGATCGTCTATTGCCTCTCATCGCAGATTTTTGAGCGTCTGCTTTTGCTTGAGGTTATGGGATTAAGCTAATAGACGATAGACACTTAAGAAATAATAGCTTAGAAATAACATTAAAAAGCTTTTATAAACTATTGTTTTACAGCGACTAAAATTGGCGCGCCTGGAGAGATTGTGCGGCACATCCTTGTGCCGCACCCCTGTGGTCGGCTGCGCCGCCCTCCGGGGCCGCGCTGACGCGCGTCCAAAATCGCTCCGGGCGATTTTGTCGAACTCGGAGTTCTCATCTGGACCCCACACAAGCCATCCATAAAAAAAGCCCCCTTGCGGGGGCTCTTTTTATGGATGGCGCGCCTGGAGAGATTGTGCGGCACATCCTTGTGCCGCACCCCTGTGGTCGGCTGCGCCGCCCTCCGGGGCCGCGCTGACGCGCGTCCAAAATCGCTCCGGGCGATTTTGTCGAACTCGGAGTTCTCATCTGGACCCCACACAAGCCATCCATAAAAAAAGCCCCCTTGCGGGGGCTCTTTTTATGGATGGCGCGCCTGGAGAGATTCGAACTCCCGACCGCTCGGTTCGTAGCCGAGTACTCTATCCAGCTGAGCTACAGGCGCATAATTCGGAAGGCGCGATTCTACGGATATTTGGGCCATTTTACCAGAGTCTTTTCAACAACTTGTCATCCCGCGACTTGATCGCGGGATCCAGGAATTCAGCGGGCATTCAAACCGGGCTGGATACCGCGGTCGAGCCGCGGTATGACAGTATTACTCGCCTGGGGATGACGGTATTACTCGCCTGGGGATGACGGTATTACTCGCGGTGGGTGGACAATATTACTCGCCTCGGGATTACAATATTGCTCGCTGGGGGATGACAGTGTATTGCTGTAGGTTAAGGTTATTTCACCCGCGGGCTGGCTGGCCCCGGAACTGCGCGTAACTAGTCGAGGTATTCGCGTTTGGCGTGGGCGCCGACGTTGCACAGGACTTCGTAGGCGATGGTTTGCGAGCAATCCGCCAGATCGTTGACATGCGGTGCGCTGCCGAACAGCGTGACTTCATCGCCGACACTGACTCGCGGCAGCTTGCTTACGTCGACCGTTATCATATCCATCGACACCCTGCCGACCACAGCGCAGAGCTGACCATGGATTTCAACCTGCGCGGTATCGACCTTATGGCGCGGATAGCCATCCGCGTAACCGGCTGCAATCACGGCGATAGTCATATTTTCGGGGCAGGTGTAGGTATTTGCATAACCGATCAGGTCGCCCTGCGCATGCGGATTGATCGCAAGCACCACCGATTTCATCGTCATCACCGGTCGCAGCTCGCGCTCGGCGGTCGCGCGATCGGACATCGGATCCGCGCCGTAGAGCGCAATCCCGGCACGCGCCCACAGGCGATGTGCCTGCGGCCAGCCGAGAACACCCGCTGAGTTGGCGATGCCCCATTCATAGGCATCCAGATCGAGCGAATTGATGTTTTCTATCTGTAGCTCGGTGTAGGAGCTTTCGGCATCGTCGGCGTTGGCCAGGTGTGTCATCAGGCGAATGTTGCCCAGCGTATGAAGGTCATGCAGCGCATCGATCGCTGCGCGGGCTCTGTCGAGGGAAAACCCCAGGCGGCCCATTCCCGAATCGACTTTCAACCAGACATCGAGGTCGCCCAGATCGCCGCCGTCCCGCAGGCGATCGAGATGAAACTGGTGGTGCAATACCGGATCGATGCCGAGGCCGATACAGGTCTGCAATTCGACCGCGGTCGTAAAACCGCCCAGCACCAGAATTTTCTGCTTGATGCCCGCTTCCCGCAGCGCGCTCGCTTCGCCGACCGCGGCCACCGCGAAAGCATCCGCAGCTTCGAGCGCACGCGCGACTGCCACCGCGCCATGGCCATAGGCGTCGGCCTTGACCACGGCAATCAAACGATTGCCGCCTGCTGCGCTTTTTAAATACCGGTAATTGTGCTTTAGAGCTGCGAGGTCGACGATTGCACGTGGATGCCGGTTCGTTCCATGGCTATTCAAACTCGCCCCCGTATTCGTCGAAAGCCAGGTTTTCGAAACGTGTGTATTGCCCGAGGAAAGCCAGTTTGACCATGCCGATGGGGCCGTTTCGCTGCTTGCGGATCAGGAGTTCGGCGACACCCTTGTCGGCGGTATCCTGGTTGTAAACTTCGTCTCGATAAATAAACAAAATGACGTCGGCATCCTGCTCGATACTGCCCGACTCGCGTAAATCGGACATGACCGGGCGCTTGTCGGGGCGCTGTTCGACACTACGGTTTAGCTGAGACAGTGCAACCACCGGCACGTTCAATTCCTTGGCGAGTGCTTTTAATGAACGTGATATTTCCGATATTTCGGTTGCCCGGTTTTCGGTGGTGCCGGCGACCTGCATCAGCTGCAGATAGTCGATGACCACGAGATCGAGCCCGTGCTCGCGTTTCAGTCGGCGTGTGCGCGCGCGCAATTCGGTCGGGGTTAACGCGGGGGTGTCGTCGATAAACAGTTTGGCCTTGGACAGCATATTGACCGACGAAATCAGTCGCGGCCAGTCGTGATCGTCGAGTCGTCCGGTCCTCAGGTTATGCGAATCGATGCGCCCCAGCGATGACATCATGCGCAGCGCCAGCTGTTCGCCCGGCATTTCCATGCTGAACACAGCGACCGCTCTCTCATTGTGCAGCGCCGCGTTTTCGGCGATATTCATCGCAAAACTGGTCTTACCCATCGACGGGCGTCCGGCAACGATGATCAGGTCCGATTTCTGCAAGCCCGAGGTCTTGTCGTCGAACAGGTTGAAACCGGTAGCGATACCGGTGATCGCTTCCTTATTGCGATACATTTCCTCGACGCGTTTAACCGCCCGCCCGAGCAAATCGGTGATCGCCTCGAAACCGTCGCGATTGCCGGCGCTTTGCTCGGCGATCATGAATACCTTGCGTTCCGCGTCGTCCAGCAACTCTCTGCTTGGCCGGCCGTCGGAATTGTAGGCGCTGGCGGAGATTTCGTTGCCGATTTTGATCAGGCTGCGCAAGACCGAGTATTCGCGCACGATATTGGCGTAAGCCTTGACGTTAACCGCGGTCGGGGTGTCGTTGGCGAGGATGCTGAGGTAGGCCAGGCCGCCGATGTTTTCGAGCTCGCCCCTGGAACCCAGCCATTCGGAGACGGTCACCACGTCATAGGGCTTATCGTCTTCGACGAGTGCGTGGATGGCCCGAAAAATAAGGCTGTGGTCGTGGCGGTAAAAATCCTGTTCATTGACGATGTCGGCGATATCGTCCCAGGAGCGGTTGTCCAGCATAAGCCCGCCGATGACCGACTGCTCCGCCTCCAGCGAGTGCGGCGGGACCTTGAGGTCGTCCACGCGCTGGCTGAGTTCAGCCACTCGGGAAGTAATTTCAGACATTTGCTGGGTTCAGGAACTTCGACATGGGCGCTAATGATAAACCTTTTTCAGCGGCGTCGAAATGTAAAAGGCTGCTAAAGTAGCAGCCTTTTACAAAAATACATTTCGGAGATTTATTCTTCGCCGGTAATGTTGACCGTAACCTGGGTATCGATGTCGGTGTACAGGTGGATATCGACAATATGCTCGCCGACAACCCGCAGCGCGCCTTCAGGCATGCGCACTTCGCTTTTTTGCACATCGCCGCCCAGCGCTTCGATGGCATCGCAAACGTCCGCGACACCAATCGAACCGAATAATTTACCTTCGGAACCAACGCGTGCGGTAATTTCGATGGCGCCCATGGCTTCAATCGCCTGTTTACGCTTTTCCGCGGTTGCACTGGCCTCGGCCGCGGCTTTCTCCAGCTCGGCGCGTTGCGCTTCGAATTCAGCCAGATTTTCGGCGGTCGCCATCTTGGCTTTACCGTGCGGCACCAGGTAGTTGCGCGCAAACCCAGCCTTGACGCTGACCTTGTCGCCTATCGAACCCAGATTTTCAATATTTTCCATCAGGATAACTTCCATCGGATCACCTCTTTCTCAATCAATTAACGTTATTCGGGTTTTCAGGTTTCTTCCTGAAGTTCAGCCAGTTATCAATAATCCCGGTGATCGCGGTCAAGATTCCCGTAATCTGCCAGGTGAACACCAGCAACACATAAAACAGCACAAACAGGCCCAGGGCATGTTTCCTGCTCGCCAGCCGGGAATGCACGACGGCAATGCCCTGGAACATAAAAGCAATAACTACAATAAAAGCAAAACTAATCAACCATGGCTGCTGCAGCAACAAGCCCAGCGGCACGACCACAACCGCAACCAGGGCAGCCGGTTTGCCCAGGGTCAGGGATCGAAATTCCTGACCGAATCCCTGCGACTCCGCGAGTTTCGCCTGCAGCCACCTGGCGATAAAGACTACCAGGATGTACATCAGGTAAAGGCTCGATGCCAGTAACAGCATCATCAACCGAACGAACTGCGCCAGTTGCTCGGCCTCTTCCCTGGCTATCTGCGCTTCGCCCGCGCGGCGCTGGACTATCTGCGCGAACCAGCTGGACTCCAGATCCGTCCAGAACAGGTACTGAAGTGCAATTACCAGAACGCCAATCGCGACGCCGGCCAGCAGCGTCAACGCCAACGAGTTGCTGGTGCGCAGAATCTGGGCCAGCACAATCACGGGTAGCCATTGCAACAGTGCCATCGACAAACCCGGCTCCGCCGAATTCAGTCCCATCCAGGCCGCCAGCGACAACACCAGCGCCGAGACCGCGATCACCTTCAGACCAGCGACGGAACCCTGGGTCAGGATTATCAACCCGACCAGTACGACAGCCAGCAAGTTTGTCACAAACGCCAGCACTACGCTGACGGGTGTGTAACCCAGGACAGGCACTATAAATACCGCGATAATCGCCAGCAGGCCGACCACTGCGGCCGCCTGGTATGGTCCTTTCAGGGTATATCTTGCCAGTGCCAACATGGTGACACCCACCAGGGCTATCTCAGTTTGTGCTGATCGGTATAGGGCAGCAGGGAAAGAAACCTTGCGCGCTTGATCGCGGTCGCCAGTTGACGCTGGTACCTGGCCTTGGTGCCGGTAACGCGACTCGGCACGATTTTACCGGTTTCGGTGATGTACTCTTTCAGGGTTTCCAGATCCTTGTAGTCGATCTGCTCGATGCCTTCCGCGGTGAACTTGCAAAAACGCTTGCGTCGAAAATAACGTGACATGGCTATTCTACTCCTGCTTCGGTAGCAACCTTTTCGACTTCATCAGCCGCTTCGGTTTCGGCAACGACGTCCTCGGTGGTCGCCGTTTTGGTTTCTTCTGCAGTCGCCGCTTCGGCTGCTTCTGCAGTCGCCGCTTCGGCTGCTTCTGCAGTCGCCGCTTCGGCTGCTTCTGCAGTCGCCGCTTCGGCTACTTCTGTAGTCGCCGCTTCGGCTGCTTCTGCAGTCACCGCCACCGCTGCGGTGACCCCGGATTCTTCGCTGCTCGCGGCAGGCTTGCGATCGCTAGTCTTGCTCGACTCCTCGCGCTCCACTTCTTTCATCATCGCCGATTTTTCGGTTTCGGCGGCCTTGCAACTCAGGGTCAGATGACGCAGCACCGCGTCATTGAAGCGGAATGCGGATTCAAGCTCATCGAGAATTTCCTGGCTGCACTCGATGTTCATCAGCACGTAGTGCGCCTTGTGAATTTTCTTGATCGGGAATTCGAGCTGGCGGCGCCCCCAGTCCTCTTCGCGATGGACTGTGCCACCGGAACTGGTAATCATCGTGCGATAGCGTTCCACCATCGCAGGCACCTGTTCACTCTGGTCAGGGTGGACCAGAAACACAATTTCGTAATGTCGCATTGTTCTCCCCATGGGGTAATGCCCCCAGGAACAGTCCTGTGGAGCAAGGAGTGATTCAAAGCGCCCTCGAGGCACTCCAAATCAAGGAGCGCGGATTGTACCCGAGCAAGCCTGAAGCCGCAACAGCAAGATCTTACTCAGAGTAAAAATTCACAGCCCCGCAAGCAATTCAGACTGTCATACCGTGGCTTGGCCGCGGTATCCAGAATCATTTGGATAATACTGATGCACTGGATCCCGCGATCAAGTCGCGGGATGACAGCGGGTCGCGGGATGACAGCGGGTCGCGGGATGACAACATCTGCACAGGGATACGCTCAGTGCTTTGCCGAGCGCGAGCGCAGAATTTCGTAGAGGCAGACGCCGGTGGCAACCGAGACATTGAGGCTTTCGACCTGCCCCAGCATCGGCAGTTTAACCAGGTGATCGCAGGACTCCAGCGTCAGGCGGCGCAGCCCCGCTCCCTCGGCGCCCATGACCAGCGCGATGGGGCCGGCATAATCATGCTGATACAGGCTGGCGCTGGCGCTATCGCTGCTGCCGTAGATCCACACCCCGGCCTGTTTCAAATCTTTCAGGCAGCGCGCCAGGTTGGTCACTTCGATCAGCGGCACGGTTTCTGCGCCGCCGGCAGCCACCTTGCGCACCGTCGCATTCAGCTTGACCGCGCGGTCCCTGGGGATGATAACTGCGTCGACGCCGCAGGCGTCGGCGGTGCGCAGGCAGGCACCCAGATTATGCGGATCCTGAATCCCGTCCAGCACCAGCAGCAGGGTTTGATCGTCGATCGCCGCCAGGCACTGCTCGAAACTCGCCAGCGGCTCGGTGACAACCGTCTCCAGCACACAGCCCTGGTGTTTGTCGGTCGCGCAACGTGCGGATAGCTGCGCCCGGGTCTCGAGGCTTACCTCGACCTTCGCTTTGCCCGCCTGTTCTATCAACCGCAGTAAGCGCGGGCTGCGTTTATCCGCACAGTAAAGCCTGCGGCAATGCTGCGGCGCCTGCTCCAGCCGGCGCGATATCGCATGGATGCCGTAGATAAAACTTGTGCTCATCGGGATTTGCGACGGGGTTTTCCCTTGTTCCTGGATTTACCTTTCCTGCCCTTGCGCCGGGGTTCGATATCGGGGCTTTCGCCGATGACGGTGACCAGGTCGAAATCAATCTTACGATCCTCCATATTAACCCTGACGACTTCGACCATCAACCGGTCGCCAAGCCGATAGTGGCGACCGGTAAGTTCGCCGACCAGGCGGTGATGCGCGGGATCGAAATGATAATAGTCACGCTTCAGGGCGGTCACATGCACCAGCCCGTCGATCAGCAAATCATCGAGTTGCACGAACAGGCCGAAATTGGTAACCGAGGTGACAATTCCGCTGTACTGGTTGCCGATATGTTTTTGCAGGAATTCGCATTTAAGCCAGTCGGCGGCATCGCGGGTTGCGTCGTCGGCACGGCGTTCATAGCGCGAGCAGGATTCTCCGAGCGCGGTCATCTGCGCCAGGTCGTAGGCAAATCCAGCGTTATCCTTGTGCTTTATCCAGTGCTTGATGGCTCGGTGCACCAGCAGGTCGGGATAACGCCGAATTGGCGAGGTGAAATGGGCATAGTCCTTCAGCGCCAGGCCGAAATGGCCAACCTTGATGTCGGGACTGTAGCTCGCCTGCAACAACGTGCGTAGCACCACGGTCTGAATCATGTCGGACTCCGGACGCTGGCGCGCCTGTTCGACAATTTCCGCAAAATCGGCAGGGGTAGGATTCTCGCTGTTCAGCGTGATACCGAAACTGGTCAGAAATTCCTGCAAGTTGGGCAGCTTGTCGAGATTGGGGCCTTCGTGAATCCTGTAAAGCGTTGGCAGTTTTTCCTTTTTCAGCAGGCGCGCGGCACATATGTTGGCCGCGATCATGCATTCTTCGATCAGCATGTGCGCCTGGTTGCGCTGATAGGGCACGATGGCGTCGATTTTTCGTTCCTGGTTGTACTGGAATATGACTTCGCGGGTTTCAAATTCGATCGCGTGACGCCGGCGCCGCGCCTTCGCCAGCGCGCTGTAAACCTGTCTAAGCTCGTGTAACTCGTTGAACACGCCCGCAATCGTGTCACCAGGCTTGTCGCCATCGAAAACGACCGCCGCCACGTCGTCATAGATCAGGCGTGCATGCGAGTGAATAACCGCTTCGAAAAAATCAAACTGCTTGATGCTGCCCTGCTCATCGATATCCATCGTGCATACCAGGCACAGGCGATCGACATCGGGGTTCAGCGAGCACAATCCGTTAGACAGGATTTCGGGCAACATCGGAATCACTTCACCCGGAAAGTAAACCGAAGTGCCGCGCTCGATGGCCTCGCGATCGAGCGCGGAATCGATAGCGACGTAATGCGCCACATCGGCTATGGCGACATAGAGGCGATGCCCATCGTCCAGGGCTTCGCAATAGACCGCGTCGTCGAAATCACGCGCATCGGAGCCATCGATGGTGACAAACTTGAGTTCACGCAGGTCGCGCCGGCTCTGTTTATCTTTTTCAGCCACCTGGTCGGAAAGGGCCCTGATCGATTGCAGCACCTGGTCATTCCATTGATGCGGGATATGATGGGTGTTAACCGCAATCGTCACCTCCATGCCGGGCGCGTTTTCCTGCCCCAGTACCCGCTCGATCAGACCGATGGGCTGGCTGTGATTCGACGGATACTCGGTGATACGCACCAGCACGATATCGCCCGGGCCGGCCTTGTGTCCGACTTCCCTATTCAGCAAGACATCCTGCACCAGGCGTTTGTCGTCCGGCACGACAAAATCGATACCACTTTCGTGGTGATATCTTCCGACCAGGGTTTCATGGGCGCGCGCCAGCACCGAGATCAAGGCGCCCTCGGAGCGTCCGCGCTGCTCGTCGAAACTGGTAATCTTCAGCGCCACCCGGTCGCCGTTCATCAGGGTGCGCATTTGTCGCGCCGGCAGAAAAATGTCCTTGCCGCCCGAATCAGGCCTGACGAAACCGAAGCCGTCCGGGTGTGACATCACGTAGCCCTTTTCCAGGTCCATATGATCGAAACTGAGGTATCCGCCACGGCGGTTGCGAAACAGCTGGCCATCGCGCACCATCGCCTGCAATCGGCGGCGCAGGGCTTCCAGCTGGGTTTCGTCGCTGTAACCGAGCGCCTCGGCAATATGCTCCTGGGGTAGCGGCACCTTCTGCGACTTGATCAACTCGAGCAAATGCTCGCGGCTGGCTATCGGGCTTTCGTACCTGGCGCTTTCGCGTTTGTGAAAGGGGTCTTGGGGGGTAGTCTTGGGCTTTTTTGACATAGGTCATCCACTTTAAGACCGCGAGTATATAGAAACATTTGCCGAGCAACTAGGTGTGGTGTATATTCCCGCGCCATGCCCAGGTGGCGGAATTGGTAGACGCGCTAGCTTCAGGTGCTAGTGATCGAAAGGTCGTGGAGGTTCAAGTCCTCTCCTGGGCACCAACAACAAGACATTATCGGGATGGATTTGCCTTAATGCGATTATTCAGGATTTACCCGGTTGTGATTGCAGTGAGCTGCCTGCTGCTGGCAAATTGCGCATCTTCTTCCAGCCAGATCGAACCCTACGTACAGAAATTGCAGTGGCTGGATGCAGCCGATCCCCAGGCGGACGCCAACCAGGCGGTTAAAATGAACGACTTTCGCCTGCTCGGCCTGGCCACGCGCTCGGTCAATATTCCAGGCATCAGCAAGGAAGACAGCCTGCAGTACGAAGAGAGCTGCGGGGTGCAGTTGATCGAGGGTATTTCCGACGTGGTGCGCAGCGACGAACATCTGCGATTGATGCAAAAGGCGCGCAGTTACGCGCTAAAATACAACGCCATCATTAAGACACACTGTCAGCCCTGACGGCGCCAGACCCGCCTGAACGCGGCAAGACCTCCCAGCATCAGCAACCAGCTATAGCCGAAAGAAGACGCATCACCGTTGGACGATCTTGAAACCGAGCCAGGGATACATTCCCGCGCGGCGGTTCGAGAAGCGTTGTCTTCGGAATAAAATACGTTTACCAGTTCCGCATTACTGGCAGGCGCGCGATCGGCAGATGCCGACCTCGGCACTCCACAGACCGGCGGCAAGCCCACCAGGGTTGATCCACTGTTGAAAAAGGTCACATTGTCGGTATCGCCGAACATCGCCGGCGGGTTGGAGCCGACCAGATTCAGATCCGCATCGGAAATATCGTAAAACACGTTATCGCTGCACTTGACGCGAATCCGGGCGCGCGGGTGAGAATCGGTCGTCGGCGTGATGTTTATATCCTCGGTGCCGTCGTTTGGGGTGCCGGCGAGGATCGGGTGTACCGAATAATTGGTGTAGCCGGCGTCATCGAATGTCAACAATTCGATATCCACGTTGACGCAGTTGACTGGCGAACCGGCGCCTGTATTCGCGACATCCCAGTCGAGGGTAAACGGCGCGTCCGCCACCAGATCCAGGGTTTGCACGGTGTTTAGCGAGGTAATTGCGAATGGCCCGGCATTCCGGTTAACGGTTATCTGGACATCATCGGTAGTCTGACCGCTGGCATTATCGCGCACGGTCAGGCGAAAATTCAGGTTCCTGGAACTGCAGGCCATGACTTCGGCCTCGTCGTACATTCCCTGCAGCTGGGTCCCGAGCGCCGGGAAATCCCGGTAAGAAACAGGCTGGGGCGGGTAACTTCTGAACAGGGGATTGTCGCCCAGATCCTGCCCGAAGGTCGCGGCCGTGGTCGCGGTGCCACCAGCGTCGATCTGGTCCCATTGATAGCTTAAACTGTCACCGGGGTCCGCATCCATGGCCGTGGGATTGTCGAGTCTGAAGGGCGTATCTTTTGGGATTACCCGGTTGCTTATGGTGCTGAGCGTCGGATCGCTGTTGCCATTTGCAACCGGGATATAACAATTTCCAATGGCTCCGGTAAAGGCGTCTATCTGGGAGATAGACCCGGCATGGAATGTCGCATCGGCGGCGTCCTGCAAGTTTTCGCCGCCGCATAATGGGCCTGGGCCGAGGGTCGGGCTTGCGTACCCCATAATTGTGCTGCCACTGCCCGGTTCGACTGCGCTAGCGGCGACGCGGTTTTCATCGCAACTATTCGTGGTGCCGTTAAACACGTGCTCCGCTCCGAACTGATGACCAATTTCGTGCGCAACGTAATCGATATAAAATCTGTCACCCGTCGGGTTAGACAAGCCGGTCACACCGCCCGCCTTGAAATTAGCATCGCAAACCGATTCGATAACGGCTACCCCACCGGAACTGGTAGCGAATACATGACCGACGTCATAGCTCGAACTACCTATGATGCCATCGATCCAGAGCTGGTTTTCACCAAGCATGGCCACGGCGTTGTTGTTAGTAAGGCAGGTATCGTCGGCGCGCTCTAACAGAGAATCGTTTTTGCCTACTAACAACAACCGAATCCCTAGATCCCGCTCATAGAATACGTTCACCCGGTTGATCGCGGTGACAATCTCAGCCTGCGCAGCCGCTATGGTCCCCCCCACGGCAGCAACATATTCCTGGGTAGCCGCAACCGCGAGCCGGTACGTCAGAAAACTTCCTACTAGCCGATTCCTGGGCCGAGCCAATGTTTCGGGTTGATCGAACAGGTTCGATCCTATTCGGTGCACGCCACAGGAAAATCCCTGTGCTGGTTGGTCATTGCGCCGTCTCGAACGATATCGATTCGTGTTTGATGTTTCATCGGGATCGATGAAGACCAGGCCGTGTGAGGATTGCAGCATGGCGTGGAAACCTTTTTGGGTCATATCGGCTCGACCGGAAGCAATCGAACCGTCGATGCCGTATAGCCTATAGGTTTTGATCTCGGGATAGCGCTGCGCCAGGTCGGCGTGCATGATAGGCGATTCAACGATGGCAAAGCTTTCCAGGCTGCCATCTGGCATGGGTAACTCGATAAGGTAAGAGCGATCGGCAAGAATTTCATCCGGTGCCTGCCCAAGTCGGGCTCGCAGTAGCGTGTTATCGGCGGTGAAATAGCCCTCCCCCGCTTCGTTACCACGAGTCTGCATCTGCGTTGACTGCCAGAGCTGCTGACTCGCGTGAAGCTCGACGCTAAAAAGCACGAAGACTATCGAAAATAACAGTTTGATACTGTCAATCATTCGTTCTGTAATCCGTTGACTCCTCAAGCTTACTGATTTAGCACAAAATCAGGGTAAAAGCGAAGACCTAGTCTGCAAAAGGATGCTTCAGGACGATGGTTTCGGCGCGATCCGGCCCGGTTGAAACAATATCGATCGGAACTCCGCAGAGTTCCTCTATCTTACGCAGGTATGCGATCGCGGTCACGGGTAACTCGTCCCAGGACGTCAGGCCCACGGTCGATTCCTGCCAGCCCGGCATTTCGATGTAAATCGGCTCGCAGGCCGCGAAATTTTCCGCGCCGGCCGGTGGAATCGATACCTCCGCGCCACGGTAGCGATAAGCCACCGCCAGCTTGATGGTCTCGAGGCCGTCGAGCACGTCCAGCTTGGTAATGCACAGGCCGCTGACCGAATTGATCTTCAGCGAGCGCTGCAACGCCACCAGGTCGAGCCAGCCGCAGCGACGCTTGCGCCCGGTGGTTGCGCCGAACTCGTGCCCGCGCTCGCCCATATGCTGGCCACAGGCATCGTCCAGTTCAGTTGGAAACGGTCCGGCGCCGACACGAGTGGCATAGGCCTTGACGATGCCGACAATATAGTCGATATCACGCGGTCCAACGCCAGAGCCCGATGCGGCACCGCCAGCGGTCGTGGTCGACGACGTGACGTAGGGATAAGTGCCGTGATCGATATCGAGCATGGCTCCCTGCGCCCCTTCAAACATGATCGCGGCACCTTGCGCCATTAAATCGTGCAGCATGCCGGTAACATCCCCCACCATTCCGCGCATTTGCTCGGCCTGGAGGAGCGCGGCATCGAGCATTTCCTGATAGTCGAGCGGCTTTTCCCTGAAATAGTGCTCCAGCGTGAAATTATGATACTCGAGCACTTCGGCCAGGCGTGCCGCGAAGTGCTGCTCGCGCAGCATTTCGCCGAGGCGAATACCGCGACGCGCGGCCTTGTCTTCGTAACAGGGGCCGATACCGCGACCGGTAGTGCCGATTGCCTTGCTGCCGCGTGCCTTTTCCCGCGCCTGGTCGAGGGCGATGTGATAAGGCAGAATCAGCGGGCAGGATTCGCTGATGACGATGCGCTCGCGCGCCGGCACGCCGCTAGCTTCGAGATGCGCCATTTCTGTCAGCAATGCCTCCGGCGACAGCACCACGCCATTACCGATCAGGCACCTGACATTGTCACGCAGCACCCCGGATGGAATCAGGTGCAGGACGGTCTTTTTTCCATCGATGACGAGGGTATGACCGGCGTTGTGTCCGCCCTGAAATCGCACCACCGCACTCGCCTGGTCGGTCAGCAGATCGACGATCTTGCCCTTCCCCTCGTCGCCCCACTGGGTACCGATTACAACGACTGTTTTTGCCATAAACTGTTAAACCTCTATTACTGTCCAGGCGCCGTCGTCCGGCACCGCCTGTCGCTCGCACTGCTGGTCGGCAGCGCTGCTCTTGCCCTGCGACAAATCGACCACGACGCGTTCGCCCTGCGCTCGCAACCGCTGAATCAACTGCGCCAGTCCAGGATCATCGCTGTCCGGCACCAGTATGCCGCTGGCTAACTGCCCCCGAACGCTACAGAGCTGATAAAGATTCAGTAAGTCGGCACTGAATCCGGTCGCGGGTCGGGCATTGCCGAATACCTTGCCGACATCGTCGTAGCGCCCGCCGCGGGCAATCTCCCGGCCCTGGCCGGGTAAAAATGCGGCAAACACCAGCCCGGTGTGATAACTATAACCGCGCAGTTCCGACAAATCGCAATGAATTGACGTAGCCGGGTATTTCAACTGCAGCGACTCCACCACTTTAGTCATCGTGTCCAGCGTGACAAACAATTCATCGCGCGCGTCGTGATACAGCCGGCGTGCCTCGTCGATCACCGAGGCGTCACCATTGAGCAATGCCAGTTGATAAAACTGGTCGCGCTGGCGGTCATCCAGCGGCAATCTCTGCAGGTAGACCTGTAAATCCGGAATCGACTTGCGCTGCAGCATGTCGAACAGGCGATTTTCCTGTTCGTCATCGAGCCCCGTATTTTTTACCAGGCTGCGAAATATCCCGACATGACCTATATCAAGCGACATCTCCTGCAAACCGACCGCATGCAGGGTTGCCACCATCAAACTAACCACTTCGACATCGGCACTGACGGCATCGCTGCCGAAAATTTCGGCGCCAATCTGTAGCGGTGTGCGGCTAGAATTGATGCCATCGCCGATCGCGTGCAGCAAATGTCCGCAGTAGCAAAGCCTCGACACGCGGTGTTGCCGGGCATTATCCGCCAACAGGTGCGCGTCGATCCGCGCCACCTGGGGCGTCATGTCGGAGCGCACGCCCATTTGCTTGCCTGACAGCTGATCGACCAGGGCGAAGGTCCGCGTATCCAGCGAATGCGCCGTTCCGGTCAGTAACGAATCCATGTATTCGATCATGGCCGGCATAACCAGGTCGTAGCCCCAGTTATGGAAAATTTGCAGAATATCGTGACGCAGTGATTCGACCGCGCTGGCGTCAGGCGGCAGGGTTTCCTGCACCCCGTCGGGCAGTAACCAGCGTTTGTTCGACTTTTCGGCCACCTTCAACCACGCACCAGATAGAGGAATAGCAGACCCATGATTATAAGCACCAAACCAACATTTCTTAGCATTTGTTCGGACATGGTTGCCATTTGCTGGACCATGTTCTTATAGCCCTGTGGGCTAATGAAGGGAATCAAGCCCTCGAGCACCAGCACCAGCGCCATTGCCGCCCAAAAATCTGCCCAGTTCATTTTCCCCCCAAAAAAACGGGCGCCCCTCTGGTCGCCCGTTCTTAGCTTTATAGCAACGTCCCGTCTACTTCGGTAATGTAGAATCTTTGAAATACTTGAAGAAGTCGGAATCCGGGCTCAGCAGGATGATATCCTGATTATTGCCAAAGCTTGAGTCATAAGCTTTCAGACTACGGTAGAAGGAATAGAACTCCTTGTCCTGGTTGTACGAGTCGGCATAGGTCTTGGCCGCGGTCGCATCCCCTAAACCCCTGATCTCTTCTGATTTACGGTAAGCCTCGGCCAGAATTTCCTCACGCTGACGGTTGGCATTGGCGCGAATCTGCTTGGCCTGCTCTTCACCGCGGGAGCGGAACTGCTTGGCCACGGTCTGGCGTTCGGTCGCCATCCGCCGGTAGACGTTGCTACTGACATTGTCCGGCAGTTCGACTTTCTTGACGCGCACGTCGATCAGCTGGATGCCGAGATCCTCGATCTTGACCGCCGCCTTGTCGGTCACTTCCTGCATGATGATCGCACGTTCACCGGAAATGACTTCACGCATGGTCTGCGACGCGATCTTGCCTTTCAGTTCATCGTTGATGATTGACGACATGCGCGCGATTGCGCGGCGCTGATCACCGCCGGTCGAAGTATAAAAGGTCTTCGGGTCGGTAATACGCCATTTGACGAAGGAGTTGACGATGACGTTTTTCTTTTCCACCGTCAAAAAGCGCTCTGACGGTGTATCCATGGTCAAAATACGGCTATCGAACTTGATAACATTGTTGATGATCGGGATCTGAAAATAGAGGCCCGGCTGGTAGTCTGCCTCGACGATTTCACCCAGCTTGAACTTGATCGCAAGTTCGCGCTCATGCACGATGAAGGTCGACATGTAAATTATTACCGCGACCACGGCTAGCAGGATAAACCCGAATCGAATATTAGCGGTCATTGGCGTGTCTCCCGTTCACGGTTGCGGCTCGCATTACGCTGGAACTCATCCATCAGCGTCTGCGCACCACTACTGCCTTCACTGAGGCCCTTCAAGGGGCCGGAACTCGATGCCGCACGACCCATAAGCTGATCGAGGGGCAGGAACAGCAGGTTGTTGCCACTTTCGACATCCAGCATAACCTTGGGCGAACGCGCCATAACCGACTCGATGGTGTCTATGTACAGGCGCTCCCGGGTAACCTCGGGCGCGCGCTGGTATTCCGCGAGCAACTGGTTGAAACGGCTGGTTTCACCCTGCGCGGATTTAACCACGCGCGTCTTGTAGGCTTCCGCCTGTTCCAGCAGCCCCTGGCCCTCACCTCGGGCCTTGGGCACCACATCGTTGCGGTAGGCATTGGCCTCGTTAATGATGCGCTGCTCGTCCTCGCGCGCCTTGATGGCGTCTTCGAAAGCTTCCTGTACTTCTTCCGGCGGTTGCGCCTCGTCCATGTTGACCTGGACCACGTTGATCCCGGTTCTATAATTGTCCAGAATCTCCTGCATGATTTCCTTGGTAGCGCTACCGACGACCGCACGACCGGCGGTGATAATCAGGTCCATGTCGTTATTGCCGACCACTTCGCGGATCGCGGTTTCCGCGGTCTGCTGCAGCGTCAGATCCGGGTCGAATACTTCGAAGGCGAAATCCTGCGCATCCTTGACGTTGTACTGAATTTCGATACTCATGACGACGATGTTTTCGTCGCTGGTCAGCATCTTGGAATTCTTGCGCGCGGTGCGGATATTGGCGACGTCGATCAATTCGACATCTTCGATCGGGTAAGGCAGATGCCAGTGCGGCCCGGCCTGGGTAACGCCGCTTCTCTCACCGAAACGGGTTTCGACCCCGTTCCAGCCTTCGTCGACGATATAGATACCCGTCAGCGCCCAGACCACCAGCACGGCAATCGCGATGAACCCGATAAATCCGGACAGGTTGCTCGAGCCACCGGGCACCTTGGGAATTCTCCCCTTACCGCCGCCGCCGAGCAGGCCGCCGAACTTGTTTTTCAGGTTGTTGAATAACTCGTCCAGATCCGGTGGGCCATCGTTATTACGTTGTCCCCATGGATCCTTGTCTTTACCTGGTTCATTCCAGGGCATAATTTACTCCGAAAGCGAAAAGTGTATTTAGTGTAGATAGCGGACGCACAAAGATTGCGGATTGTAATGCGCTTCAGGCTGCTCCTGCAAGCGTATCTGCGAGCACTTCAAGCCGATCAGCAGAAATCCCGAACTTACGCTGTAAACGCTTCAATAGTGCGGGCGTTAGCCGCAGTTTCAAGCGTATATCGCCATTATTTTCATAATTTTCGGAATCTATTGCGCCGCTTTCGAACAAATAGGCCCTGATCTGGCCTTCGCTGGCTGATAATTGCAGGCGATAGCCCGCGCTTTGCTGGCAAAACCGCTGGCGCAGAGTCTCGACCAATTCGTCGAAGCCACGGCCTTCCTGGGCCGAAAGCCAGATCCGCCACGGCCGCTCCTGCTCGTCCAGGTCGACTCGCGGAGACATGCCAAGCACGTCGATTTTGTTGTAAACAAGTAACTGTGGCACTTCCCCGGCACCAACTTCGTGCAAAATCCGGTCGACCGCCTCGATTTTCTCCTGACGGCTGTCATCCGAACTATCGACGATATGCAAAATCAGGTCGGCCTCGCGGGTTTCCAGCAAGGTAGCGCGGAAGGCCGCCACCAGGTCATGCGGCAGATGGCGGATGAAGCCTACCGTATCGGCCAGAATAATGTCCTGCTGCTCGCTTAACTGCAGTTTACGCAGGGTTGGATCGAGGGTTGCGAACAGTTGATCCGCGGCGTAGACCGAGGCGTCGGTCAAGGCATTGAACAGGGTCGATTTGCCGGCATTGGTATAACCCACCAGCGATACCGTGGGGATATCCGCCTTGGTACGCGCCTGCCGACTCTGTTCGCGCTGGCGCGCTACCTTGTCCAGACGGTTGTTCAGGTACTTGATCCGTTTACCCAGCAATCGCCGATCGGTCTCGAGCTGGGTTTCACCCGGCCCGCGCAGGCCGATGCCGCCTTTTTGCCGCTCGAGATGGGTCCAGCCCCTGACCAGTCGGCTCGACAGATGCTTGAGCTGGGCCAGTTCGACCTGCAGCTTACCCTCGAATGACTGCGCGCGCTGCGCAAAAATATCGAGGATCAGGCCGGTACGATCGAGTACGCGACACTGCAGCGCCGATTCCAGGTTTCTTTCCTGCGAGGGCGACAAGGGGTGATTAAACAGCACCACGTCGATCTCTTGCGCCTTGACCCGGGCTGCAATTTCTTCGAGTTTCCCCTTGCCGATAAAAGTCTTCGCCGAGGGTTGCTGACGACTGCCGACAATTAGCTCTAGATCGACCACATCGGCAGAGCGTACTAATTCGACAAATTCGTTCAGATCATCCTGGTCGGGCTGATGGGGGAAATTGATATGGACCAGGAGCGCTCGCTCGCCACCACGCGGACGCTCAAATTCAAACAACGGGACCTCCGGTCCGGGTCATATCCTGTAGCGCATCCTTAACGGTTGCCCTCGCCCTCAGTTTCGCTTTCTTCTGCATGAGGATGATCGATATGAACGTTGCGCGCTGGAACAATCGTGGATATTGCGTGCTTGTATACCATTTGGCTGACATTATTCTTAAGCAGCACGACAAACTGATCGAATGACTCGATCTGCCCCTGCAACTTGATTCCATTAACCAGGAAGATTGAAACCGGTACATGCTCTCTGCGTAAAGCATTCAGGTAGGGTTCTTGTAACATTTGCCCTTTGGACATAATCGGTACTCCTTAAAGTTATTATTGTAAATCTGCCTTGCAAAGCGAATATTACCCTGCGGCAGAGTCTATGATTCCCTTCGCTTAAAATCGTTCCGGTCAAGACCGCGAAACTGCAGCCTCAATTCGGGCGAATATAGCATCTTTACGGTAATTCAGGCAATCAAAGCTCAGTTCCGGCGGTTGTTTTCGCAACCAGGTGATCTGGCGCTTGGCCAGTTGGCGAGTCGCCGCTAGCGCCTTATCAACCATTTGCTGGTGCGACAGCTCGGCATCGAGATATTGCCAGACCTGGCGGTAGCCGACACAGCGCATCGACGGCATCGACAGGTTCAGATCGCCGCGCTGCCTGAGCCGCGATACTTCGTCGATCAGTCCCTGCTCCAGCATCTGTAGAAAGCGCGCCGCGATCCGCTGATGCAGCGCCGCGCGGTCATTGACCGCGAGGATAATTTTTTCGATCGGGCCATCGTACCCCGTTGATTCATCCTGCTGTAGCCTGGACAGTGGTTCACCGGATATCTCGAAAACCTCGAGCGCACGTTGAATTCGTTGCGCGTCGGTGGGTTTGATACGACTGGCGCTGACGGGATCGATCGCCGCCAGTTTTTCGTGCATGCGCGGCCAGCCAAGCTGCCGCGCTTCCTGATCCAGCCGCCGGCGCAGGCTTTCATCAGCCTCGGGCAAGCGGTTCAATCCGCGTTCAAAGGCCTGGTAATACAACATCGTGCCGCCCGCCAGCAGCGGAATGCGGCCGCGCGCACTAATCTCGGCCGCGAGGCGCTGGCTTTGCTGAACAAAGTCCCAGGCCGAAAACGGCTCTGCCGGGTCGAGGATATCGATCAGGTGATGCGGCACCTTGTGCAGAGCCTCTGCAGGCGGTTTCGCGGTGCCGATGTCCATGCCGCGATAAACCAGCGCCGAATCGACACTGATAATCTCGACGTCGAAGCGGTCCGCGATAGCGAGCGCAAGATCGGTTTTACCGGTGGCAGTGGCCCCCATCAGGAAGATTACCCTGGCTGCGGACATGCTACTGCCCGCGCATAAACAGCTTGTCGAGCTGGTCCAGGCTGAGCTGCTTCCAGGTCGGACGCCCATGATTGCATTGGCCGCTGCGCTCGGTTTGTTCGATATCACGCAGTAAAGCGTTCATTTCGTCGATCGAGAGCAAACGATTGGCGCGCACCGAGGCGTGGCAGGCCATGGTTGCCAGCATTTCATTCTGATACTGCTGGATTCGCTGCGACCTGCCGTGCTCGACCAGGTCCGCGAGCACGTCGCGCAACAACTGCTCACTGTCGGCATTTTTCAGCAGCGCCGGCACGGCGCGCACCCGGACCTGCTCGGGTCCGAGGCGCTCCACGCTGAAACCGAGATGGCGGAAGAATGCGTCATTTTCCTCGACCAGGTCGCCCTCGGCCTGACTGACGTTGAAGCTGATCGGCACCAGCAGCGGCTGCGCGATCACGTCTTCCTGGTCCGCGTTCTGCTTCATGCGTTCGTAGACGATACGTTCATGCGCCGCGTGCATGTCGACCACGATCAGGCCATCGCTGTTTTCCGCCAGAATATAGATGCCTTTCAACTGCGCGATGGCGTAACCCAGCGGCGGTAGCGACGGATCTGCAGATGGCGAGACATCCGCACCGGTCGCCGGATTCAACAGTGCCGCGTAGGACTGCATTTGCTCGCGGACCGAAGCCGAGCGATCACCCTGCGCATACGCCTGGAAACTCAAGCCGGACTGGGTCGTCGGCGACGCCGAAACCTCATCGGCCAGGGCAAATCCGGGTGATTCGATCTGCTGCTCGGGCTGGATCTTCCCCAGCGCCTGGTGCAGGCTGCGAAACAGAAAATCGTGCACCATGCGCGAATTCCTGAAGCGAACCTCGTGTTTTTGCGGGTGCACATTGACATCGAGTTCGGCCGCATTCATGGTCAGCGAGAGCACGTAGGCGGGGTGCCTGCCATGGAACAGGACGTCCTGATAAGCCTGGCGCACCGCATGGCTGATCAACTTGTCGCGCACCATGCGCTGATTGACAAAAAAGTACTGCATATCCGCCTGGCTGCGATTGAAAGTCGGCAAGGCAACCCATCCCTGCAGGCGCAAACTATCGCTGCTGACATCGATTTCCACCAGGCTTTCGGCAAAGCTCTTGCCGCAGAGTGACGCCAGCCGGCGGAGCTGGTCGTCGGCGGTTTGCACCGATGGCAACTGGTAAACCACCTTCTGGTTGTGCACCAGCCGGAACGCGACCGCGGGGTGACTCAGCGCCATGTTCTTGAACAGGCTTTCGATGTGCTTGTACTCGGTATTTTCGGTGCGTAAAAATTTCTTGCGCGCCGGCACGTTGTAAAACAGTTCCAGCACTTCCACCTGGGTGCCCTGCGGCAGGGGGTCGGGAATCGGCCTGGTTTCCTCCCGGCCCTGCAGCTTCCAGGCGCAATCGGCCTCCGGCAGGCGCGATACCAGGCTGAGGCGTGACACCGAAGCAATGCTGGGCAGGGCTTCGCCGCGAAACCCCAGGGAACTGATATTTTCCAGGTCCTCGAGACTGCCGATCTTGCTGGTGGCGTGACGCGACAATGCGCTCGCGAGTTGATCGCAATCGATACCGCAACCGTCATCGCTGACCCTGATCAGACGAGTACCGCCGGCATCGATTTCGATCGTGATCGAACCCGCGCCCGCGTCGAGGCTGTTCTCAACCAGTTCCTTTACCACCGAAGCGGGACGTTCGACAACCTCCCCAGCGGCAATCTGGTTTATCAGGTGGGAAGGGAGGGTCTGGATTTGCGGCACTGGGGGTATTCAGGCTACCAGCCGCGACTCCAGCTTCTCCTGGTCACGGGTGAACAGGCGGATGCCTTCGGCCAGCTTTTCGGTCGCCATTGCATCCTCGTTCATCATCCAGCGGAAAGATTTTTCATCCAGGCTGATTTTTTCCATGCCGTCGGCGCCCTGCTCCGGGTCCAGCTTGCGGGTCAGCAGGGATTCGTCAGCCGCGAGCTCCTGCATTAACTGCGGGCTTATGGTAAGTCGATCGCAACCCGCGAGCTGCTCGATTTCACCGGTGTTGCGAAAACTCGCCCCCATCACCACGGTGTCATAGCCGTGTTGTTTGTAGTAGTTGTAAATGCGGGTAACCGATAATACGCCCGGGTCCATTTCGGCCGCTATCGCAGATTGACCGCTGGCCGCCAGATGCCAGTCGAGAATGCGACCGACAAACGGCGAAATCAGATAAACACCGCTTTCGGCGCAGGCCACCGCCTGCTCAAACCCGAATAACAGGGTCAGATTGCAGTTGATATTTTCCTGCTCGAGTTCGCGCGCGGCCTGAATACCTTCCCAGGTGGAGGCAATCTTGATCAGCACGCGATTGCGATTGCTGCCCCGGCTTTCGTAAAGCTCGATGATCCGTCGCGCGCGCGCGATGGTTGCTTCGCGGTCGAAAGACAGGCGCGCATCGACCTCGGTGGAAACCCGGCCCGGCACGATATTCTGGATTTCGAGGCCGATGCTGACCGCCAGGTAATCAGCGGCGGCGGCGGCCCGCGAGGCCGGGCTGCCGCCCTGTTCGCGGCCCCAGCGCCGGGCCTCGTCCAGCAACGGCTGATAGCGCGGTAAGTCGGCGGCTTTTAACAGCAATGAGGGATTGGTGGTCGCGTCCTGCGGCTGGTACTGCACCATCGCGTCCAGGTCGCCGGTATCGGCCACCACCTGGGTCATGGATTTCAACTGTTCGAGTTTGTTCATAGATCGTTGCTTGGGTACTATATGGGTGCACAAAGTTTGGACGCAGAGAATACCAGAAAATCCCGCCCGGGATTACGAAAATTCCCCATGCAAGAAATCACCTCCATCGCCCTGGTGTTGATCGGCATCTACCTGCTGCTGGCAGCGTTTCTATATGTGTTTCAGCGCAAGCTGATTTACTTCCCGGTGCCGGTCGATCCCAATTTCAACGCCGAGGAAGTGGTTGTTGACAACCAGGGAACGCGGCTGCGCGGCTGGATACTGAACCCCGGCAAAGCCAGGGCGGTCATCTACTTTGGCGGCAACTCCGAACTGATCACCCATCGGCGCGGATTTTTCGAAGATGTGTTTCGCGACTATAGCGTCTACCTGATCAATTACCGCGGTTATGGCAACAGCGAGGGCAGCCCCAGCGAGGCAGGATTTTTTGCGGACGCACTGGCGATTTACGATTCAGTATCGCCCCGGCATGAATCCATTACCGCCTACGGACGCAGCCTGGGCAGCGGCGTCGCGGTGTATCTGGCAGCCAATCGCTCACTGGAAAAACTGATCCTGCTGACGCCCTATGACAGCATCGCCGAAATTGGACGGAAAATGTATCCGCTGTTTCCGGTACGCTACCTGATCAGGGATCGCTTCGATTCCGCTGCCCGCGCCGGCGCTATCGACATACCGGTTTTGATTACCAGTGCCGAGTTCGACCGGGAAGTCAAGCTGGCGCATACGCTGGCGCTAAAACGAAGTTTTACCCGGGCATCGCTCGACTACCAGATGATCGCAGGCGCCGCGCACAACGACATCGTGGATTTTCCCGACTACCGGGACGCGGTACGTAAGTTTGTGTCCGAAAGACAGACCAGCCCGCCGGTTGCACAAAACGGTCTCGAGCCCTGATTTAGCAAATTGCTTGGTAACGCCAAACCGATGTACTTAGTGGGTGAAGTGTGTACTTTTAGTTTTCGGCCAGGACCCTGACATTATTCGGATCACTGTCATGCGGGGAATCGATGCAGTATGCGGCTAGGCCTGACGATTCTTGAGATGGTTCTTAATGCCGCTGAAAACCGCTTTGGCGAGTTTGTGCTGATGCTTGGGATTACGCAGTTTCTTTTCCTCGGCCGGATTTGACAGAAACGCAGTTTCGATCAGAATCGACGGCATATCCGGGGCTTTCAACACCGCAAATCCGGCTTGCTGTACCTGGCGATTATTGAGCCTGGAAACCTTGCCGATATTTTGCAGCACATCGGAGCCCAGTTCCAGGCTGTCCTGAATCGTCGCGGTCTGCGACAGGTCGAGCAGCACCGAAGCGATTAAATCATCCTTGTCGTCGAGGCTGATACCGCCGATCAGATCGGAAGCGTTTTCCTTCTCCGCGATCCAGCGCGCCGCTTCCGAACTGGCCCCGCTCAGAGACAGCGCATACACCGACGCACCCTTGACATTCGATTTGTGGAACGAATCCGCATGCAGCGAAACGAAGATATCGGCTTCGGCTTCACGCGCCTTCTTGACCCGGTTGCGCAGGGTAACGAATCGATCGCCGTCGCGGGTGAGTATTGCACGGTAACCCGAGTCGCGATTGATCAGGGTTTTCAGTTTCTTGGCGACCGACAGCGCAACGTCTTTTTCACGCGTGCCCTTCTTGCCGATGGCGCCGGGATCGCGACCGCCATGACCGGGGTCGAGCGCGATAACGAACTGTTTCTTGTGCTTGCTGCGCTCCTGTTGACTGGTCTTGATCGGGGTTGGACTCAGGTGGGTAGCGTGCAGGTCGACCACCAGTCGATGACCCGCCTTGCCGTCGGGCTTCAATTCGAAGCTTCGCGGACGCGCCTTGCCCCGCAGGTCGAGCACCACGCGCAGGCGCCCGCCATCCTTGCTGGCCGAGCGGATGCCGCGCATCAGGGTTGTGGCCTTGTCGCTGATCTCGATCGCCTCGCTTTCGCGGGTATCATGCAGGTCGATGACGATCCGGTGCGGGTCGTTCAGCGTAAATAAATTGTGTTCGAAGTCCCCGGTCAGGTCGAATACCACCCGGGTATGGTCGTCGGTAGACTGCGAGATACGGATACCGGTCAGCGCCGTTTTCGACTGCGCAAGCGCAGGTTTGGCACCCGCCAGCAAGGCGAGCGAAAGCCCATAGCGGGTTACCCGCTTAAGAAAAAGTCGCCTTGTTTTAGCAAATGGGTCCATGATTCCCGTTTTTATGCCCTTACCTGAAGCTTATTTATAGTAAATCCGTGATAAAAAATCAACGATTTTTCTATATTTATTAATTAGATAGTGACCCTTTCTAAAAAAAACTTGAGGAATCGGGGCTAAACGGGTTAGTTCAGGCGCGAAACCAGGTCCCGGGCCCACTCCGATTTCGGCGTCAGGCACACACGGCGGCCTTCGGGATCGTATTCGATTGTGATTTCGAGATCGATCGTCTGCAGATATTCACCGGCGCGCTGCGGCCATTCGATAAAGCACAGGGTTTCGGGGTTCAGATAGTCGCGGTAGCCGAGATACTCGAGTTCTTCGGCATCGGCGAGCCGATACAAATCGAAATGCGCCACGGCGAAGCTTTCCAGCGGATAGTATTCGACCAGCGTATAGGTCGGGCTGCGCACCCCGCTGTCAATTCCCTCGGCCTCGAGCGCGCCGCGCACCAGCGTGGTTTTGCCCGTACCGAGGTCGCCCTTGAGCGTGATCACGCCACCGCGGTCGCAGGCCGCGATCAGGCGGGCGCCGAGGTCACGCATTTCGGTTTCACTGCGAACTAACAAGGTCGAGCTAGCCGGCATCCCGCAACTGCCTGACGACGCGTGGAATGCGCTCTATGATATCGCTGGCGATGAGACCGATTTGATCCTGCTCGAGACTAAAGGACTCGGCGCACAGCGCGTGAATCAAAACCGCCGAGCGCGCCGCGGCAAACGGCGACAGGCCCTGCCCGATGAATGCGCCAATGATCCCGCTCAGCACGTCGCCCATGCCGGCGCTTGCCATGCCCGCATTGCCATGCGTATTGATCGCCGTCAATTCGTCCGCTTGCGCGATCAGCGTGCCGGAGCCCTTGAGCACGCAGGTGGCACGGAACCGCTCGGCAAGCCCGGCGCTGGCCGCCAGGCGATCGCCCTGAATCTCGGCCGTCGAACAGGACATCAGCGCCGCGGCTTCTCCGGGATGAGGTGTAATCACGCATTGCTCCGACCCCAGCGACGGTCAGGAAATCTGCCTGCAGGGCGCTGGCATCGACCACCATCGGGACTGACACCTGCTGCAATCGCTGCAATAGTCTGCCGGCCTCTGCGCTATCCCCGAGCCCCGGGCCGACGATCACCACGCTGGCCTGCGGCAACTTCGCTGCAAGCGCATCCCAGCCCTGCACCATGATTTCCGGAAACGCGGCGAGATTGGCGCGACACTCGGGATGCACCAGCGCGGTCACCAGGCCGGCGCCGCTGCGCAGCGCGGCCCTTGCGGCCAGCGTAACCGCCCCGCTCATGCCCTGGTCCCCACCGATGATGAGTAAATTGCCGTAGTGGTTCTTGTGTGAATTCTTTTTGCGTGGCGCCGGCAGCTGGCAGGAGTCGACAATTTCCAGCTGCGCGGCGACCTCGGCGCGCGCGCGCGCCGACACTCCGAGGTCTTCGAAGATCAGTTCGCCACAGTAATCCGGGCCATCGGCCAGGTACTGTCCGGTTTTGGCGCCGATAAAAGTCACGGTCAGCTGTGCCGTAACCGCGACCGGTTGCGGATTACCGGTTAAACCGTTGAGGCCCGAGGGAATGTCGATCGCAACCCGCGGTGACGCCTGGCGGTTGATCGTATTGATCAAGTCCTGCCACGGCGCGTTCAGCTCGCGCTGCAGGCCGATCCCGAGCAGGCCGTCGACGATGACATCCCCGCTCAGTTCCTGCCCCTGCCAATCCTCGAAGGTCCCGCCATCCTGCTGCCAGAGCGCGGCGAAATGACGCGAGGTTTCCGACTGCCGCGACAAATCGCCCTGGACCAGTAACTGCACCGCGACGCCCTGCGCGCGCGCGCACAGCGCAACCACGAACGCATCCCCGCCGTTATTACCGCAACCAGCGAATACGGTTATCTTTTCAACCTGCGGCCAGCGCGCCTGCAATGCTCGCCAGACGCTGCGCCCGGCACGCTGCATCAATTCGATTTCGGCAAAACCATCGCTGACCACGGCGGCCTTGTCGAGCTGATAAACCGTTTCTGGAGAATAGAGCAACATGTCCGGATTTATACCGCAGCCATCAGCGCAAAGCCAGCCTCAACGGATTTTTTGCGGGTCGCTAATGCATTCAGCCGCTGCGGTTTTGCGACAAAGCGCCGATTCCGCTTTGGTATACTCCGGCAATTACAGACACCGGGCTCGAACATGACCATCCCTGCCATCAGCTTTCATGCGAAATCGGACAAGCAGCTGCGCTCGCGCGTCAAACTGCTGGGCAAATTGATCGGTAACGTGCTGCTCAAAAACGAAAGCCCCGAAGTCTTTCATGCGGTCGAAGCGCTGCGCACCGGTTTCATACAGCTGCGCAAGCGCGATAGCGAGCCCAAACGCAAGGAATTGATGAAGTTGATCGCGGGCCTCAGTGCGCCGGCAATCAACCAGGTTATCCGCGCCTTTGCGATCTATTTCAACCTGGTCAACATCGCCGAGGAGGATTTTCTGCATCGCCTGCGCCGGGTTTCGGTACGGCAACAGGGGCATGCCGCCTGGGTCGGTTCGTTCAACCACACTATCGAGGAGTTCAAGGATCAGGGTGTGAGTAGAGACGAGCTTCAGACCCTGTTCGACGACCTGTTGTACAAACCGGTGTTTACCGCGCATCCGACCGAATCGCGGCGGCGCACCGTGATGCATCACCAGCGTGAGGTTTTCAAAATTATCGACCACTTGACCGACCCACGCCTGAGTCAGTTCGAACGTGACGACCTGGTCGACGCGCTGCAACTGCAGATCGAAACCCTGTGGTTAACCAACGAAGTTCGTGGCAGCAAACCCAGCGTGGCCGACGAAATCAAGATGGGCCTGCACTATTTTCAGCTGAGCCTGTTTGAAGCGGTCAAGATCGACTATCGACATCTCGAGCGGGCGATCACGCGGATATATGGCGAGGACGAGTTCGGCAATCCGGTGGTAAACGTCCCCAGTTTCATCGAGTTCGGCTCCTGGATTGGTGGTGACCGCGATGGCAATCCATTCGTCACCCCGGACACCACGCGTATGGCCCTGCTGATGCAGGCCGAAGAAATTCTCGGCGAACACGTGCGTCAGATTTATCGGCTGACCCAGGTTTTGACCATGTCGACCCGCTGGTTCAGCCCGAGTGAGGAATTCCTGCAGCGGCTGCAACGGGATGAAGCCATGGGCTTTGGGTCCTTCGATCAACGCCGCGACCAGTTCGAGGAGGAGGTGTACCGGCGCAAGCTTTATCACATGCATCACCGGCTGAAGAAGAACCTGGCGATCGTACGTAACCAGATGCGCGACCGGGAAACGCCGGATGCCGAGCAGGGTTATGCCAGCCTGCAGGACTTTCTCGACGACCTTTACTCGATTCGGGACTCCCTGATGAGCCACGGAGAGTACGCCGCTGCCAACGGCGATCTGAAAGATGCGATACGTATCGCCGAAACCTTCGGCTTTCACCTGGTCAGCCTGGATGTGCGCCAGGAGTCCGCCCGGCATACCGACGCCGTCAGCGAAATCCTGCAGTTATCGGCTGGCCTCGACTACCGGACGCTCGCTGAAACTGAGCGCGTGAAACTGCTGGCAGCACAGATCCGGGACGACATAAAACCCGAGTTCGACCGTGCCCTGCTGGCGGACGAAAACCGGCAAACGCTTGCCGTGCTGGACATGATTTACGACATGCGCCAGAAAATCGGCCGGCGCTGTATCGGCAGTTACGTGATATCGATGACGCATAGCGCCAGCCATATCATGGAAGTCATGTACCTGGCCTTTCTCGCGGGGCTCGCAGGCCGCCAGGGGGAGGCTTACTTTTGCAGCCTTGAAATCTCGCCCCTGTTCGAAACCATCGACGATCTCGCGCATATCGACGTTGTGCTCGACGCACTGCTGCAAAACGAGGTTTACCGTGAGCTGCTGGGTCAAACCGGCGGCCGTCAGGAAGTCATGCTCGGTTACTCCGATTCCTGCAAGGACGGCGGCATCATGTCGGCCGCCTGGGGGCTTTACCAGGCACAGCAGAAAGTGGTTGAGATTACCGCGCGGCACGCCATGCAATGCCGAATTTTTCACGGACGCGGCGGCACCATTACCCGCGGTGGCGGTCCTACGCACGATGCGATCATGTCGCAGCCGCCGCATACCGTGCTTGGGCAAATCAAATTTACCGAACAGGGTGAAGTCCTGTCGCACAAATACGGCAATGCCGAAACCGCCAACTATGAACTGGCGATGGGTATCACCGGCCTGATGAAGGCGAGCATGCTGTCGCAGCGCCAGGATGAGGCGAACTACGAACAATATCATGCCGCGATGCAGGCACTGTCGCTGCTGTCCGAACAAAGCTATCGACGGCTCACCGACGACACTGCGGGATTCTTCGAGTACTTCTATGAAACCACCCCGGTCAGCGAAATCGGCTTGATGAACATCGGTTCACGTCCGTCGCATCGACGCAAGGGCGACCTGTCCAAATCATCGGTGCGCGCGATCCCCTGGGTGTTCGGCTGGAGCATTTCACGCACCACGATGCCGGCCTGGTATGGCGTCGGCGCCGCCATCGAAAACTGGATAGCGGCAGATGACGATCGCCTCAGGCAGTTGCACGAAATGAACCGGCAATGGCCTTTCTTCACGGCGATGATCAGCAACCTGCAAATGTCGCTGTTCAAATCCGATATGCGCATCGCGCTCGAATACAGCAAGCTTTGCGAGAATAAGAAACTGGCGACCCTGATCTACGGCATGATCCATCGGGAAAACGAGCGCAGTATCGCGACCGTGCTGCAGATAGCCGAGATAGACGAGTTACTGGCCAACGACCCGGTACTGACGCTGTCGCTGACGCGGCGCGATCCCTACCTCGATCCCCTCGCCTATTTACAGATAGAACTGCTCAAAAAATATCGCGATGAAACTCAGCCCGAAGCCGATCGCCTGCAGTGGCAGTCGGCGTTACTGAGTTCGATCAATGCGATTGCGGCCGGGCTGCGCAACACCGGTTGAAGTATCTACATTTCCGCGAATAACGACCGTGCTGTTCAATTTATTGCGGCTGGCGCGCTCACAATGCAGTTTGACCAAGGTTTCATCGTCGATCACAAGCACGGCAATTCTCGCAGACTGCGGCCGCGGTGGCGACATCATTGCCAGCCTGACGTCATACAAACGGTTCTCCGCCAGCTCCAGCAGCGCGACGTTACCGCCGATGTGAACCGTTACCGTGGTAACGGGTAACGCATTCAGGCCACCGACCAACCCGCTGTCGGCAAAGAACTAACGTAACCATTGAGTGATAGATTTAGGCTGGAATTTCAATACACTATCCGGCGTAAGACGCCCTCATTATCAGCGGCGCGGCCGACAATCATAAACCCCTGCGGCATTTTTCACGAAACTGTCGCAGGTCGCATCGTTTACGCGCACATGCGGGCGGTAACCCAGGGAGCAAATCGATATGAAACTGGTCAGCTATCAGGTATCCGATAACCGGGTTCATCTCGGCGCGGTCAGGGACGATCAGATCATCAATTTGAGCGAGGCCAGCGGCGGCACGCTGCCGGACGATATGCTGCGTTTTCTGCAGCTCGGTGGGGCGGCGATGCAAACCGCGCGTGCAGCACTGGAGAATGCCGCTGGCGAACTGCCGCTCGATTCCGCCAGGCTGCTATCGCCGGTGCCCAATCCCAGCAAGATCGTCGCCATCGGCCTGAACTACATGGACCACATTCGCGAGGCCGATATCGGCGTGCCCGAACTGGCGACGATGTTTTGCAAGTATCCGTCGGCCGTGATTGGCAGCGGTGAAGACATCCGCTGGTCCACCGACCTCACCGACCAGGTCGACTACGAGGCCGAGCTCGCCGTGGTTATCGGCAAGACCGCGCGCAACGTCGATGCCGAGGTCGCCTATGACTATGTCGCCGGATACATGAATTGCAACGACGTCAGCGCGCGCGACCTGCAGTTCAAGCCCGGCGACCAGTGGCTGCGCGGCAAATGCCTGGATACTTTTTGCCCGCTCGGCCCCTACCTCGTGACACGCGATGAAATCCCGGACCCGCACCGGCTGTCGATCAAATGCTGGCTTAACGACCAGGTCATGCAGGACTCGAACACCCGCGAAATGATTTACGACATCCCCTACCTGATCGAGTACCTCAGTGCGGCTTTCACCCTGCTGCCCGGGGACATCATCGCCACTGGCACCCCGCATGGCGTCGGCGCGTTTCGCGATCCACCGATCTGGTTGCAGGCGGGCGACGAGGTTGCGGTCGAAATCGAGGGTCTCGGCATCCTCAGCAATCGTTGCGTCGTTTCGCCCTAGCAATATCGACAACAATATAAAGAGGGGAAGCGCCAAACTTCCTTTACATTCGCATCCGAAAAATAAAAAAAGCGCCCAGCGACAAATCTAAATAAATCGCATTTTTCACCGACCCTTTATACCTTTTGGCCCACTCATGGGAATACGAATCCAATTATATCGGGACTAGTAAATAAAAAGGGCCCCTCGCGGGGCCCTGTAGCTAGAGTCGATCAGGTGTCTTCGATTCCGGTTTCGATTCCATTTATACAACCTGCAATATTGTACTTTAAAACCACACTTCTAGTCGCAGGTGGTGATTGTCTTGGTAATCTCCCTGCCGAAAAAGTTGACCGTGGTTGTGGTTTGGTAACATTCATTAAATAGATCGGTCTCGGTGGTTTGCGACCGTACCGGCTTGTGGGACCTGTAAGTGAAATTACCCACACTATTCGTGTACTCCCAGCAAAGCTTCAGCCCACCGGTATCGAAGCCCGAGAGTTCCGGATCTGATTCGGCCTGGGCTGCCGTCAGACAGGGCGTACAACGCTTGTCATCGGTATATTCATCGAAAGCAGAAGGTATATTCGTATCCTCCAGTGGAATCGAGCCATCGGCATTAGCATGGCAGTAACCCGCATCCTGCAATGCTTCGATATTTCTGAACTTGGGGCATCCCCGCACGCATTCATTCTGAGGAGTACCATCGGCACTACAGATAGCCTGTATGGTTCCGTCCAGGTTCGAACCAGTGAAGTAAGTGAAGTCACCTTCATCAACCGTCCCACCACTAGGCAAGAATGCATCCAGTGTGACCGTGCACGCATCTGTTGTGGTTACAAGATCGGGTTCGGGAAGAGGAGGGGCCTCTTCGGAATTAACAATTCCATCGGTACAGGCAACCGAGTCATTTCTGTCGACATTGCCCCCGATACCCAGACCCGTCCCTTGTACCGCATTGTTCCTGAGGTATGAGAAATTACAGCGGGAACCGTTACCCTGTGGAAACAGCACGATCTGATCCGGGGTATTAGTCACAAAACCGTTCTCTGTAATCCGCGCGGATTCGGGCAATATCCAGTCGCCGTCTCGCTCAAAAACGACGCCAGTCACCTCGGTCATGGCTACTCCGCCGGAACCGATAAAGTCGGCACAGGTAAAATTACCCTGCCCGCTGAGATCAGATACCCCGTCCGGGACTGAAAAAGGGCTGGTAACATCAGGGTCGAAGGTACACGCTGCAAATGCAACGTTCGACAATCCGAAAATCGCAGCAAAGCCAATCAGCCCGCAATATTTTATTACTCTGTTCATGTATAGGTACCCCTCTTCGGTTCAAATAAATTTGGTATTGAAATGTCCGTTTTGGTTATTTATGCATTGCCTTAATTTTAAAAACTTAACGTCAGTCGTCCCATAACGCTGCTATCTGGAATATACGGCCCGGCGCTCGGCTCGTCCTGAAAAGACCGGTAACTGTCGTCGAGATAATCGAATTCCTCGTCGAACACATTCTGGAAACTGAGACTCATGATGCCTTTTCGCTTCGGTAAGCGGTATCCAACCACCAGGTCGACAAGCGTGAAATTACTGCTGCCTGTCTGGTATTGATAATCGCTTTCCGCCTCAACCTTCTGGTCGACATAGGTGGTCCTGACTCCCACGAAAGTACCTCCAGGATGAAAATACCGTATCGAAACAGGAAAACTGTGGGTATCGACCTGGGTCGGCCTTACGCCTGAAACCGCCGAATCGTCCTGGTTTTCGGAACGGTCATATTCCAGGCTGAAATCCACGGCCAGTCTGTCGACGGGGGTCCAGTAGGCGTAGGCGCGGTGCAGCCACTCATCCCTGTCCTCGAAAAACGGTTCGGCGCCGAGCGGGCTGACCAGTCCTTCGATCTCCCGACGGGTGAGCTCCACGCCGTAGCTGAAGGTCGAGGACGCTTTCCCGTCCAGACCCAGGCCGTAGCGCTTCGACTTGGTCCCGTTGGGGTCATCAAAGAACTGGTTGAAGCCGGCCACCTGGGTCGGCTCCAGCGTGCGGTTACTCGACAAGGCCGGCTTGACGACCTCGAAATAAGACGCCCGCAGCTCCAGGTTATCCATGACTTCAGCGCGAATCCCGAGCTTAGGGTTAACCTCGTCAAAGTCCAGGTCAGATTCAGCAGAAGACGGCGGAAGAAAACCTGTCTGGTCTGTATAGTTATACACCTGATCCTGATCGTAGTCCTGGTAGCTGAGACCAACCGTACCAACTACGCCCGGTAATAATGTGATGTTGCCGTAGACGTAAACGCGCGCGTCTACAAGATCAATCTGTTCAGTTTCCAGATCATCAAAAAACGCGACTGGCACATCAGAAAAGGTAAATGTATCAAGACGATCACTCTCGGTATAGGCGACGCCCGTCGTGAAATTGAAACCTGACTGATGGTAGATATACGCCACGTCGTATTGGGTAACTTCCTCATCCAGCAACCCGTCAAAAACGATATCAAGACTGAATCCGGGAAACAGCTCCAGCTCTTCCTCCTGGTGGGCAAAGCCATCGCGATCTGCGCGGATGGCTGACAGTAATATTGTGGAATTATTATTCGGTGCGATACGCATCCCTACCCGCTCAGTGTCGACATCCAGAGTGCGTCTGGAGGTCGAATCGAAATCATCCGGATCAAAGTGCATGGCGATATCGCCATACTCGGTCTCTCGCCGGCCGACTTCAGCCTGGAGATTTACCGTCGGTGATACGGCCCATTGAGCAAAGAGCCCCGATATTTGGTGAGAGGTATCGTTGTTGGGTCGGAAACCGTCAGTTTCGAAGTCGAAAGCGCCGCCACTGATTGAAAAGCGATCATACACCGTCGATATAACCGCCTCTCCGCCTCTCGTCTCGTTATTTCCAGCCATTAGGCTGGCGTTAAGCTGAGTCCGATTTTGCTCGAACAACGGGGTAAATTCATTGAACCCCGCCGCAGAAGGCCCCCCGGCCGTCACGATATTCAAGTTTGTAGCGCTAATACTGGGTTGAACGGGATTGATATTCAGATCCTGCAGCATCTGGGCCTGTAGCAATTCGCTGACTCGTGAAATTTCGGTACGGTGTGAAGTTTCACGATAGGAGTCGGACAGGAAGCGATGTGCCGAAGCATTGGCGGGATCCGCGCCGAGCGACTTGGTCGATTCAGCTATACCTGTTTGATTAAAGCCCAGATCCTTAAAGACACGTGCCAGCGAAGATCCCCGTGCGGCCCGGTCCTTGTCAAGCAGTAAGCGGCCCCGGTAGGTCGCACGGTTATCATTCAGCGCGATCGATTGCTCCAGGTCTTGTGCGGCCTCGACCGGGCGGTTTTGTGTCTGCTTGGCGATAGCGCTATACAACCAGGCGGTCGGATCATTGGGATCCAGCTGTTTCGCGATATCGAACTGCCGGCTATCCAGCGGCGCACGTTTTTCTTCGAAGTAGGCCTTGCCGAGGTAGGCGCGCAACAGGGCATCGTTGGATCCGAGTCCGACCGCGACCTCGATATCCGCGCGCCCCTGCTCGAGTTCGCCGGCACTGATTTTGGCGAGACCGAGGCCGAGATGCGGCAAGGGATCGGCCGAATCGAGCACGATCGCTTTTTCGAATGCAGCTCGCGCATCCTCCGCACGGAACTCGGCCAACGCCGTAAAACCGAGCGTAATTTGCGTTCTGCCGAGGTCCGGCGCCAGCGTGACTGCCCGTTGCGCGGCTTCAGACGCCTGCTGTTTGTCCCCGAGCATGAGCTGCAATTCCGCCAGTCGCGCCCACGCAAGCGCATCTTCGGGTTGCTTCGCCACGGCCTGCAGCAGCGTGTCGCGGGCCTCGTTAATCTGGAAGCCGGCCTGTAGCGCGTACGACAGGGCAACAAGGGCGGCGGCACTGTCGGGACTCGACGCCACCGCCTGCCTGGCATCGGCAAGCGCCGCATCGAGTTGATTCTGTACCACGTTGATCACCGCACGCAATGCATAGGCAAGCCCGGCATTCGTGCCTGCAGCAATGGCCTGGTCGAGTTTCGGAAGTGCCTGGTCGACCCGGCCAGCCGCGAGGTCATCCGCCGCCTGTCGCAGTTCGGTTGAAACATCCGCGGCCTGGTCGCCGCCGGTTGCGAAAACGGGTGGGTAGTACAACGACCAATGCGCGGCATCGCGCGGTCGCACCACGGTGCGCGCTTGCGGTGCCTGCCCCTGGCCGGCGCTGACTGCTTCGCCGCCGGAAACCGCGACGCTGCCCTGATCGTTGGCGGCCACGACCGTGCCTTCGAATACGGTTATTTCCGACTGCTCATCGGTAACGCGGAAGACAAACTCGGTTCCCTCGATGGAGCCATTCAGATAAGGGGAATTGATCGATAACTTTCTGGGCTTGCGGCTGAACGAATGGATCGCGCCCTTGATGATATCGAGCAGGGAACGCTCTTCTTCTGCCTCTCCCTCGACTATATCCACCAGGCGCATCGTGGTATTCTCGTCGATCCGCAGCACGGCGTCGTTGATCAGCGCGATGGCGGCGCGGCTCTGTTCGCCGACCCTGATCGAACTGCCTTCGCACAGCGCGGTCTTTATGGTGGCGCTAGCCCAGTCACCACCGTCCTCGGCCTGGGTTTCGACCTCGCCATGAATATCGACGAACTGGCCGACGGCCTCGGTGCATTCGGCCCGGGCCTTGCCGCTCAAAGTTAATGCAAAAAACAGGAATAGCACCACGAAAAACAGCCTTGATTCAGGCCAGCATGAAACCGATGGCACATCCCCAGAATCGCTGGGTACCTGTTTAACGCTCATGACCCCACCCTCAATTTTCTTTTTTGCGACCGATCCATTGTTATTGTTGCTATGATCTGGATTTGTCATTATTTTGACACCCAATCCTATACTCATCACCTGGCAAAAACAACCTGGCTCAAGTTGCCGCACCCAAAGTCCCCGAAATAAAGCATGCCAGCCCCAGAATGGGTCAAATAAACAAATTCCTGATCGAAGCTGATTTAAACCCGCAGATAGGGTAGATTCGATTGCCGTGAAAATAAGAAAGACAGTAAACCTTATAACCCCTAGGGCTTATGCGGCGCCTTTTTAAAGGCCTGCTGCTGGGCTGGGCGATAGGATTTGCCGGCAGCCTGCTCGGCCTGTCGTCCTACGGCACCCTGTTCGAACGCAGTATCGGACTGGACTGGCTGTTCCATATCCGCGGCGCGATCGAGGCCCCGGCCGGGGTTACCGTCATCGCTATCGATGGCTTGACCGGCGGGCGCCTGGATATTTCGGATTTGCCACGCGAATGGCCACGCTCCATCCACGGCAAGCTGGTCGATGGCCTGGTTGAAAGGGGTGCCTCGACAATTGTATTCGATATCGATTTTCACAAGCCGAGATCCGTCATGGACGAGCAATTATTTGCCGAATCGGTCAGACGCTCCGAGCGCGTGGTCCTGTTTCAGCACCTGACCGGCAAACGACAACCAATCGAAGACAGCTCGGGTAAAATCCGCGGCAGCGTCTGGGTCGAGGAACTGCTTTCCCCGGTAGCCCCACTGGCCGAGGCGGCCAGGGGCCTGGGACCATTTCCGTTGCCCAAGCTCGAGGCCGCGGTGCATGAATTCTGGGTATTCAAAAGCAGCGCGCGCGAAGTGCCGACAATGCCCGCGGTCGGCTTCCAGCTGCACGCGCTGAAAGCCTATGCCCCGTTTAGACGCCTACTCGACAGTAGCGGTCTGGCAACACATATCGAGTTGCCCGAATCGGCTGCGCAGATATCTACCGCCGCTGACCTGGCCGGATTGATGACCGGAATTCGCGGTGTCATCAGCGACCGGCCAACCCTCGTCGACAATCTTAGCGCGGAACTTGCACAACCCTGGGTTACCGCCGAGTCCGCGGAAACCAGGCGCCTGCTGCACGCACTGGTGGCCATGTATACCGGCAGCAACGAGCGCTACCTCAACTTTTACGGACCGCCGGGGACCATAAGAACCGTGCCCTACCATGCCATCATCAGGGGGCCTGATCAGAACATCAGCGCCGATCAGCTGGATTTGACCAACCAGGTTGTCTTCGTCGGCTTCTCGGATCTGTACGACCCGGGACAACCGGATCGCTTTTATACGGTGTTCACCGATGAAAACAGTATCGATTTGAGCGGCGTCGAAATAGCAGCGACCGCGTTCGGCAACCTGCTACACGACGAATCGCTACAAAGTCCGGACGCAATCATGACGCTCGCAATCCTGTTTTGCTTCGGCCTGTTGATCACCATGGTGATCTACTTCACTCCGGCCAGCCTGGGCGTACCCGCGTCCATCGTTGTGGCTGCAGTTTACGCCTATCATGCGCAAGTCCAGTTCGACGGTAACCAGCTATGGCTGCCCCTGGCCACGCCAATACTGCTGCAGTTTCCGCTGGCGTTGATTGTCGGCCTGTTAGCCCAGTACCTGCAGCAACGTCACAAGGTCAAGCACATCAGCGAGGCGATCAGTCTGTACGTTCCGGCCGAGGTATCCAGGGCCCTGACCAGCAACGAATTGAAACCGGAAAATATCGACCAGGTCACCTTCAGCACCTGCCTCGCGACCGATATGCAAGGTTTCTCCACCATCGCCGAACACATGCGGCCGGGAGAGCTGGCCGAATTTTTAAACGATTATTTCGATACCCTGGCCAGGCCTTTGAGTGATCATGACGTGACCGTGACCGAGTTTCGTGCCGATGCCATCATGTGCGCCTGGACCGGCGATGAATCGGATCCCGAGATACGCCGCAAACCCATCCTCGCCTCGCTGCAGGCCGCAGATGCGATCGAAGACTTCAAGGCCAGGCACGATGCTTTCGAGACCTCACTGCGTATCGGCCTCGAGACCGGCGAGGTTTACGTCGGGCATTCCGGGGGAGGCGGTCATTTCGTCTACAGCATCGTCGGTGATTGTGCCAACACGGCGTCACGTATCGAGGGCCTGAACAAGCACGTGGGCTCGCAGGTTCTCGCCACCGCATCGACCATCGAGGGCATCGACGGGTTGCTGCTGCGCCCGATCGGGCAATTTGTTTTTGTCGGAAAAACCGAGGCGCTGCCGATCTTCGAGATACTCAGCCTGACGAGCGAGGCGACCGGGCAACAAACCGAATTATGCGAGCGCTTCGCAAGCGGAATCGAATTGTTCCTGGCCGCCAACTGGAAAGCGGCGTCGAAGGTATTCAAATCGATACTGAAGACTTTTCCGCACGACGGTCCTGCGCGCTTCTACGCAACCCAATGCCAGCAGCGGCTGCGGGCAGATTCGTTACCTGAGGCACCCTGGGTCATCAACATGTCTCAAAAATGAACCCCCGGCAGCGGTTTCGGAAGGCCTTGCAGCCTTAGATCCGGGCAATCATTTCGCGCCCCGCACGAACCGGCGCGTAACTTTTTCCTCGCTTCAGGCCGCGCTCCAGCCGCCGTCGACCATCAGGTTGGCGCCGTTGACATAGGTGCATTCATCGCTGGCCAGAAACAGGGCCGCGCTGGCGACGTCCGTGGGCTTGCCCAGTCGAGCCAGCGGCGCCCCCGCCATCGGGGTACGCGAGCGCGCATAGTGCATCGAAGCTTCGTCGATCGCATCTGTGCGGCCGGTCAGGATCTTGCCGGGCGCTACGGCGTTGCAGATGATTCCCTGCGCCGCATAATCCGCCGCAATCTGACGCGTGATATAGACCGAGCCGGCCTTGCTGACCCCGTAGGCGATATCACCCGGGCAGGCAATCATGCCGTGCTGGGAGGAAATATTGACGATACGGCCGCGCGCTTCGCCCACCGGCTCCTGCGTCAGCATTTGCTGCACTGCGCGCTTGCAGCCGTTGAAAACACCACGCAGATTGACGGCCATGACCCGGTCCCAGTCCTGTTGCGTGGTTTCCAGCAAGTTTGTGCCGGTGTAAATCGCGGCGTTGTTGACCATAACGTGCAAGGCGCCAAAGGCGTCGATGACTTCAGTAACCGCACGATCTAACTGCTCCCAGTCCGATACGTCGACCGGGTATGCTTTCGCCCTCTCACCCGCCCGCTGGATGCATTCCAGCGTCGATTCACCACCCTCGATCGGTTCCTCCCGGGGATCGAGGATGACGACCTGCGCGCCTTCAGCGGCAAACAGGATGGCGATGGCCCGGCCGATTCCCGAAGCGGCGCCGGTCACGATGCACACCCGGTCTTGCAGTCGTTTGGTCGACATATTGTTTCTCCCTTTTCTGTTGCACGCCATCGCGCTGGATCATTTTACCCTGAGCGCAGACTGCGCCAGATGATAAGCCAGGCTGGTTCAGACCGTTAACAGGAATTCAATCCGATTGCCGGTAGACCTGGGGAACGCCCGTCTCTCAGCCGTGCGAGAAAACCGTTTCCATACCCCGTTCCGGCGCACCCGGCACCATTTGCGACAGCATCAGCGAGGCAAATGCGAACAGCGCGCCGATGATGAAAACCAGCGCCGGCGATACGATCCAGAGCAATCCCAGCGCGAACGGTAGTATTACCGCCGCGATATGATTGATGGAAAACGACACGCCCGCGGTCGCGGCCATGTCAGCCGGGTCGGCAATTTTTTTAAGATAACTCTTGAGCGCAATCGCCATCGCGAAAAAAATGTGATCGAGAATATACAGTCCCGAGGCGAACCAGGCGTTTTCGGCAAAGGCATAGGCGGTGAAGATGCATACCAGACCGGCATATTCGAGCGTCAGGGTACGCTTTTCACCCCAGTAACTTACCAGCCGGCCGATGCGCGGCGCGAGGTAGATCGTTAGGACGCCGTTGACCAGGAACAGGAGGGACATTTGCCCAACGCTGAAGCCGAATTTCTCGACCATAAGGAATCCGGCGAAGACGACGAAGATCTGACGCCGGGCGCCCGATAAAAAGGTCAACAGGTAGTAAAGCCAGTAGCGTTTGCGCAGCACCATGGTTTTGTGCTGCTCGGCCTCGCCCTTGAAATGCGGACATCCGAAATACATCAGCACGGCGATGACCAGCGTGCACAAGCCGAACAGCAGGTAGACCCAGAGATAATCTAGCGCCAGCAACTCGACCATCAGGTAGATCAGCGCAAACACCGCCAGTCCGATAAAAGAACCCACGGCAATGATTCGTCCCAGCACCTGCGGCAGGCGCTCGATGCTGATCAACTGCAGCGACAGCGATTGCATGATGGTTTCCGCGTAATGAAAACCGACCGACATCAAAACGGTCGTGCAATACAGCCCCAGCACCGAGGGCAGCATGCCGGTGATGGCGGTGCCGATGCCAAGCGCCAGCAAGGAGACAAAAGCGATGGTTTGTTCGCGCATCAGCAGCAGCAGGAACACGACCGCGAAGGCGAGAAATCCCGGTACTTCGCGCAGGCTCTGCAGGATGCCGATTTCGATGCCGCTGAATCCAGCCTGTTCGATCGAGAAATTATTGATCAGCGCCTGCCAGGCGGCGAAGCTGATCGGCACCGCGGCGGCGAACAGGTAGAGAAAGACTTCGGGTTTCTGCAGATGCTGCTTTAACATGAGCGGATTCTGATACTTTGTTAAATATTAATCAATGGACGCCTTCTTCTTCGGCTTTTCCCTCGGCTTTTCGTTAATCCTCGCCATCGGCGCGCAGAATGCTTTTGTCCTCAAGCAGGGTCTGAAGAATGAGCATGTATTCCTGGTGTGCCTGATCTGCGCGCTGTCGGATGCGATCCTGATCCTGCTCGGGGTGAGCGGATTTCATCTACTGATCGCATCTTTTCCATCGCTGGTGAGCATCGCCCGCTACGGCGGCGCGGCCTTTCTGCTGGTTTACGGACTGATCAGTTTTTATAACGCGCTGCGCCTCGATCATGGACTGAGGCCGAGTGACATCAAGAGCAACAGCGCCTGGCAGTCAGCGTTGACCTGCCTCGCATTCACCTGGCTGAATCCGCACGTTTACCTCGACACGGTGGTGTTACTCGGCTCGGTATCTACCCAGTTCAGCGCGCAGATAACCTGGTTTACCAGCGGCGCAATGCTGGCGTCTTTCCTGTTCTTCTTTGCGTTGGGTTATGGCGCGGGCCTGTTACGTCCCCTGTTTGCCCAGGCGCGCGCCTGGCGGGTGCTCGATTTCCTGATCGGCGGCATCATGTGGGGCATTGCGCTACGGCTGGTATTGATGGAATGAATCTAAAGCCTGCCGCACAGCCGGATCATTTAGTCAATTCGAGCTGATCCCTGGCATGAGCAATTTTTTGCAGTGTTGCCGCAGGCAGGTCCTTGCAATCTTCGCCATACTGCATCAGGAACTGGGCATACAGGCCATGCTCGAAAATCTGGTTACTCTCTTCGATGAGGTCGTCACGGATCGCCAATATCTGCCGTTGCAGTTTTTCACGCTCGATGACCGGCTCGAAACTGAAATCAGATATCAATTCTATCCGGGTCAGGGTGTCGAGTATGACGCAAGCCTCGGCCCAGAATTGGGCAAACGAATCGCGCGCAAAATGACGGTGAAAAACTTCTCCCCCCTCGAGCTCGACTTCGATAAAGGGTTTGCGAAACAAGACGCTGGCGGCGCGCACACTTTTTATGCGCCGCGACTTTGGCGGCCAGAATACCAGCTCGTCGATAATCGGATTATCGGCGTAATAATCGAGTACCTGATTCATTGAAGCCTGGCCTGACGCAACGCTAAAGCGGCTCAGGCCCTGCGACGATAGCCGCATGATTGGCTACCAGCCAACCGTGCTGTTCGGGCGTTTCCGGCACCCGAATGCCGCGCATGCGCGAGACATAGGCGAAGGCTTCCTCGGCATTCATCCCCGTGTGCAACAGGACGCCGGCAGCCAGCAGGCCCGAACGTCCGATGCCCGCGCGGCAATGCACCAGGGTATTGATACCGGCGCTGACCTGGCTGAACAGCCTCTGCGTGATCTGGGCAAAATCTTCGACCGAGGGAGGTAAACCCATATCCGGGATCGGGAACGAAACAAAGCCCATCTCGCAGGCCTTGACCTCGAGGCGCTCGGCCTCCAGTCCGAGATTTCTCGCCTCGGTGGGTTCCAGTAGCGAAACGACCTGCCGGATGCCGAGCCTGGCGACGTTTGCAACCGAAGCTGGCGCCTCCGCTTCGATCGAGGGACAGGCCATGATTGCGAGGAAACCGTCGCCCATGGTGCCGACCTTATACATCTCAGCCTGCATCATCATGAATCAAGCGACGCCATCACGTAGGCGGTTATCAGTGGGTGGGTAAACTCTTGCAAAGACGAAGGCTCCGGTTGACAGGTGGTTCTGAAAAAGAAACGATTGGGATTCAATTCAAAAGCGCGCGGATCGCCATTATCATCGCGCGCACAGATTTCAGACTCGCAGTTGGTCAATAGCGGCAGGTAGTCTGGGTTAACACCATATCCGCTGTTACAGGTTTCGGCAATCCTGACAGTTTTATTGATCTCGGCTATGCGCGAACTCGGATCGAGACAAATCGTACCCGTTTTGTCGAGTGGATTATTCAATTGCTTTTTCTATCTGCTTTTCCATAAATACGCTCAGGGGATCGGCCTGGTACTCACCAAAGGGCGCCCGCTCCAGGTAGCCGAGCTTACGATACAGGCCGAGCGCCTCGGGTTGCTTGACGCCGGTTTCGAGGCGAAACAGGGTGATGCCCCGAGCCTGCAATTCGGTTTCAAGATACTGCATGATTGCATTTGACAATCCCCTGCCCCGGTAATGGTCACGCACAAACAGGCGTTTGATTTCGGCATAGTTACCATCGTCCTGCATGATCTTGGCGGCGCCGCTGGCGACCAGCTGACCAGCAATTCGGCCGCCAATAAATAATGTATTGGGACGCTTCAGATCAGCGCTGCTTTCGAGGTGAGTGCTCTCGGCAGGATAAAGATCGACATAAAACGCATCGGATGCGGCGATTAGTTGCTGCACCTCCGCGGCGTCCGGGTCGAGGTATTCAATCTCCATCTCAGGTATTTTTATTATCTCCGTTGGTAAAAGAATGCATTACGATTTCGGCACGCTGAGTTCCCGCGGCTGGACCAGTAATTGCGCCCCGCCTGATTCTGTTTGAGGACATGCACATGTGATTTTCGATGCCCTGCAATTTCAGCGCCTCGAGACAAAGCGCTAACAGTTTAGTCGCAACTCCGCGCTGGCGCGGCGTCGCATCGACGGCCAGGTGCTGGATGTAACCGCGCTTGCCGCCGAGGCCTGGCATAATCGAGCCGCCAATGCGCGAGCCGTCCGCGACGACGAAACTGAACCCCGGGTTAGGCTCGAGGTATTTCTCGAGGCCGGCGCGTGAGTCAGCGTCGCGCCGGCTCAGGCCTTCACAGTTCCGCCACAGCTGAATCACGGGTTCGTAGTTGGAGATTTGCATCGCGCGATACTTCATGCACTTATTCCGGAGAAGAATTCATGTTACTGCTTTCCGATGCTGAAGTAACCTGTCCAGCGCCTCGCTGTCGGGCATTTCATCAAAGTGCTCGGCGCCCTCTGCAACGATATCCCAGGATGCGCGCGAACCGACGAACAGATGCGCGACCAGCTTGAGTTCGGCACTGTCTTCGAGCAGGCCAACCGGAATCCAGTATGCGCTACCGTTGCCGGTCAGGTTCGGCAGCGGCGAACCGCAGCTGCTGCAAAAATGCGATTTGAAACCGCTATCGGTTACATACTTCGATATCCGCTGTTCCCCTCGCAGCCAGCGAAACTGGTCGGCGCCAATCCGGAAGGCGGCGTTGGCCGCCGATCCCGTTACCTTGCGGCACAGGGAGCAGTGGCACTGGTAAAGATCTGGCATTATGCCGCTGAGTTCAAACTCGACGGCGCCGCAGAGGCATTTACCTTGCATCTCGATTCCTGGTAAAGATTAAAATTCGACTCGCCCTTGCAGTTCGTCGAACGCTGTCATCACGACGTTGCGATAGGCGTCACGCTGCGCCAGGCGCCGATACCACTGCATCACGAACCGAGGCTGCTGCACGGCCAGGCCCATTTCAAAATAGCGGTAGAGGCAGATCGCGCAGGGAATATCGCCCATCGAAAAATAATCGCCGGCGAGAAACGGCTGCTGTTGCAAATGCTGATCGAGTATCTCGAAGTGTAATTCACAACGCTGCGCCGCGGCTTCGATAAAGGCCAGGTCTCGCGCGGCTTCCGGGGTTCGATAATAACCCCAGAACAAATCGATGAAATCGGGTTGCAGCTTGCATAGCTCCCAGTCCATCCAGCGCTCGGCGCGCGCACGCTCGAGCGGGTCTTGCCGCCACAGGTCATTGCCGCCGTAGCGCGCCACCAGATAGCGGACGATGGTGTTCGATTCCCAGACCACCTCGCCGGCATCGCGGATCATCGGAATGCGGGCATGCGGATTCAGCGCGCGGAACTCGGGCGTCTCGAGATCGCCGACCTGGCTGCCAACATCGTAATGGCGATAATCGAGTTCGAGCTCGGCCAGAATCCAGGCTACTTTCTGCACGTTGTAGGCGTTTTTTCGCCCCCACAGTTCTATCATCGATGGTCCGGCCCGGGCAGTGTAATCTCGCCCTCGATCAGAATATGGGTTTGCCCGCCAATTTTGACATTACGCTGATCGACCGGGTCGATCGCGACGCGTCCGTGGCGGCCGATACTGGTTCCCTGGGCCACGGTCACGGCCTGCGGTAAGCGGCCCGCGGCCTGCAGCCAGTGGGCAAGCGCGGAATTCAGCGAACCGGTTATCGGGTCTTCACTCATGCCGCTCGAAGGCGCCAGGTGACGCACTTCGTATTGGCATTCCGCGCCCGACGGATGCGCGCCGATGAAGCCGATCGATTTGAATTGCGGCCAGCGGACCCGGGAGGAATCGAGCGCCAGCACCGATTCGGCGCTGTCCAGTTGCAGCACCTGGAACACCGGCCCATTGTCGAGTTCCGCCGTGTGCAGAATTTTCTCGGACGGAATGTTGAGCTCGCCGCAAATCGCCTTCAGGTTTTCATCCGACAGCGGACGAATGCGGGTAGGCGGCGCGATGAAGGCCGGCAATGCGGGATTGCCGAGGTCGATTTCGACAATGCCGATACCGCATTCCTGGCGCACATTAGCGGCCAGTTTGGGCTTGCCACCGCAATGCAGCCAGGCGGCGCAGCTACCGAGCGTCGGGTGACCCGCAAACAGCATTTCTCGAATCGGCGTAAAAATCCGCAACCTGTAGTCGGCCCGTGGATCGGTCGGCGGCAGGATAAACGTGGTTTCTGCAAGGTTGGTCCAGGCGGCCAGGCGCTGCATCGCCTGAGCGGACAATCCGTCGCCGTCGACCACCACCGCCAGGGCGTTGCCAAGCGTTGGCGTCGGGGTAAAAACATCGCACTGGATAAAGCGTCGAGTCGACATTGACATCTCCGGGTCCTCTGCTGCGCCCTGGCAATCAGCAGCAAAAAAATCACTAGTACATGTTTTCCTTTACGTACTCGCTAAGTCCTTCATCATAAGCCCGGCCATCGAAATCCTGCCCATGTCGCGCGCTAAAATGCTGCGCCATCTGGCCGGCACTGGGTAATTTATCGCGCTCGGCATGATACTCGGGATCCCACAGCCGCGAACGCGCCAACGCCTTCTGGCACTGATAGTAAGCCTTTTGCACGCTTATCGACAATACGCTGCTGGCCGCTTTGCCGTTAACCGCAAAAGAACGGCAAAGTTCCGCATCGATCAGGATCTCGGCGCTGCCGCTGACGCGAATCGTTTCGCCGACATTCGGTATCAGGAAGATGATACCTACCTGCCCGTTGTCGAGGATATTGCGCATCGAATCGAGCCGATTGTTACCCCTGCGATCAGGGATCTGAATGCAATCCGGCACCACCACGCGCACGAACCCCGGCGGGTCGCCACGCGGCGAACAATCCACACCGCGTGCACCATGCGTCGACAGGATCAGAAAGGGTGAAGCCTCGATAAACTGCCGGTATAGATCATCGATATGATCGATTTCCTTCCATAGCGCGCGCTCGCTAACCGGCACAGGGTAAATTTCTTCCAGCATTTCCAGCGACGTTATTTTTTGCATCTCAATCGTCCTGTCAGTCTTTAATCGAAAACAGCTCGCACAATTCCGCATCGGCAATCTGCCCACTGGCGAAACCGAAACTGCCCTGCTCGAGCATCTCCTGCGCCGCGCGCCGCACCAGTCCCAGCGTGGCTCGCGCCAGCGATCCGCCGATACTGACGCGGGCAACCCCGGCGGCGCGCAACTGCGCCAGCGTCAGCGGGGATCCCGCCAGTCCCATGACCACGTTGAGCGGCCCGTCGACGGCGGACGCCAGCTCGGTGATTGCCCCAATGTCCCTGACACCGGGCGCGTAGAGGCAATCGGCGCCGGCGGCGCGATATCGATTGAGGCGCTTAACCGCCTCGTCAAACGGTTGCGGATGGCCATACAGGTAGCATTCGGCACGCGCGGTCAGGGTGAACGGGTAGCCCAGACCGGCGACCGCAGCCTTTGCCGCCTGCACCCGCTCCACCGCCAGCTCGATATCGTAAAACGGGTCATTGGGGTCGCCCCGGTAATCCTCGATGCTGGCGCCGACAACCCCGGTCTCGACGATACGCTGCATATTCTCGAACACGTCTTGCGCATCATGCGCATAAACGTTCTCCGAATCCATACTCAAGGGAATGTCGACTGCGGCCGCAATCTCGCGGGTTGTCTGCAGCGCCTGCTCGAAATCGAGAGCGCCCTCGGCGTCGGCCTGAGCATGACTGTAAGCGATGCCGGCGCTGGTCGTGCCGATGGCCGCGAAACCCGCCTGCGCGAGTAGCACAGCGCTGCCCGCATCCCAGGCGTTCGGCATGATGAAACAGTTGCCGTCGCGGTGTAATTTTTGAAACCTGATCGCCTTGTCAGCGGACATGTAACCCCGTGAGTGAAAAATATTCTGTTTCCAGGGCTGTGCCGTTGCTCGCGCCCCTGCTGTTGCGTCGTAATTTACGATGAGTGCGAATCATTCGCCACAACTTTAAAAAACGCTGACCAAAAATACTCGAATTCGTTGCTGCACAAAGGCGCACGCATCGTCAGACATGGTCTATATATACCTAACAACAGCTTGAATAAAATCTCAGGTCAACGACATGAAGTTCAAGTATTACAATAAATATAACCAATAAAGTATTGTATTTAATATACAAATATCGTTACAAGGGGGGCTTGAGTATCATTGCTTGATGAAGCGTCACTGCACAATGAGACGATCAGCCTTTTACAGCGGCAGCCATAATTAAAGCCGCAGCGAGTTACGATGATGGAAAAACGACCTTATACCAAGAGCCTGCGCGGGAAAATCACCAACCGCACCCTGTTTATCGGCATCGTCCCGGTGCTGCTGGTTGGCGTGTTTGCCTGGTTCAGCCTGAACCAGCTGACCTCGAGCGCCAACCTGGAACTCGACAAGAGTCGCAGCGAATTGCTCGATTCGGTGGTTGGTAACAATCTCGCCACCACCTCTGCGCGTATTGTCAGTCAGCTCGACGCCTTCATGCTGGAACGAATTTCGGACGTTGTGGTATGGGCTTCGGCGCCCATCATCATCCAGGCGGCAAAGGCGGCGGCAGAGACGCATCAAAAGGTCGGCCTGGTGAGTCAATCCATCGATGAAATCGAAGCCCGCTTCAAGACCCGCAAGAGCCTGAACGTCTCGCCCGCGGCCAACCGTTTCCTGATCCAGCAAATCAGGCGCTCTTCGCATTTTGGTGAAGTTTTTTTCACCGACAAGAATGGATTTAATACGGCGCTGACCAATCCCACATCGGATTTCGTGCAGCGTGACGAAAACTGGTGGAAAACCGCCTGGGAAAACGGCCTCTCGGTTGGCGAGGTAGAGTATGACGACTCCGCCGCGATCTGGTCTATCGATATTTCGGTGCGCATCGACGATCCGGCCTCGGGCAGAAGCCTCGGCGTGATGAAAGCCGTGCTCGGCGTGAGCCTGATCCAGGAGGTCGCCGACAACGGCGCCCGGGATATCCCCGGGGGCACGGTTACCGTACTCAGCAGTGGCGGCCTGTTGCTCGCCGAAACCGGCACCAAGCACGACAAGAAGCGCATCATGGTCGAATCGGTGAACATGCGTAACAGCACCGATCCGGCGATCCAGGAGGTTTTTTCGGCACGCAACAAGGGTTACGTACTGGGCACGGGTAACGTGCTCGGTTACGCCAAATCGGCGGGGCCAGAGCTCTATCGCACGGTCGTCACGCGCTTCCCCGGATTCAACTGGTCGGTTATCGTGCAGCAGCCCACCTCGATCGCGCTGGCGCCGATCGAGGGCCTGTCAACGGTTCAGGCCAGCCTGCAAACCTCGAAGCAGCAGGTCATGATTATCCTCGCAATCGTCGTCGTCATCGTTTTCATTCTCGCATTCTTCGTTGCCGGGATGTTGTCGAACGCCATTACCCGTCCCCTGCTCGACCTGCGCGAACTGGCAGACGCGGTCAGCAAGGGCGATACCTCGCGCACGATCACGGTTAATTCGGATGACGAGATACAGGATGTGGCCCAGGCGTTCGAACGCATGCGCACCAGCGTCTCGATCATCATGAAACGCATGAAGGAAATGAAAGCGGGCCGGTAATCGACAATGTCAGCGCAATCCGTATCATTAACCCGTCTTACGGCAACCCTGGCAATTGGCCTGGCATACCAGGCCAATTGCGGCAGCATTAACCATGGCCCAGTTCGTACCTAAAGCAAAACTTTTCGAGCAACTAAACCTGATTATCGGTCAGCAGGAAACCGGTTTGCTGACCATATTGACGGAAAGCAATCGCTCGATATTCCTCAGGTTTTCGCAGGGCAAGCTAACGCGCCTGCACTGCCGCTCGGGTGAAGCCGGCGAAGCCATCCAGATGCTCGCCGAAAGCGCGATGGTGAAGTTCACCTATGCCTCGGCTCCGGAAGATAGTGAACCCGAATTCATGCCCGCCGACAGTTTTCTGCAGCTCATCGATCCGGGCGGTGACGCCGGCACCTCGGGCCAGGCCGCGCCCCTGGTCTCCAGCGGAGGCATGTCGATCGGCGATCCGGTCAAGGCGCAAATGCTCGAAATTGCGACCGAATACATGGGCGTCGTTGCGGAAATGATTGTCGACGAAGCCTTCGATGACAATAGCGATGTCGGCAAGGCAATCGATTACATCGGCAGCGCCATTCCGGACGCCAATCAATCCAAGGCATTTCGCAAGGCCGCGCTCGAGCAGTTCTCGTCATCGATTGACTTCTAGCCCGGACTGCGCCGTTGCAGCGCGGTATTAAATCCGGCTCAGGAAATCATCTGGTAGTAAATATTCTGCGGGTGTTCGGCCTCGATGAAAAAGTACCAGCGCTCGGCGAGCATTCCCAGGTACTGCAATACAAAGGCGAAGGCATAAATAAGCAACGATGATTCATCGCCGATAGACAGCAACAACAGCGGTAATACAAACGCCATCAGGATAAAACCCCGACGCACCAGGCGTAATACCGAAGTCCCGTAATCATGCATGAAGGCTCGCGTATTGAAACTGCCACCCATCGCGCCCTGTGCGATCTGGCGGATCGTCGGATGGTGCACCCCGATCGCCGACTGCAGGGTCGAGGGACTGCGCAGGCTCCGGTTGCGCACCAGGCTGGCGTAACGTGACAGCAGGCCGCTCGCTGTCAGGAACACCGCCATACCGGCAAAATAAGCCAATCGTCCATCCCTGCTGAAAGCCGCCAGCGCGGTTGCCAGCGTGAATCCGGAAGCGCATCCCAGCAGCAAAAAGTTCAGCACGGTCAGCGGGCTATGCCATTGCCGCAGAAATTTCAGGCAGGCGTAAATCATCGCGGTACAGATGAACAAGGCACAAATCGCCAGCACCGCGCCAAAGCCGAACAGGGTCGAAAGCGAAATCGGAATGCTGCCGCCGAGTTTAAAAATCACGCTATCGACGCCGCCTAGCTTGACCAACGCGTATCCCAGTATCAGCGCCATCGCCAGCGGCAGCGCAATGACTTCGCGCGACAGCCATGAACTGCGCCACATCGCCGCGGCCCGCCAGGCCCGCTCCGGGTGCCCCAGGTGGAAAAACGAGGCCAGCAGTCCCGCCGCCAGCAGCAGGAAACTCAAGGCCGCGGCATAGCCGCTGCTATCGTTTTGCACCGGCGCCAGAATCGATAGCAGGACAAACCACTCGGCGCTGTAGAAGGCCAGGAACAGCCCCTGCCCCGCACCGATCAGCGTGGTCAGGAGGATCACCGAGATTGCGGGTTTCATCGACTTTGCGCTCCTACCACGACGTCGAATCGTCCAGCGTGGTGCGCGTGCTCGGCGCGCGCTGGCCGCGGTCTTCCTTGCGCAATGGATTATCCGCTCGCTGCAGGTCTTCCGCGTGCACCGTAATGTTGACCTTGCGCCGCGGCAGGTAGTGGTTCGCCGGGTTGGTGCTCCATTCCGGCATCAACTGGTAACCGGCGGCATCGTTAATGGCGCGCGAGGCCTCCGAATCCGGGTCGTGAATATCTCCATAAATACGCGCACTGGTCGGACAGGCAAGCACGCAAACCGGTTTGCGCTCGTCTGGCGGCAGCGATTCGTCATAAATCCGATCGACGCAGAGCGTGCATTTCTTCATTACCTTCTGTTGCTCGTCGATTTCACGTGCGCCGTAGGGACAGGCCCAGGAGCAGTACTCGCAGCCAATACACTTGTCGTAGTCGACCAGCACGATGCCATCCTCGGGACGCTTGTAGCTGGCGCCGGTGGGACAAACCGGAACGCAGGGCGGATCTTCGCAATGCAGGCAGGATTTCGGGAAGTGCACCGTCTGGGTATGTGGAAACTCGCCTACCTCGAAAGTCTGGACGCGATTGAAAAACGTACCGGTGGGCTCGGCGGCATAGGGATTTCGATCCACCATCGGGCCAGCCTCGCCAGAGGTATTCCATTCCTTGCAGCTGGTGACGCAGGCATGGCAGCCGACGCAGGTATTGAGATCTATGACCAGGGCGAGTTGTGTCATTCAGACTAAGCCCCCTGACAAAAGCCTGCCACCTGCCGCGTGCCGCTTCCATGCCGGGCACCCGCGGCTGGACCTCGAACTGCGGCGACGTGATTTCGGGCTCGCCCGCCTCCGCCTTGTAAACGCGCACGCGCACATCGTACCAGGCGGCCTGTCCGGTGACCGGGTCTGAATTGGAAACCCGATAGCTGCCGTCCGTGGACGGGATTTCCTCGCTAATCAAATGATTGAGCAGAAAACCCTTTTGCGATTCGTTGGCCTTTGCATCCAGGCCCCAGGCGCCCGCGGCCTTGCCGATTGCGTTCCAGGTCCAGACCGTGCCCGGCTCCACCGCCTCGCTGAAACGGCACATGCAGCGCACCCTGCCATGTTCCGACTCGACCCAGATCCAGTCGCCATCGTCGAAGCCGTTCTGCGCACCGACGCGCGGACTGACAAACAGGTAATTATGCGCGTGAATCTGCCGCAGCCAGGCGTTTTGCGAATCCCAGGAGTGATACATCGCCATCGGCCGCTGAGTAATCGCGTTCAACGGATACCTGTTCTTGTCGATACCCTGGGTTTCCAGCGGTTCGGCATAAAACGGCAGCGGATCGAAATGCGTGCGCACCCGCTCGCGCAGGTGCTCGGGCGGTTGCCGACCCGGGCGCTTGCCCTCGGCGGCAAGCCGGAAGCGTTGCAGCACTTCCGAATAAAGATGCAGGTTGACCGGGTCGGTATAGCGGATCAAACCATGGTCCTGCGCCCAGTGCAGGTAACCGCGATTCCAGTTACGCATGTACTGGAAAGACTTGGGCAGTTCGTGCTGGTAGAAACAATTGTTTTTGGCGTACATTTCCCACTGGTTGGGATTGGGTTCTCCGCGCATGAACTTTTCCCCGCCCTTGCCGCGCCAGCCGGCGAGAAAACCGATACCCGAGCCGGGTTCGGTTTCATAGTTGATCACCAGGTCCTTGTAATCCCTGAACTTGCGGCTGCCGTCGAGGTTCATGAAACGCGGCAGCTTGAGCCGTGTCGCCAGTTCCACCAGCACATCCTGGAACGGCCGACACTCGCCCTTTGGCGGCACCACGGGTACGCGCACCGAGTCGATCGGCCCCTCGAATTCGGAGATTGGCCGATCCAGCATCGACATGGCGTCGTAGCGTTCGAGGTAAGAGGTATCGGGCAGTACGATATCGGCGAAGGCGATGGTTTCGGAATGATAGGCATCGCAAACGATGAGGAAGGGAATCTTGTACTCGCCATCGTCGTTTTTATCGACCAGCATTTCGCGCACGCGCTCGGTGTTCATCGACGAGTTCCAGGCCATGTTCGCCATGAACAGCAGCAGCGTGTCGATCGGGTAGGGATCGCCGCGCCAGGCGTTGGTGATGGCATTGTGCATCAGGCCGTGCACCGACAGCGGATACTCCCAGGAAAAACCCTTGTCGAGGCGCACCGGCTCGCCTTTATCGTCGACAAACAGGTCTTCAGGCGCGGCCGGGAACCCCAGCGGCATGCCCTCCAGCGGCGCGCCGGGCTGCACCGCGTCGGGACTCTTCGGCGGTTTGGCGCAGGGTGGAATCGGGCGCGGGAACGGCGCCTTGTGACGAAAACCGCCAGGACGGTCGATGGTGCCGAGGATGGTCATCAGGATACCCAGCGCGCGGATGGTCTGAAAACCGTTGGAATGCGCGGCCAGGCCGCGCATCGCGTGAAATGACACCGGGTTGCCGGTTATCGATTCGTGTTCCTTGCCCCAGGCGTCGGTCCAGGGAAACGGCAGTTCAATCTTTTCGTCGCGCGCGGTGATACCCATTTCATGCGCCAGGCGACGGATCGTGTCTGCGTCGATCCCGGTAATGCCCGCGGCCCATTCGGGGGTGTAATCCTTGACCCGCTCCTTGAGCAGCTGGAACGCCGGCTTGACGCTGGCGCCGTCGTCGAGCTGAAACTCTCCCATCAGGCGCGGATCGGCCGCATCGCTATGCGCATGCACGGCGCGGTCGAGATGACGATCCCACCACATCTTGTTGGCCGGTTCGATGCAGGTGTCCTCGACCTCTACCTCGGAGCGCAGGAAGAGCCCGAACTCGTCGCTGTCGAGGTTGGCGTTTACCAGGTCGGGGGAATTGGTGTAGCGCAGCAGGAAGTCGCGGTCGTAAAGCCCGAGCGCGATAATCTCGTGAATGATGGCAAGCAGCAGCGCGCCGTCGGTAGCGGGTTTGATCGGTATCCATTCATCGGCAATCGCGGCATAACCGCTGCGCACCGGATTTACCGCGATAAACTTGCCACCGTTGCGCTTGAACTTTGCCAGCGCTATCTTCATCGGGTTGGAGTGGTGGTCTTCGGCGGTGCCGAGCATGACAAAAAGCCGCGCACGCTCGAGGTCGGGTCCGCCGAATTCCCAGAAAGAACCGCCGATGGTATAAATCAGGCCGGCGGCCATATTGACCGAGCAGAATCCGCCATGCGCGGCATAGTTGGGGGTGCCGAACTGCTTGGCAAAAAGCCCGGTTAGCGCCTGCATCTGGTCGCGTCCGGTATAGAGCGCGAATTTTTTCGGGTCGGTGTCACGAATATGCTGCAGGCGATCGCTGATCGTGCTCAGGGCTTCTTCCCAGGAAATTTCCTCGAACTCCGAACTGCCGCGTTCCGCACCCGCTTTGCGCCGCAGGGGTTTAGTCAGCCGCGCCGGCGAATATTGCTTCATGATGCCGGAGGCGCCCTTGGCGCAGAGCACACCCTTGTTGATCGGATGCGCGGGATTGCCCTGGATAAAACGCACCTCGCCGTCTTCGACGGTGACATTGATGCCACAGCGACAGGCACACATGTAGCAAGTCGTCGATTTGACTTCGCGTTGTCGGGCCGGTTTCGCCGCCATATGTAAAGCCTGGGATCAGGTTGGGAAGTTGCCTAGTGTGGTTATTTGTCGGGACCGATGCAAAACAAATTAATTAATCACAGCACAAATCTATTTGATAAGTAAATTTTATTTAGACCCCGCTATCATAAATAATATTTATATTGTTATTGATCACGCAAGGTCGATAATTGAAGCGCATCATTTACCCGCGGCCATCGCCCCGGATCAACGGTAAATCCCCCAAAACTGTCACTCAGAAATCTGCGGCAAGCTGCCGAAACCGAGCCGAAGCCGGCATTCAAAAAAAAGACCGGCTATCGCTAGCGGAACAAGAGAGGCGGTTTTCGATGATGGGTGGTTTGCTCATAGGCATAGGCATATTGAAATAGTTTTTCTTCGCTAAACGGTCTGCCCAGGATTTGTAAACCTGCCGGTAAATTATTTTCGACATAACCCATCGGCACGGTAATCGCGGGTTGGCCGGAATGAGGGGCGATCACCGGGCTGTTATTACCGTGCGGGCTCTCTGAATCGCCGATTTTTCGAGGGGGGTTACTCCAGGTGGGGTAGATAAGAGCATCTAGTTTTAAGCTGTCCATCGTCGTTACAACTGCAGTCAACAGAGCCTTTCTTCGTGGATCACCCTCTACATCGATACACGGGGGTTTCTGCTCGTCGGGTTGGACATCCACCGCGATGCTCATCGCCCATTTCATGGCGCCGTTGTTTTCGGGCCGAAATTTTTCCTGGTCGACTACCTCCTGTAGCGTTTTAATCTCGGTGTCATTCCCCAGGGTTTTCAAATAGTTATTAATGTCGTATCGAAACCGACCGCAAAACCCGGTCGCTTTAACGAGTTCTTCGAAGTTGGGGATGGTAACCGGATCAATAATAACCGCGCCCGACGACTCCAGATCTTTTAATGCCTGCGCAAACACCAGCAGGATTTTTTTGTCTGCAGTTTCTGAATTATAAATCTGCCTTAAAACACCCAACCGTACCCCGGACAGACCGTTTCGGGTTAAATGCATGGTGTAATCATCTACCTTGTGATTTTCATAACTTTTGGTGGAGGCATCTGCTGGATCAGTACCCGCGATAACATTAAAAACTTTAGCGGTATCTCTGACGGTGCGCATCAATGGACCACCGATATCCCGATTTAAAGCAATGGCACTATACCATCCCGGCTAGTGACCCCAATGGTTGGGCGAATCCCGACCAGGGCTAGATGTGATGCGGGTCCTCGATGAATTACAGGTGTCGGAGCCCATACCGATTACGCCAAAATTTGCAGCAATCGCGGAAGCAGTACCGCCGCTAGACCCAGCCGGTACGCGGCTGAGGTCATAGGCGTTTCGGGTCTCACCGTGAGTAGAGCTTATCGTGTTATCGGGACTAAATGCCCACTCGCCCATGTTGGACTTGGCGACGATAATGGCATC
>CAVYHN010000015.1:0-130523 GCA_963768295.1 uncultured Gammaproteobacteria bacterium | reverse complement strand
TAACAAGCGACTGTGATTAAAATCCACCCTGCACGCTGTTCTTTTTTTAGTTCATTCGCCACTCCTGGCCGTCTCGGATCATAGCATTCAATATAGTCATCATCTTGCGCATACAGGCGACGATGGCGACTTTTTTGTGTTTACCCTGGGCGACTAATTTTTGATAAAAGCCTTTGATCATGGAGTTGTATCGAATGGCTGATAGCATTGCCATATAGAGCACGGTACGTATCGGTGCTCGCCCGCCCCGAATACGGCGCTTACCCTTCAGTCGGCCGCTATCTCGGTTGAAGGGTGCCAGACCACATAGCGCTGCGATCTGTCGATGTGTCAGTTGTCCCAGCTCGGGCAGCTCACCCAACAGGGTAAAGGCAACCCCATCGCCCAGGCCGGGTACCGAGCTGATGATGTCATAGGTCCGCTGCCATTCGCCGATATCGGCGACTTCCCCGGTGAGCTTTACATTCACCTCGGCAATCTCTTTATCCAGTAGTTTGATAAGCCGGCGATGCGAAGCAGCCGTTATCTTCTGTGCTCGGTGGGCACGATTCAGTTCCTGGGTCCGCATCTCAGTCAACTGTCGCTTACGCGCCAGCAGATCCTTTACCCGCCTGACTTTATCGCCCGGCAGCGCTTTGACCTCAGGTTGTAACTTCACTCCATATTCGGCAATCAATCGGGCATCGATCTTATCCGTTTTCGCGAATACCCCCTGGGCCTTGGCGAATTGGCGCACCTGGATTGGTTGCACAATCACCACCGGAATGCTGTGATCGATAGCAGCTTCGACCAGAGCGCGTTCGTACCCGCCCGTGGCCTCGACCAGTAACCGGGTAACGTGATATCGGCTCAGGCGTTTCATAAGACGTCTGATGCCAATTTCGGTGTTACTCTCCTGCCAATCGATATCCTGTTCATAGAGACAGATATCGAAGCTGTCCTTACCAACGTCGATACCGACATTGTCGCCTTCAGTTTTGGTGCTTGCATACTTGGTTGTTTTCATATCTCACCCTTGCTACATTCGGGCTCGAGGCCCATTCGACTGTTCGAGTTAAATAGTTGATTCAGCATGACGCTCTGGCTTGTTAACGGGCTCTCGACAGAGGCGCCAGGCATACATCGAGCTGTCATGCTGAATACCTGGTGGTGCAGGTATGGGCCTCACTATAACTTCAGGACAAAACCAATGAAAAGAAGGATATTTCAATCATACAAGCGCATGCAGTCGGATCAGCAAACACTCGCTACGCGCTTTGCTTGGCCGCTGATGCGGAGCGTTATGTGTCACGCAGTCTTTGAACCAACAACCAACAACCAACAACGAGGATATTAAATGAAAGTTGCATACATCTTTTCCAGCCAGGGGCACACAGTTTCATACAAACTTGGAAAAATGATTCTCCCTCAACTCGAGGAACAGTCACATGGTCCCGAGGTAGTCGGCATGTTCTTTTTTGAGGACAACAACTATGTTCTGGTAAAGGGCGATCCCATAGGAGAGCGACTAGCCAAAGTTGCGAAGGAACAAGGTATCATGTTGATGGGCTGCGACCAGTGTTGCTGGGAGCGCGAAATAGACGGCAAACTTGTAGATGGGGCGACCATTGGATGCTTTCCAAATTTGTATGAAGCATTAGCTGGGAACATGCCTGACCAGGTAATAACCCTGTGACACATAACAAGTGCATGCAGTCGGGCCGCTCCACTCGCTACGCGAGTGAAACGGCCGCTGATGCGAGGCGTTATGAGATTTAGCCTCTTTCTACTCTCGTTCCTGTGCGTGTCAGCTGTCAACTCTGACGATACCAAACATGCCGAGATATTTATTACCAACAACTACCACTTGAAAGGCAAACCTTGTGAAGGTGGGAACATAGTATCGATTGAAAGCATTGTGCGAACAACAAATAACCGCAACATCAAAGACCAACTCAGCCTAAAGTACTTTCCGGCTGGAGCCTATTCCTTCAAATTCAGATACTCCACACTCCAAAATGAGAACGGCGCTTGTTCAGAAAAAAGCAACGAAACGCAGGTAGTAGAAATCAATAAAGAGATAAAATCTGGAAAGCACTACGAAGTCGATCTGACAAATAATTTATACATTTATGTAAGAGAGCTGGATGAAAGACCAATCAGCATGGACGATGCTTCCGGTTTAGGAGTGCTAACCAACAACAGAAGTATCTGGATCTCAAGTTGTATAGATTTGTTTCCAGAAAACAAGTCCAAATATATCAATTGGTTCAAGGCCTCATCTTTCTCTAAATATGCCGATGTATTTGGTTTTACGTTAATTGAGGGTAATTTTCTAAGTAGAGAACGTGTTGAAATGATATTGGAGGCTAGCGCCGAGGAAATAAAAATACTGTGTGATGTGGAGAACATAGCAGCTATTCAAAATTTTGACTATCTCTACGGCCCCTATGTTAAAGATGTAAAGGTATTTATGGAAAAAACGCTAGGGACAAACAGCGATCAAGTCCCAGATAGCGGAAAGGCCGCATCAAAGCCTGGCAGAAAGACAATTACTGCCAGCGGCCCACGGACACAGGAAGAAATTAGCTCCACTATGGCTAGCAACAAAAACCATATCTTTAATGTTTACAATAGAAAACTTAGACGAGACCCAAATTTTGGTGGCATTTATCATTTTCGATTCTCGATAGATGAAACCGGCACTGTTATAGATTGTCGAATTGCAGATAAAGGTGGGCAAGATACCGACTTTGCAGAAAAGGTTTGCTCCCGAATATCTAAATTTGACTTCGGCCATAAGAAAAATTCGGGCACTCGGATCTACGAGTATCCCGTCAACTTCAATTAGATAATGTTATCAAGAATCGAAAATTTGAAGCGTGAGAAATAATCTCATAACAAGCGCATGCAGTCGGACAAAGTACCCGCAACGCGCGCATTTTTCCGCTGATGCCAGGCGTTATAGCTTAAGGGAGAGTTAGAGGTTGGATAAAGTTCCTTGCAAGCTTTGTGGCAAAAAAGTTCTACCTTCGACAATACAGAAAACTAGTGGGCTATGTATGCCCTGTTACAAAGGACCTAACCCGAAAAATTTTTGGGATAGGGCAGAAAATATCGCAGTTCGCATGGGAATAATGAAAGACACTGACCAAGTTGGACATCATCCAGTCGAAGCCCTAAACGAATCAATTCAGGGACGAGATGAAGAAAACCTTGGCCTCGATATTGTAGAAATTTTGAAAAACCGTAGAAGCGAAGATGATTTCATTCTTGTTGGCCATATATGCGGTCTCTTAATGGAAAAAGAAAACACGGAAGGATTGGCCTCTTTCTCTAAAGCGGAAAAATCGGCCTATCTAGTCGGTGATATGATTCGTCAATTAGATAACGGTGGATTTGGAACGTACTTCTACAATACGGGCCACCTAGCTAGTGTATTACCAAAGGCGCTTGACGAAATTGGAGCCCATGCGTGCAGAGAATTAGTAAAAGAAGCCATTTCGATTTTTGGGAATGTCCCATCAAACGATTATGACAAGATGATTGAAGAGCTAAGTAAAATTACCAAGAACTTTGATAACAATCCTTGGGCTGAACTAGACGATAGATACTTCGAATTGGATGAGCACCTGGGGAAAAAAATAATGGACTACGTAAATGTCAACCAAGAGCAATTTTCGCTATAACAAGCGTATGCAGTCGGATCGCCCAAAGCCCGCTTCAAGGTCTTCGGTCGACCGCTGATGCGAGGTGTTATGCGGATAGACCATGAATAGATCTTTTCCTTGTATTTGGTTGTGTGATATTGAAACAAGCATTCAATGGTATGCAGATTTCTTGGGCTTTCAATGCACATATAAAAGCGCGTCAAAGAAACCGGAGTTTGCATTAATCGAGAAGAAGGAAGTAAAGCTGTATTTGATCCAATCGGACAATATGGAAAGGTATGCATCAAACACATACATTATCGAAACAGTTTCTATCGAACAGGATTTTAAGAAAATTGAAAAGGCTGGAGTCATAATTATTCAGTCAATAGAAGAGGGAGTTTTTGGAGGTAAGGAGTTTGTAATTAAGGATTATGAAGACAATAAAATCATTTATCACCAATCCGCATAACAAACGCATGCAGTCGGACAAAGTCCACTACGCTGCGCAATTTTCCGCTGATGCGAGGCGTTATGCACAAAGTACAAATTGAGGCACTGTCTAAATGATTAAAGGAAGCTGCATGTGTGGAAAAGTTAGATATGTAATCCAAGGTAATATTGGTGAGATCACTCACTGTCACTGCACTACGTGCCGCAAAGCTCATGGCTCGGCTTTTTCGTCGACAGCAGCTGTTCAAATCGACGACTTCAACTTTGCCTCTGGTGAAAGCTTAATAAAATGTTACAAGTCCTCGCCTGATAAAGTTAGGTGCTTCTGCTGTAATTGTGGATCACATATCTATGCGCACAGAGAGAGTCAAAAGCACTACATTTTACGCTTAGGCACTCTAGACGATGATCCTAAGGTTAAACCTGTAAATCATATTTGGCTTAGCCTGAAAGCTCCTTGGTACGATCTGGAAACAGATTGCAGTTTACCTAAGTATGAAGAATGGGCAGATGATCGTTAATCATGTTGTGCATAACAATCGCATGCAGCCGGACTTCGGCGAGCTGCGCTCGCCTCAGCCGCTGATGCGAGGCGTTAGAATGACATGGAAAGTGATATTGAAATTCAGAGTAAAATATTAAAAATAATGGAGAAATATTTATCTAACTTCCTTTTCTCTTTGGTCATCTATCGGGATTACAGGTTTAGCCCTGGCCTCTGTGGTTGAGGGATCTAGTTCGTTGCTTATTAGTAGCTTTTTTATACAGCATATGTTTTTCTAATCCTCGGCGCTATTGCCGTTTAGAATACCCTGTGTGTTGCAACAGAATTTACGACTCATCTTATCGTATTGTTTTAAATGCAGTGCTGCTAACAATTGCTGGGAAAGTGATTATGATTACGAAAATAAAAAAAACATTGGAAAATTACGCCCACACAGCTTCAAGGCAAGCCTTTGATGCTTAACCCATAAGACTTGGTAGCACACGGGCTCTTGCTCGGGCCAGCCACCACGTTTATGTGCAAAAGAAATCAGCGGGAGCTTGTAATTTCGGATGCCGAAATTCATCTACTTTGTAGGGAGATTTTCACATGTGCAATAACCTATCAATTCGTTCCAGGTCCCCTAATCGAGCGATCATCGCCAGCTTCTTCCTGCTTGCATTGCTTTCCAGTTCCTTTCTCGGAGGCCGAAGTGCAGAAGCTGCCGATGTCCTATGGTTTCAGAAAACATCAATGCCCTCTCCCAGAATGGAGTTTGGAACTGCCGTCGTAAACGACAGGATCTATGCGATCGGCGGATATTCCGGCAGCACTCTCTCGCTCGTCGAAGAGTATGATCCGACAACGGACTCCTGGACGCGAAAGGCGGATATGCCTACTCCCAGAAGACAACTGGTAGTCGCGGCGGCGAATGACAGGATCTATGCCATTGGTGGAATGAGCTTCACCAACCCAAATGACGTCACGTACTCTTTTGCCACTGAGGAGTACGATCCTGCAACCAACTCCTGGACAACGAAAGCAGATTTTCCTATGCCCCTCCCGATCAATAGTGTTTTGGGTAACGCTTTCATAGGTGGTGTCGCGGCGAATGGAAAGATCTACATCGTTGTCTTCAACACACAAATTCCTGGAGGCACCGCTACCTACGAATACGATCCGGTGCTCGATGTCTGGGACACTATCAAATCACCTGTTCCTTTCAGTAACACGCGCTACTCGGTTGCCACGCTTGGTGGAAAGGTCTATGTTATGGAAACAGGTGGCGATGAACTAACCGGATCTATGGCGGAATACGATCCGGCTAATGATCTTTGGACGATAAGGCCGTCAGCTACTGAGCGTCTATTTCACGGTTTGACAGCTACAGGTAACAAGCTGTACGCAATCGGTGGGCTCGACAACTATATCCGTCCCGGCATGGTATTGGGTACGGTGGAGGAGTTTGATCCTTTAACGAATAGCTGGGAACTTTCAACCCCGATCCTGGCTGCGCGTCACTCTCAAGGCCTGGCCGCGGTTGCAGGGAAAATCTACGTTCTTGGCGGAGCAAATGCTAACGATGTTCCCCTTTCTGCAGTCGAAGAAGGGAATACCGGAGACGTTACGGGCCTGAGTGTGTGCGATCTGAATCTCTCCCTTGAAGCCGATACGCTGGTTCTTGACTTTGATTTGGGTACTGACGATCCTGTTACATGGAATCTTTGGCTGTCTATCGAGAATCAGGCATCCCAATTCTGGTCCATTCCTCTTCCTGTCGTGAAACCGGTAGCTCCAATCTCAGTGCCGATACCGAGCTTCCCTTCAGTTGGAAAGATAGGATTCTTGAATACATTTGTCGCCCCAGGCGAAGGCATCGTATGCTCTAGCTGGAAAGTAATCGACACCGGAGTATAGGAAGAACTAATGCCAGATTTCAGTGATTCCGCGGGGCATGAGTTTATGGTACAGCCGGTATCTAGCGGGACTTAGATCCTCTTATTATGTGAATTCTGAGACGATGCCAGGGTTACAGCCTAAAATACATTGTTCGATCACCGGTTTGTCCATTTCCGCCCAGTAGTAGAACAGTCTCGCCTAGCAAACGCATGCAGTCGGACAAAGTACTCGCTGGGAACCTTGCCGCTGAAGCGAGGCGTTATGATTAGATGAGGGATTTCGGAAATTGAGCATGAACATCATCTATCCAAAACGAACGGGTGGCCGGTGGTACTTTGAAGGTCCTGAAATAGATTCACTACCCTACTATTTCAATCTACTGGGAATGAATGACATTCTAGAAAGGATTGCATCGGAAATTCCAGACTCCGAAAATGGATTTAAGTTCTCGTTTGCCGAAACAGAATTTCCTGGCTATAGATTCACAATAAATAGAAAAGAAAAGCATGCTAATGGTTATTGGTACTTTTCTCCTGAGCTTAAACTCATGGGTTGGTTGGGGCCTGAGGCAAAGGATGTGTTTCCAGATTTTCCAAATCGAATTTATGCGAATTATGAACCAATCGAATCATGACAAACGCATGCCGTCGGATAAAGTGTCCCCTATGCGCTTAAATCCGTCCACCAGGATGGTTTACGATCTTGCCGCTGATAAATGGCTTTAAGTTCAAAGATGCACTTTCGACTTTTTACTATTTTCAGTGCGTTTCTATTATTAGCGGGATGTAGCAATGATGTGCCGAGGGAGAAAATTTACTCTTTCCTGTATTCAACTTTTTATTTGAAAGTCATTGACCAGCACGGGCAACCTGTTCCAGACGTAGAAACTGACGTAAGACATGGCGGAAATTCTTTCCTTTTCGGTAGCAATTCTGGTTGGGCAAAATACATTTCTGATTCCGATGGAATGATTTCGATAAAAGTGGATTCACGCCAAATCTCATTCGACAGAATGGCCAGGCAAGGCTACAGCATAAATTTGCCGAAAATTTTATTTGAATATTATAAAACCAGGCCTTATGGAATGCCGGGTCAAGGTGATCTCTGGCAACCTGACTTCGAGAAATATAGTAAGCAATCTCCATTTATCATTAGCGCCTGGAAAATCGATAAGACTGAGTTGTTAGCGGAATGTAAAAATGGCATGGCACGGCAATTACTGAATACGGATGGCAGAATTTATGAAATTGACCTTTTAAAATCAGGTCGGAAAGTTGTGGCCGAAGGCACTTCAGCTAGCCCTGTACAAATCAAATTTAATCGTGGGAATGCAACACGGTTTTCGTCCAGTGGAAACCATCGAAATGAAATCTTTAAACTAGACTGGAATTACGCCTTGACTGTAACTAATGGTGGCCTCGTAGAAATCAAGCCTGAAAGTTTATACAAAAAATCACCTCCTCTTTCCGGGTATTCGAAAAGTTGGCGCTTAACCAACGCCACTTTTCAGGCACGAAGTAACGAATATGGTGGCTCATCCCAGGAAGATGATAGACATTTCTATTTAAAGCTTAGTGATCAAACTTATGCGCGTCTCAGCATTCGATTCAAGCCAGTTGGCAGGTATCGTGACAACTATCGAAATGGTGCACTCGTTTTAGACTACTCGGTTAATATTGATGGTTCTCGTATTGTGCGTGGTGTTGATGAAATCGCACAGATCCGGCATAGAGACGAGCAAAATAGAAGTGGCTGCCTTGATTTTATGAGGGGATCAGAGCGCAAAAACAACCGGATCTATCCTTAATGATTGTTTTGAGTCAACCCTGTAAACTGATCCAGCCAAAGCCCTCGGAATCAGCAAAGCCGCGCCGGCGTTTGAGGCGTTACGTTTTTGTTCGATTGGATAGATGAATGAAAAATTTGGGTCTGTTTGTACTTATCGCCCTGGCAACTTTTAGGCTAATTTTGAATTTAGTGGCTAGCTATATTATTTTGATTACCTTCTTCGTTGTAAAAACCGAAAAAAAATCAAATGATAGTTGTATGGCTACTCCCTCTCATCGGGGCCACTTTAGCAATCTATATAAACCGAGATGACTACCTGGCAACGAAGCATTGGAAACAGGTTGGCAACAATCCAGATATTACTGAACAGCAGGCGGTTCATTTTGGATCAGCAGCGAATCAAAATAAATTCAGATAAAAACATTACAAACGCATGCGGTCGGACAACCCCCTCGCTCTGCGAGCGGTTCGTCGCTGAACGCTGCGTATTCGCAAGAACAGCAAAATAGATTTCTGTGCATTCACTCGACACTTAATGGCTTACTAACCGATGAAATTGATAATTCGTAATCTTGCTCGCAGCACTACCGAAGAAGAGGTAAAAGCGCTTTTTCAGGAATTTGGCAGCGTACAATCCTGTGATTTAGTGACAGATAAGACCACCGGCGGATCCAAGGGCTTTGCTTTTGTGGAAATGCCGAAACCCGGAGAGGCCAGGCTAGCAATGAAAAATCTGAATAATATGACAGTCGCCAGTAGCAAGATCCGTGTCAAAAAAGCTGAAAAGAAAACGGAATAATATGACCGTCAAAATCGACGCCGCTGGCGTCTCCTCTCATCTTCGCGTTATCGACCAGAAACACTAATGACGGTGCATCGAAAGCATGAGTAGAGAACAGTCGAATAATCCCTTGCATGGCCTAACGCTCGCGAAAGTTGTAACGAGGTTAGTAGAGCATTACGGTTGGGATGAAATGGCTCAGAGAATCGACATAAATTGTTTCAAGAGTGATCCATCAGTAAAGTCATCACTGAAGTTTTTGCGTAAAACCCAATGGGCCAGAGATAAGGTGGAAGGGTTGTATATTTCAACATTTGTAAATCAATCCCCCCGGGGTAATGCCAAATAAATGGTACCGAGTTAGCCGTATTGTAGTTGTTGAAATTACTAAGCATCTTGCGCATATCAAACGCATGCTGTTGGACAAATTGCCCGCTACGCTCGCACAGTCTGCTGCTGAAGCGAGGCGTTATGTTTCATTCGCAGGTAACAAGGAGTAGTAGCTATGGAATTACTAGTTGAATATCCGTATTTGTTAGTGCCGTTAATCTTTCTTGCCAGAGTGGCTGATGTTTCGCTTGGAACATTTCGAACAATTGTTGTATTTCGTGGTCACAAAATTCTGGCCTCATTTATTGGTTTTTTTGAAATCACTATCTGGCTAGTTGCTGCATCCCAGGTTTTGACAAACCTTGATCAGTGGTATCTTGGATTGGCTTATGCCAGTGGTTTTGCAGTGGGTAATTATGTTGGCATTTCGATTGAAAGCCGTTTCGCTATTGGTAATGAACTTGTCCGTTGCATATCATTCAATCGTGATGTCCTGGCAGGAAAATTGCGTAAGGAAGGGTTTAAAGTAGTTTCATTCGATGGTGACATGGGGCAAACCTATCCGGTTGAACTGCTGCTTATTATTGAAAAGAGGCGCAACGTCTCTTCGCTTATCCGGTTAATTAAAGAGCTTGATCAGACTGCAGTTTATTCTGTATCTGATGTAAAAAGCGTTTATGAAGGCCCAGATCTTTTGCCCCGGCGTAGTTTATTACATAGCGCACTAATGCAGCTGGGAAAGCCTTGATAATGGCAAGATATTAAGAGGTATAAGAGGTTACGGTTGTTAGTATCGTCTATCAGTTGATACCTGTTTTATTGGAGTAATGATATCTGGATTAAAACATAACAAGCACATGCAGTCGGGCGCGGCAGAGCCGCGCCGCTGATGCGAGGCGTTATGGTCGAAGCGATAGTAGATCCGGAACTACTAGTGGAATTAGCCACTGTAGCTGTCATGACCGATGGACGTTTCCAAAATACATAACATATCGAACACCCAGATTAGAGATGATCATGAAAACAAACTTGCGTCCGTAGTTCCGACGGCGGGACCAGCACCGCGATCACAAATTAACTCAATTGGGTGATGTTGCAGAGCGCTCGCCGTGTTACAACAGCGCCAATCCTAAAACCACAAGGTGTACACCATGTTCCAGAGAACTGTAAAATCAATCCTGCCGGTATCGGCGATGCTGCTGCTGTTTACGAACGTCTGCCTTGCCGCGCCCGTGATCTACAGGATCAGCGGCGACATAACGGTCTTAACGGGCGAGGGTTCGGGTATCGATACGGCAGGTCTCGATGGCGCGTCCTTCGTCGCCGAGCTAATCGTCGACAGCGAGGCCCTGCCCGTGAGCACTTTTTCCGCTGCGACTTCTGAAAGAGCAACCTATCCGACGACGGCGGCTTCGATTCGTTTTTATAATCGCCCTGCCTTGCCACCGGTGACGCTGGAATTCAGCGGCCAGGTCCAGGCGATCAATTACTTTGTGGGAGGGACATTCACCGATCAGGTTAACCTGGGTCCGATAACACCGGAGAGTCTCGGACAGATCGATGAAAAACTGATCGGCTGGGGAGTGGATCAGAACGTGGTCTTGCCGCTGGAATTCTTTCCCGGGTCCGGTCAACCTCCAGTTCCGGTGTTTTCCGAATTCGATATCGTTTCACAGTTTGTAAACGGTTTTGCGCATGACGTGAACGACGATGGCAGTTTAGATCCTTTGAACGGGGATACGATTTACATAGTTTCCAACGGGCGAATCACGGCGTCGCTGGGTGCGAGCTGCGATATCGAGATACTACGGAGCGCAAATGCGGACGGCGATACGGTGACCGCGAGAGTCTTCCGCCTGGCGAATCCCGGCACCGAAGAGATTGCGGTGGAGCTGAAGAGCTGGCTCGAAGCGCCGGGTTTTGATCCCATCCCGCTAGTAAACGTAGGCGCGGACAATTCTCTCGTCCTGCAGGCCGGCCTGGACGTGGATATCGGCCCGGTTCCACTGTTCGCGGTGACGCCCGCCACACCGCGCGGCAGGTACGAATGGAATTGCCGCCTGATCGATCCCGTCACAGGCGAAATCAGGTCGACGGACGTCAATTTCTTCGACGTCCAGTAACCGAAAGCAGCGACAAAGGGAAACATGGAGTCAGGCCTTAGCTAACACATCAGTCAACTCTAAGGCTCGACACCGCTAATAGTGCAAATGAGTACGTGGGGGGAGTTGCTAGTAATTGCACCAATTGATTGCGGGCCCTTGGGGAGAAAAAAATTTGGGGTAGTATTCTCGGTCATGGACAACGGCAAAAGGAAAACGGATTTTGCCCTGGCTTTTTATCAGAGAGCAAAGTTTTATAATATGTATTCGATTTGTGCCGCTATTATCAACTAAAGAGCTGGAATGAATGCCGAATGAAAAAAGATTTTAAATTTGATTGAGAGAATCATCCTATATGCGCCTAACAACGTATGCAGTCGGACGCGGCCGAGACGCGCCGCTGATGCGGGACGTTATGCGACATAAGTAATCATGAATTTACTGCATGAAGCGATAGAACTATTCGGGAGTGCGCCGCGGCCTGAGCACTTCACAAACCACACCCATTGCTGCGAGTGTGCCGAACACGACGAAACGCTTAGAAACGAGACACTCGAGACCTTATCCTTCGATATGGTGCGCCCTGGCTGGGATCCATTCTGTTTTATCAGCCCTGAAGGCTTCCAGTATTACTTTCCCGCCCTGGTTCGTCTGGCGTTAGAAGGCAGCGGAAATACTTACTTTATCGATCAGTTGGTTTTTCATCTGGAGCTGGACGGAAAAGGAAATTCCAGATACTTAAAGTTCACTCCGAAGCAGAGAAGATACGTTGTAAAACTCCTGAACTACTTTATCGAGGCGCGATCTGGCGAAATTGATGCAAACCTGGATTCAGATGCGTTGCTTCGAACAATTGAGATTTGGGAGGAGGAAAATGTCGCATAGCAAGGCGCTGCAATCGGGCAGGCAAACCGTTATGTGGCGCCTGCCCACAGGTATCTGATAACTCGAAGCAGGGGACGGTATAGCGGTTAATGTCTGCCCGCTTTCAGCCTCGAATAAGTATGCTGCTCCCTGAACTGAGGTTTACCGACAAAAGCAACGAACGGGTTTCAGTTGCCGGATTTGTCTACCGGGCGCCCTTCCTCGATCCAAGATGTAATGCCGTCCTGAACGTTTATGACATTCTTGTAACCACCCTCGGTTGCGAGCCAGTTGGACAGCGCCGCGGTGCGGTTGCCGGTGCGGCAAATCACCACGAAATCCTCGTCAGGCTGAACCAGTTTCCTGAGTTCGTCTGCAAAGGACTGGATAAAGCGGCCCTGGTTATCGAAGGCGGTCAACTTGATGCTGCCATCGACTACACCCGTCTCATGCCATTCCTCGGGGCGACGGATATCGATAAGCCTGGTGCCATTTCCCAGCCTGGCCTGTAACTCGGAATTACCGATATTGGCAAAGGGGGCCGGCGTTACCGAAATCAGTTCAACCTCGAAATTCAGTGTGGCATTCGGCGGTATAACACCGCCGGCGCCGCGCTCGCCATAAGCCAGCTCGGGAGGGATTTCCAGCATGCGTCGGCCTTTCGCTTTCATGCCGCGTATGCCGATATCCCAGCCTGGAATTACCTGGCCCGCGCCCAGGGTGAAGCGAAACGGTGCGCCACGCTCGACGCTCGAATCAAACACCTTGCCGTCCTCGAGCTTGCCCGTATAGTGCACCTCGACGACGGAAAACGGGAGTGCCTCCAGCCCTGCGCCGACTGCGATATCCTCCATGCTTACATCGGGCATCTTGCCGTGAGTGGCGTATCCCGGGTTCGCTACCAGGATCAGGCAGAGACAAAGAAAACATTTTTTAATATTGGTAAACACAAAAAACTCCTGTTTAAGCATTTGAATCAAATTGGATGGTCAGGCGCCGAGAAAGTTTCAGCACGGGGACTATAGTTCAAATGCCGTGCTAAGAAAACTTGAAGATCGCCCTGTCTAGTCCAGTCATCATCGCGCACAAAACGTCAGTTGAGGCAATGAACAGGGGGCGGTGAAATAAAAAAATCCGCCGCTCCTTGTTTCTGCGTCACTTATCTACACCGCCCGCGAGCTGTGTGATGCTGATCCACTCAAATGCGGTGGTTTTCGGTTGGCCGGGCTACGGGCGCGGGACTGAAAGCCGACGAGAGGTTTTTGCCGCTATTCCCTGGCGGGCGTATTAGTTGGGGCGGCGGCCAAGTATTGCGATCAGGGCCTCGATGGTTTCGACTCCGTTCTCTGATATATCCAGGAATTCGTAACCGGTGCAGAATTTACCGGGTGACTGATTTGCCCGCGCCGAAAGTTCTTCTGACGGGCTGGACCACAGACTTCTGGCCGAACAGCGAACTGCGCATCTTTCATCGAGTTGCCCCGGCACCGGTATGATGATGCTAAATACCTGATCGGGTATCGCGACCTGATCGCTTAGTAATAAACATCCGCCGACGGTGATATTTTCAACCTGGCCAAGACTGCTGGCAGCACCAAGATCGAAAATCGGAATCGAATCATGGTCAATCCGATATCTGACGTGTTTTCTATTTTCCAATGATCGGCTATCCATTTGCTGAGCCATTTGCATAGTAGTGTCCTTGTTATGGTTCATAATCTGTAATGCAGATATTTTCAATCAGTTCCCTGTAATCCAGTTGTAAAATGGTATGCAGCCGGCATCCTCAATTATTTCTGCAGAGCCATTAGCCTGCAGTGCCTTCTTCCTGAATTACAAGGTAGCTTACTGGACTCGGTATCGACCGATCTATGAAATTATTTACATATTCGGGTTGGAAATCGAATGAAATGAGGTATAAGTCGCATAAAATTACGCTTTCTACAGGAAAGGTTGTTGTGCATGGGTGTCGAGCGAAATCAAAACTCGTCAATTTTAGGGAAGATTGGAAATAGAATGTCGGATTCGTTTTGCCTCGCTAGGCAGTGCATGCAGTCGGACCCGGCTAAAGCTGGGCCGCCGATGTGAGCGATGCCTCCCGGCGACGCGTTCTTTGTGACCGGTCTCGCGCACCCGGTAGGTGGCGGTATCTTGATCTAGAAAGCATAATTGACCGCTATGAACCGAGATAATAAATTGCAACCGGGTGCGGATAATCTCCTGCAAGATCTCGGCATAGTCGAGACAGTGCGGCGTTGGGTGGAATCCTTTGTCATCGGTATGAATCTCTGTCCGTTTGCCAGGCGTGAATTACTGCAGGAACGCATACGCTTTGCCGTGGCCCAGGCGTCAACTGAAACCGATTTGCTGGTGGCGCTCGAAGCTGAACTGGAATTACTGGTTAAAGATCCTGCGATTGAAACCACGCTGCTGATTCATCCGGGGGTGGTACAGGATTTTCACGACTATAACCAGTTTCTCGATTATGCCGATGGCTTGCTGTTAGAGATGGGTCTCGAAGGCATTTACCAGGTCGCAAGCTTCCATCCGGATTACCAGTTCGTCGACGCCGACACGGATGCAGTTGAAAATTATACCAATCGCTCACCTTACCCTATGCTTCACCTCATTCGCGAAGCGAGTCTCGAGCGTGTTCTCGCGGATTTTCCGGATCCCGAAGAAATTCCCCAGCGCAATATAGAGCATATGAAGAAGCTCGGAAAAAGCAGGCTCAAAGCGCTCCTTCAGGCCTGCTACTATAGCGCTGAAAAATGACGAAGAATTTGAGCGCGGGGGTATTTTTATATGCCTGCATATTTTTGCCATTTTGTGACCTGGTTTGTGTGCCGCGTAGCGCAACCCATCAAACGCTTGCAGTTTGAAGCTGCAGAGCCGTGCCGCGGTCACGCGGCGTTAGACAACCAGAGAAGATCCAGATGACGTTACCGACAAAGCAGGGACAAATCCTGGGACTTATCGCCTGGCTCGTTGTGAGCTTTGCCGCTTCTGCTGTAGGAGCGGTGGCGTCAATACAGGCCAGGTCTTTTTACAGTCAGCTAGACCAGCCTGCGTGGGCGCCGCCGGCTTCTCTTTTTGGGCCAGTCTGGACAGTTCTGTACGCCATGATGGCTATCGCCGCGTGGCTTGTCTGGCGCTCCGGAGGATTTCGCGCTAATCGAATCGCGCTCTCGTTTTTTCTAGTGCAGCTCGCAATAAATGCTTTCTGGAGCTGGCTATTTTTTGCCTGGCACCGCGGCGCGTTGGCATTTGCCGACATCGTGTTGCTTTGGGTCCTCATAGTTGCCACCCTCGTCTCTTTCTGGCGCGTGCGTCCTCTTAGCGGTGTTCTCCTCATACCGTACCTGCTATGGGTCAGCTTCGCGTCTGCCCTCAACTACGCTGTATGGCAGCTCAACCCTCAGGTTCTGGGTTAATGGCATGCTGCCCGTCGATTCATTCAGGCAGAACCCACTGCGTGGGTCGGCTTAGTTCCGGCGCTATCACTTAAAACGAGAATATCCGATTATGTCAAAGTTGATTACTACGCTACCACTCGCAAAGGCCGCCGCCATCGTCGCTGCTGCCCTGGCCGCCGGCTTGGGGCACGGCATGAATCCGCTGACCGTAGTGGTACTCGATGCCCGTGGGCATGTGCTCGCATAGCGAGATAATTTTAAAGCGAGAGTGAGATTTTCTAATTTCGGGGTACTATATTTTTCAGTTACAATTTGGTGATAACCAAGGGCTCCCTGTTTAGATAATGGCCGCAGTCGCAGAGGTATAAAACATGTCTTGCTGGAAAAAGCAGGAGGCAGTGCAACTGGCTTGCAATCAGAATGGGAAATCGTAAAACAGACGTTATTAAGGTTGATACCCTCAACAAGTACATAGATCTGGATCGCTATCCGATTCACGACCTTGACTGCAGTGCAGGCCAGGCGCTGATTGCGCGAGCGCGGCAAATGATGCAAGGCCAATGTTTATCGTTTTTCTTAAATTTTCTGAAAACAAGGGCCAGGTCTTACAACTCACATTTAATGATTTTTTGGACCTGGGTTATTTTTAACTTCACTATCGATTGCGGGGCCTGAGCCTTCCATTACTCGCCCGGGTTATCTTCGGAGGGTTCGGCTAATTTCGCGCACTATGCCTTGATCCTGCAAATGTTCATCAATAAAGAATTGCTGAACATTTAAGAGTGAAAAGCATCAAACTGGTGTGACAGCCATTACAGACCCTGATTTTCCACCCCCGGTATGTTGAATCCCTGGCCCAGGACATTACGAGGTTCAGCACAATATCAATATTAGCATTAGTGGCTGGCGCATTGGCTGTCGCCTGGTACATCGTCGAACCTAATGCAGTGACCTTTATTGACGATGGCCCGTACTACTCCAGTGAATTTTCAGAACCGATCGCAGAATTACCCATCTACTCGCAAATAGAACTGCGGAGATTTGGCCAGCTGGTCTATTTACTTGAGTCACGGAGGCTTTCCCCGGGAGACGAGACTGTCCTGGTACTTAGCGATCCCGAAGGTTCGGTGCAATGGGCCCGTAGACCGATAAAGCCGGATGGAGAGCTCGGCCCAATTGAGCTTCGGGGGGCGAGTATGACCTGGTACGGTGGTTGGTGCATCCGTATTAAAGCGAGGTATCAAGAAGGAGGTTACCTTTACCTGGGCAGTTTTGGAGGCTTCCGATTTTTCAATCATAGTTGGTAGACAATGGTCCTCATGAACTCCCGGATAGGAGAATAGCGGATTCGGCTCGCGTTTGACTGAATCGGTGGCTTTTACTTCAGTTGTTTACAGTAAGTCTCGCGCAGAAACAGACCGGCGACGAAGGCGGCCAGGTTGAGCACCAGCAAACTGACAAAGGCATTGGTATAACCGGCCGCGGAATAGATGCGCGCACCCTCGATCAGTTCACCGCTCCAGCCTAGATCGAGCAGCCAGCCGATCAGCGGCTGCATCACCGCGCCCGCACCGACGATACACATGTTCATCAAACCCAGCGACGTGCTGCTGTAGTTGATGTCGTTAAGCTCCTTGACCGATCCGAAGCAAACCGTCATCGCGCTGCCGCCGGCGCCGACGACAAACATCAGCAGCATCAGCAGTCCGGTGTTTTGCGGGGTGGCGTAAATCAATGCGGACAGCGCTATCAGCACGATCACCGCTCCCACCTGCTGGATGATATTGCGGCGCCCGATGCGATCCGACAACCAGCCGCACAGCGGCGAGAAAATGGCCCAGCCGACAAAAATCATCGAGGTAATGCCGGCAGCCTCGGTTTTGCTGTATTCGTGCGCGCTATTTAACCAGGGCACGCCCCACAGCCCGCCCAGCGCCAGCATGGTCGACGCCATGCCGAAGCCGATGATCGAGCAGATCCAGGTTTGCGGGTTAACCGTGACCGCGCGCAAACCCTGCAGGATGCCAGCTTTCGGCCCGTGATGTTTTTGCTCGCCCGAACGTTTTGGCACCAGGAAAAACAACAGTAATGCGAGCACCAGCGCGACTACCGCGAGCACGTTCATCGAGCTGCGCCAGCCAATCGATTCAACCAGTTGACGTAACGGCGCCTGGCCGAAGATACCGCCGCTCATGCCCGCGGTTTGCAACAGGCCGGCGAGCATTGCGTACTGTGCCGGCCTGAACCAGTAGCCGGCGATTGCGAGGCTACCGACGAAGGCGAAGGCGACGGTGCCGCCGATCAGCGCGCGGCCGATCGATGCCGTCAACAGCGAATCGCTCAGGGCAAAGCCGATCGATGCCAGCGCACATAGCGCGGCGGTGAAGCTCATCAGTTTACGCGGACCGAAGCGGTCGGTCAGCATCCCTACCGGCAGCTGGATCGAAGCGTAGGCGTAAAAGTAAAACGCCGACAGCGAGCCGAGCGCGGCGCCGCCGACGGCGAACTCGCGCATCAGCTCGTCGGTCATGACACTAGGCGAGACGCGCTGCACGAAGGCATAGCCGAAAAACAGCGTGCCCAGCGTAAACGCAATTATCGCTTGCGAGCGGCTTATCGAAGCGGCCTGGGGTTGTGACATGGATGAGAATCGGTTGTCTGGCAACCTCCCAAGTTAACAGGATTGATCAGAATTCCAAGCGCTGATTAAAGGTGGATGAGCGACCAGTCAAAGCGTCGCCCGGCAACGCTCCTGAAACTACGAAGTGGTCGTGATCAGCTCGATGGCCTTGAACGAAGTCAGCGCCAGCACCAGGATGATGACGAAAAATATCAGGGTGCGTTGCTCGAAGGCCTGACCGCGCCATTTTTCGATCTGCTTGAGAATCCCGTCGGATACTACGTAGAGGATCAAGCCGGCGATTGTGTAGTAAACGAATTCCATCAGACCTCCGCAGGCGCGTAAATATGAAAACCAAGGATGTAAATCACGACGCCCGAGATCGATACGTAGAGCCAGATGGGCAGCGTCCAGCGCGCGATCCACGGGTGGCGCGTGAAGTTGCCGGTGGCCGCGAACCAGACCGTCAGCAGCACCAGCGGTACGATCACTGCGGCGAGCACGATGTGCGAACCCAGTAGCGTAAAGTAGATCGGCCGAATCCAGCCCTGCCCGGCGAACGGGGCGTATCCCACCATATTGTGGTAGCTCAGGTAGGAAACCAGGAACACGGCCGATACCAGCAGTGCGGCCACCATACAGTTGCGGTGCATGCTGCGGTTACCGCTGCGGATGAAGTAATACCCGGCGCTCAACAGCACTGTGGCGATGGTATTTGCCGCTGCCTGAAACGGCGGCATGTAGCGGATTAATTCATCGAGCGTCATGAAGCGGACTTGCCGATCCTGTTGTTAGCCAGATTATTCCTGAGTTCGTTCAGGTGCATTTTGTTTTCTTTTTGAATTGCAAATATTCCCGCCATCACTTTGCTGTTAAACAAGGTTTTCATATAAACCTGCCGCCTGTGTGCAATATGCAGGCTAGTGGCTGGTTCCCGCGGAGCGCGTGATCTTATTGTACACGTTGTACTTGCCTGAAGGTTTGTTCATCGGCAGGCGTTTCACTTCTTCCAGCGTCGCCGCATCGTAAACAATGACGGCGCCGTCCGGGTCCCAGATGCTCAGCAGTGCGTACCTGCCATCGCGGGTGAACTCGACGTGGGCCGAGGTTTTACCCGGCACTGGGCGCAGGGTTTTGACGATCTCCAGGCTACGTTTGTCGATCACGTGCATTGCGTCCTTGTTGGGGCCGAAGAAGACATCGACCCAGGCATAGGGTGACTGTTCGTGGCTGCGCATGAAAAAACCGGGCCCGAGGGTCTCGATTTTCTTGATAACCTGCCAGTTTTCCATGTCGATGATGCTGACGGAACCGGTTTTCAGGTTAGGCGATGCCATCACCTGGCGACCGCGGTAGGACCAGCTGATGCCCGATCCGAGATGCGGCATACCGGTCAGCTCGATCGTCGAAATCTTGCGTCCGACCAGCAGGTTGACCACCTGACCCTTGCGGTCCGAGCGCGACGCGCCGATCAGGTGATGGTATTCCTGGTCGAAAAAGAAATCATCCAGGTAATCGTCGAGCTGGATGCGCCGCACCGGGAAGCGTCCCTGCTCGGCCAGCCCCTCGCCCATGCGGAAATCGTGCACGTAGCTGTTGAACACCGGCGGCGGATCGTCGAGATAGCTTATCTCCCAGACTTCTTTCAGGTCCTTGAGCGCGACGATAAAACTCGCGCGCGGGGCGGCCGTGTACACCGCGCTGACGCGTGAAGTGAATTCCTGGTTGCGATCGGAGACCGGGATGACCTTGACCAGGCTGAGGTCATGCGCATCGAGCATGACCAGCGTATGCGGCAGGTAGTTACCCACAATGACGTAACGATCGTCGCCCGAGACAGCGGTGTTGCGCGTGTTGATGCCGGCCCGCACCTCGGCCACCTTTTGCAGGCGGTACATGTCGAACTTGGTTATCCAGCCGTCGCGCGAGGCGAAATAAACATAACGCCCGGTTGACGAGTACTTGGGGCCCCCGTGCAGGGCATGGCGCGATTTGAATCGATGCAGGCGTTCAAAAGTATCGCCGTCCAGCACGGAAACATGGTGATCGCCGGCTTCCACCACGAGAAACAGGTTGAGCCGGTCGGCTTTGTATACCGGGGGGAGCGTCGCGGCCCCCGGCTCGAGCAACGCCGGGCTCAGAATACGGTGACTTGCCCGGATATCGTCCGCGGTCCAGGTCGGCGCCTGTTGCGGGGGAGTGTAGATGAAGTCGACCAGGGACTGGATACCGGATGCGGTCAGTTGCGTGCCGAAAGCCGGCATTTGAGTCGCCGCCAGGCCTTCGCTGATCACCTGCGCCGCGTCCAGCTGTCGCAGGCGCTTCAGATTGCCCGGCAGCAAGGCCGGGCCGGTGAGGCCGAGCCGTTTTTCGCCATGGCAGGCGGCGCAATGCTCCTGATATAGCGCTGGCCCGGTCTGTGCTTTGCCAGGCGAACAGGTTGCCGCGATAAAGAGGACCAGCAATGCTCGGATAAACTTGTCAGTCATGGATGACCTGGAAGGTAAAACAGGATTTGCCACCAACGGATTTTATCCACGCCGCGGTCGAGTGTGAAGCCCGGGATGGGCGCGTCCCTGGCGCCCATCCCGGTGTCGATCTAGTAAACGTCGTATACCGTGTTGTAAACGTTGAATTTACCAGTGGGGGTGATCAGGCGCTCATCCTTGATAACCTTCTTCAGCTTGAGTGTCTTGTCGTCGATGATGACCAGCGCGGACTCCTGTTCCTTGCCGCTCCACACCGAGAACCAGACTTCGTCACCGGCCTGGTTGTATTCGGGCTGAACCACGCGCTTCGGGCCCTCGCCGAGATCGGCCCATTCGGCGATCGGCAACACCTTGTAGCCCTTGTCGAGGGCGTCGATATCAAATACCGCGATCGACTGGCTGATCTTCTCGCCGGGATTGAGCGGGGTGTCCACATACAGATGCCTGGACTTGGGGTGGGTTTTGATGAACAGCGAACCACCGCCCTGACCCTTGAGCACTTCGACCACCTTCCAGGCGTTTTTGGGATGCCCGGCGGGATCGGTGCCGATCAGGGTGATCTTGTCGTTACCCAGTGCGCTGGTACCCCATACCGGACCATACTTGGCATGCACGAAGTTGGCGCCACGACCCGGATGCGGGATCTTGTCGACATCGATCATCGCCGTCAGCTTGCGTTCCTTCGAATCGATGACGGCAACCTTGTCGGACTTGTTGGCCGCGGTCAGGAAGTAGCGGTGCGTGCTGTCCCAGCCGCCGTCATGCAGGAAGCGGGCTGCCGGAATGGTGGTGACAGACAGATTGTCGATGTCTTCGTAATTGACCAGCAGGATCTTGCCGGTTTCCTTGACGTTGACGATAAACTCAGGATGCTCGTGCGAGGCCACGATTGCCGCAACTCGTGGTTCCGGATGATACTCCGCGGTATCAGCGGTCATGCCGCGCGTGGAAACGATGGTTTTCGGTTCGAGCGTATTACCATCCATGATCACGTACTGCGGAGGCCAGTAAGAGCCACCGATCGCGTACTTGTCTTCGTAGCCCTTGTACTTGGAGGTTTCGACCGAGCGCGCTTCCAGGCCGATCTTGATCTCGGCCACAGTGTCTGGCATTTCCATCCACATATCGATCAGGTTGACGCGCGCATCGCGGCCGACCACCAGCAGGTAGCGGCCCGAAGCCGACATGCGTGAAATATGAACCGCATAGCCGGTTTTGACGATGTTGATGATGTTCTTACTATCGCCGTCGATCAACGCCACCTGCCCGGTGTCGCGCAGGGTTACCGAAAACAGGTTTTCGATATTGTATTTATTCATTTTCTTGGTGACACGCTCGGCGGTCGGCGTGACCAGCTTCCAGCTGCCGCGCATTTCGGCCATGCCCCATTCGGGCGGAGTCGGCGGCTCGTGCTGTAGATAGCGCGCCATCAGGTCCACCTCGGCCTCGGACATTTCACCAGAAGATCCCCAGTTGGGCATGCCTGCCGGGGAGCCGTAGGTGATAAAGGTTTTGAGGTAAACACTGCCGCGGGCCCGGGTAATGTCGGTGGTGAGCGGCTTACCGGTGGCGCCCTTGCGCAGCACGCCATGGCAACCGGCGCAGCGTTCGAAGAAAATCTGTTTCGCGGACTTGAATTCGTCGACCGTCATTGGCGGGCCTTCAGAGTCGATCATGTCCACGGTTGTCGATGGATCGATGCCCGAAGCTGCGCCTTCGTAGCGGGTTTCGGCTTCACCCTCGGCCTTGGCAAAGGCAGAAGACGTCACACATAGCGACATTGCCAGCAAAAAGGGAAGATAGAATTTTAGATATTGTCTTGTCTGCGATATCACGGCGCTCACCATTCGGTTTAAAAAGTAGGGCGAGTATATCCGCAGGCCCAACGCGTTCTCCTTGATTTTTGTCAAGTCTGAAAATTGAGTTATGGGCCCTCGAAATCCCGCGCGCATGGGGGAGTGGAAGTGCTTTCAGGATTTCAGGCAAACGCGTCCCGGCGCGCTTACGGGCGCGCAAAGGAAGGTGCTACAGATTGAGGTTTGCCGTAGCGGACGGGGCGGGAGAATACCTGCCCCGGTCACGATACGGGCGTGGAATCTACTGCCCCAGGGTCGAATAAAAAGCCGCGAGATCGTCGATATCGGCGTCCGATAGCGAGGCGGCCATTGGCGCCATCATAGGAGCGGCGCGCTGACCATCGCGAAAAGCCTTCAACTGGGCGACCAGGTAACCTGCTTTTTGCCCTGCCAGGTTGGGCCATATGTCGTTCGTGCTGATGCCATTTTGACCATGACAGGCGCCACAGGTCGCCGCCTTGGCTTTGCCTGCCGCAGCGTCGCCGGCGAATGCCGTGACAGAATGAATAGACAGTGCCGCTATTGTTATCAGGGGAAATAATTTTTTCATGTTTTATCGCCTTGTGGATTGAGAATAAACCAGCCTGAATGCTAGGCTGCCGAGCAACTGCGCGCCTTGATATTTATCATGTCGAGTCGACATAATCGATCTGAGCGCAAACTGGAGAGTATCACACAAGTGGGCTGCTATTTAACGCGTAGCAGCCCGAAGAAGACGACGGTTCGTACGGCGATGTCGATTGAACAACGCCGCCGGGTCGCGGCTTACTGGGGGATCGTGGAGCTGAAATCCTTCGTGTTGTCGACTTGATCGGGAGTCGACAACTGTTCCTTGACGCGCGCAATAAAAGCGTCGGTGGAATTACGCGACTTGTCATCGCTCCTGGCGCCCGCGTTAGGGGGTATGACGACGGTTTCGATAAAGTCGTCTTGTTCCGGTTCTGGCTTGTCTTCCATGCTAGGCGCATCACCGAAGCCGAGATCGATATCAACCGGTGGTTTGGGCGGGATTACCTTCGCTGCCGCGGGTTGGCTGCTGGCAGGTTGCGGCGTACTCATCGGGATCGGTGCAGATCCCAACGGCGCGGTGGCCGGTGCTTTAGCGGGCTCCGGTGACGGCGGGGTAGAGTCTGACATCGGCGGAATTGGTGCGGAACCCAGGGGCGCGACCGGTGCAGGTGAACGCAATGGTTCGGCGGCTGGCTTCTCCGTCGGCGGAATCGGTGCCGAAGCGAAAGGCGACGGTTTATCGAAGACCGCGGAATCGGCGGGTTTAGCGGTCGCTGCCGGCGCTTCGGTCGGCGGAATCGGCGCCGAAGCGAAAGGCGACGGTTTATCGAATACCGCGGAATCGGCGGGTTTAGCGGCCGCTGCCGGTGCTTCGGTCGGCGGAATCGGCGCCGAAGCGAAAGGCGACGGTTTATCGAATACCGCGGAATCGGCGGGTTTATCAACCGCTGCCGGTGGCTCGGCCGATGGAATCGGCGCCGCCGCAAAGGGTGAAGGCTTGTCGAAGGAAGCCACCACGGCCGGCGCTTCTGGAGCAGCACTCGCCGGCGCAGGTTTTGCTGCCGGGGTTTCGGCCGCCGGAGCCGTCGCTACGGCTTCTCTTACCGGCGCCCGCGGTGCCGGATCTGGTTTCACGGCTTTCGCTTCGGTGGTAGCACTCGCTGCCACCGCGGCTTTGGCCGCTTCCTCGAGCGCGGCGTGGTCGCGCGCGGGTTCGAAGCGTGCGGTGTCGCGGGCCGCGCGCACTTCATTATCGCTTGCGGCCTGCCTGGGGTTAAGTGCCTCGGCGACATCGCCTACGCCCATTTCGAACTTGGGCGCCGAAAACTGGCTAAGGTAGGCGTTCAGGCTCGGCTTCAGGCCATAGCCGTCGGAAGTGGCGTTCAAACGACGATTGAGCAGGTATAGCAGCTGCAGCGCGATCAGCCGAATGGGCGCGTCGTCATTACCGATGCCGAGCATTTCGCGATTGCTCAACGCCAGCGGGGCAGCGTTGCGCCAGGCGAAGCAGCCCTGGGTGGCGATTACCGCGGGCAGAGACTTCATCGGCGTGGCGATGCCGACGTTGTGACGATTGCTGATCCACAACTCGATGTTTTCCTGTAGCTGGCGAAAGCTGTACTTTATGCCGCTGAATCCGAAGACGAATGCCGGCGGCCGGCCGATTAGTTCGAAACGCCCCGTGCGCAACGGGTCGTCATGAATAAAGGTCTTGTTGGGGCCGGGTTTCAGGCCATTCTTCTTGGCTAGCTTCACCAGCACCGTCTTGTCGACATTGGTTTCGAGCCGTGACATCGAGGCGCAGGCATTGAGCGAGTCGAAAAAGGTTTTACGGATGAATTTGGCCCTGATCGCAAACGCCGTCAGTACCGATTCGTACAGGTAGGCATTATGCGCGCCGCGCATGCCGATGCGCGGGAAATCACGGTTGTAGACGATAATGTCCAGGTATTCGGAGCAATTACCGAAAGCATCGATAATGCGGCCGGATCCAATGCCGTAATTTTCGGGTAAAAAGGGATCGAGTACGGCGCGCACAAATGCCTCGGTTGCGGCCTTGTCGTCCAGTTCGTCTTTGTCGATTGCTGCTATGTAATCGGCTTCGTGCGCCAGATTTTTTGCAACGAGTTTTGCCCAGTCTTCGTAATTATTCATGATACCTGTCGCCCAGAAAGCGGATCTCTCACGTCATTTTTAGCAGATTGGAGGGAAATTTCTACACTATTCAGTGCTTTAGTTTAAATTTGTAGAATAAACCTTATCTATAGCCCCGATCCGGGGATATCTCAACTGTGTTTTGCTATTTGTTGGGGTATTATGAATTTTTTAACACTTTCAATAGCATATGCGGCTAATCGACCCCTCGGCAACCGATTTTGATGCGCTTCGCCGTGATTTTAAGTGGTCGATTCCAGCCCGGCTTAATATTGCCCACCAGGTCTGCGAACGTCATCAGGGACAGGCGCAGCGGATTGCCGTCTACTATGAAAACGCCGCCGGCGACTCGGCCCGTTATAGCTTTGCCGACCTGAAAAAACTGTCGGATCGATTCGCCAACGCGCTGCGCGCCGCGGGTATCGAGCGGGGCGACCGTGTCGCCATCGTGCTGCCGCAAACCATCGAAACCATAGTCGCGCATCTCGCCATCCACAAGCTGGGTGCGGTATCGATACCGCTGGCGATTCTGTTTGGACCCGAGGCGCTCGAATACCGCCTGCGCGATAGCGGCGCGCGCGCGGCGATCGTCCATGCCAGGCGCTACGATGATGTCACGGCGCTGCAATCCGGCTTACCCGATTTAGATCGTGTCATCGGCTGTCGCTGCGGTGCACCGCGGGATGAATTCTGGACCCTGCTGGAGCAGGGTGCCGATCAATTTTCCATGGTGCAAACCCGGGCCGATGATCCGGCCTGTTTGATCTATACCTCCGGCACCACCGGTCCGCCGAAGGGCGCGCTGGTTGCGCACCGTGCGGTGCTCGGCAATTTTACCGGTTTCGAGATGTCGCAGAATTTTTTCCCGCAAGCGGGCGATGTGTTCTGGACCCCGGCCGACTGGGCCTGGACCGGAGGACTGTGGGATGCCTTGTTGCCGGCGCTGAATTACGGCATGCCGATCCTCGCCTACGAAGGCGGTAGCTTCGATGCCGAGCGGGTGTGCCGTTTGATGGCCGATTATGCGGTGACCAACGCCTTCATTCCGCCGACCGCGCTGAAGATGTTGCGTGTCCTGCCCGATTTGAAATCGAGCTACGATTTGAAATTACGCGCGATCATGAGCGCCGGCGAGCAGGTTGGCGAGGAGTTGATCCACTGGGGCCGCGAGGCGCTAGGCCTGACGATTAACGAAATGTGGGGCCAAACCGAGTTCAACTATATCGTCGGCAACTGCTCCGCGATCATGGCGCCGAAACCCGGCTCCATGGGCAAACCTTATCCCGGGCACCGCGTCGACGTGATCGACGACGACGGTAACGTGATGCCGGACGGCGAGGAGGGCGAACTCGCTGCCTGCTGTGACGACCCGGTGATGTTCCTCGGTTACTGGAATAACCCGCAGGCAACCCAGGATAAAATTATCGCCAACTGGTTCCGCACCGGCGATGTCGGCTATCGCGATGTCGACGGCTTCCTGTGGTTTGTCGGGCGCAAGGATGACGTCATCAGCAGCGCCGGCTATCGTATCGGCCCGGGTGAAATCGAAGACTCGCTGCTGAAACACCCGGCCGTGTTGCAGGCTGCGGTGATCGGTAAACCCGACGAGCTGCGCGGCCAGATCGTCAAGGCCTTCGTCGTGCTGACCGACGGTTATCACCCCAGCGATGCACTCGCCCGCGAAATCCAGCAGTCGGTACGCACGCGACTCTCCGCGCACGAGTACCCGCGTGAAGTCGAGTTCATCGACAGCCTGCCGATGACCACCACCGGCAAGGTCCGTCGCATCGACCTGCGCGCGCGTGAAAAGCACTGATCTGTCCTTTTCATACCGCGGGCTGACAAATTGCGTGCCCGGACCTGACTCTACGACCTGTCATACCGCGGTTTAACCCGATGCGTCGGACCGGCGGTATCCAGTTAGTGGGATATCGTTCAACGCTGGATCCCGCGGTCAAGCCCACTACTGTCCGGTTTAGAAATTGTTGAGGCGATAAGAGCCTCGTAGTATCGGGTCTTTCGCATTTTTTGCATATAGGGACTGTGAAATTTTACTCTCCAAACTTGTCATACCGCGGCTTGACCGCGGTATCCAGAAATCCAATGGAATCAAGCTCTGGACCCCGCGGTCAAGCCGCGGGGTGACAATTAATACAATAAACGGATGCTTAACCGGACAGTAGTGGGTCAAGTCGCGGGATGACAAGGGAGCCACGGGCTGACACAGGAGTCGCGGGCTGACAAGGAAGCCGCGGGCTGATAAAGAGTCTGATCCCGGATTCAGTGTTTCTTCAGATTACGTATCTAGGATGATCCTGCCCGGATCCGTCGGGTTTTCGCTTCATCCTGATGCGTAAATTTTAGCGGGAGAGACCAATGCAAAGAGCAATCCAGTTCATGTTTCTTTTTTTAATGCTGTCGCCGGCATTCGCGCAACCGCCTGAACTGGCTGACAAGAACGAGTTAAGCCTGCATGGTGGCTTCGATTATCAGGGCCCCAACGGCGACAATATCGATGTTCAGATAGGCTACGGCTGGTTCCTGCGCGATGATTTGCTGGTTGGCGGCGAATTCCAGTGGGCTCTGATTGAAGATATTGCGCCGGGCGATTACCGCTCACAGCAGTACAGCGTGGTGGCGGAGAAGCTGTTTATCGGTGACGGTGCGTTGCTGCCCTATGTCGGGCTGGAAGTCGGCTTTCGCAACTCCAAGTTCTCCGATCTCGATGAATCGGGTCTGATATTCGGCGGTCGGCTGGGCGCTCGCTATTTTTTAACCGAATCGGTTTCGATCGATGGTTCGCTCCAGATCCTGCTTTCCGACAAGGACGTCTTCATCGTCGATTTCGAGGCCGAGGATCAATATCTTTATCCCAGTGTCGGTATTAATGCAGCCTTTTGAAGTCTAAGTACCTTTCTACCGCACTCAAGCCGCGCGCTGGCAGAGAGTCGTATTCGGGGTGACCACACCCGCGCGGATTCGGTCAGTTGTAGTGACCGATTAGATTGCGTACCAGGCTGCCTTGATCGACGGATTGACTCTGCTTAAGATGTAGCGGCTTCGTAAAACCTTACTAACAAGGATTCTGCAATCATGCCCGCTACCCAAAGTTTTCTGACCAGGTTGTCACTGGTTTTCATATCAGGCGTCTTTGTTGCGCCGGTGTTTGCCGCTGAAGGCGAACCCTTGCTCGATAAAAACCTGTTTTCTATCGGTGCCGGTATTTCTGACAATTCGATCAGTAGGCCCAAAGATGACGAAATTGGCTTCCAGTTTTTTGCCGCATACGATTTGAATCAGGTAAACCTGATGGAGGGAGTGACCAGCTCGATAGAATTTGGTTTTATGGATTTTGGCTTTTCCAGGGACGATACCGGTATCTGGGCAAGTTACGTGGTTGACGGGACCATTAGCGGGCAGTTTGGCTGGTTGGCGCAAGCCGGGTTCGATATCGGAGACGACAGTGGTCTGCTGGTGGGCGCGGGCGTGAAATATGCCCTGGATGAGAAAGTGGACCTGCGTGCAGAATATGTTGTCCGGGACGAAGTAGATTCCCTGCAGTTCAATTTTCTATACCACCTGTAAAAGCGCCAGATTTAAAGAATAAATGCGGCCATAGCCGAGTTTATGCCGATGCGCTGGACGACTATGGAGTCTTGCCGGGTCGGCTTTATCTGGGCGGATTCAGCAGGTTGTGGTGGCCGAGGTTCTGTAGCAGACGTTCGCCGCACAGCGCCATGGTGGTGTCCAGTTCACGGTAAATAATGTCGAGCGCCTGCTCGACACCGGCTTCGCCGCGTGCGCCGAGACCGTAGATAAATGCGCGACCGATATAGGTGCTCTTTGCGCCGAGGCAAATCGCCTTGAGCACGTCCTGCCCGGAGCGGATGCCGCCGTCGAAATGCACCTCGATATCCCTGCCGACCTCGGACACGATTTCGGGTAGCGCGCTGATCGACGAGCGCGCGCCGTCGAGCTGGCGGCCACCGTGGTTAGATACGATGATGGCGTCGCAACCGGCGTTGACCGCCATGCGCGCATCCTCGGGGTCCAGAATGCCCTTGATGATCAATTTGCCGCCCCAGCGTTCCTTGATCCAGTCGATATCCTGCCATGACAACTTCGGATCGAACTGTTCGGCGGTCCATGACGACAGCGACGACAGATCGCCGACGCCCCTGGCGTGGCCGATGATGTTGCGAAAGCCATGGCGTCGGGTGGTCAGCATGTTGAGGCACCAGCGCGGACGGCTCATAACCTGCAGGGCCGCGTTGAGCGTCGGTTTGGGCGGCGCGCTCAAGCCGTTGCGGATATCGTTGTGCCGCTGGCCGAGGATCTGCAGGTCGAGGGTCAGCATCAGCGCGCTGCAGCCGGCGTCTTTGGCGCGATCGATCAGACGCCCGACGAAATCGCGGTCCTTCATCACGTAGAGCTGGAACCAGAAGGGTTGGCTGGTGTGTTCGGCGACATCTTCGATCGAGCAGATGCTCATCGTCGATAGCGTAAACGGCACGCCGAATTTTTCTGCCGCGCGTGCCGCCTTGATTTCGCCATCGGGGTGTTGCATGCCGGTCAGGCCGACCGGCGCCAGCGCTACCGGCATGGCTACCGGCTGGCCGATCATTTCGGTTTTGACCGAGCGCTCGGTGATATCGACCGCGACCCTTTGGCGCAGCTTGATGTCCTGGAAATCGGATTCGTTGGCGCGATAGGTCGACTGGGTCCAGGAACCGGAGTCCGCGTACTCGTAAAACATGCGCGGCACTCGGCGGCGCGCCAGTTTTTGCAGATCTTTGATATCACAAATCGCTGACATGAGTACCTCCTCGGTTGGCCTGCAGTTTACTTAATTAAACCGGCAAATCCATGGCTGCCGGGAAAACGTAATATTAAGTATTGTGTCCCCTTAAATTCGGTTAGCATTTATTCGCCATGCTCAGCATCAATAATCTGTCCAAGTCTTACCACTATGCCGACGTCCGTCAAGACGTGCTGTCCGGGCTTGATTTCGATATGGCCGCGGGCTCGTCGATCGCGCTGCTGGGCGAGAGCGGCAGCGGCAAGTCGACCCTGTTACACCTGATCGCGGGCCTCGATCGGCCCGATAGCGGCGAAATCCTGTTTGTGGGGCACCGCATCCATGACGAATCCGAGGCCGCGCTGGCCGAGATGCGTCGCCATCGCTTAAGCCTCGTGTTCCAGCAGTTTCACCTGATAGCGACACTCACGGTACTCGACAACATCCGCTTTCAGGCCGCGCTATGTCAGCGCTTCGATCCCGACTACGAAAGCGAACTGGTAGCGCGCCTGGGTCTGGCCACGCAGCTCGACAAGTATCCCTACCAGCTGTCGCGCGGCCAGCAGCAGCGGGTTGCGATCGCGCGTGCGCTGCTGCACAAACCGCAGCTGGTGCTCGCCGATGAGCCCACCGGCAACCTCGACGAAGCCTCGAGTCTCGAAGTCATGGGCCTGTTCAGCGACCTGGTCAAGCGCGCCGGCAGCAGCCTGCTGATGGTGACCCACAGCCAGGCGATGGCCGCCTTCATGGACCGGCGCGTCAATCTGCACAACGGCAGGCTCGCCGAAATCGAATGAAGCCCCCGTTTTACTGGATTCTGAAGGCGCTGTTGAGCCATTACTGGCGGCATCCCTGGCAAACCCTGTTTCTCAGCGTTGGCCTGGTCGCCGGGGTCGGCCTGTGGTCGGCGGTGCAGATCATCAACCAGCATGCCGAAGCCAGCTACCGCGAGGCGCAAAGCCTGCTCGGCGCGCAGGCCAGCTACTGGATTCGCAGCCGCCGCGACGAGGGTATCGCGCAAGCGCTGTATATCGACCTGCGGCGCGCGGGATTCCGCCAGGTATTTCCGCTGGTCGAACTCGATGTCAGCACCGCATCGGGAATTTCCATCGGCATCATCGCGACCGACTTGCTGGCGCTGCCCGACGACGCCTATAGCAGCAGCGACGATGACCAGGGTTTTGCCAATGACTGGCTGAAGTTCGTGCAGCCGCCTTATCGCGCCTGGGTGCCGGCGGTGCTGGCCGACGAACTCGGGCTTGGGTCGGGCGACAGGTTACAGCTGCGTGACGGCCGGTTGCTGCCGCCGGCCTTGATCCAGTCGCGGCAACAGCAAGGCCGGCGCGTGCTGCTGGATATCGGCGCGGCGCTGGCGCTAGGAGGTAGTGACCGATTCAGCTACCTGGCCGTGGGCTCGATAAGCCCGCAGGAATACAAACGCCTGGTATCGCAACTGCCGGATCATCTCGAGCTCATCGAAAATCAGCAGCATGTCGATTTGCGGGAGCTCACCGAGTCGCTGCACAGCCATTTAACCGCGATGAGCCTGCTGTCTTTCGCGGTCGGGCTGTTCATCGTATTCAACGCGGTGCGGTTTTCACTCTGGTATCGGCGCGCGACCCTGCTCGATCTGCGCCTGATGGGTTGTGCCACGCATCAACTGTTTTCGGCGATACTGCTCGAAACCCTGATATGGAGCCTGCTCGGTACCGCGCTCGGATTCATCCTCGGCATCCTGCTGGCGCATGCCCTGCTGCCGGGCCTCGGCGCGAGTCTGCAAAGTCTTTACTCGGCAACCGTCGAGGCCGAACTCGGCCTGAGCGCGAAAACCGTGATTCAGGCCTGGAGCATCACCCTGCTGGGTCTGATCTGGGCGCTTAGCTGGCCGCTTTACCGGCAGCTGCGGCATTCCAGCTTCGAAGCCGGCAGCAGCGAGCGCATGCTGCGCGACGAATCGAGCGCGCGCCGCTGGCTGGCGCTGGCGGCTTTGCTGCTGGCGCTGATTGCGGGTCTCGCCTACGGTCGCATTGCCAGCGTCACGCAGGGATTTGTCGTGCTCGGCATGATGTTGTTTGCCGCCGCCTGGCTGCTGCCGATATTGCTTGCTGCCGGGTTGCATTTTGCCGCCTGGCTGGTGCCGCGTAATTCCCTGACGCTGCGCTGGATGGTCAGCGATGGCTGGTCGCAACTGCCGGCATTTCGTAGCGCAATGATGGCACTGCTGCTGGCATTGACCGCGAATCTCGGAGTCGGCACGCTGGTCGACAGTTTCCGCGACGCCTTTGTCGGCTGGCTGGAAGTGCGGCAGAGCGCGGATATCTACCTGCGCGCCCCACGACTCAGTTTCCAGCAGTTGGAAGCCTCGCCGTCAACTGCGTCCTGGCTTGCCGACAGCCATCATCGCATTGGCGTGACGACGCGCTGGCGCGGGCGCCCGACGCTGCTGCGCGGCATCGATCCACATGCGCCCGACAGCCTGGTTCTGCCGCTGTCGCGCTGGCAGGGCGAGTCCGCGGCGCTGGCGCGACAAGCCTGGCGCGAACAGCCGGGTAAGGTGCTGATCAATGAGCAGGTGCATTTCCTCGCCGGGGTGAAGCCGGGGGAAAATATTGAGCTGCAAACCGACAGTGGCCTGCGGTCCTTTGAAGTGGTTGGTGTTTTTTACGATTACGGTAATCCGTACTTTCAGTTTTATCTGCCGGACAAGGTGGTTGCGAATAACTGGAATCATTACTACTCGCGCGGCATCGCGCTCTGGTTAAACAAAGGCTCTGACGATGCGATGCAACAAGCCATAGCAAGCCTGGAAGCGCTGGGTGCACAACCGGGTGACTGGATTTCACAGGCGGAGATCCGCAAGTTGTCGGTGGGTATTTTCGATCGCACCTTCGCCATCACCGCGGCGATGAACGGCTTGACGATGATCGTCGCCGCCATTGCCCTGCTGGCGTCGCTGCTTGCGATCCTGCAGGAACGCCTGCCGCAGTTTGCGCAGTGGCGCGCGCTCGGTCTGCGCCAGGGTGAACAGTTGTTGCTGGTGGCGACCCCGTTGCTGATTTTCTGTGCTATCGCATGGCTGCTATCGATTCCGCTCGGGGCATTACTCAGCTGGATCCTGATCCACAAGCTCAACATCATCAGTTTTGGCTGGAGCATGCCGCTGGTCTGGGATTTTTTCCCGGCGCTGCAACTCGCCGCGGTGGTGATTGTCATTTGCGTGCTGACCTTACTGTTGGTCTCGTTTCAGTGGCGCCGCAAAATGCCGCAGGCGCTGGCGCAGCTCGGAGAAACGATTTGAAACGCCTGCTGATACTGTTCTGCTGTTTGTTGCCGGGTCCCGCGCTATTGGCCCAGGACGTGCTCGGCGACCTGCGCGACCAGGGCCTCGGATTCGCGCAGGTGACTCCGGGGAAAAGCCTGCAGTTTCCGCGCGATCACGGCGCGCATCCGGATTATCGGATCGAGTGGTGGTATCTGACCGCGAACCTGGCGGATCGGCAGGGCCGCGACTGGGGCCTGCAGTGGACGCTGTTTCGCCAGGCGTTAAGCCCGGCCCAGGTCGAGACCGGCTGGCACAGCAACCAGGTGTGGATGGCGCACGCGGCGATTACCACGCCGGACGGCCATTTCCACGAGCAGCGTTTCGCGCGCGGCGGCATTGGTCAGGCCGGCGTCGGCTCCATCGACAAGGACGGATTTTTCAACGCCTGGCTGGATGACTGGGAATGGCGTTCGGAGGGGGCCTCGATGTTCCCCGCCAGGCTCAGGTTTACCATCGAAAATCGCGAGATAAACCTGCTGCTGGAGGAGACCGGTGATCTGGTGCTCAATGGCGTTAACGGCTACAGCCAGAAGTCATCCCAGGGGCAGGCCAGTTACTACTACAGTCAGCCGCATATTCGGGTCGACGGATTCGTCAGTCAGGGGTCTGATAAAACCGAGCTCAACGGCCAGGGCTGGCTCGACCGGGAGTGGAGTTCGCAGGCGCTGGCGCAAAATCAGCAGGGCTGGGACTGGTTCTCGCTGCACCTGAACGATGGCCACAAGCTCATGGTCTACCAGCTGCGTCACGATGACGGCAAACACTGGCTTAGCGGCAACTGGATCAGCCCTTCAGGCGAAACCCGGCTGCTGGAGCGTGACGCGATCGAGCTGAGTTCAACCCGGGTGCGCGAGATCGCAACTGGGGAAAACCAGACCCGCAACTTGCCACTGGAGTGGCAACTGGCGCTGTCCGAACCCCAGCGCCGCTGGCGCATCCGTCCACTGTACGATCAGCAATGGATGGATACGCGCATCCCCTACTGGGAGGGCGTGGTGCTGGTCGAAGATGAGCAGGGCGCGCCTTCCGGCATCGGCTACATGGAGTTGACCGGCTACGACTAGATATTCAAAGGTAGATCAGCGGTATTTGTCAGAACCTGATCTTCCAGTTTCAAAGGTTAGAGACCTATGTGATCCGGCAAAGCAACCCGGAATGAATTCTGGAAAATTAACGCAGCAGGCATTATCCATACTGCAAACGAACAGTCAGATACTGCACTAAGCGGACGCTCAAGGCTGCGCAGCGGGCGGCAGAAACCGACCCAAAAGAGACGCTCAATTTCTATAAAGCAATGTTTTTAAAATGAATACGACTCATTTAGATTACCTATCAAATTCGAATATTTAATTGATATACATCAGTAACGTCTTCTCCAGAGATGATAATTTGAAAATATGTAGAGCGAATTTCTGATTCGCTTTTTCATTATTAACCGACACTTTTTTGAAGTAATTTTGGAGAAAATACTAATGTTAAAGATCATTAAATATTTAAAATCTGGCCTGGCTTTATCGGCCATAGTCGCGATGAGCATGGGATTAAGTTCAGGCTCAGTAGCCGCTGCAGATGAGGAAACAGAAGATGATAAAAAGGAAGGGCAACGCGTGGTCAAAGTCGACTGCAATAAAGGTGACGAGGTACAGGACGTTTTAGATAAATATGCATTTGAAACCAAGATACTCGTCCTCGTTATAGAAGGCAGATGTGAAATCGAAGAACCGGTTGAAGTAACCCGAAATAATGTTGAGTTTGTCGGTGCGGGTGCTTACCCAGAACAGCGTGGCTATATTGCGGGTCTACTGGACGTGCAAGGAGGACGCGGAGTCTATATCGGAGATAACATGGAGCTGGATAATTTAAATGTAGAATATGGCCAAGTATTTCTCGATGCAGGAGAAGGGACAGTTACGATTTATGTTGGACTCGGTGTTAACTATCAATCCGTTCTAACAATTGGGGCTGAAGATTCCACAGGAAGTGTGGTCGTAATGCCAGAAATTAATCTGATAAATCAGTCACTATTGCTGATACAGCCGGATGAAAATGCAAGTAACGGAAGCGTCACTACGGGTAATATTAATGCCTCTTTACAATCCGCTATAAGGATAAGGGCTGCCAGTATCGGCGATATGAATCTTGGCAGTGATTCCCATGCCTATTTCGATTCAGACGTGACAAGCAGTGGCGAAGGCCTAGTCACATTAGGATGCGACGACAATCATTCTCGTTATTGGGGCGTGTTAGATGAGACTGTGTTTGATGTTGATAATACTGTTTGCATAGGGATGTAGTCAGACTACTAATATGCACTAGTAAGTTTTTAGGCACTTAGAGTCATTGATTAAAAGACGACCTTCATAGGGTCGTCTTTTTTTATGAAATATAGACTCAAATATGAATGTCAGCTATTGGCCGGAGATTGCCTCCTACCAGGGATTGACGAGGGTCTGCTTACGAGAAAGCTGCCGCTTAAAATATCTTAATCAGCGGCGATTTGCGACCCTCAGCAGACCCTCATCGATAACCGATCCGGCCAGGTGAATATTTCACAACTTCCCCGGTATTAGTGCATAACAATTCGGGTAATAGTCGCCCAACCAATTTCGCTCACTTTCCTATAGTTTTACTATCTAAAACGAACCGGGAATGACCCATGGAAAACTCAACGAATAAAAAGTGTGATACAGGATCGAACCTCAGCGAAGCCGGGAAGGTCGGCATCAAGAACAGGTTAAAAATCATTGCGACCAGCGCGCTGCTGTTGGCAGCAACGAACGCCATGGCCGGCCTTGTCTTCTTACCCGGAAGCATTGTATATACAAACACGGAACTTGCACCGGTTAGCGTGCAGCACCTCGACGACGGTAGTATGAGAGTCCACACCACGGGGCTCACCGGCAAGCTGAGCTTAAATATTAGCGCATCGGGCAACGATGAGAGCCCACCACATTTTAATATAGCCACCACAGAGAAGGTGGTTCTGCCATTTGACCAGGAGCTGGAACTGGTCATCAACCTTTTCACAGGCGTCGTCGAGGGCAGTTCAAGCGGGCAGTACATCAATAACACTGAACTCTGGGATTTCATTGCGGATGTGCGGGGTAACGCCACCTGCCTGCCTCTGAACGGTCGTGATTGCGGTCAGTTGATTGTGACTCTGGAATTGCGGGGTGTTTTGTCAGACCCGAATAACCCCTCTGTCGTCGGCCAGCTACGAAAGGAGATGCTCGGTAGCCTGGTCGTGGATGCTAGTGACTGGGCGGTTTGGACGGCGATGTCGGCCAATGCCACGATTGGCGGCAACGAGGGGTTGATCTCCCTATTACCGGGAGACGCTAATCTCGATGGTCAGCTAACCTCGATGGAAGGCGCTGAGGACGTGGGCGTCTGATGTGAGTGCCAGGAAACTCGAGAACCCCGCTTCGGCGGGGTTTTTTGTGCTCGCCGAGTGTCAGAAACTGGCCGGAGATTGCCTCCTGGCCCAACCAACTGAGCGTCTCCTAACGAGAAAGCCGCCACTGAAATCATACGCACCAGCAGCCGAGATCGACCCTGAACCGACACTCGGTCAAATCACTGTAAAGGTCAGTAATCGGCACATACCTGCCGTTGCTCTGAATTCGATTAATTGCCAAAAACGGCCGAGGCTATGTAAAAACGTGCCTTTGCATAAGAATATCAACCCTCTTTTCTGGTTCCCTTTATAAAATGCCATCCGCTATGCAGGTGGGAACTAAACTGGCTTATTCCTCCTTCGAACACTTAGGCCAAAAACACTCAGAATCCCAGATGCAAAAAACCATATAGAAGCAGGTACAGGAACTGCAGGTACAGGGCCACCAGTTAAAAAAGCACCAGATCCTGACGTGAATGTAGCGCCATCGAGATCGGTGAAACTAAAGGAGCCCGTGCTAGAAAAATCTGCTGAGTTTATTGACCAACCAGGCGAAATTGCACTCATAGACAGTACAATGCCATAGGTTGAGCCGGCTTCCACATCCATAACGCCCGGGACATCGATTCCCAAGCTATAGACCCCGCCATTCTGGGGGAAATTGTGGGTAACTTCAGCCAGCACAGAATTGTTTTCATCAACGGTCCTTGACCAATCCATGTTTGAATTGACGGAGCGCTGAAATATCGGGCAACCGGGGGTAAAACAAAAGGGAACTGCGCTACCCTCCAAACCAAAAATCCACTGAGATGTACCCGATAGATCAAAAATTCCAATTCCTGCCTTCGACAGGAGAGTTTGTGTGACAGAAGGGTTTATGGCTGAAAATGAACCACTAACGGCAAAATTAAAACTAACAGTGGCTGATTCGGAGAATGTAACGGTATCAAATATCGAAACAGACGACGCTAAAGCATCCAGAGTCGTGCCTTCTTTAATCGACTCCGCCAGTGCACCTACTTTTCCGGTTCTGAGATCGCCATAGCCATAAACTTCAGGTGTCAGCGAATAGGATGCATTTGTAACCACCAAACTTTGCTCATAGGTCTGGGTTTCAAGATTACCCCCTGAGACTCTAGAAGACAGTTGCTGAAAATCGATCAGATAATCTGAGACCGGTACAGCAGCCGCCGACACCTGGGATATCGGCGACACTAGAAGTAAACCTGTCATTACAAATTTGTTGATGTTCATCTAGTCTCCCCTCACACTAAGATCTCGCCGCAAAATGCTATCAGTGTAGTGTATTCAAGTCTAGATTAAATGTAGCTCCGCGAAGCCAAGCGAGATTCAAATACAAATAACAATCACTCAATATATTAAAGGTCACGCGGTATTTTAAGAATAAAAGGGGTCGGAGTTATTTAATATAAATCACTCCGACCCCTTTAATTTCTGGCTTAGCGGCAACTGGATCAGCCCTTCAGGTGAGACCCGGCTGCTGGAGCGTGACGCGATCGAGCTGAGTTCAACCCGGGTGCGCGAGATCGCAACTGGGGAAAACCAGACCCGCAACTTGCCACTGGAGTGGCAACTGGCGCTGTCCGAACCCCAGCGCCGCTGGCGCATCCGTCCACTGTACGATCAGCAATGGATGGATACGCGCATCCCCTACTGGGAGGGCGTGGTGCTGGTCGAAGATGAGCAGGGCGCGCCTTCCGGCATCGGCTACATGGAGTTGACCGGCTACGACTAGTTAGTGCGCAGCAGATAACACTGAACCTGGCTACCGTCCCCGAATCAGATTCTGGTAGCGAACGTCGTCGCCGAGCAGGGCAAACTGCTCACCCTTGATGTCCCGCCACGAGATCAGTTTGGAATCGGTGACGCCTTTTTCAACTGCGCTTAGCAAAAGTAACATCGCCTGTTCCTTGTCCCGGGCGTTGTTGTTGCTGGCGGCAAGCGTTATGTAAAGAGACGCCAGCTCGTATTCGAGCCTGGCCTGAGTCGGCCGCCAGTCGCCGTCGAGTTGACTGATTGCCTCGGTGACGTCACCAAGTTGTGCCAGCGCCTGCTCGAGTTGACCATCGAGGCGAAGCAATTGTGCATGCAGGGATCCGAGCGCGACCCATCCGCGCCGGGCATTGTCATGCTCCCAGCGGCCGAAACCCGTCGAATAGAGATTTCTTTTTTCGATTTCGTCGCCTTCTCTCACGGCTTCGCGCACGCGGGCGATATATTCCGGCATAGATTGCCTGAGCCGGCTTAAGGACGCGGGATTTTCTAGCAGTCCAGCTTCGAAAAATTGCATCGCCTGGGTGAAGTTTTCGCTCGGTTCAGTCGGGTCGAAGTTGGCGAGCGTGTCGAGGTGAAACTGGAACGGATTGTTGGTATCGACCTTGTCTTTGCGATAGTTGCGCGCCCGTGCACGTGCCGGCAGCTTGCCGGTGAGGCGTTCGATACCCCGATTGACGAGTGCCGCAATTTCCTTGCGGGTTTCCGTGCCCAGCAGTTCGTTGTAGTGCTCGAGCGCGGCTTCATTATTACCCAACTGCTCGTGCAGCCGCGCCATGACATAGGTTGACTGTTCGGCCATGATGTCTCGGGTATCGTCGTCCGCTGCCAGCAACCATTGGTAAACTTGCAGGTGCTCATCCGCTGGCAGCGCCGCGATCAGCGTTTCGACATGTTCAGCTTTCCCCAGTCGGCCGTAGCCGTCCATGATTTTAGAGCGACTATCACGCACCGGCAGGCCTTCGTTATTCTGCAGCATTTCGACGCCGGCCTTGAGCAATATGGTCAGGGCAATGGTTTCGATGTTGTCGTCGTAGCCGTAGGTATAGGGTGTGAATGCAGAGAACTGCAGGCGGCGCACGAAGTATCGGGTATCAGCCTGGGTCAATGCCTTTTTAAACAGCTGTTCGGATTGCAGCAAGCGATTCTCGGTCATCGGTTTTTCCAGCAGCATCCAACGGGCAAACATGGCGTTGGCGTAGGCGTTATCCGGACTCGCTTCGAGCGCCTGCTGGAACAGCGAATCGACGTCGGTAAAGATGGGTAAGCGGCTAAACTTGCGGATTACCTGCACGTATCCGACATGGGCCAGGATGGTGGCGGTCTGATTGGCATCGGCGTCGGCCATGCCGCGGTATAAAATTTCGGTAATACTATCCAGGGTCTCGTCGAGTAAGTTGTTTTCGGCGTGAAAACTGCGTACCCATAGCAATGAAAGTTTGAAGCGACCCGCGCGCACCAGGGTCGAACTCGGATTGATTTCGGCCGCCTGCTGAAACATTTTCCAGGCCTGCTGATAGTTTTCGGTTTTGATCAGCCAGTTCGCGGCGGTGACGATTTCGGCAACGGTTTCGCGGCGTTCCTGCCAGTCCTGGTAATAGCGGCTCAGCGTAACGACACCGACCACCAGCGATATGATCGTGACGATGCCGCCGATCCACTTCAGCGCCTGGCTGACCACCTGCCATTTATGCGGCACCTGGGATGAGCGGCAATGCGGACAGGTATTGGCTCCCGCCCGAATTGGTTCGAGACAGGCGACACAGCTGGATTGCCGGTTTTCTTGAGCATCTTGCGCTGGAGCCATGCGCTTTCCCTGGATTTGAGCAGATTTTTTGTCGGCGTGTTGCGCTGCCAGTATAAAAGGGTGGTTCTGCGGGGGCAATTTTAATCGAAGGTCCTTCGCCGCATGTTTTGTTGTATCATCGCGAGCCTTTGAATCAGGGGAGAATACAGATGAATGTGCTAGTCGATATCTGCGTGGTGCCGATGGGCGTTGGGGTTTCGGTTTCGAAATATGTGGTCGCCTGCCAGCGTATTTTTGAAGCCGCCGGCCTGAGTCATGAAATGCATGCCTACGGCACAAATGTCGAAGGTGATTGGGATAAAGTCATGGCGGCGATCAAGCAATGCCACGAGAAAATGCATGAAATGGACGCACCGCGCGTTAGCAGCACGCTGCGTGTCGGCACGCGGGTCGATCGCGAACAGAGCATGCAGGACAAGTTGAATAGCGTTTACTCGAAAATGGAGATCTAGGATAGATTTTACTCAGAGTAAAATTTTACTCTGAGTCAGTTTTTTAAAGGGCGTGATGCGAGGCGACCTGGATTAACGCCGCCTCGATGTCGTCGGAGAAACAGGCGAAGATCACTTCTTCGACATTTTCGCACTGGTGCAGCGTTTTCAGCGTTGCTTCGATGGCGATGCTTGCGGCCTGCTCGATCGGGTAGCCGTAAATCCCGCAGGATATCGCCGGAAAGGCGATGCTTCTTAGTCCCTGTTGTTCGGCCAGCAATATGCTCTTGCGATAGCAGCTGGCGAGCAACTCGGCCTCGTTGGCGCCGCCGCCCTGCCACACTGGCCCCACCGCGTGGATTACGTGTCGCGCCGGCAGCTTATAAGCCCCGGTCATCCTGGCGTCGCCGGTATCGCAACCGCCCAGGGTCCGGCACTCGGCCAGCAGCTCCGGTCCGGCGGCGCGGTGGATCGCGCCGCAAACGCCGGCGCCGTCCAGCAGTTCGTTGTTCGCCGCGTTGACGATCGCATCTACATCGAGCTGCGTGATGTCGGCCTGTCGAATATCAATTTGCGGCATTGCTCCCCTCCATGTCATTCCAGAATGCTAGCAGCGATTGTTCCAGTGATTCGGCGCTGTTGCAATACTGCGGTTGCCAGTGTCGGGGTAAATAACGGGTATATCCGGCCTGCTGAAAGCGGCGCTCGAGCAATACCACCACGCCACGATCCTGTTCACTGCGGATAACGCGCCCGGCGCTTTGCATGACGCGAATCAGGCCGGGAAAACGAAACGCGTAATCGAAGCCGTCGAGCCCCAGTGCCTCGAAATCCTGCTGTATCAGCTGCTGTTCGCTATTCGCCTGCGGCAGCCCGACGCCAACGATGATGGCGCCGATCAGCGCATCACCCTGGTAGTCGATACCCTCGGCAAAACGACCACCCATGATGGCGAAGCCCAGCTGGTTGTTGCTTTCAAAGAAGTTTGCCAGAAACCCTTTCTGCGCCGCCTCGTCGAAATCACGCTGCTGCAGCCGGGTTTCGATCTCGGGGTAATTTGCCGCGAAGCGCTCGTGCACCTGCTGCATGAAATAGTAGGCGGAGAAAAACACCAGGTAGTTACCGGGTCGGGCGCGGTAGCAGGCCGCGATAGACGCGCAGATGGAATCGATATAATGCTCGCGCTCGCGGTAACGCGTGTCGATATGGCTGCCGATGCGAACCCCGAGGCGTCCGGCGGGAAAGCTCGACTCCAGGCTCAGGCTTTTACAATCCTGCTCGAGCCCGAGCGCCTGCTGGAAATAGGTCGCCGGCGACAGGGTCGCGGAAAATCCGCAAACCGCCTGGAACAGCGGGTAGCAATCGCGCAGGAATTCGAATGCATTCAGGCACAGCAGCCTCATTTCGCGTGCCTTCAATGGCTTGAAACCGAGCGCTCGATGGTGCTGGGCGAACAGTTGGCTAATGCTCTGAAAGCGGAAAACCTCCTTCGAAAAATCGAGGGTTTCGCGGGCGATGTGTTTGTTGGAGAAGATATCGAAGCCCAGTTTTTCGCTGAAACGCTGGCTCGCGCGCAGCAGGCCGTCGGGCACTTCGTCGGCAATCGACTCTTCGAGCTCCTGGTGACGCAGCTCGCGATCGAGCGCCTGCAGCATCGTTTTCAATGCCGTCGAGATCTGCCGGCTGTTGCCGGCGGCGAGCGCTTTTTTGATCTGCCTGCGGGTCAGGCTCGCCGAGTACATGCCACGCGCGCGGTCGACCAGGTTATGCAGTTCGTCGACCAGCAGCAACTTGCGGCGTTGATCGGCGCGAAAATAGCCGAGCTGCACCAGCGGGTCGAAGACGTAGTTGAAATCGCAGATCACAACCTCGACCCAGGGCAGCATTTGCAGGCTCAGCTCGAACGGGCAAAGCTCGAATTCGGCGGCGACGGCCTGGATTCGAGGGACATCGAGCTTGCGCAGCTGCAGCAGTTTTTCGCGTGCCTCCGGCAGGCGCTCGAAAAATCCGAGGCAGCGCCGGCAGCGGCCTTCGTCGTCGACCTCGGCGGCGTCGAAATTACACGGGCAGCTGCGCGCCTTGGCCTGGATCACCAGGTAGGAAGCATCGGTTTGCATCAGTTCGATGGCGGTCACCGCCTGCTGCTGCCCCGAGATCTTGGCCGAGAGGTAGACGATTTGATCGCAGTGGTCTTCGCCGATCGCCTTGAGCGCCGGGAACAGGGTGCTGATGGTTTTGCCCGATCCGGTCGGGGCTTCGACCATCAGGCGTTGCCGGTTTACGACCGCGCGGTAAACTTCGGCCGCGAAGTAGCGTTGCTGATCGCGAAATTCGTCGAATGGAAATGCAAGCGCTCGTGCCTGCTGACGAGTTAGCTCTCGCTGTGCCGCAATCTGCCGGTGCCAGCGCAGGTACTGGCGCAGGGTAGCCTCGACAAAAATCTCGAGCTCTGCCCGCGCGAAGACCTGCGCATGGCGCTGTTCCTGGTGCGAAAACAGGTTGACCAGGTTGAGGCTGAGATTGATTTGCTCGAGCTCATGTTCGCGCGCGTAGCAGGCGCCGTAGCACTTGAGCTGCGCCCAGTGCAGCGCGTCCGACTCAGCGCCGGGCGCATGCGCGTACACGGTCTTGATTTCCTCGATGCGGATCGGCTTTTCGTCGGCAAACAGCAGGTCGATACGTCCGCCGAGTTCGATATCGATATCGTCGATGCGGCTTTGCCATTTTACCGCGATCTCGGATTCGGCCTGCGCCTGATAGCGCTGCTGAATCTTCTGGTGGGTTTGCAGGCCTTGCAGCGCTTTTACGCCCGGGCTGTTGTCATAGCCCAGGTCGCCGCTACGGCAGCAGAACTCGACCAGTTCACGCACCCCGAGTTTCAGCTGGTCTGCCATGCCACCCTGGCGAGCCGGTGCGGAATTGCGTGCTCGTGAAAGTACTGCATCCAGCGCTGCTGGTTCTTTTGCAGGCTGTCGCCCGGACCCTTGACCTCGATCAGGCAGTAACCGCCGCTGGCCGGGAAATAAACCAGGTCGGGAAAGCCGGCGCGATTGCTGCGCAGGTCGCGCAGGATGCGCTTGAAAATAGCGCGCCAGTGGGCGTAATCGATGCGTTCGAGCGCGATTTCGATGACTTCGAGGTCGAGATTCTGCCAGTTGACCAGGGGGTTCATCAGTCCCTGTTTCTGCTGCCAGCGTTGCGCGACGATACGCCAGATATCCTGGTTATTGTCGAGCGATTCCCAGACCTGCGCCAGTAACTCGCTGCGGCGTTTGCAGAAGTCGGGCGCATAAAAATCGCTCGGCCGGTGCTGAAATGAATTGAAGAAAGCGCCCTGCAGCGGGGCGAAGATCACGTCCCACAGCAGCAAACCGAGCACGCCGTTGAACAGGCTGTTTTCGAGGTAATAGCAATGGCCTGTTCGATCCTGCTCGGCATAGTAGCCGGCGACCGCGAGTTCGACCGAGTCATGATACTCGAGTTCGAGATCGACGGTCTCGGGCTGGTGGCTGATTCGATTTTTTTCGACCGCTTCCGGGTTGTCGAATCCATGGCGTTTTATCAGGCGCGCGGCAAACATGCAGGCGAACTGCAGTTCGTCTTCGTTCAACGGCTGTTCGATAATCTGCAGACATTCCGCCAGCGACTGCTGGTAGTCTTCAAGTCGGTCGTGAATGCGCGCAGTGCGCTCGCGGCTCGGCGGCAGCTGGCACTGCCGGTAAAGTCCGAGCGCCGTTGCCAGGTTACCGAGACGCTCGTGCTGGCGCGCGATTTCGTAACGCAGGCGTTCGCATCTGCGAAAGGCGGGTGCCTGCGCTTCGATGTCATCGGGAATCAGGTCGCTGATTTCATGCAGCAGCGCCGGGTCGGAAACATCGCTCAGTCCGAACAGCGTCTCGAGCTGGTAAAGCAGCCAGTGCTGCTGGATTTCGAGGGTATTACGATAGGGCCGGTGAGCGTGATCGATACTGTAGGTTTCGAACTGGTACAGGCCGAGGTCGCGCAGCACGAAGTCGGTCATCGACTGGTTCAGGTTGCCGAAGAACAGCATCTGGCAAATCTGATAATCGTCGCGCCGCAGCACCTGTATCAGGCTATCGCCCGCGGCGAGCCTCGAGAAAAAAGCCGTTTCGTCCCGCGCCAGCAGGGTGGCTTCGAGCTCATCGCGCCGCAGCTTGTCGAGCCTCGATTTGTCGTCGATGGCGGCGAGCAGTTCCGGCTTGGTAAAAACCGATAACAGGGTCGAGTGATCGATTTCGTCATCGAGCGCAACGAATCCGGTTTGCGCCAGTTCTGCCAGCGTCGCGTCGATGGATGCAATTTCCGGGTAGTTCAGTTTGCTGGCGCGGAACCATTCATGGCTGCGATTGAGCAGGCGAATGCAGAGTTTTTGCGCATCCGGACTCAATCCGTTGAAGCGGTCGAGAAATTCGAGCTGTGCGGGTTCGAGTATATCCGTATAAACCCTGGAGACGTGTTCGAACAGGGTCAGTACGTTATCGAGATAATAGGTTGGCGCTAGATCTGGCTGCATTTGGGATGGTATTCTACACCAATATATAACGCTGTTGCATGCAACGCTGTTATATATTATATTCACGCCATGGAATCGCTCACCGACATCCAGCAGGCAGTTTACGATTATACCCGCGAGGTTACACGGCAGGGCCATCCTTTTCCGTCGTTGCGCGATATTGCCAGCCGTTTCGGGTTTCAACACACCACGGCCCGCTTTCACCTGAAGGCGCTGGAAAAAAAGGGTTATATTCAGCAGCGCTCGCAACGCGTCTCGGATTACTTGCTCACTGCTGATGGGCTGGCCGATGAAATGCAGCACAGTGGCGAGACATTCGACCTGGTTGCGCAAATTCCCGCCGGCGCGCCGCTGTCCGTGTTTGATGAAACCCGCGAATCGTTTTCGGTCACGCACGACTTTTTTGGCGGCGGCGATATTCTGGCTATCCGCATCATTGGCGACAGTATGTCGGGCGATTCGATCGCCGAAGGCGATATTGCGATGATCAAGCGTCAGCAGGAGGGCAACAAGGGCGATATCCTGGCATTGCGTATCGATGGTGAAATTACCCTCAAGCGTGTCGAACTGCAGGCAGACCAGGCGCGCCTGCTGCCGTCAAATCCGGAACACGAGATACGCACAGTGCCCGCCGGGCAGCTCGAGGTCCTCGGCAAGCTGGTCGGCATCATCCGCAAGCTTTAGCCTGCAGATCTACAACCATGGCCTCACTCCCTGCGCAATTTACCGAATCCTCGCTGCAGCAACAGCTGCAATCCGCGCGTTCGCTCAAGCAACAGTTGCAAAACCAGCCAGGGGAACTGCATTCGGGTATCGCGGCGCTGGACGAATGTTTCAGGCAGATCAAACCCGGTGACCTGGTCGAATGGGGAATACCCCCGGGGATGAACGGTCGCCTGATTCCCTTGCAGTTGCTCAAGCACCAGATTCCCCTGAGCCTGTGGATTTACCATCACCATGGCCTTGGCGTGTTTGCTTCCAGCTGGATCAGTCATGGCGTCGATATGCAGCGCCTGTTTTTCATCTGCTCGGAAAACCCGGTCAAGGAGTTGAGGCCTGTTTTTCTGGAAGATACTTTCAGGCGCATCATCATCGATGCACCGCGCCGATTCAGTGACGGCGATATGGCTTTCGTCAGCCAGCAGGCGCGCAAACAGGAACAGATCGTATTTCTGATCCGGCACTACTTCCTGAGCCAGAAAAGGGGCAACCCTTATGCCAGCCTGCGGATCAATACCTGGCAAAGCGGTAAGCGGGCGTTTTCACTGCAGCTTATCAAGGGGCCGACTAGCGGCAGGATTACGCTGCCCTATCATGCCGTGGCCGAAGAGCATGACTGTTACGACTGAAATCAAAACCAGGGTTATCGACCTGGCCGAACTGCGTGGTCGCGACGAGTTCCCGGCCTATGCGGCAATCTTCAGTTCGACTCCGGCCAATCCCTTCACGCTGTCGCCGACGGCGATGCGCTGGAGCGAAACCATCGTTATATCCCGGCTCGCTGATTGCAAATCCTTCTGGCTCAATCAGAAAAAAAAACTGCGCTGTAAGCTGACCGACCTGTTCGATTCATTGTTGCAATACCATTATGGCGAAGACTATGTCGCCGTGTTCGGCGAGCATCCATGGCAATGCCTGTGGTACCTGGACTACCAGTTACATCACCAGGCGCAGGGTTTATACCTGCTGCAGGGTCGACTCAATCAAAACATTTACAAAACGCTGGACTGGGAGTGCTGGTTCAGTGCGCAGGCGCAGCTGGGGAAACATTTGAGCGCAACTAACGCCGTGGGGTTTCGCGCCGAATCCTTTAGCGCGCAGCAGGGTCGGATGCGGCGTTTTATTCAGCGCATCGGCGTTACCTCGCCGCATGAAATGAAGGCGGCTGACGTCAATTCAATCAGGCGTCGCTTTGGTAAGTGGCTCGGACTGATCTGGCAATGGAGTTTTACCGATTCGCGTGAGCTGCAGCTTTTCCCCTGGATCACCCTGAGGCAGGAACGCTTGCCCGCGGTCGAGCGCGACCTCGAGTATCCGGTGAACCAGTGGTCCTATATCGAGCTATTGTTGCGCGAGGATATGCAAGGCTTATGCGCTCAATTCAAGCGCGACGATGGCCAGCACATCAATCGCATGCAGTGGGAGATAACCCTGTTCAACCATCAGAAAATAATGGTCGAACTGTCTTTTCGCCATCCTTACTCCTTGCATCGCGATCGGCCCGGCTTCGATACGGCGCTGTATCAGGCCAGATACCTGTATGAAGACGTGATGCGTAAACTGCAGGCGCGTGACACCGATCTCGATTTACCCGAGAGCATGCCGTTCATCTGTTGGCGGATAGAAGTCTGTGAACGTCTCGTGCTGGCGCCGATGCTGTGGGATTTGTTTGCGCGGGATTTCGACGAGATCGATTATCAACGCATCATGGCTTTACAGAACAAGCTGCCGCTGGCCTTCGAAAGTTACCAGGCGGACGCCAGTTTTTTCCCCGAGCAATCATTTAAAAACGTTGCGCTCGGTGATTCCAGCCCGGCTAATTTCGATCATTATGCCTGGTCCTGCAGCGCAACCAACAAACCGCTGTTCTACTATCAGTCCGCCCAGCCAATCGAGAATCCGAGCCAGGTGCAGAAAATTTTTCTCGAGCGAAATTCGAACCAGTGGTGGTTGGGGGAAGATGCACTGCAATCGATCCGCGATTATTTCATCCTGAAAGATCGTGATGGCAGAGCAAGCTGGGTTTATCGAACCCAGGATGGGTCCTGGTTCAAGCAGGGCGAATTTTGTTGATGAATCCATGGCTATCAATCCGACATATATTATCGCCGGGCTAACATGTTCAATAACTTCAATGAATGGCTCTGCAAGACAAACTTCAGCTTTCTGCACGGGGCATCCCATCCGCGGGACTTGATCGAGCGCGCTAACCAGCTTGGCTACCAGTCGCTCTGTATTAATGACTTCGATGGCGCTTATGGACTGGCGCGTTGTTATCGTGAACTCGGTTATCTGCAACAGCAGCAGCAACACCGCGGTCTGAAGCTGAACTACGGGGCTGAAATCCACCTGCAATGCGATCACGACTTACCCTTATTGTTGCAGGACACGCTGGTGCTGGTGGCACAAAATCAACAGGGGTACACCAACCTTAATTGCCTGCTGAGTTTTGCGCATCGTCAGGGTAAGGATTACGCCAATGTTCCGCTTGAACATCTGTTGAACAGCGATGTCGATGGCCTCATTGCAATTCAGCCCATGCGCGGCGTGATTCGCTCTCACCAGGGCATCGACCGGCATGCCGAGCTGAAACAGTTGTTTGACGGACGCTATTTCCTCGCTATCAGCCGGCACCTGCATCCCGCTGAAGACCGCTGGATAAAAACTACGCTGCTACAGGCCAGCCAGCAGGGACTCGACTACATTCTGAGCCAGGACGCGTTTTTCCATAACCGCCAGCAAAAATGCATCAGCGACCTGCTGCAGGCGATTCGAAGTAACCAGGTGTTCGATTCATGCCGTGAGCATTTTTTTCCTAATGCCGAGCGCTGTTTGCATCGGGCCGATGAATTGCGCCGTTTGTTCGCGCCGATCCCGGGGTGTCAACAGGCCCTCGGCCTGTCGCAGGAATTGAACCAGACATGCGAATTCAGTCTTGCCCAGCTGGGGTATCACTACCCCAGGGAAATGATTCCCGTCGGGCATGATGCGCAATCCTATCTTAAATTCCTGGTGACGCAGGGGGTACAGGAAAAATTCAATCACCAACCATCCGATAAAATTCTGCGGCAGCTCGAACATGAGCTGGTTTTGATCGACAAGCTCAATTTTGCCGACTATTTCCTGACCGTATGGGATATCGTCAGCTGGGCGCGGCAGCAACAAATCCTGTGCCAGGGCAGGGGCTCTGCGGCAAACTCCAGCGTCTGCTTCGTGCTCGGTATAACCTCGGTTAATCCCGCTCAGTTCGAGCTGTTGTTCGAGCGTTTCGTCAGTATGGAGCGTGGCGATCCACCCGATATCGATGTCGATTTCGAACACGAGCGCCGCGAAGAAGTAATCCAGTATATTTATCGGCGCTATGGTCGCGAACGGGCCGCGATGGTGGCCAATGTGGTTACCTTCAGGGGCAAGGGTGCCCTGCGTGCGGTTGGCAAGGCGCTCGGCGCCGATGACAGCCTGCTGCGGCAAATGTCAAAGATCGCATCGAGTCGATATTTTCGCGGTGCCGATACCGAGAACATTGTCATGGCGCTGAAAAATGACTACGAGCAGAAAAATCCGCAGGCCCGTAAAATCAGCTGGCAGCTGTGGAGGCAGTTGAGTGAAAAGCTGCACGGCTTTCCACGTCATCTCGGGATTCATTCCGGCGGTTTCATGCTTGCCGACAAGCCGTTGAACTGCCTGCTGCCGCAAGAGCCGGCGACCATGGAAGGCCGTAGCGTGATCCAGTGGAGCAAGGAAGATATCGAAGCACTCGGATTTTTCAAGATCGACATTCTGAGCCTCGGCATGCTGTCAGCGATCAGGAAATGTTTCGACTATGTAGAGCACTATTATGGCCAGTGTCTGCGCCTGGATACGATCCCGGATGACGATCAGCCTACCTATGCGATGATACAAAAGGCCGATACCGTCGGCACTTTCCAGATCGAATCGCGCGCGCAAATGTCGATGCTGCCGCGGCTCAAGCCCGCCTGCTTTTATGATCTGGTGATCGAGGTTGCAATCATCCGACCCGGCCCGATCCAGGGAAAGGTAATCCATCCCTTCCTCGCGCGGCGTGAAGGCCTCGAACCGGTGACCTATCCCGATGAACGTTTACGGCCGATACTGGAACGTACCCTCGGGATAGCAATCTTTCAGGAGCAGGCGATGCGTATCGCGATCGCGGTGGGTAACTTCAGCGCGGGCGAAGCCAATGAGTTGCGCAAGAAGATTGGTTCCTGGGGGATCAAGGATTTTAACCGTGACCTGAATCCACTGCTGGTCAAACTTGAAAAGGGGATGCAGGACAATGGCGTCAAGCCGGAATTTGCCGAACAGATTCTCGGGCAGATGAAGGGTTTTGCCGAGTATGGTTTTCCCGAATCGCACGCGGTTTCTTTTTCGCTGATTGCTTATGCTTCCTGTTACCTGAAGTGCCATTACCCGGCGGCTTTTTTTATCTCGGTCCTGAATTCGCAACCGATGGGGTTTTATTCGCCGCATGCCTTGTTACAGGCGGCAAAACGTGAAGGCATCGACCTGTTGCCGATCTCGTTGAACCGTTCGAACTGGGACCATCAGCTTGAAAAGTCGTCGCCGCGGAAGTCGTACGCGATTCGGCTGGGTTTCCGCCTGGTTAATGGCCTGGCCGAGGCTAGCGTGGCAAAGATAATCGAACATCGTAATCGCGCGGGCGACTGGAGCAGTTTCGAGCATTTCACCCGTGACTGTGAACTGGCCAGGGATGAAATAACTGCGCTGGCGGTGTCCGATTTATTCAGCGCTTTTGGTGATTCTCGGTCCGATGCGCTGTGGCAGGCAGAGGCCGCGCCATATAAACCAATGCTCGATAAACCTGATGATGGCATTGACTGGAGAAAAGAGACCAGGCTGGAGTCGATCCAGAAAGACTTCCGCGCCTTCAGGACCAGCCTGAAAAAACACCCGGCAGCCGTCATCAGGCAGGAGCAATGGCCATATCCCGTTGCGGTTGAAAAGTTTATCCCGGCCAGCGAGTTGATCGAACAGCCCGCCGATGCCGACGTATTTGCCTTCGGCATGGTGCTGGTTAAACAATCTCCGGGGACGGCGAAGGGCATGGTTTTTGTTACGCTCGAAGATGAAACCGGCTTCATCAATCTCGCCTTTACCCCGCAGGTATACACCCGCTTTTATCGACAGGTCGATCAGCAACCGTTTCTGTGTATCGTCGGAAAGTTACAGCGCGTGAATGAATCGCATTCGATTCTGGTTAAACGCGTGTTCGATCCAGACCCCAATGCCAATCTGCTCGAATTGCGCAAACCGAAGTCTGAAGCGCAGCCCGGCATCTCGATGGAATTGATCAAACCCAGAGCCTTCCATTGAGCCTGTTGCAGTTGCGGGGTTCGGTCGATTTCAATTGAGCTGTAAGCATCGGGGCTGTCAGGCATATGTCAGGTTTACAAAAAGACAACCAGGTTCAGCATCGCCTGGCCCATACGCCATAATGTTTGAAACACAGGCACCCCGAGAAAATTGAGCGCAATCAGGATCAGCAGGGCATAAGCGCCGTAACGCTGATTGATTTGCAGGTATTGAAGCGCCACTTTCCGGGGTAATACGTAAGGCAGGATGTAGCTGCCGTCGAGAGGGCCGATGGGCAGTAAATTGAACAGCATCAGTAACATGTTGATCAACCCCAGGGTCCTGAAGAACTCATAGGCCTCGGGAGTCTTGAATAATGGAAAGCCCAGTTTAAAACCAAGGACGTAAAGGTTGATCGTCACCACGGCCAGTAGCAGGTTCATCCCGGGCCCGGCAGCCGCCACCATCAGCGTGCCCCAGCGGGTGTTGAATTTTCGCGGATCGGTCGGCACCGGTTTGGCATAACCGATACCAATCAGCAAAACCATCAGCAAACCGAGCGGATCGATATGGGGGATCGGATTTAAAGTCAGCCGACCGGCGCGCTTGGCGGTGTCGTCACCGATCAGCGACGCCACCCTGGCATGACCGTATTCGTGGAATGTCAGGGAAAAAATCAGCGCAAAGGTAATAGTGACAAACAGCACATAGTGCTGCTGGAGTAATAACTGGATCATTGTACTGTCGGGTTTAGGCTAGCCTCCGTCAGGAGTTTTCACCTCGACCAGGCCCTCGGCTGCGTCTTCTTCATCTTCTTCCTCCTCCGGCTCTTCGACCAGGCTCAATCCGCCAAACGATTCATCGGCTGCGCCGGAACCTTTCTCTCCGAGTTCGATACGCAAACGCAGATTGTTCTCGGCATCGGCATTCTTGAGCGCTTCCTCGAGGCTTATTTTGCCATCAATATACAGATGATACAGCGCCGAATCGAATGTCCGCATCCCCATGGCTTCCGATTTTTCCATGGTTTCCTTGATTTCGGCCACGGCGCCCTTGTTGATCAGGTCCGCGACGCGCCCCGAATTTAACAGAATTTCGATCGCGGCACAGCGTTTACCGTCCACGGTCGGAATCAGTCTCTGCGAAACGAAAGCCTGCAGATTGGTCGAAAGGTCGCTCAATAGCTGATGGCGGCGTTCTTCCGGAAAGAAATTGATAATGCGGTCCAGCGCCTGGTTGGCATTATTGGCATGCAGGGTCGAGATCGCCAGATGTCCGGTTTCGGCAAAAGCCAGAGCATGTTCCATGGTTTCGCGATCTCTGATTTCGCCGATCAGGATGACATCCGGCGCCTGTCTCAGCGTGTTCTTCAGCGCATCCTCGAATGAATCGGTGTCCATGCCGACCTCGCGCTGATTGATGATGCAGCCTTTATGCGGATGGATATATTCGACCGGGTCCTCGATGGTGATGATATGCCCTTTGGAATTGGTGTTGCGGTAATCGATCAATGCCGCGAGCGAAGTCGACTTGCCGGATCCGGTACCTCCGACAAACAGAATCAAACCGCGTTTGGCCATGATTACCTTGGACAGGACCTCGGGTAAACCGAGGTCATCCTTGTTGGGGATTTCAGTGACAATGTTGCGGATGACCATCGCCACTTCGTTGCGCTGTTTGAATATATTGACGCGAAAGCGACCGACTTCCGACAGCGAAATTGCCAGGTTCATTTCCGGTTTTTCCCTGAACTCGGCCTTTTGCTTGTCATTCATGATTTCCTGCGCCAGTGAATCGACCCAGCCGAGAGGAGCGGGATCTTTACCGAGCGGTTTGAGCACGCCGTTGAACTTGGCGCTCGGTGGTGCCCCGGTCGAAAAATAAAGATCGGAACCGCCTTTTTCGGCGAGAATCTTCAGATAGGGTGTGACTTTCATGACTGGTCCTTCGGTTATCGGGGTATTTGTTGGAAATGAGTATAGTCACTCGATTACGACGCGTGGGCGTAAAATTTCGAGGGCAAATTCGCGCTTAAGTAAAAAATGAACAAGGTCACATAAGCCTTTGAAAATTATGAAAATACGCTATAATCAATAACCGTTTACCTAATTTAGGTAAAAATTCTCTGACATCATAAGTGCAAGCTTTGCGGGGTATAAGGGAGTCCGCTGCAACCCGGGGAATGAAATTTGGTCTATACATAGTCCGAAACAAGAAAGACATGAGCCTCAGGATCACGCTTCTGAATTTCGAATATTAGAATCAGGATGTAGATGTTGGCTATACAAAAAAGGTTACAAGAGTGTCGCAAGACCTGATCAACAGGTATAAGAAATCATTTCGACTTCAGTTCCAGAATGCAGAAACCGAAACCAGGTATCGGGACATGCAGGAGACACGAGGCCGAAGCTCGAGCACGTTCGCATTTGGCGCGCTGCTAATTCTTTGTATTGCCTATGCTTATCTGGAGTCGCGCGCGTTTGGTCACGAGGTCGCGATACCGATGTATGGCTACATCCTGGCGGCCGTGGCGGCATTCGCCAATCTTCTGCTAAGCAGGTTCTCGCCCGAACTCTATTATCACAACCTGCGCCTGATGGGGAATGGTGTACTCGCCCTGGGCACCGTAATCGCTGCGGTATTACTGCAAAAATATAGCGCCTACCATGCCATAGAGTTCATCCTGCTTGCGATATGGCTGGGCAGCCTGAAATCGGTGCGACTGGTTATCACCTTCTCGATTAATGCGTTACTGGCGATTGTTTTTATTTTGGCCATGTACGCGACCGACATATCGGGCTTCTGGATTTCCCTGGTTGCGGTCTTACTGGGGGCCGCTGTATTGCTGGGTGGCTACATTGGTTACCTGACCGAGCGCGCCAGGCGCATGCTGTTTCTGGAAACCGAAATCAACAAGAGCATGACCAATCGGCAGGAGTTATGGGCTTTTACGCTGATCGATCTGGACATGGCCCTGAGCGGTATTCTCGACTTCAAGGAATTGATTGCGCTGTTGAAGAAACACCTGGAACCGGTAATCGAGTTCGATTCCTATATCCTGACTTCGCTGGAAGGCCAGGGTCCCAAGCCGGTTGCAGACAAAGTCGAAGGCGAACTTTTCGAGAATGATGACAAGACATTCTGGTCTGAGGACCTGCTCGGTAAGCTGACCCAGACGCGACAGGCGACCGTTAGCGCGGAGCATGAGACAGAGAAAGGCTTTCTCGGTATGGAAAAGCAGAAATTTACGTCTTACCGTCTCGACGTGCCGGTTTTCAATGATTCCAGATTGATGGGCGTGATCAGTCTGCGCCGCGATTCAACGCCGTTTGACGATCTTGATATGATTGCCAGCGTCAGTATTGCCGCGCAGGCGATGTTGATTTTCAAGCGTTCTACCCGCAGCTCGGCGATGGTTCTCGACCAGACGGTCCCCGATCCGGTAATTCGGCCCAAGAAATCCGAGGATGTCACGTCGACTACGACCCTGTCCTCCTCGGAAAGCAAGGACATGGAGGTTACCGATCACAGTTTTGCCGAATCAGATCAGACCCTGGTGCCGAAAGATGTAATGAACACCCTCAAAAAGGAAGAGGAGACGGCAAAGAAAACCATCACCCTGATGAGCCGCGAAAACGCCGACAAAATTGCGGTCGATCGATATCGCACCGCCGCGGTAGAAGGCGAGCCCCTGTCGATCCTGATAATCGAGGTTGATGGCCTCTCCAAGTTACGTGAACAGGATGGCGACCAGGTCGCTTACAAGGTTTTTGCGGCCATCGTCAAATTCATATTTACCAAGGTCGACAAGGAAAAGGATATTCTCGGGCGTTACGGGCAAAATGGCCTTAGCGTCCTGATGCCCAAGATCGATATGAACGCGGCCGAAAAATTCGCCGAAATGATTCGCCAGTTTGTCGCCAATGCGCGCTATAAAACCGCATACGGCGAGAAGAGCGCCACCCTGAGTATTGGTGTAGCTGCGATTACCGATGATACCGGCGACTATGGTTCGATGGTCAAACGAGCCGATATGGCTTTGTTTGTCGCCAAGAAGAACGGTCGCAACTGTGTCAAGGTACGCCTCTAACGGGCAATGTTTCTATCCCCTCTTTGGCTATTGTTATGGTCGATAATCAGCACTGGTTAGATCGCTGGAAGGAAAATCGTATTGGTTTTCACGAGCCCGCGGTTAACCAGCATTTACAGCAATACCTGCCGCAGTTTTCATTGCCCGGCGGCGCCTGCGTCTTTTTACCGCTTTGTGGTAAAACGCACGATATCATCTGGATCGCGCAACAGGGCTACGAGGTAATCGGTATCGAGTTGTCGCAGCTTGCCATCGAAGCGTTTTTCGAGGAGAACAGGCTCGATTATGAGCGCTTTGACACGGATCGTTTCGGAATTTACAAGTCTGGCAAAATCAGCCTCCTACAGGGCGATTTTTTCGATCTATCCAACGATGATCTTGGCGCCTGCAGCCTGGTTTACGACCGCGCCGCTTTGATTGCCATGGAGCAACAGCATCGGTCGGACTACTACGACCACATGTTATCGATTATCCCTGCCGTCAGTAACATGCTGTTGATTACCCTCGAATATGACCAGGCGGAGATGCAGGGCCCACCTTTCTCCGTGCCGACCGACGAAGTTTACCAGTATTATTCCGATGCTTTTTCCATTAACCTGCTCGAGTCTAATGACATTATTGATGAGCGCCCTCGCTGGCGTGAGGTCGGCCTGAGCGCGCTCAGCGAATCGGTGTTTCGTCTCGACAGGTGATAATTGAAATTTCAGGGTAACTTGCACAAGATGCTGACCGCGGCCAGCAGCCCGATAAGCTATAGTCTCGAACTGGGTGGTCGGCAACTGGCGCTAAATGACTGGCTCGGTAAAGATATCAGGATCGAGTATCTGCAGCAGATCGAATGTATTCACTGCGGTCGGCTGACCAAAAAAAGTTTCAGCCAGGGCTACTGTTATCCCTGTTTCAGCAGTCTCGCGCAGTGCGATCTCTGCATCATGTCTCCAGAGAAATGTCATTTCCATCTCGGAACCTGCCGTGAGCCGGACTGGGGGATGTCACACTGCATGCGGCCGCATATCATATACTTGTCCAACACCTCTGGCGTGAAGGTCGGTATCACCCGCGAGACCCAGCTACCGCATCGCTGGATCGACCAGGGTGCGATTCAGGCAATGCCGATTCTGCGGGTATCCAAGCGGTATCACGCGGGCTTGATCGAACATGCCTTCCGGCAGCATGTCAGCGACCGAACCAACTGGCGCAACATGCTGAAGAACGAAGTCGATGAAGTGGATCTCTACCAGTTGTTCGAATCTTTCTGGCCGCAGGTGAAGTCGAGCCTGGATGCCGAGTTGCTGGCCGATGCGGAAGTCATTGCCGAGGCCGATGCCTCGCTGCGGCTGGATTACCCGGCGATTCAGTATCCCGTCAAGGTCAATAGTTTCAATCTCGACAAGCAGCCACTGGTGGAAGGCAGGCTGGAAGCGATCAAGGGGCAGTACCTGCTGCTGGACCAGGGTGTCATCAATATCCGCAAATACGGCGGATACCTGGTTTCCATGGAATGCGAATAGCGCCGCCCTGGCGCAATATGCGGGCTAGTGAACCCTGATCGAGGGGTTCTGGTTAAAGTAAAACTCCATTACCTTGCGCACGTGCGGCGGGTAGTCAAGCGCATCCATTTCTTTCATACCCTCGGCAAAAAAACCGGGTGCTTCCTGCGGCAGGTAAATCAGAAATTCGTCAAACGCCTGTTTCATGGCTTCGAGGTCATGGGTGCGGGTCGCGACGATGCCGCGGTTGATATGCAGCAGGCGCCAGGGGCGGAACTCCTCACTATCGTCCTGGTCCTTTTTTAGTTCCAGCGAACAGTGGTCGACGACATCGGCGATCAGGTCCGAAAGCGCCAGCAGCGCCTCTTTTTCCTGCATCAGGTTGGCCAGCTGAGCGATCGCGTTAACCACGGGTTCGAGGTAGTTGATGGTGCCGTTGTAACTGATTGTCCAGCGCGCGATTACCAGCGAGATCTGCTCGATCTCCTTGCGCTTGTGCGGTAAATCGAGGCGTTCCATCAGATCGACCAGTTTGAGCAGCAACACAAAACCATAGTCGCTGATTTCGGTTGCTTCGGCGGCATCGATGAGTTTGTCTTCGTTGGCGCGCAAATTGACGCTGGCGATGATCTTGAAAAATTCTTCCATCTTGGCGAGCAAGTTATCCAGTCCCCGCCGATAATCGTCATCCAGGTATTCGTCGAGCTGCTGCGGAAGATTAAGCAGGTAGTCCCGGGCATCCTTTAGCGATACCATCGCATCCATCTTTGATTTAGCCTCCTGGTTCGTGGATTTTGCTATAGCGACCGGGTTATCGTGTTTACCAGTCGGGGGCCGCGGTAGATCAAACCAGTGTATAACTGGACGAGTTTGGCACCAAGTTCAAACCGCAGCCTGGCTTCCTCGGCAGAGTCGATTCCGCCGACGGAAATTATCGGTATATCGTCACCCAGCTCGTGGTAAAAGTCGCTCAAGACCTGTCTTGACCGATCACGCAGGGCAGCACCGCTTAGGCCTCCTGTTTCGGCAGACAGGCTGTGATCTTTAACGCCTTCACGCGAAATCGTGGTGTTGGTGGCAATCAGGCCGTCGACTTCGTGCTTGCGCAGCAGGTCGGCTATCATCGGTATCGCCTGCTGGTCGAGGTCGGGCGACAGCTTCAGCGCCAGCGGCCGACGCAGCTGGTGTTGGTCTTCGAGCTTACGGCGCAGTTGGCCAATGCCCGCCAGCAATTGCTGCAGCGCATCTTCGCGCTGCAGGTCGCGCAGGCCTGGCGTGTTAGGTGAAGATATATTGATCGCGATGTAGTCGGCGCTCAGGTAAACCTTTTCGAAGACGAGGCAATAGTCCGACAGGGCCTGCTCCACCGGCGTTTTCAGGTTTTTCCCGATATTGATGCCGAGCACAAAGTCACGCTTTTTATCGCGCACGCGCTCGAGCAGGTAGTCGACGCCTTTGTTGTTGAAACCCATACGATTGATCAGGCTATGGTGCCTGGGCAGTCGGAATATTCTCGGTTGCGGATTTCCGGGTTGTGGTTGCGGCGTAACGCTGCCGGTTTCGATAAAGCCGAAGCCGAGTCTGGCCAGGCCGTCGAGGTAATCCGCATTTTTATCCAGACCGGCAGCGAGGCCGACGGGATTGGGAAAGTCGAGCCCCATTACCCGGGTTGGTTTGTCGATACGACGGTTTGGAATCAGGCGATGAAACCGTTGTAACATCCCCAGGCTGATATCGTGCGCCAGCTCGGGCTCAACGGCGAACAAAAGTGGTTTAACAAGAGAATACAGCATTAACTAGAAGTGATCAGCGCGAGTAATTCAGGGTATTGTTCCAAGTCTTGCAGCGTATCAATATCTCGCACAGTTTCAAGCAAACTCACTCGATAGTTCATTCTTTCGGCGTTCGCCAGGGTTTGTAAAAGCACCTGGTCTGAACTCCAGGTAACCGCTTTGAACAACTCCGGGTTTGCGCTGGTGCAGCCAATCAGGGCGTAGCCGCCATCGACAGCGGGTAACAGTACCAGTTCATGATCGGACAGTGCCTGTGCCGCTGCCTGCAAATGGCCTGTCGTCAGCTCGAGACAGTCTGACCCTATTATAATTGCGCCGTCGCTGTTGGCGGCGAGCATATCGGCGAGCGCGTTCGACATGCGTGCCCCCAGCCCCTGGCCTTTCTGGATCGAATACTGTTCTTCCTGGAAGAGTTCGTCGTCGCTGTCCTGGCTTAAATAAAGCTGGTAGTCGAGGCCAGAATGCCTGACCAGCTCCAGTGCATACTCGAGGCAGAAGCGATAAACCTCGGCGGCCTTAGCGGCTCCGATGTCCGGTATCAGCCTGGTTTTGACCAGGCCGGGCTGCGGCGGCCTGGCAAAAATAGCGACTGGGATCATTGCTAAACTATCCGCGTTGCGGGTAGTAAATCCGGTGCAGACGTGTCGGGTTCACGCCGAGCCAGAAGGCGAGGCGCAGACACCACATCAGCAGTACAGTTTTGACGATTCCCTGTTGCTGCCAGCGTCGGCTGGAACTGGTAACCGCGGATTCGATAATAAACGGCGCTGCCAATTGCCGCGCTTTTTTACTGATCGCGATGTCCTCCATCAGGGGAATCGAGGGATAGGCGCCCAGCGCTTCGAAGAAACGCCGCCTGAAAAACAGACACTGATCGCCACCTGCAACCTTGCTGAAGCGGGTGCGCAGGTTGATGGCGGTTTCTATCACCCGGTAAGCCAGGGCGTCAGCGTTCAAGCGCAAACGGAAAAATCCCCAGTCTTGCGCGCCTACGACCAGTTCGCCGAAGTTGTCGGGCAGGACGCTGTCGGCATGCAGAAATAGCAGCAGCTCACCCCGCGCGCTACGGCTTGCGGCATTCATTTGTCGCGCGCGACCCGCTTTGCCGCGAACGAGTTGGCAGCGGTGGCGTCTGGCTATTTCCAGGCTGCCGTCGTCACTGCCGCCATCGCTGACGATGATTTCGCAATGCTGTTCAACCCATTGCCGGTGTAACAGGTTTTTCAGGGTTTGATCGAGGCAATTCGCTTCGTTCAGAACCGGAATGATGATGCTGATCAGGGGCTGATCAGGCAATGGCCCCGCCACAACTGCTGCCCTGACCGGCGGTGCAGCCATAGCAATGATCGGCGATGCTGACCGGGATGTTATCCAGGCAGGTCTGCAAAACCTCGCTGACATGCAGCTTGTGTTGCTTGACCGGGTGACGAATATTCATGTTCAGCATTTGATTGAAATCGCAGTCGTAAACATACCCCTCCCAGTCGATACTGAGCTGGTTCAGGCACATCAGGCCCTGCATATTCGCCGTGCTGAACGAATCCTTGAGCAGGTTCATATAGTTTTCGAATTCACCCTTAGACAGCAGGGTGCTGCCAAAACGCGCAATCGGCATGTTGGTAATGGTAAACAGATGGTTGAACTCGATACCATATTTTTGCGCAAGAAATTGCTTGTAGTCCTGCTGCAGCTTGTCTTGCGGCGGCGGTAAATAAGGTCCTGTTGGATTGTATACCAGAGTCAGGGTGAGCTCGCTGCCGTCTTTACCATAACCCAGCTGGTTCAGGCGATTCAATGCCTGCATGCTCTTCTGATAGACGCCCTTGCCACGTTGTCCGTCGACGTTGTCCTCGATATAACAGGGCAACGAGGCGACAATCTGGACTTTGTTGGCGGCCAGGAATTCGGCGGTATCCTCGAAACCGGGCTCGAGCAGGATCGTCAGATTGCAGCGATCGATTACCTGGATATCGAGTTTGCGTGCGGCGACAATCAGGTCGCGGAACATCGGGTTCATTTCAGGCGCGCCACCGGTCAGATCGAGTGTATGCACCGTTGGCTTTTTCAGGACTTCGATAATGTAGTTGATATTTTCCTGCTGCATCAATTCCTTGCGCGTGGGTCCGGCAGCCACATGGCAATGCAGGCAGGACTGATTGCACAGGTAACCGAGGTTAACCTGCAGGATTTCCAGGGAAGCCCTCGAAACAGAGGGAAAGTCGGTGGTTTTTAACAGGGGCCAGGTGTCGCGCATTGTTTCAAGCTTAGCAATTGATCCACGATAGACTCGCAATATAACATAGAGTTCATTTTCCAGAAGTTGCGTCCGGGGAGGCTGTTATCAAAACAGGCAACAACAGGGTCGGCTGCGCCGTCGCGGTAATCGTAACTCATCGGCAGCGAGTATTGTTTGGTAAACGCCGAACGAAATCAACCGACTTCGAATGGCAGCTACCGGGCGGCTGGATTGAAGCAGGGGAGTCGCCGCGGCGGGCGGCGCAGCGCGAAGTGCTGGAAGAAACCGGATTGCGCCTGGTCGAGCCACAATTTGTTGCTCTTACCAGTAACCTGTTTTCCGCGCACGAGCATTCAATATCGCTATATTTCGAGGCAGAATGCGCGGATCCAGGGTCATTAAAAGTCGCTGAAGGCGATAAGTGCATTGCCTGGGAGTGGCGGCGCTGGTCGGAACAGGAAGAAGGTCTTTATTTGCCGCTGCGCTTGTTAAAAAACACTGAATATCAGCCGTTTTTCAGGGGTCAGCAACGGACCTATGTCTCAATTTAGATTTTTATAGTGTTTTTATGGGCTTATCATCGATAAACTAGAATTAAATTTAACTATACTGCTATAGTTCTTTAAGCGCGATCTACAAATAATAAACCTCTGAATGAAAGTAGAATTTGATATAGCCAGCGATCAGATTGATGGTGCACGTGACTATCAAGAAGATGCTTACATGGTTAATCAGCTGGGTGAAGCCGAAAATGGCGACATCAGCTCACTGATTATCATGGCCGATGGCATGGGTGGGCATGCCGCGGGCAATGTCGCCAGCAACATGGTGGTTGCGACCTTCAATAAGACTTTTCAGGGCCAGTTTCCCACCACCGATATCGCCGAAGTGCTCACCGATGCGCTAAACCGCTCCAACGACCAGATCAGGGCCTCGGTCAAGGAAACCCCGGCGCTGCGCGGCATGGGTTGCACCATGGTTACCGCCTATCTGCAGGATAACAAACTCTACTGGGTCAGCGTCGGTGACAGCCATCTGTACCTGATCCGCGATCGGGAACTGATCAAGCAAAATGCCGATCACAGTTACGGTGCCTATCTCGACATGATGAAAGAGCAGGGCATGGAGATCGATGAACAGGCCGGCATGTCGCGCAACATGCTGATGAGCGCAATGACCGGTGAAGAGATAAGCAGCATCGACGTCGCGGATAATCCGGTCAAGCTGAAGCCCGGCGATCGCGTTATCGTCGCCAGCGATGGACTCGATACCCTGGGTGCCGGTGCGATCATCCAGTATTCGTCCTGGTCGGCGACCGCAAAGGAATGTGTCTACGCCCTGCTGAAAGCGGTCGAGGATGCCAACAAGATCAATCAGGATAACACCACGCTGATTGTTATCGATATCAAGGAACGCGAAGCCAGGTATGAACCTGAAGCAGCCGACGTTGTCGCTGCTCCCGAGGAACCGGTATCACGCGTTGCCGATGTGCAGATCCCGGATGAGCCGAGGGAACCCCGCTCTTACAAATGGCTGGTCTGGTTGATCGTGCTCGGTTTGCTGGGCGGTGGCGGATTTTTCGCCTGGAAGAAAGGCTTTATCGATGATGCCATGCAGAAAGGCACCGAGCTGGTGGAATCCACTACCCAGACGATAGAGGCCGAACTGGCAGCCGAGCCCGAACCGGAACCTGTGCCGGAACCTGAACCCGAACCCGAACCCGAGCCCCTGGTTGAAGACGAACCCAGGCCCGAACCCGTGGTGGAACCACAGCCGGAGCCCGAGCCAGCATACGTCGATCGGGCAGACGCATTCCGAGATCGACTCAAGTCGGGTGGTTATGGTCCGACCATGATCCAGGTACCCGCAGGAACTTTTCGCATGGGCGGCGCATCGTCTATCGTCTCGCCCGATGAAGTGCCGCGTCACGAGGTTAACGTCGGCGCCTTGATGGTTTCCGTCTACGAGTTAACTTTTGCCGAATACAACCAGTTTGCCAAGGCGACCGGTCGTCGGCAACCGAGCAGCAGCGGCTGGGATGTCAAGACACATCCCGTAATCGATGTATCCTGGGACGATGCGCTGGCCTATACCAAGTGGCTAAGCAAGGAAACCGGGATGCGTTATCGCCTGCTCTCCGAAGCGGAGTGGGAGTATGTCGCCCGCGCCGGCACGACGACGTCTTACTGGTGGGGCATCAAGCCTGGCGTCGGAAACGCGCATTGTTTCGACTGCAAGAGCGATTTCAGCACCAGCAAGCCGGCCAGGGTGGGCACCTACAAACCGAACGCGTTTGGCCTCTACGATACGGCTGGCAATGTCTTCGAATGGGTGCATGACTGCTACCATCGCAACTACAAGGATGCCCCCACTGACGGCTCCGTCTGGGAAGGCGGCGACTGCGATGTTCGAGTCGTGCGCGGCGGTGCCTACCGCAGTCCGGCCAATTCGATGCGCGTCGAAAACCGGGATAAATTCAAGAGCGGCAAAGGCCAGTATAATGTTGGCATCCGGGTTGCTCGCGATCTCTGATCTCGGGTGAAGCTCGGGGAACTCCAGAGGAGGGCCTGATACATGATCGACTGGCAAAGCATCGAAACGGTGCTGCTCGATATGGACGGCACGCTGCTCGACCTGCACTTCGACAACTATTTCTGGCAGGAATATCTGCCCCTACGCTATGCTGAAATCAAGGGCATGGATCCGCAGGCGGCAAAACATCACATCGTTAGCCAAACCCGAAAAATCGAGGGCAGCCTCAACTGGTACTCAACCGATTACTGGAGTGAAATGCTCGAGGTCGATGTCGTCGAGCTCAAGCACGAAGTCAGTCACAAGGTCGCGATCCGGCCCTATTGCATCGATTTTCTCGATGCCCTGCGCGCCGCGCGCAAGGATGTGGTCATGGTGACCAACGCGCATCACGATAGCCTGTCCTTGAAAATGGACAAGACCCGGATTGCGCACAAGTTCGACCGACTGATAACGGTGCATGAGTTTTCGCTGCCCAAGGAAGACCCGCAGTGCTGGCACGAAGTACACAAGCGCCATCCCTTCGAGGCGGACAGGACCCTGTTGATCGATGATAATCTGCATGCGCTGCAGTCGGCGCAGGAATACGGTATTGCCAGCCTGCTGGCTATTTATCAACCTGACTCACAGGCGCCTCGGCGCGAAATTGAGAATTTCGACGCGATCCACTCCTTCGATGAAATAATGCCCGTAGTGGAGGTTTTTCGTGAGCGTTGATAACCTGGAAAACCTGACCGGGGGCTGCCTCTGCGGCGGCGTGCGCTATGAAATAACCGGTCCGCGCAGGAATGTTATCAACTGTCATTGCGAGAACTGTCGCCGTACTCACGGGCATGTTGCCGCCTATAGCTCGCTGCATCGGTCCGATCTGACTTTAACCAGCGAGGACACACTGCAGTGGTATCACGACCAGTCGCCGGATACCTGGCGAGGATTCTGTAACCGCTGCGGCGCAAGCCTGTTCTGGGATGCGCGTGACGGGCGTGACAAAATGGCGATCGCCGCCGGATCGCTCGACGATAGCTCGGAATTGAAAACCATCGGGCATGTCTATGTAGCCGAAGCGGGGCATTACTATGAAATTAATGATGGTCTGCCGCAATTTGAAACCGGTAACTTCGGTGCACTCGAGGGAGACGGCGACAGTTGACCTCGGCTCTGGAATGAGTTAAAAGTTTTAAACCACAACTGATAATGCGAGTGTCGTCCGGGCATAGCCAGCACCAAAGCTTGCCCCGAAACACGGAATTATCTTTCGATTACCCTGAGCACGATAAAGCTAATGTCAAAACCCGAGAAATTTGATCCGTTTAGACGTTCTGTAGGCCACGTGCTCGATATTATCGGCGAAGGCTGGTCGATACTGATCATCCGTGAGGCCTTTCTCGGCACGCGTCGTTTCGAAGAATTTCAGAAACGACTGGGGATAGCGCGCAACATTCTGACGGCGCGATTGAAAAACCTCTGCGCCAACCAAATTCTCGACCGGGTGCCGGTCAAGGAGGGCGCCAAGCGGCACGAGTACATCTTAACCAGAAAGGGTAAGGACATGATGCCCTTGCTGGTGTCTTTGACACAGTGGGGCGACAAGTGGGTCTTCGGGGAAGGCAAGGAGCCGGTTATTTTCCTCGATCGTGACAACGGTGATCCGATATCCCGTATCCAGGTATATTCGGCCAGGGGTGAAGTGCTGCGCCCGCGCGATATCAGGGTCAAGGCAGGCCCCGGTGCAACCCCTGAGGCCAGAGAGCGGATCAAAGAACTCAACGAAAATGAGTAAGTCAGGAAAGAGCCAGCCCGCTTGCCCGGTTGGCGAGACCAGCTGCGAATGGCTGGGCGAAGTCGACAAGCTGCGCCAACAGGTTAGCCAACTATCCGAACTGGTATCCACCGACGCCCTGACGGGCCTGTTCAATTTCCGCCATTTCAAAACCGTGCTGCAGGCGGAAATGGACCGCTCCAAGCGTAGCGGCATACCCACCAGCCTGGTGATGGTTGACGTCGACCATTTCAAGGCGGTCAACGATACCTATGGTCACGAAATCGGCAACCAGGCGCTCAGGCATATTGCCGAAATTCTCAAGGGCGAAGTCAGAACTACCGATATCGTCTGCCGTTACGGTGGTGAAGAGTTTGCCATGGTTTTTCCCGAGACCCACCTCAATCTGGCGGTCAAGGTGGCGGATCGAATTCGCGAGGAGATTTCCCTCAGCCCGCTGCGGCTGGTCGATGACGAGGTAGCTCTGACCGCCAGCATGGGCGCCAGCGTATACATGAAAACCAGTGTGCTGGACATCGATGTCTTTATCGATTCGGTCGATAAGTATCTATACGAGGCCAAGCAGTCAGGTCGCAATTGCATCTGCCATATCGACTATTCCGAGCTGCGCGCCGTCACCGAAGTCGGCGTCGACGAGCGCGCCATGCTGTTCAACAAGGAATAACTGTTTTCCCGGTTGTGCGTAGCAAATATCCGGGATCTTGTAACAATCCCCTGATTTCAATACCTTTATTTTTCAGACTGCGAATTCACCCCGACTTTTATCAAACCATCTAGGCTCTTTATGCGTCCCATGACCGCGCCTTAAAAGCGTTCTGAACGTAAGAATCGCCCTTCGTTTTATCTCAGATCGCACAAATAATTTCCGCAGTTGCAATTTGAAAAGTCTGAATAGCATCGAGGCAACCGACAGAACACTTCACAACATAAAGGCCGGGTGCCGAATTACTAGGACTCGGCGTTGTAGCGTTCGATGGAGTCGAGGATTTCCTGCCTGGCTTCCTCGGCGTCGACCCAGCCGTCGATCTTGACCCATTTGCCGGGTTCGAGGTCCTTGTAGTGATCGAAGAAATGCGCAATCGAATCGAGCAATGATCTCGGCAGGTCGCGCGCGGTGTTCATGTGGGTATAGAGGCTGGACAGCTTGTCGACCGGAACCGCGATGATTTTGGAGTCTTTGCCGGCCTCGTCGGTCATACACAGCATGCCGAGCGGCCTGACACGGATCACCGAACCGCTGATAACGGGAATCGGGGTTACCACGAGTACGTCCACCGGGTCGCCGTCTTCGGACAGGGTTTGCGGAATATAACCGTAGTTGCAGGGATAATGCATCGCGGTTCCCATGAACCGATCGACGAACATGGCACCGGTTTCCTTGTCGACCTCGTACTTGACAGGGTCGCTGTGCGAAGGAATTTCGATGATGACGTTGATGTCATGGGGTACGTTTTTACCGCTGCTAACCCGGTCCAGAATCATGATTAAACCACCTCGATAAAGGGGTCGAAATTATAACCGACTGATTCCGATTGAACAGCGTAGCAGCGTAAAACCCTGAATTTTCAATCCTCTATATTAGGGATGCCCTAGAGATCGAAATCACCGAGTTTTTTGTCTACAAGATTGTTTTTCAAGACCACGTAACGCGGCATTCCACGCTCGTCGTAGTCGGGGTACGCCTCTCCCCGGATCAGGGGATACAGGTATTCGCGGCACTTCGCGGTGATACCGAAACCATCCTCGCTTATGAAATCGAGTGGCATGGTCTTCTCGACGTTGGCGACGTCGGCGAGGGCTGCACTGCCAATCTGCCACTGGTAGGGATTCGACGATACGCGCTCTATGGTCGGCATGATGGCGTTCTTGCCGGCGAGCGCCATCTCGACGCCGGCCTGACCTAGCGCGTAAGCCTGTTCGAGATCGCTGGCGGAAGCGATGTGCCGGGCAGAGCGCTGCAGGTAGTCGGCTACCGCCCAGTGAAATTTGTAACCCAGCGCATCCTTGACCATGTTCGCAACCACCGGGGCGACGCCGCCGAGCTGGGCGTGGCCGAAGGCGTCACGGGTGCCCTGTTCCGCCAGAAAGCTGCCGTCGGCGTTGCGCGCTCCCTCGGAAACGACAATCGTGCAGTAGCCGTGAGTTTCGACCTTGTGCTTGACGGCAGCGATGAACCTGTCGTGCTCGAAATCGACTTCGGGGAAAAGCACCAGTACCGGAATGTTGTAGTCGTCGACCAGGCCGCCGGCCGCGGCGATCCAGCCGGCGTGACGTCCCATGACTTCGAGAATGAATACCTTGGTCGAAGTTTTTGCCATCGAACTGACGTCGAACGAGGCTTCCAGCGCCGACACCGCGATGTACTTGGCCACTGAGCCGAAACCGGGGCAGTTGTCGGTAATCGGCAAGTCGTTATCCACGGTCTTGGGTATATGGATCGCCTGCACCGGGAAGCCCATGGTTGCGGATAACTGCGAAACCTTGAAACAGGTGTCGGCGGAGTCGCCGCCACCGTTATAAAAGAAGTAGCCGATGTCGTGCGCCTTGAAGACTTCGATCAGGCGTTCGTATTCACGCCGGTTTTCTTCGAGGCTCTTGAGTTTGAAGCGGCAGGAGCCGAAGGCGCCCGCGGGCGTTTTCTTCAACGCCGCGATATCGGCCTCGGATTCGAGCGAGGTGTCGATCAGTTCCTCGCACAGCGCGCCGATGATGCCGTTTTTCCCGGCGAATACATTGCCGATTTTATCGCTATGCTTGCGGCTGGTTTCGATGACGCCACAGGCGCTGGCGTTGATGACCGACGTAACCCCGCCGGACTGGGCATAAAATGCGTTTTTTGGGCTCATGGTTTGGCTTCAACTCGATGCTGGGTTCAATGATTGCCAGTGTTGGGGTTGCTGAAAGTCTCCGCTGGGGGTGGACTCGTGGTCTGATCTGGACTTCGCAGAATACCGCAAAAATTCAGAAAAAACATTTACCCGACGGGGATATAAAAAAGGGTAGTGCATGCACTACCCTTTCGGTACTACCTGTCGTCGAGGTCTAGCCCAGCAGCGGGGCGATAACCAGGCTGACGATTGCCATGACGTTGATCAGGATATTCATCGACGGTCCCGATGTGTCCTTGAAAGGGTCGCCTACGGTATCGCCGACCACGGCCGCCGCGTGAGTATCGGTACCCTTGCCGCCGAGATTACCTTTTTCGATAAACTTCTTGGCGTTATCCCAGGCACCGCCGGCGTTGGCCATCATCAGCGCCATCAGTACGCAGGAGAGCAACGCGCCGGAGAGCATGCCACCGAGCGCCTGGGGACCGATAATGAATCCCACCACTGGCGGCGCACTGACCGCAATCACGCCGGGAAGGATCATTTTTTTCAGGGCCGCGGTAGTTGCAATATCCACACAGGTCGCGGTATCGGGCTCGGCCGTGCCTTCCAGCAGGCCTTCGATTTCGCGGAACTGGCGCCGAATTTCCTTGATCATTTCAAAAGCCGCGTCACCAACCGCCGTCATCGTAATTGAAGCGATGATGAATGGAATAATACCGCCGATGAACAGACCGATCAGCACGTCCGGGTTGCTCAGCTCGAGCGCGAAATTATCGATTCTGAGCGATACGGTTTCGATATAGGCGGTGATGATCGCCAGGGCCGCCAGGGCCGCGGCGCCGATCGCGAAACCCTTACCGATGGCAGCCGTGGTATTGCCCAGCTCGTCCAGCGAGTCGGTAATCTTGCGCGTATCTTCACCGAGACCCGCCATTTCGGCGATGCCGCCGGCGTTATCGGCGACCGGGCCATAGGCGTCGATCGCCATGGTGATGCCGACGGTCGCGAGCATGCCGACCGCGGCGATGCCGACTCCGTAAAGACCGGCATTGGCGCTGGCGATCCAGATAATGCAGCAAATGGTCAGGATCGGGATCGCAACCGACTGCATGCCAATCGCGAGACCGGCGATCATGACGGTTGCCGGACCGGTTTCACCCGCCTTGGCAATGTGTTCGATCGGTTTACCCGCGGTGTAGTACTCGGTCACCAGGCCGATGACAATGCCGCCGACCGCGCCAGCCAGCACCGCGATCCAGATACCGTTGCTCAATCCCAGCATCGAAATCACGAAATAGGCCAGCACGATAAACAGGACCGACGAACCCATGGTGCCCATGCGCAGCGCTTTTTCGGGAGATTTGCTGGAATTGACCTTGACGATCAGGATGCCGCCAATCGAGCACATCAGGCCCAGCGAGGCCATCACCAGTGGCAGGAACATCATGCCTTCCTGGCCGCCCATGGCATCGGCCGTGGCCACCGCCATGGTGGAGGCAATCGCGATCGAGGCAATCATCGAACCGCAATAGGATTCGAAGATATCGGATCCCATGCCGGCGACGTCGCCAACATTATCGCCCACGTTATCGGCGATAACGCCCGGGTTGCGCGGGTCGTCTTCGGGGATACCGGCTTCAATCTTGCCCACCAGGTCGGCGCCGACATCCGCACTCTTGGTAAAAATGCCGCCGCCAACCCGCGAGAACAGCGCAACTACCGAAGCGCCCATGGCGAAGCCATGGATGGCGTGCAGCGATTCGATGTCGCCGGAAAATATGTAATAACAAATGCCGAGGCCTAGCAGGCCGAGCGAAGCAACCGCAAGACCCATGATCGAGCCGCCAAAAAAGGCCACGGTCAAGGCCGCGGCGGCGCCTTGAGTGTGCGCGGCGGTCGTGGTTCTGACGTTGGCACGGGTTGCCGTATTCATGCCGATGTATCCGGCGGAACCGGAGGCCAGCGCGCCTAGCAAGAAGCAAAACGCGGTACCGGCACCGAGAAAGATATACAGCAAAACCAGCAGAACCGCGGCAAACATGGATAGCATCGTGTATTCGCGTTTCATGAATACCATGGCGCCGAGATGAATCTGATTGCCGATTTCCACGACTCTGCCTTCGCCTTCAGGATATTTCTTGACCGCCGCGTAGGTTATTGCGGCTGCGACCAGTCCAAAAGCGCCGATAATCGGCGGCAATAGTTGACTAAGCTCCATACTAATTCCCCAAGATGTTGATAGTATTTTTTGGTATTTTGCCCACGGAACTGCCGGGGTTTAAAAAATCGCGTGCATGATATCGGGTTTTACCGGCATATTGAAACTTCATTTACATATATTCGGCACTTTTTTAGGTAATTTTCTGTTATTGTCCACACATCTGCTAATGATCCGTAGTGCGCAAGGTTAATTCCGTTTCCATGTTGAAGCGAGAACAGCTAAAAGACGATTTCCTAGAAAACCGGCTCATAAGGCGTCGCCTGGTGGTAGCCGCTATTGTCATCGTTATCTTGCTAAGCCTGGTGCTTGGCCGGCTCTATGTCTTACAGGTCGTCGAATATGAGCATTTTGCGACGCTATCTGACAGCAATCGCATTCGTATCAAGGCCCTGCCGCCGACCCGCGGCCTCATCTACGATCGTCATGGCGTGGTCATGGCGAACAATCTTCCCACTTATCGGCTGGAAATCGTGCGCGAGCAGGTCGAAGACCTCGACGCCACCCTGACGCGGCTGATGCAGTATGTCGAATATACCGAGCAGGATCTCAAGCGCTTCAAACAGTCGATCAAACGCCGCCGCCCGTTTGAGAGTATCCCGCTGCGACTCAATCTGAACGACGAGGAAGTCGCGCGGCTGGCGGTCAACCTGCACAAGTTCGAGGGTGTCGAAATCAACGCCCGGCTGACGCGTAACTATCCTCAGGGTGCGCATGCCGTGCACGCGCTGGGTTATGTCGGTCGTATCGATGAGCGCGACCTCGGCGAAGTGAATGAAGTCGACTATGCCGGTTCGACGCATATCGGCAAGCTCGGGCTGGAGAAATTCTACGAGCATGAATTGCATGGCACGGTCGGTGTGCAGCAGGTCGAAGTCAATGCCAATGGCCGTACCTTGCGGGTGCTCAACGAGTCGCCCCCGATCCAGGGGAATAATCTTCACCTGACGATCGATTCCCGCTTGCAGCGAGTGGCAGAGGAAGCCTTCGCCCAGCAAAGCGGCGCCGTGGTGGCCATCGATCCCAACAATGGTGAAATCCTGGCCCTGGTGTCGATGCCGATATTCGATCCGAACCTGTTCGTCAATGGCATCAGTTACGAAAACTACGACGCGCTGCGCGATTCGTCCAGTCGCCCGTTGTTTAATCGCGCACTGTCGGGTCAGTATCCTCCCGGTTCCACCACCAAGCCTTTTTATGGATTGGCCGGCCTCGAATCCAGGGTCAACAAGAAAGATCAGGAAACTTATTGTATCGGCTACTACCAGCTGCCCAACGAACCACGAAGATATCGTGACTGGAAAAAGGAAGGCCACGGCCATATGGATCTGCATGACGCGATCACTCAGTCCTGTGACGTGTACTTCTACGATCTGGCTTATCGGCTAGGTATCGATCGCATGGCCGAATTTTTGCAGCAGTTTGGTTTTGGTGAAAAAACCGGGGTCGACAGCACTGGTGAACGCAGCGGATTGCTGCCGTCGCGCGAGTGGAAACGGCGTGCCGAGGGCATGCCCTGGTTTCCGGGCGAAACCCTGATAACCGGCATCGGGCAGGGTGCGTTGTTGGTCACGCCGCTGCAATTGGCAAACTCGACGGCGGCGTTTTCGCTCAAGGGCACGCGCTACCAGCCGCATCTGGTTAAATCGGTCGAAAAAATACCCGATTACAATCGGATCGATATCGCGAGCCGCGTTGCCGGGCAATACGAAATACTCAAACCGAAGAACTGGGAGCATGTTCATAACGCCATGGTTAACGTGGTGCACGGTTTACGCGGCACCGCGCATCGCGTCGGCCAGGGGATACAGTACAAGGTCGCCGGAAAAACCGGTACCGCACAGGTGTTCGAGATTGCGCAGGACGCTGAGTACGAAGAGGATGAGGTCGCCGAGAAACTGCGCGATCACGCACTTTTCATCAGCTACGCGCCGGCCGAGGAACCGCGTATCGCGATCGCCGTAATCGTCGAGAATGGCGGTCATGGTAGCTCTGTGGCGGCGCCCATCGCGCGCAGAATAATGGATGCCTACCTGCTGGAGCAATCATGAACCAGTCGCTGGATTCCGACTCTGCTTCGATTACACGCCGCATCCTGGATGCGCTGCGGCTGGACCCGGTGCTGCTGTCCCTGCTGATCATTCTTGCCCTGTTCGGCAGCATGGTATTGTTCAGTGCGAGCGGATCCGACCAGGGGGCCGTTATCCGCCAGCTGACGCGCATTCTGGTGGCGTTACTGCTGCTGGTGGCCGTGGCCAATATACCCCTGCGCATGTTGCGCAAGATATCGATATGGCTTTATCTCGGCGGGGTTGGATTGCTGGTTGCGGTCATGTTTTTCGGTGAGGTTGGTAAAGGTGCGCAGCGCTGGCTGGACCTGGGTATTATCCGCTTCCAACCCTCGGAAATTCTGAAGCTGGCGGTGCCGATGATTGTCGCAACCTATCTTGCCAATCGGGTGTTACCGGTCGGATTTAAGGAACTGGTGGTCTCTTCGGTGCTGGTATTGATTCCGGTCGTCTTGATTGCTCGACAGCCTGACCTCGGAACCGCTATCCTGGTCGGTAGCGCCGGTTTCTTCGTCTTGTTCCTGGCCGGTGTTCGCTGGAAGATCATGATCAGTCTCGGGTTTCTGTTTTCGGCGATGGCGCCCCTGTTGTGGAAATTCGCATTGCACGAATACCAGCGTAAGCGCATATTAACCCTGTTAGACCCTGAAAGTGATCCGCTCGGTTCTGGCTACCATATAATTCAGTCGAAGATAGCGATTGGTTCGGGCGGCGTTTATGGCAAGGGTTGGCTCAACGGCACCCAGTCGCAGCTTGACTTTATTCCGGAGCGGTCGACCGATTTTATTTTTTCCGTGTTTGGCGAAGAGTTCGGATTCTTTGGCAGTGTCGTGCTGTTGCTGATTTATCTGGCAATTATTCTCCGGGGGCTTTATATAGCCGCGCATTCGAACGAAAATTTCGGTCGTCTGTTGGCCGGCGCACTTAGCCTGACGTTTTTTGTCTACTTGTTCGTCAATACCGGCATGGTTGCCGGTATGCTGCCGGTAGTCGGCGTGCCTTTGCCACTGATAAGCTATGGCGGCACCTCAATGGTAACCCTGATGATGGGGTTTGGTTTAATCATGTCGATTCGATCGGCAAAACGGTTTTTGGTTTGATGAGAAAATATATATTTATAGTCGGTTTGTTGGTGGCGCCACTGGTCTCGGCGCTGGAAATTCCCAGCGGAGATTACCGGGGGCGCGAAGATGTGATTGCTTTCGTGCAACGCATGGCCGCCGAAACCGACTATACCGAAGCCGAACTGGTCCAATTGTTTGCGCAGGTCGAAAAGCAGGAGCATCTGTTCGCCAAACTGGATAAGCCGGCGGAAAAAGAGCTCGAGTGGTACCAGTACCGCAAAATTTTCATCAAGGACAAACGTGTCGATCTCGGGGTGCAGTTCTGGCGGGAACATCAGGAACTATTGTCGCGGGTCAGTGAAAAAACCGGGGTTCCAGCCGAAATTATCGTAGCGATCATCGGGGTTGAAACCTTCTATGGCATTTACAGGGGTAAGGATCCGGTATTCGACAGTCTGGTGACCCTGGCCTTCGATTATCCGCGCCGCGCCAAGTTTTTTACCCGGGAACTGGAGCAGTTTCTGTTGCTGGCCAAGGAGCAGGGCTTCGATGCGCGGGCCCTGCGAGGGTCCTACGCCGGCGCCATGGGGATGCCGCAGTTCATTGCTTCCAGCTACCGCAACTATGCCATCGACTTCGACCAGGATGGCCAGACCAACTTGTTTGACAGCGTTGCAGATATCGCCGGCAGCGTCGCCAATTATTTTATCAAGCATGGCTGGCAGCGCGACGGAATTGTGGCGCGCCCGCTGGTGGCAAGCGAAAACAATTCGGTAGATGCACTTGAACCCGGGGTGAAACCCGATTTAAAGTGGACCGACCTAAAACGCAATGGCCTGAGCTCAGAATTTACCATCACCGACGAAACGCCGGTTGCGCTGATCAGATTGCAGCAGCTCGATCATCCCGAGTACTGGGCCGGCTTCCAGAATTTTTACGTGATCACGCGTTACAATCATAGCGAGCTTTATGCGATGGCGGTTTACCAACTGGCAAAGCTGATCAGCCACAAGTACAAAAAGACGACATGAAACCTGGACTGCTGCTTTGCCTGATAATTCCGCTGCTGCTTAGCGCCTGTACCTTCGGGGTGCCTGTCGACGAGCGTGGCAAGGCGCAAATCTCGGCGACCCCGTCGACCAAGAAATCGAAACTGGGAAATCCGTCGTCCTATGTTGTCCATGGCAAGCGCTACTATGTGCTCGATAGTTCCGAAGGTTTCGTGCAGCGCGGCATTGCCTCATGGTATGGAATCAAGTTCCACGGCCGCAAAACCTCCAGCGGCGAAATCTATAACATGCACGACATGACCGCGGCGCATAAGACCCTGCCACTACCGGTTTACGTGCACGTGAAGAACCTGGATAACGGCCGCAGCATGGTGGTTCGGGTTAACGATCGTGGCCCTTTTATTCACGGGCGTATTATTGATCTCTCATACGCGGCGGCCAAGAAACTCGGTGTCAAGGGGCCAGGTACCGCTAACGTGGAAATCAGCGTCGTCAGACAGGGGCAGAGCCGGCCAACCAGCGTGGTGCGCACCATTCCGTTGACCGAGGATCTGGAAAAGGATGTGCCGCTGTATATTCAGATGGGCTCTTTCGCCAGTGAGGCCAATGCCAGCAATCTGATGCGAGATTTACACGACGCCAAAGAATCCTCGGCGCGCATATCACAACTGCAAACCACTAACGGACTTTTTTACCGGGTTCGGGTCGGACCCCTGTTCGATATCGATGAAGCCAATGCAATTGTCAAACGCCTCAGGGACAAGGGCTTTCAAACCGCGCGCATCGTGGTGCAGGATTGACCTGGACTGCAGCAATGCCGAGTCCGATAAACCTTGAGAGCAATCGCCGTGGTCGCTACAATCGCGACACTTTTCCAAGTTCCCTAACCATCAGGTTAATATGAAGATCGTCTCGCTTTTTCTCGGAATTCTGGCCGTTGTTTTTTCCGGTTCCGGCTGGGCCGCAGCCAAACCCATCCCCGATCCGCCGGCGCTTAATGCCACCAGTTACTTTCTGGTTGATTTCGATTCAGGCCGGGTGCTCGCCGAAAAAGATCCCGACAAGCATGTCGAGCCCGCCAGTATTACCAAGTTGATGACCGCCTACCTGGTGGACAAGGCCATCGCCGATGGCGACATCACTCTGGATGAAATGGTGACCATCAGTGAAAAGGCCTGGCGCATGAAAGGCTCGAAGATGTTTGTCGAGGTCGGCAAGCAGGTGGCGGTCGAAGAACTGCTCAAGGGATTGATTATTCAGTCCGGTAACGATGCCAGTGTAGCCCTGGCCGAGCATATTGCCGGTTCCGAATCCGCGTTTGCGGGTTACATGAATCACCAGGCGCAACTGCTGGGCATGGACAATACCAACTTCGTCAACGCGACCGGTTGGCCGCATGAGAATCACTACAGCAGCGCGCGCGACATTGCTACGCTGACGCAGGCGGCTATCCGCGAATTTCCCGAGTCTTATCGCTACTACAAGGAGCGCGAGTACACTTTCAACAAGATTCGCCAGTTCAACCGTAACCGCCTGTTATGGCGTGATGAAACCGTGGACGGGGTGAAAACCGGGCACACCGAGTCTGCCGGGTTTTGCCTGGTGGCTTCGGCTGAGCGTGACGACATGCGCCTGATATCCGTGGTGCTGGGCGCCGATTCGGACAAGGCGCGAACGCAGAGCAGCCAGTCACTGCTGAACTACGGCTTCCGCTTCTATGAGACCCACAAGCTTTACCGCGCTGACGAAGCGTTGAAAACTGCGCGCATCTGGTATGGCGAACAGGAACAGGTCAGCCTGGGTGTCGGCAAGGATATTTACATCACGATACCGCGCGGGCGCTACCGCGATCTTGATGCGTCGATGGAAATTGATCAGGAAATCTCTGCACCGATCGCGCGCGGGCAACAGCTCGGCCAGGTTAACATCAAACTCGACGACGAGTTGATGCTGAGCGAAGACATCGTTGCAATGCAGGATGTCGCCGAGGGCAGTTTGTTCGTCAGGGCCATGGATAGCGTTAAGCTGATGTTCCGCTAATGATCGATCCGAAGGAGTCAGGCGAGCCCGTCGAGTCCGGGTTGGCGCTGATCGATTATCCCAGCCAGTTTCCGCTCAAGGTATTCGGTGAAGATTCCGAGAACCTGGAAACAATCGTGCTCGAGCTGGTGCGCGCGAGATGCCCGCAGGCCGAGCATATCGAAGTTCGCCGCCGGCGCAGCAAGGGCGGTAAATACCTGGCGTTGACGCTGACCTTTACTGTTTACAGTCAAAAGCAGCTGGAAGAAATTTACCAGGATCTGTATGACTGTGAACAGGTTGTGATGTCGCTCTAGCGACCTGTCGCAAATGCCGATCCTGGTCAAAAATCTGGGCCGCTCAGACTATCGGCAAACCTGGCAGGCGATGCAGGATTTTACCAATGCGCGCGACCCGCATACCGCGGATGAGCTATGGGTCACCGAGCATGCCCCGGTATTTACCCAGGGCCTGAACGGCAGGGCCGAGCACTTGCTGGCGCCGGGGGGCATCCCGGTGGTGCAGATCGATCGCGGCGGCCAGGTCACCTATCATGGTCCAGGTCAGCTGGTGCTTTATTGCCTGCTCGACATCACGCGGCTCGGGCTTGGCGTCAAGGGACTGGTTGCCCTGATCGAAAAGTCGGTGATCGACTTGCTGCGGGACTATCACATCACCGCGCAAGGCCGTCCCGGCGCACCCGGGGTCTACGTCGGCGAGGCCAAGATAGCGGCGCTTGGATTGCGTATTCGAAAAGGATGTTGTTATCATGGCCTGAGCCTCAATGTCGATATGGATCTGGAACCGTTTACCCGGATCAATCCTTGCGGCTATCAGGGTCTCGCGGTAACTCAGTTGCTTGATTTTGACATTAGCGATAGTGTCGAGACCGTCGGCCATAAACTGGCCAGCATACTAACTGGACATTTAAGTGAAAAAAAATCAGGTAGTGCAGGGAGTTAAGCTCAAGGGAGCGGACAAGGTCGCGCGCATACCGATCAAAGTAGTGCCGTCGAAATCAGTCCAGCGCAAACCACCCTGGATACGGGCCAAGGCGCCGACCGGCAACCGCGTCAAGGAGCTCAAGGCGCGCCTGCGTGAAAACAGCCTGTATACCGTGTGCGAAGAAGCTTCCTGCCCCAACCTGGGCGAGTGCTTTTCCAAAGGCACCGCGACCTTTATGATCATGGGCGATATTTGCACCCGGCGTTGCCCGTTTTGCGATGTCGGCCACGGCCGCCCCAATTCACTGGACGCGGCTGAACCGGCCAATCTCGCCACCACCATCAAAGCCATGGGCCTGCGCTATGTCGTGATTACCTCGGTGGACCGCGATGATCTGCGCGACGGCGGCGCCGGCCACTTCGTCGAGTGCATACACGAGACCCGCAGGCTTAATCCTGATATCCAGATTGAAATCCTGACGCCCGATTTCCGCGGTCGCATGGACGTGGCGCTCGAGATCATGACCCAGGCCCCGCCCGATGTATTCAATCACAATCTCGAGTCGGTGCCCTCGTTATACAAAAAGATTCGTCCGGGTTCAGACTACGAGTGGTCGCTCGACCTGCTGCAGAAGTTCAAGCAGATGCACCCGCGGGTGCCGACCAAGTCTGGCCTGATGCTCGGGCTGGGCGAGGAAATCGACGAGGTCAAACAGGTGCTGCGCGATATGCGCGAACACGAGGTCAACATGCTGACCCTGGGGCAATACCTGCAGCCCAGCCTCGATCATCTCGCGGTGGAACGGTTCGTCACGCCCGAGGAATTCGACCAGCTCGGCGCCTACGCCGAATCGATCGGCTTCGACCAGGTCGCCAGCGGCCCAATGGTACGCTCGTCCTATCATGCTGATTTACAGGCCGAGTCCGTTCTCAGTTCCTGAAACCTGTCCCGGCGGCACCCGATCTTTATGTCGCGGCTGACTACACCGGTTGCCTGGTTCACACGTTGCCGGATTGGAAATTCAAGCCGCTGTCATACCGTGGCCACTACTCGGAAGCGGGTAAGCCAGTAAGAATCAGATAGCACCCTGACCAACAACCCCATCTATAGAATGCGCGCGTGGGCGCGACGCAGGTGTCAGAGTTGACTATGTGCCCAAGGCGGACACCCATGAGAGTCAGGTGTGCAGCAATCTTCGGCCAGGAATAGACACCCAGCAAACAACTAAATCCAGCCTGGTAGCGGGAGCTAACGGTCTGTCTCAAAGGATGCCGTCGCCTTTATTATGTTGTTTGAATTATCCCTGGTTCTTTTGAGAAAGCAGGTAGATGGGTGCTGCTAAAATAGTAATAAAAAAAGCATAAACAATTATTGGTACTGATATGCCCAATACAATCATCGGCTGCCAGAACTGAGTAAGTAACATTACGGCGCAAAACAATGCTCCAAAAAACGGTAATATTGGAAACCAGCCCAGGTTAAGTGCCAACGACACCGAAGTATGTCTCAGGTTTTTCGAACTGCGATTTTTGTAGCGATATACCAGCAACATCAAATTCACCATAAAAAACACCAGGAAAACCCCTACATTGGTCAGGTTTGCAACATCCCCGAGCGAGCCCCCAAGGGTAAATAAAACACAGAAAATGGTTGCCAGTACCACTGCACTCACAGGGGTTTTAGTCGTTGGATTTACTCTGGCGATAAAATCGGGCAGGCAGTTATCTCTGGCGATACCATATAACATTCTCGATGTCACAATGTGTAACACCAATACGGTGTTAGCAGTAGCGCACAGGGCAATGACCGTAAATATATTCCCTCCCATGGGTGAGCGTAAAGCGGTACTGGCGACTAGCGCCAATGGCCCCTCGCTTGGGTTATCGAGTTTGGAGGCGGCGTAGAGTGAGTCGGCCGGGACCACGCTCACAGCGACCACGGCAACGAGGATATAGATTACTGTCGTTATCAATAGCGACAATAGCAGTGCCAGCGGCACCGCTGTCTCGGCGGATTTCGTTTCCTCGGAAATATTCGCTATATCCTCGAATCCCTGATAAGCGAAAAAGATTAGGGCAGCAGCAGCCATCATCGGTTTCCAGGCAGATGCATCACTTATCGTTGAGCCGGAATCGACTACCAGTAAATTAACATCACCAATGTAGGGTATTCCGATAAAGATTATAAATATTAGCCCAGCAGCCTCCACAAATGTAAGCAACGTGTTTACCCGAGCGCTTTGTTGGATGCCACTAAGATTGAGCGTCGCTACAACTAAAATGAGAATGATCGCAACCAGTACGGGGTCGGTATCGAGGTAAAGTTTAAAATAGGTAGAAAACCCCAGTGACACTGCTGCCACAGCGATGATACCCGTAACCACAGTCACATATCCGACTACAAAGCCTAAAAATTGGGAGCCGGATATTTCTTTGACATACACAAACTCTGCTGCACTTTTAGGATAAATCGCTGACAATTCTGCATAAGAGATTGCTGAGCATGCGGCAATCAATGCTGCGATGACGAAAGAAATCCAGATCGCATTGCCCGCGATACCCGCGGCTTCACCAATGAGTGCATAAATCCCAGCCCCGAGAATGATGCCGACGCCATAAACGGTAGCCTGGAACAAACTAACGCTGCGTTCTAGCCTGTTTTGATCTTGAGGGGTATCTGCTTTTTCCACTGAAATCAAGTACGCCGGAAATATAGAAGTTTATGCATTATGAACACAGCTGGTAAAGGGGCGGTATCCTTTATATCGCTAAAACCTTAGTTTCTGCCCTGGGTCGAACTCGGCTGCTGGTGTATATGATTTCAGTAGCAGCTTTCTCGTAAGGAGACGCTCAATTGGCTGGGCCAGGAGGCCATCTTCGGTCAGAAGTGGACCCCCGATGAAGATAATTAGACTAATCGGAACACAGGGTCAGGCCTTACATCCTGCATCTTAGATGTCAAATGTAAGGCCTGACCCCTTTTGCTTTTGCTGTCACTTTTGCCGCGCGTTACTCGGGTGCGGGGCGCAGAAGCGTGGCGTTCACCTCATAAGTGGAGCCGTCACGGGCGCGAATGCTGATTTCCCACAGCTCCTCGTCAGGAATCCTGGTTCGTTCATGCCCTTGCAACTCGAACTCGTCGTCGACCTGCAAACCCCACTGCCGCACGTGGCGAATCGCAGTTACTGGTATGCGCCCGGTGTCGAAATGCTCGCGAAATTCCGCTGGCAGCGATTCGTCCGTAAACACGACGTAGCCGCAGCTCCCAATGGCAGCGACCTCGTCGGGCAGGTTGGTCGTAGGATCGTTCATCATTGCATACTCCTTCGGTTACACTGCACGCGCACTCCGTAAATCCCGAAACAGTATACCAGTTTCTTTACCTACGGATTTCAAACTATTCACCGCTGATTCATCCAGATTGAACGTCTGTTTCCTCGATAGCCAACGCTGAAATTCGCTTTCCCGGCTTGTCGAATCGGCCAGAAGCGAACACGCGGGAAATTGGCTAACCCGGCAAGCTTATCTCCGGTATTGGTTTAACTGCCATCCTGATTATCCATCGACGCAAACGCCCCTTGCGAGAAGGTATTAAAGGAGCCCGCATAGACTTTTTTCAGGGCATGGGCTCGCACCATATACCAGACGCCGGAGGGTGGGTTAGGATCGACAAACTGATTCCCGGTGTGCAACCCTGAGGGATTTAATGCATGGTAGGGACCGAATCGATCCGACGCCCGATAGACACGGTATCCCACCCTTGTTTTGGCACTCGCCCCAGTCCAATCAAGATAAACGCTACCCTCGCGCATCTCGGCCCGCAATTCCGTGACGGATGCCAACGGAAAGGGACGTAGTGTCGGGTCACCCAACAGATTGACCCAGGGCGGATTAAGCCAGGTGTAGACCCCGGTCGGGGTGTATTCCAGGGTTTCCGGGCCGCCAAAAGTCAAAGTGCCGTTATTGACCGTACGCATATGACTGTAGCCGATCGATTTGCCCATCGCCATGTGATGCAGCTGCCAGGCAGGCCGAGCGCCCCATCCCGTCGTCAGGGTGTAGCCCGCTTGAGCCAGCATGACCGTCATGGAATTGTTCCATTGCGAAAAATCGAGCTTGCCGCTACCGAAATTGATCGTGAAAACGGCCTTGACGGGAGACTTTTCGTTTATGTAGTGCTCATAATTCCATTTCCCGAAGTCCACGCCAAACAGCCACGGCTGGCGCGTGCCCGCGTCATGATGTCCCCCGGTCGTGAGTTTTTCGGGTCCGACAATGTTGCGCAGGGCGGTGGTCTCGACGAACAAAAGATCGTTATCCCCGTAGGCCTGGCGCAAATCTCCCAGCCGACCGTGCCGCCAGCGATGGTTCTTGTCGAAATAGCTCTTTATCAAAGCGACTTCATCCCCGAGCGCACCATCCAGGTTGGCGAAGTCGATTCGCCCGACCTGCATTTCGATATGATCGCTGGGAATCGAGTTGTGCAGTAAAACGCCCTGGCTGTTGTCACTCCAGATACCGTTCATGTCGGCGTAGAACAAATCGGTCTCAAGTGGTCGAAGCTTATGTCCGTCGGGATTCGCGTGCCCGCTCTTGACCACCGGGACACGGCCAACCAGGATCAAGGCATGCGATGCCGCAGGGTCGGAATAGTATTGCCGTTTGATCCAGTCCCTTAGTTTTCGGGCCGCCTTGAGATTGGCCACCGGGTCCCTGGCGTTTCCACGTGGCGTATCGCGGCGAACAACTGTCCAGCCATCGCCGACCAGGTCCAGCATGAAGCGATCCAGGCGGGATCCGAGATCCCCGGCCAGGGTTTCATCAATGACCACGATCGCGACGCCACGATCTTCCTCGGCCGCCAGGTTGCGTCCCGTGACCCAGTATCCCGTCTCGATTTGCTCATGACTGGGGCGGGAAATTCGATACTCGTATGCGACACCCGGCCGAACCCTGTCGTCCGCGTAGAGCCTGGCGAAACTTCTGGCCGATGCAATGCTCATCCAGGAAGTTTTGCGGGTTTCGCCGAGAACGCGTCGCTGAATTTTGATACGGCCGATCTGCGTTCCGTTCGATTTGGCCCATTGAAGGTCAACGCGAGTACCATCTTCGCTAATCTTGCCGTCAATTTGCAGCGACCGCTCGGGTAAAGGATCGGTTGCACCTGAAGTCCAGGATAAGGATAGTGTAAATAAACCAAGACAGAGTATTGCGCAAATCCGACGATATACCTTCACCAATCAACTCCGAACGAAAATGTGAGTATGACTCGATCTTACCTGCTGATTCGCGGTTTTTCATCCCTGCTGGCCACATCCCGGTGGAATCGATCGGCAAATCAAAGTCTTCTCGGCACGGGCGCGAAGACGACCACCCAGATCACCAGCATTAAAGCGATCGCCTGAGATTGCTCCTTGCCTCTTCGCCAAATTTTTTATGCGCCTGCTTTCTTGATAACGGACGTTCAAAGCCAACCGTCAAGCAGCGATCTTCGGCCAGTTTCGGACTCTCAGTATCCAGATCCGGTGCCCATGCGAGTTAGTCACTTTTTGCGCCCATTCGGTGGTGTCATAAAATATGCCCTATCCTGTTAATCTGTGATCAGATGCACGTTATGAAATCTCTATAGCATTTATGTTGGCTCGTTAGTCCTAGTAAGAAAAATGGTATGAGAGGTTTGGCAGGTGATCAATCAGGTAATAGAAATACTAGAAGCAGCACTAATATTTTCATTGAATCCAACTACTTGGGTGGTGGTGATTTTTTTGTCTATTTGGGCTAAACAGTTGTGGATACCGGCAGTTTCAGGTGTAGTGATGCAAGTAGCTAGCTTGGTTCCTCTTGCCATATATTTAGATAAAATTGACGAAGCTAGTCTCTACGATTTATTAGGCGGGGACGGCGACGCAGACATTGTGTTACTTTTTAGCGTACCGGTCTTGAGCGGATTGCTTATATCTGCATTAGTAATACCGATGGCCAGGCGGCGCCGGCAAGCACGGGAACCGACGATCTCGCTTTAGAGGTACCCCATACTTACTCAAATGTTTAATAGTCGGCATCCTCAGGCTCAAAACCAGATGCTGGCGTAGATGATTTGTGAGCACCAGGTAAACGCCACGCGTCTTGTCAATATTTTATGCGGGAAATGCGATCGCTGGATCGTATATTTTCCCCTTGAGCAGGATTGCATACGCTATCCCTGATAGCTTGCGAGTTCTGGGGACACAATACTTAATTATCGATACCTCCCAAATGGCTCCTATGTGCCGGTTCCTGACCTTTACAATGATTTGACTGAGTGTCGCACCCGGGTCGGTTTTTTCTGCTCATCGAAAAGTTTCGGGCGTCTGCTTTGCTGCGATTTCAGCTGTTACCGCTGCGTCCCTCGGCGGCCGTTTTATTATATATCTGGCTGTCGCGCGATTAGTTATCTTGAGCAGATAAGGGCCGCCCTGAGCCTGCTTCAGGCTTCAGCAAACCTGAAGCAATTCCGGCCATTTTTTTTCGCCTGGTACATGGCTTTATCCGCTGCCCGGATCAATTCTTCCGCATCAGTGCCGTCTGCAGGATACAGGGCTATTCCGATACTGAGTCCAACGGTAAAATCATAGCATCCGATGCTGACGGCCCGGGAGGTCTCTTCGATTAATTTTTCGGCGATCCGCTCTACGATGTTGGTTGCCCGTACTCCTGACAGGATTACCAGGAATTCGTCTCCTCCTATACGCGCCACGGTATCGGCTTTGCGAACAATAGCCTGGAACCGACCTGCAATGATCTTGAGCACTTCGTCGCCATACTGGTGGCCGTGGTTGTCATTGATCGTCTTGAAGTTATCGACGTCAAGAAACATGATTGCGCAGGTTTCCTTGCTTCGATCTGCGGTTGCCAGGGCATGTGATAGTCGATCCATGCATAATCGGATACCCGGCAATCCTGTCAATGGATCATGGTTAGCAAGGTGCTGCAGCTTGGCTGCGATTTTCTTCTTCTCCTCGACTTCCGACTTCAGCAATTTGACTGTTCTATCAAGCTCACGAGTGCGTACGTTAACCTCCTGCTCCAAATTTTCCGTGATTTTCATGAGGTTGATTTCCGCTTCCCTGCGGTCACTTATATCCAGAACGACTCCTACGGACTGCTCTTCTACACCGTTTAGGACAAGAAAGCTTTTACCCAATTCCCTGACCCAGAGTATTTCACCATCCGGTCGAACCATCCTGTATTCGGCCTCCCAGATATCTCCCATCTCAGCGTCCCAGTACACCTGGTTGAGCAATTCAAGATCGTCCTTGTAAACAAATTCGAAATCGTCGCCTGGCGACCGAATACAGTTGAGCAAATAATCTTGCTCGACGCCGTAGATGTTTGCCAGTGGCTGGTCGACATAGAGAAATTTCTCGTGAATTTCATCGTAGAGAAAGCATCCCAGATCTTTGAAACCGTCGATTTTCCCGATGGTTTCGTTTTTACTATCCAGAATGCTTTCTACCTGTTTCTGCAGGCTTATATCGCGGACGACACCGAAGTTGCCCCTGATCACACTTGCGCTCGGGTGAGTATAGATATTGGTTTCCTGGACATGCCTTATTTCCCCGCTCGGGAGAGCTATCCGGTACTCGCAGGTCACACTATCCTGGGTGTGCCGTTGGGCGCAGGTTTTCAGGTAACGATCACGGTCATCGGGATGAATCTGGGCGATAAACTTCTCCCAGGTATTTTGCGCGCCGGCGATATTGACGTGACGGTGGCCAAACAAGCCTGCATATTCCTTCGAGCAGTACCCCAGGCAATTCTTTTTGTAATCCCATTCAAACTGGCCCACAGATGTGGCCCTGACCGAGGCCTCGTGCAGTAGCAGCATAAAGCGCAGTTCATCCAGTTCCGCGAACAGGGCGTCCCTGGAGAAACTCGAAACGTTTTTACCGGTCTTAAGCAATCCTGGGTTCCCCGAGGGCAGGTCGAAAAGAATGTCCGAGGAAAAATAGCGGGCGGTATCGAGCAATATTGTTCATCAATTAAGTATAGAAAAGACCAGCATATTATCTATCGGCTTTTCGCCGGAATGAGAAGTACGTTCAATCGGGATAAAAGGAGCCATCGGGGCATTAATGAGTAATTTTATCAAATCAATGCCCGCTCGGTGCCCTGCTCAGGTATCGGCCCGATATGATCGAATGACCGCTTGGGTGTGGAAGCCGCCACTGATACAGGACATATCTGATTTCGTTGCCGGGCGATCGACGGCGCTGGTCAGTAGTATGCGAGTATCCGCTTTGGCGTTACAATGGTCGTTCTGCGGGGTTAGCTCAGTTGGTAGAGCGTCAGCTTCCCAAGCTGAATGTCGCGAGTTCGAACCTCGTACCCCGCTCCAGATTCTCCAGTTATTTCAGCAGGCCGCCGCTCGGGCGCGAGGGGCTGCGGCGCTTTCCTTGCCAGGCAGTTTCTTGAATGAATGGCTCAGCTTTTGTGATCCCGTGGTTTGACCAGATGCGTCGAACCGACGGGATCCAGAGTTACCTGAATTGTCGCAATCTGACTGGATCCCGCGATCGAGTCGCGGGATGACATTGGTAAATAGTCGAGCGGCGGGATGACATCGAGACGGCGTTATTTATCGTAGACGGTGGCGATCGGCTCGCGCTTGTGCGCGGTAGTCAGGAAAATATGAATCAGGCGATTTTCGGCTTCCGCTTCGATTTTTTTACCTTCGAGGAAGTCGTCGATCTGGTCGTAGCTTAATCCGAGCGCATCTTCATCGGGTTTGGCCGGGGCGAGGGTTTCGAGGTCCGCGGTCGGTGCCTTGCGGATAATTTTTTCGGGCGCGCCCAGCTGTGCTGCGACCTGTCTGACCTGGCGCTTATTCAGCCCGAACAAGGGCACGATGTCGCAGGCGCCGTCGCCGTACTTGGTGTAGAAACCGGTAACGTTTTCAGCCGAGTGATCGGTGCCGAGCACCAGGCCGCCGAGCAGGCCGGCAATTTCATACTGCGCCACCATGCGCATTCGCGCCTTGACGTTGCCCTTGACGAAGTCCTGCAGGCTCTCGCTCTGGCCGCCCAGGCCCTGCTCTTCGAGCGCGCTCAGCGTCGACTGGTGAATGGTATCGGTGCCGGCTTGCACGTTAACGCTGACGCTGTGGCTGGGTTGAATGAAGTCCAGCGACATCTGGGCATCGGTTTCGTCGGCCTGGGATGCATAGGGCAGGCGCACCGCGACAAAGCGATAGCCGCTGCCCGACTGGTTGAGTTCGTCGACGGCGAGTTGTGCCAGTCGACCGCAGGTGCATGAATCGACACCACCGCTGATGCCGAGCACGAGGGTTTTATGGGTGCTGAGTTCTAATTCGTACTTGATAAATTCTACCCGGCGTCTGATTTCATACTCGACGTCGATTTCGGGCAGTACCTTCATTTCGGCAACTATTTCTGATTGTTTCATGGCTGGATTAGTAGGGAATCGGATATTGATGGTAAACCTTCTGAATATCTTCGAGCACTTCGTCGCAAAGTTCAAGCTCAGCTGCGCCGAGGTTCACGGCCAGTTGCTCGATACTGGTGGCGCCGATGATGCTCGATGTCACAAACGGACGCTGATTGCAGAAGGCAATCGCCATCTGCGCGGGGTCGATGCCGTGTTTCCTGGCGATTGCCACGTACTGGTCTATCACCGGCCATACCGAATCGTTAGCCCGCCCCCACAGGTCTGGATTGGTAGTCAAGCGCGAACCCGCGGGCCTGGCGCCGTTTTCGTACTTGCCGGTGAGCATGCCGCAGGCCAGCGGCGAATATGGCAACAACCCTACCTGTTCGTGGTGCGACAGTTCCGCCAGGTCGAGATCATGCGCGCGATACATCAGGCTGTATTCGTTTTGCAACGATACCGCGCGCGGGAAATTATTCGCCTCGGCAATTTGCAGAAACTGGCTGGTTCCCCAGCAGGTTTCGTTGGAAAGCCCGATCTGGCGAATTTTCCCGTCGGCGACAAGCTCGCCGAGGTAGGCCAGGACGGCATAAATATGCTCCAGGGTTTGCTGTGTGTCCTGCTTCGTGGGGTCGTAACGCCAGTTGTTCCGGAAATGGTAGGAACCTCGGTTCGGCCAGTGCAGTTGATACAGGTCGATATAATCGGTCTGCAATTTCTTCAGGCTGCCCTCGAGGCTGACGCGAATCTTTTCCGGGCTGATATCGATGCCATTCTGGATGTAGTCGTGGCCTTCGCCGGCGACCTTGGTCGCCAGCACGACCTCATCACGCCGGCCGAACCTGGCCAGCCAGCTACCGATAATCTCTTCGGTTCGCCCGACGGTTGCCGCCGACATTGGATTAGACGGGTACAGTTCCGCGGTATCGATGAAGTTTACGCCGTGATCTAGCGCGTAGTCGATCTGGGCATGCCCTTCGGCTTCGCTATTCTGCGTGCCCCAGGTCATCGAGCCGAGGCAAATCTCGCTAACCTCGATGTCACTGCGACCGAGTTTGCGGTAGTTCATCAGGAGCCCTGGTTATAGTTCAGATCAATAATTCGCTGGGTGTCCTGTGCCAGCTTTTCCATTCCCAGCTGCTGGTAGGCCTGAAGCTGCAGATCGAGGGTCGATTTGATAACGCTGGAACCCTGGTAATTGTGCAGGATGAACTTGGTGCGATTGGCGACCGCGACCCATGCCTCGCGCGATGCGTAGTAACTGGCGGTCTGAAAATCTGCCCGCGCCAGCTCATTGCGCAAATAAATCATGCGTTTTTTGGCATCGACGGCATATCGACTGCTGGGGAAACGTTGCAGCAGCAGTTTGAAATCATTGTAGGCGACGAGCATTAGATTTTTGTCGAAGGTGGATAGGTCGCGTTCCACCAGCACGTCGAGAATCGTACCGCCACGCCCGAAATTGGCCAATCCTTTCAGATAGTAGGCGTAGTCGACCGACGGATGACGCGGATGCAGCTTGATGAAGCGGTCGAGGGCGGTTATCGCCGAATCCGGTTCATTGAACTTGTAATAGGCGTAGGCAACATCGATTTGCGCCTGGGTTGCATATTTGCCAAACGGGAAACGCGATTCCAGCGTTTCATAGTACTCGATCGCCGTGAGGTAATTCTCTTTGGCGAGCGCGCTGCGCGCCTCGCTATAGAATTGCTCGACGCTCCAGTCGGCGGTGACGTCGATTTCCCTTTCCGGGCCGCAGGCGGCCAGGCTAAGCACCATGGCCAGGGTTATGATTAAACGCATTTTTTTAAACTAACTTGATAAGGTCGGATTACTTGCTGAACTGCCAGACAAACAGTATAACCAGCGCATGAAATTAATTCAGCAAAGTTTCCAGATCGAAAAGAAAATGGCTGGAAACCGCCTGGACCAGGCCCTGCACCAGTTGTTGCCCGATTACTCGCGCAGCAAGATTCAACAGTGGATTCAGCAGGGTTTCGTCTGTATCAACGATGCACCGTGTAAACCCAGGCAAAAGGTGTTCGGCGGTGACCAGGTGCACCTGGATGTCCCACAGCAGGTCGTAATCTCAGACCCGCCGCAGGCGGTAGAGTTCGGAATTCTGCACCAGGATCAGGATATTATCGTCGTCAACAAGCCTGCCGACCTGGTGGTTCACCCGGCTGCCGGTCATCGTGACGGAACCCTGGTAAACGGTTTGCTGCTGCAGGATCCGCGCCTCGAGCAGTTACCGCGGGCCGGCATCGTCCATCGCCTCGACAAGGACACCACCGGGGTTATGGTGGTGGCGCGTAATTTAAGCGCGCATTGCTGGTTGGTCGAGCAACTGCAGGAGCGCCTGGTAAAGCGGGAATACATTGCCATAACCCAGGGCGTGGTCACCGCCGGGCGTAGCATCGAGACCGGTATCGCGCGGCATCCACAAAACCGCAAAAAGATGGCGGTGCAGACCACCGGCAAACCGGCGCTGACTCATTTTCAGGTTGTGCGCAAGTTCGCGCATTACAGCCTGGTCCGGCTGCAGCTGGAAACCGGGCGCACCCATCAGATTCGCGTCCACATGGCGCATATCAACTATCCACTGCTCGGTGATCCGGTTTATGGTGGGCGCGTACGCATCCCTGCGGGGGTGGGCGCTCCCCTGATTGACCTGCTCCGTGATTTCCGGCGCCAGGCGCTGCACGCCGAGCGGCTTAGCTTCATCCATCCGCGCAGCCGTGAAATGGTCAGTTTCGCAGCGCCCTTGCCGCAGGATTTTCAACAGCTGCTGGATGCCCTGATTGAATATGATTGATATCATTCAACCGCAGTGGCCCGCGCCGGCCAACGTAGCCGCCTGCTGCACGACCCGTCAGGGTGGTGTCAGCGAATCGCCGTTCGACAGTTTTAATCTGGCGCTGCACGTGGGTGACGACGAAGCGAGAGTAAGACAGAATCGGAAGACCTTGCGAGACCAGCTGCAGCTTCCGGTGGAACCGGGCTGGATCAATCAAACCCATGGCACCCGGGCGGTAGTCCTGGAGCAGGATTCAGGCCGCGATGCCGATGCCGCGGTTACCCGCGAGCCGGGTCAGGCCGCCGTGGTGATGACCGCCGACTGTCTGCCGATACTGATCTGCAACCGGGCCGGCACCGAGGTCGCCGCAGTGCATGCCGGCTGGCGCGGCCTGCAGGCGGGGGTGATTCCGGCGGCGCTCGCGGCGATGCAAACAGCCGGCGATCAATTGATGGCCTGGATCGGCCCGGGGATTTCGCAAGCCTGCTTCGAGGTAGGCGATGAAGTGCGCACGGCCTTTGCCAGTTCGATTGCGGACGCGCCGAATTATTTTATTCCCCATGGTCCGGGGCACTGGTTGTGCGATCTCGCCGGACTCGCCGAGCGGGTATTGAACCTGCATGGCGTCAGCCAGGTCTCGCGTGATCCGCACTGCAGCTACCGCGATGCAGAGCTGCTTTATTCCTATCGCCGCGCTGCGACCACCGGGCGCATGGCTGCCTTGATCTGGATCAATTAATCCGGCCCCACCGGGGTTGAAAAATGGCGCAACAGTCCTACATAACCCCATAATTTCTAATGTTTAGAGGACTGTATCCATGCGTATGGATCGTTTGACCAGTAAATTTCAGGAAGCCCTGTCCGACGCCCAGTCGCTGGCGGTGGGGCGTGATCACCAGTTTATCGAACCGGTGCACTTGATGATTGCCATGCTCGATCAGCGGGGCGGCTCGGTGCGAGCGCTGTTTTCCCATGCGGGTGTCAACCTCAATCTGCTGCGCTCGCAGCTGGGCGAGATGCTCGACAAGTTGCCGCGGGTCGAAGGCGCCGCCGGCGATCTGCATATTTCAAATGCACTCGGCAAGTTACTCAACGTCACCGACAAACTGTCGCAGGAACGTAAAGACCAGTTTATCTCCAGCGAATTGTTCATCCTGGCGGCGATGGATGAAAAAGGGTCGCTCGGCGATGCGCTGAAGTCCGCGGGCGCCAGCAAGCAGGCTATCACCGCTGCGGTCGACGGCATCCGCGGTGGCCAGACGGTCGATAGCGAGAACGCGGAAGACCAGCGTATGGCGCTCGAGAAATATACCGTCGACCTGACCGAACGCGCCGAGCAAGGCAAACTGGATCCGGTCATCGGTCGCGACGAGGAGATTCGCCGCGCGATCCAGGTGCTGCAGCGCCGTACCAAGAATAACCCGGTGCTGATCGGTGAACCCGGCGTCGGTAAAACCGCGATCGTCGAAGGCCTGGCGCAGCGAATTATTAACGGCGAGGTGCCCGAAGGCCTGAAGAATAAGCGCGTGCTGTCGCTGGACATGGGCTCCCTGATCGCGGGCGCCAAGTTCCGCGGTGAATTTGAAGAGCGCCTCAAGGGCGTATTGAACGACCTCTCCAAGCAGGAAGGTCAGATCATCCTGTTTATCGATGAATTACACACCATGGTTGGCGCCGGCAAGGCCGAGGGTGCGATGGACGCCGGCAACATGCTCAAGCCCGCGTTGTCACGTGGTGAGCTGCACTGTATCGGTGCCACCACGCTCGACGAGTACCGGCAGTACATCGAAAAAGATGCCGCGCTGGAGCGGCGCTTTCAAAAGGTGCTGGTACAGGAGCCCAGCGTGGAGGACACGATTGCGATTCTGCGCGGCTTGAAAGAGCGCTACGAGGTTCATCACGGGGTCGACATCACCGATCCGGCGATCGTTGCCGCGGCGACGCTGTCCTATCGCTATATTGCCGATCGACAGTTGCCCGACAAGGCGATCGACCTGATCGATGAAGCCGGCAGTCGCATCCGCATGCAAATCGATTCCAAGCCGGAAGTCATGGATCGTCTCGAACGGCGCCTGATTCAGCTCAAGATCGAGCGTGAAGCGCTAAAGAAGGAAAGCGACGCGGCCAGTAAAAAGCGTCGCCAGGCACTGGAAGACGAGATCGGTAGTCTGGAACGCGAGTATTCCGATCTCGAGGAAGTCTGGAAATCGGAAAAGGCGGCGCTGCAGGGCAGTACGCATATCAAGGAAGAGCTGGAACGGGCGCGCCTCGACCTGGAAACCGCGCAACGCGCGGGCGACCTCACGCGCATGTCCGAATTGCAATACGGGCGCATCCCCGAGCTCGAAAAGCAGCTCGACCTCGCCGCCAATGTCGAAATGCAGGATATGAAACTGTTGATCAACAAGGTTGGTGAAGAAGAAATCGCCTACATAGTCTCGCGCTGGACCGGCATTCCGGTATCTAAAATGCTCGGTTCGGAGCGCGAAAAGCTACTCGATATGGAAAACCAGCTTAGCCAGCGCGTGGTTGGCCAGGGCGAGGCGGTGAAAGCGGTTTCCGACGCGATTCGACGCTCGCGCGCGGGGCTGTCCGATCCCTCACGCCCCAACGGTTCCTTCCTGTTCCTCGGTCCCACCGGGGTCGGCAAAACCGAGCTGACCAAGGCGTTGACGAATTTTCTGTTCGATACCGAAGACGCGATGATTCGCATCGACATGTCGGAGTTTATGGAAAAGCACAGTGTCGCCAGGCTGGTTGGCGCCCCGCCGGGGTATGTCGGTTACGAGCAGGGCGGATACCTTACCGAAGCGGTTAGACGGCGTCCCTACTCGGTTATTCTGCTCGATGAAATCGAAAAAGCGCACCCGGATGTTTTTAATATCCTGCTGCAGGTGCTGGATGACGGTCGCCTCACCGACGGCCAGGGACGCACGGTCGATTTCCGCAATTGCGTGATCGTCATGACTTCGAACCTGGGGTCCACCGAAATCCAGGCCCTTGCCGGGGAACAGCACTACGATGAAATCAAGCGCGCGGTGATGGAGCAGGTTGCGCAACATTTCAGGCCCGAATTTATTAACCGTATCGACGAATCAGTGGTTTTCCATCCATTGACACAGGAGCAGATTCGCGCCATCGCGCAAATCCAGCTGCAGTCGCTGACCGCGCGACTGAAAGAGAAGGATATCGGTTTTTCGATCAGCGATGCGGCAATGGATACCCTGGGTGAACTCGGATTCGATCCGGTATACGGTGCGCGGCCGCTGAAACGTGAAATTCAGCAGGCGATCGAGAATCCGTTGGCGACGTCGATTCTGGCGGGTGAATTCGAAGCCGGCGACCTGATTTCGGTCGATATCGGCGATGACCAGCGCTTCCGTTTTAGCAAACAACGCCTGCACTGAGGACTGTTAATCATAAAATAGGGCCCGGCTGGTCTTTTTAGGCCGATTTGTGGCTATAATCCTGTCATATAAGTAGTTTTCGCGCAGGCTAATGTCGAAATGATAATAATATGGCAGTGTTAGGCTCTATTCTTTTCAAGAGAACACTGAAGCAGTTTCTCGATTGTGACGATCTGGAGAGCGCCAGGGGTGTGGCGCTGATCGAGAAACTGCGCCAGTCGTCCAAGGATTCGCTGGAGCATTTAATCCAGGTAATCCCGGCGACTACCGGCATGCACCAGGCGCTGTTAACCGAGATCTGCCTGGAAGGTGTCGAAGGGGGCAGTGAGGAGTTGTTCCTCAAGAGCCTCGATAACGATGCCACCGATATTCGTGTCGCCGCGGCTTCGATTCTGGCGAAGACGGATCACGTCAATCCCAGCAAACTGTTCAAGAAATTACACGAATCCGACGTTTCCAAAACCGAAATTATCGATATTCTGGCGTTTCAGCGAGCCAAGCTGAAACCCGAACAGATCATAACCAACGCACTCAAGCTCGATAAAGCCCACGCCGAGCAATTGCTCAAGTTGGCCGAGGATTCGCTAGTGCCGCTCGATCTCGAAGTGCTGCGTATCGAACCGAGAGAGATCGGCAGCCCGTCGATCAAGATCATGCTGTTACGCTATTTTTCCAAAGTAGAACAGAGCGCGGTAGCCCAGGTGATCGCGAAGTTTCTGAGTGACGAAAACAAGACGGTTGTCATCGAGGCCCTGAAAACGCTGAAAAATCTGCAGGTCAAATTCGACGCCTCGGTGCTGTTGCCATTTGTCGAATCCATGTCTGAAATTGAGCGCGAAATGGCGATCGAAATCTTGCGCGCGCAGGCGGATGCGGAGCTGGTGCCGAGACTGGCGCCCTGGACCTGCGGCAAGTCGGATGAAATTCGAGAAATCTTCATCAAATTGTTCGTTAAACATGTCACCCCGGAAGGTTTTGAAACCTTCCTGCGGCTGCTCGACCAGCAGGAATGGTGGGGCAAGGAACAGGCGTTGAAGTGCCTGAAAAAGTTCGGCAACGACAAGCTTTACGCGGCGGCCGAAGGCCTGACCAGTCATGACAACGAATTCATTCGCGAACAGGCGCAGAGGTTTGCGGCGCAAAGCAGCGATCCGTCCGACCTCAAGCAGCTCTGGGATAACGCGCTGCACGAAAACTGGCAGGTGCGCGAAGGCGCGATCGAGGTAATCGGCAGGTCGAATAAGCGCGAATCGATCGGCATTCTCAAAAAGGTCGTGGAGAAATATGCGGAATCGGCGCCCGCGGTGTTGAAGGCCGTCGGTGAACTCGGTTTCAGCAAGGGACTCGAGATCGCTTTTGCCTGCCTGCGTATGCCCGAAGCGCTGGTGCAGCGCGAAGCGCTCGAAACCATCGGCAGACTCGCCACCAAGAGGCACGGCAAGACGATTCGCGACAAGCTGATGCAAAAGGTTCCGACATTGCAGGCCACGGTGCGCGATACCGCTGGCGAAGTGGTCAACCGGCTGACTGAGGAATACGAGTTACCGCCGTTAAATATCGACCAGGAGGCTTATTTCGATACCCGTCTGCTCAAGTTCGACACGCAATCGGTCGATCAGACCGTCGCGCAGACGGCGTCGGCGCCGGTCGTACCCGAGACCTACAATATCGAAGATTTCAAGCGTGGCGATCTGTGGCTGGATCGCTATCTCATCGATAGGGAAATCGGCCGTGGCGCAATGGGCCGCGTCATGCTGGCCAAGGATGAAATGGTGGGCGAGACCCTGATATTGAAGTTTATGCACCCCGAGCTGACCGCCGAAGAGGCGTCCCGGGAACGCTTTCTGCGCGAGGTCAGGTATTCGCGCAAGGTCAGTCATCACAACGTTATTCGCATCCACGATATGCTGATCAAGGGTAACCTGAGCGCGATTTCGATGGAGTTTTTCGAGAGCCGGGGAATCGATGAGTACCTCAAGATCAAAAAGCGTTTCGAGGTCAAGGAAGCGCTCGATATCCTGCTACAGGTCGCCAACGGCATGGCCGCGGCGCATAACCAGGATGTCATCCACCGTGATTTGAAGCCGAGTAACATCCTGATGAACGAAGCGGGCCTGGTAAAGATCGTTGATTTTGGTATCGCTTCGGCCAACTCCAATACCGATGCGACCCTGACCGCGACCGGGTCGATCATAGGTACCCCGGCTTACTTGTCTCCGGAACGCGCCAAGGGGCTGGATGCAGATCATCGCAGCGATATTTATGCGCTAGGAATCATCGCTTATGCCATGTTTACCGGACAGTTACCCTATACCGGAGAACCCATGTCGCTGCTGTTCCAGCACCTCGAAGGCAAGGCGGTTCCGGTGCACGAGATCAGAAAGGAATTAGGGCCGCGCGTCAGTCTGCTGGTGCAGCGCATGATGGCTGTCGAGCTCGAAGACCGGTTGCAGACCATGGAGGATGTGGCCGAGGCGATTAAAGAAGTTCAGCACAAAGAGCGATAAACCCCGGAAATTAATCCAGATGTCAATCCAGTCCACTATCGAACAAAAACTCGCCGGCGAGTTCGACGCAGACTACCTGCAGGTCGAAAACGAAAGTCACATGCACAATGTGGCGCCCGGCTCGGAATCACATTTCAAGGTCACCATCGTCAGCGATTCATTCAAGGATCAAATGTTGATCAAGCGTCACCGTATGGTCAACAGGACGCTTGAACATGAGCTGCAGCAGATACACGCGCTGGCCTTGCATACCCTGACTCCGGAGGAATGGCAGGCGCGCCAGGGTGTGGTTGCCGATTCGCCGAACTGTCGCGGCGGCGGGAAGAACCAGTAAGCCGTCCCGTTTTTGCGTTACAGCACTCCGGCGCCAGTCGGGTTGGTGTTGTAAATAACCGAGAGTACCTGCAGTAAATCAATGCCGAGCCGTTCTGACAGCGCCAGGGCGTGCTGCATGTGCCAGGACATATCGCGCGCTGGCACCGGGTGGCGGATGCCGAAGGCGATCGTGTTTTCGTAACCCTTGACCGGCAGGCACAGGGTTTGTTGGCTGAACGCCAGGCGCAAATCGCGATAAAAAAGTTTGAAGTCATGCTCGCTGTCGACCAGCAGGTTGTAAGCCGCCGCGCCACGCTCGCTGAGCAGATGGTAGAGGCCGTTGATATACTGCTTCTCGAGCAGCCATCTGGGTGATTGTGCACCGGTGAAAACATCGATCAGAATCAGGTCGTAGGCCTGCTCGCAGGACAGAATGAAATGGGCGGCATCGTCGTAAACGTATGTCAGCCCGGCGCCGGCGGGTGGCAGTACCTCCATTTGTAGCATCTTCTCTACCAGTTCGACGTCGATGTCGACCGCGGTGATATCGGTCTGGGGATAGTAATGACGCAGGAAATGCAGCAGCGAGCCGGCGGCGGTCCCCAGCATTAAAACACGCTCTGGCTCGGGAATAAAAAGCAATACCGACATCAGGTGTTCGAGATTCCTGAGCCCGAGTTTATGAGGAGTTCGCAGATCGACAAGACTTTGCAAGGCATTGTCGTGACTGCGCAGTTCCAGGCGCCCCCCCTGTTGATACAGGTTGATGCAGTTGTAGGCGGTTTCAATCTTGAAATTTTTGCTTTCTTGTTCCATAAATAAGTGTGTCTGATACTGCAGTTGGATGATGATACCGATGAAATTTAGCAAACCATTACTGATTACCAAGCTAAAAGCAACCGGGGTGCATTTGAGCCTCAGCCTGGCGGTTTTCGTGTACCTGGTTTACCAGATTTACTATAACTGGTACCCGCAGCCCTATTTTGAGATCGACGGCGGCTGGCAGGGAATCCGCCTGGTCGGTGCGGTCGACCTGGTGTTGGGACCTTTCATTACTTTCCTGATATTCGATCTTAGAAAAACGCGTAAGCAGATTCTATTCGACCTGATAACGATTGCGGTAATACAGTTCGCGGCGCTGTTCTACGGCGTTTCACTGACTTACAACCAGCGGCCCGTATCCATTGTATTAATCGATGAATTCATGGTTTCGGGAACCATGGAACAGTATGGCGGCAAGCTGAAATCGGAGCGGGATCTGCGTCGCTACAGCGACGAAAAACCACCCATAATTTACGCCCATCTGCCACTCGACCAGGAGGCGCTTTCCGAGATTCACCGCATCAAGGTAGAAGAGAAAGTGCTGGAAATTGCGCAGATGCAGCTGTATCGACCCAAGGAGGAATTCGCCAGGGCGCTCAAGGAAAGGCAGACAATGTTCTCGGAACGCATGGACTATTACAATTCAAGGGAGGACTATGAGGCCTGGTTGCAGGCAAATGGCAAATCCGAGGACCAGGTTTTGATCGCCAGGTTCTCCGGGCGCTATGGAAACATATGGCTGGTATTCGACCTCGAAGGTAAATACCTGTCGTATTTTTAACCTTGCCAGCAGCAGGCGCCATCGGACATGCGTCACGGTTGTTGGAAAATACGCCAGACTATTATAAAATCCGGTGCCTTTTTGCGTGAACCGAGCAATCCTTGGAACGGGCTTATGGGACTGTTGATCGGAGATATCAATGCCAATTTACGAATACGTATGCAGCGACTGCGGACATGAATTCGATAAGCTACAGAAATTGAGCGATGCGCCGCTGCGTGATTGCCCCGCCTGCGCGCAGCAATCTTTGAGAAAGAAGATCTCGGCACCGGGGTTTCGCCTGAGCGGGTCAGGCTGGTATGAGACCGACTTCAAGTCGGACAAGCAGAAAAACCTGTCTAAAGGGGATAGCGCCGGCAAGGAAGCGGCAGGCAAGTCGGACAAGTCTGATAAGCCGGCCGACGGCAAAGCGGCCAAATCCAGTACCACCAAAAGCGCTGCCAAGAAAGAGGCCGCCGCCTAGATACCCCCCGGCCCGCCGACCATTGCGGGCCTTTCATAAACTTACTTTCATTCGGACCAGTCGTTATGCGTACGCATTATTGCGGTGAACTCAATCAGCAACACATCGACCAACAGATAAGCGTTTGTGGCTGGGTAAATCGTCGCCGTGATCACGGCGGCGTCATCTTTGTCGATTTGCGTGACAAAAAAGGCTTGTTGCAGGTGGTTTTCGATCCTGACGACGACGCCATGTTTGCCGATGCCGAAACCTTGCGCAACGAGTTTGTGCTGCGCGTCGAGGGTCGGCTACGGCTGCGCCCCGAGGGCACCGAAAATCCGGAAATGGCGACCGGCGCGGTCGAGTTGCTGGCGCAAAAGCTGGAAATCCTGAACGCTTCCGAAACGCCACCCTTTCAGCTCGATGAAGAGGACGTCCACGACGACAACCGTTTACGCTATCGCTATATCGACCTGCGCAAGCCGGAAATGCAGTATCGCATGCAGCTGCGCGCGCGCGTGACTCACTTCCTGCGCGGCTGGCTGGAGAGCAATGAATTTCTCGATATCGAAACCCCGATGCTGACTAAGGCAACTCCTGAAGGCGCCCGCGATTACCTGGTGCCGAGCCGAACCCACCCGGGCAGTTTTTTCGCACTGCCGCAATCGCCGCAGCTATTCAAGCAGTTGCTGATGATGTCGGGCATGGACCGCTATTACCAGATCGTACGCTGCTTCCGTGACGAAGACCTGCGTGCCGATCGCCAGCCCGAGTTCACCCAGCTTGATCTCGAGACATCGTTCATGAACGAAGACGACATCATGAACCTGATGGAAAGCATGATGCGCGGCCTGTTTGCCGAGGTGCTGAAAGTCGAGGTCGACGGTCCGTTTTTGCGCATGTCGCATGCCGAGGCGATGGAGCGTTATGGTTCCGACAAGCCCGATCTGCGTATCGACCTGGAGCTGAAAACCATTTCCGACCTGCTTGAGAATGTCGAATTCAAGGTGTTTTCGGGTCCCGCCAGCGACCCTGAGGGTCGGGTAGCCGCGCTGTGCGTGCCCGGGGGCAACCAGCTGACGCGCAAAGAGATCGACGATTACACCGATTATGTCGGGCGTTATGGCGCCAGGGGCCTGGCCTATATCAAGTGCAACGACGTGGCCCAGGGGCGTGAAGGCCTGCAGTCACCGATTCTGAAGTTCCTGCCCGACGAGGCGATCCAGGGAATTCTGGAGCGTACCGGCGCCGCCACCGGCGACCTCATTTTCTTCGGCGCCGACAAGGCCAGCGTGGTTAACGAATCGCTGGGTGCACTGCGCATCAAGGTCGGACAGGATCGTGGCCTGGTCGAAGCGGGCTGGCGCTTTCTCTGGGTGGTCGATTTCCCCATGTTTGAACACGACGAACGCGAGGATCGCTGGAACGCATTACATCATCCGTTTACCGCGCCCGCGACCGATGACCCGGACCAACTCGACGCCGATCCCGGCGGTACACTGTCACGCGCCTACGACATGGTGTTGAACGGTACCGAACTGGGCGGCGGCTCGGTGCGTATCCACAACATGGAAATGCAGCAGCGCGTATTCAGGTTGCTTGGCATCGACGAGCAGGAAGCGGAAGAAAAGTTTGGCTTTCTGCTCACCGCGTTGAAGTACGGCTGTCCTCCTCACGGTGGTATAGCCTTTGGCCTCGATCGCATGGTGATGCTGATGGCGGGAGCTAACTCGATTCGCGATGTTATGGCCTTCCCCAAAACGCAAACCGCTGCCTGTTTGCTGACCCAGGCGCCGGCCCCGGTGAGTGAGCGCCAACTGCGTGAATTGTCGATTCGCCTGCGGAAACCACAGACCGAAAGCTAGCCCCTATTGGCCGCCGATTTGATTGGCAGCCGAATCGGCAGGTGATAGACTTTTCTATTCGTCTTACAAATAGAGCTAGCCATGGCTGCCACCGCGATTGATTTACAACCCTATGCGTCGTTGAATGATGCGGATTGCGACAGGCGTATTACCCGCGCCAAGCAGGCGCTCGGCGAACGGGTGGTCGTCCTGGGCCATCATTACCAGCGCGACGAAGTGTTCAAGCATGCCGATTTTTCGGGTGATTCGTTAAAGCTGTCGCGCCAGGCGGCCGATTCCAGCGCCAAGTACATCGTCTTTTGCGGCGTACACTTCATGGCCGAGGTCGCCGATATCATTTCGCGTCCCGAACAGGTATCCATCCTGCCAGATCTGTCTGCCGGCTGTGCAATGGCCGACATGGCCGACCTGGAGCAGGTTGAGCGAGCCTGGCAGGAACTGAATAGCGTGCTCGATGCGGACGAATGCATTACCCCGGTTACCTATATCAACTCCGCGGCGAATCTGAAATCTTTCTGCGGTAAACATGGCGGCATCGTCTGCACCTCCACCAATGCGCAAAAAATACTCGACTGGTCCTTCGAGCGACGCGAGAAGGTGCTGTTTTTCCCGGATCAGCATCTTGGCAGAAATACCGGTTACAAGATGGGGATTCCGCTCGAAGAAATGGTGGTCTGGGATTACGACATGCCCATGGGTGGATTAACCGCAGAGCAGATAAGGGCTGCGAAAATGATTCTGTGGAAAGGGTTTTGCTCGGTACACCAGATGTTCAAACCCGAGCAAATCGAGAATTTCCGCCAGGAGGTTCCCCGAGGGCAAGGTGATTTCACATCCGGAGGCCAGTTTCGAGGTCTGCCAGATGTCGGATTATGTCGGCTCAACCGAATATATCATCAAGACCATATCCGATGCCGAGCCGGGCACGCAGTGGCTGGTTGGCACCGAACTGAATCTGGTCAACCGACTACACCAGACCCTGGCCAGCGAAAACAAGACCGTGCAGTTCATGTCGCCCATGCTGTGCATGTGTTCGACCATGTTCCGCATCGACCCGCAGCATCTGGCCTGGGTGCTGGAAAATCTGGTCGAGGGCAACGTGGTGAACCAGATTTCGGTCGCACCGGATGTTGCCAATAATGCGCGCATCGCGCTGCAGCGCATGCTCGATATATAGACTAATCCCGCAGCTGGAAAAATCGATCGAGGGCAGGGTTGGTGACAAACGAAGAAAACGCATATACCTTTACCACGACGGCAACCCGTCGTATCACGCTCGCTAATCTTCCCGCGGGCGGTATGCCTATGTGGCGCGGTGGTCGCCTGCCCGAGGTGACTCTAGCCTATGAAAGCTGGGGCGAACTCAGTGCCGCGGCGGATAACGCGATCATAATATTCACCGGGCTTTCGCCGAGCGCGCATGCCGCCACCTCGCCGGAGGATCCTTCACCCGGCTGGTGGGAATACATGATCGGGCCCGGCAAGGCCATCGATACCGATCGCTTTTTCGTGGTTTGCGCCAATTCGCTGGGCGGCTGTTACGGTAGCACGGGGCCGGGTTCGATCAATCCCGAAACAGGCCAGAATTACGGCGCGGATTTTCCCGACGTGACGGTCGAGGATATCGCGAGCTCGGGCTATTACCTGATGCGCGAACTCGGGGTCGAGAAAATTCATGCGGCAGTCGGCTCGTCGATGGGTGGTATGTCGTCGATCGCCTACGCGATGCAGTATCCTGGCGCAATCAAGTACCTGATTTCGATTTCGGCCGCCACCGAGGCGTTGCCGCTGACAATTGCGTTACGTTCACTGCAGCGCGAAATTATTCGCAGCGACCCGAACTGGAACAATGGTCATTATACCGACGATACCCGGCCGCTGTCCGGCATGTCGCTGGCGCGCAAACTGGGCCTGGTGTCATACCGCGCCGCAGATGAATGGAACTCCAAGTTCGACCGTAGCCGTTTACCGCCAGAAAAGCTCAGCGGCGAGCGTTTCGAACGCGAATTTGAAATCGAAAACTACCTCGAATACAACGCGCAAAAGTTCATCCACAGCTTCGACCCCAACAGTTACCTCTACCTGTCGCGGGCGATGGACTGGTTCGATATTGCTGAGCATGGCGAGTCGATCAGCGACGGTATGTCGAAGCTTGAGGTCGAAAAAGCGCTGGTGATCGGCGTGACCACCGATATCCTGTTTCCGGCGCGCCAGCAAAAAGAGATCGCCGATGTCATGCGCGCCACCGGCACCGAGGTCGACTATATTGAAATCGATTCGGTCAACGGTCACGATGCTTTTTTGATCGACGATGAACATTTTTCGCCGGTCGTCAAAAAATTTCTCGACGAGTCTGTTACCTAGGGGTCTGTCCCCGATTTGTGTGGCTTAAAGAACTTCGACCCTGGGCGCCCGTGGCGCTTTCATTGCCGGGATCAAGCCCTGTTCGACCAGATCCTGGTAACAATGCACCGTATTGCGGGTGCTTGTCTTGCAGTAATAAAGCGCGTTGTCGGCCTGTCCGATCAATTCATCCATTGACAGGCTTTTGTCGAAGTGGGTAAAGCCGATGCTTACCGTCACCTGCTCGACATTGGGAAACTTGTAACTGGCAATTTTTTCCCGGAATCGCTGCAGCGTTTGTTGCGCCTGCTCCGGCGTGATATCCATCAACACCATGGCAAACTCTTCACCGCCATAGCGGAATAATAAATCATTGTCGCGGAAGGACTCGGTCATTTGCTGCGCGAGCAGGAGTAGCACTTCGTCGCCAAGCAAATGCCCGAGGTTGTCGTTGATCGACTTAAAGTGATCGATATCCAGCATCACGAAAACCGTCGGCGCATAATTCTTGGCGCGACGTTTGTGGTTGTTGGATGAATCGAGTAACTGCATGATTTTTTCGTTGAAGGCGCGCCGGTTGTAGAGGCCGGTTAAGGCATCGCGATAGGTGCCCTGCAGCATTTGTAACTGGTGGCAGTAAAAATGAAACAGAAATTGCAGGTAGTCTTCCTCGATTAACTTATCGGGGTCGCTGGATTTGACCAGCAGAACAAAGTGTTTGCTGGTTAAGGGTTTGTAGCTGCAAAACCAGCCCTCGATATCGCTATCGTAGTACCAGCTGCCGGTGTCCTCTGCGCCGAATTTTTCGGTCAGTATGCTGACGAGCTGGCTGGAGATTTTCTGGTCGAGCCCGCCGCTGCGGGTCAGGCGCTTCCAGCGCTTGTCGCTGTGCTCGTAAACCTCGACTTCGATTTCGTCGGCGTGACCGGGCGCGATCTGTTGTTGAAATGCCTCGTACAACAGCTCAGGATCATTGATCTTCGCCAGGGCGTAAAAAGAATAATATTTGCATTCGACCATGATGCCCTTTTACCCAACCTCAGGTTTGCGAACAGCCCGGGTGTGGAACTTTGGTTTCAGTTCGAAACGATTTTAGAGATCGGTCTGATTAAAGTCAAAATGGAATAGCCTGAGCCTGACAAACGTCTCAGCGTTCGAGATACTGCAGCTTGTCGGGTACGCCGTCCCATTCGTCGGCATCGTCCGGCGGTGGTTTGCTGGCGGTGATCACCGGCCATATCAGGGATAGCTCTTCATTTAACTCGAGAAACTGCTCCTGGCCAGGTGGCATGTCGTCCTCGGCAACGATCGCTTCCACCGGGCATTCGGGTTCGCACAGCGTGCAATCGATACACTCTTCCGGGTCGATCACCAGAAAGTTGGGCCCTTCGTGAAAGCAATCGACGGGGCAGACGTCGACGCAATCCATGTATTTGCACTTGATGCAGTTTTCGAGAACGACAAATGTCATTGTTTACCCCTGAGCTAGCCGGTTCGCAGACGCCGCAGTCTAATTCGACGCCAGTAAAAATCAAGCTGATAATCGTAATAGAGTTTCATAGTTTGGCAAGCTGTTTCAAATGGTAGATCAGCTCCAGCGCCTGTTTGGGGCTGAGTTCGTCGGGGTCGATAGCTTCTAGCTCGGTCAGCAATTCATGCGCTGTAGTATCTTCGCGCGCTGGCAATTCGGCGAACAGGTCACCCTGGTTCTGCATCGACTGCTGCTCGAGCAGTTGCAGCTTTTGCCGCGCCAGCTGAATCGCCTGCGCGGGGATACCGGCCAGGCGCGCTACCTGCAAGCCGTAACTCTGGTTGGCCGGGCCGGGCTTGACGCTGTGCATGAAAATGATGTCGTCGCCATGTTCGATCGCATCGAGATGCACGTTAGCGATATTCTGATACTGTTCGGGTAACTGGGTTAACTCGAAGTAGTGCGTCGCAAACAACGTCAACGCGCCGGAATTCTTTGCCAGGTGATCGGCGCAGGCCCAGGCCAGGGCGAGTCCGTCGAAAGTGCTGGTGCCGCGTCCGATCTCGTCCATCAGCACCAGGCTGTTGGCGCTCGCATTGTTGAGGATGTTGGCCGCCTCGGTCATTTCGACCATGAAGGTGGAGCGGCCGCTGGAAAGATCGTCACTGGCCCCGATTCGAGTGAAAACCTGGTCGATCGGCCCGAGTCGGGCCCGGCGCGCCGGCACGTAGCTGCCCATGTAGGCGAGAATCACGATGAGCGCAGTCTGGCGCATATAGGTCGATTTGCCGCCCATGTTGGGACCGGTAACCAGCAGCATGCTGCAGCGCTCGTCGAGATAGGTGTCGTTGGCGACGAAGCTCTGCTCGAGTGACTGCTCGACCACCGGGTGCTTGCCGGCCTCGATATCGAGTAAACGTGCGTCGGTGAGCTCGGGTGCGCACCAGTCATACTCGTTGGCCACGATCGAAAAGCAGTTGAGTACGTCGAGCTGCGCCAGCGCCAGTGCGCATTGCTGCAGGCGTGTCAGATCTTCTCCAAGCTGTTGCAACAGCGTTTCGTAGAGAAATTTTTCGCGCGCCAGGGCACGTTCGCGCGCGCTCAGTACCTTGTCTTCGAAGGCTTTCAGTTCCGGCGTTATATAACGTTCGACCGCCTTCAGCGTTTGCCGACGCACGTATTCGGTGGGCACCGCATCGCTATGAGACTTGCTGACCTCGATGTAGAAGCCATGCACGCGGTTATAGGCCACCTTTAGCGAATTAATCCCGGTTTTCTGTTGTTCCTGCGATTCCAGGTCGATCAGGAACTGGTCGGCATTGGTGCTCAGCGCACGCAAGTCGTCGAGCTCGGGGTCGAAGCCGGTCCGGATCACGCCGCCATCGCGAATCAGCATCGGCGGTTCATCGATGATGGCGGCATCGAGCAGCGCAACCACCTCGGGGTGGGTGCCGATGCCAGCGGCGAGTTCCTGGATCAGCGGACTATCGAGGCTCGCCAGCTGTTGCTGCAGGGACGGCAACAGCTGCAGCGTCGATGACAGCGTCGACAGGTCGCGCGGTCGCGCCGACAGCAGGGCAATCCTGGCGAGGATGCGCTCGATATCGCCGATCCCGTTGAGCAGCTCGCCCAGACTCACAAACTGATGATTGTCCAGCAGGCAGGCGACCGCGTGGTGGCGCTGGCGCACTCGCTGCTGGTCGCGCAGCGGTTTTTGTATCCAGCGTGTCAATTCACGATGCCCCATGGCCGTGCGGCAGTGACTGATAATGCCGAGCAGGCTGTGCTGCGTGGTATTTTCGTTGAAAGAGCGCGTCAGCTCCAGGTTGCGCCGGCTATTGGCGTCGATCAGCAGTAAATCGCTGACCTGTTCGAACCGTGGTGGCTGCAGGTGGCTAACGCTGGTCTTCAGGGTGTCGTTAACATATTGCAGCAGACAACCGGCGGCGCTGACGGCAAGCCCTGACTCGGCAATGCCAAAGCCCTGCAGGTCGCGCGTATGGTACTGCTCACACAGCAGCCGCGTTGCCGCTTCGGTCTCGAAATACCAGGGCGGCATCGAGTGCGCGCGCTGCGACTGACCCGCGTCGAGCGCCGGCTCCTGATCTTCGCAGTAGATTATCTCGGCCGGGTTGAGGCGCGCGAGTTCCGCGCGCAGCAATTCATCGCTATCGAGTTCGCTCAGGGTAAAACGACCCGAGCTGATCTCGAGTGCTGCCAGCCCCCAGCCGCTCTGTTGCCGATAAATACAGCACAGCAGGTTTTCACGGCGATCCTGCAGCAGGGCTTCGTCGGTCAGCGTGCCCGGGGTGACCACGCGCACGACCTTGCGCTCAACCGGGCCCTTGCTGGTCGCCGGGTCGCCGATTTGTTCGCAGATCGCGACCGCTTCTCCCACTCTGACCAGCTTGCCCAGATAACTGTCGAGCGCGTGGTAAGGCACTCCGCACATCGGAATCGGTTCGCCAGCGGACTGCCCACGTTTGGTCAGGGTGATGTCGAGCAGGCGCGCCGCTTTGCGTGCGTCCTCGTAAAACAGCTCGTAGAAATCGCCCATGCGGTAAAACACCAGCGTCGCCGGATAGTCCGCCTTGATGCGCAAATACTGTTGCATCATTGGCGTGTGCGCTCTTGCTTTGGTGTCTGTCTGGCTCATATAAAATCAGTTCTACCCGCGACTTACCGGCAGTCGGCGTGGCGTCGCCAATTGTACTTAAGTTGGCGGCCGCGCCCAACCGAAACTGGCGAATCTGGAGGTGAAGCCGATTTTTATATTGCCCCAGGCGAGCCTTCCGAATTACGCGTAACTAATTCTGTGCCCTGCGTCTGCGCCCGATCCGGATTATTTTTTCCTGCGGCGTTGCTCGGGGTGCAGGCTCTTGCCGAGGATGTGCTCGCTGTGGGCAATCGCGTGGTCGCTGGAAGTCACGATAAATGGGTCCGACTGGCCCACTGTTTTTTCGTTCTTATCGTCATAATTTAGCGTTGACAAGAAGTGACGCATGCAGTTCAGGCGCGCGCGTTTCTTGTCGTCCGACTTGATGAGGGTCCAGGGTGCGTCGGCGGTATCGGTGTAAAAGAACATCGCTTCCTTGGCTTCGGTGTAGTCGTCCCATTTGTCGATCGATGCCTGGTCGATCGGCGACAGTTTCCACTGCTTCAGCGGGTCGCTCTTGCGCGACTCGAAACGGCGGCGCTGCTCTTCCTGGGTTACCGAGAACCAGTATTTGTACAACAGCACGCCCGAACGTACCAGCATACGCTCGATCTCGGGGCACTGGCGCATGAATTCGAGGTAAGCGGCGGGGTCGCAGAAACCCATGACGCGTTCGACCCCGGCACGGTTGTACCAGGAGCGGTCGAACAGGACGATTTCGCCGGCCGAGGGCAGGTGCTTGATATAGCGCTGGAAGTACCACTGGGTCTGTTCGGCGACTGTCGGCTTTTCCAGGGCCACGACCCTGGCGCCACGCGGATTGACATGTTCCATGAATCGTTTGATCGCGCCGCCCTTGCCGGCCGCATCCCTGCCTTCAAACAGGATGACAATTTTTTTGCCGGTTTCCTTACCCCACCTTTGCACCTTGAGCAGCTCGACCTGCAGCAGCGCCTTTTCCTTTTCATAGGCCGACTTCTTGATCTTGTCGGTATAGGGGTACATGCCGTTTTCAAACCGGCGGATCACTTCCATGCGATCGATTTCATGCTGGGCGATGCTGGCGTCTTCCAGCGACGGGGTTTCGAATTTAGGGCTGTCGACGCTCTTGACTGAATCAGAGTTTGCTTTTCGTGTCATTTTCTTAGTCATAAGTTTAAGTTTGTGGGGATTATATCACCCGGTTTGTGATAAACCATGGCATGCAGGAACCCGTGGTGCTTGCGAACCGGTTATGTACTTTCTGGCTAGCCCTTGAGCCGGCTTAGCCCCGCCACCCAGGATTACGATATGGGTCATAAGATCTTTCGCTAAAAAAATCATATTTTGCATCCCTGGCCGGAAAAGGAATTGACCTGGCTCAGGAACTGTTTATTTTCCTGCGATATTACCGGTAAATTTACTATCGGCTATAATGCGCGCATGAAAACGAGTCCCGAACTACTGGTGACCAGACTGGCCACGTTGCTGCTGGCCGCGGATCAAAGGGTGTGCACCGCCGAGTCCTGCACTGGCGGCCTGATTGCAAAAACCCTGACCGACCTGGCAGGTAGTTCCGACTGGTTCGAACGTGGTTTCGTTACCTATAGCAACGCGGCCAAGCACGAGATGCTGGCAGTGCCGGTTTCCGTTATCGAGGACTATGGCGCGGTCAGCGAAGCCGTGGCGACGGCGATGGCAAAAGGGGCGCTACGCCACAGTCACGCCGACTTTGCGATCGCGGTGACCGGAGTCGCCGGTCCCGGCGGCGGCAGCGTCGAAAAGCCGGTGGGCACGGTCTGGATCGCCGGGGCCTCGGCCAAACAGCAGAGCGCGAAGCTGTGCCAGTTTGACGGCGAACGCGATGCGGTGCGCGACGCAACCCTGATTGCCGCGCTCGAGCTGCTACTCGATCTGATCGAGTCGGACTAGCCCCGGGGTTAAGGCTGGTCGTCGGGTGAACGCTGGATAGCGACGCAGGTAAAAACCGGGCCGTTGATTACGGAGATGCCTGGTGACAGCGGCAATTGCGACTGGATAGCGCCCACGAGTGGGTCCATGGTTTCAGGGAGCCGCTTTTTTCAGGCGGCACAGATGGGTTTTCAGGTTAGCCTGCTGCGATATTGGATCGAGCCTGACGCCGGTCAGGTGGTTGACGCTCGAACTCGGGTGATAGGGCTGCTGCTCATCCCAGCCAATAGGCACAAAGACGCTGCTGGGGCGAATGCCGCGATGCAGCCAGGCACGCGCGACAATGCTGCCATTGACGGTTTCGATGGCGACATGATCGCCGTCTTCGATACCGATCGCGGCGGCCTTCTGCGGATGTATCTGGCAGTAAAGCTCAGGCCACATTTCCTGCGCCTGCCAGAAGTAGTGAGTCCAGGAATGGAAGTGTGGCGCTGGCGGACGGCCGGTGACGAGCTCGGTATCGAAGGCGGCATCGCGGGTAACGTGTTCATTGACGATTTTTCCCGGATAGACCAGTGTTTCCCGGCCGAAGAAACTGGACGCTAGCGGCGTGTCGCCGTACTTGATATGCGGCAGGCTCACCAGTTGTTCGGCCTCGGTGTAAAATTCGGGTAATGCCGACAATCCCATGGTCTCGAATTTTCTGTCCTGTTCGGGCGTCCAGAATTCGAGCTTGCCGCTGGGCGTCGGATAATCCAGTCCCGCAGCGGGATCCTGGCGCATCGCTTCGGTGACGTATACTGGATCGATTTCCCCGTTTTTCGACTCGAAGAAAGGCAGGCGCACGCTGCGGTTGGGCAGACTGATGAGGCGTTCGGTGGTAGCCGCAGCCAGGTCCGGTGTCGCCGTTACCAGAACTTCGTCCCACAGCTTGCGCGGATCCTTGTAATCGTCCTTGAGGATGTCGCCGAAACCGAATCTTTTGCCGAGCTCGATCCAGAACCAGTGATCCGATTTGGCGTCTCCGGGCGGATCGATTAACTTGTCGTTCCAGACGATGCGGCGGTCCTCGGCAAAGCGGGTGGTGCCGCCTTTTTCGATACCGCTGGCCATCGGCAGCACATAGTCGGCGTAACGCGAGGTGGCATTTTTGAACAACTCCGTGTGTACCACCAGGTCGAGCGCCTCTACCGCGCGGCGCACGCGGTTTTGATTCGGCCACTGCGCCAGCGGATTATTGCTGGTGATCAGCGCCTTGATCGGGTATGGCTCGCCTTCGAGCATCGCCGCCATCCAGTCTGATGGATTCTTGCCGATCGCGGGTCGGGTCCAGGGCCTGCGTGCTTTCGGTATGCGCGGCGCCTTCCAGTTCATTTCCGATGACACGTTGAAATAACCGCCGCCGTGGCGTCCCCAGTTGCCGGTCATCGCCGCGACGAACATGAAGACGCGGTTGGTTTGCGCCGAATTGGTGTGCTGGTTGATGCCCCGGCTCAGGAAAATCATGCAGCCGTCCGCCGCCGCAATGGTTTTTGCCAGCATTTCGATCTGCTCGGCCGCGAGGTCGGTCACGCCGGCTGTCCAGTCGAGATCGTAACCCTGGTCGATGATGAAATCGCGCCACTCGCGCCAGCCGACAATCCACTGTTCGCAAAACGCCTGGTCGTGCAAGTCATTGGCAAACAGGTAATGGATAATACCGAGTCCGAGCGCCATATCGGTGCCGGAACGAATCGGCAGCCAGGCGTCGGCCTTGCTCGCGGTCGCGGTCAGGCGCGGATCGACGACGATCATCTTCGCGCCATTTTTTAAGCGCCAGTCGTTGAGCATGCCGAAATTGACCGGCCGGGTTTCGGCCTGGTTGTCGCCGACATAGACATAGGCCTCGGCGCTGCCGATGTCGTCCTCGGTATAGACGTTCGCCATGAGGCCGGTGCCCTGCGTCAGGTTGAGCGCGACCCCCTTGCCCAGGTCGCAGTAGGGTTCGGTGGCGGCAACGTTAGCCGTGCCCCAGAGACCGGCGAAGAGCGGGATCGCGCCTATGATATTGAGTACACCGGTGCGCGAGCCGGACTGAATTGCGAGCGCTTCGCTGCCGTACTGGGCGCGCACGGCGTCGAGCTTGTGCGCGATCTCGCTCAACGCCTGGTCCCAGCTGATCTCCTGAAACTTATCGCTGCCGCGATTGCCGACGCGTTTCAATGGCGTCGTCAGTCGGTGAGGATTGTTGTACATCTGCAGCGTCATTTGCGACTTGGGACAAACCCGGCCCTGGAACACGGGGTCTTCATCATTGCCGTAGATATTGACGACCTTGTCGCCGCGCAGGTGGTACTTGATCGGGCAGCCGTTGAAGCAGATATTGCATCCGCCGGGCACGATGCGTTCTTCCTGTTTGCACAGTTCGGATTTCTCTGCCTTGCGATAGGAGCCGCGGGCGACATCCGATTTCAACGAGATCCGGCTGCCGTGATCGGCCATCAGCGCGGGCATGCTGCGTTGTGGGCCGGGCTGCGCCGACTGGCCGACATCGCGTGGCCGGCGCAGGTAAATCGTCGCCGGTTGCTGCAGGAAATGATCGGTATCGAGGACCTGGCGTCGATCCTGTTGTGCCTGCTCGAGTAGCGCCTGGCGGTTGCCGAAGCTGATCGCGCGGGTCGGACAGACAGATGCGCAGGCCGGGCCAAGCTCCCTGGCCCTGCGCTCGGCGCAGAGATCGCATTTGACCGCATGGTGTTGTTCGGCGTTGTAACCGATTGCGCCGTATGGGCAGGACAGCGCGCACTCGCCGCAGCCAGTGCAGCGGTTTTCATCGATCGAAACCACCCCGGTGACCGGGTCCTTGGAAATTGCCTTGGGGTATACCGGGCAGGCGCGCAGACAGGCCGGGCGCTCGCATTGCTGGCAGGTGACGGTCAGAAAATCGAGCCGCGGCAGTGATGGCTCGCCGTTGTCTGGTAGCTGCTCGTCAAACCACATGACGCGGTTGCGATAACTGTTCGGCCCGAGCGCGTTGGTTTGCTTGCAGGCGGCTTCGCAGCTCTTGCAACCGGTGCAGCGTTCGAGGTCGATCATCAGCGCCAGCTGGGTTGTCGCGTCGGTCATGCGTCAGCCTCCCCAGGCGGTGATATACCACCAGTCAATGGCTTCACCGCCAGCGGCATAGCCGGCGAAGAACAACACCACGATGATGTGTGCCAGCAGGCCCAGGTAAAATCCCAGCGCGACCAGCATATGGATGCGTCGCGACCAGCCGAGCTCGGGGCTGGCGCTGGCGCGAGCACCGACCATGCGCGCCTCGCGTTCGGCCAGCCATTGATAACGCAAACTTAAGCGAGGGCGGCGCAACCAGTGTTTCAGCGCCGGTGAGAAGAGCGCTTCGTCGGCCTTCGGATCCAGCCTCTGCAGCAGGCTAATCTTGCGCTCGATTACTTGTTGCAGCGCGGCCTTGTCGAGTCCTGGCGGCGTGCTGAAACCGGTCGGCAGGCTGCTGCGGGCAAACAGCAGGCTGAATCCGCGTGAAAACACGACGCGTAGCAGGGTGCCCTGAACGATCAAAAATACGAGCAGCAGTAGCACCAGTCCGGGCGGCGTCAGCCAGTCGGCGGAAGCGACGTGGACGAAGATCAGGCTGCAGCCGAGCATGGTTGCCAGCACGTGCGCGATAAACCAGGTCGGCGGGCTTGCGCTCAAACCCGAGCGTTTCATTACCACGAACAGTAGCGGTGCGAGCAACAGCAGGGCGCCGGCGGCGGCGCAAAGCTGACCGCTGACGGAACCCGGAGCCGGCCATCCCGGCTGCAGCAGGATCGGGCCCGCAGCAGCGGTTACCACCGCCAGCAGCAGCAGGATATGTCGTTCAGATAGGTCGGGGCGATTGTTATTGTCCACGTGGCCGCCAGCTAATTTAGGTAAAGACTATCGTTGCCGCCGTTATGGTTCAACCGGCAACCGCGAAATCATTTTTTTAATTAACTTTTTGCTGGCTCACGCTATGAGCCACTATACCCTGATAATAGGCCGCATATTTGAAATCAAGCCGAGCGCGAATTTTGCTTAAATTCTCAAAGTTCTCTTTATGTTCTCGTTCGACTGTGTGATAATTCAGCAACTCAAATCTATAGGCAGGTATGATGGAAGACAATAAACAAAAAGCGCTCGCAGCGGCACTCGGGCAAATCGAAAAGCAGTTTGGCAAGGGGGCGGTCATGCGGCTTGGCGATAGCGGGGTCGATACGACCATGGGTGTGGTCTCGACCGGATCCCTGTCGCTGGACGTGGCGCTTGGTATCGGTGGCTTACCACGCGGTCGTGTTGTAGAAGTCTATGGGCCTGAATCCTCGGGTAAGACCACGCTGGCATTACAGGTAATTGCGGAATGTCAGAAACTCGGTGGCGCGGCGGCTTTCGTCGATGCCGAGCACGCGCTCGATCCGACCTATGCCGATAAACTGGGCGTCAATATCGACGAACTGCTGGTTTCGCAACCCGATACCGGCGAACAGGCGCTCGAAATCACCGATATGCTGGTGCGCTCCGGCGCGGTCGACGTGGTTGTAGTCGACTCGGTTGCGGCGCTGACCCCAAAGGCGGAAATCGAGGGCGACATGGGCGATTCGCACATGGGCCTGCAGGCGCGCCTGATGTCACAGGCGCTGCGCAAACTGACCGGCAATATCAAACGTTCGAATACGATGGTGATTTTCATCAACCAGATCCGGATGAAGATCGGGGTCATGTTTGGCAACCCGGAAACCACTACCGGGGGCAACGCGCTAAAGTTCTATGCCTCCGTGCGCCTCGACATCCGGCGCATAGGGGCGATCAAGCGCGGTGATGAAGTGATTGGCAATGAAACCCGTGTCAAGGTCGTCAAGAACAAGGTGGCGCCGCCGTTCAAGCAATGCGAATTCGAGATTCTTTATGGCGAGGGCTCGTCAATCGAAGGTGAACTGATCGATCTTGGCGTCAAGCATGGCATGATCGAAAAATCTGGCGCCTGGTACAGTTATAACGAGGAACGCATCGGTCAGGGCAAGGATAATGTGCGCACCTTCCTCAAGGAACACCCCGACATGGCGAGTGAAATCGATCGCCGCTTACGCGAAGAATTGTTACCCAAGCCGAAAGCGAAAAACGCCGACCCAATTGACAGTGAAGCAACTGACTCCAACCCGGAAGTCGAACCCGAAATGGTGGAAATTTCCTAGCCTACCTACCCCTATCCACCTTATGTTGTTAACTGGCAATGCCGCTGGAGCCTATCCCCTCCAGCGGCTTTTTTTATACAAGGTCAATTGTCTTTTTCACGATAGCGTCGTCAGGGCCGTGCTCGGAGCGTCACGTATTGCATATACGCTCCACTCCTGCGCGCGGCCCTTCCTGGCTGTCGTAAAAAATCCAAATTGACTTTAGATTGTTCATGTCCGTAGAAAATTTATATCCTGAAATTCGGAAGAAGGCGATGGATCTGCTGGCGCGGCGCGAGCATTCCGAGCAGGAGTTGCGGCAGAAGCTGAAGTCCCGCGAATTCGATATCGACGCGATCGATGCAGCGCTGCAATCATTACAGCGGGATGGTCTGCTATCGGACGAGCGTTTTACCGAAGCCTACGTCAACCATCGATTCAACGCGGGGGTCGGGCCGCTTAAAATTCGTTTCGAGCTGCGGCAAAAGGGAGTCGCCGAATCGCTGGTGGACGAGTTTCTTGAGCCGTTTTCGGGTCACTGGGATGAGTTAATGCGGCAACAACGCATCCGCAAGTACGGCGAAGTCATCCCCGCGGACTATGCCGAGCGCATGAAACAGGCGCGTTTTTTGCAAAATAAGGGTTTTTCTCCCGAGTCAGTCATGCGATTATTTCGTTAGCTCGCATATCTCATAATCGTTTGTCGTTCTGTCAGTACGCGCCAGGGAGAATATGTGGGTCGGAGCGCCCGGCTGTTTCCGGGCGTTATTAGTATTTGTAGCCGATCGAATAGATGACGACTAGCGCCGAGTTAAGGGATAAATTCCTCAAGTATTTTGAGTCGCATGGACATACCATCGTGCCGTCGAGCCCGCTCGTGCCTGGCAATGATCCAACATTGCTGTTTACCAATTCGGGTATGGTGCAGTTCAAGGATGTTTTTCTCGGCAGCGATAAGCGCAGCTATACGCGTGCAACCACGTCACAACGCTGCGTGCGCGCTGGCGGCAAGCATAACGATCTGGAAAACGTAGGCTATACCGCGCGTCATCACACTTTCTTCGAGATGCTCGGCAATTTCAGTTTTGGTGAATACTTCAAAAAGGATGCGATTCACTACGCCTGGGATTTCCTCACCAATGTCATCGGTCTGCCCGCGGATAAGTTATGGGTTACCGTTTATGCGGACGACGACGAAGCAGCGGATATCTGGCTTAAGGCTATCAAGGTCAATCCTGAGCGCTTCACCCGCATCGGCACCTCCGACAATTTCTGGTCGATGGGCGATACCGGGCCTTGCGGCCCCTGTAGCGAAATTTTCTACGATCACGGCCCCGAGATAGCAGGTGGTCCACCGGGCACGCCCGAGGAAGACGGCGATCGTTACATCGAAATCTGGAACCTGGTCTTTATGCAGTTCAATCGCGATGCGGCGGGAAATATGGAACCCCTGCCCAGGCCGTCGGTCGATACGGGTATGGGCCTGGAGCGGCTTGCGGCAATATTGCAGCATGTGCATAACAACTATGACATCGATTTATTTCAGGCGCTGATCTCGGCAGCTGCCCAACTGACCGGTACCAGTGACCACGAAGATAAATCCCTGCGCGTGATCGCCGATCATATACGTTCCTGCGCCTTTTTGATCGTCGACGGTGTCCTGCCTTCCAATGAGGGCCGCGGTTATGTGCTGCGACGCATCATTCGTCGGGCTGCCAGGCATGGGCATCAACTCGGCTGCAAGCAGCCGTTCTTCCATAAGCTGGTTGCCGCACTCGATCAGGAAATGGGCGACGCCTATCCCGAGTTGCGCCAGCATCGCGGTCACGTCGAGCGCGTGCTGCGGAAAGAAGAGCAGCGTTTTGCCGAAACCCTGGAGCAGGGCATGCGCATCCTCGAAGACGCCATCGCTACGATGCAGGGTGACATCATCGATGGCAAGACCGTATTCAAGCTCTACGATACTTATGGCTTTCCGGCAGATCTGACCGCCGATGTCGCCCGTGAAAAGCAGTTATCGATAGACCAGGCTGGTTTCGATGTCGAAATGGAGGCACAAAGGACGCGCGCCCGCGCCTCGAGTCAGTTCAGCGCCGTTGGCGAAGATTTCAAGCTTGACGATTATCCCGCGAGCGAATTCCTCGGTTATGAACGGCCTGCCGCCAAGGCCAGGGTCATCGCGATCCTGCAAAACGATGCGGTGATCGATCAACTCGAGAATGCTGATCAGGCCATCGTCATTCTTGACCGCACGCCGTTTTATGCCGAGTCCGGTGGCCAGGTTGGTGATATCGGCAGCTTGTCTATCGGCGAAGAGAGCGTATTCAACGTGACCGATACGCAAAAGCAGAACGATGTATTTCTGCATATCGGCGCTTTGAGCAGCGGTGAATTAAGCGCCGGCGACAAGGTCAGCGCGCACATCGATGAAGACTATCGGCGCGCGGTCATGCTCAATCATTCGGCAACGCACCTGATGCACGCCGCCTTGCGCCAGGTGCTCGGCGAGCATGTGCAGCAAAAAGGATCGCTGGTCGATGCCGATAAACTGCGTTTTGACTTTTCGCATTACCAGCCGGTCGAGCCCGCGCAGATTGCCGAAATCGAAACCCTGGTTAACAACCAGATTCGTGGTAATCTCAAAACCCGGGCCGAATTAATGGATATGGCGGCCGCCAGGAATACGGGTGCAGTGGCCCTGTTTGGCGAAAAGTATGGTGATGTCGTTCGCGTGCTCAAGATCGGCTCCGACTCGATCGAACTCTGTGGCGGTACCCACGTGCCGCGCGCCGGTGATATCGGGCTTTTCAAAATCGTCTTCGAAAGCGGGATTGCGTCGGGCATACGCAGGATCGAGGCGGTCACTGGCGAAGCGGCCGTCAAACGTTTCATAGAAAGTGAAACCAGGCTCGAAACCGCCGCGCAAAGGCTCAAGGCAAGCCGCGACGATTTACTGCCGCGCATCGAGCAGTTGCAGGCGAGTAACCGCTCGCTCGAAAAACAGCTCGAAGCCCTGAAATCCAGGCTCGCCTCGCAGACCGGTGGCGATCTTGCAGCGCAGGCACAAGAGGTAAAAGGCATCAAGGTGCTGGCCGCAAGCCTCGATGGCGCCAACGTGAAGACATTACGCGAGACCGTAGATCAACTGAAAAACAAGCTTGGCGCTGCGGCCGTGGTGCTGGCCAGCAGCGAGGATGGCAAGGTATCAATAATCGCCGGGGTGACCAGGGCGGAGTCGGAACGCATCCGGGCCGGCGATCTCGCTAACCTGGTGGCCGAGCAATGCGGCGGACGCGGTGGCGGACGACCCGATATGGCGCAGGCCGGTGGCAATCAACCGGAAAATCTTGCGCGTGCGCTCGAGTCGGTACTGCCCTGGGTAGAGAGCCAGCTCTGACCTGAATCGCACTCGTATTTGAGGAATCATCCCGCTGCATCGGAGTGATTCCTCATCGGTCAAACGACCAGGCAAACAGACCGGCCTCGTGCAAAAACTGATAGATCAAAACTATCGCCAACAGCAATAGCAGCTTGCGCAGCATTGCCTGATAAGTGGTCAGCTGAATCCGTGGTTGCAGGCGTTGGCCCAATACCAGGGCGACGACCGCCACCAGGGCCAGGGGCGCGGTTTCGAGCACGAGCCGAAGGCTCACCAGGCCCGCGATGGCGAGCACGACAATCTGCGATGCCTTGCCCACCAGGAAACATGAATTCAACGCCGGTACCAGCGTTGCTCTCGGTGTTCCCAGGCTTAGAAAATAAATGATCAGGACGGCAACCATGACATTGGTGGTACCCGCCGCCATTCCGGCAGTAAAGCCGAACAATGCCATCGCCAGTAGCGCGTTGTTGGCGAGCCATTGTTGCGGGATACGCAGGCCATTCCACAGGTACAACAGGATTAAACCCGCCAGCACAACCCTGAATGGAGCCGGATCGATTATTGCAAGCACGCTGCTGCCGACTACCGATCCCACTAGCGCGAACAGAATCAATGGTGAAAACTGACGCGCCGTTTCCAGCCTGGCCTTGCTGTTTACGATGCTGGCAATGTTGACCGCCATGGTCGGCAGTAGCGTAATCAGGATTGCGCTACGCACATCCATCATCGTGGCGAGCATCGGCGTCGCCACCATCGGAAAACCAAGACCCAGGGTGCCATGGATCAGACCAGAAAAAAGCATGACAGCAATGATGGCTATTAACACAGGCGTATCGAATTGCAGCAGCGATATCATTCGGAATTGAACAGCTTGAGGGCAGGACGGGTATTCTAGACTCGAATTTCTGACATTACGAATATCGTTATACAATTTCCCCTAACTTTCCTATAATCCGGCCTCGCTTTTTCAAGTCGGTCAATAATGGCTTTACTGGTACAAAAATTCGGCGGTACTTCGGTGGGCACAATCGAGCGCATCGAGGCCGTGGCGGACAAGGTTATCTCCTACAAGGACCAGGGTAATTCCATGGTCATCGTCGTGTCCGCCATGAGCGGGGAGACCAACCGCCTGGTCGAACTCGCGCAGCAGATCGACCCCAGGGCGCGCGGGCGTGAACTCGATGTGTTGCTGACCACCGGTGAGCAGGTAACGATAGCCCTGCTGGCGATGGCGCTGGAAAAGCGTGGGTACCCGGCGCGCTCCTATACCGGCGGGCAGGTCAAGATAACAACCGACAGCGCGCATAACAAAGCGCGCATAAAATCAATTGATCACGAACGCATCACCAGTGACCTCGATAACGGCCGCATCGTCGTCGTCGCCGGATTTCAGGGCGTCGATGAAGACGACAATATAACGACGCTCGGGCGCGGTGGATCGGACACCACGGGCGTGGCGCTGGCGGCGGCGCTGAAAGCTGATGAATGCCAGATTTTTACCGATGTCGACGGCGTCTACACCACCGATCCCCGGGTGGAGCCCGAGGCACGTCGACTCAAAACCATAACCTTTGAAGAGATGCTGGAAATGGCCAGTCTTGGTTCGAAGGTGTTACAGATTCGCGCAGTCGAATTTGCGCAAAAATACGAAGTGCCGTTACGCGTCCTGTCTTCTTTTGGAGAGGGCGAAGGCACATTGATTACCACCGAATATGATGCGGATAAAACTATGGAACAAGCCCTGATTTCGGGCATCGCGTTCAATCGCGACGAGGCCCAGCTAACCATAAACGGTGTCTCGGATACCCCGGGTGTCGCCTACCGGATCCTGGGCCCGATCTCGGACGCCAATATCGAAGTCGACATGATTCTGCAAAACGTCAGTGCCGACGGCACTACCGATTTTACTTTCACCGTGCATCGCAACGATTTCGAGACCGCGCTGGCGTCGCTCGAATCGACCGCAAAAGAATTGAGTGCGCGCGTGGTTTCCGGCAACAACAGGATAGTTAAAATATCCATCGTCGGGGTGGGCATGCGCTCCCATGCCGGTATTGCCAGCAAGATGTTCGAAATTTTGTCGAACGAAGGTATCAATATCCTCATGATTTCGACTTCGGAAATCAAAATTTCGGTTGTGGTCGACGAGAAATACCTCGAATTGGGGGTGCGCGCACTGCATGAGGGCTTCGAATTAAAGAAATTGTCATAAATTTTTTAAACTAGCCTAGCTCGAGTTAGTTGGGTTAAGATATCTGTTGGCCCGGAGAAAGTAGGTCAAATAAAAATTAAAAATGTGGTTCCTGTCAGGGAGACAGGTTGAAGTTATTGTGGTTTTGGTTGGGAGAGAGGAATGCTGATATTAACGCGGCGTGTTGGAGAGACTTTGATGATCGGGGATGAAGTGACCGTTACGGTCCTCGGCGTCAAGGGAAATCAGGTAAGGATAGGTGTGAATGCCCCGAGAGAGGTAGCGGTGCATCGTGAAGAGATTTACGAGCGCATCAAGGCGGAAGAAGGTCAGGATCAACTGGGCAATTCTGCAGAAGAAGGGCAGGATCAACTGGGCAATTCAGCGGAAGGATAAACTTCGGCTCCTTATCGAAGCGAAATCCATCGCTTCAAAATTAATCAATTACCTTGCAATAGTCTTGTTTATTAGGCTATTGCATTGTAGTTTATACGCTTACCGGAGAGATGGCTGAGAGGTCGAAAGCGCTCCCCTGCTAAGGGAGTATACGTTAATAGCGTATCGAGGGTTCGAATCCCTCTCTCTCCGCCAGACACAAAAAAGCCCCGCTTGCGGGGTTTTTTTGTGTCTGACTGATAGAGCGGCGCGATGAGAACCCTGGGTTCGACAAATTGCGTGGCAATTTGGACCGCCGCAGGCGCCCCGCAGGGGTCAAAACGCGAGAGGCACTCGCGTTTTGAGTCTATCCCGCTGTCCGCTGTGAACCTGTTTATCGAAACCACGCGGGCTTTTTTATGTCTGGCGGAGAGACGAGGTTTGATGAGAACCCTGGGTTCGACAAATTGCGCAGCAATTTGGACCGCCGCAGGCGCCCCGCAGGGGTCAAACCAGGGAACGGACGCCCGGGCCTCCCTGATCCACAGCGAATTAAGGTTAGAAGCTGTGATTGGTTGTGTACAGGGGAGTGTTCCCGGCGCCACGAATTATTGATTTGTCCAATCCAGAATTCGCCGGTCGAAATCCGCGGCGATGTCTGCCGCCTGTTTTTCATGTTTGAACAGGTACGGATCGCAACTCACCACGTCACCGCGGTTGCCGAGGAAAAGCAGTCGAATCTCCCCTTTCCGAAAGACGTGTCCGCCGCAATGGCCGTCGTCGTAGTTGATTGTTCGAAATGGCCTGCTACCCAGGTTTCCTTTCCAGTTTTTTTTGATATCGAAATACACATCCACGAGATCGCCCGTGTTTGGCACACGAGCTACTTGCTTCACATTTATCACGCGAGCAAGAAAAACATAGTGGGCGCGGTCAAAATCACCGATCGGATCGGGCTCGCAATAATACGAACAAGCCTGTGCCGGAGAGACTAATGTCAGGCACAGGACGAGACTAGCCAGCACTCGATTCGAAAACATTTCGATTTTCACTATTCAATTCCGGGCAGTATACCTGAGCGCACCGAACTTGATTTTCGTGGCCCGTGGTAATGATGGTGAGAGGTAACATATCTCCAAGTAATTTGACCTGTCACTATTGGTCAATTTCCCTCCTCTTTCCCCGAGGTGATTTAAAATCACCGACTGTCATGTGCCGTTTTTCGCTGCTGATACATCGAGTTTGAGCGGTAGCTTTCTCGTCAGGAGACGCTGAATTGGCTGGGCCAGGAGGCATTCTTCGGCCAGGAGCGGACCTTTGTACCGCCTTTAATAAATGCTATTTGCCATTCCCCCTGCAAGGGTAATTCTAATTTTGCTACTTGCATAGTTAAACGTTTAACTATATTATAGTTTAATGCTTAACTACTTTCTACAGGTAACTACCATGCACAGAAGGAAATTCTTAAAAATAGTGGGTTCTACGGGGGTTATCGTTGCAGCTACAGGTGTGGGAATTGGGACCTTTATCTCTACACGAACCCCGAAGACCGCGCTATTACCGTGGAAACAGGCCGGCTCACAATATACAGATCCGATGCGTAGAGCCTTGTCCTATGCGATCCTGGCACCAAATCCGCACAATCGTCAGCCCTGGATGGTTGACCTGCAGAGTGCAACCGAGGCCGTGTTGACTTGTGATTTGCAGCGCCTGCTGCCCGATACCGATCCGTTCAGTCGTCAAATTATTATCGGTTTGGGATGCTTTCTTGAGCTTTTCGCACAGGCCGCAAGCTATAGCGGTTATCGTGCACAAATCACGTTATTCCCAGAGGGTGAACCGGGCGAACGGCTCAATGAAAAACCGGTTGCGCGGCTAACACTCATAGAAGATTCGCAGATAGCGCCGGACCCCTTGTTCGTGCATGCACTTAACCGCCGCACTAACCGCAACCCTTATGACATGGAGCGAAGTATTGCCCAGAATGATCTAACCGAAATCACCGCGGTGGACGGCTCCAGCGTCAGCGCAGGTGGGGTATTGCAGGGAAAGCAGTTGCAAGACTTACGTAATCTCACTCGTGATGCATTACGTGATGAAATTCTGGACCCCCGGGCATTCCAGGAAAGCGTCGATCTGACGCGCATCGGGCGTGCTGAGATCGAGGCTAACCCGGATGGAATATCATTGGGGGGCGCATTTCTCGAAACTTTGAGCCTCGTGGGTGTACTCGACCGAAAACAACTTGCCGATCCCAATTCCAGTGCATTTCAAGTCGGCCTGGATATGGCTGACGATCAGGCTTTGACTTCGATGGGATTTGTATGGATCAATACTCGGAGTAATGGTCGACGCGAGCAGATTGCGGCCGGCCGCAGTTACCTGCGTATTGCCTTACGCGTCACGAGCCTGGGTCTAGCCATGCAACCGATGAGCCAGGCTTTGCAGGAATACCCGGCGATGCAACCTTACTACAAAAAAATACATTCGATGCTGACCGATGGCACTGAAGAGCGCGTACAGATGTTGGCTCGATTGGGATATGCCGCAAAGATTGCGCCTGCTCCGCGATGGCCGCTATCAACGAGGATAAGGGCTAGCTGATGTCTGAAAATAACCAGGACCCACTGATATTCCGATTTTTTACTGAGATTGGCATCATCGAACAATTGGCCCGCGCCAAGCTTGAACGTGAGTTACCCGAAGGAATGAAAATTTCACAGTTTGCCGTGCTCAACCATTTAGCGCGACTGCATGGTAAATGGAGCCCTGCAAGACTGGCCAGCGCATTTCAGGTAACCAAGGCTGCAATGACCAACACGTTACAACGTCTTGAATCGCGTGGCCTGATAAAGATTGAAGCTGATCCCAGCGATGGTCGAGGAAAGCTAATAAGTCTATGCGCGGCGGGACGAAATATGCGCGAGAAATGCATTGCCAAAATCGGCCCGTTACTTGCCGATCTGGAAACGGAGTTTGATGAGCAAAAATTTGTTATCGCTCTGCCGTTTCTCGAAGAGATACGAAGTTATCTGGATGAACATCGTTAAACATTTGTGTTTTACGGTACCCTTTAACTTGACTGGTGCGCAAGGGATGACAACGGGTATGTCTTTCAAGTAATGTTTTCAAAATGTGCCTGGTGACTGCTTTGGGCCGTAAGTCGCCGCCGATACTTTGGTTTTGAGCGTTTGTTTTTTTCCAAAGGAGACGCTCAATCAATTGGGATGGACGACAATTTTCGGCGGTGACCTCAACCGGTCGAATAAAAAATATCCTTGAATGCATGCAGCTTTTTCCCGCTAGAATGACGCTGTGTCCAGGAAACGATCAGTATAAATGAAGAATCAAGCCAGCTGTTTGTGCGGAAGCCTGCAATGGGAAATCACGGCGGAACCCTTCAATGCATTCAATTGCCACTGCAAGTTGTGCCGTAAGGCACACGGTTCAGCGTTCGCCACTTACTGGTTTGTCAAACCTGAGCAGTTCAACTGGCTCAGCGGAACCGATACCATCGTTCGATACCGCTCGTCGCATCTGCTGACCCGCAGCTTTTGCGGTGTGTGTGGCTCGGTGGTGCCTTACCCCAGCGAGCAGGGGGATCATTGGCTTGCCCCGGGCGGGTGTCACGACGACGGCAAAAAATCTGACTGCCATGTCTTCGCAGCACATAGCGCGCCATGGTACGACATTACCGGCGACTTGCCCCGGCACGACGACTACCCCGAGTTTACCGGGATGCAGCGTGTGGAAGAGAAACCACTCGAGCCCGAATCGGAGGGTATCGTTCGTGGCAGCTGCATGTGTGGAGCCGTGAAATTCCATATTAGCGAGCCCTTTAAGCTGGTGCAGAATTGTCACTGCCATCGATGCCGAAGGGCCCGTTCCGCGGCGCACGCGACCAACGGATTTACGTCGATAGATGGTGTCAAGTTTGTACGAGGGGAAGATAACCTGGCGTATTACAAAGTGCCCGATGCGAAATATTTCATGCAAGTGTTTTGTAAAACCTGCGGATCGAAGATGCCGCGCCTCGACTCCGGCAGAGGAATTGTGGTGATACCTTTCGGCGCTTTGGACGACGATCCCCACGCCAAACCCGTCAGACATATCTACATCGGCGACATGGCGAAGTGGTACGAAATTACCGACGATCTGCCGGTGTTCCTTGAGGAGCCAACAAGCTGAGTCGGGTGCAGTAAGTTAATTCATCTTATATGTTTGTGATGGGTTGGTTTTCGCCGCTGACTAATCGAGTTATAGCTTCAGTTTTCTCGTAAGCAGACTCTCATTAAGTCTTGGCAGGAGGCATTCTTCGGCCAACTTCGGACTCTGGAGTTTTGATGATAGTAAACAAAGCCTATTTCAGCGATAGAAAAATCAATCCAAAAAAATAAGTTACCTGTTACCACAATTACTTCTCCGAGATCTCCTCCTTCTTTAATATCTGCTTTATCTTCAACCCCCACCGAGATTCAGTTATGCTAGATCCATTTTCAAAGACCGATGTGCGGGACAAGGTAGATGAGATATCTGCAGATTTTCGACTAACCACATTTTTAAGGAGATCGAAATGAAACTAATAACACCTTTACTACTTGGGCTGCTCATCGGAATTGCCGGATGCGCGTCAGTCAAGCATACAATGACTCCGAATGCATATATCCTGGATTTCGGATCAGACAAAATCGTTGTTCAGCAGACGGTACAGGTTGGCAGCGAAGAACTAATTGCAACCCATGGCCTCGGATTTACCTGGTCCACTAATCACCAGGACAAGATTACAATCAGCCCGGCAATTTTTGAGTTCTTCCGCTACGTCGAAGATGGAATTACTGAGGTCTCGTTCGAGGCAGACGGAGAGGAAATTAGATGCACGTTCACCCAGGACGACAGTACAGGAAATCTGCCCGTTTTCCGCGTGACGATGAAACAGTTCCAAACGATTGCCAATGCGAAGAAAGTTAAAATGCGGGTCGTACATTTAGGAAAACTAACAGAATCGACGTTTGGTACCGAAGTGCCCGACTCGATAGTGAATAAGAAACTTCCCGAGTTCTTCGCCACAATACAGGAAGTCAAAGACGGTGGATAAAATTAATTTGTCGATCCAGATTTTTCGGGACCAACTCAAAGCAATTGAATGACCGTTTTGGATCGGTTGGTTTTGCATCGATTTAGCGGACTGATTCATCGAATTTTAGGGTCTGTTTTCTCCAAAGCTGACACTCAGATGAGCTGGCTGGGCTTCTCGAAACGGCCGAGGCCGTGTGAAAACCAGAGTCAGGGCACACACCAGATAACCTGGTAGGAGATTGCTCATCGAGTTTGAACAATATTCGAGTGGCAATCGTCTATTTATTTTAGGCGAGCGAACTGCTTAGATCGCTTCGAGCAGCTGTTTGGTGCCAATGAGGTTGATCACCCGCTTCATGTTGTAAGCAAGCACATGAAGACTCATCTCGGTACTGACGTGATCCAGCGTCTTCGTTAAAAAGTGCGTCGCGCCCATCCAGCATTTCAGTGTGCCGTAAGGATGTTCAACCGTCGCGCGACGGATAAGCATGGCATCGGGTTTTGCCGCCAGGCGCGCGGCGGCGCGTTCAACCACTTCCTCGAGAACCCAGCGACTCACCCGTCGGTTCTTGCCGGTCGTGCAGCGGGGTTTGAGTGAACAGTGGGGACAGGCAGATGACCAGTAACGCCTGAGCAGCTTGCCGTTTTCCTCGCGCGTAAACCGATAGATCAAGCGCTCGCCCGCGGGACACTCGTACTCATCGTCTTCTTCGATGTAGTGGAACTCGCTGCGATCAAACTGGCCTTTCGCTTTGTTGTGCGAGGTCGACGAGTGCGGCACATAAGCCGTGATGTTGTTGTCTTCACAGGCGCGAAGCTCATCGCCGTTGTAGTAGCCCTCGTCAGCCAGCACCGTGATGTGATCCGCCTCTAATTCTGCCCTGGCTTGCTGCGCCATCTGCGTCAACTGGCGTCGATCGCTGCCCACGTTGGTGACCTCGTGGGTCACGATTAAGTGATGATCGGTGTCCACCGCGGTCTGCACGTTATAGCCCACGATGCCGCCGCCGCGGCTCTTCATCGAGCGGGCATCGGGGTCGGTCAGCGAGAGTTGTTGGTCCGGCGCCTCAAGCATCCGGACTTCGAGCTTTTTTAGGCGGTCCATCTCCTCTTCAAGGGCCGTGATCTTGTCCTTGAGCGAACGGGTGTCCCTGGGCGGTACTGATTGGTCACCTTTATCCAGCTCATCCAGGTAACGCTCGATGCTGGCCTCGACCTCGGCCAGGCGTCGCTTCAGCTTTGCCCGCGTGAAATTCTTGTCCCGGTTGTTCACCGCCTTGAACTTGCTGCCATCGAAGAGCGGCCCCCTGTGGATCTACTATACTAAAAAGTCTTCAACAGTTATTTCACGAGACTACGAATGAATTTGAAAAACATTATTGCGCTCGCAGTTATGATTTGTTTGTGTTCCACACCGGCTTTAGCAAAAAAAGAAAAGGACAAGAACAAGCCACTCCCACAAGGATTGCAGATGAAGCTAGATAGAGGTGGTTCACTACCCCCAGGGTGGCAAAAAAAGTTAGTAAAGGGAGAGATTCTTGGAGAACCCATTTACAACCATAGCGAAGTGGTTATTCCCATAGATTCCGAGGGAATGCTCACGGTTCGAGTAGAAGGAAAGCTGATCAAGTTAATTGAGGCGACAAGAGAAATTGTCGAAATTCTAGACTTACTAAACCAATCATAAAATTTCGGCTCGAACCGAATACTTTCAGCAATAGCCCGGGCGCCTGATACGAGTCGTTTCTTACCCCTGAACAATAGATATTAAGCGCCTGATATCTCCAAAGGAGACGCACAATTCGTGGGGCTAGTAGGCAATCTCCGGGCAATAGCTGTCGCTTAGAATTTGTTCCTTAACTTCTACTTTCGGCGCGAAGCAGACGTGCTCTTTGAGCTAATGTGCGGTGTCTTCAGTCGCCAGCGCCGTCGATTTGTCGCTGATAATCTTCTGCATCGAACCATCCTAGTGATGACGTCACCTTCATATTGTCGTCAAGTTCCCACTCTTCCCAACCACTAACATTCAGGGGATTGCCCGTCCCTGCATCGTGCCCGGTGAATGTCCACATAAATACGACATGATTACCAGCGGAACGAATACCGTCACTCTGCAAAACCAGATCTGGTACGTCAGCGTGAAATCCGGCAGCCATTGCAGTTAACGCCTCAAAACCCACCGACGGGTCGCCTCGATTGATCGTGATTTGAGATTTTGAATCGTGAAAGGATGCAACATTTTCGGGCACCTTTGAATTCCAAGCATCGACGTACTTGGTGGCAAGGGCTTCCAGATGGGCTTGGTTAATTGACATTGATTTGTCCTTTGGTTCAAGCAGAAGGCGACAAGAGAATCAACTATGCGGTCGATTGGTTCTTCAGTCAATCTTGAGATGGCAGAATTACAGCCTGTCGGACCAGGGCACTTAGTGCTCCTCGATATTTCAGTTCCAAGTGTCGGCCTCGGATCGACTATTGCCGCTGATGAATTGAGTTTAAGGGTCTGTTTTCTCCAATATAGATACTCACACCCGTTCTCGACCATACTGGTAAAGCTGTTAGGTATCTGACAGTGAGAGCGGGACATGCACCCGCTGACTACGAATAGTTTTCTCCAAACATACGATGTTCACAGCTTTGGATTCGAGTCGGCGGGTGCGCTTGAGATCGCTAACGAATACTCAGGGCTCGCCGTAGCACCGGCTCACCTATATTGGCTTCGAAGATCTCAGGCTGCATGCCCCACCCACGCAATTTAACATATTGGAGAGTTGCCATGAATGAGCAAGAAGTGATCGGCTACAGTGTTTATGTGGGTATTGATTGGGCGGATAAGAAACACGATGTCTGCATTTGCCCGAGAGATTCAGATACACGAGAGTTCGATGTTATTCGTCACTGTGCTGAAGCGATTGATGACTGGGTGAAAGATCTGCACCAGCGATACGGTGGTCGCATTGCTATTGCGGTAGAACTGAGTAAAGGGCCGATTGTCTCGGCCTTGCAGAAGTATGACTTTATCGACCTCTTTCCGGTTAACCCCGCCTCTCTGGCCAAGTATCGGGAAGCCTTCCAGCCCAGTCGAGCCAAGGACGACCCAACCGACGCCGAGCTTGCGGTGGATATGTTGCTGCGTCACCCGGAGCACTTCAAGGTACTGAAGCCCCAGAGCGTTGAGATGCGTGCTCTGGCGACGATGGTGGAACAGCGCAGGCGCCTGGTCAACGACCAGGGCCGGATCACCAATCGGCTGCGCAGTGCGCTGAAACAGTACTATCCGCAAGTGCTGGAATGGTTTGAGCACATAGATACGCCCTTATTCTGTGCCTTTGTGAAACGCTGGCCGACGCTGACGCAAGCCAGGCGTGCGCGAGCCAACACGCTCAAGCAATTCTTCCACGAACACCACATGTACCGTGAAGAGGTGGTCGAGCGCCGTCGCCGGGCGATCAAAGCGGCAAGTCCACTCACCCTGGATGAAGCGGTGATCGTGCCTTATCGGATGCAGGTCCTGGTTCTGGTTGAGCAGTTGGAGTTAATGTTCAAGGCGATCGATCAGTTCGATGATGAAATCGCGAAGCTGGCCTCTCAGCATCCCGACTATGCGTTATTCCAGCCACTGCCGGGAGCAGGCCCATCACTCACACCCCGGTTGATGGTTGCATTCGGTGAGCAGCGAGAGCGCTTTTCCAGTGCTGGGGATGTCCAGAAGCTATCCGGTATTGCACCTGTAACCGAACGCAGTGGGCAGAAGCACTGGGTGCATTGGCGATTACAGTGCCCGACCTTTATGCGCCAGACGTTCGTCGAATGGGCAGCGCAAACGATCAATAAATCCTACTGGGCCGGGGCGTATTATCGGCAACAACGTGACAAAGGATCAACCTACCAGGCTGCGGTCAGGTCGTTGGCATTTAAGTGGATACGGATTCTTTATCGTTGTTGGCAGTCCGGTGTCGCATACGACGAATCTAAATATCTGAAAGCTCTGGAGCGACGCGGGTCACCCCTGCTCAAAAAGCAAGGAAATGCTTGAATCAGCTTGACTGAATACCTCAGGGCGTGAAGCTGACACTGAAATTCATTTACTGAGCTTCGTAGTTCGGCCAGAAGCAGACGCCTAGCATCAGATAATATATTGTCGGTTAAATTACTTTTTAATTATGCTATTAAGTAGCTTGTGACAGAATTAGAGTGGCCATATAACCTACCAATCTGGCAAAAGTCTTTGCACCTCGAATCGCCAGAAGGAAAGATGTGGGCAAAAATCGAGAATGCTGTTGAAGTATCTATGGGAAACCCGACTGTCGGTACCCTGACGACATCGACTGGTTTGCAGGTTGAATATTGCAACCCTAGTTTCATCTGGTCGGATGATTCAACTTACATCGCAGTACCTCAGTATTCCTACAGTCGGTTCTGGGGATTCGGCAAACAAAGATTACTAATAATTGATGTAAGTAGAAATATGAAATGGCAATCGCCTAAACTTGCCCACTACATTCAACCAGAAACTTTCGATAGTGGCGAAATCTCATTTATTATGGATCCTTTCAAGAAACCGATAGCGTCGAAATACACTACCAACACGATCAAGGAAACGTTTAAAGCGACGCCAATCCTACCTTACAATCGCATGCAGTCGGACGTGGCAGGGCCGCGCCGCTGATGCGAGGCGTTAGAAGGCAAAGTGCGAAATTTATTAATAATGCTAGTGACAGTTGGTTTTATACGCGCAGCCAACGCTGACGAAATAATCGAGACAAATCAAAGCCACCAATGTACTTTGAATACAGATTGTTGGTGCCAGAATTTTAATGGCGCAGTGTTTTTGCCTGGGAAAGGCGAGAGTTTCTGCTGTACAAACGAGACAATAGATGGATTTATGTGTATCAAAGCCAACTACTGTGCAAACTGCATATATGATTAGTTGTGTTCTAACAAGTTCATGCAGTCGGACAATGTGCCCGCGTTCATATTTTTATTTCCCCAAAGCAGACGCTGAAACTCACTAACTGAGCTTCGTTCTTCGGCCGAGGCCGTGTGAAAACCAGAGTCAGGGCACACACCAGATAACCTGGTAGGAGATTGCTCATCGAGTTTGAACAATATTCGAGTGGCAATCGTCTATTTATTTTAGGCGAGCGAACTGCTTAGATCGCTTCGAGCAGCTGTTTGGTGCCAATGAGGTTGATCACCCGCTTCATGTTGTAAGCAAGCACATGAAGACTCATCTCGGTACTGACGTGATCCAGCGTCTTCGTTAAAAAGTGCGTCGCGCCCATCCAGCATTTCAGTGTGCCGTAAGGATGTTCAACCGTCGCGCGACGGATAAGCATGGCATCGGGTTTTGCCGCCAGGCGCGCGGCGGCGCGTTCAACCACTTCCTCGAGAACCCAGCGACTCACCCGTCGGTTCTTGCCGGTCGTGCAGCGGGGTTTGAGTGAACAGTGGGGACAGGCAGATGACCAGTAACGCCTGAGCAGCTTGCCGTTTTCCTCGCGCGTAAACCGATAGATCAAGCGCTCGCCCGCGGGACACTCGTACTCATCGTCTTCTTCGATGTAGTGGAACTCGCTGCGATCAAACTGGCCTTTCGCTTTGTTGTGCGAGGTCGACGAGTGCGGCACATAAGCCGTGATGTTGTTGTCTTCACAGGCGCGAAGCTCATCGCCGTTGTAGTAGCCCTCGTCAGCCAGCACCGTGATGTGATCCGCTTCTAATTCTGCCCTGGCTTGCTGCGCCATCTGCGTCAACTGGCGTCGATCGCTGCCCACGTTGGTGACCTCGTGGGTCACGATTAAGTGATGATCGGTGTCCACCGCGGTCTGCACGTTATAGCCCACGATGCCGCCGCCGCGGCTCTTCATCGAGCGGGCATCGGGGTCGGTCAGCGAGGAGTTCTTGGTCCGGCGCCTCGAGCATCCGGACTTCAAGCTTTTTTTAGGCGGTCCATCTCCTCTTCAAGGGCCGTTAGATCTTGTCCTTGAGCGAACGGGT